>NZ_CP045720.1:2400000-3600000 GCF_009646115.1 Pantoea eucalypti | reverse complement strand
TGGCAGCCCCGATTGTCATAGCTGTTTCAGCATCCGCACTTCGCAGTCGACATGGCCGGTACAACCCATCGCGCTATCGATATGCTCAAAGCCCAGCGACTCATAGAGTTTAATGGCCCGCGTCAGGCTGGCGGTGGTTTCCAGATAGCAACGACGGAAGCCGTGGCCGCGTGCATGCTCCATCGCCCTCAGCGCCAGTTCGCGCGCCAGACCCTGCCCGCGCACCTCCGGCAGAAAGTACATCTTTTGCAACTCGCAGATATCGGGCGCGCTGCAGGCGAGAGGCGCAACACCGCCGCCACCGACCACCTTGCCCTGATATTCAATAATCCAGTAGGCGCTCTGGTCGGCACTGTAGAGCTCAAACAGGTGATCCAGCTGGGGATCGGAGACGGTGTAGCCCTTGTCAGCCGTCAGGCCGAACTCCGCAGAAACGTCGCGGATCACCTGGGCAATATGCGGATTATCAGCGGCAGTAATCGGCCGCACCTGGAGGTTAAAACGCAAAGTGGCGTTGGTCGTCATCATCTCTTCCGGATTAGTACGAGGTCAATAAAAAAGCCGGGCAAGCCCGGCTTTATGGATAAGCTGTCAGCTAAGACGCTTACAATGCCGCAATGACCGCCTGCTGTTCAATCAGTTTTGCTTTTGATTGTTGCAGGTCTGCCACGCGTTCGCGCTCTTTCGCAACGACCGCTTCCGGCGCGCGTGAAACAAAGCCTTCGTTCGCCAGCTTGGTCTCGATCTTCTCGATCTCCACATCCAGCTTAACCAGCTCTTTCGCCAGACGCTCCAGCTCAGCGGTTTTATCCACCAGATCCGCCATCGGGATCAGCAGCTCTGCGCCTTCAACCAGTTTGGTCACCGACACCGGGCCTTTCTCGCCCGCAGGCAGAATGGTCAGGCTTTCCAGACGCGCCAGGCGCGACAGGAAGTTGCGGTTAGCTTCAACGCGACGCAGCGCTGCAGGCGAGCAGTCACGCAGCAGCACATCCAGCGGCTTGCTCAGCGCGATGTTCATCTCGGCACGGATATTACGCACCGCGACGATCGCCTGCTTCATCCACTCAATGTCCGCTTTCGCTTCGGCATCTTCTTTCGACGCATCGTAGTGCGGGAAAGGCTGCAGCATAATGGTGTCGTCGCTGATATTTTTCAGTCCCTTCACGCGCTGCCAGATGGTTTCAGTGATAAACGGAATGATCGGATGCGCCAGGCGCAGCAGCGCTTCCAGCACGTGAACCAGCGTATGGCGGGTGCCACGCAATTCAGATTCACTGCCGCTGTTCATCACCGGCTTAGTCAGCTCCAGATACCAGTCGCAGAACTGGTTCCAGGTGAAGTCATACAGCAGGTTAGCCGCGATATCGAAACGGTAGCTATCCAGCGCTTCACGGTAGGCTTTCACGGTGTTGTTGAACTCGGTCAGAATCCAGCGATCTGCCAGCGACAGCGTCATATCGCCGCCGTTCTGTCCGCAATCCTGGTCCTCAGTGTTCATCAGCACAAAGCGGCTGGCGTTCCACAGCTTGTTACAGAAGTTGCGATACCCTTCCAGGCGCTTCATGTCCCAGTTGATGTCGCGACCGGTTGAGGCCAGTGCTGCCAGCGTGAAACGCAGCGCATCGGTGCCTGATGGCTCAATGCCGTCCGGGAACTGCTTCTCGGTGCGTTTGCGGATCTTCTCTGCCAGCTGTGGCTGCATCATGTTGCCGGTGCGTTTTTCCAGCAGCGCTTCCAGCGAAATGCCGTCGACCATATCCAGCGGGTCAATCACGTTGCCCTTGGATTTCGACATCTTCTGACCTTCTTCATCACGGATCAGACCGGTCATGTAGACGGTTTTAAACGGCACCTGCGGTTTGCCGTTTTCATCTTTGATGAAGTGCATGGTCAGCATGATCATGCGGGCAATCCAGAAGAAGATGATGTCGAAGCCGCTGACCAGCACGCTGGTCGGATGGAAGGTACGCAGCGCTTCGGTGTTTTCCGGCCAGCCCAGGGTGGAGAAGGTCCACAGACCGGATGAGAACCAGGTATCCAGCACGTCGTCATCCTGACGCAGCGCCACATCGGCGGCCAGGTTGTTCTCAGCGCGGACTTCCTCTTCGGTACGGCCAACGTAGACGTTACCGTTGTCGTCATACCACGCCGGGATGCGGTGACCCCACCAGAGCTGACGGGAAATACACCAGTCCTGAATATCACGCATCCAGGAGAAGTACATGTTTTCATACTGCTTCGGCACAAACTGGATGTCGCCATTCTCAACGGCTTCAACCGCCACTTTCGCCAGCGGCGCGGTACGCACATACCACTGATCGGTCAGCATCGGCTCGATAACCACACCGCCACGGTCGCCGTAAGGCACGGTCAGGTCATGCGGTTTGATCTCTTCAAGCAGGCCCAGTTCATCGACGGCGGCGACAATCGCTTTACGCGCGGCAAAGCGCTCCATGTGCTGGAAAGCGGCCGGGATCTCATCGGAACAGGCATCGCTGGCTTCGCCGTTGGTGTCATACACCTGAGCGCGGTCGCGGATATCACCGTCGAAGGTCAGAATGTTGATCATTGGCAGTTTGTGACGACGACCGACTTCGTAGTCGTTGAAGTCATGCGCCGGCGTGATCTTGACGCAGCCGGTGCCTTTTTCCATGTCGGCATGTTCATCGCCCACGATCGGAATCAGACGACCCACCAGCGGCAGCATCACAAATTTGCCGATCAGATCTTTATAACGTGGATCTTCCGGGTTAACCGCCACGCCGGTATCGCCCAGCAGGGTTTCCGGACGGGTAGTGGCGACCACCAGGTAATCTTTGCCGTCAGCGGTTTTTGCGCCGTCAGCCAGCGGATAGCGGATATGCCACATTGAGCCTTTGCTCTCGCGGTTTTCCACTTCCAGATCGGAGATCGCCGTGCGCAGCTTAGGATCCCAGTTTACCAGGCGCTTGCCACGGTAGATCAGGTTCTCTTTATAGAGGCGAACAAACACTTCTTTAACGGCATTGGAGAGGCCATCGTCCATGGTGAAGCGCTCGCGCTCCCAGTCGACGGAGTTACCCAGACGGCGCATCTGACGGGTAATGGTGCCGCCAGATTCTGCTTTCCACTGCCAGATTTTGTCGATGAATGCATCGCGGCCATAGTCCTGGCGCGTTTTGCCTTCTTCAGCCGCAATTTTGCGCTCAACCACCATCTGCGTGGCGATGCCCGCGTGGTCAGTACCCGCCTGCCACAGGGTATTTTTCCCCTGCATGCGCTGGTAACGGATCATGGTGTCCATGATGGTTTGCTGGAAGGCGTGACCCATGTGCAAGCTACCGGTGACGTTCGGCGGCGGGATCATGATGCAAAAGCTTTCCTGGCTGGTATCGCCATTCGGTTTGAAGTAGCCCTGCTTTTCCCAATGCTCGTAAAGCGGCTGCTCGATATCTTGCGGGTTATATGTCTTTTCCATTTCTGCTATGTCGTTTGCGGCTGTGGTGGCGCTGCCGTATTCAATTGGAATCCAACGCTGCGATACGCTTTATAGCGGTCGCGCGCCAGTTGTTTGAGAGCGTCTTCGTAAGGAACGAAGTCTATCACTTCATGGAAAGCAGTAGCAAAATCTGCGAAGTGGGGCAGCAGGCTAATCAGCAGGTCGCGCTGTGAACTGCCGCGTCGCTGGGGCCAGGCCAGTTCGACCGGCGCACCGTAGCGCGGGCCTTCGCCCGCCAGATTGTGCGGCACAAAAGCATTTGCTGGCCGTTGCCACAGTGCTTCATCAAGACGAATGGCTTGCTGCTCATCTTCGCAGGCGATCAACACCCGCTTTCCGGCCCGCCAGCGTGTTTCCGCCAGATTGCACACCAGCGCTTCAACGGCGCTAAGGCCATCGCTCGTTGCATCGGTTTCCAGCACGTAGAAGGTTGCGTTTTTCATCGGTTTGCTCATCAGAAGATCAAGGGCGGAATCAGATCCGCCCTTGCTGTCAGAAAAGAGGGCGCTTAGTCGTCGCCGTTCAATCCTGCCCGATTCAACAGAAACTGCGACAGCATCGGCACCGGTCGTCCGGTGGCGCCTTTGGCTTTACCGGAGCGCCAGGCGGTGCCGGCGATATCCAGGTGCGCCCAGTTATATTTGCGGGCGAAACGTGCCAGGAAGCAGGCGGCGGTAATCGCGCCGCCAGGACGGCCACCAATGTTCGCCATATCGGCAAAGTTGGACTCCAGCTGCTCCTGGAACTCATCCGCCATCGGCAGACGCCAGGCGCGATCGCCTGACTGCTCTGAGGCGCTGATCAGCTCATGCGCCAGCGGATTGTGGTTCGACAGCAGGCCGCTGATGTGATGGCCCAGCGCAATCACGCAGGCGCCGGTCAGTGTCGCCACGTCAATCACCACTTCCGGGTCGAAACGTTCGACATAGGTCAGCGCATCGCACAGGACCAGTCGGCCTTCGGCGTCGGTATTCAGCACTTCAACGGTCTGGCCAGACATGGTGGTCAGCACATCGCCCGGACGCATTGAACGTCCGTCCGGCATGTTTTCACAGCCCGCCAGCACGCCGACCACGTTCAGTGGGAGATTCAGCTCGGCCACCATACGCATCACACCATAGACGGCGGCTGCGCCGCACATGTCATACTTCATTTCGTCCATGCTGTCGGCAGGCTTGATGGAGATGCCGCCGGAGTCAAAGGTCAGCCCTTTGCCTACCAGCACAATCGGGCGCGCTTCCGCATCCGGATTGCCTTTGTATTCAATCACCGACATCAGCGATTCGTTTTGTGAACCGGCACCGACCGCAAGATAGGCGTTCATGCCCAGCTCTTTCATCTGCTGTTCGCCGATCACGCGGGTCGTGACATTTTTACTGAAAGCATCTGCCAGCTGGCGTGCCTGTGACGCCAGATAAGCGGCGTTACAGATATTGGGTGGCATGTTGCCGAGATCTTTCGCTGCTTTCATACCGGCTGCGACCGCTAAGCCATGCTGGATTGCGCGTTCGCCGCTGGTCAGTTCACGGCGGGTCGGCACGTTAAACACCAGTTTGCGCAGCGGACGACGCGGCTCTGCTTTGTTACTTTTCAGCTGGTCAAAGTTGTAGAGTGCCTCTTTAGAGGTCTCCACCGCCTGACGCACTTTCCAGTAAGTATTGCGGCCTTTGACATGCAACTCGGTCAGGAAGCAGACCGCTTCCATTGAGCCGGTATCGTTCAGCGTATTAATGGTTTTTTGAATGACTTGCTTGTACTGGCGTTCATCCAGCTCACGCTCTTTACCGCAGCCAATCAGCAGAATACGCTCTGACAGGATATTTGGCACATGATGCAGCAGCAGTGTCTGGCCCACTTTTCCTTCCAGCTCGCCGCGGCGCAGCAGGGCGCTGATATAGCCGTCGCTGATTTTATCCAGCTGCTCGGCAATCGGTGACAGACGACGCGGTTCGAAAACGCCAACGACAATGCAGGCACTGCGTTGTTTTTCCGGGCTTCCGCTTTTTACACTGAACTCCATGCACTCTCCTGAATCTTAAAGACAACGGCCGCTGCTGCCGCTAGAATGTAGCGCGCTCATGACCCATTTATTCATTGTCGCAGCATGACATTCTGCCGCTGGAGGTCATAATGAATCAGGGTGACAAGATGTTGTTTTTTCACCACCCGGACGCGTTTTTCATACAAATTTAGCTACGGCGACGGCCATTGATGAAGAAAAATGGCTGATAAGCGTTGAAACTAGCGATTTTCCTGCAAAAAGACAAGTTTTCACAGGCGTACTAAGCGTGATCATCATTAGATATCTGGTTCGGGAAACGCTCAAAAGCCAGCTGGCTATCCTGTTTATCCTGTTACTCATCTTCTTTTGTCAGAAGTTAGTAAGGATCCTGGGTGCCGCGGTGGATGGCGAAGTGCCGACAAACCTCGTTCTGACATTGTTAGGACTCGGTGTGCCTCAAATGGCACAACTTATACTGCCCTTAAGTCTGTTTCTGGCAATTCTGATGACGCTGGGGCGTCTCTACACGGAAAGTGAAATTACCGTGATGCACGCCTGCGGCCTGAGTAAGGCCGTCCTGGTGAAAGCCGCGATGATACTGATGCTGTTCACCTCCGTGGTGGCAGCGGTTAATGTCATCTGGCTGGGACCATGGTCATCCCGTTATCAGGATGAGGTGACGCAGAACGCCAAAGCCAATCCAGGCGCGGCAGCCATGGCCGCCGGACAGTTCCAGACCTCCGGCGACGGCAGCGCCGTGCTGTTTGTCGAGAATGTGAAGGGCAACAACTTTGGTAACGTCTTCCTGGCGCAGTTACGGCCAAAAGGCAACGCGCGCCCTTCGGTGGTGCTGGCTGACAGCGGCCACATGGAACAGCGTAAAGATGGCTCGCAGGTGGTGACGCTGGATAAAGGCACCCGCTTTGAGGGCACCGCACTGCTGCGTGATTTCCGTATTACCGACTTCACCAACTATCAGGCGATTGTGGGCTATAAAGCGGCAACGCTTGACCCTAACGATTCAGAGCAGGCGAGCCTGAGCGACCTGGTCGCGAATAAAACACCTGATTTCCAGGCTGAGCTGCACTGGCGTCTGACGCTGGTGTTCGCGGTGCTGGTGATGGCGCTGATGGTCGTGCCGCTCAGTGTGGTGAATCCACGTCAGGGGCGCGTGCTGTCAATGCTGCCTGCGATGCTGCTCTATCTGATTTTCTTCCTGCTGCAGAGCTCGCTGAAGTCGAGCGGGGCGAAAGGGCGGCTCGATCCGGCGCTCTGGATGTGGGTAGTGAATATCAGCTATCTGGTGCTGGCGGTGCTCCTTAACCTGTGGGATACGGTGCCGATGCGTCGGATTCGCGCCCGCTTTACCCGCGGAGGGTCGGTCTGATGTTTCGCGTACTTGACCGCTATATTGGTAAAACCATCTTCAATACCATCATGCTGACGCTGTTCATGCTGGTGTCGCTTTCCGGCATCATCAAGTTCGTGGACCAGCTGCGTAAAACCGGCCAGGGCAGCTACAGCGCGCTGAGCGCCGGTTATTACACTTTGCTGAGCGTGCCTAAAGATATTGAGATTTTCTTCCCGATGGCGGCGCTGCTGGGTGCGCTGCTGGGACTGGGCGCGCTGGCGCAGCGCAGTGAGCTGGTGGTGATGCAGGCGGCGGGCTTTACCCGTATGCAGGTGGCGCTGTCAGTCATGAAAACAGCGATTCCGCTGGTGCTGCTGACCATGGCGATTGGCGAGTTTGTCGCGCCGTCGGGCGAGCAGATGGCACGTAACTACCGGGCGCAGCAGCTTTACGGTGGCGCACTGGTCTCGACGCAGAATGGTCTGTGGGCGAAAGATGGCAATAGCTTCATCTATATTGAGCGCATTAAAGGCGACAACGAAATTGATGGCGTCAGCATCTACAACTTCAATGACCAGCGTCGTCTGCAGAGTGTACGTTACGCGGCGACGGCCACATGGGACAAAGACAAAAAACGCTGGTTGCTCTCCCAGGTCGATGAGTCGAACCTCACCGATCCAAAGCAGATTACCGGTTCACAGAGCCTGACTGGCGAATGGAAAACGAATCTGACGCCAGATAAGCTGGGTGTCGTCGCGCTGGATCCAGACGCATTATCGATTCGCGGTCTCCATAGCTACAGTAAATATCTGAAGCAGAGTGGTCAGGAAGCGGGAAGATATGAGCTGAATATGTGGAGCAAAATCTTCCAGCCGCTGTCCGTCGCGGTGATGATGCTGATGGCGCTGTCATTTATCTTTGGTCCGCTGCGCAGCGTGTCGATGGGTGTGCGTGTCGTCACCGGTATCAGCTTTGGCTTCCTGTTCTACGTGCTGGACCAGATTTTCGGCCCGCTAAGCCTGGTTTACGGCTTGCCGCCGATTCTGGGCGCGATTCTGCCGAGCTTTGCGTTCTTCGCGATCAGTATGTTTATGTTGATTAAGCGGCGCTAACAGTCAGCCGCAAAAAGGCCGCCTCTCAGGGCGGCCTTTTTCATGGCACGCACCCTGTGCCATTTCAGTCATCCCGCAGTGTCATAAATCCCTTCATTAATGCATCAACGCATCCAGTCGTTTATCACTGCACCATACAGCGTTTCCGCTTCTGCTAACCGAGTCAGCAGGCAATACTCATCGGTCTGATGTGCCATTGAGGGCTCGCCGGGACCCAGGATAATACAGGGCGGCGTGCCCAGCGCGGGCAGCAGTAATGATGCATCGGTAAAGTAGGGCACAATGCGCGGTGTCAGCGGGGCGTCATGTAATGCCTGACAGTGCTGATAAACCGACTGAATCCAGGCCTGATTCTCTTCGCTCAACACCGCTGGCAGATCCACCAGCGTCGTCACCGTGACGCTCTCTCCCAGTAATGTTGTCAATTGCTGACGAATTGCTGCGTGATGCAGATTGGGCGCGCTACGGATATCCACGTCAAACTGCGTACGATCGGGCACGGAATTAATGTTCAGACCGCCGGCAATGCGTCCGACGTTAATGGTTGGCTGCTTCATCAGCGGATGAGGTGCGCCGGGTGAGAAGTGCTGAATCTTGCCCAGTGCCTCCGCCGCCAGATAAATGGCATTAATACCCAGCTCAGGCATCGCGCCGTGCGCTGTTTTGCCCCGGGTTTCACAGCGTAGCCAGAGTGCGCCTTTGTGGCCGATAACCGGATAGTTGCTGGTAGGCTCGCCGACAATCAATGCGCCAACCTCGGGCAGGTCGGTGGTATCAATCAGTGCTTGCGCGCCGTCGCACCCCGTCTCTTCCCCGCCTGTGATCAACAGGACAACACCCGACCCTTGCTGAATTGCCTGCTGATGCGTCACGCAGGCGACGGCAAAAGCCGCGACGGCGGCCTTCATGTCACTCGATCCCCGCCCATATAGCCTGTCGCCCACAACTTCCCCAAACGGATCGTACTGCCAGTCGGCGTTGCCGAGAGGAACCGTATCCAGATGGCCGGTAAACGCTAACTTCGGTCCAGGCAGGCTGCCAGGCAGGCTGGCAATCAGGTTCAGGCGGTTTTCACCGAAGGTCGACAGGGTGACGTCGAAGCCACGCTGCGTCAGCCAGTCTGCCAGGAACTGCATGCAGGCTGCTTCATTGCCCGGGGGATTAATGGTGTCAAAACGCAGCAGTTGCTGCGCCAGTATCAGGCTCTGGCTCATTCGCCACGCACCGTTAACCAGTCCAGACAGTTGATCCACAGCTGGCGATAACCCGGCCACTGTGCAAATTCCTGCGGCAGCCAGTGCGCCGACATATCACTGGTCCAGACCAGTGAACGGCCCTGCTGATATTCGCGCACCGCCAGCAGCGGATGTTCCGTGCCGGCAATGGTCGCCAGCAGTTTGCCTTCAGGGTGCATTTCCACCTCGTTATAACCCAGTAACCATGGCCATTCGTTGGGGATATCACTAAACAGCGGGTGAGATTCCGTGACGCTGGGATAAGCCCCTTCTGGCGTTTCAATGCGGTCATCCCAGGCCAGGCAGCGCACTGGTAAGACTTTCTCCACGGCCGTGTTGCGATAGCGCGCACCGCCATTGATACCCTGAAAACTAAAGTAGCCGCCAATCATCATTAGTGCGCCGCCTGCGGCCACATAGTCGTGGATCAGTGTCAGGCGGTTCGCTGTGCGCTGGCTCTTTAGCCAGGTATCCGGGTGCAGCAGCAACGTATTCGCACCGATGTCGGACAGAATGATCGCGTCCCACTGCGAAAGCCCATCAGGCGTGAGTGGAAACTCGGTGGCGGCAGCATGAGCGGGCATATAGGTGATGGCATAATCACTGTCGGCCAGCGCTGCCATAAAGTCGGTTGCGCCATTATGCCAGGTAGCAGTGGCAAACTGATCGAAGCCTTTGACGTGAACGGACGTGCTGGTCCAGGACTCACCGACCAGTAAAATTTTCTTCTGCATTACGGTTCTCCCTTACCCACCAAAAACGCGCTGTGGGTTAGCAATCAGTAAGGTTTCAAGTTGTTCGCCGCTGACGCCATGGCGTTTCAGGCGCGGAACAAAATGTTTAAGGATGTAGCCATAGCCATGACCGCCGTAGCGGGTCAGCATGGTTTTCAGGAACACGTCCTGCGACAACAACACCTGTTCAATAAAGCCGTCATCAATCAGCTCGCGAATGGCGCGGGCATTCTCCTCATCGGACGGCGACTGCGCAGATTCATCGGCGTAGTAATAACTCATGCCGATCATGTCGTACTCCAGGAAGGCTCCGCGCTGTGCAAGCTCGCGCTGGTAACGCTTATCCGCAAAGCTGGGGTTCATATGGCACAGCACGACATGGAGCAGGTCAGCCCCTTCTTCTTCAAGAATATCCAGTACACGATGACCCAGACGCTCCCAGCCGGGCAGATGCACCTCAATCGGCACATTTGTCGCAGCGCTGGCGCGGCCTGCAGCCCGCAGGGATTTCTCTTCATTGGGGGTAAAGCGGCTGGAAACGCCGATCTCACCAATAAGACCTGCCAGCACGTCGGGTTTATCTTCTCTGCCGCCCAGGTCGTAAATCAGCTTGTCGGTCAGGGCTTCAATGCTGATCGTTTTCATCCAGTCAGGATGTGACGGTTCCAGATACAGCCCGGTGCTCATGATGATATTCAGCCCGGTCAGGCGCGCGATCCGCTGCAGGGCTTTGGGATCGCGGCCAATGCCGATATTCGTGGGATCCACCACCGTATCGCCGCCCAGCGCCCGGAACTTCATCAGCTCTTCAATCGCCAAATCCACATCAAACAGCTGACAGTTGTCGCGGCTGATAAGCGGGTTGAGTGACAGTTCGCCCAGGTTTTCAATGCTGACCGGCATTTCCGCCAGATGACGATCGCCGCAGCAGCAGGGCGGCACCCATTTGCCTGAGGCATCCAGCAGGATATGTTCGTGCATCAGCGTTACGCCCATTTCACTCACCGGCAATGGGCCGAGCACGGTCATCACATAGCCGCTACTGATACCCAGTGGCAGCGGATCGGGATGGCGAAAAATAGAATGTTTCATGCGCTATCCTTTCGCCGCCGACCGCGTCGGGTTGAGAATGCGGGTGTTCAGCCAGATGGCCAGCAGAATAATCGTACCGGTGGCGATCTGCGTATAAAACGGGGAGATATGCGACAAAATCAGGCCGTTCTGGATGATGGCAATCGACAGCGCGCCTAACAGCGTGCCAACAACGGTGCCGAAGCCGCCGAACAGGCTGGTACTGCCCAGCACCACCGCAGCGATGACCTGCAGCTCAAAGCCTTCGCCCTGGTTAGAAGAGCCGCTGCCCAGGCGAGCAGTGATGATCATGCCCGCCAGCGCCGCCGCCATACCACTGATGATGTAAACTTTCATGGTGACGGCTTTGGTATTAATCCCGCTACGGCGCGCACCTTCTGCATTTGCGCCAATGGCCGTGACATAGCGACCAAAACGCATATGGTTCAGCACGATATGGCCGACCACCAGCACCACGATGCCAATCAGCGCAGGCATCGGCACACCCAGCACCCATGCGCGTCCCATAAAGGCGAACAGGCTATCAGCGGGGATGGGAATGGAGTAACCCTGAGTGATCAGCAGCGCCACGCCGCGCACCACCGCCAGCGTCGCCAGCGTGACGATAAAGGCAGGAATGCCTTCATAGGCGATAAAAAAGCCGTTGATAGCACCGACCAGCGCACCCAGCAGCAGGCCGCCCAGCAAGACCACCGGCCAGGGCAGGCCCCAGTTATTCAGGGCGATGGCTGACAAGGCGCCGACAAGGGCCAGTGTTGACCCCACGGAAAGATCGATCCCACCCGTGGTAATCACCAGCGTCATCGCCGTGGCGACGATCAGCAATGGCGCACTCTGACGGATGATATTCAGCCAGTTAGCGCTACTGAGAAAGTTGCCGGTGATCAGGGAAAACACCACGCAGCAGAATACGAAAAACAGCGCGATGCTGACTACGCCAGAGTGGTTATGCAGAAGGCGACGCGGCAGCGAGTGCTGTGCCATACGGGAACTGCTCAGATTCATAATAGTCATCCTGTTACCTCGCTCAGTGCGCTGCGGCCGAGCGGGCGACAAATTTTTCACCCACGATCAAATTGACGATCTCAGTCAGGTCCGTATCGGCCACCCGGCGTTCCGCCACGTTGGTGCCCTCGTACATCACCATGATGCGATCGCAGACCAGGAACAGATCCTGCAGGCGATGCGTGATCAGGATGACGCTCACGCCACGTGCTGACACCCGGCGGATCAACTCCAGTACCGCCTCCACTTCGGCGACGGCCAGCGCGGCGGTAGGTTCATCCATGATCAGCACTTTGGGATCGAAAGCGGCCGCGCGCGCAATGGCAATCGCCTGGCGCTGCCCGCCGGATAAATTGCGCACCAGCAGCCGGGTATCCGGGATAGAAATCCCCAGCCCTTTCAGCATCTCCCGTGCATCAGCGTGCATTTTCTCTTCATCCAGAAACGGAATGCCGAGAATGGACTTCATCGGCTCACGTCCCATAAACAGGTTGCCTGCCACATCGACGGTATCGCACAGCGACAGGTCCTGATAAACCATCTCGATATGGCAGCGGCGAGAATCCGCCGGGTTACTGAAATGCTGGTCCTCACCATCAATACGAATCGTACCACTGGTTGGCACGACAGCCCCTGACAGCACCTTGGTCAGGGTCGATTTGCCCGCGCCGTTGTCGCCCACCAGCCCCAGCACTTCACCTTTAGCCAGTTGCAGGTTTACGCCGCGAAGCGACCGTATCGCGCCGTAGGTCTTGGTAATATTCACCATCTCTACCCGTGTCTGGGCAGTTTGTGCTTGCTGCATGTGATTACTCCCATCACCGCTAACAGGACTGTCAATCTGCATGTAAAAGGGGTTATCCGGCACGGTTTACACCCTTGTAAACCGGTTTACCTGCAGGATAAAACCTTTGTCTCAACACACAGAACAACACGCTACAACGATATTTGTTTGCCAGGTACGACATTGCAGCTTCCGTGCCAGCCTGTGAACAGGCGCTACACTCGCGGTCTAACTAACTGTAATAAAATGCATTTAACATTTTACTTTAGGTAAACCGGTTTACTTACTATAAACCTGAGAAATTAAAAAGCTCATTATTTGCGCCAAAGCTGTGCGCTTTTGCGCCATTCTGGGACGTTGTTAACAAATTTGGATCGAGTCACGCGCCACCCACTCTACCGGCAGGCGGGTTTCGGCAGGGATCGACAGGTCATCATTCAGAATACGCAACATAATCTCTACCGCCGTGCGGCCCAGCTCGCGTGCGGGCTGGCGGATGGTTGAAATACGGGGTAGGGTGAAGTCGGCATAGGTCGCGTCATCAAAGCCCACCAGCGACAGCGCTTCGGGTGCTTTGAGTCCGCGCGCGCGCAGGCCATCCATCAATCCCAGCACGAGAAAATCACTGGCAGCAAAGACGGCGGTAGGGCGCTCAGCGCAGCTAAACAGCCGTTCCAGCGCCTGTTTACCGAACTCGCGCTGGTATTCGCCATACATCACCCATTCAGGCAGGACATGCAGGCCAGCCTGCTCCATGGCGGTGCAAAAGCCCTGGTAGCGTTCACGCACACTCATCAGTTCATCCGGACCGCCGACAAAGGCAATGTGCCGGTGACCTGCGGCGATCAGGTTTTCGGTAGCAATCCGGCCTCCCTGAACGTTGTCGGCAAAGACCTTAGGCACCACGCTACCCGGAATATCTTCATCCAGCAGCACGATGCGCTGGTGGCGGTTAATTTCTTTACGTAACAGGCCGTTATCAGGATGGTTGGTGGTAAACAGCAGGCCGTCCACCTGGCAGGTATCCAGCCAGCGGATAAACTGACTCTCTTTGCCAGGGTGGTTTCGGGTAATGCAGAGCACCAGGCTGTAGCCATGGGCAGAGGCGGCTTCTTCGGCGGCATCCGCCAGTTCGGCAAAGAAGGGGTTGGTAATATCGGGTAGCACCAGCCCCAGGGTTTCACTGCCGCCCTTGCTCAGGCGACGAGCCAGGCTATTACCGCGATAATCCAGCTGGCGAATCGCCGCTTCAATGCGGTCGATCGTCTCCTGCGGCAGGATAATGCTTTGATTCATATAGCGGGAAACGGTCGCTTTTGACAGTCCGGCCAGCGCTGCAACATCGGATAACAGCACCCGTTTTTTACTCATATCATCTGCCATCTTGCCCGGAATCGGCTATCAGTAACACAGTTGCGCGCAGCGAATACAGTTTTTTCCCTGACCGCTGACGATAAAATAATCGCTTGACAAAATTTAAGCAGAAGCGAATGTTAGAGGCAGTTTACCGCATTACCCGGGAGTCACTCCCAAGCCCGATTACTCTCTTTCATACGTGCACCATAATGGACGGTGTGCAGAAAGTCGATTATTCAGGTCCTGGCTGAAGCAGCCATTCAGACGATATTTGCCCGCCAACAATAATCCCTCTGCATTTCGATGCGGAGATCGACTGGTTATCTCTCATTCCCGACGAGGAATTTTAAGATGATGGCATTTAACACCAGAAAACTGCGCGCTGTTGCACTGGCAACCGGCTTACTGTCTGCGGGTTCGTTATTTTCATTGGCGCAAGCCGCTTCCACATATGCGCTGGTTCAGATTAATCAGCAGGCCCTGTTTTTTAATCAGATGAACAAGGGCGCCCAGGAAGCAGCGAAAGCAAGTGGTAAAAATTTAGTGATCTTCAATGCCAACGATAATCCCGTGTCGCAGAACGATGCGATAGAAAATTATATTCAGCAGGGCGTGAAGGGCATTATGGTGGATGCAATTGACGTCAACGGCATTATGCCAGCCATAAAAGAAGCAGCGGCAGCTAAAATACCGGTGATTGCCATTGATGCGGTATTACCAGCGGGGCCGCAGGCAGCACAGGTAGGCGTGGATAACCTGGAAGGCGGCAAAATTATTGGTAAATATTTTGTCGACTACGTGGCGAAAGATATGGGCGGCAAAGCGCGGCTGGGCATTGTGGGCGCACTGAATTCGGCCGTACAGAACCAGCGTCAGAAAGGGTTTGAAGAAACCATCAAGAGCAATCCGGGTATCACCGTGGCGGATGTGGTTGATGGTCAGAACGTGCAGGATACTGCGATGACAGCAGCAGAAAACCTGATTACCGGTAACCCGGATTTAACGGCTATCTACGCGACCGGTGAACCCGCTCTGCTGGGTGCGATTGCTGCCGTTGAAAATCAGGGGCGCCAGAAGGAAATCAAAGTCTTTGGCTGGGATCTGACCTCAAAAGCCATCAGCGGCATTGATGGCGGTTATGTCACGGCCGTGCTGCAGCAGGATCCGAAAAAGATGGGTGAAGAGGCAGTAAAAGCGCTGAACGCGCTTACGTCGGGCAAAACGGTGGCAAAAACCATTCTGGTGCCGGCCACAGTGGTAACCAAAGCTAACGTGGACAGCTACCGCGCGATGTTTAAGTAATCGCTGACTCGCCGCCTGACTGGAGCAGTGCGGCGAGCTCTTCTGCAGTGGGAAAGGCCTGACGTGTGCCATAACGGCTGACGGTCAGCGCAGCAGCCTGACTGGCATGCGCGAGTGCTAATGCATCAATGTCACCCTCGCGCAGGATCGCGGAAGCCAGCATCACGGCCAGAAAAGTATCGCCTGCGCCGGTGGTATCTACTGCATCGGCGGGGTGCGCCGGGCAGAATATTCGCTGGTCGCCCTGAGTGAGCCAGACACCTGCACTTCCGAGCGTAGTCACCACTGTGTTTACTGCGTCGGGCTGTAACTGTTGCGCTTCGTGCTGATTGACCACGGCGATATCCACCAGCGACCAGCATGCGGCAAAACCGGCGTGCACTGGCGAGGGGTTAAAGACGGTAATCAGTCCCTGGGACTTAGCCAGACTGAACAGCGCATGGGTTTTCTCAGGGGAGAAATTGCCCTGCTGCACCAGCAGATCGCCTGGACGCGCGCTGGCAAGATGGTGGCGAAGCGTATCAATATCCAGCGCCTCGGCCGCCGTCTTACTGGTAATAATGGCGTTATCGCCATCGGCGCTGTGCAGAATAAGTGAGGTGTCGCTCAACGCGGTAATGGACTGCGTGGGCAATAACGTCACGGGCTCGTTCATGAGCTGCTGACGGATCCATTTTCCATTGCTGTCATGACCGGTCGCGGCAAGTAAACAGGTCTCGATGCCGCAGCGGGATAATACGATCGCCTGGTTCGCGCCTTTGCCGCCGATATCCTGCGAACGTTGATAACCGTGAACAGAGGCGCCCTTAGCTGGAATATCGGTAACAGACCAGGTTTCATCGACAGTAATATTACCAGCCACATAAACACGCATAGTGTTTTCCTGAACAGGATTAAGAAGCGATGGTTGCTATATCAGCAGAAAAAATTGATGCAATACAAGCGATATTTTCCCGTCCTAAAGCTGTTATTGGTGTTATTCACTGTGACCCTTTTCCGGGTTCGCCTAAATATCGCGGTAAACCCGTCAGCGCGATAATTGATCGAGCATTACGTGATGCGGAAAACTATATTCTGGGCGGCGTTCACGGCCTGATTGTGGAAAATCATGGCGATATTCCTTTTTCCAAACCTGAGGATATCGGCCCGGAAACGCCGGCGCTGATGGCGGTGATTACGGAAAAAGTACGCGAACGTTTCGGCGTGCCGCTGGGTATTAATGTGCTGGCGAACGCTGCATTACCTGCTTTTGCCACCGCGCTGGCGGGCGGGGCGGATTTTATCCGCGTCAATCAGTGGGCCAATGCTTATATCGCCAACGAAGGTTTTATTGAAGGGGCTGCCGCGAAAGCGCTGCGCTACCGCAGCCAGCTGCGCGCCGAACATATTCGGGTGTTTGCCGACAGTCACGTTAAACACGGCAGCCATGCGATAGTGGCCGATCGCTCCATTCAGGAACTGACACGCGATGTTGATTTCTTTGAAGCAGATGCAGTTATCGCCACCGGACAGCGCACCGGTGACAGCGCCACACTGGAGGAAATCGACGAGATCCGCGCCGCCACCACCTTACCCCTGCTGGTGGGGTCGGGCGTCACACCCGCTAACGTCTGCCAGATTCTGGGCCGCACGCAGGCCGTAATTGTGGCCAGTGCACTTAAGGTGGATGGTGTCTGGTGGAACGATGTGGATCGCGAGAGGGTAAAACACTTTATGGCGATCGCACAGGCTGCGCTGGATCCGGCTTAACCACCGTTTATCACCTGGCGCAGACCACAAAAAACCCTGCTGATGAGGCGTAATGCTTGTCAGTTAAGCTTTTAAGAACGCCGCAGCGGGTAACGCTGCGGTTTCTTTTTTACCGCCCGCGGATAATGCTTCTTTAAGGATTTTCACTCAGCCACTGGATCGTTCAACCGATCATTTCTGTCTTAACTGATCGGCATTACGCGAAAGCGGCCTTTTTAGTTGGCTAACCGTGCCAGCTCAGGGAGCATACGTTTATTAGCCGTCTGCGAATGACGGTTTCAGCCGCTTTTCTCTATACCCACAGGCTGTTTATGCTTAGCGCCGGGTGGTCTCCAAAAGTGTCCTGATAAGTTGTTCTCTGCTGAGTGCGACACAATAGGCGGGTGTCGCACGCTCGAAACGCCAGCCTTCCGCTAACGCGCCCGCATCCACCGCATCAAACCCAAAGGCATCATAAAGCGCCGTGACGATAGCCTTTCCTTCGCTGTCATCTCCCGCCAGCGGTAGCGCCTGACGGTTCGCATCGCCCGGGGGCAGGCCCTGGGTTTCCAGATCGGTCATGCGGATGGCATTAAATGCCTTGGTGATCCGGCTGCCGGGAAACTGGCGGGCAAGCCGTTCACTGGTGCTGATGCCACCACTAAGTAGCTCTTCGATGTCGCCATCGCGGTCGGGATAGTAATTGACCGCATCAAGCACGATTTTTCCCCGTAACTCCGCTGCCGGAAGTTGCTCAGTTGCCGTGAGCGGCACAGCGATCACGACCACTTCGCCGAAGTTTGCAGCCTCGGTGGCAGTACCGGTTTCGCAACCAATCATCGGTTTCAGACTGAACAGCGTTCGTGGATCACGCGAGTTGCTGAGCATCACCTCATGTCCCGCTTTAATTGCCAGTTTTGCTATCGCCCGGCCAACAAAACCTGCGCCAATAATGCCTATTTTCATGGGTTGTTCCTCAATGAGTTTTCACGTCCTGACCTTAATTAAAAACAGGAGGTGAATAAACCGACAAACGGACGCAATATAAACAACCAACAGGAGGGAATCATGGATCGACTTACCAGCATGAACGTATTTGTTACCGTCGCGGAATCAGGTTCGTTTGCCGCCGCCGCCGGGAAATTGCTCATCTCACCGCAAATGGTGGCGAAGCATATCGCGGCGCTGGAGAGGCATCTCGGCACGCTACTTCTGCATCGCACCACGCGACGACAAAGCCTGACGGATGTGGGCCGCAATTATTACGAACGCTGCAAAATCGTGCTGGCAGACGTGCAGGAAGCAGATGCAATTGCGCTGGATATGCAGCAGCGTCCGTCCGGTACGCTAAAGGTCAGCGCGCCGGTCACCTTTGGTTCTTTTAGCCTGGCACCGTTTGTCACCCGCTATCTTGATCGGTTTCCTGATACGCAGGTTGATCTTGAACTCAGCGATCGGCTGGTTGATCCGTTTGAAGAGGGATATGAGGTGGTGATCCGGATTGGTGCGCTGCCCGATAGTTCGATTATCGCCCATCCGTTGCAGCCCTATGAGCTGATAGCCTGCGCGTCACCCGCCTATCTGGCGCGGCACGGTTTTCCTGCCACGCCAGCAGATCTGGAGAACCACGCCTGTCTCGTTTATGGGATATGGTCGCCTTCAAAACCCTGCCGCTGGGTGTTTACTCAGGCCGGGAAAGTCGAAGAAGTGCATCCGCAGGGAAGAATGCGATCGAATGACTGGAAAGCGCTCCTGCACGCAGCGCTGGAGGGCTACGGCATTACCCTGGGACCCGCCACCATTCTGTCTGAAGAGATCAGGCTGGGCAGGCTGGTCCAGGTGCTGCCCGATTATGCCGGGCCAGCACGTCCCATGCATGTGCTAATCCCAGCGGGCCGTCGCCAGACGGTGAAAATCCGCAGCTTTGTTAAGGCCATCATCACCGGGTTTGGCCTCTATCCACCTGCATCCGGCTAAACCAGGCGGTTAGCGGCTCAGCAGCGGGATTAACTGGGGTAGCTGCGACAGCAGATAGAGAATCAACCCGATGGTGCCGCCCACCAGCGTGCCGTTGATGCGGATGAACTGCAGGTCTTTGCCAATGTTCAGCTCGATCTGCTGCGACATGTCGCGTGCATCCCAGCTCTTGACGGTGTCGCTGATGTGACGCGTCAGGAAGCTGGCAAACTCCGGCGCCACGCTGCGCGCCGCCTGCTCCAGATGCTGATTCATTGAGTCCCGCAGCGCCGGGTCGGCCGCCAGGGTTTCACCCAGCCACATCGCGGCACCGCGTACTTTCTCCTGCACCCGCGAATCATCACTGCTGAGATCGGCTTTGAGCCAGTTGCGCATGTCATTCCACAGCTCGCCGATATAGCGGTTGAATGAGGCATCCTCTTTCAGCCAGCCTTTGATCTCTTCGGCGCGCTGGGCCATTTCCGGATCGTTCTGCAACTTAACGATCAGCTTGTCTACCGCCCGGTTAAAGCCGAGACGCAGCTCATGGCCCTGATCCAGAGCCACATCATCCAGCAGCGAATCGACCGCGTTCGACACCAGCTCGGCGCTGTGTTCGCCCAGCCATTCGGTCGGCAGCATTTTGGCTTTGATCGGATGCTCGCGTTTGAGCCAGCGCACCAGCTGCATGGCAATAAACTCGCGGGTACTGGGCTTATGCAATAACTTCAGCAGCTGTTCGATGGCCGCATCCAGCAGCGCCTGATGACGGTTATTTTTGGTCAGGCTCTCCAGCACCATGGCGCTGGTCTGGCTGAGGTCGACCTTGTCAATCGCACGATGCACGGCGCGACGCATAAAGGTCTGGATCCGCGCGTCATCGGTCAGATCGAGGAAACCACGCATCACCTGCAGCAGATGGCGGCCGATGCGGTCCGCGTTGCCCGGCGCATTCAGCCACTGCGCCAGCAGGTTTGAAGGATCGTGACGGCGAATGAGATTCAGCAGTGAATCGGTATCAAGAAACTTCTCCTGCACAAAGCGCCCGAGGTTCTCGCCGATACGATCTTTGTTGCGCGGGATGATGGCGGTATGGCGTGAGATAAAGGGCACCGGCACGCGCCGGAACAGCGCCACCACCGCAAACCAGTCCGCCAGTGCGCCGACCATTGCGGCCTCCGTAATCGCTTTGACGCCGCTGACCCAAAAGCCAGGAGGCAGAAAAAGGGTGACGATAAAAGTGGCTGCGGCGAGCAGTAACAGCAACAGTGCCAGACGTTTCGTCCGTTTCAGTTCGTATTGTTTATCCATAACCTGATCTTAGCAGAGAGCCGGGTTCATCGGCGACGGCCACCCAGCAGGCTGCCGAGTACCCCACGAATGATCTGACTGGTGATCTGGCGGGTGGCGCTTTTCGCCATGGTTTGCACCACACCGTCGTGCTTACCGCCGCGCGGACCGGTTCGGCCAAACAGGATCTCTTTCAGACCACCGATAATGCCATCGTCTGCCGCAACCTCGTCGCCTTTGGCTGGTGGTGCACCGGCTTCATCGCTGGCGGCCTGGACGCCTTTTTGCAGCTTTTCAAATGCCGATTCGCGATCGATTTCAGTATCATATTTGCCATACAGCGGCGAATGGTTGATTAAGCCGTTGCGTTCATCGCCGGTAACCGAACCCATGCGCGAGCCGGGCGCAATCACCATGGCGCGTTCCACTACCGACGGGCTGCCTTTGGCATCCAGGAAGGATATCAGCGCTTCGCCGGTGCCCAGTGCCTGAATCGCCTCAACACTGTTAAATGACGGGTTGGCACGCAGGGTATCGGCGGCGGTTTTTACTGCTTTCTGATCTTTGGGGGTGAAAGCGCGCAGGGCATGCTGCACGCGGTTGCCGAGCTGCCCCAGCACCCGATCGGGAATATCTCCTGGGTTCTGAGTGACAAACCAGACGCCGACGCCTTTGGAGCGGATGAGCCGCATCACCTGTTCGATTTTCTCCAGCAGCACCGCGGGTGCATCGGTAAACAGCAGATGCGCCTCATCAAAGAAGAACACCAGCTTTGGCTTATCGAGATCGCCCGCTTCCGGCAGATGCTCATAAAGCTCCGACAGCAGCCACAGCAGGCTGGTGGCATAGAGTTTTGGCATTTGATAAAGCTTCTCGGCGGAAAGGATGTTGATCACCCCTTTGCCATTGCTGTCGACGCGCATCCAGTCGGCGATATCCAGCATCGGTTCACCAAAGAAGTGTTCCGCGCCCTGTTGCTCCAGCGTCAGTAATCCGCGCTGGATTGCGCCGACCGAGGCGCTGTTGATGTTGCCGTAATGCGTCTGGAAACTTTTGGCGTTGTCACCAATGTACTGAGTCATGGCGCGCAGATCTTTGAAGTCCAGCAGCAGCAAACCCTGGTCATCGGCGATGCGGAAAATAATCTGCAGCACGCCGCTCTGTACTTCATTGAGGTTCAGCAGACGCGCCAGCAGCAGTGGCCCGAGATCGGAGACAGTGGCACGCACCGGATGACCTTTCTCGCCGAAGATATCCCATAGCACCACCGGACTGCTTTGCGGCTGCCAGTCGGTGACGCCGATTTTCGCCAGCCTCTCCTGCAGCTTTTCGCTGGACTGGCCCGCCATTGCCACGCCGGTCAGGTCGCCTTTGACGTCGGCCATAAAGACCGGCACGCCACTGGCAGAGAACGATTCGGCCAGCTTCTGCAGCGTAACGGTTTTACCGGTACCGGTCGCGCCGGTGATCAGGCCATGGCGGTTGGCCATTTGCGGTAACAGATGAAGTTCAACGTCTGGCGTACGGGCAATCAGTAGCGGGGAAGTCATGATTTTCCACTCTCAGGCTGAAGGTTATGCCTGAAGGATAGCAAGCCAGAGCGGCACAGGAGGAGAACTATTCACCAAAAAAGCCGTTGCTGCGTGAAGCAACGGCCTCAAACCAGGACTTACTTCTGCACCTCTTCAAAATTCAGCAGGCTGACACCGATGCCCTGCTGCAGGTGATTAAGGTTGCTGCGTACCGCCACCTGGACCGCACTCTGTAGCAGCACAACAAACGGCGAATCCTGTTGGATGCGGGTTTGCAATCCGGTATAGAGGTTGCGGCGTTTCACGGCGTCGCTCTCTCCGGCGGCGGCGCGGGTCTGGGCACTGAGTTCCGGAATGGACCAGCCGACGCGCCAAGCCAGGGTTTTACCGCCGCCTGGCACGTTAGAGGCAAAGGTGCTGGCATTACTGTTAGGGTCGATGTAGTCCGCGCCCCAGTAGGTGAAGATTGCCTGAAAGTCGCGGCTGCGCATTTTGCTCCACAGCTCTGATTCCGCCACCGGCTGGATATCGAGATTCACATCCGCTTTGGCAAAACTCGCCTGCAGCGCCTGCGCCACATCAATATAAGGCGGCTGGTTCACTACTGTCAGCGCGATATGCGTGCCGGGTTTAATGCCGCCTTTTTGCAGTATCGCCTGCGCCTTTTTCAGATCGTAATGGAACGGCGTGCTGTTCAGCGCACCGTCAAAGCCGTCCGGCAGGAAGCTCTGATGGATGCGGTACTGACCTTTCAACAGCTGGTTTGCCAGGCTGTCATAGTCAACCAGCCAGCGAGCCGCCTGCCATAGAGCCGGATTCCCCAGCGCCGGTTGCTGCGGACTTTGGGTGTTAAAGCCGATGTAATAAAGCAGGCTGGACGGGAAGGCATCGACACGCACATTCGCTACATTTTTCAGTGCGGCAATCTGATCCGGACCGAGCTGACAGGCGACATCCACATCACCCTGCTGGATCAGCAGACGGCGGCTGCCAGGATCGGCCACGCCCTTGAGTAATACGCGCTTCAGATGCGGCTTCTGGCTGCTGTGGGGATTGGCCTCCAGCACCAGCGCCTGTAGCGGCACAAACTGTTTTATGGCATAAGCCGCACTGCCAGCGGAGTGGTTCTTCAGCCAGGCATTGCCGTAATCGTTGCTGCTGGCGTGTTCCTGCGCCAGTTTACTGTCGACGATGGAGGCGACCGGCGCGGTAAGCAGGCGCAGCGCCAGATCGCTGCCGATCTCCGCGGGCCAGCGCAGCTCAAACTGGTGGTCATTGATCACCGTGAATTGCTGATCGATATTTTCCGGCGTCCAGCCAAACTCGCCCAGGATAAAAGAGGGCGCTTTATTGAGTCTGACGGCGCGGGTTAAGGAGAAAACAACATCCTGCGCGGTGAGCGGATGACCGCTGGCGAAATGAGCCTGCGGGTTGAGGTCAAACACCAGGCTGTGGGGCGTTTTCCCGGCCTGCCAGCGTGTGGCAGCCAGTGGCGAGAGCTTCTGCGGGTTCTGGTGATCCGGCTCCAGCAGCGTCTGGTAGATATTGCGCAGGCTGCTATTACTGACGGTTTCAAAACTTTCCGCCGGATCGAAACTGATGATGCCATCGAGTGGCACAGCGACCACCAGAGTGTCAGCAGGCGTGGCGGCATGTGCCGGGTGAACCAGTGCCAGAGCAGTAACCAGTGACAAGAGTGTTTTGCGCATTGAGCATTATCCTGAGCCGTTGATTGCTCTACTCTATCGGGCGCCTGATAATCTCAAAATGCCGGTTTGTTATGAGCTTTGCACAAATATTTGCGTAGCGATTCGGGCAAAGAGACAAAATAAGATAGTGTCTGTCAGTAATTATTTCGTCGTTACTTTAAAATGCACAAAATTAATACGCTTTTACTCATGCGATCACAAATTGCGCACTGTCTGATTGTGCGGCTGATAAAGCCACTATAGTGTTAACGATCAGAAACGCTTTTCTTGTATGGAAGTATGATTTTTTTTTATCGGTTAGCAGACGTGATGATGACAGAGTGAAAATAACGCCCTCCATTCTGCGTCGAATCAGCCAAATACCCGATGTTTATGCGGTTTTATCCCCGATTTCAGCGATGTAAATCTTTTACCTCTCGATAACCCTTCTGCAACACCATGATAAACTTTCACTTCGACATCTTTTTAATTCAATTTTTACATTCAGAAATATTTATATCCCTAATATTGCCAGGTTATTAACCGATAAGTTCCGTTAGTCACCGAACCATAATTTTACCCGCCCTTGTCTGTTTTGCCGTCGTCAGTGCTGTTTGCATTTATCTCTGCGTGGAGTTTCCTGACTCTATTCAGCCTTTCAGCGACATAACAAATTAAACGGGTATTTAGCAGATGAGAGTCGTGCGGATATGCTTTTAGAAAAACCCACCACCAGGCGTAAATTTTTGCTCGGTTCACTGCTGGCGTTGCCATTAAGTGAGCTGGTCCTGAAAGGCATGACTGCGGCACAGGCTGCAGAGATGGCTGCACCCGAGTTAACCGATTACAAACCGATCTTTTTCAGCGCCGATGAGTGGCAATTCATTCTGGCTGCTACCGACCGCCTGATTCCGGCGGGCGGCAAAGGCAAAGCGCCGGGCGCGCTGGAAACCAACGTGCCAATCTTTATCGATCAGCAGCTGCACAGCGAGGCGTTTGGCAGCGAAATCTACCTGCAGGGGCCTTTTAATACCCAGGCGCCGGCCACCATGGGTTATCAGATTCCGTTCCGCCCACAGCAGATGTATCAGACCGGTATCCGGCTGATTAATCAGTGGTCGCAGAACACACATCAGAAAGCGTTTCATGCACTGACGCTGGAAGAGAAAGATGCGGTGCTGACCCAGGTCAACAAAAACGAGATCGATTTTGCCGCGCTGGGCGAAGCCGATCTTAAACCTTCCCATTTCTTCAGCCAGCTGCTTTCAGATACCAAGCATGGCTACCTGGCCGACCCGATGTACGGCGGTAATAAAGGCATGAAAGCCTGGATCGCCATCGGATTCCCGGGCGCGCGTGCCAGCTTCACCGAATGGGTGAAACAGCACAACGTGCCTTATCCGCTGGGCCCGGTCAGCATCAAAGGTGAACGCGCATAACGCGCTTCCACATCAGGTATTTGAAACAGGATTATCATGGCACAGGTTACTAAAAAAGAAGTCGACGTCGTGGTCTGCGGCCTCGGCTGGGCAGGCTCGCTGATGAGCATCGAGCTGGCGCTGGCCGGTCTGGACGTGCGCGCGCTGGAGCGTGGCGGCGATCGTGATTACGACGAGTTCGCCTATCCAAAACCGGCGGATGAATACGCCTATGCAGTGCGCAACAAAGTGTTTGCAACGCCCGCCGAAGTGGCGGTCACCGTACGCTACAACAGCAGCCAGACCGCATTACCCACCCGTAAATGGGGCGCGTTTGCACCGGGCACCGGCGTAGGTGGTTCTGGCCTGCACTGGACAGCGGTACTGATCCGTCCGACGCCAACCGATATCAAACTGAAGACCTATGTCGACGAGGCGTATAAGCCGGGCATTCTGCAGGATGATATGCGGGTAATGGACTTCCCGTTCAGCTGGGAAGAGATCGAACCTTATTACTACAAATTCGAACTGATTTGCGGCCAGTCGGGCAACACTGGCAACCTGCGCGGCAAAATCATGGAAGGCGGCGATCCGTTTGAAGGCCCGCGTTCAGAGCCTTATCCGCTGCCTGCACTGGATGACACGCTGAACAACGTGATGTTCAAAGAGGTGGCGACCAGACTCGGTTACCATCCGTTCCCGAACCCGTCAGCCTGTGTGTCGCGTGCATGGAAAAACCCGTACGGCAACCAGATCGCCCCGTGCAACTACTGCGGCTATTGCAGTAAATATCCTTGCCTGAACTACTCCAAGGCGTCGCCGCAGACCGCAGTCATGGATTCGCTGAAGCGCATGCCGAACTTCTCGTATGAAGTTAACGCAGAAGTGATCAAGGTGGTGCTGAACGATGATAAGAAAACCGCGAAAGGCGTGATCTACATCGATGCGCAGGGCAACGAGTGCTTCCAGCCCGCGAAAATTGTGGTGCTGAGCAGCTTCCAGCTCTACAACGTGCGTCTGATGCTGCTCTCCGGCATCGGCAAGCCTTATAACCCGATTACCGAAGAGGGCGTGGTAGGGCGTAACTACGCGTTCCTGTCGAACGGCGGCGCGACGCTGTTCTTCAAAGATAAAAACTTCAATCCGTACGCCACCGCGGGTGCGACCGGCCAGATGTTTAACGATATCTCGCCAGGCAACTTCGACGGTCCTTCGCTCGGCTTCCTGGGCGGCGCGAAGATCCACAGTTCACAGGCGACCGGTACGCCGATCAGTACTGCGCTGCCAAAAGGCACGCCATCCTGGGGCATGGGTTACAAGGAAGGTCTGGAAGAGTGGTACGGTCATTCGATGAAGATCAGCATCACCACCACCTGCCAGTCTTACCGCGATATCTATCTGGATCTCGATCCCAACTACAATGATCACCGTGGTCTGCCACTGCTGCGCATGACGTTTAACTGGAAAGAGAACGAGCTGAAGCTGCAGCAGCATCTGAAAGGCATCGTCGGCAATATCGCCAAAGAGCTGAACCCGGACAGCATGAGTATGAGCTTCCTGCCGATGGGCGCTGATTTCGATCTCACTAAATATGTCTCTACCCACAACGTGGGCGGCGCAGTGATGGGCGATAACCCGAAAACTTCTGCACTCAACAAGTATCTGCAGAGCTGGGATGTGCATAACGTCTTTGTGCCGGGCGGTAATGCCTTCCCGCAGAACTTCCAGGCGAACCCGACCGATACCATCGGTGCAATTACCCTGATGGCGGCGCAGGCGATCAAAGATCACTACCTGAAAAATCCCGGCCCACTGGTACAGGCATAAGCGCATGAATAAGCTGAAACTGAAGTCTTTTATTTTTGCCAACGCGGTGCTGCTGGCCAGCGGATTTGCGCTGCCGGCTCACGCCGAAGATGAAGCGCAACTGATTAAGCAGGGCGAATATCTCTCCCGGCTGGGCGACTGCATGGCGTGCCACTCACTGCCCGGCAAGCCTGCTTATTCAGGCGGACTGGCGATTGAGTCGAACCTTGGCACCATCTTCTCCACCAACATCACGCCCGATAAGCAGCACGGTATCGGCAACTACAGCGAGCAGCAGTTCTCTGACGCGGTGCGCAAGGGAGTGTTACCGGACGGATCGCATCTCTATCCGGCCATGCCTTACCCTGACTACGCCAAAATCAGCGATGCTGATATCCATGCGCTCTACGCCTATTTCATGAAAGGCGTGCAGCCAAGCGCAGAACAGCCGCCGGAAACCGATCTGAGCTTCCCGTTCAGCCAGCGCTGGGGCATGCGGTTCTGGAACTGGGCGTTCGCGTCTGACAAGCCGTTCCAGCCGATTGGTGGCGCGTCAGCCGAGGTTAACCGCGGTGCCTATATCGTGGAGAGTCTGGGCCACTGCGGCAGTTGCCATACGCCGCGCGGTCTGGGCATGAACGAGAAAGCGCTGGACAGCGGTGATGATAAATTCCTGGCAGGCGGCAGCCTGAACAACTGGGATGTGCCGTCACTGCGCGGTGTGCCGCACTGGAGCGAGCAGGAGATCGTGGATTACCTGCAGACCGGCCGCAACGATAAAGCGGCAGTGGGTGGTGAGATGACCTCGGTGGTTGAGCACAGCAGCTCACACATGACCGATGCCGATCTGAAAGCCATCGCGGCCTACCTGAAGTTCCTGGGCGGCAATCCGCCATTGCAGGCGTTCAGCGTGCAGGCGCAGCAGGCAACGGAAGCGAAGCTCACGGCGGCGAAGAACCTCAGCGAAGGGGAGCGTCTCTATCTGGATAACTGCGGTGCCTGTCACTTCGTGACCGGCAAAGGCGCACCCGCGATCTTCCCGGAGCTGGATGGGGCAACCATCGTGAATGCGAAGGATCCAACCGGTCTGATCCATACCATTCTGGCCGGTGCGCAGCAGCCTTCTACGGCGAAAGCACCGTCTAAGCTGGCGATGCCGGGCTTTGCCCAGCGTCTGAGCGATGATGAAGTCGCGCAGCTGGCGACTTTTATTCGCCAGGGCTGGAGCAACACCGCGCCAGCGGTGAGTAAAGATCAGGTTGCAGAGGTACGTAAAACGCTGAAGTAATCAGGCAGTCCCCTCTGCCGGTCAGGAGAGGGGACATTCCGGCTCAGTGAAAGGTGCGCACCACTTCCAGCACGCCATTAATGATGAACTGCACGCCCATGCAGACCAGCAAAAATCCCATCAGGCGCGAGATCGCCTCAATGCCGCTTTTGCCCACCAGCTTCATGATGGCTCCCGAACTGCGCAGAGAGATCCAGAGGATCAGGCTTACCAGCAGGAAGGTCAGCACCGGCGCCACACTAATCACCCAGGCGGGAAAATCAACGCCACTTCTGACCGTCGAGGCGGACGAGATGATCATCGCAATGGTCCCGGGTCCCGCCGTGCTCGGCATCGCCAGTGGCACAAAGGCGATATTCACCGGCTCTTTGGCTTCATCCAGCTCATCCAGTTTCTGCTTAGCTTCAACCGAATGACCCGCAGGCTTGGCCGGAAACAGCATCCGAAAACCGATAAAGGCAACGATCAGCCCACCGGCCATACGCAGGCCCGGTATCGAGATGCCAAAGGTATGCAGCACCGCGCTGCCTGCGTACCACGCCACCACCATGATGGCAAAAACATAGATTGACGCCTGGCGCGCCTGCCGGTTCCGCTGCTGGTAATTCATATCACCCGCCAGCCCTAAAAACAGCGCCACGGTGGTGAGTGGATTGGCGAGCGGCAGGATCACGACAAGCCCCAGACTAACGGCTTTAATCAGCTCCAGCATGTCTGCACTCCCTGATTAGTGTTTCGGGCGCTCCAGCGCCTCAAGCAGCTCCGGGAAGAAGTCCTGCAGGATTTCTGGCGTCATCAGTTCGGGATACTGCATCAGATGTTCGCGGATACGCTCGTTGACGTCCGGCAACAGACGCTGAGCCGCAGCACTGGCGGTGATTTTGTGCTTCTTCATGGCGCGCAGCAGATCGCCTGGCAGCGTGTCTTCGTCGTCGGCGTCATCGACCATCTCCAGTGCATCGAGCTCGTCGAACATCTCCATCAGTGCTTCAGTCTGCGGCGTGCGCGACTCATATTCACGCGGATGTTCATCTTCCAGGAAGCGCAGCATGGCGCGCATAGGCGTGCCGTCTGGCGTGGACGGCGGCTCGGTGGCGAACCAGCTCAGCAGCTGATGCATGGTGACCTGATGGACGCGGAATCCACTGTCGACCAACTCATCGGCCAGCAGTTCGGCCGTTTCGTTCTCAATCAGGCAGATGTGCGTGCGTTTGGGTTCATACTGCTCCAGCCACTGGTAGATCTCTTCTATCACGCCATCGTCATACTCGAATTTTTTGCTGAGATAGCTGTCATCCTGTTCGTGAACGCAGGCCTGAATCTGATCGGGGTCGAAGTAAAGTGCGATGTTGATGCCTTTCATGCGTGCTGTCCTGTAGAAACCAAAACAACACTATAGCGCTCAACCCCAGGTTATGGGAATGTCAGGCATCACAGCATGGCGGGGTTTAAGCTCCCCTCAGTGCTGCGAGGGGAGAGAGGAATAGAGGGATCAGGAGATAAAGTTTTTACCCTGCTTCAGTACCACGTCGCAGGCTTTGGTTTTGAGCTTCTCACCCATGGGTGAGTTGCTCAGGCTTTGCAGATTCAGCTGCTGGCCATTTCCGGTATTCAGCAGGCCTGCCACGCCCTGGGTATAATCGGTTTTCTGTTCCTGCGCGGTGGTGGTGTTAAGACCGAGCTTGCTCAGCACCTGATCTTTCACCGACTGCACATTGTTTTTCACCACGTTGTGTTCGACGCAATACTGCATCACACCAGCCGCGTTGGTCATGCTGTTGGCGCTGACCGCTTTGTCGCCGCCGCCCAGCATGCTGGTAATAGAAGAGAGCGACAGACCGCCATTCTGCTGCGTGGTGCTGGTGGTGCTACCGTTGTTCTGCTGGCTGAGCTGCGACGCTGCACTGCTCAGCTGATCCTGCCAGCTTGCCGCTGATGCACTGCCTGCCACCAGAAGTGCTGCCACGCCCAAAACCCATGCACTGCGTTGTGCCTGCTTCATCTTAACCTCAGTATCTTCTTATTTAGTTTTGCTAAGAGAGGCTGACGAGCAGAAAGTTCCTGACTTCCTTTTATAAATAGCGTCTTAAATAGCACTTTGGGAATCTTCTGTAATAGAAGCGATAAAATATTCAGATGCTTGTTAGTGTTATTATTCTGTGAAGTGATTTGCTGAAGGCAGTAATAAGTGCCTCTCGCTGAAACATTATTTAATATCCTCACGTTTTTTATCAGGAATCGTCCTGGTTTAAATTAAATTTACCGCTTTGCTTATAGAGTGCTTTCTAAGCGCTTGCGTCTGGGCTGGTAATATTTACCTGAGAAACTATTTTAATATAACATCATGTGTTTCATGTAATTTTTATATTTAACGTAGCGGTAATTTAAACCGGGGTGCTTGTTTTTGATGCAAGTGTCTGTGCCGTAATTAAATTGAGTTAGCGGAGTTTTTTATTATTCCGGCTTGCGAAATCAGCCAGAGTGTTCATGCTTGATCACTGTGTCAGGCAGTTGTGGTAATTATTTAATTTAACGGGAGCGATATTATGGCTGGACAGCCAGAGCACAATAATAATGCAGACGTCACGCTTAAACTCGCTGAAGAGCAAATAGCCCTGACGAAGCAAAAGATTGTGGATGGACATGTCCGTGTTACCCGTTCCACAACTGAGCATGACGAGGTCATCAGTACACTGCTTAACCGGGAGAAGGTTGAGATTGAGCATGTAGCAAAAGCGCATCCCGTTGAAACGATGCCCGAAATCAGGGAAGAGAACGGTGTACTGATTGTCCCGGTAGTAGAGGAAGAAATCCAGATTGTCAGAAAGCTGGTGCTTAAAGAGGAGATCCACATCCGAAAAGTGCAGGAGAATGTTCCTTTTCAGGAAGTGGTGACCCGACGTAAGCAGCAGGTGAACGTTGAAAGAGATGACGATCAAATTAGCTAACAGAGAGGAACCTATCATGGCACAGGAAAAAATCGTAACACTGTTCGATTCTGCAATTCAGGCAGAGGCCGCGAAAAGAAATCTCGTGAAAGCAGGCTTTTCTGATCGGGACATCAGTCTTATCAGTGGAGAACGTTTGCAGCAGGAAGGGCAGTCTGTCCGCCATCCGAGCCTGTGGCAGCGTCTGTTTGGGCACGACGTCGATAAAGATGAGGCGGATGTCTACACCAGAGCCATGGATAAGGGCGGCGTCGTGCTGACCATCCGTACTGAGGAGGAGAAACTGGCCCGCGCCATGACGATTCTCCATTCTCATGACTCGGTAGATGTGCCGTCACGTATGCAAAGCTCAGTTAATAATGGCAGCAGCGCGCCGGGCATCAACCCGACAGCAGGTAAGCAGTTTGCCGGTGAGACCAACGACCGCCAGGTTGAACCGCGACGCACCTCACTGACCGGTGACGAGAGCGAAGCCGATATTCTGCGTCTGGCCGAAGAGCAGGTAGAAGTGGGTAAACGTCTGGTAAGCGAAGGCTCCACCCGCGTACGCCGCTATACCGTGACCGATACCGTCTCTGAAAATATTTCATTGCATGAACAGCACGCTGACATCTTCCGTCGCTCGGTGAATGAACCGGCGCTGGCGGGAGAAGTGGACTGGTCCGAGAAAACCGTCGAAGTTGCTGAGACCCATGAGCAGCCGGTGATCAACAAAACGACCCACGTGAAAGAAGAAGTGGTGGTGCGTACCGACGGCAGCGATCGTACCGAGACCATTAATGACACGGTGCGTCGTCAGGAAGTGGATATCGACCATGCACGAGGCGGTCTGGAGAGCGAACTGCCGGGTACGACTGCAGGCGTAAAACCTGCGACCGCAGCAGCAGGCGCGCAGTCACCGGGGGTACATAACCGTGACCACAAAGAGAGCCTGACTGAGAAGGTGAGCGAGAAAGCCAGCGAAGTGAAGGACAAGGTTGAAAGTAAGTTGCATGATCACTCACATTGAGGCGCTCATCCTGACAACAACAGGCGCTGACGGGTATCGCTGATACCCAATGCTGAGCATGCAAGATGCAAGAAAGAGCTAACCGTGAGGTTGGCTCTTTTGCGTTTGGGGGGGAGCGGTTATGGTTGCGGCTTGTAAACGTGGTGCTGCCTTTACACGCGGTCGCCTCAATTCTGTTTCTGGCCTGCCCGCCATTTACCGGACTGGCGATCATTCCAAAGCTTTTTCAGCCGCCACACTGTTGTTGACCATGACGCTGCTGATGCTGGCGTTCAGCGCTATCGCTGGCGAAAGCTTACTGAATGTATCGCGCTGGCAGATCCGTGCCTTATCCGAGTGGCCCGCGCTGATTGAGGCCGGGCTGCCTGCTGGTGATAGAAGAGAGCGATATACCGCTATTCTGCTGTGTGGTGCCGGTGCCGGTGCCGGTGCTGAGCTGCGACGCTGTACTGCTCAGCTGATGATCCTGCCAGCTCGCCGCTGATGCACTGCCTGCGACCAGAAGTGCCGCCAGTCCCCATCCCCACGGACGGCGTTGTGCTTGTTCCATCGCAACCTCGTTATGTGCTTATTCAGTTTTCCTAAAAAGCTGAGGAGCTGAACGTTCCTGACTTTCTTCATTAAATAGCGCTTTGGGAATCTTCAGTAATAAAAGTGATAAGATATTCAGGTGGTTGTGGGTGTTATTATTCTGTGAAGTGATTTTCTGAAGTCAGTGATAAGGACGCCCATATAATAAATTTTTTAATATCCTTGCTGCTTCTATCATGGATTATACTGGTTTAAATTAAATTTTCCGCTTTTCTTACGGTATATTTTATTAGCGATTGCCTGGGGTTGGTTAATGTCTATCTTTAAAATTATATTTGACGAACGGTCTTCATTGTTTTTTTACTTTTATCATCCCGGAAATAATAATCGCGTTGATGAATTTAATGCCGTAATTAAATTGAGGATGGAAGGTTTTTACTATCCAGCCTTGCAAAAATCGCCATATTCACGTCCTGTCTGACCTATTGTGCAAGAGGCAAAGACAGCGTGTTCGTTAGGTATCTGGTCTGAACTCATGACGACTTACGCTTGTTGTCCGGGCTGAAGTCAGTGCAGGGTTAACGACGGTCTGGCTTTTCAGCAATCAGCCAGGTCAGGCCGTATACAACCAGTCCCGCGACAAGAACGAGCAGCGGAACAATGATGCGCATGGCACCTTCATTCAGCGTGGCTGCCAAAAAAATGCCCACCACCATAGCCATTAATACCAGACTACCGGACACTTCGGCGATGAGCTTACGAAGAAGTCTAATAATTTTCGATAGCATTAATAAATTCTCTGGAGGCTGAGGGGTTTTTACATAACATTTCACCCATTTTGATGAAGTTCTGCAAAGGTTCTTCGAACATGAAATAGAGCATGTCGTAGTCGTTAATCCGCAGTTTTCGCCACAGTTCAGGGTTTTGCCTCTGAAGTCGTCTGGAGGCTTCACAGGCGCGGGAAATTACGCCCTTAGGGTTCGCTCCAGCCCCAGATAAATCCATCGGTACTGAAACCATGCCCGATAAGACTGAGCTGGGGAACATTGTTGCGTCCGTTGCTTTTCCCCGGAAATCGCGTCCATTGATGAATTAACTTTAAAATATTGTAATGGTCATGGCAAATTTTTGGCAGTGCAGGCTGAACTGAAAGGACAGCTGCTAATGATTTTATGTAAAAACTTTCTGTAAAGTTTCTACGGATAACCGTGACCTGTTTTCTTCGATATAGTCACAAAATATCCGTGCTAGCCGGAAAGAAATACAACCCGAGAGAATAAAGTGAACTGTAAACGGGCACCGCTGATACTCGATGCTGAGCATGCAAGATGCAAGATGCAAGATGCAAGATGCAAGAAAGGGCCAACCGCGAGGTTGGCTCTTTTGCGTTTGGGGGCTGGGTGAGTGATTAAGGTTGTAGCAGGAGTCAGGGATTTCCCAGGCCAGCTATCAAATTAAACTTTTCCTGATAATCGCATTCAGCCAGATCTCATTGCTGCGTCCCGCACGTACATCACCGGTCTGCCAGATTTTTGCCGTTTCAAAAGCGAACCTGTTCCCCGTTGCGTCCTTAGATCCAGCCTCTTTTATGATCCCCAGCTTATTTTTAGCCAGGGGGGCCCTGCCGGGAGTATTCATTCCTTCAACCAGTTTCTGAAACCCAGTTACATCCATATCAGTAAATCTGCGCCCGTCCTTTTCCCGTTCGCCGTGACCATGCTTAAAGGAGAGATACCAGACGCCACCAGGCTTTAGCGCTGTGGCCAGCTTTGCCATGACGTCAGGGAGTTCAGTGTGGGAAACATGCAGCACCGATGCGCAGCACCAGATACCGTCATATTTTTCAACCGCATCAACATCCTGAAAGCGCATCTGCGCTACAGGCTTTCCGGACCACTGACGAGCCAGCGCAACCAACTCTGCTGATGCATCGAAGGCTTCGACGTCAAAACCCATTTCACTAAAGGCTTTGACGTCACGACCTGAACCGCAGCCTGCATCAAGAATGCGAGCGCCTGGCGGCAGGTAACCGGTAAATGTCAGGTAAAGCGCAGACATATCCACACTTGCCGTGTCGGTAAAAAACTGTTGAGCGTTCTGACGGTAATAATCTTCGTTGCTCAAAACTGGCTGCCTCCCTGTGCCGCTGGCTGCCACTCGTGGAGCAGGGAAAATTTTGCCGTATCCCAACTGTTTTGCAGGAAGCTGTGCCGTAGTATCGGCGTTGCGCCGGTCTGGCGGAGTAACGTCTCCCGCAATGGCAGATGGCTGTTAATAAAGTATTCGTTTCGATCATGCAGTCGCTGCAGCAGCGCTATTGACGGGATGCGCGCAAACTTACCCTGAGCGCCACGATTACAGGTCTGGCAGGCCAGCACCAGATTCCAGACGCCGTTGAGGTTGCCGATTTGCTCGCTGAGTATCAGCGGCAGAAAGTGATCGACATCCGCCAGGTTCTCTTCGCCGCCCGTCACGCCAATGGCGCGGAAGCAGTAAAAACACAGTCCTTTCTGGTAGCCGTTCAGGCTGCTGCGACAGCTGGTAATATCGACGCGGCGACCACTCTGGCGGCTGAAAAGCATTTTGTCATTATCGTCATAATCAACCGCAATCAGGTTGCGTGAAACATTCATCGCCCAGGCTTCTTCAACCAGCCGCCATCTTGCATCCGTTTCCGCTTCCAGACTGGCGAACTGTTCGTTTTCCGTCAGCTGATAAAAATTATCCGTAAGTCGTATGCCTTTATGACTTCGCCGTTCATCCAGGAAAAAGCGTTTGTCGATCTCGGCATGATTCACATTATGAAAAGCATCGATGACGTTAGCAAAACCGCGCTTAACGGTAATAGCGATTAACTGTTCTTCGTTGATTTCGCCTGCGTTGAATTGCCTGCACGCCTCCAGAAACTCGCTGCTTTTGCTGGTAATCTGCTTTGGCGCATGACGCAGGTGAGCGCACAAATGCCGGACAAAAGGCACGGCCAGCGCTTCCAGCGTAATCAAATCGTTGTCCGGCTGCTTCAGGTCGTATAGCGCATGGGCAAGAGCAAATTTATAGGACGCGACGTTTTTGCCAAAAAGAATAACGCCGCGCCAGTAGTTTTCGAGGCGGGGATCGGCCTGGTAAAAGCGCATGCAGGATCCTGTTTTGCGAGACAGCTCGAGAAATTCATGTAACAGGATCACATAACAAATGCAGGTAAATGTAAACCGTAAAGGTGGGGAGGGATTTGGGAGTTTTTAAAGGCGAACAGGCGCTGTAAGACAATCAAGACAACATCAGCGTAAGAGATAAGTTGAGGGAGGATGCTCAGGTTAAAACGTTGGGCCATAGCCGGATTTATTCAGGCAACTCAGTTGTGGGGCTGGCGCTCGGCCCTGTCTCTCGTCAGACAGATCGTAGTGCACTGAAAGATGAGCTGGCAGTGCAGTAAAAACGGATAACGGCATCATATCTTCTTCGATATAATCAGGAGCTATCCGAACAGGTCGGGTCATTTAAATGCATCAGTTTGTTTATTTTATTTTCTCACTTCTGTCGTTAGCTTTCTTCATTTTGCTCATCTGGTATTGCTTCAAGCCTTTGCCCCTTAAAAAAGGGCTCCCTCCTTCTCCAGGAATGATGAAAAAGATCTCGGCTAACACCCCGATATTGAAAAAGTTGGGCATGAACACGGAAGATTATTACTATGACTGCGACTTCCTGTATCAGCAGCGCGAAGGCGAAACGCTTTGCAAAGTTCCGCTGAAGAATATTATCAGGATAAAAGTCAGCGGAACTGAAGTCAGTAATCGCCGGATATGGCTTGTTCGTTACGTTACCGGGTCTTATAGCACCGAAAGGGAGTTCAGAGTCCTGAACAACTACACCCTTTTTAATCGGGAGTTTGCTGGTTTTCTTGCCGCCGTGAAAGAGGCCAATCCAGCGGCTGAGGTGCAGGAAATGACCTTAGGACGACTGTAAATTGGCAGGATAGCGCGGAGCGCTTTAGCATGAGCAATGATATGGAACCCTCAATGGCGGACGTTATCGCTTTTGTTCGCGAGTTTGCAGGATGTAAACGTGAAACCATCAATGAAAATACCTGGTTGGAAAAGGATCTGGGGATTACCGGCGATGATGGTGTTGAGTTGCTGGAGGAAGCGGAAAAAATTTTCGACGTGAGTTTTTCTACAGAAGAAGAGGATTTCCGTAAGACGTTCTCTCTGAAAGAAAACGAATATCTTTTCCATAGTGAAGGCATCGACTTCTTGGGCATTGTTTATCTTTGCAGACGTCTGCGCGGCATTCCTGCGCCCGTTATCCGCGACCTTTCAGTCGGCCAGTTGCACCGTGTGCTGGTTGAAGCGCATAACAAAAAAGAGAGAGTTACCCTATAGCTGCATCGCCCAGGAACGTGGCTCAGCCTTTCGTTAAAGCCTGGCGGCAATTAACAATGGCTGTTGGTTTTCTCGCACTCGTGATGTAAGAGTGATACCAGTGCTGATGTCAGAAATAAAACATAAGGAAATAAAGTGAACTGTAAACCGATGCTTTTTGTGCTGGCGATGCTCTCCCTGTCGGCTCAGGCCGCCCAGAGCGGAAAAACGCTTGAGCACAAAGACTGGGAAGTTGTCTGTGATAACACCCTGACCTGCCGCATTGCGGGTTATGGCAAAGAAGAGGATCCCTCCGGCTCCATCCTGCTCACCCGTGCCGCTGGACCTGGAACTGAGACAGTGGGAGAAGTGACGCTGGGCGACACCGAAGATGACAGCGAACCGGCGGAAAAGCTGACGCTCTGGATTAACGGGAAATCAGCAGGTGATCTGGTGGCGGCTGACGACAACTGGCGAATGTCGGCAAGTCAGACCTCAGCGGTCATCAGCGCCGTCAAAGGCAGCGGTAAAGTCGAGTTTAAAGGCGGCACCAAACCATTTCTGCTTTCCGGTGAGGGCGCTTACGCTGTGCTGCTGAAAGCGGACGACGTGCAGGGCCGTATCGGCACGCCAGGTGCGCTTACTAAAAAGGGCAATAAACCGGAAAGCAGCGTGGCTAAGGCTGTGCCTACACCGGTTATTCAGGCGGCTAAAACCCTCGGCGGCGAACCCCGTTTGCTGACCGCTTCGGAAAGCGACGCACTGAAAACCCGGCTGCTTGCAACGGTCAATCACAATGACGATGACACGTGCGACAGCCTCTATTCACCGGCAGAAAACAGCGATCCTGAAACTGACGGACTTACGCTTACGCCACTGGATGATACACATGCTTTGCTTTCATCGCTCTGCTGGCGGGCTGCGTATAACGAAGGCTATGGCTACTGGGTCATTGATAACCAGCTAAAAGGCAAGCCTGAGCTGGTGACCATTTCCGGGTCGGATTACGACAAGGGCGAGATTACCAGCGTGCAGAAAGGCCGTGGCATCGGCGACTGCATGAGCCAGGAAAACTGGGTATGGGATGGCAAGGCTTTCCGCAAAAGTTATGATGGTGGGACCGGCATGTGTCGTTATATCCATGCGGGCGGCACCTGGGATCTGCCGACGCTGGTGACGGATGTGAAGCCTGTTTCGGGTTAAGCCGGTGAACCTGAGATCCAAAAAGACGTTTTTTTCAGCAGTTGCACCTTCGTCTGCGGATAAGGGTTGCGGAAACAGGGGGTAACGGTATAATCCTCAACGTTTTCCGCATACCCTTCAGTGCCGAAGTGGCGAAATCGGTAGACGCAGTTGATTCAAAATCAACCGCCGCGAGGCGTGCCGGTTCGATTCCGGCCTTCGGCACCAGGTATGGAAATTAAAGTCGCTCAAGGGCGGCTTTTTTTGTGCCTGGGATTTGGTGTTTGCAAGGTTTTCTATGCTTTATTAATCACTCTCAGTCTCCCTGATTCAGTTTGCATCAACTGAATGAGACAGGGGCTTCCAAGGCTATATCCCGGTTCGGTCATAGATATACTCACATAAAATCTTTAAGAGTACTTATCACGGTTCTCGCTTTAACGCCGCCATACTGGTGGCTTCGTTTTGCTTTAGCGGCAAAGTGAATACCTTGGTGCTAATAAAATTTCCTGAAGTGTCACTAGTGGACACACATTAGGTTTTTAAATTTGCTCTATCACTCTCACTGTACCAGACGGTATTTCAGGCTGTTACTTCGATATATCTCATTGAGTCAAGGCTTAGTCGCAGGGGAAATTACTGACATAGATGAATCTGTCACCTGCGAAATTTGTTGCTTGTGCTCCCGTATATGCGCTGTATGATTTTCCCATCTCATTTGTTGCATCTCCCGTTTGCTGGTTCAACAGGCTGTCAACCGCATACGGCAGGTAGCGTATTCAACGTTTTTCCGGAATTCCAATGTCTGACAAAAATTTTTCACAAACGGCTGCGTTTATCTGGTCGGTTGCTGATCTGCTGCGCGGTGATTTTAAACAGTCGCAGTATGGGCGTGTGATCCTGCCCTTTACGCTGTTGCGCCGTCTTGAGTGTGTATTAGCAGAGACCAAAGACGCGGTTGTGGCGAAATATGATGAATTAAAAACCAGTCCGCTGCCGGAAGATGCGAAAGAGAAGTTTCTGCTGCGCACCAGCACATTTTCCTTCTTCAACACCTCGAAGATTGATCTGGGCAAGATGGATCAGCACGACATCAAAACCAATTTGGAAAGCTACGTACAGGCGTTTTCATCAGACGCGCGTGAGATCTTCGAACACTTCAAATTCAGTGAGTTTATCGGCCTGCTTGAAGATGCCAACCTGCTGTTTAAGGTTGTGAAGAAATTCGCCAAGACGGACCTTAGTCCGAAAGCGATTCCCAACCATGAAATGGGGCTGGTGTTTGAAGAGCTTATCCGTCGTTTTGCGGAAAGCTCCAATGAGACCGCCGGTGAGCACTTCACCTCTCGCGATATCGTGCGCCTGACCACCTCGCTGGTGTTTATGGAAGATGATGATGCGCTGACGCAGGACGGTATCATCCGCACCATTTATGATCCGACGGCCGGAACAGGCGGCTTCCTTTCTGCGGGGATGGAATATGTTCACAAGCTGAACCCTAACGCGGTCATGCGTGCCTTTGGTCAGGAGCTGAACCCGGAATCCTACGCTATCTGTAAAGCCGATATGCTGATCAAAGGCCGGGACGTCAGCCGTATTAAGCTGGGCAACACCCTCTCTAACGACCAGCTGCCACATGATCAGTTCGACTACATGCTTTGCAACCCGCCGCTTGGCGTGGACTGGAAAAAGATTGAGGGCGAGATTAACGACGAACACATGCAGAAAGGCTTTAATGGCCGCTTTGGCCCGGGCCTGCCACGTGTTTCCGACGGCTCGCTGTTATTCCTGATGCACCTGATCAGCAAAATGCGTGACAACCACAATGTGGATGGCACCGTGAGCAACGGCGGGCGAATCGGGATTATCCTCAACGCTTCCCCACTGTTTACCGGTGGTGCGGGCAGCGGCGAGAGTGAAATCCGACGCTACATTCTGGAAGCCGACTTGCTGGAAGGCATCGTCGCGCTGCCAACGGACATGTTCTACAACACCGGCATTGCCACTTACGTCTGGATCCTCTCCAACAAGAAAGCGCCTGAGCGTAAAGGCAAAGTGCAGCTGATTGATGGCACTAATCTGTGCGGCAAGATGCGTAAATCGCTGGGTTCCAAGCGCAACCTGATGGGCGAAGACGATATCAAGCTGGTCACCCAGACCTTCGGTAAATTTAAGGTGGTGGATGTTTCAACTCTGGAAGAGCTTGGTTTGGAAAATGTTGCCGAGCAAAAATCCAGCCTTGGCCGTCAGCCCGTCACTGCCAAAACCGAAGCGCCGAAGACCTTCGCCAGCAAAAGCTTGAACACCACTGACTTTGGCTATCGTCGCCTGACCATTGAACGTCCGCTTCGGTTATCTGCACAGGTGTCAGATGAAGCGATTGCTTCTTTGCGCTTTGCACCGAAGCCGTTTAACGCACCGATGGAACGCCTGTATGAAGAATTCGCCTCCCAGTGGCAGGAGAGTTCCTACGGGTATTTCTCCGAACTGGAATCCGAAGCGCGCGCCGTCATCAAAGCTGAATTTGCTGAGCTGAAAGAGAAACAGGTTAAAGACCTGCTTAACAGCAAACTCTGGCTTTCACAGCGTGAGTTAATGGAAAAGACACAGCAGATTCAGACGACGCTGGGGTTGCAGGCGGGCGGTAAAACGCGCGTGAGCAATGACTTCAACCAGTTCAAGCTGACCCTGGAAGATGCCATTAAAACCGCTGGCGTGAAGCTGGATGCGAAAGAGCATAAGCAGTTTATCGGTGCAATCACCACTAAAAATCCGGATGCCGAACCGGTGGTGAAGCAGGTGCTGAATGAAGCCGCTCAGCCACTGTACGGGACGTTTGAGTACAAAGGCAAGGTTGTTGAGTTTGAGCAGGACAGTGAGCTGCGCGATAACGAAAACGTTCCGCTGAATCCTTCAGTATCCACCAGCAAACTGACTGAAAACTACTTCAAAACAGAAGTGCTGCCATTGGTGGCTGATTCTTGGATTAATGCTGAAAAGAAAGATAATAAAGATAATAATGTCGGGGTGGTTGGGTATGAGATCAACTTTGATTCCTATTTCCAACGAAAGCACTATAGAGATAAGCTTCTTCAAGGAAAATCGGTTCGTCTAAAAGAAATAGTGAAAATAAATAATTCTGGGCTTTATGTATTGGATCATGCAACTGGAAGAATAAATGAGTTTTCTTCCTTAAGTGAAAAGAGAATAGCACTCAATCCAGCTCGCTTTGATTTCCAGAGTGAAACTCTTCTTACTGATTTTTATAATATATTTTTACAACATGAAGAAGGTGTGGACTGGCTTAGGAATAATTTCAAGTCCACATATACATTCTCAAGAAATATATCAATGCCAGCATGGCTAAATGCGAGGTTCTCACTTCCACCTGTAGGTAATCAATCAGGGTTAATAGAATTTTGGAATGAGTGTGAGGCTGTGCTAGCTCGAGTCTCTTTACTTAAAAAGTCTGTTTTTTCAGATTTCAACTCAGCACAAGAACAATTACTACCGTATCAAAATGTTGCGCATAGATATGAACAAGAATTCTCAGCAATGTTGCCAACCCCTTTAGCCATTCTGTGGGAGTTAGCAGAGTCAAAATTTAATAATAGGGAACGATGTGAGGCTTATATTAAATTTTTTGAATATCTTGGGTTGTATTTTGTTTCATTCATTTTTGGGCACAGGAAACCGTCAAAAGAATACTTTTGCAAAAAGCAAAAAAATTGCCGAATATTACAATGGCATTTGGTCATAATCGAATTAACGATTATAAAAATACATTTGATCTAAGTGATGGTAATGTCAGTTTGATATGTAGTGACGAGATCGTAAACATTCTCCGCGAAGCCACTGAACTAAGAAATGACATTTCTCATAGAGGGTTACCGTCTGCTATAGCTGTAAATTCAACGAAAGAGGTTGTTGAGCGTTTAGTTAATCGTATGCAGCTAGAATGTAGAGCGTTTTTTGAAATGACCACTCTTATAAAACCAATTCAAGCAAAGTTCGATGGAAGTGGGTTTGTGAATGAGGTTGAGGTTCTTAAAGGGTTGGGAATTAATCCGAGTAAAACTACGCAATTCAAAACTTCTGATCCTATGATATCTGGGGAGTTATATCTTGCACATGGTGATTTAGCGGCTAATGAAAATATAATCGTAACAAAAATTTTTCCTTTAATGGTCATGAGAGAGATTTTACTCGAAAGTGATATAATGGGTTTTTACTTCTATAGTGACATTTTTGACGATAATATTCGTTTTGTTTGCCCTTATCCTAACGTGACAACTTACACATTTCTCGAACAAAATGTTATTACAGATAGCCTGGGATGAATCATCTAAAATAATTATTCTTGGATGTCTGGGTATCCGCTGTAGTGCGCTTTGGCGCCTGCAGCTAACAAGATTATTATTCAGCTAAATTTCTTTTTCGCATAAGGGACAGATATGGGTAACAGAATGTGGATGATTCGTGGCGATGGCGGCAAACTTTATGACGATTTTCGCGATAAACAAATCATAGGTATTGGTTGGTCGCAACTGGCTCCTTTGGTCAAACCTGGTCTGTCCCGATCCCAGTTACTCGCCCTATACCAGAAAGTAGATCCCTTAACGAAGCTGGGAAGTGCCCGTTCTGGTGCATCACAGGTCTGGCGTTTTGTGAATGAAATCAAAAAGGGTGATTGGGTTGTTACCTATTCGCCAGCCAATCGTACTTATCTGTTAGGCAAAGTTACTTCCGACTTCCAATATCATCCTGAATGGGTAGAAGAGGGGATGGGGATTGCTCGGCAGGTTAAATGGAATACTGAAGAAATCGACCGCGATCGTTTGTCTGTTTCGACCAAAAATACACTAGGCTCTACGCTGACAGTTTTCCAGCTTCCAGAGTATGCGTTAGTAGAGCTTTTACAGGATAAGAAACCCACAGTAGACGTTATTACTCATAATCCAGTTCGAATGGATGAGGATGAAGTTGTTTCAGATCCGCTTCGTGATATGGAAATGCTTGCATTTGAGGGTATTAAAGATCGCATCAACTCACTTGACTGGGATGAGATGCAGGACCTTGTTGCCGGCGTCTTACGCAGCATGGGATATAAAACTCAGGTGTCTCCTGCTGGAGCCGATCGGGGTAAAGACATCATCGCTTCTCCTGATGGATTTGGCTTTGAAAATCCGCGTATTATCGTTGAGGTAAAACACCGCAGAGAACAGATGGGAAGTCAGCAAATCCGTAGCTTTATTGGCGGCCGTCATAAAGACGACCGTGGGCTTTATGTCAGTACAGGTGGTTTCACTAAGGACGCTCGATATGAAGCCGATCGTTCAACGATACCGCTGACGCTTTGGACGCTGGATGACCTTGTTAGAGCGCTTATCGAAAACTATGAGCAAGTTGATATTGACACTAAATTGCTGGTGCCTCTCAAGAAAACCTACATTCCCGCCAAAACTTAGTTTCGATAGCGGTTAAGATGCATGATTAAGTCGCCTAAGGACGGCTTTTTGCCTGGCATCTAGTGTTTATTAGTCTCATTGAATGTAGATGGACATTAACCTGACACACCCATCGCTCTCATCAACTGTTTCTCACTCGCAGTATTCATTTCTTAGTCCCATACCGGTTGCGATAGTCACTGTAGCAGGTATGATTTTGCGCACTGCATTCCAATATTGAATTTATGCCGCTGTACATTTGCACTACGGCCGCGATCTCCCCGAGGATTTCATGACTAACACTAATTTTTCGCAAACGGCTGCCTTTATCTGGTCTGTCGCTGACCTACTGCGCGGTGATTTCAAACAGTCTCAGTACGGGCGCGTAAGGCGACCTCTCTGCTTTCCAGTGGGATATAAGCCAGATCGATATCAACGGACAATCGGGGAAAATCGCGAATGAATAAGTTGATTGCGGTTCCCCCTTTCAGCGCAAAACAGGTCTCGTTAGCGACATAGGGTAATGCTCTAACCAGCAGGGAGACCTGGCGGTAGTAGGGGGAGGTTTTATCCATGGCTTATTCCCTTCCTGTTAAAATTTTCGGGCACAGTAATCATGTACTGCGTGTCCAGCTTGCCATTGACAACAACTTGTCGGTTACCCGATCCCAGGTCGATTTTGCTGGTATCTACGCGCCTGAACCAGGCATGATCATAAAAACTGGCGAAAAACAGATACAATCGCTTTGTTTGTACGGACTGACTGAGCGTAAGTAGCTTCTCGACTTTACGTGGATTGAGATTGACCAGTCCCTGAAAAAGCTCGGCAGCGTGCTCGAATGAGATTACCTGAGGGACTGCGCTTAACAGCTCATAGGCTGCCAGCTCTGGTACGCTGGCAGTTAATTTTTTTCCTTTAACGTCGAGCTCGGTTCGGAACTTCTCATCCAGTTGAGGAAGCTTCAGAGCTGATACTATCAGCCACTCAACGCCGGGAAATTCTTTAAACCATTTAGGCAATATTGTTTTGTTTTCAACGCTAAGCCAGCATTGACTCTGCTTAAGTTGCAGGTAATGGGAACGGCCCTGCCAGGAGAGGCTGCTCAGTCCGGCCAGATGCACTGGCGCGTCAAGCTGGCTTTGAAGACTCCATAGCGCATCACTCCAGTCCGGTTCTCGTCCTGCGCGCGCATAAACGCCAGCCCGCAGTTTTTTCAGCCAGCCACTTTGCGCGTATTTATAGGCCAGAGAAGGCGATATGTTGTTCCGGGTTAGCCAGGATTGCAAAACCAGGCTTCCTGGAGAGGTGTTTTGCAATAGCCAGTTTATTTTTGATGGCATAGATTTACTCAGGGTGTAACTATAATAAAAAAAGTAAACTATCTGGGGAGTGAAAAGTCAATGTACAGTGTCTCTCACAGCATAAATGTTGCCAGCGAAAGTTATTGATAGCCTGCAGGCAAATCCTGAACAGTTTGTTTCAGTCAGGCTGGGAATGATTGCATCACGTGTGTTTTTTGATAGATCCGCCCGTAATCGATACTGTCAGCCGAATCCCTGCCGCCGCTGCTTTAGACACATACTCTGGTACAAGAAAAATCTGCTCCGCCAGCCACATCAGTCCCTTCACTATCAAGCCAGATCAAATGATAAGCCTGGCGTGGTACCTGGACCCATGGTTTGCGCCGAATCGCCGTAAGCCGCGACTATCAGTCCGTCAATAAACCCGACAACTAATCCTGGCGAAAGCATTCCAGGGGGAACTCACAGTGCAGTGGCGGCAGTAAACCCTGAATTAATCAGCGGAGAAAACAGCGCTGCCGCATTACTGGAAAAAATTAAATCCGAACGTACAGTCTGAATAGTTAAAAAAACAACACATAAAAAATCCTGATTATTATTTTATTGCGCGCCTTGCCGGTGCGTGCCTTATTATTTACCGCCAGATAAATATTAATATTTATATTCAAATGATTTTATAAACAGATTATTTCACGCTGCTTTCAGCTGGACTTTTTGTCGCTTTACTGATGATATATACAGGTATTTAGCGCGGTGCGGATGTGCGCCAACACACCCGCGCCGCTAATCACAATCACTATTGAAAAGGAATAGTAATCATGACTGACGCCCATTCTATTGCACAACTCTCTGAACCAGAAGTCTCGCCTTCAAATAACCGCCAGCTGACGGTTGGCTACGCGAGCCGCTATCCGGATTACAGCCGGATTCCCGCCATCACTATGAAAGGACAATGGCTGGAAGCAGCCGGCTTTGTCACTGGCACAGCCGTAGAGGTAAAGGTAATGGAAGGCTGTATTGTGCTCACTGCCCGGCAGGAGAGCGAACTAGTGCAGTCGCTGCGCCAGGTATGCAAGCTGTCGGCGCGGAAACAAAAGCAGGTTCAGGAGTTTATTCAGGTTATATCCGGTAAACAGAAAGTCGTTTGAATGGAAAGCCGCTCCCGAGATCACATCGGGAGCGGTTAAATATCAAGGTGAATAATGTAGAGCGAGGGAATTTCAGGCTGCATTTTCGCGGCGCCGCTCGGCGTGTCTTTATGCTGGATCACTTTACAACACCGAACTGATTTCATGGCTATTCGGCAGACATTACTCTATACCTCACAGGTAAAATTACGTAACGGGCTAATGTCTTTTGCACAATTGAGTTGGTGTTAAATGGAAGCGAAACGTGTCCCGGCAAGGGATGGAATCCTTATCGCCGTCACCTTGCTCGTAATAACTTTCCTTCTGGTAAAGCCATCAGATCAATCTACAGAGGGAGAGCAGAATTTTTGGACAGCGTTAGCAAAGCTATACAATCAACGCGATATTGAAGGTTTGTGGGGGTTACGCTAATAGTCATCAGAACAGTGGTAACCCTCAACGGTTATCAGATCATAGTCAGAGTGATTGAGAAGAAGATGAATAAAAAAAACGAATTTTATAATAAGTGAAGTAGTTTTTTGCCCCTCGCATTGCCATAAAGTCGTAACAGGGAAGGAGCGTTGAACATGAAAAACAAAATATTGCTGGGTGTCGTATTTCTCTTAACGGGATGTCCTGGGCCTGGCGATCGAATGGTGGGGCGCGTATCTACAACGGCGTTTCTCAAAGACAATCGAGTTTGTGTAGTGTCGCCACTGGAGCCACAAGAAAGTATCACTGCCATTCAAATCAACAGCGATAAAAGTGAATCCTTTCACAGGGTTTTTGATGACAAGCCTGTTTATGTTCCAAAAGGTGAGTGCCTTCCTGTGTTCGGATTTAAATTCACAACGGGAGAACGATACTATTTCGCCTATGAGGTTCAATCTGCTAAGTCAGTTTCGCATCTAGTCACAGCTGATTTCTCTTATCACAAAGAATAAGAAGGCGGAGCGCCCGCTTTGTTGCCCAAACCGGCATGCAGCACACCTGGAATATTAATCAATGGTAAGCAGGCTAATGAAACAGCTTCCCGGCTGGACTGTCTGAAAAATCATCTATACCATTCACGAGCAAACTACATAAGGAGATGTAAGTATGAGCACCCGAAGAGAAATTAAGGATGGGGCATCCTTTGACGTACTCGACAGAGGCATAGTTTACACCGAGGTGTTGGGCTGGATTGATATGGGCCATGCCCGTGGCAATGACGTGGCTGCGTTGAGGCGTCAGTTCGCTGAAGGTGAGCGTAGCAGCAAGCCATCTTATCCAGTCATGTACCGGCAGGATATGGGCGTTTTTAAGTTCAAATCGCGGTTTGGCGTCGGGAAGTTTTCTCACTGGGAAATCAAGCGAGGCCGGGACACCGATGAGATTAACAGAATCATGCTGGCGATGATGATGAACACCGCATCCAGATTCGAAAGCCTGCAAAGTCTGCGTTCATTCTCATGGTATACAGACAGCGGTTTCAGTGGTGAGGATTTGGTTTCCGATCTGTTTGGTTTTTATCGGGCTATCATACCGGGCCGATATGGCTATCGTCTCAAGCCAGTCAGCTATGATTCAGCTGTTCGGCGCTGGGACTACTATGGGGCTATCGGTTCCCATAAAAATCATGGATTCCGTCCGATTCTTTTTCCCGACCCGGATGATAAATGCCTGCGACATCAGCCGTATAAAGTATATCTTCCGCATTTTATGACCTGGCTCAGGCCGTGGAACGATTTCACATCTGGAATTGTTAAGGTCGTTACCAATGATGGGACATCACTCTCATTCATGGGGACGAAGCAATGAAAAACCTGTTTAAGTGGTCCGCGCTTATGGTTGCTACCGTGCTTATTTGTGGCGGTCTGTTTGTCTGGTTTGTTGCCGCGTGCTCAAATGAGGCGACTGTTTACACACAACACGATTTTTTTAAATACCATACACTGACAGACTCAGATATCGAAAAAGCACCACGTATAACGGACGAGTTCTATTTCGAGTCGCACCCTGGTGACGGTTATTCTCCTACAAATAGCATCGTATTTAAAGGAGCTGCAGATACTGCATCGCTGCGCGCTTATCTCGAAAAGCTGGGATACGCGAAGCAAAAGCGCAGTCTGGGTGAGAAGGAAATATGGGCAAGGCCTGATCAGTTGGATGGGGATCAGTTCTATCTATACTTTAATCCCATAACCCGTGAGGTTGAGCTGACCAAGGTTCTGAATAATTGAGTCGCCGAGGTTACGACTTTGAAAAACATTAACATAGCCGGACTGGATAGCCTTATCGCCATCTATTTTGGACAGGATTATGACCTGTTCGGTAGTGGTGAAAGTGTAGATGCTCAAATCAACGCATGGATTGCAGATTCTACTCCCGCCTCCCGGCATGGCTTGATAGGTGATATTGAACAATTTATGAGGGAGACTGACAATCTGGAGCAGGATTTCGAAAGCTGCTATGGCGCGGAATTTTCTACAGATTTATGGGAAACGACGCCTGCAGAATTCCTGAAGCTTTTGAAGCAAAAGGTGAGTGCATCTCTTTCTGAATGCTGATTTGCCATTCAGCTAAACACTTCCCTAATACAAACCCTTGCTGATGAGGTTATACCTGCATTGAGTCTCCTGAGCGGACGGAATCCACTAAACGGGAAATGGTTATGGCGATGCCGGTCTCTGCCGCTGGTCATCGCGCTGCTGCTGACAGGATGCGCCCGCTCTGACGCGCTATGGACGGTCACGCATAATCTCTGCATGAATAACTATCACTACCGTCGCGATCCGGCTCCCTGCCAGCAAGTCTATCTTCCGCAGGACGCCACACAGGGCTACAGCATCATCCAGAATCCCCGCCACAAGCTGCACTTTATTCTGGTGCCCACAGTGGCGATGTCCGGCATTGAGAGTATTGCGCTGACGCGCCCCGGACGTCCCGATTATTTCGGTTACGCCTGGTTAATGCGTTATCGTCTGATGGCGGCCTATGGTGCTGAAGTGCCTGAGGAGCGGCTCGGTATGGCGCTGAACTCCGCTTATGGCCGCAGCCAGAATCAACTGCATATTCATCTGACCTGCCTGCGGGAGGATGTCTATCGCCAGCTTCAGGCCGAGAGGCCCTATATTGGTGATGACTGGCGACCCTTGCCCGACCGTTTGCTGAATCACACCTACTATGCCCGACGCGTTATGCAGCCCACGGCGATGGGGATCTATCCTGTCTCCTCCGTGGCACGCCATTTTCATCTGTCGCCGCCACAGCTGGCGGAGTCTGGCGTGGCGCTTATCCCGACGACGTTCTCGGGAGAAAAAGGATTTATCCTGCTAACCACCCGGCGCGGCTGGGATAAGGGCAATCGGGCGTCCGTTGAGTCGCTACTGGATAAACGCTGCGCTATTCTTTCAGCGCCGCCGGCTGACGTTTCAGTCAGGGAGTAACCAATCTTCATCACCCTGAACCTTCAACCAACCCAACCGCACTGCTGTAATTAAGCCCTCTGATAGCATGAACCCGGCTGAAGAGGACGAGATCACCCGCGCAGAAAAACCAGCTCATGGCTCACGCATGAATAAAGACCAGCGGCCCCGCGCGCTGCCAGTGGCATCCTGTCATGCACACGCTGTAAACCCTCCCTTTTTTAAACAGAGTCATCGACAGCGGAAAACTTCTGGTAGAATGCCACTAAAATGAAACAGTGTTTCATTTATTGAAAATCATCGGAGGCAATATGTCCAAAAATGCAGCATTACTCCTGGCCACAGGATTTGAAGAAGCAGAAGCGTTTATTACTCTCGATATCCTCAGCCGGCTTGGCATCAAAGTCACCACCGTTGCCTGTCAGCCTCAGCGCGAGATCGTCAGCTACCACGGTGCCGTCATTAAAGCAGATACGCTGATTGAAGAATTAGCGGACGCACATTTATTCGATGCGCTGATCATGCCAGGCGGGCCTGAGGGTTCTAAGAATCTGGCCGCCAGCTCTGCTGTTACTGCTTTAATTCAGCGACATGATGACGCCGGCATGTTGATTGCCCCTATCTGCTCTGCCGCCGCCCGGGTGCTGGGTGGCAATAACCTTCTGAAAGGCCGTCGCTATACCTGTTCAGGCGAGCTGGGGCTGGACGTCAAAGATGGCGAGTATGTAATGGAGGATGTGGTGGAGGATGGCAATCTGCTCAGTGGCCGGGGGCTGGGTGTCGCCTTCGATTTTGCATTAACGCTGGCTCAGCGTCTCACCGGTAATAAAGGCGCGGTCGATTTCCAGGCTGAACACATTTATTACCGTCCGTGGCTGAACAGGTCGTCTCGCTAAACGCCCCTGAATTTTAGTCAGCCGCACAGAGCGCTGAGTGTTGTGATAGCAGCAAAAGAGACACCGAATCCTCAGTGTCTCTTTGAATCGCAGCCGTGTTCCACTAGTCATTGGCGACTGGCTTACCGATACAGCGCCGCTTTCCCCACCGAACTAAACAGCGCCATCTTCGCTGCGACCACTTCACCTGCCGCCTGCATCGGTTTAACGAAGAGTGAATTAGGCTCGTGTCCGCCCTGTTTCAGTTCCTGTTCCAGCGCCACGAAGAAGGCCTTCTTCATATCGCTGGAGATATTGATTTTACCGACGCCATAAAGAATGGATTCCGCGACCTCGCTGTCTTTGTTGCCTGACCCGCCATGCAGCACCAGCGGGATATCCACCACCTTACGGATCTGCTGCAGGCGCTCGATATCCAGCTTCGGCTGCTTCCCTTTGGGATAGAGGCCATGCGAGGTGCCGATGGCGACGGCCAGCGTATCGGTGCCGGTCTCGCGCACAAAGGTCTCGGCCTGCTGCGGATCGGTATAGAGAATCTCGTTACTGCCGCCTTCACCGCTGCCTTCCGCCACACCGATGGTGCCCAGCTCCGCTTCCACGGAGACATTAATCGTGTGCGCTATCTCGACAATCTTCTTCGTCAGCGCAATGTTCTGCTCAAAAGGGTGAGACGAGGCGTCAATCATTACAGAGGTAAAACCGGCGTAGATCGCTTTCATCACCTCTTCCAGCGAGCGGCCATGGTCCAGATGGATCACCACCGGCACCCGCGCCTGAATCGCCAGCGTCCGCAGATAACCGATAAACTCCGGGCCGGTGAAGGCCATTTCCTCAGGATGGATCTCCAGAATCAGCGGTGAATCGAGTCTCTCGGCAGTCTCAACCGCCACCCGTCCAAATTCCGCGCTGGCGATGTTGAATGCACCGACACCAAACTGATGCTGTTGTGCAACGCTGAGCAAGTCTTTCATGTTGTAAAGCATAGGTTTTATCCTTGTTGTTCAGGAACGGAGATATCTTTTTTCAGAAACAGCAGGATCAGCGCTGTCAGCAGACTGCCTGCAGCGATCGCAAACAGATAAGCCATGACATGGCTGATCACGTTAGGAATGAAGATGACGAAAATGCCGCCGTGCGGGGCGCGGGAAGCGCAACCCAGCATCATCGACAGGGCGCCTGCGAGGCCGGAACCCGCCACAATGGCCGGGATGACGTGCAACGGATCGGCGACCGCATAGGGGATCGCGCCTTCGGTAATAAACGACAGGCCGAGGATGTAAGTGACTTTGCCGGTTTCACGCTCCTGCTCTGTGAATTTGCGGCGGAAGAGGGTGGTTGCCAGCGCGATGCCCAGCGGCGGCACCATGCCCGCCGCCATACAGGCGGCAATCGGTCCATAGATGCCGCTCGACATCAGGCCAATCGCAAACATACAGACGGTTTTGTTCAGCGGGCCGCCCATATCGAAGGCCACCATCATGCCGAACAGCAGACCGAGGAGGGCGGCGTTAGCGTTACCCAGAGAACTCAGGAAGGCGGTCAGCCAGCCGAGCAGCATTTTAATCGGCTCACCAATCAACAGCGCCATCAGTGCACCGGTCAGCAGCACACTCAGCAGCGGCACAATCAAAATCGGTTTCAGGCCGGCGACGGCTTTAGGCAGGTGAATATGGTTATTGATCAACAGCGTGATGTATCCGGCCAGGAATCCCGCAATCAGTGCGCCCAGGAATCCGGAGCCGGTGTGGATCGCCATCATCCCGCCCACGGCACCCGCCACGATGCCCGCTTTGCCGCTGATCGACTGGCTGATCCCCAGTGCCAGAATCGGCAGCATCAGGGCAAAGGCCGAACCGCCGCCGATATCAGAGAGCATCTTCGCTATCGGGCTGAAATTCGCGTCCCCTGGTGTGGCCGCGGTAATCCCGAATGAAAAGCTCAGGGCGATCAGAATGCCGCCCGCCACGACAAACGGAATCATCAGGTTTACACCGGTGATCAGATGCACATAAATCTCAGACATCCAGGAGCGGGAACCTGACGTTTCACGGGCACTGTTAGCCGGTTCAGACGCATTCGTCTGCGATGCTGAATCCACCAGGCGGGGAGCCAGCTCACCGTTCACGATGGCGTTTAACAGGCCTTCGGCATCTTTTGCGGCTCGGGTGACGGGCACCTCAATCACGTTTTTGTGCTGGAAGCGCGCCATCTCTACTTTCTTATCCGCGGCAATTAACACCACGTCGGCCCGATGAATATCGTCGTCGCTGAAAATATATTCACTTTCAATCGCGCCCTGGGTTTCAACTAATACATTCAGGCCCAGTTTTTTAGCCGCTTTTTTCAAATTACTTTCGGCCAGGTAGGTGTGGGCGACACCTGTAGGACAGGCGGTAATGGCAATAATGTTCATAAACGTTCTCCAGTGAAAATTTTATATTTATGTTTTTCGGTCTGAAGGAATGGCTACAACCTGGAATACCTCCTTAAGCTTTTTATCTCATTACACTCTCCGGTTTATTCAGGCTCCCGAGCGGGATAACAGCAAATGAAACATCTCTTTACGATGCGGGACAGTCAGTAACTGTTCAACGACATCTTCATCGCCCAGCGCAATGGATATTCTGGCGAGCATTTTGATATGGCCGACATCTTTATCAGACTCTTTTACCGCGAAAAGAATCACTAAACGAACACTGGTGCCGTCAATGGTTTCCCATGGAATATCGCGGCGTAAACGGCCCACGGCAATCCGGGTTTTGGCTACGGCAGCAGATTTACCGTGCGGAATCGCAATATGATTTTCAAATCCGGTAGAGCCCAATTCTTCACGCAGATAAACATCCTTTAGGAATGCTGCTTTATCAGTGACCGCGCCGGTCTGGCAGAGCAGGTCAGTCAACTGAGAAATAATCTGCTCTTTCGTCTGGCAATCGACATCGAGAATAATGCACTCTTCTTTCAGCACTTCATTAATCGCCACGGCTGTTGTCATGTTACTTCTCCATTATTAATTAATTGAATTCGATACCAGACACTCTGTGACTCTTGCGATATCTTTCGCCGAAAACAGGGCTGAAACATAAACCACCGGTTTTTCCAGCGGCTCCAGCCGGATGGTGGAGATCACCACATCACACTCATGGCGTTTCAGGGAGTCCGCGATATTTTTTCCAGGTACGATGTCGATGATCTTCCAGTCGGGAAAGGCGCGGATAATCCTCCCGTAAAGCAGCTGCGACGTGCCCAGACCGCTGGAGCAGACCAGCAGTACCCGCTTAACTTTGATGCTGTTTTCAATGGCCGCCTGAATATGCACCGTCAGGTACGCCACCTCATCGTCACTGATTTCATCCAGGCTGTACTCCTGCGTCAGCTGGTTGATCACCGCTTTGACGGCGGTAAACACCGTTCCCAGTTCGGTCTGGATATCATGCAGCAGCGGATTTTTAATCCGGATGTGATATCTCAGACGGTTCAGCATCGGCTTGATATGCGAGGACAAGGACGCCTGCAGGTTCTGGTCGGTCGTGATTTCAATGTTGATGCGCTGCGCCACCCGGCTAATCAACTCCTGCGCAAAGCGGGTTTCACGTTCCGAAATCAGTGACTCATCCTGCAGTGGTACCTCACCGCCCGCTTTACCGGAAGAAACAAGATATTGATAGATAGAGTGAGACTCCTCAGCCACCAGCACCGTGTTACAGGCGGTCTCGATACGCTCTACCACCGCCAGCGAAACCTGCCAGGCGTGATGATCGCTGACCCGGCTCATGGTCACGGCGCGCGCGTCGGTCCTGGGCATCGGCGAGTGACTGCGGTGAATCAGCACCAGAATATGAGTAAACAAATTAATGTAGTAAGGATCGCTAATCGTATAGTGCAGTTGCTGTTCAATAAAATTGATGAGTTGCAGGGTAAAATGGACAGCCTGCTGACCAAATTTCTCTGAAAGCTCCTGCAGCGTGCTTTCATCCAGGCGGCTTTCCATCATGTCCTGACGGTTATAAATCGATTTTAATACCAGCGCTTTCATCGCCATGCGAATATTCTGGTCACTGCCTTTAATACTGGTGCCGACGCGACTTTTCAATAACGTTAAATTAAACTGATGCAACCAGACTTCCAGTGTTTTTAAATCATTCACTATCGACGCACGGCTGATAAAGTATTTATCCGCAAGTTCGCTAATGGATGAACTTTTTGGTGAAAGCATTAATAAATCAGATGCTATTTTTAGCATTCTGAAGTTGCTGCTGAAATCATCTATCTCGGTTGAAAAAATCCGGCGCGCAGCTATTTCTGCCTGGGCATCAGAGAATTTAATTGTGATCCCTCTCCCACTTTTTCCGCTGATATTGATCCCCAAGTCAGCCAGTTTTTCATTAATGTCAGCGATGTCGCGGCGTAAGGTTCGGCTGGTGATGGCTGTTTTTTCAGAAATAAATTGCAGGCTCACGTAACTGTTATGAGAAATAAGCTGTCGCATAATCGTCAGTTGCCGCTCAGTCAGCGCCTTCATCATCATCAGGTTCCGCTTAATTTTTTATTCGAGGTGTCAGTTATCATCTAAACAAAGGCCCTCAGCCATGTAAATATTAAAACATGGCCACAACCTGGTGGTCAGACTGACCACCTGACAGGGAATTTTCGAAATAATCGGGGACGAGGTGAAAGAATATGTGAAAGGGGATGGGAGGGTTTCCGGGCTGACTGGCAGTGATCAGATTGGTGGGGCTACATCAATTGCTGAGGGCAGAACCTGGCGGGAAAGCCCGGCTTACGCCGGGCCAAGTTTTATCTTTACACCATCTTCAAACGCTGTAGTCGTTTCTCGCGGCGAATCTTGCGTTCTTCCATCACCGCAACCAACGCCATCAGGCAGATACAGGCGATAGCGGCGATATCCAGTGCGGCGAACGTGCCAGCCCAGCCGGTCAGGCCAAATATCGGTGTGCCGTCAGCGATCATCCCAAGACCTAACTTAGCAAAGCTGTCACCAATCAGGTAAGCGAAAGTGCCTTTGATCCCATCCGCTGCGCCAATCGCTTTTTTCGGCACAAAGCCGACCGCGGCAACGCCGATTAACAACTGTGGGCCAAAGACCAGAAAGCCCAGTGCGAACAGCGAGGCCAGATAGACATACTGGTTGCTGGCATGCTGATAGATCCCGAGCGTGGCGATAATCAACGCCAGTGCGACGCAGGCCACCAGCGCACGACGGCCATTGGCCAGATCGGATAGCCAGCCCCACATCAGCGTACCCACCAGTGCACCCACTTCAAACAGGGTAAAGCCCTGAATCGCCACCTCTTTAGAGAGCTTCAGCTCCTGGAAGGCGTAAACCGTTGACCACTGATCGATCCCGATGCGCACCACATAGAGGAAGATGTTTGCGAAGCAGAGCAGCCAGATCACCTTGTTCTTCAGTACGTACTCGACAAAGATCTGCCATTTGGTCATCGACTCATCTTCAGCTTCTTTATCCTCATCGCTTAGCTCTTCGTCAAACAGCTCTTCGGCCTTGCCCAGGCCATAAGACTCCGGGGAATCGCTGCCGTAGCGCAGGCCGATAAAACCAACAATCAGCGCGATAATAGACGGGAAGATAAACATCCCAATCACATGGCCGTTGAACAGCACATTGGCACCAAACAGCGCCACGCCTGCCGCACCGGCACCGCCGAGGTTGTGGGAGATATTCCACATCCCCAGATAGGTGCCACGCTTGCGGCGCGGCGTCCACTTCGTGATGGTGGAGTAGCTACAGGAGCCGCCGGTACTCTGGAAGAATCCGCTTAAAGCATAAAAGGCGATCATCAGGAACAGGCTGACGGAACCTGTGCCCATGCTGGCGCTGAAACCCAGCATACAGATGGCCGAAAGAATCAGCATAAACGGCAGGAACTGCTTGGTGTTTTTGCCGTCAGCATAATAAGAAACCAGGGTTTTCCCGACGCCATAGGTGATGGAGAAACCCAGACCGATCATCCCCAGCTGCGTCATGCTCAGTCCGTAGGTGGTGATCATATCGTTCTGCGCGATATTGAAGTTTTTGCGGATTAGATACATGGTCAGGTAGCCGATAAAGACCACCAGATAGGATTGCATAAACGGCTTGAACCACATCTTTCGCCGCAGTTCGATTGGCAGATCCAGCGTTGGTCTGCGCACCTGTTTGAGGAATGCCAGCATGTAAGGGGATTCTCCTGGTTGGAATAGCTGCAATGGGCAGCTAATGGCTGGCATTGTAAAAACTTGCCGCCAGACTGGCCTGAGACAGCATCCAGGCGAAACCAGGAAAATTTCTTAGTTTTGCCCCACCTGGGGCAAAAAGGAGAGGCGTATCACGCTTCAGGCAGGGATCTCGGCGCCTGAGCATTTAAAAACGGCAACAGCAGCAGGGCGGATATCCCCGCCGCCGTGGCAATCACCGCAAAGAAGCCGCTCCAGTGCCAGACGTCGATTACCCACGCCAGCGGCCAGCCGGAGAGTGACGCGCCGAGATAGGCGAAAAGACCGACGAAGCCGGTTGCCGCGCCCGCCGCCTCTTTATGCGAACACTCGGCAGCCGCCATGCCGATCAGCATCTGCGGGCCGAAGACGAAGAAACCGGTAGTAAAAAAGCAGGCGGCCTGCATCACGTAACTGGTAAAGGGCATCAGCCACAGTGAGCCGACGGAAAGCAAAATCCCGGCTGCAAAAATCAGGTTCATGGGGCCACGGTTGCCATTAAACAGCTTGTCCGAGCCCCATCCCGCGACCAGCGCGCCTATCACACCGCCCAGCTCAAACAGGGTGACTACCGAGTTGGCCGTCACCAGATCCACCCCCAGCGTGTCGGAGATGTAAAGATTCCCCCAGTCATTGAGCGCGGCGCGAACCACATAGACCAGCACGTAACACAATGACAGCAGCCAGATATAGGGATTGAAAAGCACGTAGCGGGTCAGGATCGCTTTGCGACTCAGACCTGCGCCTTCCTGCTGCTGCGCCATCTCCATCTCATCCTGTCGCCAGTCGCCTACAGTGGGCAGGCCGACAGTCTGAGGCCGGTCGCGCAGACGCCAGCAGAGAAACAGTCCGGCGAGTATCGCTAAACTGCCCGCAATCATCATCCCGGTTCGCCAGCCATAGTGCAGTGCCACCGCGCCGATAACGATCGGGATAACCGCACCGCCAACGTTGTGCGCGGTGTTCCATAATGCCCACCAGCCGCCGCGCTCGTTACGCGAATACCAGTTGGTCAGCAGGCGCGCGCAGACCGGCGCGCCCCAGCCCTGGAAAAAGGCGTTGATGGTCCACAGCAGCGCAAAAGCCCATAGCGAGGTGGAGAAGCCAAACAGGATATTGACCACGCCGGTAGCGATCAGCCCCAGTCCCATAAAATAGCGGGCATTGGAGCGGTCACTGACGATACCGGAGAAGAACTTCGACAGGCCATAAGTGATGTAAAACAGCGTCGCCAGCAGGCCGATATCGGTTCGCATCATCACACCGCTGGCGATCACTTCAGGTGCTGCCGCGTTGAAGCTTTTGCGGGTAAAGTAGAACAGGGCATAGCCGATCCAGATGGTTGACATGATGTGCCGTCGCCAGTAGCGATAGCGGCTATCAATCTCACCTTTGTCCTGCAGCGGGGCGGCGTTAGCGGGCGTTTTCAGGAAGTTAAACACGGTGATTCCTCAGGCCGAACGCAGCGGCAGATGCACGCTGACGCGGGTTCCATGGGTGCAGGAGATCGTCAGGGAGCCGCCCAGCGCACTCACGCGTTCGCGCATCCCGACCAGACCAAAGCTTTGCTGACCGGAACCTGGCGGCAGACCGCAGCCATCATCTTCAATCACCAGCAAAACGCGACAATCCTGTTGCCAGCCTTTCAGCATCACGGCGCTGGCGCTGGCGTGTTTTACAATGTTGTTCAGCCCCTCCTGACAGACGCGAAACAGCGTGACGCGCTGCGCTTCGCTCAGCAGCGTCTCATCAATACGCCACTCAAGGTGACTGACGATGCCGCAATCCTCCAGCTCCATCTCACGCATCAGGGAGCGGACTGCCTGTTCAAGTGACAGGTCATCTAACTGGCGGGGTCGCAGACGTCCCAGCAGTCGCCGCACTGAATCGTAGACACCGAGTGAGAGCTGCTCAATATGGACGCCGCTCTGGATCACCCGGCCATTATCCGGCGCAAGGCGCTGCACAATGCCCGCCTGGGTGCGGATTGCCGTAATCGTCTGACCGATATCATCGTGCAGTTCGCGCGCCACCTCCTGGCGTACGTTCTCTTCTGTTTCGACCAGCCGTTCCGCCAGCAGCCGGTTGCGCGCCAGCTCGCTCTGCAGCGACTGATTCAACTCGCGCAGCCGCTGGATACCCGCACCCAGCAGCAGTCCGGTCAGACTTTGGGCCAGTAGTGAGAGGAGAAGATCGACCGGATGATCGTGCCAGGTCTGGCTGGCGATCAGCGCGATTGCATTCATCAGCGTCGCGATCAGCGCACCCTGCCAGCCGTAGTGCCAGGCCAGAGCAATAATCGGCAGCGCCAGACAGAATGGCGTAAAGCGCGACAGTTCAGCGGGCAGGCCAAGCTGCAACCAGAGACTGATGACAAACAGCAGCAGATACCAGATAAGATGCCGGGCGCGCCAGTTGACCGGGTGTGAGACCAGCGACGGCCCCAGCGGCTGCCAGCGGGTGCTGGTGAGATAGTGCCAGATGACCAGGCAGGTCGGGGCCAGCGTCAGACCACCGGTGAGCGTCAGTAGCAGGGCGTTCAGCATCTCCTGCTGTCCCGCCCACGCCAGAGATTGCAGCAGCGCCGCGGCGATCAGTGCCGCACCCTGGCTCAGCAGCGTGCGCCAGTCACGCTGATGGCGGTAATGGGAGATCAGCGCCACTGGCAGCAGCGTCAGTACACTGCCCGCCATTAACAGCGGCAGATGCGCCAGCGCGACCACCTTCGCCAGCCAGACCAGCATGATCCACTCAGCTGCCAGCAGCACCGGCCAGTAAGCGCGTGGACATTGCAGCATCAGCCCCAGACGCAGGCCAAACGGGAATAGCAGCACCGCCAGTTCCGGGCGTTCCACCAGATGCAGGCTGATACTCCACAGGCAGAACCAGGCCGCCGAAAAGATAAAAAAGCTGGCGACAACGGAGATCAGCCGCGAAACAAAAGGACTCATTGCCAGCCATCAAACATGCGGCGCGCCAGCTCCACATCATTGCTGACGCCGAGCTTCTCCATCAGATTCGCGCGATGAACATGTACGGTTTTCGGTGACAGCGCCAGCTCAACGGCAATTTCCTTAACCGCCATGCCCTGTGAGAGTTTTTCTGCCACCTGACGTTCACGTCGGGTAAGCGGGTCCTGCCGACCAGCGGCCAGCTTGATCGCAATCTCTGGCGTCAGATAACAGCCGCCTGTGGAGACCGTGCGCACCGCCGCGATCAGCTCATCGGGACGACAGCGTTTAGAGAGAAATCCGCGCGCACCGGCATTAAGTGCCTGTTCCACCAGAGCCGGACTGTCATGGACTGAAAGCATGATGGTGGCCAGGCCCGCCGGCAGCTTGCTCAGCAGCGCCAGCCCGGAGAGATCTGGCATCGAAATATCGCAAATACAGACCTGAACGCCACAGCCCGGTAAACCTGCCAGTGCCTCACGGCCAGAACCAAATTCCGCCACCACCTGGAAATCAGATTCCAGGCTCAGCAGCTGGGCAAAGCCGGAGCGGACGATGAGGTGATCGTCAATCAGCGTGATGGTGATCATGGTTATTCCTGACGGGTAAAATCGCGCTTACCTTAGCGATAAGCGTGAAGCTGTTCAAGTCGTGAGCAGTCTATTCAGGTAAGGGGATGGGTAGAGTGATGCAGGTCAAACTGTCGTGGATCGTGAGAGAAGCATGCCGGGCCAAATAGCCGCCCGGCAGATCGTGAGGCTAAGCAGTCAATCAATGGAGACAGCACTGCTTATATTTTTTGCCGCTGCCGCACGGGCAGGGATCGTTGCGGCCAGGCAGTTTCTCTGCCGCGACCGGTTTCTGAGGCACGGGAATCGCTTCCGGCTGAGAGATCCAGTGATCGTGCAGCGCCAGGGCGGCAGGGCGGATCGCCTCAATGCTGGCTTCCATTTCGTCTGGCGTCATGGCGTCGATCTTTTCGAGATTCTCTTCCACGCCGTGCAGAGCGATAGCGTCCAGCGCAGGCTGCAGATCCGCAGGCAGGGCAGACCAGTCGGTCAGCGCGACACCGCGCATGTAACCGAAGCACCACTCTTCCACCACGGTAAATTCCAGACCTTCCATCTCGCGGATGCCAAACAGCGGTTCAAACTGCTCCGGGAACTCAGATAAACGATCAGCCACATCATTCATATGCTGGAAGCACAGCGACATAAAGCGCGTCATTTCACGCTCGTTGCTCCATTTTGGAATCTGCTTCTCGCCGCCCCAAAGGGCCACCAGCCACTGGCTGGGTTCAACGGTAGTGGGGCCGGAGAGAACGGCAGTCAGCAGACCATCCAGCTCGGAGACATCAATAATCGACGCTTCGCTGCCATATTTTTCCAGCATATCTTCCAGCCATTGCAGCTCTTTCTCGGACAGTGGGCCTTCTTTCATGCGGTTGCCTCCCGGGCATGTGAAAATTTCAGCGCGGCGTTGAGCCTTAAAACCGCAGCAGTGTACACCCTTGTGGGCGTTCAACACAGCTAACCCTGTCCGGCGCTGGCATGAGGTTAAACCGCGTTTAACACCATTTTGACCCCATTATGCAGGCGATAGCCTGCTGCACTTTGTGGTACATTTTTGCGCTACAGAGAGGCTGCTGCGTAGTAAATAAAATTAACCTGATGATTATTAAATGAAAAATGGATTTTCCGTCAGCCAGGCTTTAGCTGTATACCTCGCACGGCTGGCCGATAGCAGCCATTGGATCGGCAGAGTCATAATGCGATTTATGCCAGTCATGATCTTCCTGCTGGCGGGCTGCGGAACCCTGTCGCAAACCTCCGCGCCGTTAGGCGACCGCGTTTATCTGACGCACGCCACCTTTCACGAAAATGTCGATGACATCGTGCAGCACTACATGCAGCAGAAGCAGGTTCCCGGCATCAGCATTGCGGTGATTCATCGCGGCGGCCCGACCCGCTATTATCCTTTCGGCGTTACTGATGGGGCGCATCGCTATCCGATCACGCCCGATACCCTGTTTGCGCTGGGCTCGCTGAGTAAAGGCGTGACGGCTGAAGTGATTATCCAGCTGGTTGAACAGGGTAAGCTGCGCTGGAGTGACACGCTGGCCGACCTGCTACCGAAAGAGGTTCATCTTAGTGCTGATGCGCAGCGCATCACCCTGCTGCAACTGGTGACGCATACCTCAGGCCTGCCGCGTCAGGATATGGACCTGCCGATGCTGTTGCAGTTCGTGGGTTATCTGGGCACTGGCGAGAATTTCTATGGCAATCTCGACAGTGACAGACTGCTGACTTATCTGGCGGACTTCTCTGCACCTGCGGTACGCATGCCACACTACTCCAATCTCGGCTATGCGCTGCTCGGTTTTATCATACGCACCCGTTTTCATCAGGAGATTCAGACGCTGGCGTCACAGCTTATCTTTACCCCGCTAAAGATGAGTCAAAGCAGTTTTGTCCCGGAAACGCTGCCAGGCTATCCGCTGCGTGCGCTGGGCCATGCAGGCGATCAGCCAAAATTTATCCGCCGTGGCACGCTGACGCCTGACTGGCATTTTCACGGCAACATGGTGGCCGCGGCCAGTCTTTATAGCAATGCGCGCGATCTGAGTGCCTATCTGCGCGCGCACCTCAATGCCACCGATGATACGGCGCAGGGTCGGGCTTTTGCGGCGGTGAACCGGCCGTGGTATCAGCAGGGCGCGCAGGCGCAGAATATCGCTTGGGTCACCGACACCATTGAAGGACAGCAGATCACTTATCAGGTGGGCTATATTGGCGGCTATGCCAGTTTTATCGGCTACGATAAACGTCATGGCAATGCGATTGTGGTGCTGCAGAACGGCTTTAACTGGAGCAACTATTTAGGCATTGCGTTGTTGGTCGATCTGGCAACTCAGGATAAAGTGGTCGTACAGTGATCCGTTACCTGAGCTGTGCGCAGTAAAGTGAATCGCGCTGTTTTGCCTTACACATAGCATTAGCGTACCGGAACTGAAGTGCGATAAATTTTAGCCTGACTGTCAAAATTCAACGTGGAAATCATTATGCGCAGGACTCAACGTGTACTTTTATCAATGGGATTACTGGTTGGCTCACTGAGCCTGATCCCCGCTGTACAGGCTGCTGGCGAAGCAACGGATAGCGTTCCGCCACCACCGCAGATTCAGCCTGCAAACCCGGGTGCCCAGCCCGCTACGCCTGATACGGGCAGCGCTCAGCCGGACACCGGTGCCGCGCAAAACCAGCCGCAGACCAGCTCACAATCTAATGATGGCATTACGCCGACGACGCCGACTTCTCCGGCACCGTCCAACGGCGCACGCCCTAATTACGAACTCAGCACCATCATCATCGACTACAAAGAGTACAAAATCGGTGACATCGTGCCAGAGAAGTACACCGATAAAACGTACACCATCACCGAGTGGCAAAAGCGTAATCTGCCCGCCCCGCAGGCAAATACCCACTGGGCCTATATCAACGCCAACTACATTCTTATTACCAATGACACCGGCAAAATCGTCATGGGTAAATCAGGCGATATCTTCTTCCGCGGTTAAATAAAATCAGCCGGTCGCAATGACCGGCTTTTTTTAGCTGAAACGCTCCGCACCAAAGCTCGCCAGCATCGGATGCTTCTCACCGCTTACGATCTCTTCCGCCAGTAATTCTCCGACAATCAGCGCCAGCGTTGCGCCCGAATGCGTGAACGCGACAAAACAGCCCGGCACCTTCTGCAGTTGGCCCAGCACCGGATCGCCATCACCGGGAATCGGCTTCAGGCCAATTTTCCAGCTCTGGACGCTGAGCGACTCGCTGCCACGTAATAGCCTGCTCGCTTCGTCCGCCAGCTTCGCCACCACCTGCTTATCAATATGGTAATCGCCTCCGGCCAGTGGCTGGATATCTTCCTCATACCAGTCATGATCCAGAGCGTAACGGTTGCCAGGGTTGGGCCGGATAGCGGCGCGTGGCGTGTTCAGCACCGCTTTGAGTTCATGTTGGCTTGGTTCAGTGATCACCAGCATTGAGACGGGCGATCCGTTGGGGATCGATACGCCCAGTGGTGCAACCACATCCGGTGTCCAGGGGCCGCAGGCGACTACCACCGCATCAGCCCGCAGTTCTCCCAGATCACTGCGGATGCCGCAGGCACGGCCATGCCCGGTGATCACACTGGTTTTACCGGCGTGCTCTATCACTTCACCCCCGCGCGCCCGGAACTGATTCACCAGATAATCGGTCAGGTGTGGCAGGCTGACCCAGCCTTCACCGGGATTGAATATCGCCTGTGACGGCAGCGCATCGGGATCGATCGTCGCATCTGCCTGCGCCACGGTATCCGCGGTTATTAGCTGTGAGTCGTAGCCGTGTGCTTTTTCATAGGCATGCCGCGCCTGCGTTCCGGCCTCATCGTCGCTAAACCAACAGACCCCGCCATCAAAACGCAGCCAGTCGAGGTCAGGATGCTGAGCAAATAAGGTGCGATAGCGATCAATGCCCGCCATACGCAGCGCGTGATAGGGCAGGGAGCGTTCACCCGCCGAGTTAAGCCACGACAGCGAGCGTCCCGATGCCCCGGAACAGAGCGCGGCTTCGGTCACCAGTGTGACGGTGGCACCGCGTTTTGTCAGCTCCAGCGCCGTCGACACACCGATGACGCCACCACCCAGTACCACCACGTTCATTTCAGTTTTTACTGCCATTATCAGGTTCCTTACTCAGTTACAGCACTTCAGAGAGAAAACGTTGCAGACGCGGTGACTGCGGTGCATCAAAAATGGCGCCCGGCGGCCCGGCTTCAACAATCTCGCCTTCATCCATAAACACCACCTGATCCGCCACTTTGCGCGCAAAGCCCATTTCATGTGTCACCACTACCATCGTCATGCCGCGACGACAGAGATCCGCCATCAGCGTCAGGACACCTTTCACCAGTTCGGGATCGAGCGCGGAGGTCGCCTCGTCAAACAGCATGACTTCGGGATCCATCGCCAGCGCACGGGCAATCGCGACACGCTGCTGCTGGCCGCCGGAGAGATCGCGTGGCCGGTGGTCTGCGCGCTGACCCAGCCCGACCTCTTCCAGCCGCTGACGCGCTATCGCCATCGCCTGCGCTTTGGGCAGGCCTTTGACCCGCCACGGGGCCAGCGCCACGTTCTCCAGCGCGCTGTGATCGGGGAAGAGATTGAAGTGTTGAAACACCATGCCAATCCGCAGCCGCAGCGTATCGGGCTTGTCGTGCAGCACGGATCGGTCAGCCAGCAGGACATCTCCCGATTGCGGCTCATGCAGTCGGTTGATGCCGCGCAGCAGTGTCGATTTACCTGAGCCTGATGGCCCGATGATGCAGGTGGTGCTGCCAGGCGCAACCCGCAGCGAGACCTTACGCAGCACCTCAATCGGGCCATAGGCCAGCGTCAGCTCGCGCAGCTCCAGGCTGGCACCGTGCCAGGTCGCGTCCGTTGTGCTGCTCAGGTTATTCATGGTTGCCTCCGATGCGGGGATGCGTGATCAGTACGCCGCTGGGCGGCCTGACTTCATCCACCTCTTTTAAGCCGCTTTGCGGAACCGTCAGGCGACGGCGACCAGTGCGATAACGCACATCGACATAGTTGACCATGTGCGTCAGCGGTACGGTGATGATCAGATAGAACAGTCCGGCCAGCATCAGGGGCGAGAGATTGCCGGTGAGTACCGCCGCATCCTGACCCACGCGGAACAGCTCGCGCTGCTGGGTCATCAGGCCCAGTAGATAGACCAGCGAGGAATCTTTGATGATGGCGATAAACTGGTTAACGATGGCGGGCAGCACGCGGCGGATCCCCTGCGGGATCACCACCAGTCGCATTGCCCGTCCATAACTCATCCCCAGCGCGCGGCAGGCTTCCATCTGGCCGCGTTCAACACTCTGAATACCGGCGCGGAAAATCTCGCCCATATAGGCGCTGGCGATCAGGCTAAGCGCGAAGATCCCCAGTGGGTAGGGTGTCGGACCGAACAGCTGATAGCTGACTCGCGCCAGGCCCTGACCAATCAGAAGAATAGTTAGAATAGAGGGCAGACCTCGAAACAGATCGGTATAGAGCCGGGCAGGCAGTCGCAGCCAGCGTGAAGGCGAGATGCCCATCAGCGCCAGCAGAAGACCAAACAGCGTGCCGAGCAGCGTTGCCGCCAGCGAGATAATCACCGTGTTGACCAGTCCGGTGGCCAGCATCTGCGGCAGCACTTCCATCATTGATGGAAAATCAAAGAAGGTGCGGGAAAGAATGGTGAGCAAGTCCATCGCCGTCTCCATGCAGGGCGGGGGTTCCCCCGGTTAACTCAGGACGCGAACGTCCGCCTCTTTACTGGCCGCCAGGCAGATACTGTTTTGGCATCGGCGATCCGGGAAACCATTTCTCATAGAGCCGTTGCCAGGTGCCATCCTGCATGGCGGCTTTGATGGCCTTGTCCAGTGCGGCCTTGAAGGCGGGCTTGCCTTTGACAATGGTAATGCCGGCCGGTGCATCAAACGAGGGGATGTCGGCGGCAGAGACCAGCCTGAAGCGTTCGGCATAGCTTTTTGCCGCCTCATAGTCGAGGAAGATGGCGTCTAACGTGCCGTTGTTGAGTGCGGAAACGGCGCTGTTGTTATCCGGGAAGCGGACAAGATCGGTCTGGGTGAAGTGTTCGACGGCATAGCTCTCCTGCAGCGTGCCCTGAACGACGCCAAGCCGGTGTTTCGCCAGGCCGGCGACATTCTTCACGCCGCTGTCAGCGCGGGTGAGAACGGTGAGAAATCCCGCCAGATAGCCGGTTGAAAAGTCGACCGTCTTTTCCCGCGCCGGGGTGATGCCGATAGCCGCCACCGCCGCGTCATACTGACCATTGGCCACTGCTGGCATAATCGCCGAGAAGTCTTGACCAATAAAATCGACCTTATCGATTCCGATTCGGTGGGCGACATTTCTGAAGAATTCGACGTCGAAGCCGGTGAACTGACCGCTGGCATCCGTGAAGGTATAGGGTTTGGAGTCGCCGACGCTGGCGATGCGTAGCTGGTCGGGTTCGATCAGCCCATAAGGATTGTTATCGCTGGCAGCCAGCGTACAGAACGAAAGTGAACAGAGTGCGAGCAGTGTGCCCAGCAGTTTGCCCCGGGGGGTTTGCGATTTCATAGCTCATCCGTTTTTGCAGGTTTAAACATCAGAGACTGTTGAGCCAGCGATTATAATTGAGACCGGTCTCAAAACAGGTGGCACCTTAAGACATGGGCATTGTGAGACCGGTCTCAAGGGGTTACAATGAGTTTAAGCACAGCCTTTTTTCGGCGTCAATATTCCTGTCATCAACCTGTGATTCAAAATAATTATGACGAGTCAGAAACGGCAATCGAAAGCGCCTACCGTGGCGGATGTGGCACGCGCAGCAAAAGTCTCTAAAGCTCAGGCGGCGCGCGCGCTGGGAGGCTATGGGGCAGTCAGTGATGAAGTGCAGGAGCGGGTCAACAGCGCCGCCACCGCGCTGGGCTACCGTCTGAATGCTCTGGCCCGCAGCATGAACACAGGACGTTCCAATACCATTGGAGTGATTGTCGGCGATATCGAAAATCCCCACTTTGGCCTGGCGCTGCGCGGCATGGCCGATGTGGCGCGCACGGCCGGTTACCATCTGCTGCTCAGTAACAGCGATGAAAAGCTGCAGGCTGAGCAGGATGCGGTGCGGGTGATGCTGGAAAAGCGGGTTGACGGCATTATCGTTGCGCCCTGCTGTTCAGAGCACCATCTCAACAGTCACCTGACTCAGGTTCTGGAGGAGGGCAGAGCAGTGAAATTGTTTGATCGCGCTGTGAATGGCCTTAAAGTAGAGGCGATCTGCTGCGAATTTACTGATGTCGCCGCAGACGCCACCGCCCGGTTACTGGAGGCAGGCCACCGTTATATCGCCTATATCACCAGCATGGCATTGGCAACCGACTACAGCACGCCAGGCGATTTTGGCCTGACGCCAGTCGCCCAGCGCGTCGGCGGCATGATGCAGGCCTTTGCCGCCGCGGGTGTGGAATTTGATCCGACGCTGGTGAAAGTGAACGCGCTGGATGAAGTGGAAATCGCCCGTATCGTGGCCGAGCTGTGGCAGCGTCCGCAGCCGCCCACGGCGCTGGTGGCCTCTGACAGCGTGGTCGCGATGTGGCTGCTGCGTGAAGTGACGCAGCGCGGACTGCGAATCCCTGCCGATCTCTCATTTGTTATGTATGACAATTTTCCGTGGAGTGAGATTGTCACCCCGCCGCTGACGGTGGTGGCGCAGCCAGTCTATGAGATGGGCCGTGAAGCGGCACGACGCCTGATTGCAGAGATACGCGGCGAAGCCGTCGGGCCGATGCCGCGCTTTGATGCCCGTCTGATGATTCGCCAGTCGATTGCCGCCCCGGCCAGCCTCATCAGCGCGAAATGATCACGTTAGCCGGGCCAGCCAAGTAATCGACTTAGCTGGCCTGTGGCTGCGGTAATCTGTGTGTCGCTACAGTTACCGTATCCAATAACCAGCCCCTGCTGCACCGGTTCAGTCAGATAGAAAGTCGAAAGAGCACCAGGCGCGTAGCCAGCCTGGTGCAGCTTGCGGGTAATGGCGACGTCATCCCGATGAGGCTCGAGTGGCAGCACCAGATGCATACCGCTGTTACCGCCCAGCAACGAAATCGCCTGACCCGCAGCGCGCTGTAGTCCGGTTCGCAGCAGTGCCTGTCGCTGACGATAGAGACGACGCATTTTGCCCAGATGGCGACGATAATCACCATTGAGAATAAAACGGGTCAGCGCCTGCTGCTCCAGACGGTTTCCGCCGCGCAGGATCTGATGCAGTGCCGGTCGAAGACGCTTGACCAGCGGCGCGGGCAGCACCATAAAACCGATACGCAGCGCAGGGAACAGGGTCTTGCTGAATGAGCCGAGGTAGATAACCGGGGCATTATCTGTCATGCCCTGCATCGCCATAATGGGCTCACCGTGGTAATGGAAGTCGCCATCATAATCATCTTCAATAATCCACGCCTGGTGCTGCCGGGCGGCGGCAATCAGCGCCAGACGCCGGGCCGCGCTCATCACTACGCCGGTAGGATACTGATGAGTAGGCGTCGTATAAATCAGGCGGGGTGGTGCTGCAGTCCAGTGTTCCGGTTCGGGCGCCATTCCCTGTTCATCGGTGGGGATCGGGACAAGGTTAAGCTGCCCGCCCTGCAGAGCCGCTTTGGCACCGCGATAACCCGGATCTTCAATCCAGCCATGGTCGCCCGGATTGCTTAGCAGGGCGACGCACAGCGTAAGCGCCTGCTGCACACCTTCGGTAATCACAATCTGTCCGGCATCACAACGTACACCGCGTGTGATCCGCAACTGTTGCGCCAGTACAGCACGCAGTTCGGGATCGCCGAGCGGATCGCCATAGCCGAGTAGCTGCGGTGGTGTGTGGTGCGTTACCTGACTCAGCGCTCGTCGCCATGCCGCCATCGGGAAATGGTTCAGGGCGGGTATGCCGGGACGCAGGGGTAGTGAGCCGGTGTCGGCCCACTGACTTAGATAAAAGGGATCCATCCGTTTTGCCAGCGGCCAGCTGGCTAGCGTCTCGTCATCAGCATGCCGGGCAGGTAGAGCCAGTAGGCTGACGCGGCTGCCTTGTCGATCGCTCATCAGATAGCCCTCTGCCTGAAGCTGTGTCCAGACGTTAAGCACCGTATTACGTGAAACCTGTAGCTCAAGTGCCAGCTGACGTGTGGAAGGTAACCCTGTTCCTGCAGCAAGCTGACCCTGCAAAATGCCCTGCTTTATCCGCTGATAAAGTTGCTGCTGCAGCGTTGTCCCGCCGGCTGGTATCAATGGAGCCAGCAGCAAAGGGGGGATCTGTGGCTTCATCGTCTGCTCCCGTGGATCTATCATTTTTCATGATTGTGGTACTTTTTAACCCACCATGATAGTGGCAATCTGCAGATATCATCTGTAGCCGGGAGGCAGCATGTCACAACATACTAATCAATATGGTCAGCCGGTCGGTCAGCCTCTATCAGACTGGCAACCCCGTCCATTACCGCAGCATCAGATTTTCACTGGGCAGGCGTGCCGGCTGGAGCCTTACAGCGTGGCACGGCATAGCGATGCCCTGTTTGAGGCGTGGTCGCAGGCTGAGGATGGGCGTGACTGGACTTACATGTTTATGGGGCCATTTAGTGACCGGCAGGCATTTCAGGATTATGCAAAGCAACTGGAGGCCAGTCGCGATCCACTGCATTTCGCGGTGATCGATCTTGCTACAGAGCAGGCGGTGGGCACCCTGTCGTTAATGCGCATCCAGCCTGAACATGGCGTGATGGAGGTCGGGCATGTCGCTTTCTCACCCCGGCTGAAGCAGACCCGCATGGCAACGGAAGCGCATTTTTTGCTGATGCGTTATGCCTTTGAGACGCTAGGTTATCGCCGCTATGAATGGAAATGTGACAGCTGCAATGCGCCTTCCCGTAAGGCCGCGGCCCGTCTGGGTTTCTGTTATGAAGGCGATTTCCGTCAGGTGATCGTCTACAAAGGGCGTTCGCGTGACACCAGCTGGTTCTCGATTATCGACAGCGAATGGCCACAGGTGAAAAAGGGGATGCAGCGCTGGCTGGCCGCGGATAACTTTACCGCCGACGGTCAGCAGCGCGAGAAGCTGGAAGCGCTGCGCGACAGGCCCTGATCGGGGAGCTGACCCGGTGAAGTCAGACAGGATTTGAGGTGATGGGCCTCTGCGGGAATCCGCAGAGGCGTGACCAGAAAAACGGGCGTTATGACTGTGGCACGATTTTAATTTCAACCATACCAATGCCTAATTTGCGCGGATCCTGACCGGTGATATTGCCGGTGTTACTCAGTTGCGGCTCCGGTGGTGCAATCACCAGACGATGGCTGGCAGTTGGATTGTCAAAATGCAGGGTATGCGTCGATATCTCTTCACCCAGCGACAGCAACTGCTGCTGGTCGCCGACCCGAACCGGAATGGCGCGGTGTGCATTGGGGCCATATGCGCGCGCGGTGATCACCAGATCGAACTTTGCGGGCAGCGCATCGACATAGTCGATATGCACTTCTGGTGCGAGATTGGCGTTAGACCAGCGTCCCCAGATCTCTGGTCGTGAGATGCCGCTAAAGCTTTTAATACTCTCCGGTGCGCCGGGCAGGTCGAGCCGGAAGCTGTCGGCGCTGTAGCGAATATTGTTATCTTCAATACGAAGCTGCGCCAGGTTCTGCTGGTAACGCGCATCGCTGACGGCGCCGTCCGGGAACTTCACGTTGCCTTTCCACTGCGCTTTATCGACGTGCGTCACCGACGGCGTGCCACCGAGCTGCCCCATTGCGACACAGAGATCGCTGGAGAGGGCCAGCGAAGGCTGCCAGAGCCGCGCCATTTTAAAACAGCGATCGACCCAGAGGAATTTATCAGCGGCGGCAAAATCGGCCAGCTGATAGCGCAGCGGAGCCGAATATTCTCCTTCCGGCATCGGCTCTACATGCTTGTCACTGATACGGAACAGAATCGGCAATTTAAAGGTGGTACCTGAGAAGCTGAATGTATTCTTCGCCTGATCCACCGTGAAGTTATCTATTTTCTTCGGGAAGTTCCACAACTGGATGATGTCAGGTTTCCAGCTCGTCACCTTACTTTTCATATCGTCGAACTGGGTGGAGAGCGAAATCGAGGAGAGGCTGCTGCGGCCCAGACCAATCGCATTGTCACCACCGAGAATATCCAGCAGCGTGGCCCCATTATCCAGCGTGCTGCGCTTCGCCTCCATCAGCTCCGCCTGCGGTTTATCGCCGCGAATCACCATGAACAGATTGCGACGAGGCTGTTTAACCAGCCACGCATGCGCCGTATTGTTCATCGCCAGATGATCGGAACTCACCACAATCACGGTATTTTTGAACCACGGTGACGCCTGTATGCGCGAAATCAGACGCGCAACATGCTCCTGCGAACAGGCGACTGCACTGAATGACTGGTTTGGTTTGCCCTCAATGCTATAGCTCCGGCGATCGCAGCTGCGCGAGATAAACCCGTCAGGATGATGGGTGTCGACGGTCAGGGTAAACAGCGCAAAAGGTTTACCGGCCTGTGAGAGTTCCTGATATTTCTCAAAGACTTCATCCAGCACGGTGTCGTCGTAATAACCCCAGTTATTGCGGTAGGTGGGATCGGCAACGCGGCTTTTCAGTTCCTGCGAACCATACAGGTTTTCGGGATCGAAACCGTGCGATTTCAGGAAGATATCTTTACCGGCAAAGCGCAGATCGGCGCCCTGAATAAACCAGTTCTGGTAGCCGGAGTTTTTCAGGATGTCGCCCAGACAGACGTTCTGGGGATAGAAACTGGAGAGTGACGCCGACGCATTGCCATCAAACGGCGCAAACAGCGGAATGCCACACTGTGAGGCAACCATGCCCGCGATAGTGTAATCGGTGCCAGGCAGCTGTTCGGTTTCGCTGAAGTCGATGCTCTGCTCTTTCTGCCGGCTTAGCTCCGGCGCTAAGCCAGGAAAAGCGATGGGGTTAAAATAGGTGCGCTCTAAGCTTTCACCATAGATGTAAACCACGTTGAGGTGCGGCTGCTCAATACGATTACGCGGCACTCTATAGAAGTTGTCGAAGTCAGAATCCGCCAGTTGGGTATGCGACACAATCAGCGTCGCGACCTGGCGAAAAGCCGGGGTGGTCTGCACGGAGCCAAGCGCGCAGACAGCCGCCAGCAGCGACCAGCCCATGTGATGGGGACGCTTACGCCGACGCAGAATCCACGACAGCAGACAGAACAGCAGAAACAGTACGATGATCAGCCCAATCGCCGGCACCACATATTTACTGACGCCCGCGCCGGTCAGGCTATTGGTCAGGGTATAGAGCACCGCATCGTTGATGCCGTCACCCGTAAAATAGTTGCTGGCATAAAGGGTGGCGTTCAGCACAACGAAAAGCACCAGCAGAATCAGAACAACAATAAACCAGAATTTGTTACGCCCGGCTTTACAGGAATAAATGGCAATAGCGGCCAGAAACAAGGCGACGGACACCAATTCGGACAATGGGAAATCCTCTTTTCAGGGTTACGCGAGGCTTCACGCAACCAGCCATCTTCGGGGGATGGTTTTTCGACAATCTATATTGGCTGTCATCCGGCTGCAACATATCCGGCCCGAATTGTGCGGTGGAGAGCAGATTGGTTAATTGTCATTCCAGAAGGGAGGTTATCAGGCGTGACGGTGGCTGGCGCGCACCGTCAGCAGAGCAGAGGTCAGGACGTTTTTCAGAGTTTGCCGGTGAGATATTGTGCTTCGCCGTCGGCAAAACTCCAGTCACCTTTGTCGTTGGTGATAAAGCTGATCATTAAATCGTTGCCCTGCACACCACAATGTTCGCGCAGCTCACGTGCCAGCTCCGCCATAAAATGCTGTTTCTGTTCGCTGCTGCGTGGGCTGGTATAGACCCGCACCATCACCAGATTATCGCTGCGTGTAAATCCCAGCCCGGTATCCTGAAACACCATCTGATAGCGCTTGTTTTCCTGAACAATCTGGTAGCGATCGCGTTCTGGCACGTTAAAAGCCGTAAGCACAGCGCGGTGTGCTGCATCCAGCAGTGTACGCAGTTCGGATTCTGAACGACCCTGAATAACATCAAATTGCAGCAGTGGCATAGCGAATTCCTCATCATGATTAATAACGCTATGGTGACCGCTTTATCCGGCGGGAAAAAGCGCGTAGCCTGAAATGATTATTCACTATAGTGAACAATCACAATGAAAGAGATGAAAACGGATGCGCTGTGGGATCATCTTCACTGGCTGACCATACTGGCAGAGCAGGGCAGTTTTACCCGCGCGGCAGAGCGGCTCGACGTCAGCAAAGCGGCGATGAGTCAGAAAATCAAAGAGCTGGAAGAGATGGCTGGTGTGTTGCTGGTACAGCGCACCACGCGCAGTGTGCGACTGACGTCAGCAGGCGAGAAGCTGGTGGAGGAGCTCCGCGAACCGTTTTCCCGCATCGAGCAGAGTTTTTTCAGCGTGAGGGATACCGCCGGACCTGTGCGGGGTCTGGTGCGGATGACCGCGCCAGTGGCGTTTGCCCGTCAGCAACTGGTGCCAATCATTGGCGAGTTTCTGCGTGACTATCCGCAGGTGCGTCTGCAGCTGGATGTGACCGACCGCATCGTGTCACTGAGCAGCGAAGGCTTTGATCTGGCAATTCGACACAGTGACACGCTACCGGAAACCCATGTCGCGTTGCCGCTATGCGATACCCGGACGTTGCTGGTGGCCTCACCCGCCTATCTCAGCCTGCAGGGTGTACCGCAGTCGCCACAGGATCTGAAACAGCACAACTGTCTTTACTACCCACGTGGCATCGAGTCACCGCGCTGGCGGTTTGAGACGACAACGGATAGCGAACAGGTGCAGGTGCGGATTCAGGGCAGCTTTGCCACCAACAACAGCGAGTCAATACGCGATGCGGCGCTGCAGGGACTGGGGATTGCGATGCTGCCCGATTTCAGCGCCCGTGAGGCGCTGGCAGCCGGTACATTGCGGCAGGTGCTGCCGGCGTGGCAGCCTGTTGAGGCCTTTGCAGCCCGCCTGTGGATCGTCCGGCCCTGGGCGGCGCAGGTCCCCCGCGCGGTCACCACGTTCACGCAGTGGCTACGCGCGCGCTTTGACCGCTGAGGGCAATGCCAGCGCAGGCGGTGTGGTCTGCATCATCTCGCCGATCAAACTGCTGCGGTTATACAAACCCAGCCGCAGATTGAAGTCGAGATGCAGTCGCTCGTTGCCGGTTAATTTGATAATCGGCGGCGGCGTCTGTGGCCGCTGATGAAACATCACGGACTGCGCAAAGGCGCTGCTGCTGTCGGCATGTAAACGCTGATAGTACCAGGCGCTGGCTTCGCCTTTACGCAGATAGAGATTGGCCCGCCGGTATTCACGCATCGCAACCTGCTGTGCCAGCGACAGGAGCTGGCGCGAGGGATTATCAATATTCTGCACAATCAGCGGAAAATCATCGCGCTTCTTCAGTTCATGGAAATAGTTGCGGATACCGACGTTTTTAACCGGCGCCAGTTGTTTCAGCCATTCGCGAATAAACGGGTTTTGCGGTGGCGCGGCCAGAAACCAGCTCTCAGTAACCGGCGCCAGCAGATTCATCGTTGACTGCTCGCGGTAGTAACCGATGAGATCCATTGGTCGTGCCTCGTGCGCGCGATGTACCCAGGCAAGGTTCTCAAACAACAGGGTGCTGCAGTCGATGCCGATGCCACCATAACGGTGAATCAGCTCAAGCCGGATAATTTCACTTTTATGGGCCAGCGTCAGATCCGAAGAGATAAAGCTGAGTTCGGGCAGCCACTGCGACAGCGTGCGCTGTGTAATCAGATACACCTGGTGATCGGGATTATCCCGCCGGATTTTACTGATGTTCAGCGCCATTGAGGTGGGCAGGTGATCGTTATGCCAGACCATCCAGACAATTTTTGGAATCTCCGGCAGATCTTTCTGCTGCGAGACCAATACGACATTATCTTCCTGTCCCGGATCATATTCCGGTGCCTGACAGAGTCTCTGCTGTTTCTTATTCCATAACATCTGGCTACTGAACGATATTCTTTTCCAGTTACGCCAGATTTTATGCGCTGGACGTTGGCGATGTGAAGTCATGGTGCACCTGTTATTTTTATTTTCCCGTCACAGTACAGGCTCTGCCCGTTCCGCGTGCGGCGGCAACGGCTGGCATTGCATACTGGCTGCAATTCCGATGAGTGCGGGAATGAATGAATGGTTTTCCCTGGTGGCGACGCAGTGGTTTAGCGCGCGGAAGTTTCCTCACGGCTGTTTAATTGCACTGCACCTTTTTAATAAAGCATTATTTACACATTAGCTATGTCTTTTTTTGATTTTAGGATAATACGGAAATAATCCGGTCACCTTAGCGAAATAATAATATTGTCGCTGTTAATCATTTATTTAAATATGACGAAATCTTTAATTAAGGAATATCTTAATATCATGCTTTATTATCGGGCTGACATAAGGCCTGGTCACCGCAGTCGTGAATATTGCACTTAATAGGTGGGGTAAGCCCGGCTCATCAATCCGCAGCATCAGACAGGCTGAAGAGGATTGTCTACGCTTAAGAAGAACTTACTGAGAAAGGAGTGCGCATGCAGAGTGAAGCTTACGGTTTACTGGCGGTCGATAAACAGGGTAATCGCGTCCTGTTTCTTAATCCGGAAACCTTCGCGGTCGAGCGGGAACTGAACGCTTTTCCACCGCGGCCGCATGAACTCCTGATGCTGGCCCCCTGGGGTAAGGCCTATGTCCCTATTTATGGCGACGGCGTTCAAGGTAATAACCCGCATCCGGGTCATAAAGTGGCGGTCATTGATTTACAGCGTCGCGAGATCAGTGGCTTTATCGATCTGTCGCCGCTGCGGGCACCCCACAGCGGACAGCTGGGGCGCGATGGCAAAGTCTATCTCTGCTGTGAGCAGAGTGCCGCCGTGGCGGTGATCGATCCGCAGACTGACAAAGTAGAAAAAATTATCCCGATTCCTTCTCACAATGCGCATCGCCTGACACTGTCACCCAGCGGCCGCAAGCTGTTCACCGATAACGAAGAGGATGCGACCATCACCGTTGTGGATCTCTGTGAAGCGGAAGGACGGGTGATCGATACCATCCTGCTTCCTGGCCCGATTGCGGGCATTGCCGCATCACCGAAACACCCTTATCTGGTCGCCAGTGCCGCTGACGCGCCGCTGCTCTATCTGATCGATCGGCAGAGCCACCGTATTCGCCAGCGCATTACGTTGCCGGGTCATCAGCAGCCTTGTCAGGTGGTTCGCTTCAGCGCCGATGGCGAACAGCTGGTGGCAATAGGGGATCAGGAACCGCGGGTGACACTGTTTGACGATCTGCTGAATCCGCTGGGCGATATCAGCGTGGGTAACATGCCGATGGATGGCTGCTTCACGCCCGACAGGCAACAGCTGCTGATTGCCAATCAGGATGATGGCACGCTGAGTGTGATCGATCTGGCACAGCGTAAAGTCATTGCCACGCCGCGTGTTGGCACGGGCTGTGAGGTACTGGGCTATTTTCCGCTCGGTCAGATAAACGGACGATGATAGATCGCAGTGCTCCAGTGCCGGCTGCTGGCATGCTTCTCTGCCTGCCAGCCGCGTTTTCGTAACTCACGCGCAATCATTTTGTTCATGATGCCGTGGCCCAGCAGCAGTACCGTGCCTTGCTGTGAATGATCGATCAGTTTTTCTGCCGCCGCCGAAGCGCGGCTGCGTGCATGTTGCAGCGACTCCGCGTCGCCTGCATAACCGCAAAACCACAAAAGCCGCAGCAGGGCCAGCCAGCACACGGTCGGTAATTGTACCTCACCGGTTTTCACCAGCGGCACGGCGACTTCGCTGAACAGCGCATCAACCTCATGGGGTTCCAGACCGAGCTGGCTCAGTGAGGATTGCGCGCGGGGCAGGGGACTGCAGACGATAAACGTAGCCTGACGGGCAATTTCGATGCTGCGCGGCGGCGGTCCGTCACTGACCTGTGACAGATCGTACGCTTCGCACCAGTCAGCCAGTGCCTGCACACTCTGGCGACCCGCCGCCTGGTGGTCAGGTTTACCGTGTCGCATCAGAATAATTTTCATCGTATCTCTGTCCGGCCTTTTGGTCAGGGTAACGCATTGCCTGTGTTTACGGTGATTTTTCAGAATAAACAGCCAGTGTCATTTGCAGGTAATCTGCGCGTGCGATAACTGAAAATGATGAAGGGAACGTTGCCCCTTTTATCGTGCTTAATGATTAGTGAATCAGATAACTTACAGGCGCTGGTAACTTTTTTTGTGCAATAAGAAGGCGTTTAACTCGCTGAATTTGCGCAAAAAATGGGTGATGACGGAATGTTATAATGAAGTTTTTCTAACAAATATCGTCAGGATCTATTGATTTATCTACGCGCGTAGATACACTAAGTCCCCAGTGATTGCTCACGGTGCCCGATGCACAGTAGGCTCCATCGATTGTTAAGTTATATTCGCTCAGTTTAAGCGACCGGTGAAAAATACACCGGCGAAAGGGGGCGATGAATACGATTCCAACACCAGGGAATCCTTTAACCTTTCATCATGGTTCGCCCACTGAACGTCGTCACCGGGGGATTCCGCTTTCATCAGGGAATCGACCCATGGACGGGCGTTTATCGATCTGCATACTCATTCAGGGATAGGGTTATGACGGCACACAATTCCGTTAAGCAGCAGGCATCACTGTCATCCACTTCAGCCGCCGATGAGCGGTTTGACACCCCTTCAGGCCGCAAAGATTTCTGGCGCGCCACTTTCTCATGCTGGCTCGGAACGGCAATGGAGTACGCGGATTTCGCGCTCTATGGCCTGGCTGCCGGTATCATCTTTGGCGACGTCTTCTTTCCCGAATCAACCCCAGCCATGGCGCTGCTCTCCAGCTTCGCGACCTGGTCAGTCGGCTTTGTTGCCCGGCCCATCGGCGCGTTGTTTTTTGGCTGGCTCGGCGATCGCAAAGGCCGAAAGGTCGTCATGATCTCCACCATTATTCTGATGGGTGCTTCCACAACCTTTATCGGCTTAATCCCGGGCTACGCCTCTATTGGCGTATGGGCGCCTGCCTGCCTGGTTCTGCTCCGCTTTACACAGGGATTCGGCGCGGGTGCGGAGTTATCGGGCGGCACGGTGATGCTGGGCGAATATGCGCCGACAGAGCGCCGCGGACTGGTCTCTTCTGTGATCGCGCTGGGTTCCAATAGTGGCACGCTGCTGGCTTCGCTGGTCTGGCTGCTGGTGGTGCAGATGGATCAGCAGAGCCTGCTGGAGTGGGGCTGGCGTATTCCTTTCCTCAGCAGTGCGCTGATTGCACTGGTTGCATTGTGGATTCGCCGTCATTTGCGAGAGACGCCGGTGTTTGAGCGCAGAAAAGCGGAGATGGAAGCGGAACGTGCTGGCATGAAGGCAGCGTCGGTGGTCGATCAGCGGCCTTTCTTCCAGCGTACCCGCGCTTTCTGGACCATGGTTGGCCTGCGCATCGGCGAAAACGGCCCTTCCTATCTGGCGCAAGGCTTCATCGTGGGTTACGTCGCAAAAGTGCTGATGGTGGATAAGTCTGTACCGACCACCGCCGTGTTTCTCGCGTCGCTGCTGGGCTTCCTGATCATTCCTTTAGCGGGCTGGCTTTCTGACCGCTTTGGTCGCCGGATCGTGTATCGCGTTTTCTGTCTGTTGCTGATGTTTTACGCCTGGCCTGCTTTTACGCTGCTGGATACCCGTGAACCGATGCTGGTGATTCCGGTAATCGTGGTCGGTATGGCGCTGGCGTCACTGGGTATTTTTGGCGTGCAGGCGGCCTGGGGTGTCGAGATGTTCGGTGTTCATCATCGCTATACCAAAATGGCGGTGGCTAAAGAACTGGGCTCGATTTTGTCCGGCGGCACCGCACCGCTTGTTGCCGCTGCTATGCTTTCTTATACCGGTCACTGGTGGCCGATTGCAGTCTATTTCTCGGCAATGGCCGCCATTGGATTCTTTACTACCTTTGTCGCGCCTGAGACGCGAGGGCGAAATCTGAATCTGCCTGAAGATGCCATCTAGCAGTACCTGAGGATCTCATCTGCCAGAAGAGAGCGACAACCAGCAGGCCGTATAAAGCGGCCTGTTTTTATGGAGGGACATGATGTGCCTAAGTCATTAACGGGAAAAGTGACCCGCAGAGAAGTTGCGAAAGCGGCAGGCACCTCAGTGGCAGTCGTCAGTTATGTCATTAACAACGGGCCGCGTCCGGTCGCTGAGGCCACCCGTCAGCGGGTACTTGAAGCGATTAAAGCGACGGGTTACCGGCCAAATGCCGCAGCACGCGCACTGGCATCCGGTAATACCAAGACCTTTGGATTGGTGGTGCCTAATATCGGCAATCCTTTTGTCGCCTCCATGGCGCACATGTTGCTGCAGGAGTCGATGAACCACGGTCACGTTATGCTGCTGGGAGATGCCGGTGATGACCGCAGGCGAGAACTGGAGTTAATTCAGGGACTGCTTAACCGTCAGGTGGATGGGCTGTTTTACAACAGCGTCGATCGCCATCCTTACATTGATTTGATTAAAGCCAGCGGTACGCCGCTGGTGATGCTGGAGCGGGTTGAGCCACAGCCGGGCGTTAACATGCTGCGGGTGAATGAACGTCAGGCCGCCTGGCAGGTAACGGCGCATCTGTTAAGTCACGGCTATCAGCAGGTCGGCATTATCAGCGGTCCGGTCGATATGCTCAATGCACAGGATCGCATCCAGGGGTGGCGTGATGCAATGCAGGATCGTGGCCTGCCCATTGATGAGTCGCTGATGTTTCCCGCCAGCTACACCCCTCAGGGTGGCTACGAGGCAGCGCAGGCTATGATCGCGCGGGGTTGTGTGCCGCGTGCACTGTTTACCAGTAACGAAGGTCAGGCGATTGGTGCGCTTCGCGCCTTTTCCGAACATCAGATTCGGGTGCCACAGGATGTGGCGCTGGTCTGCTTTAACGGAACCAATCACTCGTCATTTCATGTCCCGACATTAACGACTGTGCGCCAGCCACTGCGTGACATGGCCCGCTCTGCGATTCAGATGCTGAAAGAGGGCGAGAGCGAAGCGCAATTGAAGGAGTTTCCACACTATCTTGAAATCGGTGAATCCTGCGGTTGCCAGCCGCAAAGTCAGAGTTAACGTATAAAAAATATGAAAAGAATCATTATTGATTGCGATCCCGGCAACGGTATCGCGGGTGCCAACACCGATGATGGGCTGGCGATTGCGCTGGCATTAGCTTCACCTGCACTGTCGCTGGAATTAATCACTACCGTGGCGGGCAATACACCCAGCGACGTGGGCGCGCGCGTCGCCAAAGATCTGATTGTCCGGCTGGGATCGTCTGTTCCGGTCATCCAGGGTGCGACGCAGGCGTTACAGGAAGATCCTGCGCCGTGGCGTGAAACGCTGGATAATCGGGTCAATCAGCTTGCGCTGAGTGAGCTGTGGAAGGGCGTGCGTCAACCAGCAGATGTTGCAGCGGATGCGTTTGATGCTGCTGACGCGATGGGCAAACTGATTTGCGACAATCCGGGCGAAATTACCCTGGTGGCGATTGGCCCGCTGACGAATGTGGCGCTGGCAATGCAGCGCTATCCTGCGATGGCAGACTCTGTGGCAGAAATTGTCATCATGGGTGGCGTGTTTACGCTGGATGATTATATCAAAGACACCAATTTTGGCCTGGATCCGGAGGCTGCGCATCAGGTATTGCACAGCGGTGCCGCCGTGACGCTGGTGCCAATGGATGTCACCACGCAGACGCTGCTGACCCAGCAGGATCTCACCCGTCTTACTGCTGTCGATCATCCGCTGGCCGATTTTGTGCGAGACACGCTGCGTCCATGGATCAACTATTCCATGGAAACGCGTCAACTGGCGGGATGCTGGATCCACGATGCACTGGTTGTGGCCTGGCTGCTGAACCAGCGGGTCGCGTCTGGCATCGATTACCGTGTCGATATCGAGCTACGTCCCGGTGCAACGCGCGGTAAAAGCTGGCGTTATCGTCAGCCGCTACGGCTTGCTGTCGGCGTACCTGAGCACTGCGGCGCATGGGTTCATGTGCTGCACCGCGTCGATAACACGATGCTGTTGTCGATCATCGAAGAAGCCTTTAAGCGGCTGACTGAGATGGGCGATTAACTCACCCGCTTACTGGCGCGCCTGATAGGTTTGCATGATGCGGCAATGACCCTCAAAGGCTGATAAACGCTGTCAGGAGGTGTGCAGCATCAGGGCTGGATCAAGAGATGCAAAGCATTACATCGCTTCGCACACGTCGATCCAGCGGGCGTTGGTCAGCTCAGCCATCTGCTGTGGCGAGATGCGGACGGCACTGTGGATAGCGCCAGCGGCGGGTAACACTTCGTCGAAACTGCGCAGTGAGACATCACAGTAAACGGTCAGCGGATTCTCCAGACCGAACGGACAGACGCCGCCAACCGGATGGCCGGTCCAGTTAATAACCTCATCAACGCTCAGCATCCGCGCTTTTGCGCCTAGCGCGGCTTTCAGCTTGCGATTGTCCAGCCGGGCATCGCCGCGTGTCACAATCAGCACGACGTCGTTTTTCACTTTCAGTGACAGGGTTTTCGCAATCTCTCCTGGCGTCACGCCATGGGCGCGCGCAGCCATTCCGACCGTTGCAGTGCTTTCTGCCAGTTCGATAATTTCAATTTCAGGGGCGTGTTCGGCAAAGAACTGGCGCACGGACTCCAGACTCATCTTTCTCTCCAGGCTGATCGAAGGCGTAAAAATTGCCACAAGCCTCAGTGCCTGTAAACGAGATAAACGGAGAATTCGTGGTAATTACGTCTGTTTAGCTGCCGCTCAGGGTGCAATTGCCGCATTGTTCGACATCAGGAATGCGATAACGCTGGCAACAGCTGCGACGGACCAGTTCGCCATTACGCATGATCATGGTGCGGTAGAGCGGATTTTCGCTGCCATCCAGCAGTTTCTGGTTAAAGAATAGCGCCTGCTCCAGTTGCAGTACCAGCGTCTCATCGATCTGACTTTTCAGCTCACCCAGAAACCACTGCAATGAGTAGCCCATGTTGTTCCAGATGAGTCGGGCGTTGATATCACCATGCTGAGTAATACCATTAACCACCGGGATCAGATGCTGCTGAATCAGCCGATCAATACGCTGCTGAGGGTTAAGATAGCGGGCTTCTTCATCCTCCTGCACATCAATCCAGAACGTGGCCGGATGACCATTCTCATGAAAACCGACACGAATATGCTCTGGTGAGCAGTCCAGCGCGCGCGACTCCTGTAACAACGCCATGATCATCGGGGGCAGCAGCAGGCCAAAATACCATTGCGCCCACAGAGAGAGCACCGGCTTTGCTTCACGAACCGCATCAGGATGATCGCGATAGAGATAATCGCTGTAGCGCTGGATAAGCTGGGCAAAAGCCTCTGATTGTGACCAGGCAACGAGTGTCTGCGTGTCGTGCGGAGCGGGCTGGCTGAATTTAACAGAATCAAGAAGATAACTACGCTGTTGCTGCAGCCGCTCGTGCAGACTTTCCGCCAGTGGACGGTCATTCTGCCGAAAGATCATCGACTGAGCGTTGAAACGCTGTTCCTGAGCTGAAACGGTTGCCATGACGACTCGCGAAAAGTGTAGATAAGAAAGCAAATGATAATCGTTATTGATTAAATCTACAAGTCGCGTAAAAAAACGTCGCTGCCATCGGGGATTGGGTGGGGAATGCGATCAGCGAACAAACCCGTCTGCGCAGTGCAGAACCGGCCATAGCGCGGCAATGTCAGGGTTATTACCAGCCGAGTTGTGCTTAATCAGGCTGGTTCACTTAAGGTCTCATGCTGTTTTCGCGGAAGATCTTCCCAGGCAAGAATAGTATTCCGGCCCTGATTCTTAGCCACATATAATGCGCTGTCAGCATTGGCTACCGCCTGATCAAAATCATTATCGTAGATAGGCGCAATGCCGGCGCTGATGGTGACGTGGGTTGAAACAGTCTCATTAAAAAGATGGGGTATTTCTAAATCCAGCACATACTGACGAATGCGCTCTGCCAGTTTCATGGCGATGGAGCTGTTCACATTGGTCATTAACACCAGAAACTCTTCGCCGCCATAGCGGGTGACGACATCGCGTGAACGGACTGCATCCCGAATAGCCACAGAGACCCGCGCCAGTGCCTGATCACCCATCGCATGCCCATAATTATCGTTGTAGGCTTTGAAGTGATCGATATCCAGCAGCAGCACATAGTGGCTGCCAGCATGGTTTTCCAGAATATTGTCCAGTCGGTTCTTCAGGCCACGACGGTTATACAGTCCGGTCAGTGGGTCGAGCATGCTGAGGTCACTGAAGGTCTCTTTCTCTTCATAGAGTTGGTGCATCAGCCGCAGGGTAAAGTTGTCGGCACGGCGACGCATAAGATGCTGGAGTGAGAAACCAATCAGCGGCAGCATAATGGTCAGCAGAATCAGCGGCAGATGCTGCCCATTATCAAGCAGTAATACGGTGAGCACCGGTGGCGCGACATGAAGACAAAAAGCCCCCAGATAATCGCTCAGGGCGATGGCACTAATAAATAACACACTGATCAAACTGATAATAAGAAAGCCGCCATCAAAATAGAATACCTGATGAAAACGATAATTAATGTGCCAGGCCCAGAGCGCGCCCAGCACCAGCGCGACAGGATTTAAAAGGGGGAGTTTTACTTTAGACCATATTAAATGTGCAATTAACATTATGCCGCTAAAAGACGCGACACAAATTACCGGCAACGTGGTATCGATTTTCTCATTGCTCATTATTGGCAGCAGATAAAATAGCGAAACGGCGATATTTAAAAACAGAAAAAGCATCACTGAAAGCCGGTATTTACTCTGTTTCAGTTCTTCATATGATTGTAATTTCATTATAAATACTCGTGACGACCCTGAAATACCAAAGCGCAAGCCGGCATAAACAGGTTGTGCCAGACAGTGAGCAAATTATTGCTGGTGCTGTTATTAAAGGTGTTATCGGTCGCAATCTAGCATTTTCCAACTGGTCTGTCATCTTCGTTGCCAGGCGTGACAAAAACAGGCTGCAAGCAAAGCAAAACTGACATATGATAATGGGAATGCTTATCATTTGAGGTTTGCGTCATGGGAATAGCGATTATTGCGGCCTGCGGTTTGTGGGGCGTCAGTTGGGCGCTGGGTAAAAAACTGGATAGTGCGTGGGGCGTATTGCTGCCCTGCATCGCGCTGCCGCTGTTCGCATTATGGGAACCCAGCTTCAGCCAGTGGCGACTGGTGATGACAGTTGCGCTGCTGCTGACTGTCGTCATGCTATTTAACCAGCGTCTGCGTCACTATCTGTTATTGCCTTCGTGCCTGGCGTTAGCGGGCGGACTGGCGGCAGTCTCTGTGAATTTTCATCTGAGTTAATACAGGCGTAAAGCGGGTGTTCAGGGTGTCGCGACCGGGAAAGTGAATGCCACGCGAAAAAAACAAAACAGGAAAGGGATAAAGCGACACTGCAACTAGGCAGCTGAAACGAGCAGAAAGCCAGAGGATGACAACGTTGGTGCGAAGAGAGGGACTTGAACCCTCACGTCCGTTAAGACACTAACACCTGAAGCTAGCGCGTCTACCAATTCCGCCACCTTCGCATCGAGTTGTCTGTTCATATCACCGCAATGGTGCGAAGAGAGGGACTTGAACCCTCACGTCCGTTAAGACACTAACACCTGAAGCTAGCGCGTCTACCAATTCCGCCACCTTCGCGCAGTGCTCGCGATATGAAACATGTGATTTTGGTGCGAAGAGAGGGACTTGAACCCTCACGTCCGTTAGGACACTAACACCTGAAGCTAGCGCGTCTACCAATTCCGCCACCTTCGCATACCCGTAACATCCTGAGAATGTTACAACCACGGAGGCGCATTCTAGAGATTTTACTCTTTGCGTCAACAACTATTTCGTCGGGCTGAAACGATTGCTGTAAAAAGCAACGTTTTCAGCCCGGCAACGCGATTAATGACGTTAAAAGCCCTTATCGTGTTTTGGCACCACGACCATAGACGGCGCGATAAACTTTAAAGCGGCCGGTCTGTGCGATGACTTCGTGGCTGCCGAAAGCTTCATCCAGCACCTGCGGATAAGGCAGGAACGTGTTCGCAACAATACGCAGTTCGCCACCGGTGTTCAGGTGCTTTACTGCTCCCCGGATCAGCGCCTGTGCGGCGTCGAGGCTGGTCTGGGTGCCTTCATGGAACGGCGGGTTAGAGATAATCATGTCGAAACGGCCGGTCACGTCAGAGAAGACGTTGCTGGCGAAAACTTCGCCCTCGATGCCATTGGCGGCCAGCGTCAATTTACTCGCTTCAATGGCTGCGGCATGCACGTCGCACAGCCACAGGCGTACTTTAGGCGAACGGGCAGGCAGTGAGGCGGCAATCACGCCTGCGCCACATCCCATATCCAGCACTTTACCTTTAGTGTGCGGGGTAAAGGTCGACAGCAGCAGGGCGCTGCCGCTATCCAGACCGTCACGGCTGAAGACGCCAGGCAGAGTGTGAATGGTCAGACCATCCAGCTGATACTGATGACCAAAGGTGCTGGCATCGAATGCAGGCTGTTTGTCGAGGCGACCATGATAGAGACCACAGCGACGCGCGCTGTCGATCTTCTCCAGCTTCACCCACGACTCCAGCATGCCTTCGGCACTGCGGACGCCGCTGCGGTTTTCACCCACCACGAACACGTCGCAGCCCACTGGCAGCATCGAGAGCAGGTTCTCCAGCTGGAACTGTACTTCCGGCTTATTTTTGGTCCAGAAGTAGACCAGGGTATCGCATCCCTGCACATCTTCCGGCTGCGCAACCATTCCGTAACGCGCCTGCTCGCCCATACGGCGGCTCAGGTTTTGCCAGTGATGATATTGCTGGGTGTGAACGCGCGATGAAGCGGTTTCCAGCTGAGCGGGCAGGTCATCCTGCAGATCGCCAGCAAATAAAACATGGCGGGCGGTAAATTCATCACTGTGGCGCAGAATGACTTCGCTGGCCGGGGTAAAAGCAGACATGTAGGGCTCCTGTAAGATCTGAGCGGGGATTATAGTGGTTTGTTGGCGCATGTTCGATGGGTTTGCTAGCATAGCGTCGCATTCAGCTAGCAGAACAGGTAACACCATGACGTCCAGGCGCGACTGGCTTTTACAGCAAATGGGAATTACGCAGTATCAGCTGCGCCGCCCGCGCGTGCTTCAGGGCGAAATTGCCGTCACGCTGGCACCGGACACGCAGTTAATTATTGTCGCTGACGCGCCACCCGGTCTGCATGAACCGCTGATGCGCGATGTGCTGCATACCCTCAATCTGCAACCCGCTCAGGTAATGACCGTGACGCCGGATCAGCTGCAGATGCTGCCGGAAACGCTGAACTGCGCGGGCTGGCTGCTCGGCGTAGAGAGCGAACAGACTTTTAATGGCGTGGCATTAACCAGCGCCTCTTTCAATGAACTGATCAGCAGCGGCGTCGCCAAACGCGCGCTCTGGCAACAGATGTGTAACCATGACAGCCATCTCTTTACTCACCCCTGACGACCTGGCGCAGGCCTTTGCCATTGAGCGTCGTAGCCACGCGTTTCCCTGGAGTGAAAAGACGTTTGCCAGCAATCAGGGCGAGCGCTTTATTAATTTACGTCTCGACGCCGACGGCAAAATGGTCGCCTTTGCCATTACTCAGGTGGTGCTGGACGAAGCCTCGCTGTTTAACATCGCGGTCGATCCTGACTTTCAGCGCCGGGGATATGGCCGCCAGCTGTTACAGCATCTGATCGATGAGCTGATTAAACGCAACGTGCTGACGCTGTGGCTGGAAGTGCGGGCCTCGAACCTGCCCGCCATTGCGCTCTATGAGCAGCTTGGATTCAATCAGGTCAGTCGTCGCCCCAACTATTATCCCACCGCCAGCGGCCGTGAAGATGCCATCCTCATGGCCCTGACGCCGTAGTGGTGTTAAGGAGCTTTAATGACAGATAACTGGGACTGCATCCTGTTTGATGCGGACGATACCCTTTTCCATTTCGACGCCTATGCCGGTTTGCAGCGCCTGTTCGCCGGCTATGACGTGCAGTTCACCGACCAGGATTACAGCGATTATCAGGCGATCAACAAGCCGCTGTGGGTCGATTATCAGAACGGCACCATCTCAGCGTTACAGTTGCAGACTCAGCGTTTCAACCACTGGAGCGAAAAGCTCAGCGTGGCGCCAGAGATCCTCAACAGCGGCTTCCTCAGTGCGATGGGCGAGATCTGTACGCCGCTGCCGGGCGCGGTCAGCCTGATGAACCAGCTGCATGGCAAAGTAAAAATGGGGATCATCACCAATGGCTTTACCGCGCTGCAGCAGACGCGTCTGGAGCGCACCGGCTTCCGTGATTACTTCTCGGCGCTGGTGATCTCTGAGCAGGTTGGCGTGCCAAAACCGGCGGCAGAGATTTTTGACTACGCGCTGGAGCTGATGGGTAATCCGGATCGTGAGCGGGTGCTGATGGTGGGGGATACGCCAGAGTCAGACATTCTGGGCGGCATGAACGCGGGAGTGAAAACCTGCTGGCTCGATCATGGCACCCGGCCGCTGCCAGAACATATTAAACCCACCTGGCAGGTTAAATCGCTGGGTGAGCTGGAAGCGTTGTTGATTGGCTAACGGAACACGCCTCGCAAATCCACATTTTTCCACTAAAAAGGCCCGCATTGCGTGCTTTCAGACTGCTGAAAAATTCAAATCAAGGCACATCTGGCAACGATGGATTAGCTCAATACGCAGGGAACCGGGTCAGGGGAGGAAAGCGTCCCGCGCCATGGAGGGCGCGGGCCGAGCGGGCCAGGGATTGGCGTAAGCGACTTTCCGATCTGACCCGCTTTCCTGCGCAGGCTCGGTCTCACAGCGATCAGGCCAGGGTTTGTCAGCAGTCTGAGGCCCACACAGCGGGCCTTTCTCGTTTTATCTTTACCGCAGCGCAGAACACTACTCTTTCTTCTCGTCGTCCTCATCCCGGTCCTCTTTCACCGGGGTGCTGGCGGTAAGCAGGAACGGCGACTGCTGCCAGCGGGTGCGGCGATGGCGCAGCAGGGTGCGGGAGAGAATAATGCCGATCGCCAGTGCCAGCAGCATCATCAGACGCAGAATATTGGTGGTGTTATCGACCTGATGCGAGTCGGTGACCAGCACGTGGGTATCCAGCGTCACGCGCAGGAAGCCCAGCGGGCCATCGCTCCCGGCCAGCGGCTGCACAATCTGATGGTTGAAATAGCTGCCTGCGCGCTGACCATCGAGCGCCAGCCGATCACGCACATTAATATTTTCACCGCTGTGCGCCACCAGACTGCCGTCGCCGTCATACACCGACGCATCCAGAATACGACTGTTAGCCGTCATCTGATTAAGAATGGCTTCTATCTGAGTGCGGTTATTTTCACTGTTGTCCATCAACGGCTTAAGACTAAACGCCACCTGGCTGGTCAGTGTATGTGCCAGCTCCTCGACCTGTTCAGAACGCGCCGCCTGATGACCAAGACTGAACCAGGATGCGCCCTGCATCAGCACAACCAGCAGCGCCATGGAGATCAGAACGATCACGGTCCGATGTAAGCGAAATTTCAGTGCGGTTTTAGCCATTACTCATCCGGGTCATATCACAACAGAAAGCCTGGAGATTATGTTGCCAGAAGCGGCGCAGACAAGGTAGCCTCTTGCGTGGTTTTGTTGTCCCTACAGGAGCTCTGATGCCAAATCGTTTAACCTGGTGCGATCTTCCCGCCGATGTTTCCCTCTGGCCGGGTTTGCCCCTTTCTCTTAGCGGTGATGAAGTGATGCCGCTGGATTATCGCGCTGGCCGCACCGGCTGGCTGCTGTATGGCCGCGGGCTGGACAAGCAACGGCTCACCGATTACCAGCACCAGCTGGGTGCCGCGATGGTGATCGTCAGTGCCTGGAATGTCGATGAGTATCAGGTGATTCGTCTGGCAGGATCGCTGACGCCGTTTGCCAGCAAGCTGGCGCACGATGCCGGGCTGGATGTTGCGCCGCTGGGCAAAATCCCGCATCTCAAGACGCCAGGCCTGCTGGTGATGGATATGGACTCCACCGCGATTCAGATCGAGTGCATCGATGAGATTGCAAAACTGGCGGGCTGCGGCGAGCAGGTGGCGGAAGTCACGGAACGCGCGATGCGCGGCGAACTCGACTTCACCGCCAGCCTGCGTCAGCGCGTCGCCACGCTGCAGGGCGCAGATGCCAATATTCTGAAACAGGTACGTGATGCTCTGCCATTAATGCCAGGCTTAACGACGCTGACGCAGAAGCTGCAGGCGCTGGGCTGGCAGATTGCTATCGCCTCCGGCGGCTTTACCTATTACGCCGAATACCTGCGCGACAAGCTCCATCTGTCGGCGGTGGTGGCCAATGAACTCGAAATTCGCGACGGCAAACTGACCGGCAACGTGCTGGGTCCGATTGTCGACGCACAATACAAAGCCGATACCCTGAAGAAGCTGGCGGAGCGTTTTAATATCGCGCCGGAACAGACGGTGGCGATCGGCGATGGTGCCAATGACCTGCTGATGATCAAAGCCTCAGCGCTGGGCATTGCGTTCCATGCTAAACCTAAGGTGAATGAGCAGACCGCGGTCACCATTCGCCATGCCGATTTAATGGGGGTGTTCTGCATCCTTACCGGCAGCCTGATCCACGAAGAGCGTTAACTGAGGTATTGATTTGGCCAAAGCGGCAAAACGCGCATTTGTCTGTAACGAATGTGGCGCAGATTACCCACGCTGGCAGGGGCAATGCAGCGCCTGTCACGCCTGGAACACCATCACCGAGGTGCGCATCGCTGCCTCGCCTGCTGCTGCGCGTAACGAGCGCCTGAGTGGCTATGCCGGCAGCGCCGGAACCAGCCGGGTGCAGAAGCTCTCTGAAATCAGCCTGGAGGCGTTACCGCGCTTCTCGACCAGCTTCAAAGAGTTTGACCGGGTGCTGGGCGGCGGCGTTGTGCCGGGCAGCGCCATTCTGATTGGCGGCAGTCCTGGTGCGGGGAAATCCACGCTGCTGCTGCAGGTGATGTGCCGGTTGTCAGAGGGGATGAAAACCCTGTACGTCACCGGTGAAGAGTCACTGCAACAGGTTGCGATGCGCGCCCATCGTCTGGGATTACCCACCGAAAATGTGAATATGCTGTCGGAAACCAGCATTGAGCAGATCTGCCTGATCGCCGAACAGGAGCAGCCGCAGCTGATGGTGATCGACTCGATCCAGGTCATGCACATGGCAGAGATCCAGTCATCACCCGGCAGCGTCGCGCAGGTGCGTGAAACCGCCGCCTACCTGACGCGCTTCGCTAAAACGCGCGGCGTCGCGATCATCATGGTCGGTCACGTGACTAAAGATGGCTCACTGGCCGGGCCGAAAGTGCTGGAGCACTGTATCGACTGTTCGGTGCTGCTGGATGGCGATGCCGACTCCCGTTTCCGCACCCTTCGCAGCCATAAAAACCGCTTCGGTGCGGTCAATGAGCTGGGGGTGTTTGCCATGACAGAGCAGGGCATGCGTGAAGTCAGCAACCCGTCCGCTATCTTCCTGTCACGGGGCGAAGAGGTTACCTCTGGCAGCTCGGTGATGGTGCTGTGGGAAGGCACGCGTCCACTGCTGGTGGAGATTCAGGCGCTGGTCGATCACTCCATGATGGGCAACCCACGCCGCGTGGCGGTGGGTCTGGAGCAGAACCGCCTGGCGATACTGCTGGCCGTTTTACATCGTCATGGCGGATTGCAGATGGCGGATCAGGATGTATTCGTCAACGTGGTTGGTGGTGTTAAAGTCACCGAAACCAGTGCGGACCTGGCGCTGATGCTGTCGATGGTGTCGAGCCTGCGCGATCGTCCGTTGCCGCAGGATCTGGTGATCTTCGGCGAAGTGGGACTGGCCGGTGAGATCCGTCCGGTGCCCAGCGGTCAGGAGCGCATCTCTGAAGCGGCGAAGCATGGCTTCAAACGCGCCATTGTACCGGCAGGGAATGCACCGAAAAAACCGATTGCCGGGATGCAGGTTTTCAGCGCGAAGAAGCTGGCCGATGCGCTGGCGATTCTGGACGATCTGTAATGCGCCTGCGGCCTGCCAGCCTGCGTCGCGGGCAGGCCGCTCCCACCTTAACCGCATTGATGCAGGAGGCACGACATGTCGTCGTTTGATTATCTGAAAACGGCTATTCGCCAGCAGGGCCATACGCTGCAACAGGTCGCTGATGCCAGCGGCATGACCAAAGGCTATCTAAGCCAGTTGCTCAATGCCAAAATCAAAAGCCCCAGCGCGCAAAAACTGGAGGCGCTTCACCGATTCCTGGGCCTTGAATTTCCGCGCCGCGATAAAACGGTGGGCGTGGTATTTGGTAAGTTTTATCCGCTGCACACCGGCCATATCTATCTGATTCAGCGCGCCTGCAGTCAGGTGGATGAGCTGCATATCATTATGGGTTATGACGAGCCGCGTGACCGTGAACTGTTTGAGAACAGCGCGATGTCACAGCAGCCTACGGTCAGCGATCGCCTGCGCTGGCTGCTGCAGACCTTTAAGTATCAGAAAAATATCCGCATCCACGCCTTTGATGAGGAGGGGATTGAACCCTATCCGCATGGCTGGGATGTCTGGAGCAAGGGCGTCAGCGCGTTTCTGAGCGAGCACGGCATTGCACCTGATTGCATCTACACCAGTGAAGCGCCCGATGCGGAGATGTATCAGCAGCACCTTGGCATTCAGACCGTGCTGGTCGATCCCAACCGATCCTTTATGAGCATCAGTGGCGCGCAGATTCGTCAGGATCCGTTCCGCTTCTGGGATTACATTCCTACGGAAGTGAAGCCGTTCTTTGTGCGCACCGTGGCGATTCTCGGCGGCGAGTCGAGCGGTAAATCGACGCTGGTGAATAAGCTCGCCAACATCTTTAACACCACCAGCGCCTGGGAATATGGCCGCGACTATGTCTTCTCCCATCTGGGCGGTGACGAAATGGCGCTGCAATATTCCGATTACGACAAGATCGCGCTGGGTCAGGCACAGTACATCGATTTCGCCGTTAAATACGCCAATAAAGTGGCGTTTATCGACACCGATTTTGTGACCACGCAGGCATTCTGTCTGAAGTATGAAGGGCGCGAACATCCCTTTGTGCAGGCACTGATCGATGAATACCGTTTTGATCTGGTGATTCTGTTAGAGAATAACGTGCCCTGGGTCGCAGATGGATTGCGCAGTCTGGGCAGTTCCGTGGATCGGCGGGAGTTTCAGTCGATGCTGGTGACAATGTTGCGTGAAAACAACATCGAATTCCTGCACGTGCAGGAAGATGATTATGATGCGCGTTTCCTGCGCTGCATTGAGCTGGTCAAAGCGATGCTGGGCGAGAAAAACGCCCAGCCGTAACGCCAGCTGTGACCCGGTCTGCCGCACGGCAGCCGGGTCAGCGCATTAATAGACCATGACCACTTTGCCGCGCATGTGGCCTTCCAGCACACGCTGATGGGCGGCAGTTAACGTCTCAACGCTTAAGCCGTGCAGCGTTTCGCTCAGCGTGGTTTGCAGTTTACCTTCATCCAGCAATGCTGATACCGCATCCAGAATCTCGCCCTGACGCGCCATATCCGGGGTATTAAACATGCTGCGGGTGTACATCAGCTCGAAGTGCAGTGCCGCACTCTTCAGCTTCAGTTGATCCATCGACAGCGGATGTTCGTTTTCCACGATGGTGCAGATATGACCCTGTGGTGCGATCAGCTTCGCCATCGTCTCCCAGTGACCGTCGGTATCGTTCAGGCAGAAAATATAATCAACCTGCTTAATGCCCTGTTTCTCCAGCTCACCGATCATATCTTTGTAATTGATCACCACATCGGCTCCGCGATCGCGGCACCACTGGGCGGAATCTTCACGCGAGGCAGTCGCAATGATCTTCACTTTGCTGCGCAGCTTCGCCAGGGGGATCGCCAGTGATCCAACACCACCTGCGCCGCCAACGATCAGCAGAGTCTGATCTTCCGATGCCGTCTCCAGGTTCAGTCGTTCAAACAAACCTTCCCATGCGGTCAGGGCCGTCAGTGGGATCGCGGCAGACTGTGCCCAGTCCAGACTCTCTGGCTTATGGCCGGTGATGCGTGAGTCCACCAGCTGCTCAGTGCTGTTGCTGCCTGGACGGGTCAGATCGCCGGCGTAGAAGACTTCATCGCCAGGCTTAAAGTTGCTGACTGAGCTGCCCACTTCCAGCACAACGCCGCTGGCATCCCAGCCCAGGATACGTGGCTGCTGTAAGCCGTTCTTCTTCGCCCCTTTGTGCACCTTGGTATCAACCGGGTTGACCGAGGCGGCTTTGACCTCGACACGCAGGTCATACTCGCCTGGCGTGGGGGTTTCAGGGAAAATTTCAGTAAAGTGTTCAGGATTTTCGGGATTAATTGCGATAGCGCGAATAGACATAACGTTTTCCTGTGTAGTTAAGCAAAGAGTCTGGCTCTTTTCTCTGACAGCCTGGTCGGGAGTCGGTGTACATACTCTCTATGGCAAGACCAGCTGTAATGATGAAGACAGGCCTTAAGTGTAGAACCTGATTTTAACGGTGATAAGATGGACAATCTTTCATAGAGTGTTCGTCTGAGGTGAACAATGGCATTTCGTCAGTGGCAGGACATGGCGCTGTTTGCGCTGGTGGCGGAGTGCGGCAGCTTTACCGGCGCGGCAGAACGCGCAGGCCTGCCTAAATCCAGTGTCAGTCAGCGTATCAGCCAGCTGGAGCAGCGGCTGGGGATTCGTTTGCTGAATCGCACCACCCGCCAGCTCAATCTGACTTTTGCCGGTGAGCGCTATCTGCTGCATTGTCAGGAGATGATGCAGGCCAGTGAACGCGCCGATCAGGCTATCGCCAGCCTGCGTGAAAACCCCAGCGGGCGTCTGCGCATCACCAGTCCGGCGGGCATTGGGGCCACACTGCTGGCGCGCTGTAATGCAGCGTTTTTGCGTCTCTATCCTGATGTGACGCTGGATGTCTCGATTTCCGATGAGATGCGGGATCTGGTACAGGAGGGCTTTGATGTGGCGCTGCGCACCGGTCAGCCGCAGGAGTCCTCGCTGATTGGCCGCCGGATAGGCAACTGCCCACGACTGCTGGTGGCTTCGCAGCACTATCTTAATCAGCACCCGCCGCTGCTTCACCCGCAGCAGCTGTCAGCTCACCGCTGTATCGCGCATCGCGCATGGAATGAATGGGTATTGCAGCGTGATGGCGCGTTCTACCGCTGGCTGCTGCCGCCTGGCCATCTCACCGACAATTTACTCTATGCGCGCGAATCGGCGCTGGGCGATGCAGGCATTACGCTGCTGCCGCACTTTCTGACCGATGGGGCGATGGCGGATCCCCGGCTGGTGCCGGTGCTGCCGGAATGGGAAGTCGAGGGAAATGAGCTGTGGCTGGTCTATCCGGGCCGTAAACTGAATTCGCCTGCGCTGGCACGCTTTATAGAGTTTGCGCTGCAGTCTCCGGTATTCAGGGAGTTTTATCGCTGAGTGAACCATCAAAAAGGGCGGCATCGCTGCCGCCCGTTTATTCGATTACTTCGTCATGCGCTTGTACTTGATGCGCTTCGGCTCCAGTGCGTCGGCGCCGAGAGTACGCTTCTTGTACTCTTCATATTCGGTAAAGTTACCTTCGAAGAATTCGATATTACCCTCATCCTGGTAATCCAGGATGTGCGTCGCGATACGGTCCAGGAACCAGCGGTCATGCGAGATGACCATGGCACAGCCCGGGAACTCCAGCAGGGCGTTTTCCAGCGCGCGCAGGGTTTCGATATCCAGGTCGTTGGTCGGTTCATCGAGCAGCAACATGTTGCCGCCAACCTGCAGCAGTTTCGCGAGGTGCAGACGACCACGCTCACCACCCGACAGTTCGCCAACGCGTTTGCCCTGATCGACGCCTTTAAAGTTAAAGCGGCCAACATAGGCGCGGCTTGGCATCTCGGTGTTACCGATACGCATGATGTCCTGACCACCGGAAACTTCTTCCCAGACGGTTTTGGAGTTATCCATGCTGTCGCGGAACTGATCGACGGACGCCAGTTTCACCGTCTCGCCCAGCACAATGCTGCCGGAATCAGGCTGTTCCTGACCGGACATCATGCGGAACAGCGTCGATTTACCCGCGCCGTTAGGACCGATAATCCCGACAATTGCCCCTTTCGGTACTGAGAACGAGAGATCGTCAATCAGCACACGGTCGCCATAGGACTTACGCAGATTGCTGACTTCCAGCACTTTGTCACCCAGACGGGCACCTGGCGGAATAAACAGTTCGTTGGTTTCGTTACGCTTCTGGTAGTCCGTGTTGTTCAGCTCTTCAAAGCGAGCCAGACGGGCTTTGCCTTTAGACTGCTGGCCTTTTGGCCCTTTGCGCACCCACTCCAGCTCTTTCTCAATCGACTTACGACGCGCGGCTTCAGAAGAAGCTTCCTGAGCCAGACGCGCATCTTTCTGCTCCAGCCAGGAGGAGTAGTTGCCTTCCCACGGAATACCTTCACCGCGGTCAAGTTCCAGAATCCAGCCTGCCACGTTATCCAGGAAGTAACGGTCATGCGTAATCGCGACCACAGTGCCTTCGAAGTCATGCAGGAAGCGCTCCAGCCAGGCGACAGATTCGGCGTCCAGGTGGTTCGTCGGTTCGTCCAGCAGCAGCATGTCTGGTTTTTCCAGCAGCAGGCGGCAGAGGGCGACGCGGCGACGTTCACCACCGGAAAGGGTGGCGATCTTCGCGTCCCAGTCTGGCAGGCGCAGCGCATCGGCAGCACGTTCCAGTTGGGTATTCAGGTTGTGACCATCGTGCGCCTGGATGATCTCTTCAAGACGGCCCTGCTCAGCGGCCAGCTTGTCGAAGTCTGCATCCTCTTCGGCATAGAGCGCATAAACTTCGTCGAGACGTTTCAGTGCGCCAACTACTTCTGACAGCGCTTCTTCAACCGACTCGCGCACGGTGTGTTCAAGGTTAAGCTGCGGCTCCTGCGGCAGGTAGCCAATCTTGATGCCTGGCTGCGGACGCGCTTCCCCTTCGATATCTTTATCGATGCCGGCCATGATGCGCAGCAGGGTAGATTTACCCGCGCCATTAAGGCCGAGTACGCCGATTTTTGCGCCGGGGAAGAAGCTGAGCGAGATGTTTTTCAGGATATGTCGCTTCGGCGGAACCACTTTGCCGACGCGATGCATGCTATAGACGAATTGAGCCACGTTGGATTGAGCCTCTGGGTCTGTTGGTCGTTGGAATGATGTCGAAGTTTAGCCTTTTTCACCGTTTAATCCCAGCCGGGGGGCGGCGAATAATGCCCTGAGGGCGGTGATGCCGGACAACGTATGAAATAACTGTCTGATTTCCGCGCGTAATCGCTGAAATGACGGCAGAGGCAGGCTCAGGGCAGGCGAAGCGGTATCGCCTGCTGCGCCAGCCAGTTCTGTAACGCCTGATCGGGTGCGCTGTCACTCACCAGCAGGTCAAAACGCTGCAGCCCGGCAATGCGGGCAGGCAGCACCTTGCCATATTTACTGCTGTCAGCCACCAGTACCGACGTTCGGGCACGCAGCATGGCGTGATGTTTCATCATCAGTTCATTGGTGTTGTAGCAGGTCGCCCCCTGATCTTTGTCGATACCCGCCGCAGAGATCAAAGCCAGCGTCGGACAAAGATCGTCCAGGATGGTGTGCACGCCAATCGGTGTAAACAGAGCGTTGTCAGCATGAAATTCACCGCCGCTGAGAATAACGTTACAGCCAGGTTTCTCTTTCAGCGTCAGAAAGGTGTTCATAGCACAGCAGATGGCAGTGAACGACAGCGTGTCGGGAATCGCATCAACGATATAGGGCAGGGTAGTGCCGCAATCGAAAAAGACCGTATCGTTTTCGTTAATCAGGCTGGCCGCCGCCTGCGCCAGTCGCTGCTTTCTGGCCGCATTCTGCCCATGCTGATCGCTGACAAAATAGTGGCCGGTATGACTTTTTGGGTCGCTGACAATGTAGCCGCCCAGTAACACCACGCTGGAGCCCGGTTCGGTTAAATCGCGGCGAACCGTCATCTCTGAGACACCCAGCAGCTGGGCCGCGTCTTTGAGATGCAGTTTATCGGTGCGTTTAAGCGCCTGTGTCAGCTTGTGAATGCGTTCGTCGCGCCGGGTTTCCATGGTCATCTCTGTTTACCTATCCTGCAATGCGGAGGAAAGACGCCGGAACCGACGTCAATACGCGACAAACCTCACAGATTTGAATGAGTTGCGTCTCATCCGCCAGGCTGGCAACCAATCTTACCCGCATTCTGAAAGGCCCGCAAACCTCCGCTGTGCGGTGACTACCGCTCATCGCCGCAGGCGTTCACATTGCTCAGCCAGCAGGCTCTATGATGTTATCTTGTTATAATAGTAACACTTAAAATCCCGATCCCTGTCGCATATTGTCGATTTTGCGCACTCATGTTGTGGTTTTTGTCACATATTTAACTTTTAAGAAAGGTTATTGTGACTTTAATAACATTTGAAGTTTGCAAAATATCCAGGAGAAATGGTCATGACAATTGCGGTCATCGGCTCAAACATGGTCGATTTGATTACCTATACCAACAGCCTGCCGAAAGCGGGCGAAACCCTTGAAGCGCCTGACTTTGCGATTGGCTGCGGCGGTAAGGGCGCTAACCAGGCGGTTGCGGCGGCGAAAATGGGCGGCAGCGTGATGATGGTCAGCAAAGTTGGCGACGATCTCTTTGCGCCCAACACCGTCGCGAACCTGCAGCAGCAGGGCGTGGACACGCGATTTGTCACCACTGCACCAGGCACCTCCAGCGGTGTGGCACCGATTTTTGTCGATGACCAGTCGCAAAACCGCATTCTGATTATCAAAGGTGCCAACCAGCAGCTGAAACCGGCTGATATCGACGACGCGGCAGAGGCGCTGAAAGCCTGTGAGCTGATCATCCTGCAGCTGGAGATCCCGCTGGAGACGGTCTATTACGCCATCGATTTTGCCCGCCAGCATCAGATCAACGTGATCCTGAATCCGGCACCGGCCGTCGCTTCGCTGGATATTCACTACGCCTGCAAATGCGACTTCTTTATGCCGAACGAAACCGAACTGGAGATCCTCACCGGCCTGCCCGTCAGCACCGATGACGAGGTGATCCTGGCGGGGCAGTCGCTGCTGAAGCGCGGCCTTAAAAATCTGATCATTACTCTGGGCAGCCGGGGCTCGGTCTGGATGAGCGGCGACAAGGTGCATCGCGTGGCCGCGACGCCGGTTCAGGCGGTCGATACCAGCGGCGCAGGTGATGCCTTTATCGGCTGCTTTGCCTATCTGCTGGTGAAAACCGGCGATGTGGCCGCCGCCATGACACAGGCGTCGGCCTATGCCGCCTGCAGCGTCACCGGGCGCGGCACGCAGCGCGCTTATCCCGACGCAGAGACTTTCCAGCGTTTTCTCAACCGTAACTGAGGTTCTGCTATGCAACAGAAAATTGTTCAGCAATCTGATGGCTATCTGAATAAAACGCCGCTGTTCCAGTTCATTCTGCTGTCGTGCCTCTTCCCGCTCTGGGGCTGTGCAGCGAGTCTCAACGATATCCTGATTACCCAGTTTAAAAGTGTGTTTGCCCTGAGCGACTTCGCCAGTGCGCTGGTGCAGAGCGCCTTTTATGGCGGCTATTTTCTGATTGCGATCCCCGCCTCGCTGGTGATCCGCAAAACCAGTTACAAGATGGCGATTATGATCGGTCTGGCGCTCTACATTGCCGGCTGTATCGCCTTTTATCCTGCTTCGCACATGGCGACCTACACCATGTTCCTCGCGGCGATCTTTGCGATTGCCATTGGCCTGAGTTTCCTGGAAACGGCGGCCAACACCTACAGCTCGATGATTGGTCATCGTGATCATGCGACGCTGCGCCTCAACGTCAGCCAGACCTTCTATCCGATCGGTGCGCTGATGGGGATTGTGCTGGGTAAATATCTGGTGTTCCAGGATGGCGACAGTCTGGAGAGTCAGATGGCAGCCATGACGGCAGAGCAGGCGCATGCTTTCCGCCTGACAATGCTGGAGCACACGCTGGAGCCTTACAAATATCTGGTGATGGTGCTGGTGGTCGTGATGCTGCTGTTTATGTTCACCCGCTATCCGCGCTGCAAACCAGAGAGTAATGAGAAATCCCGGCCGTCACTGGGCGAGACCTTCCGCTATCTGGCGGCTAACCGTCACTTTAAACGCGGCATTGTGACCCAGTTCCTGTATGTCGGCATGCAGGTGGCGGTCTGGTCATTTACCATTCGTCTGGCGCTGACGCTGGGGGCAGCCAATGAACGTCACGCCTCTAACTTTATGATCTACAGCTTCGTCTGCTTCTTTATCGGCAAGTTCGTGGCGAACTTCCTGATGACCCGCTTCCGTGCCGAGAAAGTGCTGATCGCCTATTCGGTGCTGGGCGTGCTGACGCTGGCTTATGTGATGCTGGTGCCGAACTTTACCGCCGTCTACGCCGCCGTTTTTGTCAGCGTGCTGTTTGGGCCCTGCTGGGCAACGATCTACGCCGGTACGCTGGCGACGGTCGATAATAAATACACTGAAGTGGCAGGCGCGTTTATCGTGATGGCGATTGTTGGCGCGGCCTTTGTCCCGGCGCTGCAAGGCCTGGTGTCTGACACGCTGGGTTCAATGCAGCTGGCGTTTGGTGTCTCGCTGCTCTGCTTCGCCTGGGTCGGATTTTACTTCTACGGCGAACTGCGCCATAAAAAACAGCCGGTTGCGGCCGGTCGTCTGGTGGAGGAGTTACCATGAGAACCCGTTTACCCTTAGCGCGTGACCAGTTTCACACCACGCCCTCGCTGCTGCTGGAAAGCGATGACTTCCGGGTTGAGGTGTTTCGCTATCCGGCAGGAATCGAGGCAGTGCGCATTCATAACCGGCGCGGCAGCGTGACCGTGCTGCCGTTTCTCGGGCAGATGATCTGGGACGTGCAGTTTGACGATCATAACCTGACCATGGGCCACAGCTTTAAGCAGCCGCTGCCCGCGAATTCGATCATAGATACCTATGGCTGTTTTGCCTTTCATTCGGGGCTGCTGGCTAACGGCTGTCCCGCGCCAGAGGACGATCATCCGCTGCACGGGGAAATGGCCTGCGCCCGCATGGATAGTGCCTGGCTGGTGCTGGACGATCAGACACTGTCGCTGGAAGGGGAGTGTGAATATGTTAAAGGCTTCGGCCATCATTATGTTGCGGCACCCGCCGTTCGCATTCAGGCCGACAGGCCCCGTCTGACGATAGAGATGACGGTGACCAATCTGGCGGGTGCACCGATGCCGTTGCAATACATGTGTCACCTCAACAGCGCGTGGATCGATCAGGGGCGCTTCCGGCAGTCGATCCCCGAAGGGGCATTCCAGCTGCGTCGCTCGATCCCGGCGCACCTGCGACCAACGCCCGCCTGGCGGGATTACACGGATCAACTGGCGCGCGATCCGCAGGCGTTACAGCAGCTCGATCAACCGCAGCTCTGCGATCCCGAGATCGTGTTCTTTGCGGACGATCTGCCGCAGTATGGTGATGAGGTACAGTTTGAGTTGCATGCGCCGCAGGGCTACGCGCTGATGACGCGCTTCTCTACCGCGCAGTTCCCGCACGCAACCCGCTGGCTGCTGCACAACCATGACCAGCAGGTGGCGGCCTATATTCTGCCCGCCACCTGTCGGCCAGAGGGTTTTCTTGCCGCGCAGCAGGCCGGCACGCTGATCACCCTGGCGAGCGGCGAGCAGCGTCACTTCTCTGTGGAGACCGGCCTGCTCTGAGTCGGGTTTAAATCGCCACCAGGCCGCGCACACCTTCTGCTTCCATGGTGTCGCCGCGGCCACGCTGCACAATTTCACCGCGCGACATCACCAGATAGCTGTCCGCCAGCTCTGCCGCGAAGTCATAAAACTGCTCAACCAGCAGGATCGCCATATCTCCCCGTTGCGCCAGCTGGCGGATTACCGCGCCGATCTCTTTGATCACCGAGGGCTGGATCCCTTCGGTCGGCTCATCAAGGATCAGCAGCTGTGGCCGACAGGCCAGCGCCCGGCCGATCGCCAGCTGCTGCTGCTGACCGCCCGAGAGATCGCCGCCCCGGCGTGACTTCATCGCCAGCAGCACCGGAAAGAGCTGATAAATCTCCTCCGGCACCTCACGCGCCTGCGCCGCCGGAAAGCGCGACAGGCCCATCAGCAGGTTCTCTTCGACCGTCAGACGCGGAAAGATTTCCCGTCCCTGCGGCACATAGGCGATGCCCGCCTGCACCCGCTGGTGCGGCTTGCGGCCATTCATCCGCTGCTGCTGCCACTGAATCTCGCCTGACTTCGCCGGGATCAGCCCCATCAGGCACTTCAGCAGTGTGGTTTTTCCCACGCCATTGCGGCCAAGCAGACAGGTAATTTCACCAATTTTTACCTCAAACGACAGGCCGCGCAGAATGTGACTGCCGCCATAATATTGATTCAGTTCAGTAACCTGTAACATTTTAGCGCCCCAGATAAACGTCGATAACCTGCTCACTGGCCTGAACCTCGCGCAGCGAACCCTCGGCCAGCACCTGCCCCTGATGCAGCACCGTGACATGGTCGGCGATGGTCTCGACAAAGCCCATGTCATGCTCCACTACCATCAGGGAGTGTTTGCCCGCCAGGCTGCGGAACAACTCGGCGGTGTAGGCCGTCTCTGCGTCAGTCATGCCTGCCGCCGGTTCATCCAGCAGCAGCAGATGCGGCTCCTGAACCAGCAGCATGCCAATCTCCAGAAATTGCTTCTGGCCGTGCGATAGCAGGCCCGCACGGCGCTGGCGTTCGCCACCCAGCCGCAGCAGTTTCAGCACCTCATCAATTCTGTCGCGCTGTTCGCTGCTGAGACGAGCGCGCAGGCTGGCCCAGACCGATTTATTGGCTTTAAGCGCGATCTCAAGATTCTCAAATACGGTTAATGCCTCAAACACCGTAGGCTTCTGGAACTTACGGCCAATGCCGGCGCGGGCGATCTCTACCGGCGACAGACGGGTCAGATCGCTGTCCTGGTCGTAGATCACCCGGCCGGCGTCGGGGCGGGTTTTGCCGGTGATCACATCCATCAGCGTAGTTTTGCCTGCGCCGTTGGGGCCGATCACGCAGCGCAGTTCCCCGATGCCGATCTGCAGCGAAAGATCGGTCAGCGCCCGAAAGCCGTCAAACGAGACGCTGATCTTCTCCAGTTGCAGGACGGGATCGCGCTGCGCCCGATGGCGATCCGCGAGCTGAGGCTGGGTAAACAGGGCATCACTCATTTTTTCCTCCGGCGCAGCAGGCCAATCACGCCGTGCGGCAGAAACAGTGTCACCAGGATGAACATCATTCCCAGGAAAAACAGCCAGTATTCAGGGAAGGCGACGGTGAAGAAGCTGCGTGCGCCGTTAACAATTGCTGCGCCCAGCAGCGGGCCAATCAGCGTACCGCGTCCACCCAGCGCCACCCAGATCGCGGCTTCTATTGAGTTGGCTGGTGACATCTCTCCCGGATTGATAATGCCGACCTGCGGCACATAGAGCGCCCCGGCAAGACCGCACAGCACGGCGGAGAGCGTCCAGACTAATAGCTTGAAGCCGCGCGGATCGTAACCACAAAACATCAGACGGTTTTCGGCATCCCGCACTGCGGTCAGCACCCGGCCAAACTTGCTGCGCGCCAGGGCGAAGCCAATCACCAGGCTCAGCAACAGCAGCAGCACCGTGGCGATAAACAGCCCGATGCGGGTTCCGGTCGCCGTCACCGAAAAGCCGAGCAGGGTAGTAAAGCCGGTGAAGCCGTTGTTGCCGCCAAATCCGGTTTCATTACGGAAGAACAGCAGCATACCGGCGTAGGTCAGCGCCTGGGTCATGATGGAGAAGTAGACGCCTTTGATCTTTGAGCGAAAGGCGAAGAAGCCAAACAGCAGCGCCAGCAGGCCCGGCACCAGCATGCTCAGGCAGAGCGCCCAGGCGAAGTATTCGGTGCCGGTCCAGAACCAGGGCAGCTCTCGCCAGGAGAGAAAGGACATAAAGGCGGGCAAGCCTTCGCCTGCGGCCTGGCGCATCAGGTACATGCCCATGGCATAACCGCCGAGGGCAAAGAACAGCCCGTGGCCCAGCGACAGCAGTCCGGCGTAACCCCACACCAGATCCAGCGCCACGGCGACCACCGCATAGCAGAGGATTTTGCCGACCAGCGTCAGGGTATACGTGGAGATCGCCAGCGGATGGGCGGCGGGCAGCAGCACCAGAAACGGCATCACCAGTAACGCCAGAGTGATCGCCACGCCGATGCTGATCGTCAGGCGCGGCGTGGTGCGCGCCACGCGAAGTGTGATGGGTTGCGTCATCAGTCAGTCACCCTTCCTTTAACCGCAAACAGTCCCTGCGGACGTTTCTGAATAAACAGCACGATAATTACCAGAATCAGGATTTTACCCAGCACCGCGCCAATCTGCGGCTCCAGCACTTTGTTCAGAATGCCCAGGCTGAACGCGGCAACCACGGTGCCTGCCAGCTGGCCGACACCACCCAGCACCACCACCAGGAATGAGTCAATGATATAGCCCTGACCCAGCTCCGGTCCGACGTTACCAAGCTGCGACAGCGCCACGCCTCCCAACCCGGCAATGCCCGAACCGAGGCCAAACGCCAGCATATCGACGCGACCCGTTGGCACGCCGCAGCACTCCGCCATGGCGCGGTTCTGGGTCACGGCGCGCACGTTCATGCCAAGGCGGGTCCGGTTCAGCAGCAGCCAGGTGAGCGCCAGCACAAACACCACAAACAGGATCACTGCGATGCGGTTCCACGGCAGCACCAGGTTGGGCAGCAGCTGCAGGCCACCTGAGAGCCACGATGGGTTCGCCACTTCCAGGTTTTGCGCCCCGAACAGCACGCGTACCAGCTGGATCAGCATCAGGCTGATTCCCCAGGTGGCGAGCAGCGTCTCCAGCGGACGGCCATAGAGATGGCGGATGATGGTGCGTTCCAGCGCCATGCCGATGGCGGCGGTGACCATAAAGGCGACCGGCAACGCCAGCAGTGGATACCAGGCTAAATAGTCCGGTGCAAACTGCTGAAACAGGCTCTGAACCCACCAGGTGGCGTACGCGCCGAGCATCAGCATTTCACCGTGCGCCATGTTGATCACCCCCAGCAGCCCGTAGGTGATCGCCAGGCCCAGCGCGGCCAGCAGCAGGATGGAGCCCAGCGACAGGCCGCTGAAGGCCTGCCCCAGCAGATCGCCCCACATCAGCCGTTTCTGAATCTGTTGCAGGCTTTCGGCCGCTGCCGCCCGTACCGTGACATCGGGCTCATTCGCGGGCTGGGTCAGGCGTTGCAGGCTGGCCTGCGTATTGGGATCGCTGGACTCACCCAGCAGTTTCACCGCCCGCAGGCGCACCATCGGTTCGCCATCCGCCAGTTGCAGATTCGCCAGTGCCAGCGCTAATGCAGCATGTACCCGGCTGTCCTGTTCAGCGGCCAGCCGCTGTTCCAGCAGCGGCAACTGGTCGGCGGCACCCTCATTTTGCAGCTGCTGCGCTGCGCGCAGACGCAGGGCCGCATCACTGCTCACCAGCTGGTGCGCCGCCAGCGCGTTGTTTACCAGCACGCGCAGGCGATTGTTCATAAATAGCTTTTTCAGGTTACCCGTGGGCTGTGCCACCGCATCCAGCGGCTGCAGCGTCGATCCCTGCTGGCTGAATGGCTGTTTGTTCTGGTCGATGACCACGGTTTCTGCTTTTAACGCTTCCAGCAGCGGCAGACGCTGACTGTCCGGCGCGGCAGCCCATTGTTGCAGCAGCGTGGCCTGCTGGCTGCGGCTGGCGGCGGTAAAGTCTGCCGCCGGTCCGGCGCTGGCAAACAGCGGCAGCAACAGAAGCAGGCTGAAAAAACAGCGACATAGATTCATAAAAGGAGCCTCGTTTGGGGAGGTCAGCACGGCAGTCGAATGACCACTGCCGTGCTGCCGCTTTACAGCGGGTGACGCTTTCTTATCAGCAACGAAAATTACTGCGCAGTATTCACCGGGTAATCGGGCTTCTTGTCGTTACCGGCAATGTACGGGCTCCAGGGCTGGGCACGCACGGGTTTATCGGTCTGCCACACCACGCTGAACTGGCCGTTCTCTTCCACTTCACCAATCATGACGGGCTTATGCAGATGGTGGTTGGTCTGGTCCATGGTCAGGGTAAAGCCATCCGGCGCTTTAAAGGTCTGACCGGCCATTGCCGCCCGCACTTTGTCCGGGTCCGTCGTGCCCGCTTTTTCCACCGCCTGCGCCCACATATGGATGCCGACATAGGTCGCTTCCATCGGGTCGTTGGTCACCACGGTGGCGGCGTTCGGCAGGTTATGTGCTTTGGCGTAAGCGCGGTAATCGGCAACAAATTTCGCGTTGGTCGGATTATCGATCGACTCGAAATAGTTCCAGGCCGCTAACTGACCCACCAGCGGTTTGGTGTCGATGCCGCGGAGCTCTTCCTCTCCCACTGAGAAGGCGACCACCGGAATGTCAGTGGCTTTGATGCCCTGGTTAGCCAGCTCTTTGTAGAACGGCACATTGGAGTCGCCGTTGATGGTGGAGACCACCGCCGTTTTACCGCCTGCCGCGAATTTTTTAATGTTGGAGACAATGGTCTGATAGTCGCTGTAACCAAACGGCGTGTAGACCTCTTCGATATCTTTATCCGCCACGCCTTTGCTGTGCAGGAAGGCACGCAGGATCTTGTTGGTGGTGCGCGGATAGACGTAGTCGGTGCCCAGCAGGAAGAAGCGTTTTGCACTGCCGCCATCTTCGCTCATCAGGTATTCCACTGCCGGAATCGCCTGCTGGTTAGGCGCCGCGCCGGTGTAGAAGACGTTAGGTGACATCTCTTCCCCTTCATACTGCACCGGATAGAAGAGCAGGCCGTTCAGCTCTTCAAACACCGGCAGCACCGATTTGCGTGATACCGAGGTCCAGCAGCCAAACACCACCGCCGCTTTATCCTGGGTCAGCAACTGCCGCGCTTTCTCGGCAAACAGCGGCCAGTTAGAGGCGGGATCGACCACCACCGGCTCCAGCTTTTTCCCCAGCACGCCCCCTTTGGCGTTGATCTCATCGATGGTCATCAGCGCCACATCTTTCAGTGGCGTTTCAGAGATCGCCATGGTGCCGGAGAGCGAATGCATGATCCCCACTTTGATGGTGTCAGCCGCCTGCGCACTCCAGGCGAAACCCATACTGACAACGGTAGCGGAGAGGGCGAAAGCCTTGATCAACGAACGTCTTTTCATCATTTAAACCCCTGAGTGGTTGTTATGTTATTCGGTGAGCTGGAGCCGGGCCTGCTGGAGGCGGTGCAGTGTGATCTTCCTGACCTCCGCCTTACTGACAGCGATGTGATCGGTCAGGATGCGTTGCGCCTCATCTGTCTGCTGCGCAAAAATCGCCTGTAAAATCTGAGCATGTTCCTGATAAGTCGCACAGATGCGATCATCGCGGGTGAAGTCGAGCCGACGGATGATGCGGATCTTCTCGGTGAGTTCGGCGTGTATGCGCGCCATCTCCGGGTTACCCGCGGCCGCGACCAGCGCCATGTGAAACGCTTCGTCATGCTGCGACACCACCAGACCTTCGGTGAGCGCCTCCGCTTCACACCAGAACTGGTTGAGTTCGTGTAACAGCGCGGCACACTGAGGCGCGGGCAGGGCGCAGAGGCGTTTTACCGCCTCGCACTCCAGCACGGTGCGCAGGTCATACAGCGATTCGAACCAGGCAAAATCGAAGTTTTTAATCTGCCAGCCGCTGCGGAACCAGACTTCGACAAAGCCTTCGCGCTCCAGCCGGAATAGCGCCTGGCGAACCGGCGTGCGGCTGACCGCCATCCGTCCGGCGATTTCGCTTTCGCTGAAGCGATCGCCCGGCATCAGGCGAAAGGCGAAAATATCGGCCTTCAGCGCCTGATAGACCCGTTGGGCCAGCGCTTCCGGGCGCGCTTTAGGGGATTGAGGTTGGGTTGTCATCGGCGCTCCTTATTCCAGCCACAGCAGGGTATCGCCAGGGCTGACCGGGCGGCCCGCCTGGCAGGCGATCCGCGTCACCCGACCGGCCTGCGGCGCGACAATCGCCAGCTCCATCTTCATCGCCTCGACGATAATCAGCGTCTGTCCGGCGCTGACCTCGTCGCCCGGCTGCACCAGCACTTTCCAGATGTTGCCATTGAGGTCGGCCTGCACCGCCAGTCCGCCTTCGTCCGCTTCACTCACGCTGTCCGGCACCTCATCCGCCGCCGATGCGTTCTGTTCTTCCTGCGCCCATAACTGCACTTCCTGTTCAAAGGCGGTCGCCTGGCGCTGACGGAAGTCCGCAATCTCAGCGGCATGGTCGGCGAGGAATTGCTGGTGCGCGGCAAAATCAAACTGCGTCTCTTCAATACGCAGGCTGGCACGACCTTCGCGGAAATCTTCGCGCAGCTGGTTGAGCTCGGTTTCACTCACCGGATAGAAGCGCACCTGATCGAAGAAGCGCAGCAGCCACGGCGCATCGGCTGTGAACTGCGGATTCTTCAGGAAGGTGTTCCAGATGGGCAGCGTGCGGCCTACCAGCTGATAGCCGCCGGGCGAATCCATGCCGTAGATGCACATGTACATGCCGCCAATGCCGACCGTGCCTTCGGCGGTAAAGGTACGTGCCGGACTGTATTTGGAACTCAGCAGGCGATGGCGCGGATCGATCGGCACGGCGCAGGGCGCGCCGAGGTAAACATCGCCCAGCCCCAGCACCAGATAGCTGGCGTTGAACAGGGTGTCGCGCACCTCATCGCGGCTGCTTAAGCCATTAATGCGCTGGATAAAGTCCACGTTGTTGGGCAGCCAGGGCGCACTGGCACGCACCGTCTCCTGATAGCGGCTGACCGCACCCAGCGTGGCGCTGTCTTCAAACGCCATCGGCATCCACACCACGCGCGACGGGACTTTCAGCGTGCTGACATCACCCAGCGTCGCTTCCAGCGCCAGCAGCAGCGACATCAGGGCGGACTGTGAAATAATGCGGCTGTCGTAGCGTACCTGCAGTGAGCGCACGCCTGGCGATAGCTCCTCAACGCCTGGCTCCGCCTGCGCCGTCAGCGCATTCATCAGCAGGTGCACGCGCAGACGTAGCGCCAGGGCCAGCACGTTGTCGCCATACTCAATCAACACATATTTGTCGCCGGCCTGACGATAGACCACTTTCGGCGTGCTGCCGGTGGCCTCAATGGCGGACAGAATCGTGGCGGAGCCGTGGGCGGTTTCAGCCAGCGACGGCACGGCAAAGGTCGGGGGATGTTCCGGCCGCAGGGTGTCGATCAGGTGCATCTGCGCTTTTTCCCGCGCCAGTGCATCGTCTGCGGTAATCGGGTGGAAGCGGATGGTGTCGCCCGGTTTGACCTGGCCCACTTTCCACAGCTCGGCTTTGGCGATGGTCACCGGACAGACGAAGCCGCCCAGGCTCGGGCCGTCGTGTGTCAGGATCACCGGGAAGTCGCCGGTGAAATTGACCGCGCCGATGGCATATTCACAGTCGTGAACGTTGGAGGGATGCAGGCCTGCTTCGCCACCGTTGGCGCGGGTCCAGGTCGGTTTCGGACCCACCAGCCGAACGCCGAGGCGGTTGGAGTTGTAGTGCACCTGCCAGTCGCTGGCAAAGAATTCGTCGATGGCGGCCTGGGTGAAGAAGTCCGGTGCGCCGTGCGGGCCATAAAGCACGCCGATGCGCCATTCGCTGCCGTAGTGGGGAATCAGCGTCGCATCAAGCGGCTGCGGATCGCTGACCGGGGCCGGTGTAGTGCAGGCTGCCCGTTCAGGCCGGGAGATTGCCAGCATATCGGCCACCCGCAGGGTGCGTCCGGCGTGACCGCCAAACTGGCCCAGTGAAAAGGTGCTGCGGCTGCCCAGATATTCCGGCACGTCGAAGCCGTTGCGCACCGCCAGATAGCTGCGGCAGCCCTGCCGGGCGCGTCCCAGTGCCAGGGTCTGTCCCGCTTTCACCGCCAGCGGCTGCCAGGCGCTGACCGGTTCGCCATCAAGCCGGGCGTCGCAGTCCGCGCCGGTCAGCGCCAGAATGGCATCACAGTGGAAACGCAGCGTCGGCCCCTGCAGGGTAAACTCCAGGCCTGCTGCTGCCTCGTGGTTACCCACGATTCGGTTTGCCAGACGGAACGCGAAATCATCCATCGGGCCGGAAGGCGGCACGCCGATATCCCAGTAGCCGAGGCGGCCGGGATAGTCCTGCACCGAACTGAAGGTGCCGGGTTGCAGCACTTCCACCACGGAGGCGGCAGGCACAACGCTGTCGAGATAGCGCGTCCAGACGTTGCCGCTGCGAAACGCGTCGCTGCGGGTGATCTGGCGCAGATAGTCGAGGTTGGTGGCGATGCCATGCAGCTGAGTTGCATCCAGCGCATGATGAAGTTTTTCCAGTGCCGCCTCGCGCGTGTCGGCATGCACAATCAGCTTGGCGATCATCGGGTCGTAGAAGCTGGAGACCTCGCTGCCGGTTTCGATGCCGCTGTCGACCCGCACGCCGTCAGGAAAGGTGACGCCGGTTAACAGGCCGGGGCTGGGCTGAAAGTTCTTCAGCGGATCTTCCGCATAGAGCCGCACTTCAATCGCTGCACCCTGCGGTGCCTGCTGCAGACGTGACCAGTCCACTGCATCGCCCGCCGCCACCTGCAACATGCACTCCACAAGATCGAGGCCGGTGACGCATTCGGTGACCGGATGCTCCACCTGCAGGCGGGTGTTCACTTCAAGAAAGTAAAAGGCCTGCTGGCTGACGTCGTAGATATACTCCACGGTGCCTGCGCTGCGGTAGTTGACCTGCTCGCCAAGCCGCACCGCCGAGGCGAGCAGGGCGTCACGCGTGGCCTGCGACAGGCCGGGCGCCGGTGTCTCTTCCACCACCTTCTGGTTGCGGCGCTGCAGTGAGCAGTCGCGTTCGCCCAGCGCCACCACGTTGCCTTTGCCGTCTCCAAAAATCTGAACTTCAACGTGGCGGGCGCGATCGATACAGCGTTCCAGAAATACGCCTGCATCACTGAAAAACTGCTCACCAAGACGGCGCACGCTCTCCCAGGCGCTGGCGAGCGCATCGGCGTCGGCGCAGCGCGTCAGGCCAATGCCGCCGCCGCCCGCCGTGCTTTTCAGCATCACCGGATAGCCAATCTTATCAGCTGCCTGCATTGCCTCTTCCAGCGAGGCGAGCAGGGGTGTGCCGGGCGTCATCGGCACACCCGCGCTGGCGGCCAGTTCACGAGCGCTGTGCTTCAGGCCGAACTCACCAATCTGCTGCGCGGTGGGGCCGACAAAGGCGATACCTGCCGCATTGCAGGCGTCGGCAAACGCCTGGCTTTCAGAAAGAAATCCGTAGCCGGGCCAGATAGCCTGCGCGCCGCTCTGCTGCGCTGCTGCCAGAATTTTGTCGATGCGCAGATAGCTGTCGCTGGCCTTCTCGCCGCCCAGGGCGATGGCGATATCCGCCTGCTTAACGTGCTGCGCATTACGGTCAGCGTCTGAATAGACCGCGACGCTTTTCACGCCGAGGCGTTTCAGGGTCCGAATGGCGCGGCAGGCAATTTCGCCGCGGTTGGCAATCAGTACGGTAGTGAACATGATCAGTGACTCCCCTGTGATGCCAGCCAGTTGCGCCAGCCGCCCGTCTCGGTGATTTCCAGCGCACTCTTCAGCGCTGAGCCTTCGCAGATAAAGCCTTTAACAACGCGGCCATCGGCCAGCGTCAGGCTGCCGATCCCCAGTGGGGCCGGAATCTCCGCCACAAACTCGCCGAAACGGGCCAGTGGGATATCCCACAGCTCAACGGTGATCGCCGCTCCCTGTTCGTCACGCATCAGGCCCGGTTTTTTGATTGCACCTTCCAGCAGGGCAAAGAGGCGGTAGTGTGGCGCGGTCTTCGTCTCTTCCACCCAGACGGCATTGCGTTCGGTGAGCTGGAAATTGAGCGGCATGCCGGTGAGATGCGCGCCCACTACCGCCAGCCGGACGTGGTCAGGTGAGACAGGTAAGGTTGTGGATCGGGTCGGCCACGGCTGACCGGTCGCGCCCAGCGGCAGTGCAAGCTGCTGCTGCCAGCGAAGGCCGAATTCCGCCAGCGCCCGATCGTGCCAGGCGGGTGCAATCAGCGTGATGCCTGCCGGAAGATCGTCGTTGCGGAACGGTGCGGGCAGCGCCAGGGCAGAGAGGTCGGCGAGATTGGTGAAGTTGGTGTAGGTGCCGAACTGTGAGTTGAAGTAAATCGGCTCCTGTTTCATCTCCTCCAGGGTGTGAATGGTGGGTGAGGTCGGCACCACCAGCGCATCAAACTGTGCCAGCGTCTCCTGAATCTGACGCGTCAGTTCGGCCCGCAGATACTCCGCCTTGTAGGCGTCCACCGCGCTGTATTTCAGGCCGCTGGTGACGATCTCATGCACTACCGGGTCCATCTCCGCCGGACGGTCAAGCATCTCACCCACCGCCGCTGTGCGTTCGGCAACCCAGGGACCGTAGTAGAGCTGTTCAGCGAGCGTCCGGAACGGCGTGAAGTCGATGGGGTGCAGCGTCGCGCCGCCCGCCTGCAACGCTTCCAGTGCCTGATCCCAGGCCGCTTCAGCGGCAGCATCATCAAAAAACGCCGGGTGCGCCGGAATAGCGAAACGGGGATGACGCGGCAGGCTGGCTGGGGCGGTGCGCGGATTAATACGCGAATAGGCATCACCGGCATCGTAGCCACCCATGATACTGGCGACGCTAAACGCATCTTCTGCCGTCAGCGCAAATACCGAAATGGTGTCGTTAAGGCGACAGGCGGGCACCACGCCGCGTGCAGAGAACCAGCCCTTGGTCGGCTTGAGTCCGACGATATTATTAAAGCCCGCCGGCACGCGGCCCGATCCTGCGGTATCGGTGCCCAGTGAAAAAGCGACCAGTCCGCGCGCCAGCACCGATGCCGAGCCAGAGCTGGAGCCACCGCTGACGTAATCAGCGTCAAAGGTATTACTGACCGCGCCATAGGGCGAGCGGGTGCCGACCAGGCCGGTTGCGAACTGATCGAGGTTGGTTTTACCGATGACGACTGCGCCAGCGGCTTTCAGCCGGGCGACGGCGACCGCATCTTCGCTGGCGGTATAGGTAAACGCAGGGCAGGCGGCGCTGGTCGGCCAGCCTGCGACATCAATGTTATCTTTTACGGCGAAGGGCACACCAAACAGCGGCAGCGACGCGGGATCGCGTTCATAGTCTGCCAGCAGCGGTTCAATCTGTGCCGCTAACTGGTCAGGTGTTGCCAGATAGATCCAGGCATTATCGCGTGTGTCGAGGGCTGCCAGGTGCGCACTCAGCAGCGAACGGATCTGGTGTGGTGCCTGCTGAGTGCGCTGCTGCCAGGCGGGAAGCGTCAGGCCGAAGGTAGAAGTCATACGAAGAATTCCAGCTGGTATACAAGATGGAATTCAACAGAGCAAAGCGTGTGCCAGTTTTTAACGCAATGATTCAACAGTTTAAATCGCTGGGTAATAAGATTTACTGATGATAATTTGCACAATCACGGCGCGTACGCTGAGCGATGACGGTGCGTTAACTGTCTGTATGCGTAAATTTTGTGAAGAACATGGCAAGAGTGCGGTGGCCCGGTTAGCATGAAGACTGTCTGGCAAGTTGCCGGCCCCAGCAACAGAGGAGATTTACGTGGTGAAGTGGCGTAACTGGATGATAGGGATCTGCCTGGTCGGTTCGGCCAGCAGCGCATGGGCCGATTCGCTTGATCAACAACGGCAACGTTATCAACAAATTAAACAGGCCTGGGACAGTAACCAGATGGCCACCGTGGATCAGCTGTTGCCTACGCTACAGGACTATCCGCTCTATCCTTATCTGCAATATCGCCTGCTGGCTCAGGATCTCGATCAGGAGACCACCCTGGCCGTGCAGAACTTTATTCGCCAGTACCCGACATTGCCTCCCGCGCGATCGCTCAGCACCCGCTTTATCAACGTGCTGGCTTACCGACAGGACTGGCAGGGCGTGCTGAACTTCAGCCCGACCGAACCCAAGCCGGTGCAGGCGCGTTGCAACTGGTATTACGCCAAATGGGCCACCGGGCAGCAGCAGGCCGCGTTTGATGGCGCGAAGCAGATCTGGCTGCGTGGCACGGCGCTGCCTGCGGATTGCGATAAGCTCTTCTCGGTCTGGCAGGCGTCCGGTCAGATTTCGCCGATTACTATCCTGGAACGTATCCGGCTGGCGATGAAAGCCGGTAATGACAACCTGGTGAGCTATCTGGCGAAGACGCTGCCTGCCGATTATCAGACCATGTCTGACGCGATACAGGCCCTGCAAAAGGATCCGTTAACCGTCAGCACCTTCGCCAGTGCCGTGGGGCCAACCGACTTTACCCGTCAGGCCACCATTTACGCCTTTACGCGTGTGGCGCGGCAGGACATGGAAAATGCCCGCAGCCTGATTCCGATTCTGGTCCGGGCCCAGAAAATGGGGCCGGAAGATGAGCAGGCGCTGAAGGAGATTGTGGTCTGGCGCATGATGGGCAGCGATCTTACCTCTGAGCAGGCACGCTGGCGCGATGCAGTAGTGATGAACAGCGAGTCTACCGCGCTGGTGGAACGCCGGGTGCGGCTGGCGCTCTCTCAGCATGACCGACGCGGCCTGAACACCTGGATTGCTCGTCTGCCGCTGGAAGCCAAAGAGAAAGATGAGTGGCAGTACTGGCAGGCCGATCTGCTGTTTGAGAAAGATCGTAAAGAGGAAGCGGAAGAGATCCTGCGCAAGCTGATGAAAGAACGCGGCTTCTATCCGATGGTGGCTGCTCAGCGGCTGGGCGTAGACTATCCGTTGCAGATTGATGAAGCGCCGAAGCCTGACAGCGCCACCCTCCAGGGACCCGAGCTGGCCCGCGTTCGCGAGCTGATGTACTGGGGGCTGGATAACCTGGCCCGTAGCGAATGGAGCAATCTGATCGGCAGCCGGACGCATACGCAGCAGCAGATGCTGGCGCGCTACGCCAACGAGCAGGACTGGTGGGATCTCAGCGTGCAGGCGACTATCACCGCCAAAATGTGGGACAGCCTGAAAGAGCGTTTCCCGCTGGCGTGGCGGAGTGTCTATGAGCGAAATACCGAGGTGAAGCAGATCCCACCGAGCTATGCGATGGCGATTTCGCGTCAGGAGAGCGCCTGGAACCCGAAAGCGCGTTCGCCGGTCGGCGCCAGTGGTCTGATGCAGATTATGCCTGCAACGGCGGCGCATACCGTGAAGATGTACAACATTCCTGGCTACAGCAACACCAGTCAGCTGCTTGATCCGGAAACCAATATCCAGATTGGTACGCAGTATCTGGAGTATGTCTATCAGCAGTTCGACCAGAACCGGATTTTCGCCTCAGCGGCCTATAACGCCGGGCCGGGCCGGGTGCGAAGCTGGCTGAAAACCAGCGCGGGCAATCTCGACGCCGTAGCATTTATTGAGACCATTCCGTTCTCTGAAACGCGCGGCTACGTGAAGAGTGTGCTGGCGTATGACGCCTACTATCGTTACTTCATGGGCAAGCCTGACAAGATCCTGTCAGATGCTGAGTGGAATCGCCGTTACTAGCTGTGCTAAGCTTCCGTACTCTTTAGCGAGTACGGAAGCCTCTTCATGACCCATTCTGATTCCCTCTCTACCGATGCACATCCGGCAGAAGATAGCTGGCAGCGCTTTGTCGTGCTGATGCAGCAGGCCTTTGCTGATGGCCATGCACTGCCTCTGATGCAACTGATGATGACGCCCGATGAGCGGGAAGCGTTCGGCACCCGTCTGCGGATTATCGAAGAGTTAATGAATGGCGAGATGAGCCAGCGCGAGCTGAAAAATGAGCTCGGCGTCGGCATCGCGACGATTACCCGTGGGTCTAATAGCCTGAAAGAGGCGCCGCCCGAGCTGAAACGCTGGCTGGAAGCGCGTCTGGGACGCGCCTGATTACTGTTGATAGAGCGGATGAACGAACGGGCAGAGCGCCAGAATCAGTGCCTGATGATAGACACTTGATCGGCTGAGCAGGCCGTTCGTAAACGCCCCGATTGCGCCACCCTTGTGTTTGATATTGTCGATGCCGGTTAATCGCGCCATCTCTTCGCCGAGTTCACGGCCTTCACGCAGACCCGCCAGCACCACCGGAGGCAGGGTGAAACTGGCCGAGCGCGACTCGCCACGCTGTTTCTGATTTTCCACCACCATCCAGGCAAATGCGCTGTCATCTTCGATGCCCGCCTCAATGGCGACCCAGAACGCCGCTTCTGGTCGGACCTGCCGGGCATTCATCACGCGCTGGCGTGCGCCAGTTCGCGTTTCGAGATGGGTTAACGGTTGTGCAGCAACGCCGCTATCGACCTCGACCCCTTCAATATGGCAGGATCCCTCGCCGAAAACGTCGCTGAAAGCCTGAGCAATCGCGTGAATCTTCGCTGGGTTGGTTGTGGCTGCGACAACATGGTACATAATTGATTAAACCCTCAGATGATTAAGCGCCTGACCCATCCGGCTGTTTTCGTTGTCATTCTGAACCTGGGCTGTGCTGACAACCCTCACGTACTGCGTGTACGCCGGATTGTTCCGCGCTGTCTGTGTCTGGAATGTCTGCAACAATGATGGCTGATGGAACAGGGTCTAAAGCGATTTTTGTCGCAGTATAACGGAAACTAACATGCTACAGGTCTATCTTGTTCGTCACGGTGAAACGGTATGGAATGCGGAACGCCGTATTCAGGGTCAGTCCGACAGTCCGCTGACGGAAAAAGGTGAGCAACAAGCCTGGCAGGTGGGTGAGCGCGTGAAGCATTTGGGCATCACGCACATTATTGCCAGCGATCTGGGGCGCACGCGTCGCACCGCCGAGATTATCGCAGATGCCTGCGGTTGCTCAGTGACGCTTGATGCGCGCTTGCGTGAACTGAATATGGGTGTGCTGGAGAAGCGTCCGCTGGATGGCTTAACGGCGGAAGAGGAGCAGTGGCGCGCTGCACTGGTCAACGGGACCGAAGGTGGCCGTATCCCTGAAGGGGAGTCGATGACGGAGATGGCGACGCGCATGCACGCCGCGCTGAATGCCTGTCTCGATCTGCCTGCCGGAAGCCGTCCGCTGCTGGTCAGCCACGGTATGGCGCTCGGGTCGCTGGTCAGTACAATTCTGGGTTTGCCCGCCTATGCGGAACGTCGCCTGCGCCTGCGTAACTGCTCTATTTCACGTGTGGATTATCAGCAGAGCGCCTGGCTGGCAGAAGGCTGGATTGTAGAGACGGCGGGGGATATTTCCCATCTGGATGCGCCTGCGCTCGACGAGCTGCAACGCTGATTGCTTAAGGCTGCCGTCACGATGACGACAGCCTTAAACTTAGCTGGCTTCAGCCTGCTGGCGGCGAATCGGAATCAGATATTCGCAACGGATCTCAGTCGGTGGCTCCGAGCGCTTTTTACCGCCATGGGTATAAAAGCGTTCGATATCCTGCCCTTCACGGCGGGTCAGCCCCAGCGTTGGCATGCAGGTACCGTAAAGCAGCAGGATAAATTCCTGCAAATTGACACGCGGACCGTTAAAGGTGAACTGCACATAGTCGCCACCTTCCAGAATAACCTTCTGGCCAGAATGCAGGTTCACCGCGCTGTCAGCAGGCACCGCAGTGGTATAAAGAATCTCCTGCTCGTCATCTTTGTCCTGGCTGGCACGCACCTGATGCAGGCCATACAGCACCGGCGGAATCGTGTCCGTTTCCAGCAGGAACTGCTTCCAGAAGTGCATTCGCATTTCATCGCGGTAGCTGGAAATCTGCTCCAGAATACAGGTGTAGTTCTGGGTTTGTCCCACCAGCACCGTTTCCGGCAGGCTGACGAAAGCGGGTTCCGGCTGCGTCTCATCATCCAGGCGAATCGGGGGACGGATACCGAATGAATTCCATTCGGAAGAGCGACGATACCAGGCCGGTGTCTGTGCAAACTGTTTTTTGAATGCACGCGTAAAAGTCTGTTGTGAATCAAAACGATACTGCAGTGCGATGTCCAGGATCGGGCGACTGGTCAGGCGCAGCGCCACGGCGGCTTTAGACAAACGACGGGCTCGGATATAGGCGCCGATTGCGTGCCCGGTCACGTCTTTGAACATCCTTTGCAGATGCCACTTAGAGTAACCCGCTTTCTGGGCAACATTGTCCAGTGAAAGGGGTTGATCCAGATGGCTCTCCAGCCAGACAAGCAAATCGCGAATGATACCGGCTTGGTCCATAAAACATCCTCTACTCTGGTGGTGCAGCTAAACGCATTCGAAGAATATTAGCACTCATTGCTCAAAAGACGTGGGACGTTTCTCGGGGAAGGTTGTGCTAAATCAGTACGGGCTAAAACCCGTTTTGGTTTGGTCATTGTATCGATTAACAGTACATTACATTCTCATCTATTCCATTTGCAATGGTAACTCCATGACAATATCCCGACTTATGATCGCTGCGCTGACTACGCTGACCTTTTCCAGCCCGCTTTTTGCCGAACAGATTGGCTCTGTTGATACGGTCTTCAAGATATTCGGGCCTGACCACAAGATTATTGTTGAAGCTTTCGATGACCCGGATGTTAAAAATGTAACCTGCTATATCAGCCGGGCAAAAACCGGGGGAATCAAAGGCGGATTGGGGCTGGCAGAGGATACCTCTGATGCCGCCATTTCCTGTCAGCAGGTCGGTCCGGTTGAAGTGAGTGATAAAATTGCACAGGGCAAAGCAGAGGGGGAAGTAGTATTCCGCCAGCGCACCTCTTTAATCTTTAAGAAGCTGCAGGTTGTCCGCTTCTACGACAAAAAGCGCAATGCGCTGGTCTATCTGACCTATTCCGATAAAGTGGTTGATGGCTCACCGAAAAATGCGCTCAGCGCCGTGCCGATTATGCCGTGGCACTGATAATGTTGTGGCATTCATAATGCCGTGGCACTGAACATAAAAAAACGCCCCAGGAGGCGTTTTTTTATTTGCTGCATCAAACAAGCACTTACTCGTGCAGGTCGCCGCAGAAGCGATAACCTTCACCATGAATGGTGGCGATGATCTCTGGCGTATCCGGCGTGGATTCGAAATGCTTACGGATGCGACGAATGGTGACATCGACGGTGCGATCATGCGGCTTGAGGTCGCGGCCGGTCATTTTCTTCAGCAGGTCGGCACGGGTCTGAATTTTGCCCGGATTTTCGCAGAAGTGCAGCATGGCGCGAAACTCACTACGTGGCAGTTTATACTGCTCGCCGTTTGGATTGATCAAAGAGCGGCTATTAATATCCAGCTCCCAGCCATTGAATTTATAGCTTTCTACCTGACGGCGCTCTTCCCCTGGCATAGCCAGATTCATGGTGCGCGACAGCAGGTTACGGGCACGAATAGTCAGCTCACGCGGGTTAAACGGTTTGGTGATGTAATCATCAGCGCCAATTTCCAGACCGAGGATTTTATCGACTTCGTTGTCACGGCCGGTCAGAAACATCAGGGCGACATTGGCCTGCTCACGCAGTTCACGGGCCAGCAACAGACCGTTTTTGCCAGGCAGGTTGATGTCCATGATGACCAGGTTAACGTCATTGTCGGTCAGCACCTGATGCATTTCAGCACCATCAGTCGCCTCATACACCACATAACCTTCCGCCTCAAAAATACTCTTGAGGGTATTACGCGTGACCAGTTCGTCTTCAACGATAAGAATGTGCGGGGTCTGCATGTTTAGCTACCTAAAATTTGCCAACAAATTGAAAACAGGGCGTACAGCGGTATGGCGTTCTCCATCATCGAGAGCGGCGGGCCGCGCAGAACCGTTGTACGAAATCATATTTTGATAAGCCATCTATCAACGTCAACAACAGTATTAGCTCAGCCAGTCAGGATGAAAATTGCATGCCCCGGGCGTTAATGATAATGGCGCATATCCTAACTGTATTAACAGCAACCTAACAGCACCAACTACAACCGATAAGCATAAAAACAACGCTTCGTTGACTTATATCAAATGCAATTGTAGCACGTTAACACTTTTGTGAAAAACTTCTCGCAGAATGCCTGTTTAGCTCACAAAAAGCATCATTTTCGTTACATTTTTAACTCATGCAGGCCAGAATTGAACCGGCTGGAAATCACATTTTATCTTATTGAATTTGAATGGATAAATAACGTTTTTTTTAATAAAACGCCTTCTGCCCATAAAAAGGTTCAGGCCATCAGTTTTAACCAGTTTTGACATCATTAATCCACAATTTTCTTATTACCTTCTGGCACCTGAATCTTTAAGAGCCATGTTAATATGACGTTAGATAAATTGACCAATGGATTAAATATGCTTTTCCCACTGATTCTCGTCTCGCCTGCGCGGCCAGAAAACATCGGCGCTGCGGCGCGTGCCATGAAAACCATGGGGTTCAGCCAGCTGCGCATCGTGGCCAGCGACGCCTGGCAGGATCCTGCTGCGCGGCGTGTGGCACATGGTGCTGGCGACATTCTTGATAACATTCAGACCTTTGCTACCCTGGCAGACGCGTTAGCGGACATCGATTTTTCTGTCGCAACCACTGCGCGCAGCCGGGCAAAGTTTCGTTACTACGCCACACCAGAACAGGTTGAAACGCAACTGCTGGAGAAGCGTCAGTGGGTCAACAGTATGGCGCTGGTATTTGGTCGCGAAGACAGCGGGCTGACTAATGAAGAGCTGGAACAGGTCGACCTGCTGACGGGGATTCCGATGGCGAATGACTATCCTTCACTGAATCTCGGTCAGGCGGTGATGGTCTATTGCTATCAACTCTCGACGCTGAATCAGGTTGAGGCGCCTGTTGCGTCTGCCGCCGATGGTCAGCAGTTACAGGCGCTGCGCCAGCGATTCCATCAGCTGCTGGCGCAACTGGAGGTCAGTGATGATGAGAAGCTGTCAGACTGGATCGATCAGCGGGTAGGTCTGCTGGAACAGCGCGACAGTGCGATGCTGCACCGTCTGCTGCACGATATTGAAAAAAAACTCACAGATAAATCCTCGGCAAAAAGCTGATTTTATAGCAACAGATCGCAGAGGATTTCAGCATGGCAAACGATCGCATAGCGTTTCACGGTTTCAGCGGTGGCTGTGCGCAGTGGTTGAAATCTGTCCACCGGACAAATCGGGTTGACTTAACGTGCGCTTTGCTTTACTTCTGGACGCAAGACGGACAGACAAAAACAGACAGACAATAAATCTAAATGCGTAAAATCAGCCTGAACACCACAATTATTACCACCACCATTACCACAGGTAACGGTGCGGGCTGACGCATACAGGAAAAACAGAAAAAAAGCCCGCACCTAACCAGTGCGGGCTTTTTTTTCGGCTTAAATTCAGGAGAGTTTATATCATGCGAGTGCTGAAATTCGGCGGGACCTCGGTAGCGAATGCGGAACGTTTTCTTCGCGTCGCTGACATTCTGGAAAGTAATGCGCAACAAGGACAGGTTGCAACCGTGCTCTCTGCGCCAGCAAAGATCACTAACCATCTGGTGGCGATGATTGAAAAAACCATCAGTGGTCAGGACGCTCTGCCGAATATCAGCGACGCCGAACGCATTTTCAGCGAGCTGCTGCAGGGACTGGCTGATGCACAGCCGGGCTTTGAGTTTGATCGACTCAAAACCCGCGTTGACCTTGAGTTTGCGCAGTTAAAACAGGTTCTGCACGGTATCAGCCTGCTGGGACAGTGCCCGGACAGCGTGAACGCGGCGATTATCTGTCGCGGAGAAAAACTCTCGATTGCGATCATGGAAGCGCTGCTGCAGGCACGCGGTCATGAGGTCAGCGTGATCGACCCGGTGGAGAAATTGCTGGCAATAGGCCACTACCTGGAATCCACAGTTGATATTGCCGAATCGACCCGCCGCATCGAAGCCAGTCAAATTCCACCACAAAACATGATCCTGATGGCGGGTTTTACGGCCGGTAATGAGCGTGGCGAGCTGGTAGTGCTGGGCCGCAACGGTTCAGACTATTCAGCCGCTGTGCTGGCCGCCTGTCTGCGCGCCGACTGCTGTGAAATCTGGACCGATGTAGATGGCGTCTATACCTGCGATCCGCGTCAGGTGCCGGATGCGCGTCTGCTGAAGTCGATGTCCTATCAGGAGGCGATGGAGCTCTCCTACTTCGGTGCCAAAGTGCTGCATCCCCGCACCATCGCGCCGATTGCCCAGTTCCAGATCCCTTGCCTGATCAAAAATACCGCCAATCCACAGGCACCCGGCACCCTGATTGGTGCCGAAGGCGAGCCGGATGAAAGCCCGGTAAAAGGCATCACTAACCTGAATAATATGGCGATGGTGAACGTCTCCGGTCCCGGCATGAAAGGGATGGTCGGAATGGCGGCCAGAGTCTTTGCGGCCATGTCGCGTACCGGCATCTCTGTCGTGCTGATCACCCAATCCTCTTCCGAATACAGCATCAGTTTCTGCGTGCCGCAGAGCGAGCTGGCGCGGGCGCGTCATGTGCTGGAAGAGGAGTTCTATCTGGAGCTGAAAGATGGGCTGCTCGATCCGCTGGATATCATTGAAAACCTGGCGGTGATCTCGGTAGTGGGTGATGGCATGCGCACCCTGCGCGGCATCTCAGCAAAATTTTTCTCGGCACTGGCACGCGCCAACATCAATATCGTGGCGATAGCGCAGGGCTCCTCTGAGCGTTCTATCTCGGTCGTGGTGAACAATGACGAAGTGATCACCGGCGTGCGCGTGGTGCATCAGATGCTGTTCGCCACCGATCAGGTGATCGAAGTGTTCGTGGTGGGTGTCGGCGGAGTCGGTGGTGCGCTGCTGGATCAGTTGCATCGCCAGCAGGCGTGGCTGAAGAAAAAACATATCGACCTGCGTGTGTGCGGTATTGCTAACTCGCAGGCGTTGTTAACCCACGTTCACGGCATTGATTTAAGCAACTGGCAGTCGGCATTAGCCGAAGCCAAAGAGCCCTTTAATCTGGGCCGTCTGACCCGTCTGGTAAAAGAGTATCATCTGCTCAATCCGGTGATTGTGGATTGCACCTCCAGCCAGGCCGTTGCCGATCAGTATGCTGACTTCCTCAGCGAAGGCTTCCATGTGGTGACGCCGAACAAAAAGGCCAACACGTCATCCTGGAATTACTATCAGCAGATGCGTGCCGCCGCGGCCAAATCGCGTCGTAAATTCCTTTACGATACCAACGTCGGTGCCGGACTGCCGGTGATCGAAAACCTGCAGAACCTGATGAACGCGGGTGATGAACTGCTGCGTTTCTCCGGCATCCTCTCTGGCTCACTGTCGTTTATCTTCGGCAAGCTGGATGAAGGCGTTTCGCTTTCGCAGGCGACAAACATGGCGCGTGAGATGGGCTTCACCGAGCCCGATCCGCGTGACGATCTGGCTGGCACTGATGTGGCGCGTAAGCTGCTGATCCTGGCGCGTGAAGCGGGTCATCAGCTTGAGATGAGTGATATTGAGATCGAGCCGCTGCTGCCCGCCAGTCTGACCGAAATTCAGGATGTTGAGCAGTTTATGCAGCGTCTGCCCGAGCTGGATAACGCCTTTGCCGATCGCGTTGCACAAGCGCAGAATGAGGGCAAAGTCCTGCGCTACGTGGGCGTGATCGAAGAGGGTGGCGTCTGTAAAGTGAAGGTCGACGCCGTTGACGGCAACGATCCGCTCTATAAAGTGAAAAACGGCGAGAATGCCCTGGCGTTTTACAGCCGTTACTATCAACCGATTCCGCTGGTGCTGCGTGGATACGGTGCAGGAAATGATGTCACAGCGGCCGGTGTTTTTGCCGATCTGCTGCGTACGCTGTCATGGAAGTTGGGAGTTTAATCATGGTAAAAATTTACGCACCGGCCTCGATTGGCAACGTCAGCGTCGGCTTCGATGTGCTGGGCGCGGCGGTGTCGCCGGTCGATGGCTCCCTGCTGGGTGACTGTGTCTCTGTGGAAGCAGCTGAGCAGTTTTCTCTGACCAACGCCGGACGTTTTGTCAGCAAGCTGCCCGCCGATCCGAAAGAGAATATTGTCTATCAGTGCTGGCAGCTTTTCTGCGAGACGGTGGGCAAAGCGATCCCGGTGGCGATGACTCTGGAGAAGAATATGCCCATCGGCTCCGGTCTGGGTTCCAGCGCCTGCTCGGTAGTGGCCGGTTTAATGGCGATGAACGAATTCTGCGGCAAGCCACTCAGCGACAGCACATTGCTGACGCTGATGGGCGAGCTGGAAGGGCGGATCTCCGGCAGCGTGCATTATGATAATGTCGCTCCCTGCTTCCTCGGTGGCATTCAGCTGATGCTGCAGGAAAATGAGATCATCAGCCAGGCGGTGCCGGGCTTTGACGACTGGCTGTGGGTGATGGCCTATCCGGGCATCAAAGTTTCAACCGCAGAAGCGCGCGCTATTTTACCGGCACAATACCGCAAAGAGGACTGTATCAAACATGGCCGTTTGCTGGCCGGCTTCATTCACGCCTGTCATACGCGTCAGCCGCAGCTGGCAGCTAAACTGATGCAGGATGTGATTGCAGAACCTTACCGGACCCGACTGCTGCCTGGCTTCGCCGAGGCGCGACAGGCCGCGAAAGATATTGGCGCACTGGCGTGCGGTATCTCAGGCTCTGGTCCGACACTTTTCGCCGTTTGCAATCAGATGGAAACGGCACAGCGGATGGCTGACTGGCTGAGCCAGCACTATCTGCAGAATGATGAAGGCTTCGTCCATATCTGCCGTCTCGACACGGCTGGCGCACGACAATTGGGATAACGCATGAAACTCTACAATCTTAAGGATCACAACGAGCAGGTCAGCTTCGCCCAGGCGGTGAAACAGGGTCTGGGGTCGCAGCAGGGTCTGTTCTTTCCGCTGGAACTGCCAGAGTTTGAACTGACCGACATCGACGCGATGCTGGAGATGGATTTTGTCAGCCGCAGCAGCAAAATCCTCTCGGCTTTCATTGGTGACGAGATTCCGGCCCAGCAGCTGCAGGAGCGTGTTAAAGCCGCTTTTGCCTTCCCGGCCCCGGTGAAAGCCGTTAGCGAAGATATCGCCTGTCTGGAGCTGTTTCACGGCCCGACGCTGGCATTTAAAGATTTCGGCGGCCGTTTTATGGCGCAGATGCTGTCGTATGTTTCAGGCTCTGATGAGCAGATCACGATTCTGACCGCCACCTCTGGTGATACCGGTGCGGCTGTGGCGCACGCGTTCTACGGCATGAAGAACGTGCGTGTGGTGATCCTCTATCCGCAGGGCAAAATCAGTCCGCTGCAGGAGAAACTCTTCTGTACGCTGGGCGGCAACATTGAAACCATCGCTATCGACGGCGACTTTGATGCCTGCCAGTCGCTGGTCAAACAGGCGTTCGATGATGAAGCGCTGAAGCGGGCGATTGGCCTGAACTCGGCTAACTCCATCAACATCAGCCGCCTGCTGGCGCAGATTTGCTACTACTTTGAGGCGGTCGCACAGCTGCCACAGGAAAAACGCAATCAGCTGGTGGTCTCTGTGCCGAGCGGCAACTTTGGTGATTTGACGGCCGGTCTGCTGGCGAAATCACTGGGCCTGCCCATCAAACGCTTTATCGCTGCCACGAATGCTAACGATACGGTGCCGCGCTTCCTCGGCAACGGCGAGTGGCAGCCTAACCAGACGGTCTCTACGCTGTCGAACGCCATGGATGTCAGCCAGCCTAACAACTGGCCGCGTGTGGAAGAGCTGTTCCGCCGTAAAACCTGGCGCTTAACCGATCTCGCCTGTGGTGCGGTTTCTGATGAGACCACGCGCGCTGCCATGCGTGAACTGGCGGAAATTGGCTACGTTTCCGAGCCACATGCTGCCATCGCCTGGCGTCTGCTGCGCGATCAGCTGCAGGAGGGCGAATACGGTCTGTTCCTCGGCACTGCGCATCCGGCGAAATTCCGCGAAAGCGTGGAAGCGATTCTTGAGCAGACCCTGACGCTGCCGCCGGAGTTAGCAGAGCGCGCCGATCTGCCGCTGCTGTCGCATCAGATGAAAGGTGACTTCGCCTCGCTGCGGGCGTTCCTGCTGAAGTAATGCGGTGAAAGGCTTCCCGGTTGCGGGAAGCCTGTTTATGGCAGGTAGAGTGCGTGGGCGTTACTGCTCCGCGCGCTTGTTACTGCTCCGCGCGCTTGTTACTGCTCCGCGCGCTTAAAGACCAGCTCGCTCTCGCTGCTGCTGATCGCATCAAAACGATAGCCATCCACATCAAACGCCTTAAGCTGTTCCGGCGTTGTCAGACGCTGCTGAATCACATAGCGACTCATCAATCCACGCGCCTTTTTGGCATAGAAGCTAATGACTTTATAGCTGCCATTCTTCTCATCAAGGAACACCGGCTTAATCAGCTGTGCCTGCAGTTTCTTCGGCTTAACCGCCCTGAAATATTCGTCTGACGCGAGGTTGATCAGCACCTCATCACCCTGTTCTGCCAGTGCGGCATTCAATGTTTCAGTGATGAGATCGCCCCAGAAGGTGTAGAGATCTTTACCCGCCGGATTCGCCAGACGAATGCCCATCTCCAGCCGGTAAGGCTGCATGAGATCGAGCGGACGGAGCACGCCATACAGGCCCGACAACATGCGCAGATGCTGCTGAGCAAAATCGAAATCCTGTTCGCTGAAGGTCCCGGCCTGCAAACCGGTATAGACATCACCTTTAAACGCCAGGATAGCCTGACGGGCATTCTGAGGTGAGAAGTCGGGGTGCCAGCTGTTAAAGCGATCGGCATTGAGGTGCGCCAGTTTGTCACTGATGCCCATTAACGAGGCGATGCTGGCGGGTGACAGATCGCGCGCAATCTCAATCAGCTGTTGTGACTTTTCTAACAGCGCAGGCTGGGTGAAACGCGTTGTCGCCAGCGGGCTTTCATAATCCAGCGTCTTGGCGGGAGAGATCACCATCAACATAGTTGCTTCCTCGGTTAATGCCTGGTTTAACAGGGCATTGGCGGCTTATCAGGCTTCGCAGTGTACCAAAAAAGCCGCAAAGAATGACGAATCACTCCTATTTGTTCGCGCTATCGTAAACGGCATTCCCTGACCTTGCGCCACCGTTGACGCGTGATATTATCGCAACAGCTTTTTTCACACTGACAGTTAACTAAGAGAAAAGAACATGACGGACAAACTTACCTCCCTGCGTCAGCTTACTACCGTAGTCGCCGACACCGGTGACATTGCAGCCATGAAGCTGTATCAGCCACAAGACGCCACCACCAACCCTTCTCTGATTCTCAACGCCGCACAAATCCCTGAATACCGTAAACTGATCGATGAAGCGATTAGCTGGGCGCGTGAGCAGAGCAGCAACAAAGAAGAGCAGCTGCAGCTGGTTTCTGACAAGCTGGCCGTTAACATTGGTCTGGAAATTCTGAAACTGATCCCAGGCCGCATCTCGACTGAAGTCGATGCGCGTCTCTCTTACGACACAGAAGGCAGCATCGCGAAAGCCCGCAGCCTGATCAAACTCTACAATGATGCTGGTATCAGCAATGACCGCATCCTGATCAAACTGGCGTCTACCTGGCAGGGCATCCGTGCTGCAGAGCAGCTGGAAAAAGAGGGTATCAACTGTAACCTGACTCTGCTGTTCTCCTTTGCTCAGGCGCGTGCCTGTGCCGAAGCGGGCGTGTTCCTGATCTCTCCGTTTGTTGGCCGTATCCTCGACTGGTATAAAGCGAACACCGATAAGAAAGAGTATGCCGCGCACGAAGATCCAGGCGTGGTTTCAGTTTCTGAAATCTACAACTACTACAAGCAGCACGGCTATGAAACCGTGGTGATGGGCGCGAGCTTCCGTAACGTCGGCGAAATCATCGAGCTGGCTGGCTGTGACCGTCTGACCATTTCTCCTGCGCTGCTGAAAGAGCTGGCAGAGAGCGAAGGCACCCTGGAGCGTAAACTGAGCTACAGCGGCGAAGTGAAAGCGCGTCCGGCCCGCATGACCGAGTCTGAGTTCCTGTGGCAGCACAACCAGGATCCTATGGCCGTTGCGAAGCTGGCAGAAGGTATCCGCAACTTTGCCGTTGATCAGGGCAAACTTGAGAAGATGCTGGCAGAACTGCTGTAACCGGCTGACCGTGGCGGCGCAGGCTGCCACGGTTTTCCCTTTTCCGACCCTTTCACTTTATATTATCCTCTCTGCTATTCCCCTTTTACTCCACCGCACCGCGGTAAATCACAGCGAAGCTAATCATGAATACATTACGCATTGGCCTGATCTCGGTCTCCGATCGCGCCGCGAACGGCATCTATCAGGATGAGGGGATTCCCGCGCTGGAGAGCTGGCTGAGTCGCGCACTCAGCAGCCCGTTTGAGATTGAGTCCCGCCTGGTGCCTGACGAGCAGCCGATGATTGAGCACGCGATCTGCGAGCTGGTCGATGAACGCTTTTGCCACCTGGTATTAACCACTGGCGGCACAGGTCCGGCCCGGCGCGATGTGACGCCGGATGCCACCTTAGCCGTTGCCGATCGGGAAATGCCGGGTTTTGGTGAGCAGATGCGCCAGATCAGCCTGCAGTTTGTGCCGACCGCGATTCTGTCGCGTCAGGTTGGGGTAATCCGCAAACAGTCGCTGATCCTCAACCTTCCGGGTCAGCCGAAGTCGATCAAAGAGACGCTGGAAGGGCTGAAGGATGAGCAGGGCAACGTAAAAGTGCACGGCATTTTTGCTTCCGTACCCTATTGTTTACAGCTGCTGGACGGGCCTTATGTCGAAACGCATCGCGAGGTCGTAGCAGCATTTCGCCCTAAAAGCGCGATACGTGAGATAAATAACTAAATATTCCCCATTTCAGGCATAAGCTACAGCCTGGCTGGTGTGGCAAAAGATTGACGGTATAGTAAGGCTATCTTTACAACGTTCTCTCTTTGCCTCTGGAATATTATGAATCTGACTCACACACAGCGTCTGACCGGTAAGGATTACAAAACCCTGGCGCTGGCCGCGCTCGGCGGCGCGCTGGAATTCTACGACTTCATCATTTTTGTCTTCTTCGCCACGGTGATTGGCGAACTCTTCTTCCCCGCAGATATTCCGGAGTGGCTGCGACAGCTGCAGACGTTTGCCATTTTTGCCGCAGGCTATCTGGCACGTCCGCTGGGCGGCATTGTGATGGCGCATTTTGGCGATAAACTCGGGCGCAAGAAGATGTTCAGCCTGAGTATTCTGCTGATGGCGCTGCCAACCTTAATGATGGGCGCTTTACCCACCTGGCAGACGATTGGGATTGCAGCGCCACTGCTGATGTTGCTGATGCGAATGTTACAGGGCGCGGCGATTGGCGGAGAGGTACCCGGCGCGTGGGTGTTTGTCGCTGAACACGTGCCTTATAAACGTATCGGCATCGCCTGTGGCACTTTGACGGCCGGGCTGACCATCGGCATTTTACTGGGGTCGCTGGTGGCGACACTGATCAATACCTCGATGTCGCAGCAGGCCATTCATGACGGCGGCTGGCGCATTCCATTCTTCCTGGGCGGCGTATTTGGGTTGCTCGCGATGTTCCTGCGCCGCTGGCTGCATGAAACACCGGTCTTCATTGAGATGCAGCAGCGTAAAGCGCTGGCTGAAACCCTGCCGCTGAAAACCGTGCTGGCGGAGCATAAAAAGTCGATTGTGATCTCCATGCTGCTGACCTGGCTGCTCTCCGCCTGCATCGTCGTGGTGATCCTGATGTCGCCGGTCTGGCTGCAGAAGCAGCAGGGCATCGCGCCCGCACTGACTCTGCAGGCTAACAGCATTGCCACCGTGATGCTCTGCGTTGGCTGCATTATTGCCGGACTCGCTGCGGATCGTTTTGGTGCCAGTCGTACCCTGTGTGTCGGCAGCCTGCTGCTGGCGATCTGTAGCTGGCAGTTTTATCACCTGAGCGCCCTCTATCCGCAGCAGCTCTTCCTGCTCTATGGCGTGGCGGGGCTCAGCGTCGGTATCGTCGGCGTGGTGCCGTTTGTGATGGTGCGTGCCTTTCCGGCAGAGGTGCGTTTTACCGGACTCTCATTCTCCTACAATCTTTCCTACGCGATCTTTGGCGGCCTGACACCGATCCTGGTGTCGCTGCTGATGAATGTCTCCGTGATGGCACCGTGCTGGTATGTGATGGCGCTGGCGCTGGTGGGATTGCTGACAGGGATCTGGCTGCGGCGTGATGTCAGCCACGAGCCGGGACTGAATCAGGGGATTAATTCGTTGTAAAGTAAGAACGCGGAGCCAGGCTCCGCGTTTTTTTATGGCTGAAAATATGCTTAACGTATTTTTGCGCCAATCGGCAAAAGGGTGCGGCCAAAGGTTTCATTCAGCACCTCGCCCATCGCCAGATAGCAGGCGATGGCACCACAGATGATCCCGACCCAGCCCGCAGAGACCACCAGCGCAGGCAGGTGCATGAGATGAGCCACGGCCAGCAGCAGAAACAGCAGCGTAAGCGAGCCGAAAACAAACTGCAGCATCCGCGTACCTTTTAGTGTGCCGATAAACATGAACAGCGTGAAGATGCCCCACAGTGCCAGCCAGACACCCAGGAAGCGTTCATCAGGCGCGTTTGCCAGACCCATTTGCGGTAACAGCAGGATCGCCACGAAGCTTAACCAGAACATGCCGTATGAGGTAAAAGCCGTCAGCCCAAAGGTATTGTTCTTCTTAAACTCCAGCAGACCGGCCAGCACCTGCGCGATCCCGCCATAAAAAATCCCCATCGCTAAAATTGCGACATCCAGGGCAAACAGGCCCGTGTTGTGCAGGTTCAGCAAAATGGTTGTCATGCCAAAACCCATCAATCCCAGCGGGGCAGGGTTAGCCAGCGTTGAATTCGCCATAATTCCTCGGCAGTGAAAGAGTGTTGATTACATAAACGGATTCCATCCTGCTCCCCGGGAGGAGCAAGGGGACGCATCATATTCAGCGTTGTGTCAGCGTTCTTTGATCCCGGCAGGGCCAGCGATAAAAAATTTTTTTTGGTTTAACCCTTGATGCGCATCGAAGCGGCCCCATTTACTTGTCATCGAGCGTTGTGAACGTTGGAAAAAAAGCATGTGCTGGCAGGTTGAATGCAAACAACTCGCCCACATAAAAGGTTCACAACCCAAATTGGCAACGAATTTAAGTGGGAGATGTTTAGATGGGTAAGATTATTGGTATTGACCTGGGTACAACCAACTCTTGTGTTGCGATCATGGATGGCACCAAAGCACGCGTGCTGGAAAATGCCGAGGGCGATCGCACCACGCCTTCAATTATTGCGTATACACAGGATGGCGAAATTCTGGTCGGTCAACCGGCTAAACGTCAGGCAGTGACCAACCCGCAGAATACCCTGTTCGCAATTAAGCGTCTGATCGGTCGTCGCTTCCAGGACGAAGAAGTACAGCGTGACATTAAAATCATGCCGTACAAAATCACCGGCGCTGACAACGGCGACGCATGGCTGGAAGTAAAAGGTCAGAGAATGGCACCTCCGCAGATCTCTGCTGAAGTGCTGAAGAAAATGAAAAAGACCGCCGAAGATTACCTCGGTGAGCCAGTGACTGAAGCGGTTATTACCGTACCGGCCTACTTCAACGATGCGCAGCGTCAGGCGACCAAAGATGCCGGCCGTATCGCAGGTCTGGAAGTCAAACGTATCATTAACGAACCGACTGCTGCAGCACTGGCATACGGTCTGGATAAAGGCCAGGGCAACCGCACCATCGCGGTTTATGACCTGGGTGGCGGTACCTTCGATATCTCAATCATCGAGATCGACGAAGTTGACGGCGAAAAAACCTTTGAAGTTCTGGCGACCAACGGTGATACCCACCTGGGTGGTGAAGACTTCGATAGCCGCCTGATTAACTATCTGGTTGCTGAATTCAAAAAAGACCAGGGTATCGATCTGCACAACGATCCACTGGCGATGCAGCGTCTGAAAGAAGCCGCAGAGAAAGCAAAAATCGAGCTTTCTTCTGCACAGCAGACCGACGTTAACCTGCCATACATCACGGCAGATGCGACCGGTCCTAAGCACCTGAACATCAAAGTGACCCGTTCTAAACTGGAATCACTGGTTGAAGATCTGGTTGCACGCTCAATCGCGCCTCTGAAAGTTGCGCTGCAGGATGCCGGCCTGTCTGTTTCAGACATCAACGACGTTATCCTGGTCGGTGGTCAGACACGTATGCCACTGGTTCAGGCCAAAGTGACTGAGTTCTTCGGTAAAGAGCCACGTAAAGACGTGAACCCGGACGAAGCGGTTGCTGTGGGTGCTGCGGTTCAGGGTGGTGTACTGGGTGGCGACGTGAAAGACGTGCTGCTGCTGGACGTTACCCCGCTGTCACTGGGTATCGAAACGATGGGTGGCGTGATGACCTCGCTGATCAGCAAGAACACCACCATCCCAACCAAGCACAGCCAGGTCTTCTCGACGGCTGAAGATAACCAGTCAGCCGTGACCATTCACGTGCTGCAGGGTGAGCGTAAGCGTGCCAATGACAACAAGTCACTGGGCCAGTTCAACCTCGACGGTATCCAGAATGCGCCACGCGGTATGCCGCAGATCGAAGTGACCTTCGACATCGATGCCGACGGTATCCTGCACGTATCAGCGAAAGACAAGAACAGCGGTAAAGAGCAGAAAATCACCATCAAAGCCTCTTCAGGTCTGAGCGATGATGAGATCCAGAAAATGGTGCGTGATGCGGAAGCGAATGCTGAATCTGACCGTAAGTTTGAAGAGCTGGTTCAGACGCGTAACCAGGGTGACCAGATTGCCCACAGCACGCGTAAGCAGCTGGAAGAAGCAGGCGACAAACTGTCAGCTGATGACAAAGCGCCAATCGAAGCCGCACTGGCCGCGCTGGAAACTGCGCTGAAAGGCGAAGACAAAGCGGAAATCGACGCCAAAATGCAGGCGCTGATGGAAGTGTCTGGCAAACTGATGGAAGCAGCACAGCAGTCTCAGGCGGGTGCAGCAGATGCCGGTGACGCGTCAGCGAAGAAAGATGACGACGTTGTCGATGCTGAATTCGAAGAAGTGAAAGACAACAAGAAATAATTGCCCCTGACCGGGCGCGACGGTTGGCCTGACAGCCGTTGAAACCAGCACGGGCGTAGGAGATCTCTCCACGCCCGTGCGATCATGTTAAGGGCTAAATAAACATGGCGAAGAGTGATTACTACGAGATTTTAGGCGTCGCCAAATCCGCGGACGAGCGTGAAATCAAAAAGGCTTACAAACGCCTGGCAATGAAATTTCACCCGGACCGCAATCCAGGTGATAAAGAAGCCGAAGCTAAATTCAAAGAGGTCAAGGAAGCGTACGAAATCCTGACCGATGCGCAGAAGCGTGCGGCTTACGATCAGTATGGTCATGCAGCCTTTGAACAGGGCGGCATGGGTGGCGGTGGATTCGGCGGCGGCGGCTTTGGTGGTGGCGGTGCAGACTTCAGCGATATCTTTGGCGACGTGTTCGGTGACATCTTTGGTGGTGGACGCCGTCAGCGCGCATCCCGTGGCGCCGATTTACGCTACAACATGGAGCTGTCGCTGGAAGAAGCGGTACGCGGCGTGACCAAAGAGATCCGCATTCCAACGCTGGAAGAGTGTGATGTCTGCCACGGCAGTGGCGCGAAAGCGGGCACCCAGCCACAAACCTGTTCAACCTGTCACGGTGCAGGCCAGGTGCAGATGCGCCAGGGCTTCTTCACTGTTCAGCAGGCCTGTCCGACCTGTCATGGTCGTGGCTCGGTGATTAAAGATCCGTGCAACGCCTGTCATGGCCACGGCCGCGTTGAGAAGTCGAAAACGCTGTCAGTGAAAATCCCGGCAGGGGTCGACACCGGCGATCGCATCCGTCTGAGTGGCGAAGGTGAAGCGGGCGAGCAGGGCGCACCAGCGGGCGATCTCTACGTTCAGGTCTCGGTGAAGAAGCACCCGATCTTCGAACGTGAAGAGAACAACCTTTACTGTGAAGTGCCGATCAACTTTGCAATGGCGGCGCTGGGCGGTGAGATTGAAGTACCGACACTGGATGGTCGCGTGAAGCTGAAAGTGCCGTCAGAAACCCAGACCGGCAAGCTGTTCCGCATGCGCGGACGTGGCGTCAAATCTGTCCGTGGCGGCGCGGTCGGCGATCTGCTGTGCCGTGTTGTGGTGGAGACACCGGTCAGCCTGAACGAAAAACAGAAAACGCTGTTGCGTGAACTGGAAGAGAGTTTTGGCGGCCCAAGCGGCGAGCATAACAGCCCACGCTCAAAGAGCTTCTTCGACGGTGTGAAGAAATTCTTTGACGATCTGACACGCTAAACCGTATCAGACTAAAAAACGGAGCCGCGGGCTCCGTTTTTTTTGCTGTATGCTATACGCCATCTGTTATTAGCATCAACCGGCTTTTCGCCCTTAATTCGGTTAAACCGAAGGAAAGGCGAGGCATAAGCTGCTTTTAACGAACTATATGAGCCGCTACACTCTTTATCTTTCTATCGCTGATCAGGAAGATAAACGTTGAATAAGCCTCGTAGTCTCAAAAACCTGCTTAAAAGCTTCATTGAAAGTGACGCCAGTAATGGCATGGTGTTAATCATGGCAGCTGTGGCGGCCATGATTCTCGCCAACTCTGCCGAAACCGCTCACGGCTATCAGGCGTTTCTCAATGAACCCGTTCAAATCCGCTTCGGTGCACTGGATATCAGTAAAAATCTGCTGTTATGGATCAATGATGCGCTGATGGCGCTGTTTTTCCTGCTGATTGGTCTGGAAGTGAAGCGTGAGCTGATAGTCGGCGAACTCGCAAGCCGTGACAAGGCGATCTTTCCCGTCATTGCGGCATTAGGCGGTATGGCACTGCCCGCGCTTGTTTTCCTCGGCTTCAACCATGGTGATGAGATAGCACGCAACGGCTGGGCTATCCCTACGGCGACCGATATCGCGTTTGCTCTGGGTGTCCTCGCCCTGCTTGGCAGCCGTGTTCCTGCAGCACTGAAAGTTTTCCTGATGGCGCTGGCGATTATTGATGATCTCGGGGCTATCGTTATTATCGCCCTGTTCTACACCAGTGGCCTCTCAATGCTCTCCCTGGGCGTTGCGGCAGGGGCGATTGTTGTGCTGGCACTGCTCAATTACTTTAATGTCCGTAAAATCTCGGTCTATATGCTGGTTGGGATCGTGCTCTGGACCGCCGTGCTGAAGTCTGGCGTCCATGCCACGCTGGCGGGCGTCATTGTGGGCTTCTTCATACCGCTGGAAAAGAGAGAAGGGCATTCGCCCGCAGAACATCTGGCGCACGGTCTGATGCCGTGGGTGAACTGGCTTATTCTGCCGCTGTTTGCCTTCGCGAACGCCGGTATTTCACTGACCGGTATTACGCTGAGTGATGTCTTTTCACCGGAGCCGTCTGGCATCATCCTCGGCCTGTTAATCGGTAAACCTTTGGGCATTACCCTGTTCTGCTGGCTGGCTGTCAAACTGCGGCTGGCGGTATTACCTCACGGCACCACCATCCGCGATATCATGGCGATTGGCGTGCTGTGCGGCATCGGTTTTACGATGTCTATTTTCATCAGTTCGCTCGCCTTCGATTCGGCACATGAGCAGCTTGTGACCTTCTCTAAACTGGGGATCCTGACGGGTTCTGTGCTGTCAGCGGTTATTGGCTATACCCTGCTGCGGATTAAACTGCGTTAATGGAGAGGAGGCGAAAGCCTCCTTTTTTTTCGATGAATCAGCTCAATTTTAACCATCTCTATTACTTCTGGCAGATTTGTAAAAGCGGCTCTGTGACAGCGGCAGCAGAGGTACTCTCTCTGACTCCCCAGACCATTACCGGGCAGATTAAGACGCTTGAGGAGCGCCTGCAGGGCAAGCTGTTCCGTCGTCAGGGCCGGGGACTGGTGCCGACTGAACTGGGGCAACTGGTGTTCCGCTATGCTGACCGCATGTTTATGCTGGGTCAGGAGATGCTGGATATCGTGAACTACCGCAAGGAGTCCCACCTGTTGCTGGATGTCGGAGTCGCCGATGCGCTCTCTAAGCAGCTGGTCAGTAAGGTGCTGGAAACGGCGGTGGTTGCAGAGGAGAAGACGCATCTGCGCTGTTTTGAGTCGACCCACGAAATGCTGCTGGAGCAGCTCAGTCAGCATAAGCTGGATATGATTATCTCTGACTGCTCCATCGACCCTACTCAACAGGAAGGGCTGTTTTCGGTGAAGCTGGGGGAGTGCCCGGTCAGTTTCTGGTCTGCTCTGCCGCTCACCGGTCTCACTTTTCCTGCCTGCCTGGAAGCGCGTCCGCTGCTGATTCCAGGACGCCGCTCAATGCTCGGCCGGAAAATCCTCAACTGGATTACGACTCAGGGGCTGCAGGTGGAGATTCTGGGGGAGTTTGATGATGCGGCACTGATGAAGGCGTTTGGTGCGCGTAAGAATGCCATATTTGTCGCGCCAGTGCTGGATGAGCAGGATAGCGGGCAGCGTGATGCGGTTACAGAGGTCGGTCGGCTTGATACCGTGTCAGAGGAGTACCATATTATCTTTGCCGAGCGGATGATTCAGCATCCGGCGGTGCAGCGTCTCTGTCACGCAGACTTCAGCGGACTCTTTCCCCGCCAGAGTACAGACGAAAAAAAACCGGCGTAAGCCGGCTTTTTCAACAAAGCGATTAACAAGCGGCGATTAAGCCAGTTTGTTGATCTGTGCAGTCAGGTTAGATTTATAACGTGCAGCTTTGTTTTTGTGGATCAGACCTTTAGCGGCCTGACGATCCACAAGTGGTTGCATTTCATTGAATGCGTTCTGCGCAGCAGCTTTGTCGCCTGAAGCGATCGCCGCGTATACTTTCTTAACGAAGGTACGCATCATTGAGCGGCGGCTAGCGTTATGCTTACGGCGTTTCTCAGATGTTACGGCGCGTTTCTTAGCTGATTTGATATTAGCCAAGGTCCAACTCCCAAATGTGTTCTATAGAGACAAATCAAAGGCCGAGGACTATGCCCTTCTAACCTGATTTTGTCAATGGATTTGTGCAAATAAGCGTCGCTCTAAGAACGGCACTCGATTACGTATTTGATGGCGCAAGATTCTACCAGCTTCCCCTCACTGAATACAGTATTTAGCGACAAAATTCTTAACATGCACATCTGCAACAGGAAATGCAGCCGCTAAAGCATGAAAGGCGTGCAGACGGGTTAACCTGAGCCGCTTTCAAGGGTATAATCCGCCGATTTCCACCGGTTTGGGCCAGCCATGAAGTTTATCCGCGGTATTCATAATCTTAACGAGCAGCATCGCGGCTGCGTTCTGACCATTGGTAATTTCGATGGTGTACATCGCGGGCATCAGGCGCTGCTGTCGCGACTGTGTGAAGAGGGACGTAAGCGTCATCTGCCCGTCGTGGTGATGGTATTTGAGCCACAGCCGCTGGAGCTGTTTGCCGGTGATAAAGCCCCGGCGCGCCTGACACGCCTGCGTGAAAAACTGCGCTATATGGCGGAAGCGGGTGTGGATAAAGTATTGTGCGTGCGGTTTGATCGTCGCTTTGCGGCCTTGTCTGCACAGCGCTTTATCAGTGACCTGTTAGTCGACAAGCTGGATGTAAAGTACCTTGCGGTAGGTGATGATTTCCGCTTCGGCGCTGGTCGCCAGGGGGATTTCCTGTTATTACAGAAAGCCGGTGTGGAGTATGGCTTTGAGGTCGTCAGCACCGAAACCTTCTGTGACGGTGGTAAGCGAATCAGCAGCACTGCCGTGCGTCAGGCGCTGGCTGCGGATGATTTAGCGCTGGCGCAGTCGCTGTTAGGTCATCCCTTCACTATTTCCGGCCGCGTCGTGCACGGTGATGCACTGGGACGCACGCTGGGTTTCCCGACTGCGAACCTCCCTTTACGCCGCAGCGTCACGCCGGTGAAAGGAGTGTATGCCGTGGAGGTACAGGGTCTGACGCCCGAGCCACTGCCGGGTGTTGCTAATATCGGCACCCGTCCGACCGTAAAAGGTTTACGCCAGCAGCTTGAAGTTCACCTGCTCGACATCAATATCGATCTCTATGGTCGTCACATTGATGTGGTGCTGAAACAGAAAATACGAAACGAGCAGCGCTTTGCCTCACTGGAGGCGTTGAAAGAACAAATTGCGAACGATGTGGTAACGGCCCGGCAGTTCTTTGGGCTGCTTTAACCTGAGCGAAAAACGGAATCGAGAATCTGATGAGTGACTATAAATCTACCCTGAATTTGCCGGAAACGGGATTCCCGATGCGTGGCGATCTGGCCAAACGCGAACCGGGAATGTTGCAACGCTGGTATGCCGACAACCTGTACGGCATCATCCGCGAAGCCAAAAAAGGGAAAAAAACCTTTATCCTGCATGATGGCCCTCCTTATGCGAACGGCAGCATTCATATTGGTCACTCCGTTAACAAGATTCTGAAAGACATTATCGTTAAGTCGAAAGGCATGGCGGGTTATGACTCGCCGTATGTGCCCGGCTGGGACTGCCACGGTCTGCCAATCGAACACAAAGTTGAGCAGATGATCGGCAAGCCAGGCGAGAAAGTCACCGCCGCGGAATTTCGTGCCGCATGCCGCAAATATGCTGCTGAACAGGTTGAAGGCCAGAAAGCGGACTTTATCCGTCTGGGCGTGCTGGGCGACTGGGATCGTCCTTACCTGACCATGGATTTCGGTACCGAAGCCAACATCATTCGTGCGCTGGGTAAAATCATCGGTAATGGCCATCTGCACAAAGGCGCGAAGCCGGTGCACTGGTGCCTGGATTGCCGTTCTGCCCTGGCAGAAGCGGAAGTGGAATATTACGACAAAACCTCTCCGTCGATTGATGTGATGTTTAATGCCGTCGATACCGACGCAGTGCGTGGGGCGTTTGGCGTATCCCAGGTTAATGGCCCGATCTCACTGGTTATCTGGACCACGACGCCGTGGACATTACCGGCTAACCGCGCGATCTCCCTGCATCCTGAATTTGAATACCAGCTGATCCAGATCGACGGCCGCGCCCTGATCCTGGCGAAAGAGCTGGTGGAAAGCGTCATGAAGCGCGCCGGTGTCAGCGAATGGCAGGTGCTGGGCGAATGTCAGGGCGCTGCGCTGGAGCTGCAGAAGTTCCAGCATCCGTTCCTGGCGCTTGAGTCGCTGGTCGTACTGGGCGAGCACGTGACCCTGGACGCGGGTACCGGTGCCGTTCACACCGCGCCAGGCCACGGCCCGGATGACTATGTTATTGGCCAGAAATATGGCATCGAAACCGCGAATCCGGTAGGACCGGATGGCGCCTATCTGCCAGGCACGTATCCGACGCTGGATGGGGTCAATGTCTTTAAAGCCAACGACATGATCGTTGAACTGCTGAAAGAGAAAGGCGCGCTGCTGCACGTTGAGAAACTGCTGCACAGCTACCCGCACTGCTGGCGCCATAAAACGCCGATCATCTTCCGCGCCACGCCGCAGTGGTTCATCAGCATGGATCAGAAAGGATTGCGTGCGCAGTCGCTGAAAGAGATCAAAGGCGTGCAGTGGATCCCGGACTGGGGCCAGGCGCGTATCGAATCGATGGTGGCGAACCGTCCTGACTGGTGTATCTCTCGTCAGCGTACCTGGGGCGTACCGATGGCGCTGTTCGTTCACAAAGAGAGCGAAGAGCTGCACCCTGACACGCTGGCGCTGATGGAGAAAGTGGCGCAGCGTGTTGAGCAGGAGGGTATTCAGGCCTGGTGGGATCTTGACCCGCGTGAACTGATGGGCGACGACGCCGATCACTACGTTAAAGTGCCGGATACGCTGGATGTCTGGTTTGACTCCGGCTCAACCAGCTATTCTGTAGTGGATGCGCGTCCGGAATTTGGCGGACATGCGCCAGACCTCTATCTGGAAGGATCCGATCAGCATCGCGGCTGGTTTATGTCCTCGCTGATGATCTCCACGGCAATGAAGGGCCAAGCGCCTTATCGTCAGGTACTGACGCACGGTTTCACCGTGGATGGTCAGGGCCGTAAAATGTCGAAATCAATCGGCAACACGGTCGCGCCGCAGGATGTGATGAACAAACTGGGCGCCGATATTCTGCGTCTGTGGGTGGCCTCAACCGACTACTCGGGTGAAATGGCGGTCTCCGATGAGATCCTCAAGCGCTCTGCCGATGCCTATCGTCGTATCCGTAACACCGCGCGTTTCTTGCTGGCTAACCTTAGCGGCTTCAACCCGGTCACCGATCTGGTGAAACCGGAAGAGATGGTCGTGGTCGATCGCTGGGCAGTGGGTCGCGCACAGGCGGCACAGGCTGATATCGTTGCCTCATACGAGAACTACGATTTCCATGAAGTGATCCAGCGTCTGATGCAGTTCTGTTCGATTGAGATGGGCAGCTTCTATCTCGATATTATCAAGGATCGTCAGTACACCGCGAAAGGTGATGGCCTGGCGCGTCGCAGCTGCCAGACCGCGCTGTGGCACATCGTCGAAGCGCTGGTGCGCTGGATGGCACCGATCATGTCCTTTACAGCGGATGAGATCTGGGGCTACCTGCCAGGCGAACGTGCGCAGTATGTCTTCACCGAAGAGTGGTATCAGGGTCTGTTTGGCCTGGCGGAAGATGAAGCGCTGAATGATGCCTACTGGGCCGAGCTGCTGAAAGTGCGTGGCGAAGTGAACAAGGTGATCGAGCAGGCACGTGCGGATAAACGTATCGGTGGTGCACTGGAAGCAACGGTCACGCTGTATGCCGATCCGGAGCTGGCCGCTAAACTGCATGCGCTGGGTAATGAGCTGCGTTTTGTGCTGCTGACTTCTGGCGCACAGGTGGCGGATTACGCGCTGGCGAACGATGAAGCGCAGCAGAGTGAACTGCTGAAAGGTCTGAAAATCGCGCTGCACAAGGCGGAAGGCGAGAAATGTCAGCGCTGCTGGCATTACACTACCGACGTCGGACAGAATCCTGAGCATGCTGAGGTCTGTGGTCGTTGTTACACTAACGTAGCCGGTGACGGCGAACAGCGTGAATTTGCCTGATGCGTAAACCTATTTTATCAACCGGATTGCGCTGGCTGTGGCTGGTGCTGGTGGTGATTGTTGTCGATTTCGCCAGTAAGCAGTGGGTGATGAACAACATGATGCTGCATGAAACCCAGCCGCTGATGCCCTACCTGAACCTGTTCTATGCGCACAACTATGGCGCGGCGTTCAGTTTCCTGGCGGACAAAGGGGGCTGGCAGCGCTGGTTCTTTGCGGGAATCGCGCTGGCTATCGTGATCTCACTGGTGGTGATGATGTATCGCAATCATGCCAGTCAGAAGATGGCCAATATCGCCTATGCTCTGATCATTGGCGGCGCGATCGGCAATTTGTTTGATCGCTCATACCATGGCTTTGTGGTCGATTTTATCGATTTTTATGTCGGTAACTGGCACTTCGCTACATTTAATATCGCTGACTGCGGCATCTGTATTGGGGCTGCACTGGTGGTGCTGGAGGGCTTTTTCAGCCCGAACGGCAAACAGGCTAAACAGAAAGGGTAAGTGATGACTGAGTTCGTGCAGCGCGAAAGCGCGGTGTTGGTGCATTTTACGCTGAAGCTGGAAGATGGCTCGACGGCGGAATCGACCCGTGCAAACGGCAAGCCCGCGCTGTTCCGTCTCGGTGATGGCAGCCTCTCTGCAGCGCTTGAGCAGGCATTGCTGGGGCTGAAAGCGGGTCAGACTAAACAGTTTACTCTGGAACCGGAAGATGCCTTTGGTGGCGTCAGCCCTGACCTGATCCAGTATTTCTCGCGTCGGGACTTTATTGATGCAGGCGAACCGGAAGTGGGTGCCATCATGCTGTTCAGCGGCATGGGCGGCAGTGAAATGCCAGGCGTGATCCGCGAAGTCTCCGGTGATTCTATCACCGTCGATTTCAACCATCCGCTGGCGGGTCGCCGTATTCAGTTTGATGTAGAAGTGCTGGAAATCGATCCGGCACTGGAGACGAACGATGCAAATCCTGTTAGCTAATCCGCGCGGCTTCTGCGCTGGCGTTGATCGCGCCATCAGTATTGTTGAGCGCGCGCTGGAGATGTATGGCGCGCCCATCTATGTCCGTCACGAAGTGGTGCATAACCGTTACGTGGTGAACAGCCTGCGTGAGCGCGGTGCCATCTTTATTGAAGAGATCAGCGAAGTGCCGGATAACGCCATTCTGATCTTCTCCGCGCACGGGGTTTCACAGGCGGTGCGTGCCGAAGCTAAAGCGCGCAATCTGACCATGCTGTTCGATGCTACCTGTCCGCTGGTCACCAAAGTTCATATGGAAGTCGCACGCGCCAGCCGTAAAGGCGTGGAAGCGATTCTGATTGGTCACGCGGGTCATCCGGAAGTTGAAGGCACCATGGGGCAATACAACAACCCCAATGGTGGCATGTATCTGGTGGAGTCGCCGGAAGATGTCTTCAGACTGACCGTCAAAGACGAAAACAATCTGAGCTTCATGACGCAGACCACGCTTTCTGTGGATGACACTTCAGACATCATTGATGCCCTGCGTCAGCGTTTCCCGGCGATCATCGGGCCGCGTAAAGATGATATCTGCTACGCCACCACCAACCGTCAGGAAGCCGTTCGTACGCTGGCGAAAGATGCGGAAGTGGTGCTGGTGGTCGGTTCGAAAAACTCTTCGAACTCTAACCGTCTGGCCGAGCTGGCACAGCGTGCCGGTAAACTGGCAAAGCTGATCGACTCTGCCGATGATATACAGGAAGAGTGGGTAAAAGGCGTGGCCTGCATCGGCGTTACCGCAGGTGCTTCAGCCCCCGATATTCTGGTGCAGCAGGTGATCCAGCGGTTACGTGAGCTGGGTGGCGAAGCGGCGATTGAGCTGATTGGCCGTGAAGAGAATATTGTTTTTGAAGTGCCTAAAGAGCTGCGCGTCGACGTACGTAACGTGCAGTAATGCTTCGATATGACTGATAAAAAGGCCGACTCTGTTCGGTCTTTTTTGTTTTTATAGCCCTGCTGAAATGCCGTTGTTCACTGCGATGATTGCTTTTACTGATAATCACAGGCGGCTGGCATAAAATTCTTATTATCACGGATTATTAGTGGCGTGACTGTTAACTCACCGTTAACCTGATGACGCTTTGGATGCATAGTTTTGTTTTAGGAATGAATAAATATGAACACTATCCGCATTGCTATTGTGGGCGCGCCGGGCCGTATGGGCCGTAATCTGATTCTGGCGACGCAGCAGGCAGAAGGCGTTGAGCTGGGTGTGGCACTGGCACGTCCAGGCTCATCGCTGATCGGCAGCGACGCTGGTGAGTTAGCGGGCATCGGAAAGAATGGCATCCTCATCGCTGACGATTTACGCGCGGTGACTAACGACTTTGATGTACTGATCGACTTCACCCGTCCGGAAGGCACGCTGGAGTATATGGCGATCTGCCGTGAGCACGGAAAAGCGATGGTGATTGGCACCACCGGTTTTGATGAGGCAGGCAAAGCAGCCATTCGCGCGGCGGCGGAAGATATCGCCATTGTCTTTGCCGCTAACTTCAGCGTGGGGGTTAATCTGGTGCTGAAGCTGCTGGAGAAGGCTGCCAAAGTCATGGGTGAATATGCGGATATTGAAATTGTCGAAGCACATCATCGTCATAAAGTAGATGCGCCGTCTGGCACCGCACTGGCGATGGGTGAGGCGATAGCCGATGCCATGCAGTGGAAACTGGACGAGCATGCGGTTTATACGCGTGAAGGCTACACCGGTGAACGCCAGCCACAGACCATTGGTTTTGCTACGGTTCGCGCGGGTGACATCGTGGGTGAGCATACGGCGATGTTTGCAGATATCGGTGAGCGTGTAGAGATTACCCACAAGGCCTCAAGTCGCATGACCTTTGCAAATGGCGCCGTTAAGTCAGCTTTATGGCTAAAAGATAAGAAATCTGGTTTGTTTGATATGCGTGACGTGCTGGATTTGTCGATGTTGTGAGTGTTGTGAACCATCGTGATGTGGTTATTTCAATCGTTAATACCTTGATTGAAAAGGGGCAATGTTTTCATTGCCCTTAATTTTATCTTAAAATCGCCATTCTGATTTAAAATTACTTTCTGGTTGTTGTTTTCCCATCTTTTATTCATTTATTTTCCCTGATGGACGCCGTTTTTGACCATTTGGTCAAAAATAAGGGACCGCTTAAGCCGGTTTCGTTTTTATGTCGCCTGGCAAACGATTATTCTGCCGGGTTTTCCTCTCTTTTTGCCGCTCATACCTGTTTTTTACCTCATAAGGCAGATAAGTGTGAAAAAATCCCGCTGCAGGGTAGACAATGACCAGGGCTGTCATTAGAATGCGCGCAATTTGCCAAAAATCGACAATTCAGGCGGTTTTTGCATTGATTCAGGCGGCTATTTTGAATTAATATGCAGATATATTGACTGTTTATTCCCTGGAGGATGTTTTGATAAAGTCAGCAATCCTGGTTCTGGAAGACGGAACCCAATTCCACGGTCGGGCCATCGGGGCAACAGGATCGGCAGTGGGAGAAGTCGTTTTCAACACTTCAATGACCGGCTATCAAGAAATCCTCACTGATCCTTCCTATTCCCGCCAAATCGTTACTCTCACTTATCCCCATATCGGTAATGTCGGTGCCAATGCCGCCGACGAAGAATCCAGCCAGATTCATGCGCAGGGCCTGGTTATTCGTGACCTGCCGCTGATTGCCAGCAACTTCCGTAGCGAAGAAGGCCTGTCGGCCTACCTGCAGCGCAACAACATTGTGGCGATTGCCGATATCGATACCCGCAAGCTGACGCGCTTGCTGCGTGAGAAAGGGGCGCAGAACGGCTGCATTATTGCCGGCGACAATCCGGATGCCGCACTGGCGCTGCAAAAGGCCCAGGCATTCCCGGGACTGAAAGGAATGGATCTGGCGAAAGAGGTCTGCACCACTGAGACTTACAGCTGGCAGCAGGGCAGCTGGACACTGGACGCAGGTCTGCCAGAGCAGGCTGCTGCGGAGTCGCTGCCATATCACGTGGTGGCTTATGACTACGGCGCCAAGCGCAACATTCTGCGTATGCTGGTCGATCGCGGCTGCCGTCTGACTGTGGTTCCGGCACAGACGCCAGCTGAAGAGGTGCTGAAGCTGAATCCGGATGGCATTTTCCTCTCCAACGGTCCTGGTGACCCGGAGCCGTGCGACTACGCGATCAGCGCGATTCAGGACTTCCTGAAGACAGAGATTCCGGTGTTCGGTATCTGCCTGGGTCATCAGCTGCTGGCGCTGGCCAGCGGTGCTAAAACCGTGAAGATGAAACTCGGCCACCATGGTGGTAACCATCCGGTGAAAGATCTCGAAAATAACCGCGTGATGATCACCGCGCAGAACCACGGTTTTGCGGTCGACGAGAACAATCTGCCAGCGAACCTGCGTGTGACCCACATTTCGTTGTTCGATAAAACCGTGCAGGGCATCCATCGCACTGACAAGCCAGCATTCAGCTTCCAGGGTCACCCGGAAGCCAGCCCGGGGCCGGGTGATGCTGCGCCGCTGTTTGACCACTTTATTGAATTGATTGACGCATTCCGTCTGCAAGCGAAGTAATCAGGAGCTAATTCATGCCAAAACGTACAGACCTAAAATCCATCCTGATTCTTGGTGCCGGTCCGATTGTGATCGGCCAGGCCTGCGAATTTGACTATTCCGGTGCGCAGGCGTGTAAAGCGCTGCGTGAAGAGGGTTACCGCGTCATTCTGGTGAACTCCAACCCGGCGACGATCATGACTGACCCGGAAATGGCTGATGCGACCTACATTGAGCCGATTCACTGGGAAGTGGTGCGCAAAATCATCGAAAAAGAGCGCCCGGATGCAGTACTGCCCACCATGGGCGGACAGACGGCGCTGAACTGTGCGCTGGAGCTGGAACGTCATGGCGTGCTGGAAGAGTTTGGCGTCACCATGATTGGTGCGACTGCTGATGCGATCGACAAAGCAGAAGATCGTCGTCGTTTCGACGTGGCGATGAAAAGCATTGGCCTGGATACGGCGCGCTCCGGCATCGCACACACTATGGAAGAAGCGCTGGCCGTGGCAGAAGATGTTGGCTTCCCGTGCATTATCCGTCCTTCCTTTACCATGGGCGGCACCGGTGGCGGCATCGCTTACAACCGCGAAGAGTTTGAAGAGATTTGTGAACGCGGTCTCGACCTCTCTCCCACCAATGAGTTGCTGATTGATGAGTCGCTGATTGGCTGGAAAGAGTATGAGATGGAAGTGGTGCGCGATAAAAACGATAACTGCATCATCGTCTGCTCAATCGAAAACTTCGACGCAATGGGGATTCACACCGGTGACTCCATCACGGTAGCGCCTGCCCAGACGCTGACTGACAAAGAGTATCAGATCATGCGTAACGCCTCGCTGGCGGTACTGCGTGAGATCGGTGTTGAAACTGGCGGCTCCAACGTGCAGTTCTCCGTTAACCCGAAAGATGGCCGTCTGATTGTCATCGAGATGAACCCGCGCGTGTCACGCTCCTCAGCGCTGGCGTCAAAAGCGACCGGCTTCCCGATTGCTAAAGTGGCGGCCAAACTGGCGGTTGGCTATACCCTCGACGAGCTGATGAACGATATCACCGGCGGTTTAACGCCTGCCTCGTTCGAGCCTTCAATCGACTACGTTGTTACCAAGATCCCACGTTTCAACTTCGAAAAATTTGCCGGTGCCAACGATCGCCTGACCACGCAGATGAAGTCGGTCGGCGAAGTGATGGCGATTGGCCGTACCTTCCAGGAGTCCATGCAGAAAGCGCTGCGCGGCCTGGAAGTAGGCGCTAACGGCTTCGACCCGAAAGTGCACCTCGATGACCCGGAAGCGTTAACCCGCATCCGTCGTGAGCTGAAAGATGCCGGTTCAGACCGTATCTGGTATATCGCAGATGCTTTCCGTGCAGGCATGTCCGTCGATGGCGTGTTCAATCTGACCAACATTGACCGCTGGTTCCTGGTGCAGATTGAAGAGCTGGTTAAACTGGAAGATCAGGTCGCCCGCGAAGGCGTTAATAGCCTGGATGCGAATTTCCTGCGCACGCTGAAGCGTAAAGGCTTTGCCGATGCACGGCTGGCGACGCTGGCGGGTGTGGCGGAGAGCGAAATCCGCAAGCTGCGTCAGCAGTTTAATCTGCACCCGGTTTACAAGCGCGTAGATACCTGTGCCGCAGAGTTCGCGACGGACACGGCCTACATGTACTCCACCTATGAAGAAGAGTGCGAAGCCAATCCGAGTGCGGATCGTGAAAAAATCATGATTCTGGGTGGTGGACCCAACCGTATCGGCCAGGGTATTGAATTCGACTACTGCTGCGTTCACGCCGCACTGGCGCTGCGTGAAGATGGCTACCAGACCATTATGGTTAACTGTAACCCGGAAACCGTTTCGACCGACTACGACACCTCCGATCGCCTCTACTTCGAGCCGGTTACGCTGGAAGATGTGCTGGAGATTGTGCGCATTGAGCAGCCAAAAGGCGTGATCGTGCAGTATGGCGGTCAGACTCCGCTGAAACTGGCGCGTGCGCTGGAAGCCGCAGGCGTACCGGTTATCGGCACCAGCCCGGATTCCATTGACCGTGCTGAAGACCGTGAACGTTTCCAGCAGGCGGTTGATCGCCTGAATCTGAAGCAACCGGCTAACGCCACCGTCGCGACGCTGGAGCAGGCGGTGGAGAAAGCTGCTGGCCTGGGTTATCCGCTGGTGGTCCGTCCTTCTTATGTGCTGGGCGGCCGTGCCATGGAGATCGTCTACGATGAAATCGACCTGAAGCGCTACTTCCAGACGGCGGTTTCGGTTTCCAACGATGCGCCGGTGCTGCTGGATCGCTTCCTGGATGATGCGGTCGAAGTGGATGTGGATGCGATCTGCGACGGCGAGCGGGTGCTGATTGGTGGCATCATGGAACACATCGAGCAGGCTGGTGTTCACTCCGGTGACTCCGCCTGTTCACTGCCGGCCTATACGCTGAGTCAGGAGATTCAGAATGTGATGCGCCAGCAGGTTGAGAAGCTGGCATTCGAGCTGAATGTTCGCGGCCTGATGAACGTCCAGTTCGCGGTGAAAGACAACGAAGTCTACCTGATTGAAGTCAACCCACGTGCGGCGCGTACCGTTCCGTTCGTCTCTAAAGCGACGGGTGTACCGCTGGCGAAAGTGGCCGCGCGCGTGATGGCAGGTAAAACGCTGGCAGAGCAGGGCGTCACTGAAGAGGTGATTCCGCCTTACTACTCCGTTAAAGAAGTGGTGCTGCCGTTCAACAAGTTCCAGGGCGTTGACCCGATTCTGGGACCAGAAATGCGCTCTACCGGTGAAGTCATGGGTGTGGGCCGCACGTTCGCTGAGGCGTTCTCGAAAGCGATGCTGGGCGCACAGAGCAATATGAAGAAGTCGGGCCGTGCGCTGTTGTCGGTGCGTGAAGGCGACAAGAAACGTATCGTTGACCTGGCGGCTAAGCTGCAGAAGTTCGGTTTTGAACTGGATGCGACTCACGGCACGGCGGTGGTACTGGGCGAGGCGGGCATTAATCCGCGCCTGGTTAACAAGGTGCATGAAGGTCGTCCGCATATTCAGGACCGTCTGAAGAATGGCGAGTATAGCTACATCGTGAATACCACAGCGGGTCGTCAGGCGATTGAAGATTCGAAGCTGATTCGCCGTAGCGCACTGCAGTATAAAGTGCACTACGACACTACGCTGAACGGCGGTTTCGCGACTGCGATGGCGCTGAATGCAGATCCGACGGAACAGGTTATCTCCGTTCAGGAAATGCATGCCCAGATAAAGGCGATGTAATGTGAAAAACGGCTCCTCCGGGAGCCGTTTTTTTTGGCCCTCTTACTGGCAATAATCTGAAAGTCAGGTCCGGGAAGGGGTTGGAGTTTGTGTTAAAGTGACTGATTTGGCTTAATTTTTTAGCTTTAGGTGCGAATGGGGCTGGTTCGCACAAATTTATAATATAAACACTTCCTGTACGGATTTTTCGCCAGTACTATGCCTGCCGCTCATCACTGGAGCGTATCAGGACATAATTAAAAAATGAAAATGCGTACTTTTTCTCTGAGTGCAGTGGCTGCACTGATGGCTATTCTTCCTTTCGCCAGCCAGGCGGAAGTGACGTTGTTAAAGCAGGATCCGCAGGCGGGCGATCCGCTTAGCCGTCTTAATTTTAAGGTTGGCGGCAGCATTCGTGCTCAGTTCAATCATCAGACCGGCGTGGATGACAAATCTTACAAGCGTGACGGTTTTGATGGCGGCACCCGTTTCCGTTTCGGTGCTGACTATTACCTGTTTGATGACGTGAGCTGGATCAGCTATTACGAGCTGGGCGTTAACGTCCCGGCAGTTTTCGGCTGGGATCGCCACTATGCTGACGGTGCCAATAACACCACGCGTCGCCAGCTCTACACCGGTCTGAAAAGCAAAACCTGGGGTCAGCTTACCTTTGGTCAGCAGAACAGCGTGTATTATGACACTGTGGGCGCCAAGACCGATATCTGGGATTACGACATGATCGGCCAGGCACCGGGAAACGGAATCAACGGTGACTACGACGGATCTTACCGTTCACGCAAGCAGCTGAAATATAAAAACACCTTCGGCGATGCGGATATTTACGCCTCTTATCTGTTCGACGATAACGAATATCTGCCAGGCAATGGCCTGCGCTATAAGCGCAAAGGCGGCGGCTCGCTGGGCGTGGATTACCATATCTCTGATGAACTGAGCTGGGGCACGGCGTGGAACTACACGCGCGCGGCGATGCGTAACCCGAACAATGGCGACAGCCGCGATTACGATCAGAACATTTACGGCTCTGCATTAAGCTGGACACCAGGCAACTGGACGCTGTCAGCCGGTGGTGGCTGGTATCAGAACTTCATGACGACCAAACGCAAAGACGCGCGTAACTACTTTGCTGGCGATGCGTGGGGCGTTGAATATTTCGCCGGTTACAAAATCCCGGTGGGGCAGTATGGTCTGAAAGCGGTTCAGCCTTATGTTATGGGTGATCGCATTGAGGTCATGACCGGTCGTGATTACCAGCGCATCGACAACGGTCTGGGTGTGGTGCTGTTCCTCGACTACGGTTTCCGTGTTGACTACGAACATGTCTTCACCTCCAGCACCGATAACCTGGGTGATATGAATCTGGTGCGTCTGCGCTACGACTTCTGATCATCCTGACGAGCCTTAATCAGGCTTGCAGCGATAAACGATCTTAACGGGCAGGGAGCACAGGCAGAGGAGGAAAGCGTCCCGCGCCATGGAAAAAAACGCCGGGAGCGTTTTTGAACAACGCAAAGCGTTGGCCCGTATACGGGCGCACCTCAGGGATGAGGTGCGTAATCGCGCGGGCCGAGCGGTCATGGATAACAGCTTTTGCGTCTTTCCGATCTGACTGCGTTCCCTGTGCTGCACCGATCTTACCGCTAGCCAGACCAGGCTTTACGGCTCCTCCGGGAGCCGTTTCCTTTTGCGCACGCTTTTTGTGCCAGCCTGAGGCCTGTCGCTGGCGAGCTGCGGCAAACTGACGCGATTACGCGGTGAAAAACGCTGCACAGGGCATGAAAAGCGGCATCATGAAAAGCTTTACGCAAATAGACCTTTTCCCCTATCGACGAAAGTTTCACCTTTACGTATCATGGCGCCAATTTTTTCAGTGAGTGGTTAACATGATTAGTCTTATCGCGGCATTAGCAGCAGATCGCATTATTGGAATGGAGAACGCCATGCCGTGGGACCTGCCTGCAGATCTGGCGTGGTTCAAACGCAATACGCTGAAGAAACCGGTCATTATGGGTCGACTGACCTTTGAATCTATTGGTCGTCCGTTACCTGGCCGGCTGAACATCGTGGTCAGCAGTCAGCCGGGCACCACGGAAGGCGTCACCTGGGTCACCTCACTGGATGAGGCGATACAGGCAGCCGGTGATGCTGAAGAGATCATGGTGATTGGCGGTGGACGCGTCTATGAGCAGATGCTGAAGCGCGCCGATCGTCTCTATCTGACGCACATTGATGCAGAAGTTGAAGGTGATACACAGTTCCCGGATTACGAGCCGGATGAGTGGCAGTCTACGTTCAGCGAGTTTCACGATGCTGACGAGCAGAACTCCCACAGCTACTGCTTTGAGATCCTCGACCGTCGTCGCTGATCCTCCCTTTGCCAGACTGTAACCTGGCTGTCATCTCTGTTCATTAGCATTGCTTCTTTTCTGGGATCTTCATGAAGGAAGCAATTAATAATGAAAACCGAACTCTCCGCATTAAGCACTGACCGTCTGCGTGATCCTCTGCGTCGTAAATTCATTGCCGGTTCCGGCGCTCTCGGGCTGACCGGCTTTCTCAGCGGCGGCCTCACACTCTCAGGAAGCGCACTGGCGCAGGAGAAGCCAGCGGGAAGCCCATTGCTGGGCTTTCAGGGCATTGCCGCATCCACCGCCGATGAGATTGTGGTGGCCCCCGGCTATCGCACAGACGTGCTGATCTCCTGGGGAGATCCGCTGGTGAATGGCGCAGTCGCATTTGATCCGCACGGCAATAACAGCGCGGAAGATCAGGAAAAGCAGTTCGGTGACAACAACGACGGTATGAGCTTCTTCGCCATTAATGACCAGCGTGGCGTCATGGCGATCAACAATGAATATGTGAATGAGCCGACGCTGTTCGCCCACGGCGGCAGCAAAGCGACCAGCCTGGAAGATGTGAAAAAGTCGCAGGCGGCGCACGGCATCTCCATCGTTGAAGTCAAACGGGGTGAGGACAATCGCTGGCAGGTGGTGCGTCCTTCTGAGTTCAACCGCCGTATTACCGCCAATACTCCGATGCGCTTTTCCGGCCCGGCAGCGGGCGATAAAGCGCTGCAGACCGCCGCCGATCCACAGGGAATGCATGTCCTGGGCACTTTTGGCAACTGCGCCAACGGTAAAACGCCGTGGGGAACTTATCTCACCTGTGAAGAGAACTACGACACCTACTTTGGTACCCATCAGGCGGACTTTACGCCAACGCCGCAGCAAAAGCGCTATACCCTGAATGCCGCCGAGCCAGAGCGTAACTGGGCCGACTTTGATCCCCGTTTCGACATCGCCAAAAACCCCAATGAATTTAACCGCCACGGCTGGATTGTCGAAATCGATCCCTTTGATCCTCACTCCGTGCCGGTAAAACGCACTGCAATGGGGCGCTTCAAGCACGAAAATGCCGCCGTTACGGTCGCTAAAACCGGTCAGCTGGTGGTTTACATGGGCGACGATGAGCGCGGCGAGTATATCTATAAATATGTCTCAGACGACAAAGTCATCCCGGATGATGCCAAAGCCAATCACGGACTGCTGGATAAAGGCACGCTCTATGTGGCGCAGTTCAATAGCGATGCGCAGGGCACGCCGCTGAAAGGCACCGGTCGCTGGCTGGCGCTGAAGTGGGGTGAAAATGGACTCACCGCTGAAAAGGGGTTTAACAGTCAGGCCGATATTCTGATTAATGCGCGTGCGGCGGCTGATGTGGTTAACGCCACGCGGATGGACCGGCCGGAGTGGATTGCTGTTAACCCGCATGATGGTCGTGCTTACTGTACGCTGACCAACAATAACAAACGTGGCAATGAAGGCATGCCGGTTAATGCGGCGAATCCGCGTCCTAAAAATATCTACGGCCAGATTATTCGCTGGGATGAAAAGGGCGATGCCACGGCGCAGGCGTTTGAGTGGGATATCTATGCGTTGTGCGGCAATCCGATCGCGCATCCTGAAGGGATCTATCGCGGTACACCTAACATCACCGCTGAAAACACCTTTAACAGTCCCGATGGTCTGGGGTTTGATGCGCACGGGCGGTTATGGATCCTGACCGATGGCAAGTACAGTAACAAAGAGGATTATCAGGGGCAGGGGAACAATCAGATGCTGGTGGGGGATCCGGATAGTGGGGAGATCCGCCGGTTCATGGTTGGCCCCAAATCGTGCGAGCTGACGGGCATCACCTTCACACCAGATTACAAAACGCTGTTCGTCAATGTGCAGCATCCCGGCGAAGAGGGTGACTCGCACTTTCCCGATAACAGTCCGCGTCCCCGGTCGTCAGTGATCATGATCACCCGCGAAGATGGCGGCATTATCGGCGCATAAGAGAGGATGCTGGCCTTGCCGGCCAGCATCGCCGTTATAGCGCGGGCGGTGCCAGACTTTCGCTGGAGGCCAGCGCTTTTTCGCGATTGGAGGGCTGTACCACATAGCGTTGCGTTTCCCAGTGCAGCAGCGTCAGCGTTCCGCCCCAGCAGCAACCGGTATCCAGACCGATGATTCCTTCAGGCGTCCCTTTGCCTTCCAGCGAGGCCCAGTGACCGAACACAATGGTGTAGTCACGTGCGACCGGCCCCGCAATGTTAAACCAGGGTTTTAGCGGGGGAAGGGCAGATTCAGGGGCATCTTTGCAGATCATATCCAGCTGACCATTGGGAAAGCAGTAACGCATGCGGGTCAAAGCGTTAGTGCTGAAGCGCAGACGTGCCAGACCAGTCAGATCTTCACTCCAGTTATTTGGCATGTCGCCATACATCGCATCCAGAAACAGCGGATAACTGTCACTGGCAAGTACCGCTTCGACTTCACGCGCACACTTTTTCGCGGTCTCGATATCCCATTGCGGCGTGATACCGGCGTGTCCCATCACCAGCTTTTTCTCTTCATCAACCTGTAACAGCGGCTGACGACGCAGCCAGTTGATCAGCTCATCCGCATCGTCCGCTTCCAGCAACGGTGTCAGGCGATCTTTGGGCTTATTACGGCTGATTCCAGCGTAGACCGCCAGCAGATGTAAATCGTGATTGCCCAGCACCAGACGCACTGCGTCGCCCAGCGATTTTATGTAGCGCAGAACCTCAAGTGAGCCCGGACCCCGCGCCACTAAGTCGCCGGTCAGCCACAGGGTATCCTGCTCAGGATTGAAATCAACCTGTTGCAGCAAGGCACGTAATTCGTCGTAGCAACCGTGAACGTCGCCAATCAGGTATGTGCTCATAAGGTTTTATCCATCAGGAAGCTGCCCGACTAAACGGGCAAAAAGCGTATGAATTAATGAATGTGGGTCTGAATGGCGAGGCGGAACACCGGGATCTCGACATGGAAGGTGTCACCCTGTTCGTCGACCATCACATAGTGTCCCTGCATGGTGCCCATCGGTGTTTCGATCACGGCTCCGCTGGTGTACTGAAACTCATTGCCTGGCGCGATAAGCGGTTGTTCACCCACCACGCCTTCGCCCTGAACTTCCGTTTCGCGGCCGTTACCGTTGGTAATCAGCCAGTAACGTCCCAGCAGTTGCACTGAGGAACGGCCCAGATTGCGAATCGTAATGGTATAGGCGAAGACGTAACGATCATCATCCGGTGAGGATTGTGAGGCAACGTACTGGCTTTGCACATGGACGGAGACGCGGGCCGTTTCACTCATGACTTACTCCTGCGATTTTCCCTGATGATTCGCCAGCCAGTTCGCCAGCTGACAATATTGCGCGACGGAGACGTTCTCGGCACGCAGGGTTGGATCTATGGATAACTCCTCCAGCGCGCCGGCAGCCACCATGTGGCTCAGGCTGTTGCGCAGCGTTTTACGACGCTGGCCGAACGCTTCAGTGGTAATACGGCTCAGGATACGCACATCGCTGACCGGATACGGCGGCTCGGCATACGGCACCAGACGCACCACGGCAGAGTCCACTTTCGGTGGCGGCGTAAAGGAGTGCGGAGGCACTTCCAGCACCGGAATGATCTGGCAGTAGTACTGCGCCATTACCGTCAGACGACCGTAGGTTTTATTACCCGGACCGGCGACCAGACGATTAACCACCTCTTTCTGCAGCATGAAGTGCATATCTTTGATCGAACCAGTATAGCTGAAAAGGTGGAACATCAGCGGGGTCGAAATATTGTATGGCAGGTTACCAAATACCCGTAGCGGCTGGCCTCTCTCCTGCGCCAGTGCGGCGAAGTCGAACGTCATGGCATCCTGCTGGAAGATAGTCAGTTTCGGGCCAAGGAACGGATGCGTTTCCAGACGCGCAGCGAGATCGCGGTCCAGTTCTATCACCGTTAATTTATCGAGGCGTTCGCCTACCGGCTCGGTCAAGGCACCCAGGCCTGGGCCGATCTCTACCAGCGCTTCATCGCGCTGTGGATGGATGGCGGAGACAATGCTGTCGATAATGTACTGATCGTTCAGGAAGTTCTGCCCGAAACGTTTACGGGCGTAGTGCCCCTGATGGACGCGATTATTCATTACTGCTCTTGATCATAGTGATGGCGAGGTTAAGCGCCGTGATGAAGCTGCCCGGTTCAGCCTGACCCAGACCGGCGAGTTCAAGCGCGGTGCCGTGGTCAACTGAAGTCCGGATAAAGGGCAGGCCCAGGGTGATATTTACCGCCCGGCCAAACCCCTGAAATTTGAGTACCGGCAGACCCTGGTCATGATACATCGCCAGCACTGCATCGGCATGTTGCAGATATTTAGGCTGGAAAAGGGTATCCGCAGGCAGCGGGCCGGTCAGTTTAATGCCCTGCTGACGCAGTTCATTAAGGGCTGGCGTAATGGTCTCAATCTCTTCCCGACCCATGTGGCCGCTTTCGCCCGCATGAGGGTTAAGACCACAGACGTAGATATGCGGCTCGGCAATGGCAAACTTCTGCTGCAGATCACGATGAAGAATCGTGATCACTTCATGCAGACAGTCGCGGGTCACCGCAGCGGGGACATCTTTCAGCGGCAGATGGGTAGTAGCCAGCGCGACGCGTAGCTGCTCTGTCGCCAGCATCATGACGACCCGATGGCCGCCTGCGCGATCGGCGAAGAATTCGGTATGGCCAGTAAAGGCGATGCCGGCATCATTAATGACGCCTTTGTGCACCGGGCCGGTAATCAGGGCCGCAAATTCACCGTCGAGACAACCGTCACAGGCGCGCGCCAGCGTGGCCAGCACGTAGTCACTGTTGGCGACGCAAAGCTCGCCGGGCGTGACCGTCGCGGCCGTTTCGACTGGCAGGATAGTCAGTGTTCCCGCCTGCTGTGGCTCAGCGGCCACGCCAGGCTGATAGGGACGCAGGGTCAGCGGCAGACCGAGTTGCGCCGCACGCTGCTGCAACAGGGCAGGCGAGGCGCAGACGACCAGTTCAACCGGCCAGGAGTGCTGGGCCAGCTGAACGGTAAGATCGGGACCAATCCCGGCAGGTTCGCCGGGCGTGATCACCACACGGTGATTACTGCGCATTGCCATCCAGAATCTTCACGTAGGCGCTGGCACGTTGTTCCTGCATCCAGGTCTGTGCTTCTTCCGCAAACTTACGGTTAAACAGCATACGGTAAGCACGCTCTTTCTGGGCCGCATCGGTTTTGTCCACCTGACGGGTATCCAGCAACTGAATCAGATGCCAGCCGAAAGAGGAGTGAACCGGCTGGCTGGTCTGGCCTTTTTTCAGGCGCAGCAGCGCGTCACGGAAGGCCGGATCAAAGACTTCCGGAGAGGTCCAGCCAAGATCGCCGCCCTGGTTCGCTGAACCCGGATCATCAGAGTACTGCTTAGCCGCCGCCGCAAAGGTGGTTTTACCACTGCGGATATCGTTAGCAATCTGCTCCAGCTGTGCGCGTGCCTGCTCATCTGTCAGGATTGGCGATGGCTTCAGCAGAATGTGACGTGAATGAACTTCAGTGACTGAGACATTTTTGTTCTCGCCACGCAGATCGTTCACTTTCAGGATGTGGAAGCCCACACCCGAGCGAATCGGACCGACGATATCGCCTTTTTTGGCGCTCGACAGGGCCTGAGCAAACAGGGTCGGTAACTCTTCGATTTTACCCCAGCCCATGTTGCCGCCTTTCAGCGCCTGCGAATCGGCAGAGTAGGTCACGGCCATTTTGCCGAAGTCAGCGCCATTTTTCAGTTCGCCAACCAGCTGTTTCGCCAGCGTTTCCTGCTCATCAACCTGCTGTTGTGTCGGGTTTTCCGGCAGTGGCAGCAGAATATGGCTGACGTTCAGTTCTGTGCCCTGACTGTTCTGAGAGCCAATCTGTTTCGCCAGCGTATCGACTTCCTGCGGCAGAATCGTGATGCGACGACGCACTTCGTTGTTGCGCACTTCAGCAATGGTCATCTCTTTACGAATCTGAGAACGATAAACGCTGTAGTTCATGCCGTCATAAGCCAGACGGCTGCGCAGCTGATCAAGGCTCATCTTATTCTGCGCCGCGATGTTCTGAATCGCCTGGTCCAGCTGCTCATCGCTGATCTGAACCCCGGCTTTATCACCCATCTGCAGAATGATGTTATCCATGATCTGACGTTCCAGAATCTGATGGCGCAACGTTTTATCATCCGGCAACTGCTGACCAGCCTGCTGGGCCTGAGATTTAACGGTGCTCATCATGCCATCCACGTCACTCTCAAGAACCACGCCGTTATTGACCACGGCTGCAACTTTATCAACGACTTGTGGTGCTGCGAACGCGGTGTTAGCACTGATTGCCACACCAAGAATCAGCATTCTCCAGTTCTTCATACTTTATCCATTGTTGGTTCCGCACTGCGGGATTGCCTGTCAAACATCACAACATCAGAAAGCAGGCTGGTAAGGGATAATGCCCTGACGCAGCATATCGTTGGTGCCTAAGCCATAGTTAGGACTCAGACCACGCAGCTCAATGTTGAATGAGATTTGGTTGTCGTACTTACTGTCGTCGTTTTCCCAACCGTTAATTTTGCGCTCGTAACCGACCCGGAGAGCGTAACAGCATGAGCTGTATTGCAGGCCAACCAGCTGCGACGCCGGACGCTTGTTGCGGGTATCGTAGTAGTAAGCACCTACCACAGACCATGCATCGGCAATCGGCCAGCTGGCCGTGGTGCCCACCTGTGAAATCCCATTTTTGTAGATAGGATTGGTCACCAGGTTGCTGTCATTTAACGCTGCCGCGATATATTCCGGGCTGCTGTAGCGGTAGCTCAACTGCACCATACGGTCGGCATCACGACGGTACTCCAGAACAGTATTGCCCTGGGAGACGTTGTCGAGTTTGGTGTCATATTGCAGCCCGCCCCGAACACCCCAGCGATCGCTGATTTTCCAGTATGTATCGCCAGCCCAAATCAGACTGCCGGTATCATCTTCTTTATTGGTTTGATTCACACCAGTACGAGAAGGGGTAAACGAGTAGATTTGACCCACAGAAACGTTAAAACGTTCAACCAGATCGTTATCATAAATACGCGAGGTAACACCGGTTGCCACTTCATTGGCTGAAGCGATGCGATCCAGGCCGCTATAGGTACGATCGCGGAACAGACCGGTGTAGTCGGTTTGCAGCAGCGTAGAGTCGTACGGATAGATATTGCTTTGGTCGCGGTACGGGATATAAAGATACTGCACGCGTGGTTCCAGCGTCTGGGTATAACCCACTGCGGAGTCCATATCGCGGTCAAACACCAGCCGGCCATCCACTTTAAACTGCGGCAGGGTGCGGTTTACCGATTCATCCAGTTCGCCGCTATTGCTTCCTCTGAAGCCATTGGCCGTATTGTTATAATAATCAACGTCAGTCTGCTGATAGTGGGTCGCCAGGAACTTCGCTTCGGTATCCAGGCTGGCCCAGCCGTTGGAGAGCGGCAGGTTCAGGGTTGGCTCAACGTGTAAACGGGTCGCTTCAGGAAGACGACTGTTGACGTTGGTGAATTTCACCGCCTGAGCATAAACCCGGCCATCAAACGGGCCGATATCATTCTGATAGAGGTTAACATCCAGCTGCGGCATCGCGCGGTAGACGTTATTGCTGGTAGTACTGCCAAACACCTGGAAATCTTTGGCTGAGAGTGTGGCGTCCCAGTTGGTGTCCGCATAACCAACGCTGAATTTCTGCGTGGCGTAGTTGTCGGTGGAGCTGTAGTACTTCGAGTCGAGATCGTTGAAGTAATACTGATCGCTGACTTTGGTGTAGTTGGCGTTGAAACGCCAGTGCTGTTCATAGACACCGGCATGCTGCCAGTAGAACAACCAGCGGTCGGAGCTGGAATCCTCGGCGATGCCACGAAGTGCTTTGTCGTTATCGTACTGTTTATCGGAGCCAAGGTAGTCGAATTCTACCAGGCCGGCACCCAGCGTCGTCAGATAACGGAATTCGTTTTCAAATTTCATGCCGCGCTTACTGATGTAGTGCGGCGTGATGGTCGCATCGGCCTGCGGCGCAATGTTCCAGTAATAAGGCAGCACGAACTCAAAGCCGTTGTTGCTGCCAAATTTTGCATTCGGGATCAGGAAACCGGATCGACGACGATCGCCAATCGGTAACTGCAGATAGGGACTGTAGAACACCGGAACCGGACCCAGCTTAAAGCGGGCGTTCCAGATCTCCGCCACTTCCTCTTCGCGATCCTGGATGACTTGTGAACCGACCACGCTCCAGCTGTTGGAACCGGGCAGACAGGACGTAAAGGTGCCGTTCTCCAGAATGGTGTAGCGGTTATCGCCGCGCAGCTTCATCTGGTCGGCGGTGCCGCGTCCCTGACGATCCACCATCTGATAATCACCGTTCCAGACATTGGTATCTTTGCTGTTGAGGTTTGACCAGGCTTTCGGACCTTTCAGGATGACCTGGTTGTCATCGTAGTGCACATTACCCAGGGCATCGACGGTACGCACTGGCGCCGTCTGGCCTTCCTGCTGACGCTGATGAAGCTGAACTTCATCCGCCTGCATACGGCTGTTGCCCTGCTCAATATTCACATTGCCGGTAAAGACCGCATCATTGGGATAGTTCCCTTTGGCGGCGTCGGAGTGAATAGTGACAGGCAGCTGGTTGGTATCACCGTTGACCAGCGGGCGGTTATAACTCGGCACGCCTAACATACACTGCGACATCAAATCGTCGGCAAAGGCTTGCTGGCTAATGGCTGCGCCGATCAGTGTGGCCAGCAGGGTAGGTATATGTTTTTTCATACGCGGTATCGAGAATTCCATGAAAACTGGCATCATGCCGACAATCGGGTCAGAGACTAACTTACTGCCCGGCGTTGCGCCAGTGTTAATCCTGGTCTGTCAGCGTTGCCGTTAGGCGCTGAGATAAATGACAGGTATGATAATGCAATTTTCAGCCGCAAGCATGGCGAATTGAGGAGTTTATGCGCTACTGGGGAAAAGTTATGGGTCTGGCGGTGGGATTACTTTCCGGCGCAGGCTTTTGGGGTATTGTGATCGGTTTGATCATTGGCCATATGATTGACAAAGTACGTGGCGCACAAGGCAAGGCTTACTTCTCAAATAATCAGACCCGGCAGACGCTGTTTTTCAGCACCACCTTTCAGGTGATGGGCCATCTGACCAAGTCAAAAGGGCGGGTTACGGAAGCGGATATCCAGATTGCTTCGCTGCTCATGGAGCGGATGCAGCTGCACGGTGACTCACGCACGGCTGCTCAGCGGGCGTTCCGCGAAGGTAAGCAGGCGGATTACCCGTTGCGCAGCAAGCTGCGAGAACTGCGCAGCGCCTGTTTTGGCCGGTTCGACCTGATTCGGATGTTCCTGGAGATTCAGATCCAGGCCGCCTTTGCCGACGGCTCACTGCACCCCAATGAGCGACAGGTACTCTACGTGATTGCCGAAGAGCTGGGCATTTCGCGTGGTCAGTTCGATCAGTTCCTGCGCATGATGGAGGGCGGCCAGCAGTTTGGCGGCGGGCCGCGCAGTTCAGGCGGCTTTCAGCAGGCGCAACGTGGTCCAACGCTGGAAGATGCCTGTAGCGTTTTGGGCGTGAAGAGCAGTGATGACGCCACCACGATTAAACGTGCTTACCGCAAGCTCATGAGTGAGCATCATCCTGATAAGCTGGTGGCGAAAGGGTTACCGCCAGAGATGATGGAGATGGCGAAGCAGAAAGCGCAGGAAATCCAGGCGGCTTACGATCTGATTCGCAAAGAGAAAGGCTTCAAGTAATGACTCACTCCTGTGGCCTCTTCTGCAACAGAGGAGGCCACGGCGACAGTCCTGCCGTAAACCTTAAAAGTCGGCGGGCTGACGAAACGTCATGGCATTACCAAATGCCGGATGGGTAATGGTGAGTGACTCCGCATGCAGCAGTAAACGGGGCGCCATCGCTTTGGCCTCCGGATGTGCATAGAAGTTGTCCCCCAGAATCGGGTGGCCCAGCGCCAGCATATGCACCCTTAGCTGGTGTGAGCGGCCAGTAATCGGCTTAAGCGAAATCCGCGTACTGTTGTCCGCCCGATACTCCAGCACCTGATATTCTGTCTGTGCGGCTTTGCCGTTCTCGAAGCAGACCATCTGCTTTGGACGATTTGGCCAGTCGCAGATCAGCGGCAGATCAACCAGCCCCTCTTCCTTCTCCGGATGACCCCAGATGCAGGCCACATACGTTTTGGAAGGCTCCCGCTCGCGGAATTGTCGTTTCAGCTCACGCTCCGCCGCCTTGGTCAGCGCCACGACCATCACGCCACTGGTCGCCATGTCAAGTCGGTGCACAGATTCCGCCTGCGGGAAATCCCGCTGTATCCGCGTCATCACGCTATCTTTGTGCTCATCCAGACGACCGGGTACCGAGAGCAGACCGCTGGGTTTGTTCACCACCATGATATGCGCATCCTGATAAAGGATGTGCAGCCAGGGTTCACGCGGTGGGTTGTAAGGTTCCATGGGGCTTTCCAAAAATAAGGGGCCATGCGGCCCCTGAGCTTACTGGTGTGTCACCACAATCAGGCGCAGCGCGTCAAGACGCCAGTTGGCCTCATCCAGACTTTGCAGCACCTGTTCACGATTGCTTTCCAGCGCCTCAACTTCGTCGTCGCGGATGTTCGGGTTGACGGCTTTCAGCGCGTTAAGACGCGAAAGCTCGGCACCCAGCTTCTCATTCGCCTCGGTCCGTGCCGCCTCAATCACGGCACGCGCTTCGCTGACGACGCTCTCTTCGGCCTGAGTCAGAATCGCATGGACATCCTGCTGCACCGCATTCACCAGTTTACTGGCGGTGTGACGGTTAACGGCATTCAACTGACGGTTAAAGCTTTCGAACTCCACTTTGCCTGCCAGGTTAGTGCCTTTCGTATCCATCAGCAGACGGATTGGCGTTGGCGGCAGGAAGCGGGTCAGTTGCAGATGCTTCGGTGCCTGGGCTTCAACCACATAGATCAGCTCGACCAGCAGCGTCCCCACCGGCAGCGCCTTGTTCTTCAGCAGTGACAGGGCGCTGCTGCCGGTGTCGCCCGACAGAATCAGATCCAGTCCGTTGCGAATCAGCGGATGCTCCCAGGTAATGAACTGGGTATCTTCACGTGACAGCGCCTGATCGCGGTTAAAGGTGATGGTGCAGCCATCTTCCGGCAGGCCAGGGAAATCGGGCACCAGCATGTGATCGGAAGGGGTCAGCACAATGAGGTTATCGCTGCGATCTTCCTGATTGATACCGACAATATCAAACAGGTTAAGCGCGAAGTTCACCAGGCCGGTGTCGTTATCCTGCTCGCTGATAGCGTTAGCCAGCAACTGAGCCGATTCACCGCCGTTTGAATTCAGCTCCAGCAGGCGATCGCGACCCTGTTCCAGCTGCAGTTTCAGCGCGTCATGCTGTTTGCGGCAGTCGGTGATAAAGGCATCAAAGCCTTCGCTGTTTTCCGGTGCGGCCAGATAGCCGATGAGCTGCGAATGGACGCTGTCATAGATTGTCCGGCCGGTCGGACAGGTGTGTTCAAACGCATCAAGTCCTTCGTGATACCAGCGCAGCAGCACGGCCTGTGCGGTCTGCTCCAGCCACGGCACCAGAATCTGAATATCGTGCGCCTGACCGATACGATCCAGACGACCGATACGCTGCTCCAGCAGGTCCGGGTTAAACGGCAGATCGAACATCACCAGACGGCTGGCAAACTGGAAATTACGGCCTTCTGAACCAATCTCAGAGCACAACAGCACCTGCGCGCCATTCTCTTCTGAGGCGAACCAGGCGGCAGCACGGTCACGTTCAATGATCGACAGACCTTCGTGGAACACCGCTGCACGAATACCTTCGCGCTCGCGCAGTACCTGCTCCAGCTGCAGCGCGGTGGCCGCTTTGGCGCAGATCACCAGCACTTTCTCTTTACGGTTAGTGGTGAGATAGCCCATCAGCCATTCCACGCGCGGATCGAAGTTCCACCAGGTGCCGCTGTCGCCTTCAAATTCCTGATAAATCTGCTCCGGATAGAGCAGGTCGCGCGCCCGCTCTTCTGCGCTTTTGCGCGCGCCCATAATGCCGGAGACTTTAATTGCCGTCTGATACTGCGCAGGCAGCGGCAGGCGGATCTGATGCAGTTCGCGTTTCGGGAAGCCTTTAACCCCATTACGGGTGTTACGGAACAGCACGCGGCTGGTGCCGTGGCGATCCATCAGCATGGAGATCAGTTCCTGACGCGCTTCCAGCTTGCCTTCGCGGTCGCTGTTGGCAACCTGCAGCAGCGGCTCGATGTCCTGCTCGCCGACCAGATCGTTGATCCGGTTCATCTCCTCCTGGGAGATCGCTTTATCCGCCAGCAGCGCGGTAACGGCATCGGCGATGGGGCGGAAATGCTGCTGCTCTTCAACAAAGGCGGCAAAGTCATGGAAACGGTCCGGGTCGAGCAGGCGCAGACGGGCGAAGTGACTCTCCATGCCCAGCTGCTCTGGCGTCGCGGTCAGCAGCAGAACCCCGGCAGTTTTTTCAGCCAGCTGTTCAATAACCTGATATTCACGGCTTGGCTCGCCTTCTGACCAGGCCAGATGGTGCGCTTCATCGACCACCAGCAGATCCCATTCGGCATCGGCCAGCATCTCAAGACGCTGTTTGTTGCGACGCACGAAGTCGAGTGAGCAGATAATCAGCTGCTCAGTTTCAAACGGATTGTCGCTGTCGTGTTGCGCTTCGGTGTAGCGGTCGTCGTCAAACAGCGCAAAGCGCAGGTTGAAGCGGCGCAGCATCTCAACAAGCCATTGATGCTGCAGGGTTTCAGGCACCACGATAAGTACGCGCTCGGCACGGCCTGCCAGCAGTTGCTGCTGGATGATCATCCCGGCTTCGATGGTTTTACCCAGGCCAACTTCATCGGCCAGCAGCACGCGCGGTGCATGGCGGCGGCCCACATCATGGGCGATGTGCAGCTGGTGAGGGATCAGGTTAGTACGCATACCGCGTAAGCCGCTAATCGGCAGGCGGTATTGCTCACTCTGGTATTTACGGGCGCGGAAGCGCAGGGCAAAACGGTCCATCCGGTCGAGCTGGCCGGCAAACAGACGATCCTGCGGCTTACTGAATACCAGCTTGCTGTCGAGCATCACTTCGCGCAGCATCACGTCGCTTTCTTCGGTATCCAGACGGGTACCGATATAGGTCATCAGGTCATTTTCGTTGCGTACTTCATCAACGCGCATCTGCCAGCCTTCGTGGCTGGTGATGGTATCACCCGGATTAAAGATGACGCGGGTAACCGGCGAATCGTTGCGGGCGTAAAGGCGGTTTTCTCCCGTAGCGGGGAACAGCAGGGTGATCATACGTGTATCGATCGCCACCACGGTGCCCAGTCCCAGTTCACTTTCCGTATCACTAATCCAGCGCTGACCTAATGTAAAAACCATATATTGTTTGCTCGAATTTTAACGTTTTTAAAGGTGTTCCCAAAGCTCAGGCAATAGCGCTACCACCAGACAACAAGGTCTGGAGCGGGCTTTAAGAGCGGTGAGTTTCAGGAAGGGCGCTATGGTACTGGATGGCAGGGCATTCGTCACCTGTCAAAAAAGCCCCAGCTGCCCGGTAATAAGTGTAGCAAAGTCACCTTCGACAAAGGGCAGAATCCCCTCCGCGACCGGTTGAAGTTGCTTCGTAACGTAGTGGTCGTAATCCAGCGGCGTGCTGCGTGCCTCCAGTGGCTCGGGGCCTGCCGTGGCAATCACGTAACGAATCCGGCCTCCATTCTGATACTGCAAAGGCCGGTTTAATTTACGATTCTGCTCATCCGCCAGCCTGGCGGCACGCACGTGCGGGGGCACGTTTCGTTCATATTCTTTTAACGGACGTCGCAGACGCTTTTTGTAGATCAGCTGATCGTCGAGTTCACCCGCCAGCAGCTGCGCGACGGTGGTGCGAATGTAATCCTGCCACGGCTCACGGTGGAAGATACGGTGGTAGAGCTGCTGCTGAAATGCTTTTGCCAGTGGCGTCCAGTCCGTTCGCACCGACTCCAGCCCCTTGAAAACCATGCGTTCACCGGCGGCGTCACGAATCAGTCCGGCATAGCGTTTCTTACTGCCCTGTTCCGCGCCGCGAATGGTCGGCATCAGAAAACGACAAAAATGATTTTCATACTCCAGCTCGAGTGCGCTGGTCAGCCCGTGGGTCTGCTGCAGGTGGTCACGCCACCAGGCATTCACTTTCTGCACCAGTTGCTGACCAATCGCGGCGGCCTGCTCTTCACTGTGGGCGGACTTCAGCCAGACAAAAGTGGAGTCGGTGTCGCCATAGATCACGTCATAGCCTTCCGCCTCGATCAGCGCGCGTGTCTGCTGCATGATGGCGTGACCGCGCAGGGTAATTGAGGAGGCGAGGCGCGGATCAAAGAAACGGCAGGCGCTGGTGCCCAGCACACCGTAAAAGGCATTCATGATAATCTTTAGCGCCTGCGACAGCGGCTGGTTTTTCTGCTTTTTCGCCGCTTCACGCCCCAGCCAGATCTGCTCGACGATCGCAGGCAGGCAGTGAGTGTGCCGGGAGAAACGCGCTTCGCGAAAACCTTCGATTGAATCGGCATCATCAGGATGAGCCAGTCCTTCTACCAGACCCACCGGGTCGATCAGGAAGGTGCGGATAATCGACGGATAGAGACTTTTATAATCCAGCACCAGCACCGAGTCATACAGACCAGGGCGCGAATCCATCACATAGCCACCCGGACTGGCTTCCGGCGCCACATCACCCAGGTTCGGGGCAACAAATCCCGCGCGATGCATCCGGGGAATATAAAGATGACCAAAGGCCGCCACCGAGCCGCCGTGGCGATCGACTGCCAGGCCATTCACCGCCGCGCGTTCCAGCAGAAACGGCATTATCGCCGTTTTATGAAAAATGCGCGTCACCAGCTCGCAGTCTTTGAGGTTGTAGCGTGCCAGCGCCGGTTTATCGTTGGCAAAACGCCAGTTGATCTCCTCCATGCGCTGCCAGGGATTATCGATTGCTTTACCTTCACCCAGCAATTGTTGCGACACCGACTCCAGGCTGAATGAGGGAAAATCCCAGAACGCTGATTTCAGCGCGTCAATGCCATCAATAATCAACCGCCCGCTGGCCTGCGCAAAATAAACGCCGGGCTTAAAGCCATGTTCACGCCACTCCAGCGCGGCCTGCTGGCGACCAAGACGAAGTGGAATGCCGTAACGATCGGCATGCTTTTGCAACACCCGCAGGTCAAACTGCACCACGTTCCAGCCAATCAACACATCCGGATCGTGATCTGCAAACCACTGGTTCAGCGCTTCAAGCAGCTGTGGTCGGCTGTCGAGATAGATCAGCTCAAAATCCAGCGTGCTGGCATCACCGTTGGCCGGGCCGAGCATATAAACCTGACGCTGACCGCAGCCCTCCAGCCCGATGCAGTAGAGCTCGCCATGCTGTGTGGTTTCAATATCCAGCGAGACCCACTTCAGTGGCGGGCGATAGTCGGGATGGGGTTTGAGCCGCGCATTGACCACGCTATCACCGCGCTGCTCGCCCTCAAACCAGACCGGCGCGGTAATAAAACGCTCCATCAGGTAGCGCTCCGGCGGGCGAATATCCGCTTCATACACCGGAATGCCCTGTTCACGCAGCCGTTTTTCAATGCGCTGCAGCTGACGATGCTGCGGGCAGTAGAGGCCAAAAACCGGGCGGCGGCGGAAATCTTTCAGCGCCAGCGACTGAATCCGAAACTGACGTTCATCTTTGAGGAGCTCGCTGACCTGCGCCTGAAATTCTTCGGGAATAAACGCGACAGACTCCTGCACGGGCAGCACCACGCGCTGCGCACCGGCATCAGTGGCGAGCCAGAGGATAATTTCGGTGCCATGCGGGCTGTCGCGCCAGTGGCGGGTGAGCAGAAAACCTGCGCGGGGCATATTCAGATGTTCTCCGGACTCAGTATTTCAGGGGTGAGAAAACGGCTTAAGTATACCATGGATATTTATACAGTTCTCGTCACCGGTTTTGTCAACATTGTCCTACAATTCTTGCCTTGACGCTGTGTGGCTGGCTCTGGACAATCCAGCCTTCTGCTTTTACTTAGGATGATTATGGAAGCCTGGATTCAACAACTGATTACGCAGTCTCTGGAATGGGCTCTGTTTGCCGTTGCGCTGGTGACGTTTCTGGAGTCGCTGGCGCTGGTCGGGCTGTTGCTGCCAGGCACAGTGATGATGGCCAGCCTGGGCGCGCTGATCGGCAGTGGCGAGCTGGGCCTTTACCCGGCCTGGGCCGCGGGTTTTGCGGGCTGCCTGATTGGTGACTGGGTTTCTTACGGTATCGGCTGGAAATTCCAGGGGCCGCTGCACCGCTGGAAGTATCTGCAAAAGTACAAAGGCCTGCTGGATAAAACCGAGCACGCCCTGCATCAGCACAGCATGTTTACGATTCTGGTCGGGCGCTTTGTGGGACCTACGCGTCCGCTGATCCCGCTGGCGGCCGGTATGCTGGAGCTGCCGGTGCGTAAGTTTCTGCCGCCGAACATTATCGGCTGCATCCTCTGGCCACCGCTTTATCTGCTGCCTGGTATTCTGGCAGGCGTGGCGATCGATGTGCCGAAAGCCGCGCAGGGCGGCAGCTTTAAATGGCTGTTACTTGGCGCAGCACTGCTGATATGGCTGGGGGGCTGGTTATGCTGGCGCTGGTGGCGCAGTGGCAAGAGTCGTGACTGGGCGACTGCCTGGCTGCCGCCGGAGCGTTTGCGCTGGGCAGGTCCGCTGGGGCTGGTGATCGCCGTCGCGGCATTTGTCGGCATTCAGTTCCATCCGATGATGCCGATTTTCCGTCATCTGCTGTGGCAGGTTTTCTTCGCGTAACGCTTAACGGCGCGGGATGCCGAGGACCTCGGCCTCCCGCGTGTCACCCGACAGCAGCTGTCGGGTCTCGCCATCCCAGTAAACCCGTCCATCCACAATCACTACGCTGCGCGGCGCAATCTGCCGGGCATCTTCCAGACTGTGCGACACCATCAGCAGTGTAATGCTGCGCGCTTCGCACACTGAACGCACCAGTTGCAGCATCTCGCCGCGCAACGCGGGATCCAGTGCAGAAAAAGGCTCATCCAGCAGCAGCACCGGACGATCACGCAGCAGACAGCGCGCCAGCGCCACACGCTGTCGCTGTCCGCCCGACAGCTCGCCCGGCAAACGGTTTAGCAGATCGCCTAATCCCACCTGATCGGCCAGTGCAGACAGTTGCTGACGCTGCTCAGCGCTGAGTTTTAATCCCGGATGCAGCCCCAGCGCCATGTTCTGCTGCACGCTGAGGTGCGGAAACAGATTGTTCTCCTGAAACAGCATCGAAACCGGTCGTCTGGCTGGCACGCTGTGGGTGTGATCCTGCCCGTCAATCATCAGGGTGCCCTGTTTCACAGGCAGGAAACCCGCAATCAGGCTCAGCAGGGTGCTCTTCCCGGCTCCGCTGGGGCCGAGAATGGCGATGCGCTCGCCACGTGTGGCCTTGAGGCTGAAGCGCATCGGCAGATGCTGATAAAGGTAAGTGAGGTTATCAAGAGTCAGCATGGCGGCCTGGTAATTTTTCCATTAGCGTGAACAGCAATAAGCAGAGCAACAGCAATAGCAGGGCGGTGACCGCGCCATCTGCGCCGCGATAGGCACCAATCTGCTGATAAAGGTAGAACGGCAGTGTGCGGAAGTCAGCGTTGCCAAACAGTGCCACCACGCCGAAATCACCAATCGACAGTACGCAGGCAAAGGCCAGCGCCTGGGCAAGCGGACGTTTCAGCGCCCGCAGCTCGATCAGCCGCAGCCGGTTCCAGCCGTGGATATCCAGCGAATCGCAGAGCCTGCCGTAACGCTCTGCGACATCCCGCATCGGGTTTTCCAGTACTTTCAGCGCATAGGGAATGGCGATCAGCGCATTGGTAAAGATCACCAGCCCTTCTGCCGAATCAGGCAGGCCAATAGTGGCATTGAATAGCAGGAAAAAGCCGGTGGCGAGCACAATGCCTGGCATCGCCAGAATCAGCATGCCGCTGGTGTCGATCAACTGTGCCGCCGCCGGACGCTGGCGCAGACGCAGTTCCCGACTGCTCCACAGCAGCATCATGGTCAGCACCACACAGATCAGACCGGCACCGATGGCGATACGCAATGACGTCAAGGTGGCCTGCCACAGTGCAGGCTGCGCCAGCGCGCCGCGCAGTCCGCCGTGCAGACCATCGACGATGACCGCCGCCAGCGGCGGCAACAGCAGGAGGAGTGCCAGCAGGATCAGCAGTGCATCGATCAGCTGTGCTGCGCGCGAATCCTGCGGATCACGCCAGCCATGCAGCTGGCTGGTTCCGGCAGGAATCGCCTTGCTGAAACGCTGGCTGAGCAGCACCAGCGTCAGACAGCAGCCGAGCTGGATGAGCGCCAGTAGCGCTGCGCGTCCGGGATCGTAGTCATAACTCAGCGCCTGGAAGATCGCCAGCTCAATGGTAGTGGCCTGCGGACCGCCGCCGAGTGACAGTACGGTGGCAAAGCTGGCGAAACAGAGCATGAAGATCAGCGCACCGGTCGGCAACAGCTGACGCCGCAGCCATGGCCACTCCAGCAGACGAAAATGATGCCAGCCGCGCAGGTCGAGCTGTGCCGCCAGCTGACGCTGTTCCGCCGGAATACTCTCCAGCGCCTGCAGCATCAGGCGGGTCGCCAGCGGCAGGTTAAAGAAGACGTGCGCCAGCAAGATGCCTGGCAGACCATACGGGGAGAAGTGATAACCCATCCCTGCCAGCTGGCACAACTGCGCCAGCCAGCCATTGCGACCATAGACGGTCAGCAGACCGAACACCGCGACCAGCACCGGCAGCACCAGCGTCATGGCGCACAGGCGCAGCAGCAACAGACGACCCGGAAAACGGCGTCGATAGAGCGCCCGCGCCAGCGGCACCGCAGGCAGCAGTGACAGCAGGGCGGAGAGCAGAGCCTGACCGAAAGAGAACGCGATAACGTGATGCAGGTAATCATCCTGCAGCACGCCGCGTAAGTCCGTATCCGGCGCGGCGCTCCAGAGTGCACCGAACGCCATGAATGCCACGATGGTCAGTAATATCGTGGCGAGGGAACCGGGAATCAGCCAGCGCGGCATCAGCGACTGACGGCGCGTTGCCACTGGCTAATCCAGCCCGAACGCTGGCTGGCAACCTCTTCTGGCGAGAACTGCAGAGCAGTGGAAGGCACGTTGAGCGCCGCGAAACCGGCAGGCAGCGGCGTGTCGATCACCGGGTACATCCAGTTGCCGGTGGGGATAGTGCGCTGGAAGTCAGGCGAAACCATAAATTTCATGAACTGCTGTGCCAGTGCCGGCTGTTTGCTGCTGGCTAGCTGCGCGGCAACTTCGACCTGCAGATAATGACCCTCTGCAAAGGCCGCCGCGGCATAGTTCTCTTTTTTCTCTTCAATGATGTGGTAAGCCGGTGAGGTGGTGTAACTCAGCACCAGATCCCCTTCGCCCTTGAGGAACAGGCCATAGGCTTCACTCCAGCCTTTGGTGACCGTCACGGTTTTCTGCGCCAGTTTCTGCCACGCCTGCGGCGCCTGATCGCCATAGACTTTCTGCATCCAGAGCAGCAGACCTAAGCCGGGCGTGCTGGTGCGGGGATCTTCGTAGATCACCCGCCACTTCTCCGGGCTGTCGACCAGCTCTTTCAGGCTTTTTGGCGGATTTTTCAGCCGGGTTTTGTCATAGACAAACGCGAAGTAGCCATAATCGAACGGCACGAAGGTGGTGTTGTGCCAGCCATCGGGCAGTTTTAATGTCGATGTGTCGACCTGACTTTCGGCAAACAGACCTGTTTTCTGCGCGGCCTGCACCAGATTGTTATCCAGCCCCAGCACCACATCGGCTTTACTGTTTTTGCCTTCCATCCGCACGCGGTTCAGCAGCGACACGCCATCTTCCAGCGTGACGAATTTCAGCTCGCAGTCGCACTGTGCTTCAAAGGCTTTTTTAACCGCCGGGCCAGGGCCCCAGTCGGCGGAGAAGGAGTCGTAGGTGTAGACCGTGAGAACCGGCTTAGCCGCCAGAACGGGGGCGGAGAGTAACAGCAGCACCGGCAGAACTTTGTTTAACACTTTGCGCTCCTTCAGGAGAATAGGGGATGAGTCGCAAAGGATCTGAGCACAGAGGCCTCTCAAATCCCTACGTCGGTATTAACCGAATCAGGTTCGACGGGTCTCTCTCAGCGGCTTGCTTGTGGCAGGCCGCACCCCGTTGAGAACGTCACATTCTAGTCATTTCAGCGCCGGGGCGAAAGCGTCACAGCGCGGGTGGGGCGAACCAGGCCGATTTAAAATCAAACCAGCCCAGCGTATTCATCCGGACGCCGCGCATACTGCGCTGCCCTTCAAGCAACAGCCAGTGATGAAACAGCGGATGCAGGCCGGCTTCGTCGACCAGCTGTTTGCTCCATTCGGCCAGCGGCAGCGCTTTCTCGCGCCAGCGGGCCGCATCGCCGTGCCAGTCGATAGCAAGGCAGTGATGCAGCAGCGGGATCTCATAAAGCTGTGCGAACAGCGAATAATTCAGCGGCAGGGTAAAGTTCACGCTTCCCAACCAGATATCACTTTCCGTTTCGCCCTGATACCAGCTTTCGTAGCTGATCTCACGGGTCTCCAGCGTGACGCCATGCTCTGCCAGCAGCGGACGCAGCGCATTCGCGATGCCTTCATGCTCCACGTGCTGGCTGTACCAGGTCAGCGTCAGATGGGTTAAGTCGGGCGGTTTTTCTACTGGCGTCAGGTCACGGCGATGATGCCAGCGTGGCAGCAGACCATACGCCGGAAACCAGTAGCGCTGATAGCCGACACCAGCGTGATTGAGCAGGGCGATGGGGTTAAACAGGTAGCTGACCCAGCGCCGGACCGCTTCGTTGCGACCCTGCTCTGAACGCTGGTCGAACAAAAGATAGTAGCAGCCCTCTTCAAGGCGGCTCTCCTCCTGAACTTCATCGGTGCTGCCGCCCTGCAGACGGACACCCGCATAGACCAGCTCATCGCTGATGTCGGGCAGTACCCAGATAGAGACATCATCAATCAGCGCGCGAAAACCGAAGTAGTCATCAAACGCTTCGATCTTCAGCTGGCTCTCCTGATTGCGGATCACCCGGTAAGGACCGGTGCCAACTGGCTGGCGAGCAAAGTCGTGAAGCGTCGGCCATTCGCGCGGCAGGATCATCGCACTGACGCTGCCCAGCAGCCAGGGCAAGCCCTCGTCGGGCTGGCTTAAACGGATATCCAGCGTCCAGGGGGCAGGTGAGTCGATTTGCGCAATATGGGAAAAGAGCGGATGGGGGCGCTGACGCTCCAGCGTGGCGAGCACATCCTCCATCTCCAGTTCTCTGCCGTGATGGAAGCGAATCGCCGGACGCAGGAAGAAGCGCCAGTGAAGTGGAGACGTCTGCTGCCAGTGGTGCGCAATATCGGGTTCGATTTCCCCGTTTTCCTCATTTATCCGCGTCAGACCGTTGAAAATCTGTCGGGCAATGTGGGTTTCCGAGCGCCGCAGCGGCGAGCCGGGCAAAAGGTTGAGCAGCGGACGATAGTAGAGCACCCGCAGGATATGCTTGCCCTGCCGGAAACTGCGCCCCAGGTGCGCGCTGATCATCTGCCGCACCTGGTTTTTATCGCCTACCAGCTGGACCAGCTGATCGATGCGGTCCTGTTCCAGCAAATCCTCGGCACGCTGCTGCTGCAGGGCCAGGCCCGTGTAGCAGAAGATAAGCTGCGATCGCTTGCCGCGTCCGGCTTCAGCCTGCCAGGTCAGCCAGCCTGCGGCCTGCATCCGGTTGAGCAGATTGCGCATATGGCGGCGCGAGCAGTGCAGCAGATCAGCCAGTTCGCTGAGCGTAATCTCCTGCGTCTGGCCCTGACAACTCTGCCACAGGCGGATGAACTGCTGCTTCAGACGTGATGAGGACATAAAAGGGGAACTCCCTGTGAAAAGCGCTCTGTTTTTCCTGCCCCATTTTAAGAGCAAACTTTACGCTATGGGAAGAGCGGGAGGCATTCAGCAGTGAATGGCGTTCGACCCTCACTTCGCTGTTCAGCGGAGTGCTTTTCTGAGTAGGGTGCATTTACACCGCCAGCAGATGATCTCTGCTGGCTTTTTTCATGTTGCGCGGTATCGTCTACCCTTCTTTTTTCCCCTCTGTTTGTTCTGTAAGGGATTTCGAATGAAATCGCTGTTAACGCGGCAGCGCCGCATCAACCCGGTTTACCTCGCTTTTATGGTCGCCTCGTTCATGCTGGGCATCGCGGGTGCTCTGCAGGCACCGACGCTCAGCCTGTTTCTGACGCGCGAGGTACAGGCGCGGCCCTTCTGGGTCGGGCTGTTTTTCACCATTAATGCGGTGGCCGGTATCGTAGTGAGTATGCTGGTGGCAAAGCGCTCAGACAGCGTCGGCGATCGTCGTCATATCATTCTTTTCTGCTGCCTGATGGCGCTGGTGAATGCGCTACTGTTTGCCTTTACCCGCGACTATCTGACTCTGCTGACACTGGGTGTACTGCTGTCAGCGCTGGCCAGTGTTTCTATGCCGCAGCTGTTTGCGCTGGCACGAGAGTATGCCGATCAGTCGGCGCGTGAAGCAGTGATGTTCAGTTCTGTGATGCGTGCGCAGCTGTCGCTGGCGTGGGTGATCGGGCCGCCGTTATCGTTCGCGCTGGCGCTGAACTACGGCTTTGTGACGCTGTTTATGGTGGCCGCGGTGCTGTTTCTGCTCTGCATTCTGCTGGTCTGGTTTACCCTGCCGTCGGTGCCACGTTCGCAACCACTGATGCAAAGCGGCGGGCTGCCGTTGAGCGGCTGGCGCGATCGCGATGTGCGTTTGCTGTTCCTCGCCTCGGTGGCGATGTGGACCTGCAACACTATGTATATCATTGATATGCCGCTCTATATCAGCACCACGCTGGGTCTGCCGGAGAAACTGGCCGGTCTGCTGATGGGAACGGCGGCCGGGTTGGAAATCCCGGTGATGCTGCTGGCGGGCCATTACGCGCGTCGCATCGGCAAGCGGCGGTTAATGCTGATCGCGGTGGCGGCGGGCGTCCTGTTTTATCTGGGGCTGGTGCTCTTCAATTCCCGCACCTCGCTGATGGTGTTACAGCTGTTTAATGCGGTGTTTGTCGGGATTATTGCTGGCATAGGGATGTTGTGGTTCCAGGATCTGATGCCAGGACGGCCGGGTGCGGCGACCACGATGTTCACCAATTCGATTTCGACCGGCATGATTCTGGCGGGTGTTATTCAGGGGACGCTGAGTGAGCGGCTGGGACATGAGGCGGTTTACTGGCTGGCATTCGGGCTGGGGATAGTGGCGCTGGTGATGTCGGCGCGGGTGCGCGACGTATAAAGAAGCAGGGCGACCGGATGTCGCCCTGCTTTAACGCAATCAGCGCAGGAAGGCGGGCTGATTCTGCTCATACTGCGAAATCGACGCTTCATGCTGCAGCGTCAGGCCGATGCTGTCGAGGCCATTAATCATGCAGTGGCGACGGAAGCTATCGAGTTCAAACGAATAGACTTTGTCGCCTGCCGTCACCGTCTGTGCTTCCAGATCGACTGTGAAGCTGATGCCTGGCTGGGCTGCAACCAGTCTGAACAGCTCATCCACTTCCTCTTCGCTTAATTTCACCGGCAGCAGCTGGTTATTGAAGCTGTTGCCATAAAAGATATCCGCGAAGCTCGGCGCAATCACCACGTGAAAACCGAAATCGGTCAATGCCCAGGGGGCATGCTCACGTGAGGAGCCGCAGCCAAAGTTCTCGCGTGCCAGCAGAATGCTGGTGCCTTTGAACTCCGGCTTGTTCAGCACAAAACCGGGCGTCGGCACCGTACCGGCATCATCTTCAAAGCGCCAGTCGTGGAACAGGTGCTGACCGAAACCGGTGCGGGTCACCTTCTGCAAAAACTGCTTGGGAATGATTGCGTCCGTATCAACGTTCGCGGCATCCAGCGGCGCAACAATACCAGTATGCTGAGTAAATTTATTCGCCATGACTTAAGCTCCTGTCGTCAGTTCACGGATGTCGGCAAAGTGGCCAGTCACGGCAGCCGCCGCGGCCATCGCCGGGCTGACCAGATGGGTACGTCCACCACGGCCCTGACGGCCTTCAAAGTTACGGTTGCTGGTAGAGGCGCAACGCTCGCCCGGATTCAGACGATCATTGTTCATCGCCAGACACATTGAGCAGCCTGGCAGACGCCATTCAAAGCCCGCTTCCAGGAAGATTTTATCCAGACCTTCCGCTTCAGCCTGCGCTTTTACCGGGCCGGAACCTGGTACCACCATGGCAACCACGCCAGGTGCCACTTTGCGGCCTTTAGCGATGGCGGCGGCGGCACGCAGATCTTCAATGCGTGAGTTGGTGCAGGAGCCGATAAACACTTTATCAATCGCAACATCGGTCAGTCTGATGCCCGGTTGCAGGTTCATGTAGGCCAGCGCTTTTTCCGCTGAGGCGCGCTCAACCGGATCGGCGAACGAGGCCGGATTCGGGATCACCTGATCAACGGCAATCACCTGACCCGGGTTGGTGCCCCAGGTGACCTGCGGTGCGATCTCTTCGGCATGCAGCGTGACCACCGCATCATACTTCGCGCCTGCGTCAGACTTCAGGGTGCGCCAGTATTCCACTGCCTGCTCCCATTTCTCGCCCTGTGGGGAGAACTGACGACCTTTCAGGTAGTTGAAAGTAGTGTCATCCGGTGCTACCAGGCCCGCTTTCGCGCCCATCTCAATCGCCATGTTGCACAGGGTCATACGACCTTCCATGCTCAGCGCCTGAATGGCCGGGCCGCAGAATTCAACCACATAACCAGTACCGCCTGCGCTGCCGGTTTTACCGATGATCGCCAGCACGATATCTTTGGCGGTAATGCCGGTGGACGCCTGGCCCAGTACTTCAATCTTCATGGTTTTCGCCCGACCCTGTTTCAGGGTCTGAGTGGCAAATACATGTTCCACTTCAGAGGTGCCGATACCAAACGCCAGCGAGCCGAACGCGCCGTGGGTGGCGGTGTGCGAGTCGCCGCACACAATGGTCATGCCCGGCAGCGTCATACCCTGCTCAGGACCGATAACGTGGACGATGCCCTGGAATGGGTGATTCAGGTCATACAGCTGTACGCCAAATTCTTCGCAGTTCTTCATCAGCTCCTGCATCTGAATACGCGCCATCTCGCCCGACGCATTGATATCTTTGGTCTGGGTAGAGACGTTGTGATCCATCGTGGCAAAGGTTTTGCCCGGCTGACGGACTTTACGTCCGTGTGCGCGCAGGCCATCAAAGGCCTGGGGCGAGGTCACTTCATGGATCAGGTGACGATCGATGTAGAGTAACGGCGTTTCGTTTGGCGCTTCGTGGACGACATGTGCATCAAATAACTTCTGGTATAAGGTTTTCATTTTTTTATTTTTCCTCGGCGATAAAGCGGGCAATGATGCTGCCCATCTCATCTGTGCTGACCGCTGGGCCATCACCGGCTAAATCTTTGGTGCGGTAGCCCTGTTCCAGTGCACGACTGATGGCGCGTTCGATACTGTCGGCTGCCGCATCGGCATTCAGGCTGTAACGCAGCAGCAATGACAGCGACAGAATCTGGGCGACCGGGTTGGCAATATTCTGTCCGGCGATATCCGGCGCTGATCCCCCCGCCGGTTCGAACAGGCCAAAGCCCGCTTCATTCAGGCTGGCTGACGGCAGCATACCCATCGAGCCGGTGATCATGGCACACTCATCAGACAGAATGTCACCAAACAGGTTGGAGCAGAGCAGCACGTCAAACTGCGACGGGTCTTTGATCAACTGCATGGTCGCGTTGTCGATGTAGATGTGGCTCAGTTGCACGTCCGGGTACTCTTTAGCCACTTCGTTGACGATTTCGCGCCACATCACCGAGGTCTGCAGCACGTTAGCTTTATCAACCGAGGTGACTTTGTTGCGACGTTTGCGCGCCGATTCAAACGCGATACGGGCAATGCGCTCGATTTCGAAACGGTGATAGACCTCGGTATCAAAAGCACGCTCTTCCGGGCCGCTGCCTTCACGTCCTTTTGGCTGACCAAAATAGATGCCGCCAGTCAGTTCACGCACGCACAGAATGTCGAAGCCTTTAGCTGCGATGTCGGCGCGCAACGGGCAAAATGCTTCCAGACCGCTGTAGAGCGCCGCCGGACGCAGGTTACTGAACAGCTTAAAATGTTTGCGCAGCGGCAGTAGCGCACCGCGCTCCGGCTGTGATGCGGGCGGTAAGTGCTCCCACTTCGGACCGCCAACGGAACCAAACAGGATCGCGTCGGCCTGCTCGCAGCCTGCAACCGTTGCCGGTGGCAGAGGCTCTCCATGCTGATCGATAGCGATGCCGCCGACCGCATATTCCTGAGTAGTGATCTGCATATCAAAGCGCTGACGAATGGCATCAAGCACCTTCATCGCCTGCGCCATCACTTCCGGGCCGATACCATCACCGGGTAAAACTGCGATATGAGATGAACTGGACATGGTTATACGGTTTCCTTCTGGTCTTTAAATTTGCGCTGCAATTCTTGTTCAACCTGACGGGCACGCCAGATATTGTTCAGGGCGTTGACCATCGCTTTAGCGGAGGACTCCACAATATCGGTCGCCAGACCAATTCCGTGGAATTTGCGGCCGTTGTAGCTTACGACGATATCGACCTGGCCCAGCGCATTCTCGCCGTGGCCTTTAGCGGTCAGTTTGTAGTTAACCAGCTCAGCGTCAAACTGGGTAATGCGGTTAATCGCCTGGTAAACCGCGTCAACCGGGCCGTTACCGGTAGCCGCATCAGATTTAGCAACATCGCCGCAACCCAGATTAACCGAGGCGGTGGCAGTCATGCTGGAACCGGTCTGGACGTTAAATTCGTGCAGCTGGAAATGCTCCGGCTCTTCATTCTGTTTGTTGATGAAGGCCAGCGCTTCCAGGTCGTAATCAAAGACCTGACCTTTTTTGTCGGCCAGCTTCAGGAAAGCGTCATACAGCGTATCCAGATTGTAATCCTGCTCGGCATAACCCATCTCTTCCATACGATGTTTTACCGCCGCACGGCCGGAACGAGAAGTCAGATTGAGCTGAATTTTATGTAAGCCGATCGATTCCGGCGTCAGGATTTCGTAGTTCTCGCGATTCTTCAGCACGCCATCCTGATGAATACCGGAAGAGTGGGCGAAAGCATTGGAGCCGACCACGGCTTTATTCGCTGGGATCGGCATGTTGCAGATCTGGCTGACCATCTGGCTGGTACGGTAAATTTCCTGATGATTGATATTGGTGTGTACGTTCATGATCTGCTGGCGGGTTTTAATCGCCATGATCACCTCTTCCAGCGCACAGTTACCGGCACGTTCACCCAGACCATTCATCGTGCCTTCAACCTGACGCGCGCCTGCCTGGACGGCAGCCAGGGCATTACCGGATGCCATACCCAGGTCATCGTGGGTATGCACAGAGATAATCGCTTTATCGATGTTAGGAACGCGGTTCATCAGTTCACTGATGATGTGCGCATATTCGCCTGGCAGGGTGTAACCAACGGTATCCGGGATGTTGATGGTGGTCGCACCGGCGTTAATCGTGGCTTCCACCATACGGCACAGGTCATCAATCGGGGTACGGCCGCCATCTTCACAGGAGAACTCAACGTCACTGGTGTAGTTACGCGCACGCTTCACCATATGTACCGCACGCTCAATCACTTCTGGCAGCGTGCTGCGCAGTTTGGTTGCGATGTGCATTGGGGAAGTGGCGATGAAGGTATGAATACGGAAGGCTTCGGCAACGCGCAGTGACTCATAAGCTGCGTCGATATCTTTTTCTACACAGCGCGCCAGTCCGCAGACGCGGCTGTTTTTGATGGTGCGCGCAATGGTCTGAACAGACTCAAAGTCGCCCGGTGAGGAGACCGGGAAACCGACTTCCATCACATCCACGCCCATGCGCTCCAGCGCTAACGCAATCTGCAATTTTTCTTTCACACTCAGGCTGGCCTGTAATGCCTGCTCACCGTCGCGCAGAGTGGTATCGAAAATAATGACTTGCTGGCTCATCGTATTCATCCTTATGCTTTTTCTGGCCTGGCAACGAGCATAAAAAAACCCGCGACAGGCGCGGGTTTTTAACTTTCAGCAGGTTTGAATCAGTGTTTGATTCCGCCCACAAGTCTACCGCGCAAGCTGAGTGCGTTTAGTAGTAGACCGAGAAGGCGAACAGAACGAAACATGGATTCAAACCTTATAAAATGTTGTGCTGTACATATTGGTACTGGAATCACTCAGGGATGTCAACCTTCAATGCAGGGGTATTCTCCTGGGCGCCAGAGGAAGATATTCTGTTATTTATCGGTCAGGCAGCGTAATGAACAGCGCGACCCTCACTGTGGACGCAATCAGCACGGGAATGCGGGGCGCTGGGGCGCGATTTAAATTCTATTTAATTGAATTATAAGTATTTTGTTTGCATGGTGTTATGCGGGAACACAGCATTTATCACCTGCTGCTTAGCATAATCCAATGTGCTTTAGTGATTTCCTGGTTAATTACGCCAGAAAAGAAAAATGTCAGACGATAGTGGGCTATTGCAGCCGGTAATAAGTTTTCGTTATTTCTTAGATCACGCTGAAAATAATTTCATACCCAGCATTTTCCTCTGCGGTTCTGCCGCGTAATTAGTTTAATCCGCGTAGCCAATTCTTATCGGCCAGAGGCTTTACGTCCCTGCCTTTTAATTTACGCGGGTTTGCGGTTTGCCTGCCCGTGTAACTGCGGTTATGGTAATCGACCTACTCTCAGAAAAATAAACGCAACAGATTTCTCTGTAACCGGACAGCGGCTGACGTTTCCGCTGTCGTGCATAAACATAAGATTTTGATTGGCAAAGCAGGCACCGGGGCAACGTGATACGCATAAACGGGCGCATTCACAGAGCCGGGTCCGCAAGCCTGGAGGCAGAAGATGGAGATGTTGTCAGGAGCCGAAATGGTCGTCCGTTCGTTAATCGATCAGGGCGTGAAACAGGTATTCGGTTATCCGGGTGGCGCAGTCTTAGATATCTATGATGCGCTGCAAACCGTCGGAGGTATCGATCACATTCTGGTGCGCCATGAGCAGGGTGCGGTGCATATGGCTGATGGCCTGGCGCGCGCGACGGGTGAAGTCGGCGTGGTGCTGGTCACCTCCGGACCTGGTGCAACCAATGCGATTACCGGTATCGCCACCGCCTATATGGACTCGATTCCGCTGGTGATTCTGTCGGGTCAGGTTCCGTCGTCGCTGATTGGCTATGACGCCTTTCAGGAATGCGACATGGTCGGCATCTCTCGTCCGGTGGTGAAGCACAGCTTCCTGGTGAAAAACACCGAAGAGATCCCAAGCGTGCTGAAAAAGGCATTCTGGCTGGCCTCCAGCGGCCGTCCGGGACCCGTGGTGATTGACCTGCCAAAAGATATCCTGAACCCGGCGAACAAATTGCCTTATCACTGGCCGGAGTCAGTGAGCATGCGCTCTTACAATCCCACTATTCAGGGTCATAAAGGGCAGATTAAGCGCGCGCTGACAACATTGCTGGCGGCGAAGAAGCCGGTGATCTATGCGGGTGGCGGTGCCATTACCGCAGGCTGTGAAGCGGAGCTGTTACAGCTGGCAGAAAGCCTGAATATTCCGGTGACGACCTCGCTGATGGGCCTGGGCGCGTTTCCTGGCACCCATCGTCAGTGTGTCGGCATGCTGGGTATGCACGGCACCTATGAAGCTAATATGACGATGCACAACACCGACCTGATTTTTGGGATCGGTGTTCGCTTTGATGATCGCACCACCAACAATCTGGCGAAATATTGCCCCAATGCCACGGTGATGCACATCGATATCGACCCGACCTCTATTTCCAAAACGGTGTCGGCGGATATCCCGATTGTCGGCGATGCAAAACAGGTGCTGCAGCAGATGCTGGAGTTACTGACGCAAAGCGACACGCCATCACGTGCTGAAAGCCTGCACGACTGGTGGCAGGAGATTGAAGGCTGGCGCAGTAGTCACTGTCTGGAATTTGATCGCACCAGCGACAAAATTAAGCCGCAGGCCGTGATTGAAACCATCAGCCGGCTGACCAAAGGCGATGCCTATGTCACGTCAGATGTAGGTCAGCACCAGATGTTTGCTGCGCTCTATTATCCTTTCGATAAACCGCGCCGCTGGATCAACTCTGGCGGTCTGGGCACCATGGGCTTTGGCCTGCCCGCGGCGCTGGGTGTGAAAATGGCGCTGCCGGAAGAGACCGTCATCTGCGTAACGGGCGATGGCAGTATCCAGATGAATATTCAGGAGCTTTCAACAGCATTGCAGTACGATCTGCCGGTGCTGGTACTGAACCTGAATAACCGGGTGCTGGGCATGGTGAAACAGTGGCAGGATATGATCTACTCGGGTCGCCACTCCCAGTCTTATATGGAATCGCTGCCTGACTTCGTGCGTCTGGCGGAAGCCTACGGTCACGTCGGGATCGCGATTGAGCATCCGGCTGAGCTGGAAGAGAAGCTGACGCTGGCGCTGGAAACCCTGGCGAAGGGGCGTCTGGTCTTTGTGGATGTCACCGTTGACGGTAGCGAACATGTCTACCCAATGCAGATTCGCGGTGGCAGCATGGATGAGATGTGGTTGAGCAAAACGGAGAGGACATAATTATGCGTCGTATTTTATCAGTTCTGCTGGAGAACGAATCCGGCGCATTATCCCGTGTCGTCGGCCTGTTCTCACAGCGCGGCTATAACATTGAAAGCCTGACCGTGGCGCCAACCGACGATCCCACACTGTCGCGGATGACCATTCAGACGGTGGGCGATCAGAAGGTACTGGAGCAGATTGAAAAGCAACTGCACAAGCTGGTGGATGTCCTGCGCGTCACCGAGCTGGGGCAGGGCGCCTATGTTGAGCGCGAAATCATGCTGGTGAAGATTCAGGCCAGTGGTTATGGTCGCGAAGAGGTGAAGCGTAACGCCGAGATCTTCCGTGGTCAGATCATCGATGTAACGCCGACGCTGTACACGGTTCAGCTGGCAGGCACCAGCGACAAACTGGACGCCTTCCTGAGCACCGTCCGCGATGTCGCTGAAATTGTTGAAGTGGCGCGCTCCGGTATCGTCGGCGTTTCACGCGGCGATCGCATCATGCGTTAATCACGCTGCGTCATCATCAATCCTCACCTAACCCGGCGAAATGCCGGGTTTTTTTATTTTTTATGCGCCAGGCGGATTACATTCAGAAAAGCGGTTGCTCCGCGCACTTTTCTGCTGTTAGATGATAGACATGAGTTATCCATAGCTTAACTGCGGCTATTTCTGCCGTAAAAGCGGATTTGATGGTGGGGTTATTGTGAAACTGGATGAAATTGCGCGTTTGGCAGGCGTGTCGCGCACCACGGCCAGTTATGTGATCAACGGCAAAGCGCGGCAGTATCGTGTCAGCGACAAGACCGTTGAAAAAGTCATGGCAGTGGTACGTGAACATAATTATCACCCTAATGCGGTGGCTGCGGGGCTGCGCGCCGGGCGTACGCGATCCATTGGGTTAGTGATCCCTGATCTGGAAAATACCAGTTATACGCGTATTGCAAACTATCTTGAGCGACAGGCACGTCAGCGCGGCTATCAGCTTCTGATCGCCTGTTCTGAAGATCAGCCTGAAAACGAGATGCGCTGCATTGAACATCTGCTGCAGCGCCAGGTCGATGCAATTATCGTTTCCACCTCATTACCGCCAGAGCATCCCTTTTATCAGCGCTGGATCAACGATTCTCTGCCAATAATTGCGCTCGACCGTGCGCTGGATCGTGAACATTTTACCAGTGTCGTCGGGGCCGATCAGGACGATGCCCAGACACTGGCTGCTGAACTGCGTCAGCTCGACGTTAAAAATGTGCTGTTCCTCGGTGCGTTACCCGAACTGTCAGTGAGCTTCCTGCGCGAAATGGGTTTCCGCGATGCCTGGAAAGACGATCCCCGTCCGATTGATTATATCTACTGCAACAGCTTCGAACGCACTGCTGCTGCTGCACTGTTTGAGAAATACCTTGAAGATCATCCGATGCCAGAGGCGCTTTTCACCACCTCTTTTGGGCTGCTGCAGGGTGTGATGGATGTGACGCTGAAACGAAACGGCCGCCTGCCGACGGAGCTGGCGATTGCCACCTTTGGCGACCACGAATTACTGGACTTTCTTGAGTGTCCGGTCCTGGCCGTTGGTCAGCGTCATCGTGACGTGGCAGAGCGCGTGCTGGAATTAGTTTTAGCCTCACTGGACGAACCCCGAAAACCAAAACCAGGCTTAACCCGTATCCGGCGTAATTTATACCGTCGCGGACAATTAAGCCGAAGAGTTAAATGAGTAACGGGCAGTATTATACTGCCCCTTTTATTTCGCGATTTACTGATTAAATAAACAGGTCGACGTAAAAAAGGGTAAATTCTGCTCATCAAATCTAACAAAGCAGAAAGCCCGATACCTATTATTTGCTTACAACTTCAACAAACCTTCTTTCCCGTCTGCCCTGAAGCCGCTGGGCTTCCATTCAGAAATCCCCTAAAATGCCGCCGCTGTCTCAGAAATCAGGATAAATATTTAACCCTTTACATTGTTTCATTTTTAGTCTTTTTTCCCCGAGCCATTTTTTTTATTCAGTTATTCATTGGCTTAATTTTTAGTTTCTCCTTTTATTCGATTATATCGTCGCCAGACTTTAATTTTGCGCCTTGTAAAGAGTGATGTTCAACTGCCGCTCCGGCTTGACAAGGATTTCATGGGATCCTTAAACTCGTTTCGTGGTAAAAAGTGGGATAAAGTGGCGTAAATGGGTGATGAGGAGAAGAGACTGGCATGTTCCGCGGAGCAACGTTAGTCAATCTCGACAGCAAAGGGCGGCTCGCCGTACCCACGCGATATCGCGAATTGCTGATTGGGGAGTCTCAGGGGCAGATGGTCTGTACCATCGACCTCCACCAGCCATGCCTGTTGCTTTACACCCTGCCCGAATGGGAAATCATTGAAAAAAAGCTGGCACGCCTTTCCAGTATGAATCCACTTGAGCGCCGCGTGCAGCGTTTGCTGCTGGGACATGCCAGTGAATGTCAGATGGACAATGCAGGCCGCCTGCTGCTGGCGAATACGCTTCGGCAGCACGCAAAATTAACCAAAGAAGTGATGCTGGTTGGACAGTTCAATAAGTTTGAGCTGTGGGATGAACAGACCTGGTATCAACAAGTCAGGGACGATATTGACGCAGAACAGTCGGCTCAGGAACCTTTATCTGAGCGGTTGCAGGACTTGTCGCTATAGCTATGCAGGAAAATTTCAAACATACCACCGTGCTGTTGGATGAGGCGGTTAACGGCCTCAATATCAGGGAAGACGGTATTTACATCGACGGCACATTTGGTCGTGGTGGCCACTCACGCCTGATTCTTTCGCAACTGGGAGAGAAGGGAAAACTGATCGCCATCGATCGTGATCCGCAAGCTATCGCCGCTGCTGCTGAGATTACCGACCCGCGTTTTTCAATTATTCATGGCCCTTTTTCTGCGCTGGCAGAGTATGTTTCTGAACGGGATCTGGTCGGAAAAATTGACGGGATTTTGCTGGACCTGGGGGTTTCATCGCCGCAACTGGATGACGCTGAACGCGGCTTCTCCTTTATGCGTGACGGACCGCTGGACATGCGAATGGACCCGTCGCGTGGTCACTCAGCCGCAGAATGGTTGCTGCACGCGGAAGAGGCAGATATCGCTTTCGTCCTGAAGACTTACGGTGAAGAGCGATTCGCTAAACGTATTGCCCGGGCCATTGTCGAGCGCAATCGCGAGCAGCCGATGACCCGCACCCGTGAACTGGCTGAAGTCATCTCCATCGCTATGCCAGTGAAAGATAAGTTTAAACATCCGGCTACACGCAGCTTCCAGGCCATTCGCATCTGGATTAACAGTGAACTGGAAGAGATCGATATCGCACTGAAAGGCGCGGTTCAGGTACTCGCACCGCAGGGCCGTCTCTCTGTGATCAGCTTCCATTCACTGGAAGATCGGCTGGTTAAGCGCTTTATGCGCGATCAGAGTCGTGGACCACAGGTGCCGGCCGGAATACCGATGACTGAACATCAGCTGCGAGCCCTGGGTGGCCGTGAACTGAAGTTGCTCGGCAAAATGTCGCCGGGTGACGCTGAAGTCTCTGAGAACTCACGCGCGCGCAGCTCGGTTTTACGTATCGCGGAGAAAACCGACGCATGATCGGTAACGAGCGTCACAGTCTGCCTGCCGTTATCGGCGGGGATCTGCTGCGAAAGGGCAAGATTCCGGTGCTGTTGCTGATCGCTGTCGTGGTTTCTGCCGTGCTGGTGGTCACCACCACGCATAAAACACGACTGTTAACGGCACAGCGTGAACAGCTGGTGCTGGAGCGTGACGCGCTGGATATCGAGTGGCGCAACCTGATTCTGGAAGAGAATGCGCTGGGCGATCACAGCCGTGTTGAACGCATCGCCACCGAGAAGCTGCAGCTGCAGCACGTTGATCCTTCACAAGAAAATATCGTGGTGCAGAAATAAGGACTTAAGTTAGCGAATGAGCGGCACAGGCAGAACGCTGAAATTGAAGAAACCGGAAGATAAAGCCAGCTTTGTAAGCTGGCGTTTTGCGTTGCTGTGCGGCTGTATTTTACTGGCGCTGGGTGGATTGCTGTCACGTGTTGCCTGGCTGCAGGTGATTAATCCTGGCAAGCTGGTCAAAGAGGGCGATCTGCGCTCGCTGCGCGTTCAGGCGGTGCCAACCTCGCGCGGGATGATCAGCGATCGTGCCGGACGACCGCTGGCAGTGAGTGTCCCGGTTAATGCCATCTGGGCGGATCCAAAAGAGCTGCACGCCGGTGGTGGCGTCACGCTGGACAGCCGCTGGAAGGCACTCTCTGATGCGCTCTCTATCCCCCTTGACCAGTTGGCCGCGCGCGTAAATGCCAATCCTAAAGGCCGCTTTGTCTATCTGGCGCGTCAGGTCAATCCGGCCATCGGCGACTACGTCAAAAAACTCAAACTTCCCGGTATTCATCTGCGCGAAGAGTCGCGCCGTTACTATCCTGCCGGGCAGGTTACCTCTCATCTGATTGGCTTTACCAACATCGACGGGCAGGGCATTGAAGGCATTGAGAAGAGTTTTGATAAATGGCTGACCGGTGCGCCGGGCGAGCGGACGGTGCGTAAAGATCGCTACGGTCGCGTCATCGAAGATATCTCCTCTGTGGACAGCCGGGCCGCGCATAACCTGACTCTCAGCATCGATGAGCGCTTACAGGCGCTGGTCTACCGTGAACTGAATAACGCCGTGGCCTTTAACAAAGCGGAATCGGGCACGGCAGTCCTGGTGGATGTGAATACCGGCGAAGTACTGGCGATGGCCAACAGCCCGGCTTACAACCCGAATAATCTTGGCAACACGCCGAAAGATCTGATGCGTAACCGCGCCATCACCGACATTTTCGAACCTGGCTCGACCGTGAAGCCGATGGTGGTCATGGCGGCGCTGCAACGCGGCGTGGTCAGAGAGAACAGTGTCCTGAATACCGTGCCATATCGCGTTAATGGTCATGAGATCAAGGATGTGGCGCGCTACAACGAATTGACCCTGACAGGGGTTTTACAGAAATCGAGTAACGTCGGTGTTTCACGTCTGGCGTTAGCGATGCCTTCCTCAGCGCTTGTAGAAACTTATGCGCGCTTTGGACTGGGCAAACCGACCAATTTGGGGCTGGTCGGGGAAAGCAGTGGCTTATACCCTAAAAAACAACGGTGGTCTGACATAGAGAGGGCCACCTTCTCTTTCGGCTACGGGCTAATGGTAACGCCGTTACAGTTAGCGCGAGTCTACGCAACAATTGGCAGCTATGGCATTAATCGCCCGCTGTCGATTACCAAAGTGGATCCGCCCGTCGCGGGACAACGCGTTTTCGATGAGTCACTGGTGAAAACCGTGATGCATATGATGGAAAGCGTGGCGCTGCCTGGTGGCGGTGGGGTCAAAGCGGCCATCAAAGGTTATCGGATTGCGATAAAAACCGGTACAGCGAAAAAAGTCGGGCCCGATGGTCGCTACGTCAACAAATACATTGCCTATACCGCAGGCGTTGCGCCTGCCAGTCATCCCCGATTCGCGCTGGTGGTGGTGATCAACGATCCCCAGGCCGGCAAGTATTACGGTGGTGCGGTTTCTGCCCCGGTGTTTGGTGCCATCATGGGCGGCGTACTGCGCACCATGAACATCGAGCCGGACGCGTTACCGACCAATGACAAGAATGAGTTGGTGACTAACAGAAGTGAGGAAACAAGTGACAGATCGTAACCTGCGCGACTTACTCGGCCCCTGGGTGCCAGGCGCGCCGGCGCGCCCACTGCGCGACATGACACTGGATAGCCGCATTGCGGCTTCTGGCGATCTGTTTGTCGCTGTTGCAGGCCATCAGGTCGATGGACGCCGTTTCATCCCGCAGGCGATTGCTCAGGGCGTCGCCGCCGTGGTGGCCGAAGCTGAAGGCGAAGCCGCCGACGGCGAAATCCGTGAAATGCACGGCGTACCGGTTATCTATCTGGCCCAATTGCCTCAGCGTCTTTCAGCCTTAGCAGGCCGTTTTTATCAGCAGCCGGGTGAGAAACAGACGCTGATTGGCGTTACGGGTACAAATGGTAAAACCACCACGACCCAGTTGCTGGCGCAGTGGGCAACGCTGCTGGGTGAAACCAGCGCGGTCATGGGCACCGTCGGGAATGGGCTGGTGGGTCACTTGTCCGCGGCAGAAAATACCACCGGCTCAGCAGTTGATGTTCAGCATCTGCTGAACGATCTGGCGGAAAAAGGGGCGACCCTGACCGCAATGGAAGTCTCGTCACACGGACTGGTTCAGCATCGCGTCGCGGCGCTGCCGTTTGCCGCAGCGGTCTTTACCAATCTCAGCCGCGATCACCTCGATTATCACGGTGATATGCAGAGCTACGAGTCAGCCAAATGGCTGCTGTTTTCTGAGCATCAGGTCGGGCAGGCGATTCTTAACGCCGATGATGAAGTCGGTCGTCGCTGGCTGGCGCGCTTACCGGATGCGGTGGCAGTCACCATGGAGAATAACCTCCAGCCTGGCTGCCATGGCCGCTGGCTGAAAGCCGATGCGGTGGAGTACCACGATAACGGCGCACACATCCGTTTCAGCTCCAGCTGGGGCAACGGAGAAATCAACAGTCCATTAATGGGCGCGTTCAACGTCAGCAATCTGATGCTGGCGCTGGCGACGCTGCTGTCACTGGATTATCCGCTGGCGACGCTGATCAACGTTGCACCGCAGTTGCAGCCGGTCAACGGGCGTATGGAAGTGTTCAGCGCCGCAGGAAAACCGACGGTCGTGGTGGATTATGCCCATACGCCGGATGCGCTGGAAAAAGCGCTGGAAGCAGCCCGCCTGCACTGCAAAGGCAAACTGTGGTGTCTGTTTGGCTGCGGTGGCGATCGTGACAAAGGCAAACGACCATTAATGGGCGCGATTGCTGAGCAATATGCGGATGTGGTGGTGATTACCGACGACAATCCGCGCAGCGAAGATCCGCAGGCGATTGTTAACGATATTCTGACCGGTTTGCTGGATCCGGGCCGCGCCCGGCTGGTGTCTGGCCGCGCGCAGGCCGTCACTAACACCATCATGCAGGCTCAGCCTGACGATATCGTACTGGTGGCCGGTAAAGGCCACGAAGATTATCAGATCATCGGCAATCGCCGTCTCGACTACTCCGATCGTGCCACGGTTGCGGCACTGCTGGGAGGCGCAGCATGATTCCGGTTTCATTAAAAACGCTTGCGGAGATCACCGGCGGAACGCTGCACGGCAGTGATTTAACCCTGAATGACGTAACGACGGATACCCGCAAAGTGACAGCAGGCAGTCTGTTTGTCGCGCTGGTGGGCGAACGTTTTGATGCCCATGACTTCGCTGAAGAGGCCATTGACAGTGGCGCACAGGCGTTACTGGTCAGTAAGCATTTACCTGTCTCTGTGCCTCAGGTCGTCGTGGAAGATACCCGACTTGCTTTTGGCCGACTGAGTGCCTGGGTTCGTCAGCAGTCCACTGCCCGCGTCGTGGCGCTGACCGGCTCGTCCGGCAAAACGTCGGTTAAAGAGATGACGGCAGCGATTCTGCGTGAGTGCGGTGAGACGCTCTACACCGCAGGCAATCTCAACAACGATTATGGCGTGCCGATGACGCTGCTGCGTCTGACCGCAGAGCATCAGTATGCGGTAATTGAGCTTGGCGCTAATCATCAGGGCGAAATCGCCTACACCACCGACCTGGTTAAACCGGAAAGCGCGCTGGTGAATAACCTGGCAGCGGCCCATCTGGAAGGCTTTGGTTCGCTGGCGGGTGTCGCTAAAGCCAAGGGCGAGATTTTTCAGGGCTTACCGGCGAATGGCATTGCGATTCTCAATGAGGAAAGCAACGACTGGCCAAACTGGCAGACCACGCTGCAGGACAAAACCGTGTGGCGCTTCTCGCCGCAGGCGGCAGCGTGTGATTTCTCTGCCCGTGATATCCGCATTGCGCAGGACGGCACCCATTTTGTGATGAAGACACCGCGTGGTGAGGCTGAGATTGTGCTGCCGTTGCCGGGTCGGCATAACATCGCCAACGCACTGGCTGCGGCGGCTCTGGCCCTGTCAGTGGATGCCCCGCTTAGCGCCGTTCAGCAGGGGCTGAAAAACCTGCAGTCGGTGCCAGGTCGCCTGTTCCCGGTGCGCCTCTCTGCGCATCAGCTGCTGCTGGATGACAGTTATAACGCGAATGTCGGATCGATGACCGCCGCCGTCCAGGTCCTGTCAGAGATGCCGGGCTACCGGGTGCTGGTCGCCGGCGATATGGCGGAACTGGGTGATGAGACCGAAAAATGTCACCGCGAAATCGGGGATGCGGCACGTGATGCAGGTATTGATCGCGTACTGAGCTGCGGAAAATTCAGCCATTTTATTAGTGAAAACAGCAAAGCTGGCGAACATTTCAGCGATAAGACAGCGCTGACTGAACGTTTGCGTCAATTGTTGTCCGAACACTCAGAAATTACCGTCCTGATAAAAGGCTCGCGTAGTGCCGCCATGGAGCAGGTAGTACAGAGCTTAAAGGAGAAAGGAACATGTTAGTTTGGCTGGCCGAGCATCTGGTCGCTTTTTATTCGGGCTTCAACGTCTTTTCCTATCTGACGTTTCGCGCCATTGTCAGCCTGCTGACAGCACTCTTTATCTCTCTCTGGATGGGGCCGCGCCTGATTGCGTGGCTGCAGAAATTACAGATTGGTCAGGTTGTCCGTAACGATGGCCCGGAATCGCATTTCAGTAAGCGCGGAACGCCAACAATGGGCGGGATTATGATTCTGACCTCCATCACCATTTCGGTGCTGATGTGGGCATATCCGTCGAATCCCTATGTCTGGTGCGTGCTGTTCGTGCTCATCGGCTTTGGCATCATCGGCTTTGTCGATGACTACCGCAAAGTGGTGCGCAAAGATACTAAGGGTCTGATTGCCCGCTGGAAATATTTCTGGATGTCGGTTATTTCTCTGGGCGTCGCGTTCGGGCTTTATGCAGCAGGTAAAGACACCCCGGCGACCCAGCTTGTGGTGCCCTTTTTCAAAGACATCATGCCACAGTTAGGCCTGTTTTATGTGCTGCTGGCCTACTTTGTGATTGTCGGAACGGGTAACGCGGTCAATCTGACCGATGGTCTCGATGGTCTGGCGATCATGCCCACCGTCTTTGTCGCCGCAGGCTTTGCGCTGGTTGCCTGGGCCACCGGTAACGTGAAGTTTGCTGAATATCTTCATATTCCTTATCTGCGTCACGCCGGTGAGCTGGTGATTGTCTGTACCGCCATCGTCGGGGCAGGGCTGGGCTTCCTGTGGTTCAACACCTATCCGGCTCAGGTCTTTATGGGTGATGTCGGCTCACTGGCGCTGGGCGGCGCGCTGGGAACCATCGCCGTGTTGCTGCGTCAGGAATTTTTACTGGTGATTATGGGTGGCGTGTTTGTGGTTGAAACGCTGTCGGTAATCCTGCAGGTGGGATCGTTTAAGTTGCGCGGCCAGCGTATTTTCCGCATGGCGCCGATCCATCACCACTATGAACTCAAGGGCTGGCCGGAACCGCGCGTCATTGTGCGCTTCTGGATTATTTCGCTAATGCTGGTGCTGATTGGCCTGGCCACGCTGAAGGTGCGTTAATCATGGCTGACTATCGGGGTAGAAAAGTTGTCATTATCGGGCTGGGCCTTACCGGGCTCTCCTGTGTTGATTTCTTTTTAGCGCAGGGCGTAACGCCCCGCGTGATGGACACCCGTGTCTCGCCGCCGGGGCTGGATAAATTGCCCGGGCAGGTTGAACGTCACCTGGGCGGCATCAACGGTGACTGGCTGCTGGCGGCCGATCTGATTGTTGCCAGCCCTGGCGTCGCGCTGGCGCATCCGATTCTTAGCGAAGCCGTCGAAGCCGGAATCGAAATCGTCGGTGATATTGAGCTGTTCTGCCGCGAGGCGCAGGCACCTATCGTGGCGATCACCGGTTCCAACGGCAAAAGCACTGTTACAACGCTGGTGGGTGAGATGGCGAAAGCCGCGGGCTGGCAGGTGGGCGTTGGCGGCAATATCGGTCTGCCCGCGCTGAGTCTGCTGCAATCACCCGCGCAACTTTATGTACTGGAACTTTCCAGCTTCCAGCTTGAGACCACATACAGTCTGAAAGCGGCTGCGGCAACCGTGCTCAACGTCAGTGAAGATCATATGGATCGCTATCCGCTGGGTATGCAGCAGTATCGCGCCGCCAAGCTGCGGGTTTATGAGAATGCACAGATCTGCATCGTTAACGCCGATGACGCACTGACAATGCCGGTCCGCGGCGCAGATACCCGCTGTGTCAGCTTTGGTGTCGATTTTGGTGACTATCACCTGAATAAGCAGCAAGGCAGCATCTGGCTGCGGGTGAAGGGCGAGAAAGTCCTGAACACCGCTGAAATGAAGATGGTGGGACAGCACAACTATACCAACGCGCTGGCGGCACTGGCGCTGGCCGATGCGGTCGGTCTGCCACGCGCTTCAAGCCTGGCGGCCTTAACGCACTTTAACGGTCTGGCGCATCGTTTCCAGCTGGTCCATGAACATCAGGGCGTGCGCTGGATCAATGACTCCAAAGCGACCAATGTCGGCAGCACCGAAGCGGCGCTCAATGGCCTGCAGGTTCAGGGAACGCTGTGGCTGCTGATGGGCGGTGATGGTAAGTCAGCCGATTTTACGCCGCTGATCCCCTGGCTGCAGGGCGACAACGTGCGTCTTTACTGCTTTGGTCGCGACGGTGATGCGCTGGCCGCGCTGCGTCCTGATATCGCCGTGCGCACAGAAACCATGCGGCAGGCGATGGAGCAGATCGCGCCGCAGGTTAACGCAGGCGATATGGTTCTGCTGTCGCCGGCCTGCGCCAGCCTTGACCAGTTCCGTAACTTTGAGCAGCGCGGTGAGCAGTTCGCGCAACTGGCGAAGGAGTTGAGCTGATGCGTATTCCTGGTGCCGGACTGGCGGGATATTTCTCAGGACGCCTGAAAGATTGGGTCATGGGCGCACGTGAAAGTGATGACTCTTCACTGGTGCTCTATGACCGCACACTGCTATGGCTCACGCTGGGCCTGGCGGTGATTGGTTTTGTGATGGTGACGTCGGCATCAATGCCGGTGGGTCAGCGTCTGAATGACGATCTCTTTTACTTCGCCAAGCGTGATGCTTTCTACATCGTGCTGGCATTAGGTATGGCACTGGTCACGTTGCGGGTGCCGATGGATTTCTGGCAGCGCTACAGCAACGTGATGCTGATGGTCACGGTGGCGATGCTGCTGATTGTTCTGGTAGTTGGTAGCTCGGTAAACGGTGCATCGCGCTGGATTGCACTGGGTCCACTGCGTATCCAGCCGGCTGAGTTGTCGAAGCTCTCTCTGTTCTGTTATCTCGCCAGTTATCTGGTGCGCAAAGTGGAAGAGGTGCGTAACAACTTTTGGGGCTTCTGTAAGCCGATGGGCGTGATGGTCGTGCTGGCCGTGTTACTGCTGGCACAGCCGGACCTCGGTACGGTGGTTGTGTTGTTTGTGACTACGCTGGCGATGCTGTTCCTGGCAGGTGCCAAGCTGTGGCAGTTCATGGCAATTATCGGCTCCGGCATTTTTGCGGTAATTCTGCTGATCATTGCAGAACCCTACCGTATGCGCCGTGTGACGTCGTTCTGGAATCCGTGGGAAGATCCCTTTGGTAGCGGCTACCAGCTGACTCAGTCGCTGATGGCATTTGGTCGCGGTGAATTCTGGGGGCAGGGGCTCGGTAACTCTGTGCAAAAGCTGGAATATCTGCCGGAAGCCCATACCGACTTTATTTTCGCCATCATCGGGGAAGAACTCGGCTACGTCGGTGTGGTATTGGCACTTTTAATGGTATTCTTCGTCGCTTTTCGTGCGATGTCGATTGGCCGTCGTGCTCTGGAACTGGATCAGCGTTTTTCCGGCTTTTTAGCCTGTTCGATTGGTGTCTGGTTCAGCTTCCAGGCGCTGGTTAACGTCGGGGCTGCCGCGGGTATGTTACCGACCAAAGGTCTGACCTTACCGCTGATCAGTTACGGTGGGTCGAGTCTGATCATTATGTCGACCGCCATCGTTTTTTTATTACGCATAGATTATGAAACGCGCCTGGCGAAAGCGCAGGCGTTTACCCGAGGTGGTCGATGAGCGGTAAGCGATTGATGGTGATGGCAGGCGGAACCGGCGGACATGTCTTTCCCGGTCTGGCTGTCGCCCATCACCTGATGGAACAGGGCTGGCAGGTTCGCTGGTTAGGCACCGCCGACCGTATGGAAGCCGATCTGGTGCCGAAGCACGGCATCGAAATCGACTTTATCCGCATCAGCGGACTACGCGGTAAGGGCATGAAAGCGTTGCTGCTGGCACCGCTGCGCATCTTCAATGCATGGCGTCAGGCGCGTCGCATCATGAAAGCGTGGAAGCCGGATGTCGTGCTGGGCATGGGCGGCTACGTTTCCGGTCCGGGCGGCTTAGCGGCCTGGAGCTGCGGTATTCCGGTTGTGCTGCATGAGCAGAACGGTATTGCCGGTCTGACCAATAAATGGCTGGCGAAAATCGCCACCAAAGTTTTGCAGGCGTTTCCGGGCGCGTTTCCTGCCGCCGACGTGGTAGGAAATCCGGTTCGCACTGACGTTCTGGCATTGCCTTTACCTGCGCAACGTCTGGCAGATCGTCATGGCCCGATTCGGGTGCTGGTGATTGGTGGAAGTCAGGGCGCACGGATACTGAACCAGACGCTACCGCAGATTGCGGCGCTGGTGGGTGATGAGATCACCCTGTGGCATCAGACCGGTAAAGGGGCGCTGCCTGAAACAGAGAAAGCGTATCAGCAGGTCGGTCAGACGCAGCATAAAGTGACCGAATTTATTGATGATATGGCTGCTGCCTATGCCTGGGCTGATGTGGTGGTATGCCGCTCCGGTGCGTTAACCGTGAGCGAAGTTGCTGCCGCTGGTTTACCGGCCATTTTTGTGCCGTTTCAGCACAAAGATCGCCAGCAGTACTGGAACGCGCTGCCGCTGGAAAAAGCGGGCGCCGCCAGAATTTTTGAGCAGCCGCAATTTACTGCGGAGGCTGTAGCGGATCTGCTACGCCACTGGGATCGTGCAACACTGCTGACGATGGCTGAACAGGCCCGTCAGGTGGCTATCCCCGATGCGACTGAACAAGTCGCTCAGGAAGTGGCTCGCGCCGCAAAGTAATCATTCCGGTCAGCGCGTCTGACCTGTACCCGGACTGGGTACAAACTGAAATAGCAGGTAACAGAGAGCGATGAATACACAACAATTGGCAAAACTGCGTTCTATCGTGCCCGAGATGCGTCGCGTCCGGCACATCCACTTTGTCGGCATCGGCGGTGCTGGCATGGGCGGTATTGCCGAAGTGTTAGCAAATGAAGGCTACCATATCAGCGGTTCAGATCTGGCCCCTAACCCGGTGACGCAGAATCTGATTGCGCTGGGTGCCACTATTTATTTTAACCATCGCCCTGAAAACGTGACTGATGCCAGCGTGGTCGTGGTTTCCAGCGCCGTTTCGCAGGATAACCCTGAACTGGTAGCGGCACGTGAACAGCGCATTCCGGTGATCCGTCGCGCGGAGATGCTGGCTGAACTGATGCGTTTCCGTCACGGCATTGCCGTTGCAGGGACCCATGGCAAAACGACGACGACGGCGATGGTGTCGAGCATTTATGCGGAAGCGGGTCTCGATCCGACCTTCGTTAACGGCGGACTGGTTAAAGCAGCTGGCACCCATGCCCGTCTGGGTAACAGCCGGTATCTGATTGCTGAAGCGGATGAGAGCGATGCGTCGTTTCTGCATCTGCAGCCGATGGTGGCGATTGTGACCAACATTGAAGCTGACCATATGGACACCTATCAGGGCGATTTTGAGAACCTGAAGCAGACCTTTATTAACTTCCTGCACAACCTGCCGTTTTACGGTCGTGCGGTGATGTGCGTGGATGATGCAGTTATTCGTGATCTGATTCCTCGCGTGGGCCGTCATATCACCACGTACGGTTTCAGTGACGATGCGGATCTGCGCATTGAAAATTACGAGCAGAGTGGCGCGCAGGGGCATTTCACTCTGATTCGTCAGGATAAAGCGCCGCTGCAGATTACGCTGAACGCGCCGGGCCGCCACAATGCCCTGAACGCGGCCGCCGCTGTCGCCGTCGCCAGTGAAGAAGGCATCGAAGACAATGCGATTCTGGCCGCACTGGAGAGCTTCCAGGGCACAGGCCGTCGCTTTGATCTGCTGGGTGAATTCCCGACCGAGCCGGTCAATGGACAATCGGGCACCGCGATGCTGGTGGATGATTACGGTCATCACCCAACCGAAGTTGACGCGACGATTAAAGCCGCGCGCGCAGGCTGGCCGGATAAAAAGCTGGTGATGGTGTTTCAGCCGCACCGTTATAGCCGTACCCGCGATTTGTTTGATGATTTCGCCAACGTACTGTCGCATGTCGATGTGTTGCTGATGCTGGATGTGTACTCCGCTGGTGAGACCGCGATTCCAGGCGCTGACAGTCGTTCGCTCTGCCGTGCCATTCGTAACCGGGGCAAGGTCGATCCGATTCTGGTGCCGGAACATGACGCACTGCCGGAGATGCTTGCACCGCTGCTGTCAGGCAATGACCTGATTCTGGTACAGGGTGCCGGGAACGTCGGCAAGGTTGCCCGCAAGCTGGCGGACACGAAGCTCCAGCCGGAACGCAAAGCGGAGGATCGTCATGGCGGATAAAGTTGCAGTATTAATGGGTGGCACGTCGGCAGAGCGCGAGGTTTCGCTCAACTCGGGTCAGGCCGTGATTGCCGGATTGCGGGAAATGGGTATCGATGCACATGGCATCGATACCCGCGATGTCTCCGTGCTGACGCTGAAAGAGCAGGGCTTTACCAAAGCCTTTATCGCGCTACATGGTCGCGGCGGTGAAGATGGCACGATGCAGGCGGTGCTGGAATTCCTGCAACTGCCTTACACCGGCAGCGGCGTGATGGCATCGGCGGTGACGATGGATAAGTTGCGCACCAAACTGCTGTGGCAGGGGCGTGGTTTACCATCAGGAAAATTTGTCTGGCTGACGCGTCAGCAGTTTGAGGGCGGGCTGGATGAGGAGAGCAACGCGGCGATTGCAGCGCTTGGCCTGCCACTGTTTGTGAAGCCAGCCTGTGAAGGCTCCAGCGTGGGCATCAGCCGTGTTAACGATCTGCACGCGCTGCCAGCGGCACTGGAGATGGCGTTTAAGTACGACAATGACGTACTGGTCGAGGCGTTTCTCAGCGGCGCGGAGTATACCGTCGCGATTGTGGGCGATCGTATCCTGCCCTCAATAGAAATAAAGAGCGCCAGCGAGTTCTATGACTATGAAGCTAAATACATTTCTGACGATACTCAGTACGTCTGTCCGGCCGAGTTAAGTGCTGAACGTGAAGCTGAATTGCAGCAGCTGGTGCTGGCGGCCTGGCGTGCGCTGGGCTGTCGTGGCTGGGGACGGGTTGATGTGATGACCGACGGGGAAGGGCGCTTTCAGTTACTGGAAGCCAATACTTCACCAGGCATGACCAGCCACAGTCTGGTTCCTATGGCAGCAAAACAGGCGGGTATGAGCTTCCCGCAGCTGGTAGCCCATATTCTGGAGCTGGCCGACTGATATGTCACAGGCGGCGATGAGAGTTCGAAACCGTGAACCGCAGGAGCGTATTCGCACCGGGCGCAGTAACGGTGCCCGACTGTTCGGCATTTTTTTCCTGCTGATCGTTATCGGGATTATGGTTGCCGGCGGGCTGGTGGTGCTGAAGTGGATGAACGATGCGTCCCGGCTGCCGTTGTCAAAACTGGTGGTGACAGGACAGACGCATTACACCACACACGACGATATTCGACAGGCGATTTTGTCGCTGGGTCCGCCCGGCACGTTTATGTCACAGAATGTGGACATTCTGCAGCAGCAGATTGAGCGGCTGCCGTGGATTAAGCAGGTCAGTGTGCGTAAGCAGTGGCCGGACGAACTGAAGATCCACCTGGTGGAGTACACGCCGGTGGCGCGCTGGAACGATTTGCATATGGTGGATGCAGAAGGTAACGCCTTCAGCGTACCCGCCAGTCATGTCGGCAAAGAGACACTGCCGATGCTGTATGGGCCAGAAGGGAGTGAGAAAGAGGTCCTGGCAGGCTATCACAGCATGGATGATGTGCTAAAAGCCCGGAAGTTTACCCTGAAGGTGGCGTCAATGACGGCCCGTCGTTCATGGCAGCTGGTCACCAGTGATGATGTACGTATCGAACTGGGACGCAGCGACACCATGAAACGACTGAATCGCTTTATTGAGCTCTACCCGGTACTGCAACAGCAAGGTCAGAACGAGAGCAAACGTATCAGCTACGTGGATTTGCGATATGACTCGGGCGCTTCTGTTGGCTGGACACCGGTCGTGATGGAGCCACAGGACAGTAATCAGCAACAGAACCAGGCACAGGCTAAACAACAATGATCAAGGCAACGGACAGAAAACTGGTAGTTGGACTCGAAATCGGCACTGCGAAAGTTGCCGCCCTGGTTGGGGAAATTCTGCCCGATGGTATGGTCAACATTATTGGGGTGGGCAGCTGTCCTTCCCGTGGTATGGATAAAGGTGGCGTAAACGATCTTGAGTCGGTGGTGAAATGCGTTCAGCGCGCCATCGATCAGGCTGAGCTGATGGCGGATTGCCAGATCTCCTCCGTCTACCTTGCTTTATCGGGCAAACATATCAGTTGTCAGAACGAAATCGGGATGGTTCCGATTTCAGAAGAGGAAGTGACTCAGGATGATGTAGAGAATGTCGTACATACCGCTAAATCGGTGAGAGTGCGCGACGAGCATCGCATCCTGCACGTTATTCCTCAGGAATACGCGATCGACTATCAGGAAGGGATCAAGAATCCGGTTGGGCTTTCTGGCGTGCGTATGCAGGCGAAAGTGCACCTGATCACCTGCCACAACGACATGGCGAAGAACATCGTTAAAGCCGTTGAGCGTTGCGGACTGAAAGTAGATCAGCTGATTTTTGCCGGTCTCGCCTCCAGTTTTGCCGTTTTGACTGAAGACGAACGTGAGCTGGGCGTGTGTGTTGTCGATATTGGTGGCGGTACAATGGACATAGCCGTATATACCGGCGGCGCTTTACGGCACACTAAGGTTATTCCGTATGCAGGCAACGTTGTCACCAGCGATATCGCCTATGCGTTTGGCACACCGCCAACGGATGCTGAAGCGATTAAAGTGCGTCATGGTTGCGCGCTGGGCTCGATTGTCGGCAAAGATGAGAACGTTGAGGTACCGAGCGTGGGCGGACGTCCACCACGTAGCCTGCAACGTCAGACGCTGGCGGAAGTGATTGAGCCGCGTTATACCGAACTTTTGAATCTGGTTAATGACGAGATTCTGCAGTTACAGGAACAACTGCGTCAGCAGGGCGTAAAGCATCACTTAGCCGCAGGCATTGTCCTGACCGGTGGTGCAGCGCAAATTGAAGGACTGGCGGCCTGTGCGCAACGCGTATTCCATACGCAGGTGCGTATCGGACAGCCGCTGAATATTACCGGCCTGACTGACTATGCGCAGGAATCGTACTACTCCACTGCCGTGGGACTGTTGCATTACGGCAAAGAGTCGCACATGAACGGTGATGCAGAGACCGAAAAACGGGTCTCAGTAGGTAACTGGTTCAAGCGTATTAACAGTTGGTTAAAAAAAGAGTTTTAATTTTTGTGAAAGGGGATCATGCTGTTTTCTTTAGTGATCTCCAGGCGACAGGCACATAACGGAGAGAAATCATGTTTGAACCTATGGAATTAACCAACGACGCGGTGATTAAAGTCATCGGCGTCGGTGGCGGCGGCGGTAACGCCGTAGAGCACATGGTACGCGAACGTATCGAAGGTGTGGAATTCTTTGCTGTGAATACCGACGCGCAAGCGCTGCGTAAAACAGCTGTCGGCCAGACCATTCAGATCGGTAATAACATTACCAAAGGTCTGGGTGCGGGTGCGAATCCGGAAGTAGGCCGTAACTCAGCAGAAGAAGATCGCGAAGCACTGCGGGCTGCGCTGGAAGGGGCAGACATGGTCTTCATCGCAGCAGGCATGGGCGGCGGTACCGGTACCGGTGCAGCCCCTGTAGTTGCTGAAGTGGCTAAGGATCTCGGTATCCTGACGGTGGCCGTTGTTACCAAGCCGTTCAACTTCGAAGGCAAAAAGCGCATGGCGTTTGCTGAGCAGGGGATCGCTGAACTTTCTAAGCACGTCGATTCACTGATCACTATTCCCAACGACAAGCTGCTGAAAGTGCTGGGCCGTGGTATTTCCCTGCTGGATGCATTTGGCGCTGCTAACGACGTGCTGAAAGGCGCAGTCCAGGGTATTGCCGAGCTGATCACCCGTCCGGGCCTGATGAACGTCGACTTTGCTGACGTGCGTACAGTGATGTCCGAAATGGGCTATGCCATGATGGGTTCAGGCGTTGCGTGCGGTGAAGATCGTGCGGAAGAAGCGGCTGAAATGGCGATCTCCAGCCCACTGCTGGAAGATATTGATCTGTCAGGCGCCCGTGGCGTGCTGGTCAACATTACTGCGGGCTTCGACCTGCGTCTGGATGAGTTTGAGACCGTGGGTAACACTATCCGCGCCTTCGCCTCTGACAACGCAACCGTTGTAATCGGTACCTCTCTGGATCCGGAAATGAATGACGAACTGCGCGTCACTGTCGTGGCAACCGGTATCGGCATGGACAAACGTCCGGAAATCACGCTGGTCACCAACAAGCCAGCCAGCCAGCCAGTGATGGATCATCGCTATCAGCAGCACGGTATGTCACCGCTGCCGCAGGAGCAAAAACCAGCTGCCAAAGTCGTTAACGACCAGGCTGCGCAGTCGAACAAAGAGCCTGACTATCTTGATATTCCGGCCTTTTTACGTAAGCAGGCCGATTAGGATTAACCCTATAATTGGGATTATCCGCTCTTTGTGCTAAAGTGTCTGTCCGCTGGTAAAGTATACTGGCGGTCGGAAAGGTGATACTGCGAGATAATGCGATGATCAAACAAAGGACATTAAAACGTATTGTTCAGGCGACGGGTGTCGGTTTACATACCGGCAAAAAAGTCACACTGACATTACGCCCTGCGTCGGCTAATACCGGGGTCATCTATCGTCGCACCGACTTGAATCCACCGGTAGATTTTCCGGCTGATGCAAAATACGTGCGCGACACCATGCTGAGTACCTGCCTGGTGAATGATGAAGGCGTGCGTATTTCAACGGTTGAACACCTCAATGCCGCCCTGGCGGGTCTGGGTATCGACAACATTATTGTTGAAGTCGATGCGCCGGAAATCCCGATCATGGATGGCAGCGCAGCACCGTTTATCTATCTGCTGATGGATGCGGGTATCGAGCAGCTCAACAGCGCGAAGAAATTTGTGCGTGTTAAGCAGACCGTGCGTGTGGAAGAGGGTGACAAATGGGCCGAGATCAAACCGTACAACGGTTTCTCGCTTGATTTCACCATCGACTTCAAACACCCGGCTATCGACTCCAGCTCACAGCGCTATGCGATGAACTTCTCTGCTGACGCCTTTGTTCGTCAAATCAGCCGGGCGCGTACATTTGGCTTTATGCGTGAAATCGAATATCTGCAGTCTAAAGGCCTGTGCCTGGGCGGTAGCTTAGATTGTGCGATAGGTCTGGATGATTTCCGCGTACTGAATGAAGAAGGTCTGCGTTTTGAGGACGAGTTTGTTCGTCACAAAATGCTGGACGCGATTGGCGACTTGTTTATGTGTGGTCACAACATCATTGGCGCATTCTCTGCGTTTAAATCGGGTCACGCGCTGAATAACAAGTTGCTGCAAGCGGTTCTGGCTAAGCAGGAAGCCTGGGAATGGGCAACCTTCGAAGACGAAGCTGAACTGCCAGTGGCATTCAAAGCACCGAATCTGGTTCTGGCTTAACTACCCCAGAACGTGAAACGGCTGGTTATGCTGACACCCTCTCCGGTCAGCGGCGCCAGCCGTTTTTTTATGGCTTTCTGTCATACTCCTGACGACTGCGACGTCGCTCGCAACACATTGTCTGTTCTGCTGAATTGCTGAACAATCACACGCGTTTTCTCACACCGCCACTTTAATCCCAGGTGTGGATGCCCCACATTAATGTTACTATCTGTGGCGCTTTTACAGGCCGAAATCCGTTGCGGCTCGCGGCGGGTACACGAAAACAAGAGCGCAACAGAGCGTGCGCGATGGAAAGGTTGTGATCGGGATTCTTCAGCGCTGGCGACAATTAGGTAGACGCTATTTCTGGCCTCATCTCCTGTTAGGGATGGTAGCGGCCAGCTTTGGCCTGCCAGCCTGTGCGCAAAGCGCCGAACCCAACGCGTCCTCTGAATCGCCAGCCAGCAGCCTCTTTCTTGGCAATGCCACACGCTTTGATCATTTAATCCGGCTCCAGGAAGCGTCACGGCGCCCGAGCTTCAGCGTGGATTACTGGCATCAGCACGCCATCCGCACCGTTATTCGTCACCTTTCTTTCACGCTTGCCCCCCAGGCGCAGGCGGAACAACAGCAGTTACCGCTGGCGGCCCAAAAGCTGGCGCTGATTGACTCACTGCATAATTTACTGACATCGCACTCTGCGCTGCATACCGCACCGCAGCAGATGGCAACACCGCCTCTCTTCATGGCCGTTACCCGTTCATGGGTAGAATGGCATGCCAGTGTGCATGGCATCCGCGCCGGACCCGCCCGATTGTTCTGCTAATAGTATTGGTTTTACTCACTCTGTTTAGATTTCGCAGTCCGGAATATTCCGGCTGAATTGAGAATATATTTATTATGTTTAGCAAAATATTAACCAAGGTTTTTGGTAGCAGTAACGATCGTACGCTGCGTCGTATGCGCAAGGTGGTGGATGTCATCAATAAGATGGAGCCTGATTTTGAGAAGCTCTCTGACGATGAACTGAAAGCTAAAACCGACCTGTTCCGCGAGCGCCTGAAAAAAGGTGAATCGCTGGAGAGTCTGATCCCGGAAGCGTTCGCGACCGTGCGTGAAGCGAGTAAACGTGTGTTCGGTATGCGTCACTTTGATGTGCAGCTGATCGGCGGCATGGTGCTGAACGACCGCTGCATCGCTGAGATGCGTACCGGTGAAGGTAAAACCCTGACCGCAACGCTGCCAGCCTACCTGAATGCGCTCTCTGGTAAAGGTGTTCACGTGGTGACCGTCAACGACTATCTGGCACAGCGTGATGCGGAAAACAACCGACCACTGTTTGAGTTCCTGGGTCTGACGATTGGTATCAACATGTCGGGCCTGCCGGCTGTGGCGAAGCGTGAAGCATATGCAGCAGACATTACCTACGGCACCAACAACGAGTATGGCTTCGACTACCTGCGTGACAACATGGCGTTCAGCCCGGAAGAGCGCGTACAGCGTAAACTGCACTATGCGCTGGTGGATGAGGTCGACTCCATCCTGATCGATGAAGCGCGTACACCGCTGATCATCTCCGGTCCGGCAGAAGACAGTTCTGATCTCTACACCAAAGTGAACAAGATCATCCCTCACCTGGTTCGCCAGGATAAAGAAGATACCGAAACCCATCAGGGTGAAGGCGACTTCTGGGTCGATGAGAAAGCGCGTCAGGCTCATATGTCTGAACGCGGTCTGGTGAAAGTGGAAGAGCTGCTGGTCAGCCAGGGCATTATGGAGGCGGGCGAGTCACTTTACTCGCCGACCAACATCATGCTGATGCACCACGTCACTGCGGCACTGCGCGCGCATGCACTCTTTACCCGCGATGTTGATTACATCGTGAAAGATGGCGAAGTGGTAATCGTTGATGAACACACCGGCCGTACCATGCAGGGTCGTCGCTGGTCAGATGGTCTGCATCAGGCGATTGAAGCGAAAGAAGGCGTAGAGATCCAGAACGAGAACCAGACGCTGGCCTCTATTACCTTCCAGAACTACTTCCGTATTTACGAAAAGCTGGCCGGTATGACCGGTACTGCTGATACCGAAGCGTTCGAATTCAGCTCTATTTACAAGCTCGACACCATTGTCGTGCCGACTAACCGTCCGATGGTGCGTAAAGATCTGGCTGACCTGGTCTACATGACAGAGAAAGAGAAGATCGATGCGATTATCGAAGATATCCGTGAGCGTACAGCCAATGGACAGCCGGTACTGGTGGGCACCATCTCGATTGAAAAATCAGAAGTGGTCTCTAATGAACTGACCCGCGCCGGTATCAAACATAACGTCCTGAACGCCAAATTCCACGCCCGCGAAGCGGACATCGTGGCGCAGGCTGGTCAACCGGGCGCGGTCACTATCGCGACCAACATGGCCGGACGTGGTACGGACATTATGCTGGGCGGTAGCTGGCACGCTGAAGTGGCCGAACTGGAAGAGCCAACTGAAGCGCAAATCGAAGAGATTAAAGCGGCCTGGCAGATTCGTCATGACGCGGTGCTGGCGTCAGGTGGTTTGCATATTGTGGGTACTGAGCGTCACGAATCCCGTCGTATCGATAACCAGCTGCGTGGTCGTGCAGGTCGTCAGGGTGACGCCGGTTCTTCTCGTTTCTACCTGTCGATGGAAGATGCGCTGATGCGTATTTTCGCCTCCGATCGCGTATCGAATATGATGCGTAAACTGGGCATGAAGCCAGGCGAAGCGATTGAGCACCCGTGGGTGACTAAAGCGATTGCCAACGCACAGCGTAAAGTCGAAAGCCGTAACTTCGATATTCGTAAGCAGCTGCTGGAATATGATGATGTGGCTAACGACCAGCGTCGTGCGATCTACAGTCAGCGTAATGAGCTGCTGGATGTGTCTGATGTGAGCGAAACCATCAACAGCATTCGCCACGATGTTTACAAAGCCACCATCGATACCTACATTCCGCCACAGTCGCTGGAAGAAATGTGGGACGTGCCTGGCCTGGAAGAGCGTCTGCGCACTGACTTCGATCTTAACCTGCCGATTGCAGAGTGGCTGGACAAAGAGCCCGATCTGCATGAAGAAGTGCTGCGTGAACGCATCATGACCCATGCCATGGAAAGCTACGCAGAGAAAGAAGAGATCGTCGGCGCTGAAATGATGCGCAACTTCGAAAAAGGCGTGATGCTGCAGACGCTGGACTCTCTGTGGAAAGAGCATCTGGCAGCGATGGACTATCTGCGCCAGGGTATCCATCTGCGCGGCTATGCGCAGAAAGATCCAAAGCAGGAGTACAAGCGTGAATCCTTTGCCATGTTCGCCGCAATGCTTGAATCACTGAAGTATGAAGTGATCAGTACGCTGAGCAAAGTTCAGGTGCGCATGCCAGAAGAAGTTGAAGCGATGGAGCAACAGCGTCGCGAAGAAGCTGAACGTCTGGCACAGCAACAGCAGCTGAGCCATGTGGAAGAAGATCTGCTGGCAGCTGAGCCTGTGGCTGAGCAAAGTGGAGAACGCAAAGTGGGCCGCAACGATCCCTGCCCATGTGGTTCCGGTAAAAAGTATAAGCAGTGTCATGGCCGTATCGCCTGAGGCTAAATGCTGATAAAAAAGGAGCCGCTGGCTCCTTTTTTTATGGCCTTTGCCACTACGATGACTATGCCCATGCTGAGCTAAAGCGGTTAACTTCCGTTACGGCATGCTCTAAAATCAGCCTTCATTCACCATTACTACCGGATAGTCTTCATGAAGCACCTGCAGGTTGCAGTTGGCATCATTCGCAATGCCAATAAACAGATTTTCCTTGCCCAGCGCGCATCGACCTCTTATATGGCAAATAAGTGGGAGTTTCCTGGCGGTAAGATTGAAGCGGGCGAAAGCGCCGAACAGGGACTCATAAGGGAGCTCCAGGAAGAAACCGGGATCGATGTCACCGAGGCTCGCCCGATTGGTCATGCAGATCACAGCTATGACGATCTGCGCGTAACGCTGCACTTCTTTCTGGTTGAAGGGTGGAAAGGGGAGCCGTGGGGCAAAGAGGGGCAACCGCAGCGCTGGGTTGATCAGCATGCGCTGGTCGCGGAGGAGTTTCCGCCAGCGAATCATCAGCTGATTGCGCGTCTGGTCGCCGGCGAACTCTGAGTGGATGGGGCAGCGCGCCCCATCCTGTTATCAGCGCTCTTCTTCACTCCAGTTGTCACTGTCGTTCATATCGTCGCTGCTGGGAATGCGTTTCTCTTCTGCGGCCCACTCGCCTAAATCAATAAGCTGACAGCGCTTACTGCAAAAAGGGCGCCACGGGCTGAGCTCATCCCAGATGACATCTTTGCCGCACTGCGGACAGGAAACGGTCATGACTTCTTGCTGCATGTTTACCTCTAACAACAGGCCAACTGGAAGTTAAGGCGGGCCGGAACTTCACCGCGCTCACTATCAAATGGCATAAAACGAATGGCGTAGCGGCTTTTATGTCCGGACACCTGTGGATAGAGGGCATCGTCCAGCGATAACTGCAATCGCAGCAGATCGGCACCCTCGGCATTATCCTGATAAAAACCGTTCAGACTGGTCTGCATATGGAATGCGCCGGACTGGCGGATCAGATCCAGTACCATCGCCAGCGCATGATGCAGGGGCGCGAGCGTCTGCATCCAGGCTTCGACCTGCGCATCGCGTGTTTCCTGCGGCAGATGGAGCCAGATGTGCAGGCCTGGCAAATCAAAGCTGCAGCATCCGCCGGGAATGCTGAGTCGCTGGCGCACCAGGGCAATCAGACGATCTTCACGGAGCTGTTGCCCCATACGCGGGGCATTCATCAACTGCGTTGACTGAATTTTTAGTTTATCGTGCAGAGCATCCACCAGCGTCATGTCGACACCCGGCACATCAGCCCATGCACGTAATTTTTGCTGCTGACGCTCCAGCTCTTTCAACAGTTCAGTCCGCATATCGCCGCGCTCGAAAATGTCGAGCAACTCGCCAATCAGGCGAAAAAAGGTCAGCGCATTAACGGTTTTATCCAGTGGCGTGGTTTCATCTAACTGATTAATCAAAAATTCAACCCGCAACCAGGTTCGCATTTTTTCATTCAGTGGGTGTTCAAACAGAACGGGTGTACTCATGGTATTAATCCTGTTTCGTTGCCGCCAGCCTGAGATAGCGCTGATGGAGTTCGGCAACCTGTGGCAGGGCGTCGTCGGGCTCGCCGCTGTTATCAATAATGTCATCGGCACAGGCGAGGCGTTGCTGGCGCGTGGCCTGTGCGGCAAGAATACGTTTCGCCTGTTCGACGGAAAGATGGTCACGCTGCTGAGTCCGCGCTAACTGCGTTGCCTCATCAACATCCACCACCAGTACCCGATCAGCCTGGTGCTGTAATTGATTTTCCACCAGTAATGGCACTACCCAGAGCACATAAGGTGAGGTGGCCTGGGCGATCAGCTGTCGCGTCCGGGCGTTTATCAGCGGATGAAGCAGTGCGTTTAACCAGCTTTTCTCTTCCGGCTTCTGGAAAATAATGTCGCGAAGCTGTTTACGATCAAGCATGCCCTGCTCCGTCACTATCGACGCGCCATAGCGCCCCTTTATAGCCTGCAAAGCGGGCGTGCCGGGTTCAACAACTTCACGGGCAATCAGGTCAGCATCAATAATGTCCACGCCAGACGCGGCGAATGCCTGGGCAATCGTACTCTTTCCACTGCCGATCCCCCCTGTAAGCGCGACGATATAGGGCATGTTTCTCACCTGACTTCTTTTACGACATGGGTTCAGGGTAATGATCTGACTAAAAAAGGCAAAAATGGGTGTCAGATCACACCGATAAATCACAACTAAATTTAACGGATTGTAGCGTAAATAAAGTGAAATTCGCAGTCTTGTCGCACAGCGAGAGGCGCGTATCATAACGCTACTGGAGCTGTGCTTACTTCGCGAACGACGATTCGTTGCCACTTACCAGGACACTATTTATGCGTATTGAAGAAGATCTGAAACTGGGCTTTAAAGATGTCTTAATCCGTCCCAAACGCTCCACGCTGCAAAGTCGCTCACAGGTTGAGCTGGAACGCAGCTTTACCTTCAGACATTCGGGCCTGAGCTGGAGCGGCGTACCCATCATCGCCGCCAATATGGATACCGTCGGCACATTTTCGATGGCCGAGGCGCTCGCCAGCTTCAATATCCTTACTGCAGTCCACAAACATTACAGCGTTGATGACTGGCGCGCGTTCATTCAGCGCGTGCCTGCGACATGCCTTAAACATGTTATGGTCTCCACCGGCACTTCAGAGTCCGATCTCAGTAAACTGGTCGCCATTATGGCGCTGTCAGACGATCTGCAGTTTATCTGCATCGACGTGGCCAACGGTTACTCACAACATTTTGTCGATTTTCTGCAACGCGCGCGTGAAACTTTCCCCTCTAAAACAATCTGTGCCGGTAATGTCGTCACGGGCGAAATGGTGGAAGAGTTGATTCTTTCCGGCGCGGATATTGTCAAAGTGGGCATTGGCCCGGGTTCGGTCTGCACAACCCGGGTAAAAACCGGTGTAGGTTATCCGCAGCTTTCTGCCGTTATCGAGTGTGCTGATGCGGCGCATGGTTTAAGCGGACAGATTGTCAGTGATGGCGGTTGTTCAGTGCCGGGGGATATCGCCAAAGCCTTTGGCGGCGGTGCTGACTTCGTGATGCTGGGTGGCATGCTGGCGGCACATGATGAGTGCGAAGGGCAGGTTGTTGAAGAGAATGGCGAAAAATCCATGCTCTTTTATGGCATGAGTTCCGAATCGGCGATGAAGCGTCACGTTGGTGGTGTTGCGCAGTACCGTGCGGCAGAAGGCAAAACGGTCAAGCTGCCCTTAAGAGGTCCGGTGGCGGAGACAGCACGCGATATCCTGGGTGGGCTGCGTTCCGCCTGCACTTACGTAGGGGCCGAGCGCCTGAAAGAGCTGACCAAACGCACGACCTTTATTCGGGTTAACGAGCAGGAGAACCGGGTTTTCAACCGATAGCCATCCGGGGCGCAGCGTGCGCCCCTAATGCATCGCATCACCCAGCCCGAAGACCGGCAGATACATGGCAATCACCAGTGTGCCAACAATGCCGCCAATCACCATCATCATCATCGGTTCCAGCGAAGCCGCCAGTGTGTCAGCGCGCTCTCGCGTTTCGGCCTCATGCCATTCAGCCAGACGTGCCAGCATCAAATCCAGGGCGCCCGCCTCCTCACCGACGCGAATCAGCTGACCACATAATGGCGTGAACAACGGATGCTGCATCAGCGCCTGATGCAGAGGACTTCCCTCAGCAATATGTTGCTGCAGTCCGGCTATCGCGTCCCGCCAGAGCAATGAGGAGAATGTTACCTTAACGGCGGATAGCCCCTGTAACAGCGTTAACCCGGCGCTCTGTGTGAGATGCAGAATGGTATAGATCTGCGTCAGTTGTGTGCCGCGCCACAATCCGGAAAGCAGCGGGATGCGCAGGAAAAATGCCTGCTCACGGCGTTGCCAGCCCTCAGATCGTCGTCGCAGCTGATGCCATCCAGTCAGCATCAGCGAGACACCCAGGGCCAGCACACCTCCCCATTCCTGAAGCGCGGCAGATAACTGCATTACCGCTGCGGTAAAGGCGGGCAGGGGCGCATCAAAGGCGTCATAAACCGCAACGAACTCCGGCAGCACGAAGAGCAGCATGCCGCAGGTGACAGCCATCGCCACCAGCAGAATAAAAAGAGGATAGCGCAGCGCTTTACCCACCTGATGCCATAACTGCTGCTGGCGGATCTGCTGCTGAGCCAGTTCGCTGCAACAGACATCCAGCTGACCGGTGAGCTCACCTACCTCCATCAGGGACGGATAGAGTGCCGGAAAGATCTGCGGCCATTCACGCAAAGCCTGTGAAAAAGGCGCACCGCTGAGTACCCGATGATGCAGAGCTAGCATCAGGGCCCGCCAGCCAGCATGCGGCTGCCCCTCCGCCAGCAAAACCAGACTCTCTGCCAGCGGCAGGCCCGCTTTGAGCAAGGTGGCCAGCTGGCGAATGAGATCGGTTTTGTGCTGCCACTTCCAGTCCCTCGGACGCCAGACTTTTTCACGCTTCCAGCTCACCGGCAAAAGATCACGCTGCGCCAGCATCAGCAGCAGATTGTCACTGTCGATAGCCAGTAGCTGACCGCTGAGTAACTGACCCTGACTGTCGACCGCCTGCCAGCTGAATAAAGAGGCATTAGCCATCGTCCAGCCCAATCACCCGTTGCATCTCCTCCAGGGAGGTATCGCCCCGACTTACCGCTTCTAAACCGGAAACCAGCAGGGTGCGCAATCCCTGCTGTTTCGCCAGACTCAACAGATTCTCCAGCGGCATCTCGGCGGCGATCGCATTTTGCAGTCTGGCATTAATGGGCAGCAGTTCAAACAGCGCCAGCCGGCCAAAATAGCCGGAAAAGCAGTGGTCGCAGCCTGGGGCACGCCAGGTTTGCAGGGTGCCAGGCCAGAGTTCCGGAGGATAGTGTGCCACTGCCTGAGCAGGCTGACGGCAGTGAGGGCAGAGGCGTCTGACCAGACGCTGAGCAACGATCAATTTCAGTGCTGACCCAAGCAGATAACCGGGAATTCCCATCTGTCGAAGCCGGGTCAGCGTCTCGGCGGTGGAGTTAGTGTGCAGCGTGGAAAGGACCAGATGTCCGGTTTGTGCTGCTTTAACCGCAATCTCTGCCGTTTCGGCATCGCGAATTTCGCCCACCATGATGACGTCGGGATCCTGTCTCAGCAGCGCCCGCAGCACGCGGTTAAAATCGAGCCCGTTTTTAGCATGGATCTGCGTCTGATTGATGCCCGGCAGTGGGATCTCAATCGGATCCTCAACGCTGCAGAGATTTTTTTCAGGCTTATTCAGCGCACTAAGCCCGCTGTAGAGCGTGAATGTCTTGCCGCTGCCGGTGGGGCCCGTCACCAGAATCAATCCCTGCGGCTGGGCCAGCGCAGCGCAGAACAGACGTAGCTGCGCAGTGGGTAAACCGAGCTTATCCAGTGACAGCGCCGCGCTTTCACTCTGCAATAGCCTGACTACGGCTTTCTCCCCGCCGTAGATGGGCAACGTGGCCAGACGAAACGAGGCGGGTTTACCGGCGATCTCCATGCTGAACTGCCCATCCTGCGGTAACCGTCGTTCGGCGATATCCAGCCCGCCGAGAATCTTCAGTCGTGCCAGCAGCGCCGCAGGTTGAGTGGCAGGTAATGAAGAGAGCGGATGCAGTACGCCATCAATGCGCAGTCGCACGCGTAAACCCTCGCGGCAGGGTTCGATATGCACATCGGAGGCGCGGCGTTCGAGTGCCTGACGCAGGATCAGCTGTGTTGCCTCAATCGCTGACTCTGCGGGCGCCTCTTCACGCGCCACCAGCGGTGTGTCGGCATGCCGAAGCTGGTCGAGCCGGGCCTGCGGCCAGCATTCGATCTCAATCTTACACTGGCTGGCAAAATGAAGCGCTTCAGACAGTCCGGGCGGCACGCTTTCTGCGACGGCCACACGCAGCTGACTGGCATCATGGTGTAACACCAGGGCGCGATAGCGCTGACATAAAGCCGCGATCGCTTCATCAGGCTTGTTCATCGCTGGCCCCTTTATCCGCAAAGCGGAACTGATCCTGACAATTGTCGCGCAGGCTATTGTTGCTACTGGTGCAACTGCGTTGCCATCTGATGCCGCCATCCGTGCTGTCCCAGACCGGCAGCATTTCAACGCTCAGGCCATTGAGACTTTCCTGGCCAGTCAATGCAATCACACCGTTGGTCACGCTCAGTGCCGAGACATAGCGCGATCCTCTGGCTGCCGGAATGCCCGCTTCTCCTGCATGACACTGGGTTGGGCCACCACGCTCCATGGCGCAGAGCTCTACCGCAGTTTTAAACGGCACCATTGTTTGCAACATGTCGGTGAGGGCAGCGCGCTGCAGATAATTTTGATAAGCGGGCAAGCCGATGGCACTTAAGATCGCCACAATACCGACCACAATCATCAATTCAACCAGCGTAAATCCACGTTGATGATTCATCACATCGTCTCCTGATTAAGAAGGCGACAGGTTAAAAATCAGTAGCAGTAAAAGACAGTCAGAGAGGGGAAAACTGGAAAGTGTGGTGTGAACAGATTTCAGGATTGCAGCTCAGTCGAAACTGCGCCGGAAGCGGGGTCGCAAAATCGCCGGGCCGGGTTACGGTAGCGCAGGCTACTTTTGTTTGAAACGCATCGAGAGATCCAGCGCCCGCACATGCTTGGTCAGTGCGCCAACAGAGACATAGTCCACGCCGGTCAGAGCGATCTGCGGCAGGGTTGTTTCGGTAACGTTACCGGAGACTTCCAGCAGCGTCCTTCCCTGGTTGAGTTCGACGGCGGTACGCATTTCTTCCAGGCTGAAGTTATCCAGCATCACAATATCGGCTTCGGCTTCCAGCGCCTGACGCAACTCTTCCAGTGATTCCACTTCAACTTCAACCGGCACATCGGGTTGCAGCCATTGCGCTCTTTCCACTGCCTGCGCAATTGAGCCGCTGGCAATAATATGGTTCTCTTTAATCAGGTAGGCATCTGAGAGGCCCAGGCGATGATTGCTGCCACCGCCACAGAGCACGGCATATTTAAGCGCGGTCCGCAATCCGGGCAGGGTTTTACGCGTGTCCAGCAGCTGTGTCTGGCTTCCCGCCAGCAGTGCGACATAGCGGCTGACTTCGGTGGCAACGCCCGAGAGTGTTTGCACAAAATTAAGCGCGGTACGCTCTGCGGTCAGCAGCAGTCGGGCAGGACCCTCGATTTCAAACAGCAGCTGGTCTGCCTCGATCTGATCACCATCTTCGACATGCCAGCTCAGTGTCGCGTGCGAGCCGAGTTGAATGAAGACTTCTTCCACCCAGCGTTTACCACAGAAAACACCCGCTTCACGGGTAATGACCTGCGCATGAGCCTGGATATCGGCAGGTAACAACTGGGCAGTAATATCCCGGTCAGCGTCGATCTCTCCACCAAGATCCTCTTTTAACGCCAGTGCAACCGCATCCGGGATGTCACTTTCAATGCGTTTGATGAGTGCCTGACGGCGGCTGTCAGGATCATAACCACGAGATGACATAGGTGTTTTACTCCAGAACGAGAAATGACAGAGGGTGACACAATAGCCTGAACCGCCATCAGGTTCCAGCAACGAATCGTATTTTGTTTAGTATCCTTAACACGCAGCGTTGTCATATGACCCAACCGGCACACTAAGAGGCAAGAATCCTTTATTATTCATGCTATTCTCAGCCAGCTGAAACAAGGAAAATGGGTATGAAAATCGAACAGGGCTGGCTGACCGGAGCGCGTCACGTGCCGTCAACGCATTGCAATGAACGGCCAGACAATGAAGCGCCTTCACTGCTGGTGATTCACAATATCAGCCTGCCACCCGGTGAATTTGGCGGGCCGTGGATCGACAAGCTGTTCACCGGCACACTTCCGCCGGATGCTCATCCCTATTTTGCGGATATCGCCGCGCTGAAAGTCGCGGCACACTGCCTGATTCGTCGTGACGGGGAGATCGTGCAGTATGTCCCTTTTCATAAACGTGCCTGGCATGCAGGCATTTCGCAGTTTGAAGGACGTGAAAACTGCAACGACTTTTCTATAGGGATTGAGCTGGAAGGAACAGACAGTGAGCCCTATAGCGAAGCGCAATATCGGGCCCTGCAGCAGGTAACCCTGTTGCTGCTGCAGCATTACCCGTTAACGCCTTCACGTATCACGGGGCACAGTGACATCGCGCCGGTACGAAAGACCGATCCCGGACCTGCTTTTGACTGGGACTACTACAAACAGCTGTTAACGCAGCAAAAATCCTGATTTTTGCGGAGTCAGTATGACGTTGTTTACCTTGTTGTTGGTTTTAGGCTGGGAGCGCCTGTTTAAACTGGGCGAGCACTGGCAGCTCGAACACCGGCTGGAGCCGATTTTTCGGCATCGCCGACATTTCTCCATGATGCGTACTCTGCTAATGACTGTGCTGGCGATGGCGCTGACTGCGCTGGTCATCTGGGCGCTGAAAGGGCTGCTGTTTGGTATACTGCAATTACTGTTCTGGATCGTCGCCGGCTTGCTCTGCATCGGTGCCGGTTCGGTGCGTCAGCACTACCATAGCTATCTGAAAGCAGCCAGTCATGACGACGACGCGGCGCATCAGGCGATGGCGGCTGAGTTGACGCTGATTCATGGCGTGCCGGTAGAATGCAGCGAACGCGAGTTCCTGCGTGAACTGCAGAATGCACTGATCTGGATAAACTTCCGCTTCTACCTTGCGCCGATGTTCTGGCTGGTGGTGGGAGGGCCGTGGGGTCCGGTGCTGCTGGTGGGTTATGCGTTTCTGCGAGCCTGGCAAGGCTGGCTGGCAAAACATGGTACACCGATGGCGCGTTCGCAGTCTGGCGTGGATGCGATTCTGCATCTTCTCGACTGGATCCCGGTGCGGCTGGCGGGGGTGGCTTACGCGCTGCTCGGCCACGGCGAAAAAGCGCTGCCTGCGTGGTTTGCTTCGCTGACTGATCGTCACCGTTCTCAGTATCAGGTGCTGACGACGCTGGCGCAGTTCTCCCTGTCACGCGATCCGCACACCGATAAAGTAGAAACGCCACGGGTTGCCGTGGCGTTAGCGAAACGCACTTCACTGGTGCTGGTGGTTGCCGTTGCGTTGCTGACGATTTACGGCACGCTGGTGTAATCGGCAGGTGGCACGCCAAAATCGGGCGTGCCATCTTCCCGCCAGCTGAAATATTTCAGTCGGGTGTGGCGGTTCGGATCCCACAACGGATCGCCCTCAATTTCAGTGTAGTTACGCGCGTGATAAACCAGCACGTCGCGTCCCGCCTCATCCTGGGTAAAACTGTTGTGGCCTGGCCCATACTGATGGTTGTCCCAGCTGGATACAAAGACCGGGCGTGCCGATTTTTGCCAGGCGGTGACATCAAGCGGATCGGCATCAGCGGCAATCGACAGTATCCCCAGACAGTAATTTTCATCGGTAGCGCTGGCGGAGTAGGTCACGAACAGCCGATCGCTGTGACGAATCACCGCCGGACCTTCGTTCACGCTAAACCCTGCGCACTCCCACTCATATTCTGGCCGACTCAGCATCACCGGTGTACCTTTCAGCGTCCAGGGATTCAGCAGCTCAGCCAGGTAGAGATTAGAGTTGCCGGGAATCACGGGATCTTTTTGCGCCCAGAGATACCAGTTTTTGCCCTGATGTACGAAGTGCGTGGCATCCAGAGAGAAGCTGTCGAGCTGGCTGAAAACCCGGCGGCAGGGCTGCCATTCGCCCTGCAATGGATCTGCCGCCTCACACACCAGCGCATACATCCGGTGCTGAAACAGTCCCTCTTTGATCTCCCGCGTCGGCGCTGCTGCGAAATAGATAACCCACTGGCCGTCAATGTAGTGCAATTCGGGTGCCCAGATTAACTCGCTACAGGGGCCGCTATCAGGCTTGCGCCAGACCACGACCGGCTCGGCGCTGCGCAGGCCAGCCAGCGTTGTGGCGCGTCGGATCTCCAGCCGGTCATACTCCGGTACTGATGCCACAAAGTAGTAGTGCTGTTCATGGCGAAGGATAAAGGGGTCGGCGCGCTGCTCAATAAAAGGATTCGGCAGGATTGCAGTCATTTAACATCTCCGGTTGGCGTAGCAGCACCGTCGCGCAGGCGAACAGCGTGTAACTCGTGGAAGTTTTCGCGGCGCAGCGCGAGATCCTGCTGGATGGTAATCATCATTTTGCGGTCGACCTTCATCAGCCGCACCACGCCGGCGGTAATCAGATAGCCGACGCCTGGAATGATGGTGAAGAGCAGCATGATGCCGTTAATCGCTTCAGGGGACTGCTGTTTAGCACCCGCATTGTAGCCATAGATCGACAGCAGAAAGCCGACCATTGCACCGGCCACTGCCAGTCCCACCTTGAGGAAGAACAGGTTGCCGGAGAAGCTGATGCCGGTGATGCGCTTGCCGGTTTTCCACTCGCCGTAGTCATCCACATCCGCCATCAGCGACCAGTGCAGCGGAGAAGGGATCTGATGCAGGATATTCAGCACAAAGTAAGCCACTACGACCATCACCGTGGCGTGAGGATCGATCCAGTAAAAGCCGCAGGAGAAGAGCGCCAATGCGATATTAGTCCAGAAGAAGACTTTGAGTTTGCACCAGCGATCGGTGAGCAGTTTCGCCAGCGTGCTGCCGAACATCATGCCAATCACGCCCAGGCTGATAAACAGCGTGGCGAAGTGCGTGGACTGACCCATGACCCAGGTGACGTAATACATGGTGGCTGCCATGCGGATGAAGCCAGGACAGACGTTACAGAAGGTCAGCAGCAGAATGCGCACCCACTGGTCATTCTTCCAGACGTCACGCAGATCTTTTTTCAGGTCATCATTGCTCGGTACAGCAGGGCGGATACGTTCACGAACTGTGGCAAAGCAGAACAGAAACATCGCCAGACCAATCGTGGCCAGCACCGCCATCGCCATCTGGTAGCCGCGCGCTTTATCTTCCCCACCAAACCACTCCGCCATCGGCAGCAGCGACAGAGAAAGTATCAGCGTGGCGATACCGACCATGACAAAACGGTAGGACTGGCAGGAGACGCGTTCACCAGGGTCGTTGGTAATCACGCCACCCAGCGAGCAATAAGGAATATTAATCGCGGTATACGTCAGTGACATCAGGAAGTAGGTGACGAACGCCCAGATGACCTTGTTGTGATAGGTCCAGTCTGGTGTGGTGAACATCAGAACGCTGAAGACCACATAGGGAACGGAAACCCACAGCAGCCAGGGACGAAAACGGCCCCAGCGACTCTGGGTGCGATCGGCGATGGCGCCCATAATCGGATCGGTAACCGCATCCAGCACCCTGACCGAAAGCAGCAGGGTTCCCACCAGCGCCGGAGCAAGGCCGAAAACATCGGTATAGAAGTAGTTCAGGAACAGCATGATGGCACCGCCAATCATGTTGCATCCGGCATCACCCATGCCATATCCCAGTTTTTCCCGAAACGGGAGAGCTGTACCTTTCATGGTTTATTCCTGCGCATCCAGTGTGAACAGGAAGTATTGTCAGGAAATCAGTGAGATGAACGGGAGAAATTCGTCATGAAGATGGACAAAACAGGTGCGGGAAGAGAAGTGTGAGCTGGATCGGGCATCAGAGGTACGTGCTGCAACCTCCCTGAGAGGTCGCAGCACGTAGTAGAGCATCAGGCTTTCTGCGTCTGGTTTTTAATAAAGTAACCAATACCCAGAATGACCAGCCAGACCGGGATCAGCCAGACGGAGATCGCCATGCCCGGCGTGGTCGCCATCAGTACCAGAATCCCTGCCAGGAAGATCAGGCAAATCCAGTTACCTGCCGGATAGAGCAGCGCTTTAAAGCGGGTTGTGACGCCCTGCTGATCTTTCTTACGACGGAACTTGAGGTGCGCCAGGCTGATCATCGCCCAGTTGATGACCAGTGCAGAGACCACCAGCGACATCAGCAGGCCAAACGCTTCGCCCGGCATCAGGTAGTTGATCAGCACACACAGCGCAGTAGCCACAGCAGAGACCAGAATCGTTAACACCGGTACACCGCGACGATCGACTTTCAGCAGTGCTTTCGGCGCATTGCCCTGCTGTGCCAGACCAAACAGCATGCGGCTGTTACAGTAAACGCAGCTGTTATAGACCGACAGGGCAGCCGTCAGGATCACCACGTTAAGCGCATTCGCCACCATGGCATCGCCCAGTTCGTGGAAGATAAAGACGAACGGGCTGACTTCTGAGGTGACGCGGGTCCACGGCATCAGTGACAGCAGGACCGCCAGCGAACCAATGTAGAAAATCAGGATACGCCACAGCACCTGGTTGGTCGCTTTTGGAATGCTCACTTCCGGGTTATCCGCTTCAGCTGCGGTGATACCCACCAGCTCCAGACCCCCGAATGAGAACATGATAATCGCCATGACGGTGACCAGGCCGCCAATGCCATGCGGGAAGAAGCCGCCCTGTTCCCACAGGTTGCGTACTGTCGCCTGCGGACCGGCATGACCACTGAACAGCAGCCAGCCGCCGAACAGGATCATGCCAATGACCGCAACCACTTTAATGATGGCGAACCAGAACTCCATCTCACCAAACACTTTCACGTTGGTCAGGTTGATAGCATTGATCATCACGAAGAAGAGGGCAGCCGACGCCCAGGTCGGAAAGTCAGGCCACCAGAACTGGACATATTTGCCGACGGCAGTGAGTTCTGCCATGGCAACCAGCACATAGAGCACCCAGTAGTTCCAGCCCGAAGCAAAACCCGCAAAGTTGCCCCAGTATTTATAGGCAAAGTGGCTGAAGCTGCCGGCAACCGGCTCTTCCACGACCATCTCACCTAACTGGCGCATGATTAAAAAGGCAATAAACCCGGCAATCGCATAGCCCAGAATAACGGCCGGTCCGGCGGATTCAATGACCGATGCACTGCCCAGAAACAGGCCGGTTCCCACTGCACCACCCAGCGCGATGAGCTGAATATGGCGGTTCTTAAGACCACGTTTCAGCGCTTCGCCTTGCTGCTGTTCCATACAAACCTCGTGATGTTTTTATTCTTCGTTCGCAGCGCAATCCGCTGTAATGAAGGAGTTACAATAACGTATTGATTATTTTACGGTATCTGGCGTGCTGAATGCGGCCATTTGCTACCCTGGCGACAAGAATAGTGATAAGCGATTCGCTTTGCACCTGCTTTCGCCTTTCGTGCTGAGACTTGACTGAAAAAACGCCGTCCTGGTCACGTCTGCCTGTCGAAACTTCTGCCATGAAATTCGGGTAATGACGAATAGCTTTCACTTATGGCTGCCGCACTCATCAGGCGCTAAGCAGGTGTAAGGTTTGGTAAAAGTGCAATTGTTTAACATTTGCCGTAGCGGATTTTTTCATTTTTTTAACCGCGAGTTAGCGCCAGGACAGGCTTTAAGGCGAGGTGAATGTCGCAGACACCATATAGACACAAGGTGAATACTTTGTTACTTTACCGGCACCTCATTGCAATTGGTATTACCAATTTACTCCGGACGCCTGGCTTAATAAGAAGGGATGATGGCTTACAGTAAGATTCGCCAACCTAAGCTCTCCGATGCTATCGAGCAACAGCTCGAATCCCTGATTATGGAAGGCACGTTGCGTCCGGGAGAGAAGCTGTTGCCTGAGCGCGAACTCGCCAAACAATTCGATGTCTCACGTCCGTCTCTCCGCGAAGCGATCCAGCGCTTAGAAGCGAAAGGATTATTGCTGCGCCGACAGGGTGGCGGAACGTTCGTGCAGGAGAATCTCTGGCAAAGCTTAAGCGATCCACTCGTTGAGCTGCTCGCCGGCCATCCGGAATCCCAGTTTGATCTGCTGGAAACGCGCCATGCCTTAGAGGGCATTGCCGCCTATTACGCGGCACTGCGCGGCACAGAGGAAGACCTGCGGCGCATTCGCGACTGCCATCTGAATATCCAGCAGGCGCAGGACAGCGGCGATTTAGACGCCGAAGCGGACGCAGTGATGCAGTATCAGATCGCTGTCACAGAAGCAGCCCATAATGTTGTGCTTTTACATTTGCTACGCTCAATGGGCCCTATGCTGGAACAAAACGTTCGTCAGAATTTCGAATTGCTCTACTCGCGCCGGGAAATGCTGGCAAAAGTGAGCGGTCACCGCGCCAGAATCTTTGAGGCGATTGTGGCCCGTGAGCCAGAAAAAGCGCGCGAGGCTTCACACCGTCACCTGGCGTTCATAGAGGAAATCTTGCTGGACAGAAGTCGGGAGCAGAGCCGTCGAGAACGCTCCCTGCGTCGTTTACAGCAACGTAAGGAATGACGTGCGACAAAGATCGTACTGATATCAGACGAGCCTGCCTGCATCTGCTTTAACAGGCTCCCGATTATTCAACGTATTAGACACAGATAAGGAACACACCCATGTCAGAACGTTTACACAATGACGTGGATCCGATTGAAACTCGTGACTGGCTACAGGCGATCGAATCGGTCATCCGTGAAGAAGGTGTTGAACGTGCACAGTATCTGATTGATCAGGTACTGGGTGCAGCCCGCAAAGGCGGCGTAAACGTGGCTGCAGGATCTTCTGCAATCAGCAACTACATCAACTCTATTGCCGTTGAAGATGAACCCGATTATCCGGGCAACACCTCTCTTGAACGTCGTATCCGTTCCGCAATCCGCTGGAACGCCATCATGTCGGTGCTGCGCGCATCGAAGAAAGATCTGGAACTGGGTGGCCACATGTCCTCCTTCCAGTCTTCTGCGACAATTTATGAAGTGTGCTTTAACCACTTCTTCCGCGCGCGCAGTGAGAAGGATGGCGGCGATCTGGTCTATTTCCAGGGCCACATCTCTCCGGGTATCTATGCGCGTGCGTTCCTTGAAGGCCGCCTGACCGAAGAGCAGATGAACAACTTCCGTCAGGAAGTTGACGGTAAAGGCCTCTCTTCTTATCCGCATCCGAAATTGATGCCGGAATTCTGGCAGTTCCCGACCGTATCAATGGGCCTGGGTCCATTGTCAGCGATTTATCAGGCGAAGTTCCTGAAATATCTGGAACACCGTGGCCTGAAAGATACCTCTGCGCAGACCGTTTACGCCTTCCTGGGTGACGGCGAGATGGATGAGCCAGAATCTAAAGGTGCGATCACCATCGCCACCCGTGAAAAACTGGATAACCTGGTCTTCATCATCAACTGCAACCTGCAGCGTCTGGATGGCCCGGTAACCGGTAATGGCAAAATCATCAACGAGCTGGAAGGCATCTTTGCCGGTGCTGGCTGGGAAGTGATCAAGGTCATCTGGGGCGGTCGCTGGGATGAGCTGCTGCGCAAAGATACCAGCGGCAAGCTGATTCAGCTGATGAACGAAACGGTCGACGGTGACTACCAGACCTTTAAATCCCGCGATGGTGCCTATGTGCGTGAGCACTTCTTTGGCAAATATCCGGAAACCGCCGCGCTGGTTAAAGATATGTCCGATGATGAAATCTGGGCATTGAACCGTGGCGGCCACGATCCGAAGAAAATCTACGCGGCACTGAAAAAAGCGCAGGACACCAAAGGCAAGCCAGTATTGATCCTGGCGCATACCATCAAAGGTTATGGTATGGGCGACACCGCGGAAGGCAAAAATATTGCTCACCAGGTGAAGAAGATGAACATGGATGGCGTGCGCTATATCCGTGATCGCTTCAACGTGCCGGTTGCTGATGACAAAATCGAATCACTGCCGTACGTAACCTTCGAAAAAGGCTCAGAAGAACATGCTTATCTGCATGGTCAGCGCGAGAAGTTAGGCGGCTACCTGCCAACGCGTCAGCCGAAGTTCACTGAAAAGCTGGAAATGCCAGCACTCGAAGAGTTCAGTGCGCTGCTGGAAGAGCAGAACAAAGAGATCTCGACCACCATCGCCTTTGTGCGTGCCCTGAATGTGATGCTGAAGAACAAGTCGATCAAAGATCGTCTGGTTCCAATCCTCGCCGATGAAGCGCGTACCTTTGGTATGGAAGGTCTGTTCCGTCAGATCGGTATCTACAGCCCGAACGGTCAGCAGTACACCCCGCAGGACCGCGAGCAGGTTGCATACTATAAAGAAGACGAGAAAGGCCAGATTCTGCAGGAAGGGATCAACGAGCTGGGCGCAGGTTCTTCCTGGCTGGCTGCGGCGACCTCTTACAGCACCAACAACCTGCCGATGATCCCGTTCTACATCTATTACTCGATGTTCGGCTTCCAGCGTATCGGCGATCTGATGTGGCTGGCGGGCGACCAACAGGCGCGCGGCTTCCTGGTCGGCGGCACCTCGGGTCGTACTACCCTGAACGGCGAAGGTCTGCAGCATGAAGATGGTCACAGCCACATTCAGTCTCTGACTATCCCGAATTGTATCTCTTACGATCCTTCATACGCTTATGAAGTGGCTGTCATCATGCATGACGGTCTGGTGCGTATGTATGGCGAAGCGCAGGAGAACGTGTACTACTACATCACCACGCTGAACGAAAACTACCATATGCCAGCCATGCCGAAGGGCGCGGAAGAGGGTATCCGTAAGGGTATCTACAAGCTGGAAACGGTAGAGGGCAGCAAAGGTAAAGTACAGCTGCTGGGCTCAGGTTCTATCCTGCGTCACGTTCGTGAAGCCGCCCAGATTCTGGCGAAAGATTACGGTATCGGCTCTGATGTCTACAGCGTCACCTCGTTCACCGAACTGGCACGTGACGGCCAGGATTGTGAGCGCTGGAACATGCTGCATCCGACTGAAGAAGCGCGCGTACCTTACATCGCTCAGGTGATGAATGACGCACCTGCTGTTGCTTCAACCGACTACATGAAACTGTTCGCTGAGCAGGTTCGTAGCTATGTCCCAGCCAGCGATTATCGCGTACTGGGTACCGATGGCTTTGGTCGCTCTGACAGCCGTGAGAATCTGCGTCATCACTTTGAAGTTGATGCATCTTATGTGGTGGTTGCCGCGCTGGGTGAGCTGGCTAAACGCGGCGAGATCGAGAAGAAAGTGGTGGCTGACGCTATCACCAAATTCAATATCGATGCCGATAAAGTTAACCCGCGTCTGGCTTAAGAGGTAATAGAGTAATGGCTATCGAAATTAAGGTACCGGATATCGGGTCTGACGAAGTTGAAGTCACCGAGATTCTGGTGAAAGTTGGCGACAAGGTGGAAGCCGAGCAGTCGCTGATCACCGTGGAAGGCGACAAAGCCTCAATGGAAGTGCCGTCGCCACAGGCTGGCGTAGTCAAAGAGATTAAAATCTCTACCGGTGACAAAGTTGAGACCGGTTCGCTGATCATGATGTTTGATGCTGAAGGCGCTGCGGAAGCAGCCCCTGCCGCCGCCGAAGAGAAGAAAGCGGATGCGGCGCCTGCGCCAGCCGCTGCTGCGGCCACTGCCAGCAAAGAAGTGGCTGTGCCGGATATCGGCGGTGACGAAGTCGAAGTCACTGAGATTCTGGTTAAGGTTGGCGACAAAGTCGAAGCCGAGCAGTCACTGATTGTCGTCGAAGGTGACAAAGCGTCAATGGAAGTCCCGGCTCCGTTCGCGGGTGTGGTCAAAGCGATCACCATTGCGACCGGCGACAAAGTCAGCACCGGTTCAGCCATCATGGTCTTTGAAGCAGAAGGTGCAGCACCGGCCTCTGATGCGAAGCCAGAAGTGAAAGAAGAAGCGGCATCGGCACCTGCCGCGGCTGCGGGCGCAAAAGACGTTAACGTTCCGGATATCGGGGGAGACGAAGTTGAAGTCACCGAGATCCTCGTTAAGGTTGGCGACAAGGTGGAAGCTGAGCAGTCACTGATCGTGGTTGAAGGCGACAAAGCCTCTATGGAAGTGCCGGCACCGTTTGCGGGTATCGTCAAAGAGCTGAAAGTCGCGACGGGCGATAAAGTCAGCACCGGCTCACTGATCATGGTGTTCGAAGTCGAAGGTGCTGCTCCGGCTGCCCCTGCGGCTGCGAAACAGGAAGCCGCACCGGCGCCTGCTGCCAAATCTGAAGCGAAAGCCGCAGCAGCACCTGCCGCCGCTAAAGCAGAAAGCAAAGGTGAGTTCGCAGAGAACGACGCTTACGTTCACGCTACCCCGGTGATTCGTCGCCTGGCGCGCGAGTTCGGTGTTAACCTGGCGAAAGTCAAAGGCACCGGCCGTAAAGGTCGCATTCTGAAAGAAGACGTGCAGACTTACGTGAAAGAGGCTGTGAAACGCGCTGAAGCAGCACCTGCTGCGGCCAGCGGCGGCGGTCTGCCTGGCATGCTGCCATGGCCGAAAGTTGATTTCAGTAAGTTTGGCGAAATCGAAGAAGTCGAACTGGGCCGTATCCAGAAAATTTCTGGCGCGAACCTGAGCCGTAACTGGGTGATGATCCCGCACGTTACGCATTTCGACAAAACTGATATCACCGACCTGGAAGCTTTCCGTAAGCAGCAGAATGCTGAAGCAGAGAAGCGTAAGCTGGATGTGAAGTACACCCCAGTGGTGTTCATCATGAAAGCGGTCGCTGCGGCGCTTGAGCAGATGCCACGCTTCAACAGTTCGCTGTCTGAAGATGCGCAGAAACTGACGCTGAAGAAATATATCAATATCGGTGTGGCGGTTGATACGCCAAATGGCCTGGTTGTTCCGGTCTTTAAAGACGTGAATAAGAAAGGCATTACCGAGCTGTCCCGTGAACTGATGGCGATTTCGAAGAAAGCGCGTGACGGTAAGCTGACAGCGGGCGACATGCAGGGCGGATGCTTCACCATCTCCAGCCTGGGCGGCCTGGGCACTACCCACTTCGCGCCGATCGTTAACGCGCCGGAAGTGGCTATCCTGGGTGTCTCTAAATCGGCGATGGAACCGGTGTGGAACGGTAAAGAGTTTACTCCGCGTCTGATGATGCCGATTTCTCTCTCCTTCGACCACCGCGTGATCGACGGTGCTGATGGTGCGCGATTCATCACCATTATCGGCAATATGCTGTCTGATATTCGCCGTTTAGTTATGTAAATGTTAAGAAGGCCGGCGAATGCCGGCCTTCCTTTAACGATTCGTCGCGCCGCTGTTGGCAGTTTGTTAACAATTCTGTAAACTCTTGCGGTGAAAGTCCCGGTGGAACAAGGGCATTATAAGAACGTCTGACCCGCCGGATATCAATTAAGAGGTCATGATGAGTACAGAGATGAAAACCCAGGTCGTGGTACTTGGGGCAGGTCCTGCAGGTTACTCTGCAGCCTTCCGTTGTGCGGATTTAGGTCTGGAAACCGTACTGGTAGAGCGTTACAGCACCCTCGGTGGTGTTTGTCTGAACGTCGGTTGTATCCCATCTAAAGCGCTGCTGCACGTTGCTAAAGTGATTGAAGAGGCGAAAGCCCTTGAAGAGCATGGCATTGTGTTTGGCCAGCCATCTACTGATATCAACAAGATTCGCAGCTGGAAAGAGAAGGTTATCAACCAGTTGACTGGCGGCCTGTCAGGTATGGCAAAAGGTCGTAAAGTCACCGTGGTTAATGGCCTGGGCAAATTCACCGGTGCTAACACCCTGGTGGTTGAAGGAGAAGGCGGCGCGACCACCATCAACTTCGATAATGCCATCATCGCTGCGGGTTCACGCCCAATCGAACTGCCATTCATTCCACATGAAGATCCACGCGTCTGGGACTCTACCGATGCGCTGGAACTGAAAGAAGTGCCGAAGCGTCTGCTGGTTATGGGCGGCGGCATCATCGGTCTGGAAATGGCGACGGTTTATCATGCGCTGGGTTCAGAGATCGATGTGGTTGAGATGTTCGACCAGGTTATCCCGGCTGCGGATAAAGACGTGGTGAAAGTCTTTACCAGGAAAATCAGCAAGAAATTTAACCTGATGCTGGAAACCAAAGTGACCGCCGTTGAAGCGAAAGACGATGGCATTTACGTTTCCATGGAAGGTAAAAAAGCACCAGGTGAAGCGCAGCGTTATGACGCGGTGCTGGTAGCTATCGGTCGTGTGCCGAACGGTAAAGGTCTGGATGCTGGTAAAGCGGGCGTGGAAGTGGACGATCGCGGTTTCATCCGCGTCGACAAGCAGATGCGTACCAACGTGCCACACATCTATGCTATCGGCGACATCGTCGGTCAGCCAATGCTGGCGCATAAAGGTGTGCATGAAGGCCACGTTGCCGCCGAAGTGATCTCCGGTCTGAAGCACTACTTCGATCCGAAAGTGATCCCTTCAATTGCCTATACTGAGCCAGAAGTTGCCTGGGTCGGTCTGACCGAGAAAGAAGCGAAAGAGAAAGGCATCAGCTACGAGACCTCCACCTTCCCGTGGGCTGCTTCAGGCCGTGCTATCGCTTCTGATTGTGCAGACGGTATGACCAAACTGATTTTCGACAAAGAGACGCACCGTATTATTGGTGGCGCGATTGTCGGCACTAACGGCGGTGAGCTGTTAGGCGAAATCGGTCTGGCGATTGAGATGGGTTGTGATGCGGAAGATATCGCGCTGACCATCCATGCTCACCCGACCCTGCATGAGTCAGTGGGTCTGGCTGCAGAGATCTTCGAAGGTAGCATCACCGATCTGCCTAACGCGAAAGCGAAGAAGAAATAAGTTTCTGCCGCAGCTATTGAGAAAGCTCCCGTAATGGGGGCTTTTTTTTGGCCTGGATTCTGGTGGTGGGATTAGGTGTGATGTTGGGTAAAATCAGAGCGTTAAATTTGGTGGAATTTTTGAGTGCGAATAAGTATTTAGTAATCAGGCAAATAAATTTAGAGTGCTCCACGCGTTAGCAGGGGATAAACCGCCTGTAAATCATGGTTATCCCACGTGACACGTTTTATTGCAGCGGCAGATCTGCTGAATGAACGTGTACTGTCAATTTATGCGTCTCAGGGCCTGCCAATTCTAAGAATACTGACCGAAGGAGGCATAGAGTACTGTGGCAAAGTGGAGCAGCATGATTATCAACTTTGTCTGGCAATAAATGATATAGACCATACGAAGACCAAAGCGATGTCACCATAGACGAACGGCAACTGCGATGCGGTTCCACATCACGATATTGCAGGAATTATATCAGGTGACGTTCCACAAAAACCTGTATGGTGAACCCGACACATTAAAATCTGATCTTAATGACTGGCTGGCTCACTTAATAATTAGCGAACTCATCAGGGGAAAATGTGCCCTGGCCGGACGCTTATGGAAATATTACTTGATGGAAAACGCCTCTGGGCTGAGAAGAATTCAATCCAAATATACTCTGATAGATACCTGTATAAATAACGGGTAACTTTCAGATGAGGCCTGAGCTGATAAAACTTAGTATAGCCCCATGAGGGGCTTACTGATTTGGCCGTTCAGGTAAGACCTTACCTATCAGATAGACAACCCCTATAGATAAGCCAATCGCTATAAGCCTCTCATGCCACGTTTCATAGTGAAAGAACCAGTAGCAGCATAGTAAGAGCAAGAACCCGCCTATGATCGCACCTGACGCCTCTATAAGGCTATACATGATGCGTTTACCTAAGCTCAACTTAGCCGGCCCATTATCTCGCATTAGCGTTTACCTCCTGGTCTACCATCTCAATGATCTTCTCAAAAGCCGGTTGTCCCTGAGTTCGCTTTACATTCAGAGCTTCTAAGAAGGGGTTCAGAGCTGGCTCAACTAAGAAGTAAAGTAAATCATAGTTCCGCACGCGTAGCGCGTTGTAGACTTCTGGGTTGTTCTTTTGAAGCTTTTCAGAGGTGTAGACACATCTCTCTGTCATGCCACCGATCAGTAAAGCATTACCAATCAGGCCACCTCTGACCGCAACAAGGAAGGAGCTACGCTGCGCAATGGTAGTTGCTAACCTTCCGGCTATTAGTGAGTTCGTAAGCGTCCGGCCAGCAACTGAAGCCATCGTTTTGCTATAGATAGCGTTCTGCTTGAATTCAGGCACATTCTTGTTGAAGATATTGAGCACAGTCTCGATTGTCTTCATGAAGTTGTGATTTTCAAGAATGCCATGCCTGATGGCACTAACCATCCTTATTTTCTCTGTTTCACGTTGATAGCGGCTGTCTGTATCAAGAAATCCATAGGCAAGATAGCCAATGTCTGTAGGCACAGACAGGACTCCATGCATTAATCCTATCGCTGACTCAGGCGATATAATGATTTTGGCTATACGCTTTGCGATCTCACTGTAGCTACGCATCCTGAAGGTCCTTATCCTCGCTTACTTTGACTACATAGTAGTCCCTTGCTTCCGGCACTATCCTATCAACCTTGATGCCGACTGTGCCATTGCTTACCTCATCGTAAGGAACACGGTCTATCTCAATGCTTTCAATATTGAGTAAGTGCCAATGATTCTCACTGTGCTGTATTGCGATTTTATCAAACCTTGAGACAGTAAAGTTGCTGTCGGCAGGGATTATAAGGGAGTAAACCACCGCTCGATCATAGCAGTGATTGAAGTCGAGCCGGTGAAGGCTGTGTCTGAAGTCCATGAGGCATTCTTGCTTGAAGGCTTCACGAGCAGCCTCTTTGCTGATAACCCCTGATTCTATCATGTGATAGATGTTGAAAAGCTCATAGGTGAATGTCATACCTCGATTAGCTATCTCAGCATCAGTAATTTGGTTTTCGTTAAAGGGGATCGGCTCTCGTTCTTTAGGCGCTTTGTATCGACGGTGATTGACTGTGTAGATAGCTTTAGTGCCGGATAGACCAAAGATTACCGCTTTGGGCCAGCAATCTGATCGTATGAGAACGTTTGGTATATTAAGATATAGATTACTATAATCTATACATAATGATTGCGATTACTTGAGCAGCGTTCCGGCCTTCACCACAGCCTTATATAACCACAATCAGGGGCCTGCCAATGATCGCCAATCTGGTGTTCCACGCTTGAGGGGGATAAACCGCAGCTTAATCTTTGGAATGCGTGTTTTTTGCGTGTTCCCCGCGTCAACGGAAACAATCTCAGCCTCTTTAGCGCTCAGCTATGCGCTTCTCCTGCGCCACCCGTTCAATAAACATCTGCGCCAGTGCCGCAATGGCGCTATTGGCCGGCAGTCTCTCTTCGTTTATATGCATCACCAGTGAACTGCTGCGTCGGCGGCCCTGCAGTAGCGGCAGGGGACGAAGCTCACCGCTCTCTAAAAGCGCGGCGATATTCTGTTCCGGCAGCCAGCCATAACCTAACTGGTGCTGGACCGCCTCAATCGCGGCCGACAGTGTTGTAAATGACCAGTTTTCCGCTTGTTCGCCATTCACCTCTGACTGCTGCTGTTGCTGACGATCCAGTATGGTAATGCAGGGCCAGCGAGCCAGCGTGGCCGCATTAAGCGGGGCGGGTTCGCGGTGTAATGGGTGGTCGCGATGGGCAACGGCGACGAAATCGACACTCATCAGGCTTTCGCCTGCAAACTGCGTATCGCCCTGCTGCGCCACCAGCCAGAGATCGGCCTGATTTTCCGCCAGTCTGTCAGGCGTTTCACTTCGGACGATTTCGCTGAACCAGATACGCACATGGGGATAGCGCTGCTGAAAGGTCTGGAGCACATCAAACAGCAAATGTTTGGGCAGCGTCGCATCGACCATCAGATCGATGCGTGACCGCTCGCCGCGTTGTAGTGCATTAGCCTGCGCCTCAAGCGCACTGAATCCCGCCAGCAAAGGACGCACCTGCGCGAGCAACTGATGTCCCTCTGCACTCAGCATCGCACGGCGGCCCTCCTGCTGTAACAGCGTCAGCCCCAGCCGCTGCTGAAGCAGGCCCAGCTGGTAGCTCAATGAAGACTGGCTGCGATGGTTCTTCTCCGCTGCCAGCGCAAAACTCCCTTCATTGACTACTGCATCGAGCAGATACCACTGTTCCAGCGTTGTCCTGTACATGTTGACTCATCTAAAAAATGAATTATTTAGCGCTAAAAATAGCGTTATTCATCGCTTTTGTAACGCGCAATAATCCTCTCAACGGAAACAAATGAGGAGTTAATCATGAGTACTTTTGATAAACATGACCTGTCTGGCATCGTCGGTAAACATCTGGTTTATACCTATGACAATGGCTGGAACTACGAGCTCTACATCAAAAATGCCAGCACCATCGACTACCGTATTCACAGCGGCATGGTGGGAAATCGCTGGGTTAAAAATCAGCATGTCTATGTCGTTCGTCTGGCGCAGGATGTCTATAAAGTCTCCTGGACCGAACCTACCGGCACCGATGTCAGCCTGGCCGTTAATCTGGCCGATAAAATCTTCCATGGCACCATCTTCTTCCCTCGCTGGGTAATGAACAACCCGGAAAAAACCGTCTGCTTCCAGAACGATCATCTGGAAGAGATGGCAAAATTCCGCGAAACGGGTCCGGCTTATCCAACTGAGATTATCGATGAATTCGCGACGCTGACCGTTATCCGCGAAGTGGGCGAAAATAATGAAAGCGTGATTGATTGTCCGCCTGACCAGCTGCCTGCCTATTGGCCAGCTAACCTGCAAAATTAACGCAGAACAAAAACGGTCATGGCGTCCATTTGTTAAAAATGGATTGCCCAGGCAGGCAGTGCAGGTATTAAAAGAGAATTGAGCCCTCTTGCCATGACGGAAAGGGAAGAGGGCGCGTTCTGGCGGCGGGACCAGCCACTATCACTGCAGGAAATGAAAACTACGCTGTAATCCTCTGACGCCAAAAGAACCTCACACTTCGCTCTGGTGTTGAGATTTTGTCAAACTCACCGCTGTTTTACACCCGATTCACACCGCGTTCTATTCCTGTCGGTTATCTATTTCACTGAATCATTTCGCTTAAACCGCTGCAAAGCTGACCTTATCGTGTCGCCATTTCACTGGAATACGGTAAGCTGCTGTGAGACCAAATCGGCTCACTCAGGAGCCTGATGCGGGGAGATAAGCGGGCAGAATGGGCGTAGTGGATTATGTTGTATTTTTGTAAACAGATTAACAAACAGACGGAATCCTGCTATTCTGCCCTCCGCGAAACCGGGCACCTCAACCTGGACGAGAAAGGGAAGTGTGTTCTCCATAAGTGAGCAAGGTGGTCGGAAAGCCCTACATAATGAGAGCGAGGATAACGTCGTGCTAGAAGAATACCGTAAGCACGTTGCCGAGCGTGCTGCCCAGGGAATTGTACCTAAGCCTTTAGAGGCTTCCCAGATGGCCGCGCTGGTTGAACTGCTGAAAAATCCACCTGCGGGTGAAGAAGAATTTTTGACCGATTTATTGGTCAACCGAGTCCCACCTGGCGTCGATGAAGCGGCGTATGTCAAAGCCGGTTTCCTGGCGGCTGTCGCCAAAGGCGAAGCAACCTCTCCTCTGATATCTCCTGAAAAAGCGGTTGAACTGCTCGGCACCATGCAGGGTGGTTACAATATTCACCCGCTGATTGAAGCGCTGGACGATAGCAAGCTTGCCCCAATTGCGGCGAAAGCCCTTTCACACACCCTGCTGATGTTCGACAACTTCTATGATGTCGAAGAGAAAGCGAAAGCGGGTAATGAATACGCGAAGCAGGTGATGCAATCGTGGGCCGATGCGGAATGGTATCTGTCACGTCCTGAACTGGCTGAGAAAATCACCGTTACGGTGTTCAAAGTCACTGGCGAAACCAACACCGACGATCTCTCTCCAGCCCAGGATGCCTGGTCACGTCCGGACATTCCACTGCACGCCCTGGCGATGCTGAAAAATGCCCGTGAAGGCATTGAGCCGGATGAGGCAGGCAACATCGGTCCGATCAAACAGATCGAAGCGCTTAAGACCAAAGGCTTCCCGCTGGCCTATGTCGGCGATGTGGTCGGAACCGGTTCCTCGCGTAAATCTGCCACCAACTCGGTGCTGTGGTTTATGGGCGACGACATCCCGAACGTGCCAAATAAAAAAGGCGGCGGCGTGGTGCTGGGCAGCAAAATTGCGCCAATCTTCTTCAACACCATGGAAGATGCAGGCGCACTGCCGATTGAAGTTGACGTCAACAACCTGAACATGGGTGATGTCATCGACATCTATCCGTTTAAAGGCGAAGTCCGCAATCACGAAACCAACGAACTGCTGGCCAGCTTCGAACTCAAAACCGAAGTGGTGATTGACGAAGTGCGTGCCGGTGGCCGTATTCCGCTGATCATCGGTCGTGGACTGACCACCAAAGCGCGTGAGTCACTGGGTCTGCCGCACAGCACCGTATTCCGTCAGGCGAAAGATGTTGCGGAGAGCACCCGTGGCTTCTCACTGGCGCAGAAAATGGTGGGCCGCGCCTGTGGCGTAGCCGGTGTTCGTCCAGGCGCCTATTGCGAACCGAAGATGACCTCGGTTGGCTCGCAGGATACCACCGGCCCGATGACCCGTGATGAGCTGAAAGATCTGGCTTGTCTGGGCTTCTCGACCGATCTGGTGATGCAGTCCTTCTGTCACACTGCCGCGTATCCTAAGCCAGTGGACGTGAGTACGCACCACACGCTGCCAGACTTCATCATGAACCGTGGTGGTGTATCACTGCGTCCGGGTGACGGCATTATCCACAGCTGGCTGAACCGTATGCTGCTGCCGGATACCGTGGGCACCGGTGGTGACTCCCATACCCGTTTCCCTATCGGCATCTCTTTCCCGGCGGGTTCAGGCCTGGTGGCGTTTGCCGCCGCGACCGGCGTTATGCCGCTCGACATGCCGGAATCGGTGCTGGTGCGCTTCAAAGGTAAAATGGAGCCAGGCATTACGCTGCGCGATCTGGTTCACGCCATCCCGCTGTATGCGATCAAACAGGGTCTGCTGACCGTTGAGAAGAAAGGTAAGAAAAACATCTTCTCTGGCCGTATCCTGGAGATTGAAGGTCTGCCGGATCTGAAGGTCGAGCAGGCGTTTGAGCTGTCTGATGCGTCAGCAGAGCGTTCCGCTGCGGGCTGTACCATCAAGCTGGATAAAGCACCGATTATTGAATACCTGAACTCCAACATTGTACTGCTGAAGTGGATGATCGCAGAAGGCTACGGCGATCGTCGTACACTGGAGCGTCGTGTTGAAAGCATGCAGAAATGGCTGGCCGATCCTCAGTTGCTGGAAGCAGACGCCGATGCTGAATATGCTGCGGTGATCGAAATCGATCTGGCTGACATCAAAGAGCCGATCCTCTGCGCACCAAACGATCCGGACGATGCACGTCTGCTCTCTGACGTTCAGGGCGAGAAGATCGACGAAGTGTTCATCGGCTCATGCATGACTAACATTGGTCACTTCCGTGCCGCCGGTAAACTGCTGGATAGCCACAAAGGTCAGCTGCCAACGCGTCTGTGGGTGGCACCGCCAACCAAGATGGATGCAGCACAGCTAACCGAAGAGGGCTACTACAGCGTATTCGGCAAAAGCGGTGCGCGTATCGAGATCCCAGGCTGTTCACTCTGCATGGGTAACCAGGCACGTGTTGCAGACGGTGCGACGGTGGTTTCCACCTCGACCCGTAACTTCCCGAACCGTCTGGGTAATGGCGCTAACGTCTACCTGGCATCTGCGGAGCTGGCTGCGGTCGCGTCTCTGCTTGGCAAACTGCCAACGCCGGATGAGTATCAGCAATTCATGGAGCAGGTTGATAAAACAGCCAGCGACACTTATCGCTATCTCAACTTTGACCAGCTGGCGCAGTACACTGACAAAGCTGACGGCGTGATTTTCCAGACTGCGGTCTGATTCTTCACCTGGCAGTAACAGAAAGGGGCGATGATTCGCCCCTTTTTTTCGTCCCGGCATTGGCCAGAGAGACGATCAAAAGCTGGATTTCGCCAGACAGCCTGTAATAATGCGCGACGTGTCACACTTTGCCGCGCAGGCAGCGCTGACACTCATTTAGTGACGCGATGACGTTAAGAGGAACGGGCGATGGAATATGAATTTTTACGCGATGTGACCGGACAGATTAAAGTTCGTATGTCGATGGATCATGAAGCGGTCGGCCACTGGTTCAACGAAGAGGTGAAAAACGATCCAGGATTGCTGGATGAAGTCGAAGCCGCAATCGAAGACGTCAAAGGCAGCGTGCGTCAGTGGCAGCGCGTCGGTAGCGAGTACACCATCCTGCTGGATGAGGAAGAGGTAATGATTCGCGCCAACCTGCTGGCTCTGGAAGATGACGGCATGGAGGAGGGGATGAACTACTACGACGAAGAGAGCCTCTCCTTCTGCGGCATTGAAGATTTTCAGCTGGTGATCGCCGCCTATCGCCAGTTTGTGAACCAGTACGGTAAACCCGTACGGTAATTTTTACGCTGATACAGGCCGGGCTACCCGAGTCGCCCGGCCTGTTCATCAACTCAGCGACGCACCGCCGCACATCACCAGCTGCTGACCGGTGATTGTCGCGGCCGCAGGCGAAAGCAGGAACCCGACCAGTCCGGCGACTTCCTGCGGCTGAATATAGCGGCCTATCGGTGGCAAGCGCGGCGGGGAACTGGCCCGGCCCTTCTGTTGTAGCATCGGCGTTTCGGTGGCACCTGGCGCCACGATATTGGCTGTAATGCCGCGCGGTGCCAGCTCTGCCGCCCAGCTGCGCACCATGCCGATCATCGCCGATTTAGTGGCCACATACTGACTACGGCACGCCGCACCGCCTGACGTGCGACTACCCAGCAACACGATTCTGCCGCCCGCGTTCATCCGGGGCGCAAAATGGTTGGCCAGCTGTTCTGCGGCGGCAACATGCAGTTGCCACAGGCGTGTGCTGGCGTTCAGATCCAGCTCCCCGAGCGGCGCGGCCTGCATCATTCCCGCTGCATGGATCACCGCCTGCGGCACCGGCAGTTTGTCCAGTAAAGCCTGCAATGCCGCACTGTCGCTGATATCGATCTGATGGCTCTGCCAGCCCGCGTCTGACCGGTTTATCGCCGATCGGCTCAGGCCAATCACCTGCCAGCCCTCAGCCAGCAAACGATCCACAATCGCCTGGCCGATGCCGGAACTGGCTCCGGTCACCAGCGCCATCTTTTCAATCACGCGTCACCTCCCTGCACCCAGGACTCATCAACCCGCACATACTTAATCGCCTGGCGATACCAGGTGTAGGCGATATGCAGTTCACCGTTTACGCCCTGTTTGATGCTGGGGTAGGAGAACTCACGGTTTAACTTCTGCTGAGAGTTATTGGTCATGCAGTAGCCATCGCCTTCATCCAGATTGCGCTGCAGCGGCCAGCTTTTACCGCCATCCGTGGAAATCGCCAGCGTCATTGGCGCACGTGGCGCGCCCCAGAAGGCGGTGCGCCCGCTATGCACCATCGGCTCAGCGGCGATTGCAACGTCACCGTTTTCTTCTTCATCTTCAATTTCGTCATACAGCGATAACCGACGTTCACTGGCACCTTCGGCGCTCATGGCATTGAACACCAGCGCCAGATGACCGTTGCGCAGCGTCGTCACCTGAATTGAAGAATTATTATTAGGCAGTGACAGCGGCTCGGGCGCACTCCAGCTTTCACCCTGATCAAACGAGCGGCTCTGGTAGATGTGGTCGGCCCAGCGGCTGCGGTAGAGGGCCAGCAGCGAACCATCATCCAGCAGAGTAACGTTCATATGAACGCAGCCGGTGCTGTCAGGCACGCTGACGTCGCGCCAGCTCTGGCCTTTATCTTCGGAGATTTTCACGGCGCTAACGTCATAGCTGCCGACCCACTTTTCGCCGGGCTGCGTCAGGCAGTAAAACACCGGCAGCAACCAGTTGCCGTTAGGAAGCACCACAATCGGCTGGCGAATAAAGGTGCCGGGCTTGTCCAGCAGGGTTTCGATCTCGCCCCAGCTTTTGCCCATATCATGAGACTGGCGATAGCGCACAATCGCGGTGTCCTGATTGCCCGCTTTCTGCGCCGTCCACAGTAGCCATAGCACCTGGTCAGGATCGAGAAACAGCACTGGGTTCTGTTCTGAACGGCTGGGATCGTCAGAGAGTTTCTGCGCGTCACTCCAGCGGTCGCTGCCTTTTTTCAGCTGGGAACACCAGACCGAGATATCGGCGATCCCTTCCTGTGTGCCGCCAAACCAGACGCAGAGTAGATCACCATCAGGCAGCGGCAGCAGGTTGGCCGCATGGTTTTGCGGGCAGGAGGAGGGCAGCATCGCAACCTGCTGCGCGCTGTCCTGCGGGTGAGGCGCTAGCAGGCCGGTGCGTTCTGCGGTGACGGTTTCCTGAGTCATATTAGGCTCCACTGTTTTGTGCATTTTGTTGCGGTTGAGTCTGAGACTGACGTGACGGAATACAGCGGTCAATCACCATAATGATGGCCGGTGTAAGCAGCGCCACATACATATTGTCGATACCAAACGGGTTACCCATCAGGAACCAGACGGACGTTACCACGCAGGCACCAATCAGACCGGCATTGGCACCACGTGTGCTCTTAAACCACGGCAGATAGAACGCCATGATCGCTACCACGGTGATCGACAGGCGAATCGCGCGGGTAAAGAAGGAGAGCTTCAGCACTTCCGGGAAGAAAAGGACAAACAGTAGCGGGAAGAAGCCGATGCCAATCGAGATCCAGCGCGTCATTTTAAATTCGCGCTCTGGCGTCGGGTTACGCCAGGGCACGTAAAAGTCTTTTACGATCAGCGAGGCGATGGCCAGCGCCACGGTGCCGACGCTGACGAAAATGGATGCTACCAGCGAGGTGGTGACAATGCCCGCCAGCCACGGTGACATATCCTGCAGAAACACCGGCAACGCATAGAGGCTCTTGATATCCGGATGCGCAAACTTCGCCGCCACGCCAATCAGCGCCATCGCCAGACCGATCGGCAGGCAGAAGATGAAGGCGACCCAGGTGGCGCGCTTCGCTGATTTCACATCTTTAGTGGATGAAATCGCCTGAATCACAAACTGCGTGCAGAAGATCGACCCCACGGTTCCGATCAGCCAGGCCACAATGGTACTGGCCCCAACGTGACCATCCCAGGTCCAGTAGAACGCGGGCATTTTCTCCATCATCGGAGCGACGCCGCCGGTCATCTTCAGCGCCACATAGAGGATAATCAGGATCCCCATATACTTGATGGCGCTGTGCAGCAGCGTAACCCAGGCCACGCCTTTCATGCCGCCAAAGGCAAAGTAGAAGGTACTCACCACGGCAGTGATAAAGGCGGCCTGCGTCAGGTCGATCTTCAGCACAGTGGAGATCGCCGCCGCACCGCTGATGTAGTTCCCGACGTTCACCAGCAGCAGCGCATAGATCATGATCAGCGAGATAATGTTTTTGGTCGAGCTGCCATATTTCTCGGCGATGGCACCAGAGATCGTGATCTTCCCGGTGTTATAGATGCGTTTGACCAGAATCAGGCCAAACAGCGGGAAGCCAATCGCCGCGCCAATCACTGACCACGATGCGGCGAAGCCATCTTCAAAGGCCGCCTGCGCGGTGCCGATGGTCGATTTTGCCCCGATATATTCCGACATCAGCATGATGCCGACGATAAAGGCGGGCATGGCGCGGGAGCCTTCCATAAAGTCACCACTGGTTTTACTGCGTAATCGCCAGGTCAGCCAGGTGGTGAACAGGATATAGGCGACCACCATGCCGACGATCAGAAAGGTGCTCTCAGTTGAAAATGCTTTCATCATGACCTCGATTGTTCTGGCAGATGGCGACCATCAGGTTCGTTCTCATCTGACCGATAGGGTACAAAGGCGATGGACGTTATTGCAGGTAATGGTTCACGATTTGCCGAATCTGCTGCTGTTCATCGGCGCTGAACTGCACCGCATAGCGACTTTCACCGACGTCAAAGCCCTGCAGGCTGACCGCTTTTTTCACGGCGGCCGGAGAGAAACCGATGCAGTACAGCGCGGTGCGCAGGCCGGTGATGTTTTCCTGTGCCTGATGCGAACCGGCAATATCGCCGGCACGGAAGCGCGCCCAGATGGCGTTAATCGCCTCCGGTGCCACGTTTGCCAGTCCGGAAATGGAGGCGGAGCAGCCATCAACGAATCCCTGATGAATCAGCGAGTCAGGGCCGTTCAGCACATCAAAGCCCTCACAGTCGGCGGTGGCCTGCAGAAATCCGCTCAGACTTTCATAGCTGCCTGCGGAGTCTTTAATACCGATGATGTTCGGGTGCACGGCCAGCGTGCGAACGGTCTCTGGCTGCAGGGTATTGCCGGTTCGCGCCGGGATGTTGTAGAGGAACAGCGGCACCGTCAGCGCGTCCGCTACGCGCTGATAGTGGTCGATCAGCTCCTGCTGCTTCAGTGGAACGAACCACGGCGTGATAGCTGAAACGGCATCCACGCCAAGGCGGGCAATCTGTTTGCCGAGCCGGATTGTTTCACGGGCCGAAATCTCCCCGATATGCGCCACTACGGGGGCCTGGCCGTTGACCTCATCGACGCAGGTGGTGGTGACTGCAATCTTCTCCTGCTCGTTCAGCACAAAAAATTCGCCGTTAGTTCCGCCACAGAAGATGCCGTTTCCGGCATTGATCTGGCGTCTGACCTGCTCACGTTGCCTCACGGGATCAAAGGCACCTTCACGATCAAAGGTGGTGACGATGGCGGTCAGTACGCCGTTTATTTTCTTATTCATGACAATCCTCATTACGCCTGGCAGGAAGGGAACAGCGTCAGGTAGACGGCGCGCACATCGTCGGCGGTGACCGCCATCGGCACGTTTTTTATCAGACGCTGAACGTCGAGTGCCGCTTCCACTAAATAGGGCAGGTGATCCGGACCGATGCCCAGCGCTTCCAGGCTGGCAGGCAGCTGCAGTCGCACCACCAGCGCGGTGAAGTAGTCGACTAGCGCATGTGATTTTTCTTCATCGTTCAGACGAAGGTTGGCATCGGGCAACAGGTCATAGGCCTGAGCAAATTTACTCACTGCGGCCGGACGGACAAAACGCATGCAAGGTGCCAGCAGAATGGCGTTGGCGACGCCGTGTGGCAGGTGGTATTTGCCGCCGAGAGGATAAGACATTGCGTGTACCAGATGTGTACCCGCATGGGCAATCGATGCGCCGCCATAATAGGAGGCCCAGAGCATCTCCAGCCGCGCCTGCAGATTCTCTGGCTCGCGCAGGGTGGTTTCAAGATGAGCGAACAGCTTCTTCATGCCAATCAGCGCATAGTTGTCACTGACCGGGTTAGCAACGTTGGCGGTGAAGCACTCAATCAGGTGGCAAAGCGCATCAATACCGGTTGAAGAGGCGATGTGGGGCGGCATGCTGGTGGTGAGTTCCGGCACCAGCGCCACTACATCCGGCAGCATCACCGGTGAAATAATGCCGACTTTGGTCTCTTTCTCCGGGATCGCCAGAATCGCATTTGGCGTCGCTTCCGAGCCGGTGCCGGCAGTGGTGGGAATTAACATTGAACTGGTGCGGCGCACCGGTTTTTCGCCAGCCAGCAGGGCGTCCAGCGCGGGTGCCGCGTCAATGCACAGCACTGACAGCAGCTTCGCTACATCCAGTACGCTGCCACCGCCGATGCCAATCACCATGTCGACCTGGCCCTGGGAAAGCGCTGAGATAATCGTGGCTACGTCATGCTGGCTTGGCTCAGGAGGAACGCTATTTACCAGGCTGATGCGCGGAATCAGATCCCGCAGTTGACCCATCAGAGCCTGTACCGCCGGAATCGCCTCAATGTTCCGGTCCGTGACCACCACCGCTGTCGATACGCCTTTCAGCAGATAGCGCATGTCGTTTAACGCCTGATATCCGCTGATCACCGTGCTGTTAATGTTCATTTCATACCCTTATCTCTGTCATGTCTGAGTAAATGATTAATTTTGCTCAGCGCAATGCGAAGTCAGTCACTCTCTGTGGCTAATTTTATAAGGCATATCGATTTCGATTAATTTGAACTTGCTCACATATAATCAATCATGATTGAATATAATCAAATGCAGCGGCAATAGCCTGACAGGAGTGAGGATGGGCTCATCAATATGGAAAACACCGGTGCTCGTCATCGCTGACGACTTTACCGGTGCCAACGATGCAGGTAGCGGACTGGCACAGGCCGGAGCCCGTGTACATGTGCTGTTTGGCACCGGAGCATCGCTGTCAGATACGGCGGCAGATGTGTTGGTGATCAGCACCGACAGCCGGGCCATCAGCACCATCCAGGCCGCAGAGCGCGTCAATCAGGTGGTGCAGCACTATGCGAAACAGCTTCAGCAGGGCTGGCTGTTTAAAAAGATCGACTCCACGTTGCGTGGCAACGTCGGCGCTGAAACGGTGGCTGCGCTACGCGCCAGCGGCAAAAATATGGCGCTGGTGGCACCGGCCGTACCGCGACTGGGCCGCACCACACGCGACGGCAAGGTGTGGGTCGATCAGCGTTTACTGACGGACACCGAATTTGCCAGCGATCCCAAAACCCCGATCCTGAGTGCCCGCATCCTCGATCAGATGCAGATCGACGGCACGGAGATCGATCTCGCGACGCTGCGCAGCGATCGGCTTGATGCGGTATTAGCGGCGTCGCAGGGCGTGGTGGTGGTGGATGCTGAAACGGAAGGCGACCTGACCCGACTGATCACGGCTGCGGCGCGTCTGAGCGAAACGCCCCTGCTGGTGGGGACTGCCGGGTTAAGCGATGCGCTGGGTGCTGCGCTCTCCGTTTGCCCCGCGCGACCTGTGCTGGCTGTGGTGGGATCGATGAGCCGTCAGGCAGAGCAGCAGATCGCTGCGCTGCGTCATCACCGTGCCGTTGAGATAGTGGATGTCGATATTCGTCAGCTGTTTCAGCAGCCCGCCTGGCCTGATCGGAATCGCTGGATCGAACAGGCGACCTCCGCATTGCGTGCCGGTCGCCACACGGTGATCCGCACTTGCCAGCATGCATTCCAGCGACACGCGATCGAGGATCTCTGCCAGCAGCACAGCGTGACGCGCCAGCAGCTGGGTGAGGCGATCTGTCAGCTGCTGGGCGAAATGACCCTGAGTCTGTGCCGGGCACAGCTGCCGCATGCGCTCTATCTGTCGGGCGGCGACGTGGCGATAGCCGTTGCTCAGGCGCTGGGGGCCAGCGGCTTTAAAATTCAGGGTCTGGTGGCGGGCTGTGTGCCGCACGGGGTTCTGCTTAACAGTGAATTTACTCTGCCGGTGATGACCAAAGCGGGTGGCTTTGGTGATGAAAATACCCTGGTAGCAGCCATTGGTTTTATTGAGGAGAAGTCGAGTGAGTAAAATTATTGCGATCACCATGGGCGATCCGGCGGGCATCAGCCCGGAAATCATCATTAAAGCGCTCTCTGAAGGTGAGCTGAATGGCATTCCTGCCGTGGTGATTGGCTGTGCCAGTACGCTGCGCCGCATTATGGCGATGAACATCACACCACAGGCCGAGCTGCGGGTGCTGGATCGGGTACAGGATGCACGGTTTGCGCCCGGCATTATCAATGTGATCGATGAGCCGCTGGCCGATCCCGACGCGCTGAAACCTGGCGTGGTGCAGAAAGAGGCGGGGGATCTGGCATGGCGCTGCGTAAAGCGTGCCACCGAACTGGCATTGGCCGGTGAGGTGCATGCCATAGCCACCGCGCCGCTGAACAAAGAGGCGATGCATGCGGCGGGCCATCTCTATCCGGGTCATACCGAACTGCTGGCGCACCTGACTGACACCAAAGATTACGCCATGGTGCTCTACACCGATAAGCTGAAAGTCATTCATGTCACAACCCACATTGCACTGCGTAAGTTCCTCGACACGCTCAATCAGACGCGCATCAAAACGGTAATTGGTATGGCGGACACCTTCCTGCGTCGTGTGGGTTACAGCGCCCCGCGTATCGCCGTGGCAGGTGTTAATCCGCACGCTGGCGAGAACGGGCTGTTTGGCGATGAGGAGATCACCACCGTTGCCCCCGCGATTGAGGCGATGAAAGCGCAGGGGATTGATGTCTCCGGGCCTTGCCCGCCGGACACGGTGTTTCTGCAGTGCCAGGATGGACGCTATGACATGGTGGTGGCGATGTACCATGATCAGGGGCACATCCCGCTTAAACTGCTGGGCTTCTATGATGGCGTGAACATTACCGCAGGCCTGCCGTTTATCCGCACCTCTGCTGACCACGGCACGGCATTTGATATCGCCTGGACAGGTAAAGCGAAGTCTGACAGCATGGCGATCTCGATTAAACTCGCGATGCAGCTCGCATAGGGAAATATGAAGGGACAGAGCCGTCTTGACCAGATTATGGATTACCTGAAAAGCCATAATCTGGTGACTGTTGAGCAACTGGTCAGTGCGATTTCCGCCTCACCCGCCACGATTCGACGTGATTTAATTAAGCTGGATAAAGAGGGCGTGATCAGCCGCAGTCATGGCGGCGTCACCCTGAATCGTTTTATTCCTGCCCAGCCGACTACGCTGGAGAAAATGCAGCGGAACCTGGCCGAGAAGCAGGCGATCGCCGCATGCGCCGCCAGTTTTGTCCGGGCGGGCGATGCGGTGGTGCTGGATGCAGGAACCACCATGCTGGAGCTGGCGCGACAGCTCACCCATCTGCCGCTGCGGGTCATTACGGCCGACCTGCACATTGCACTGTTTCTGTCTGAGTTTAAGCAGATCGAAGTGACGATTATTGGCGGCCGGATCGACGACTCCAGTCAGTCCTGTGTGGGTGAACATGGACGGCGGTTGCTGCGCAGTATTAATCCTGATATCGCGTTTGTCAGTTGTAACTCCTGGAGCCTTGAGCGCGGTATTACCACGCCGACCGAGGATAAAGCCGGGTTGAAACACGATCTGCTGGCCAATGCCGCGCGTCGGGTATTGCTGGCGGACAGCAGTAAGTATGGTTCCTGGTCACTGTTCTGCGCCTCACCGGTAGATGATCTGACCGATGTGGTCACCGACAGCCGGTTAGATGAAGTAGTCTGCCGCACGCTGCGCGAACGCGGAATTGCGCTGGCGCTGACCACAGCCTGAACCGGACGCACCCTGTTGCGCGGTGCTGATCACAAAGCTGGTTGCAAAAGTGGGGAAAAAACAGGAAAGGAGACGCGCAGGTTATGGGCTATAACGCTGCGCGCCTGATCGTCAGAGGCTCTTCAGGCCCACTGAGGGAATGTTTCTGCCGTAGTAGATCTCCCGCATCTCTTTCCATAGCAGGTCAGTAATGCGCTTGTGCTCCTGCGGGCTGAGATCTTCCGGACGGGTGTTAAACAGGTAGTGCTTAAGGTCGAACTCTTTCAGTAACATCTTCGTATGGAAGATATTTTCCTGATAGACATTCACATCCACCATGTCGTACATCGCTTTCATATCTTCTGACATGAAGTTCTGGATCGAATTGATCTCATGATCGATAAAGTGCTTCATGCCCTTCACGTCACGGGTAAAACCGCGCACCCGGTAATCGACGGTGACAATATCTGACTCCAACTGGTGGATCAGATAGTTCAGCGCCTTAAGCGGTGAAATCACGCCACAGGTTGAGACTTCGATATCGGCGCGGAAAGTGCAAAGTCCGCCTTCCGGGTGGCTCTCCGGATAGGTATGCACGCAGATATGGCTTTTATCGAGATGCGCCACTACCGAGTTTGGCAGCGGGCCTGGATGCTCGGAGTTATCGATATCTTTGGGATCGATCGGCTCTTCACTGACCAGAATCGTGACGCTGGCTCCCTGCGGTTCATAATCCTGGCGTGCAATGTTGAGCACGTTAGCCCCGATAATTGAGCAGGTCTCCGTCAGGATTTCCGTCAACCGGTTAGCGTTATATTGTTCATCAATGTAGGCGATGTAACCATCGCGTTCAGCTTCAGTATTCGCGTAACAGATATCGTAAATACAAAAACTCAGGCTTTTCGTCAGGTTATTGAAGCCATGTAGTTTTAGCTTTTGCAATTTTGTTAACCCCTTAAAAATGCCCGATCAGCACGCGGCAGATAAAGCATTTAACAGATATTGAGGCAGAGCAAAGCTGCCGGTATGAATCGCTGGTGTGTAATAACGGCAGGTCAGGCCAGCAGCCTTGAAACGTGTCTGCAGAGTGGCGGTATCAAGCTGGCGCAGCGCCGGATTATCACTCGCCCAGGCAAAGGTCATAATACCGCCGTAGTAGGTCGGAATCGCCGCCTGATAGAAACTGACATCGCCAAAATAGTGGCTCAGCTTGCGATGGCTGTTGACGGCTTCATCCTGCTGAAGGAAGCAGACGCCATTCTGCGCCACGAAGATGCCATTTTCATTAAGGGACGCTTTGCAACCCGCATAAAATTCGGAGGTAAACAGACTCTCGCCCGGACCAATTGGATCCGTACAGTCAGAGATGATGACATCGAATTTTTCCTGGGTCTGATTGACGAAATTAACGCCGTCATCAATCACCAGCGTAAAGCGTGGGTCGTCATAGGCGCCTGCATTGTGGTTTGGCAGATACTGGCGACAGAAGGTTACGACGCCCGCATCGATCTCCACCATAGTAATCTTTTCGACTTCCGGATGACGTGATACTTCACGCAGCATTGCGCCATCGCCGCCGCCGATAATCAGGACGCTCTTCGCCGCGCCATGCGCCAGCAGTGGAACGTGAGTCATCATTTCATGATAGATAAATTCGTCGCGTTCGGTGGTCTGAACAACGCCGTCCAGCGCCATAACACGGCCCATTGCGGCATTTTCGAAAATGATTAAATCCTGATGCGCAGTCTTTTCACGGTAAAGCTCTTTGTCTACCGTGAAATACTGGCCAAAACCAGCATGAAGGGTTTCATACCACGTTTCATTTTGGGCCATGGTGCTCTCCTCTGATGACATCGCCATGAAGATGGGCGGCACATGATAGCTAACACTGACCGCCGTTGCACGGTCAATGTCCGGCTGCAGAGGGCAGAGCTGTTACCTGACGTAGGCCAGCAGGCTCAGGGAATCGCGGGCCAGTGACTTACATTTTTTATCGTTGGTGATGGCGATGCCGCTGAGATCGCGATAGCTATCTTCGCCCAGCGCCTTCATGTTGTAGTTGCTGTAATTACTTAAATCCCAGCGGTTCTGCTGAGCAAAAAAGACCAGCGCTTTGCGAATCTGCGCGTCCGGTAAATCCTGATAGCCACAATCATTTTTCAGATAGACGAAAACCGCCGTGAGATCAGCCAGATCTTCCGCTTCGGATTCACTCAGGGCAAAACTAGTGGAGGAGAAGCCAAGGAGTCCCGTCAACAGCAGGATCCTGATACTTTGCTTCATAGTCTTTCTCTTCAATGGATATTGCTCATGACGTTAGCACAGTTATTCTCAGATTTTCGATTAATTTGGCGCTGCAGGGCGCTGTACCGCCTTTTTTCGTCAGATTCTCACGGGTAAGACTTGACCTTCCCATAAGGTCAGGGTTTAGGCTGTCTGCACTGATGCCACAAGGATGATCACCATGCAACGTCGCCATTTCCTGAAACTCACCGCCACACTGAGTGCAGCCGGAGCTTTGCCGCTCTGGAGCCGTTCGCTGATGGCGGCCACCCGTCCACTGTTGCCGATCCCGTCGCTGCTGGAACCTGATGCCAGGGGAAGCTACAGCCTCACCGCGATGCAGGGCACCACCCAGTGGAACGGCAAAGCGGTGCCGACCTGGGGCTATAACGGCAGCCTGCTGGGACCGGTGCTGAAGATGCAGAGTGGTAAACCGGTTACGGTCAACATCTATAACCGCCTCAATGAGGCGACCACCCTGCACTGGCACGGTCTGGAAATCCCCGGCGCCGTCGATGGCGGCCCGCAAGCGGTGATTGCGCCTGGTGGTTCGCGTCAGGTCTCTTTTACGCCCGATCAACCCGCCGCCACCTGCTGGTATCACCCGCATTTGCACGGTAAGACCGGGCATCAGGTGGCACAGGGGCTGGCGGGCCTGATCCTGCTGGAAGACAAAGAGAGCGGAACGCTGCGCTTGCCTTCGCAGTGGGGCGTGGATGATGTGCCGCTGATTTTCCAGGATAAGCAGCTGACCAAAGATGGCAGCCATATTGATTATCAGCTCGACGTGATGCGCGCCGCGGTGGGCTGGTTTGGCGACATGATGCTGACCAACGGCGTGCAGTATCCGCAGCATGCAGTACCGCGGGGCTGGATGCGTCTGAGGCTACTCAACGGCTGTAACGCCCGTTCGCTGAACATTGCCGCCAGTGATAAACGTCCTCTTTATATCATCGCCAGCGATGGCGGTCTGCTGGCTGAGCCCGAAAAGCTCGACGCGTTACCGCTCCTGCCGGGCGAACGTTTTGAGGTAATGATTGATACCTCTGATGGCAAGGCCTTTGATCTGGTCACGCTGCCGACAGAGCAGATGGGCATGACGCTACCGCCGTTTGACCAGCCGTTGCCATTGGTGCAGATCCTGCCGCTGCGGGTGATGGCCAGCGCCACGCTGCCGGATCGGCTGGCGACGCTGCCCGCGCTGCCGGCCACCGACGGACTGACGACACGCTGGCTGCAACTGATGATGGATCCGCAACTGGACCAGCAGGGCATGCAGGCATTGATGCAGCGCTACGGCGAGAAAGCGATGGGCAAGGGCGGTCATCATTCGATGCCGCAGACGCCGAAGAAAAAGGCGGCAGAGCCGATGGACGGTATGGAAGGTATGGAAAACATGGAAGGTATGGATCACAGCATGCACGGCAATGCGCCGCCCGCCGGTTACGATTTCCACAACGGCAACAAGATCAACGGCCAGGCCTTTGACATGAAAAAACCGTCGTTTGCGGTGAAACTGGGTGATTATGAAAAATGGACGATTTCAGGGGAGGGCGATGCCATGCTGCATCCGTTCCACATTCATGGCACTCAGTTCCGTATTCTCTCTGAAAATGGCAAACCGCCCGCTCCGCATCGGCAGGGCTGGAAAGATATGGTGAATGTCGACGGCTGGCGCAGTGAAGTGCTGGTACGCTTCAATTATGTCGCCGCCGCCGAACACGCTTACATGGCCCATTGCCATCTGCTGGAGCATGAAGATACCGGCATGATGCTGGGCTTTACCGTGAGCTGATTACACCTGATCGAGCGCCAGTTTGATGTCTTCAATCAGGTCGCCGGCGTTCTCGATGCCAATCGACAGCCGCACCGTGGCGTCAGTGATACCAATACGCTGACGCACCGCCTGCGGCACGCCGGAGTGGGTGGTACTGCCAGGATGGCTGGCCAGCGACTCGGTACCGCCCAGGCTCACCGCCTGCTTAAACAGTGACAGCGCATTGAGAAAACGGAACGCCGCAGCCTGGCCGCCGGTGATATCAAATGAGAAGGTTGAACCCGCGCCGCTGCACTGTTCACGATAAGTCTTCCCTTCGGCGCTCTCCGCATCCAGATAAGGTAGCCAGTGCAGCTTCGCCACTTTCGGGTGATCGCGCAGAAACGCCGCGACCGCTTCCGCATTTTGAAAAGCTTTCTCCATCCGCAGCGACAGGGTTTCCAGCGAGCGGCTAAGCATCCAGCTTGAGTGCGGATCCAGCTGCGTGCCGATGGCGCTGCGCAGGGCGCGCACTTTCGCCATCAGCGCCTTACTGCCCATTGCGGCACCCGCAATCAGGTCAGAGTGACCGCCTACATATTTGGTTAACGAATAAAGCGACAGGTCAGCGCCCAGCGTCAGCGGCTGCTGGAACAGCGGGCCGAGCAGGGTGTTGTCACAGGCGATAATGGGTCGTGAACCCTGCTGCTGGTCAATCTCATCGGCAATACGCGCCATCAGGCGGATATTGACCAGGCTGTTGGTGGGATTCGCCGGCGTTTCAATCAGGATCACCGCCACCCGGCCCTGCGCCATCGCCTGCTGAGCGGCATCCCTCACTTTGACTTCATCATTACCGTCGCTGAAACCCACGGCCTGAATATCCAGATTGTGAAGCGTTTTGCTGAGCAGCGTTTCGGTGCCGCCATAGAGCGGCTGGGAGTGCAGGATCACCTCGCCTGGACGGGCAAACGTCAGCAGAGCAGTGGAGATGGCGGCCATGCCGGAAGAGAAAAGCGAACAGCTTTCTGCCTGCTCATAAACCGCCAGCCGATCTTCAACAATTTCGCTGTTAGGGTGATTAAAGCGGGAATAGACCAGACCACCAGATTTGCCTTCCGGTGGCTCACGTCGGCCAGAAACGTAGTCAAAGAAGTCCCGCCCCTCTTCGGCGCTGTCGAAGACAAATGTCGACGTCAGAAACACGGGCGGCTTCACCGCACCTTCAGAGAGGCGGGGATCATAGCCATAGTTCAGCATCTGAGTTTCAGGGTGAAGTGGCCGGTCGCCAATATGCGTTTTTTTGCCTGAATATGAAGTCATTGTGATCTCCGGCCAGCGGCGCGAGTAGAGTAACGATCTGTTGGATAAAGGCTACCATGCAGCGAATCATGCTGGTAAATGCCAGAATGTTCTAAGGTAATGCGCAATTCTGTGACCTGCAGACCCTGAGTGATAAATTTCGCGACGTAATCGTTTGCTTCGGGTGCCGCACAGCCGTCGCGGCTGCGTCTGTGATAGACTTCGGGGCTTTCTGACGTAACCGGGCTGAACGCAATGAAACACACTGTTGAAGTGATGATCCCTGAACAGGCAATCGCCACGCGCATCGCTGAACTGGGCAAAGAGATTAACGAGCACTACCGCGACAGCGGCAGCGATATGGTGCTGGTAGGGCTGCTGCGCGGCTCATTCATGTTCATGGCTGATCTCTGCCGCGCCATTGATGTGCCGCATGAAGTCGACTTTATGACGGCTTCCAGTTACGGCAGCGGCATGTCCAGCACACGTGATGTGAAAATCCTGAAAGATCTGGATGAAGACATTCGTGGCAAGGATGTGCTGATCGTCGAAGATATCATCGACTCGGGTAACACCCTGAGCAAAGTACGTGAGATTCTGCAGCTGCGTCAGCCAAAATCACTGGCGATCTGTACCCTGCTGGATAAGCCAGAGCGCCGTGAAGTCGATGTAAACGTTGAGTATGTCGGCTTTGCGATTCCGGACGAGTTCGTGGTGGGCTTTGGTATCGACTATGCTCAGCACTATCGCCATCTGCCTTATATCGGCAAAGTGGTGCCGCTGGAATCCTGATCCCGCTCTGACCGCACATTCTTCCAAGGCCTGCACCGGTTAGCTGGTGTAGGCTATGTCGCGCTTTACGCCGCGATCGGCTCAGGATTCGCCGTTCATCCGCAGATTAGCAATGCCATTACGGTAGCGCTGTTCGAGGATCTCCCGGCTGTTTGCCGTGACATTAAGGTTACGCAGGCAGCCGTCCTGAATGCCATAGACCCAGCCGTGCAGGGAGACATCTTTGCCGCGTTTCCAGGCAGATTGCAGCACGGTCGAGTGACCCAGGTTATAGACTTGTTCAATAACGTTGATTTCGCACAGTTTGTCCAGGCGCTTATCCGGCGGGAGTTCCCCCAGCAACACGCTATGCTTGTACCAGAGGTCGCGGATGTGCAGCAGCCAGTTGTCGATTAATCCCAGCTCCGGGTTATCCATTGCCGCCTGCACACCGCCGCAGCCGTAGTGGCCGCACACGATAACGTGTTCCACTTCCAGCACTTCAATAGCGTACTGCACCACGGACAGACAGTTCAGGTCAGTGTGGATCACCAGATTGGCAACGTTGCGGTGAACAAAAAGTTCGCCAGGTTCCAGTCCGGTCAGGCGTTCGGCAGGGACACGGCTATCAGAGCAGCCAATCCACAGAAAGCGCGGTTTTTGTGCCTGGGCGAGACGCTCAAAAAAGCTGGGATCTTCTTCAACCAGTAATTTTGACCATTCGCGGTTGTTTCTGATCAGGGTATTAATGTCTGTCATGGCGTTGAGCGACCGGTTACTGCGCAAAGTGCGCGCGCGTACTATATGCCAGGGTCTGATAAATTTAAACGGCATTGCAATGCCACCAAAACAGGGTATGGATGCAGAATGACTTATGCACTGGAACTTTCCCGGCTGACCAAGACCTATCCCGGCGGCGTGCAGGCGCTGAAGGGCATCGATCTTAACGTTGAAGCGGGTGACTTTTATGCACTGCTGGGGCCAAACGGTGCCGGCAAATCCACCACCATCGGCATTATCAGCTCGCTGGTTAATAAATCCGAAGGCAGCGTGCGGGTGTTTGGCTACGATCTGGAAAAAGATGTGGTGAATGCCAAACGCCAGCTCGGCCTGGTGCCGCAGGAGTTTAACTTCAACCCGTTTGAGACGGTGATGCAGATTGTCGTGAGTCAGGCGGGCTACTACGGCGTTGAGCGTCGTGAAGCCAATGAGCGTGCGGAGAAGTATCTGAAGCAGCTTGATCTGTGGGGCAAACGCACCGAACGTGCGCGCATGCTCTCCGGCGGCATGAAACGTCGTCTGATGATCGCCCGCGCGCTGATGCATGAGCCTAAACTGCTGATTCTGGATGAGCCGACCGCTGGCGTGGATATCGAACTGCGCCGCTCCATGTGGGTGTTCCTGAAAGATCTTAATGCCAAAGGCACCACCATCATTCTCACCACCCATTATCTGGAAGAAGCGGAGATGCTGTGTCGCAACATCGGCATTATCCAGAGCGGTGAGCTGGTGGAGAACACCTCGATGAAAGGGCTGCTGTCCAAGCTCAAATCAGAAACCTTTATCCTGGATCTGGCACCGCGCAGTCCGCTGCCCTCGCTGGAAGGGTTTCAGTACCGGCTGACTGACACCTCAACGCTTGAAGTGGAAGTGCTGCGTGAGCAGGGCCTCAACAGCGTCTTTAGTCAGCTGAGCGCGCAGGGAGTGCATGTGCTGAGTATGCGCAATAAAGCCAACCGTCTGGAAGAGCTGTTCGTTGGCCTGACGACGCAGGGAAAAACAGGAGCAAAAGCATGACACATTTGTACTGGGTGGCGCTGAAAAGTATCTGGGCCAAAGAGGTTAACCGTTTCGCCCGCATCTGGATCCAGACGCTGGTGCCGCCGGTCATCACCATGACGCTCTATTTCATCATCTTCGGCAACCTGATTGGTTCGCGTATCGGTGAGATGCATGGCTTCAGCTATATGCAGTTCATCGTGCCGGGATTGATCATGATGGCGGTGATCACCAACGCCTATGCCAACGTGGCGTCGTCGTTCTTCAGCGCCAAGTTCCAGCGCAACATTGAAGAGCTGTTGGTTGCACCGGTGCCGACCCACATTATTATTGCCGGTTATGTTGGCGGTGGCGTAGCGCGTGGTGTCTGCGTGGGCATTCTGGTGACGGCGATCTCGCTGTTCTTTGTGCCGTTTCAGGTGCACTCCTGGTCGATGGTCGCGATCACGCTGCTGCTGACCGCGATTCTGTTTTCACTGGCCGGCCTGCTGAACGCCGTGTTTGCCCGCACCTTTGACGATATCAGCCTGATCCCGACCTTTGTGCTGACGCCACTGACTTATCTGGGCGGCGTATTCTATTCACTGAGTCTGCTCCCGCCAATCTGGCAGGCGGTCTCTAAACTGAATCCAATCGTTTATATGATTAGCGGATTCCGTTATGGCTTCCTGGGCATTAACGATGTGCCGCTGGTGTTTACGCTCACGGTACTGGTGGCCTTTATTCTGGTGTTCTACTGGCTGGTCTATGCGCTGATACAGCGCGGGCGCGGATTACGCACCTGACGTTAACCTGAATCATAAGGGCCACGCTTCGATAAGGGCGTGGCTTTTTTTTGCTGAGTAAAAAACATCCATACCTGCGGTTCTGGCTGGCCTTAAAATTCCCCCTGAAACCCACCCTGACGTTTCTGTTATGCCACTGAAGCCGCCTGGCGCCTCGCTTACATCCTTTCTCACAAAAAATAACCCTAAGTATTATCTGATAATAATCTGACACCTTTCTCTATCTTAATGATTCTTAACTGTTAAATTTTTTTTAAGAATAGCCTTAAGTTCTGACTGTTGTTTATTTTATTACGAATTATCAAAATACCGCCGGAATAAGGTTATTCCTCTGCTCAGGGATGAAAGGGTGGGCTTGGGATGTTCTCAATAAGAAAAATGGCATCGAATTCAGGGCCAGTTTTTAATAAAAGGCAGGAAAAGATGAATCGTATAACGTGGATCGATAATCTGCGGGGATTAAGTATTCTCGCAATCATTTTTTTGCACAGCACTATCGCCGTACATAATAACGCCGGACATTTTACCGCCTTTAGCAGCCTGTTGAACGAGATGCTGGCACCGGTAAGACTGGGGCTGATGTTCTTTGTTTCGGGTTTATTTGTCGATGCAGGGTTGAGAAAAGGCCTGGGGCCTTTTTTTAATAACAAAGTACGCAGTATTCTCTATCCTTTTGTGGTCTGGGTAGCCGTCTACGGCGGATTAAAAATCCTGTTCAGCTCAATGGCTAATACGCCGCAATCACCGATGAATATTATTCTCTCCCACCTGACCGGTGGCGGTGATATGACCTGGTTCCTGCATTCACTGTTTATTTTCTTTATTGTGATTATCTTTGCGCGTCACCTGCCATTCCTGCTGGTGTTTGCCATCTGTATGACGCTGAGCTGGGCGCTGCCGGCGATTGAGGCGGATGGCGTGTTTGCCAGCTTCGACAATACGCACATCAACAAATCGCTTTATCTGTTTGTCTTCTTCTATCTCGGCGATTACGTAGTGAGAAAGCAGGTGGATATTGCAGAGAAAGTGCAGCATGGTCCGACGCTGCTGATTTCAGTAGTGAGTTTTGTACTTCTTTCCTGCCTGAATATCTTTATACTGGAACGTCATTCCCAGGCGTTATTATCACCTCTGGCACTATTGTCGGTTCCGTTTTTTGTCTGGATTGCGCTTAAGCTGAAATCTGACCTGGTTTACTACATTGGCGTCAACTCTATTGTCTTCTACCTGTCGCATTATCTGGCGATTCAGTTCTTCAGTAAGATTGTGAAGTTTGAAAGCCCGTCAGCCTGGGTAAATGACCTGAAGTTTATTTCAGCGTTTCTGGTGGCGCTGGCATTGCCGTGGACATTATGTCTGATGAGAAAACACGGCTGGTTTAATTTCCTCTTTACGATGAAAAAGTCATCAAAGCCGATGACAACCAAACCGGTTTAATTGCTGGAGCAGAATTGAAAAGGGCCACCGTTTTATCGGCGGCCCTTTTTTTAGATAAACGATTAATCAGGCGATCTGTACTGGCAGTGCTTTCGCCAGACGTTTCATCTGGTTGTCACCTTCAAAATAGGCGACTTTAGGCAGCCACTGACGCGCTTCGGCATCCTCAACCTGCACATAGGAGCAGATAATTAATATATCGCCCTCGCAGGCGCAGCGGGCTGCTGCACCGTTGACTGAAATGATTTTCGATCCGCGCTCAGCCGCGATAGCGTAGGTGGAAAAGCGCTGGCCATTGGTTACGTTATAAATATCAATCGCTTCATATTGCAGAATGCCGGAAGCATCCAGGAAATCCTGATCGATAGCGCAGGAACCTTCATAGTTGAGGTCCGCCTGCGTCACCTTGACGCGGTGCAATTTGCCTTGCAGAACAGTGCGAATCATAGCCAGAAACCTTGTCAGAGAAATAAAACAACCTGCCGCAGAAAGAGTTACAGCGTCAGGTCAACAGTTTGATTATCAATCAGGCGGGCTTTACCCAGCCAGGCGGCCATCAGTACCACCGCGCGCTGACTGTCCACCGTCAGCGGCTGCAGTGTGTCCGCATCACAAATCGCCAGGCCATCAGGACGCAATCCCTGCGCCAGCAGTGCCTCGCTGGCGGCCTCGATGATCTCGTCAATCTGACGCTCGCCATTCTCCAGCCGTGTCGCCATCTGACGCATTACCTGGCTCAGCAACGGTGCCAGCTTACGCTCATCGGCTGTCAGGTAGCCGTTGCGTGAACTCAGCGCCAGGCCATCTTTAGCCCGCACGGTGGGCACACCCACAATCTCAATGTCAAAGCCCATATCGGCCACCATCTTACGAATGATAGCCAGTTGCTGAAAATCCTTTTCACCGAAACAGGCAATATCGGGCTGCACCAGATTAAACAGTTTGCTGACGATGGTCGCCACGCCGCGAAAATGGCCTGGTCGCATCGCGCCTTCCAGCAGGGAAGAGAGCACCGGCACCTCAACAAAGGTCTGATTCTGGGTACCCTGCGGATAGACTTCAGCCGGTGAAGGCGCAAAAACCACATCCACCTGGTGACGGTTCAGCTTTTCACAATCTTCCTGCAGCGTGCGCGGATAGCGCGCGAGGTCATCTTCGCGATCGAACTGCATGGGATTGACAAAGATCGAGACAATGACGATGTCGCCGCGGGCGCGCGCTTCATCCACCAGTGTCAGATGGCCTTCATGCAGGTTGCCCATGGTCGGCACCAGCGCAATGCGTTTACCCTGCTGACGCCAGCGACGGACTTCCTGGCGCAGCATCAACAGCGTTTCAATGATCAACACGGTGACTCTCCTGGATTACTGGAAACTGTGCTCTGCCGCCGGGTAGGTACCGGCCTCGACTTCGGCGATATAGTGGCGAATCGCCGCGCGAACATCGCCGGTCTCCGCCAGGAAATTTTTAGCAAATTTGGGAATGTGACCGCCAGTCACGCCCAGCGCGTCATGCATGACCAGAATCTGACCATCGGTGACGTTACCGGCACCGATGCCAATCACCGGTATCGTGAGTGCGTCGGTAATCTGCTGCGCCACCGACACCGGCACGCACTCCAGTACCATCAACTGCGCGCCAGCGGCTTCCAGTGCCAGCGCATCGGCCAGCAGCTGCTCTGCGCCTGCTTCATCACGCCCCTGTACTTTATAGCCGCCAAAGATATTCACCGACTGTGGCGTCAGGCCAAGATGACCACACACCGGCACGGCCCGTTCGGTCAGCATCTGCACGGTCTCAGCCAGCCAGCTGCCGCCTTCCAGTTTCACCATATTGGCGCCGGCACGCATCAGCTGTGCGGCACTCTCAAAGGTCTGCTGTGGCGTGGCATAACTCATAAATGGCAGATCGGCGAGCAGCAGTGCCTGCGGCGCACCCCGGCGTACGGCGGTGGTGTGATAAGCGATATCGCTGACCGTGACCGGCAGCGTGGAGTCGTGCCCCTGCACCGTCATTCCCAGTGAATCACCAACAAGCAACACCTGAATACCTTCATCGGCAAACAGACGGGCAAAACTGAAATCGTAGGCGGTCAGCGTCGCGAACTTTTTACCGCTGGCTTTCGCCTGACGCAGATGTGAAATCGTGGTGGGTTTCATGGCGCTCTCAACTCAGGAATTCTGATGGGCGCAGTTTACTGGATAGCGTGAAAGAGCGGAATCAGAGAGTTGCGTTTGTCTGATCAGCCGTGCCACAGCGCGATGCTGCTGCTGTCGAGGGCGGCAAGAAGAGTGCTGAGTGCGCGGCCGTCGGGCAGGTGGGCATCCGGGGCAATCGCCAGCAGCGGCACCAGCATAAATGCGCGGTTCTGCAGATCATAATGCGGCACAATCAACCGCTCCGTGTTGATCACTGCATCGCCAAACAGCATCAGATCGATGTCCAGCGTGCGGGGGCCCCAGCGTTCTGCCTTGCGCACCCGGCCATGCTCCAGCTCAATCCGCTGGGTATGGTCAAGCAGCGCGTCTGCGCTGAGATCGGTTTCAAGTGCCACTGCGGCATTGAGAAAATCGGGCTGATCGGGTGGGCCATAGGGCGGCGTGCGGTAGAACGGAGAGGTGGCGATGCGTTGCGTCTGCGGCAACGCATCCAGTGCGGTCAGCGCTGCATCAACCTGATGCAGCGGATCGGCCAGGTTACTGCCTAACGCGAGATAAACCCGTGTCATGAGGCGTTTTGATTGTCACGACGCGGCGCGGAAGGACGGCGGCGCGGACGACGCGATTTATTGCGTGGCACCGGATCATCACCCAGGTTATTCAGCATGTTTTTCTGATGCGGCGGGGCAGCCACCTGGAATTCACCCCACCACTGGCTCAGGCGCAGCAGTTCAGGGTTATTTTCCACTTCTGCCCGCAGCGCCAGCAGATCGTAAGCGGCGCGGAATTTCGGATGCTCCATCAGTTTCCAGGCACGTTTACCGTGACGGCGTGACATGCGTAACTGCAACAGCCAGATATCGCGGATAAGCGAAGTAATACGCTTCGGAATCGCCAGCGCACGGCAGGCTTCATCCAGCGTATCGTTCATCGCCATCGCAAAAGCTTCGAAGTAGGTCAGGCCACTTTCCTGCGCGATGCGTTCGGCCGCTTCAAGCTGCGGATACCAGAACATCGCGGCAAACAGAAATGCCGGATTAACGCGCATATCGTTGTGAATGCGGTTATCGGTATTTTTCAGCACCTGAGCCAGCATCCGCTCCATGTGACTGTCGCTGTTTTCCGTGAAGTTGCGTGCCAGCGTCGGGAACAGCGGCTGGAACAGCTGATATTCACACAGTTTAAGATAGGTGCTGTAACCGTATCCGGCCTGTAGCAGTTTCAGTGACTCTTCAAACAGGCGTGCAGGCGGAATATCACGTAGCAGTGAGGCGAGACGCGGAATCGGCTCGGCGGTCTCCGGCGCAATACGCATATTGAGCTTGGCGGCAAAACGCGCAACGCGCAGCATCCGCACCGGATCTTCACGGTAGCGGGTTTCCGGATCGCCAATCAGGCGGATAATGCCCTGTTCGAGATCGCTGATGCCGCCGACATAGTCGCGCACGCTGAAATCAGCCACGCTGTAGTAGAGGCTGTTGATGGTGAGATCGCGACGCTGGGCATCATCTTCGATAGAACCAAAGATATTATCGCGCAGCAGCATGCCACTCTGGGCGCGCTGCGAACTGTTACGATCTTCTGCAATCTCTTCCACCTGATGATGGCCACGGAACGTTGCGACTTCGATCACTTCCGGGCCAAACATGACGTGTGCCAGACGGAAACGACGACCGACCAGGCGACAGTTGCGGAACAGCTTACGCATTTGCTCTGGTGTGGCGTTGGTGGTCACGTCGAAATCTTTGGGTTTTTGCCCCAGTAGCAAATCGCGCACGCCACCGCCTACCAGATAGGCTTCATAACCGGCTTTGTTCAGGCGATAGAGCACTTTGAGGGCATTTTCGCTGATGTCTTTACGTGAGATGGTATGGCTTTCACGAGGGATGATGGTCATCAGACGCTCTGGTTCAACCTCTGCTGGGGCTTCCTCTTCATCACGCTTCAGGACTTTCCGGCAAAAATTAGCTACTCGGGTAAAAATGGGACACCTCGACAGTGGCAATTAGGGTGTAGGTAAAATCAGCGGCTAATCATAGCCTGTTGAGAACCGTTTGAGAATGCTGTTGTCTATGCATCCGGTTTCAGGGCGTTCTGTTGCGGCATCAAAGCGATATTCCACTGCGACACCGCATCAGACAGCAGTTTGTCCTGCGTTAAGTCCTGCCAGCCGTCTGAAACAGGCTGTCCAAGGAAACGCAATGCTGCCACCAGCAGCGGTCTGGCATCGCCATCCGGCAGCGAAGGTGCATGATTCTGCTTTGATAACTTATTGCCATCATGGTTAAGCGCCAGCGGCAGATGTAACCAGGCAGGCTCCGGCCAGCCAAATTGCTGATAGAGCGCAATCTGTCGTACCGTCGGCTCAATAAGATCTGCGCCGCGAACCACTTCGGTAATACCCTGAAAATGATCATCGACAACCACCGCCAGGTTATAGGCAAACAGGCCATCACGACGGTGAATGATAAAGTCTTCCTGTGCCAGGCGTCGGTCCGCCTCCACATGGCCGCGCAGTCGATCCTCAAACGCAAAGATCGGCGCATGCTGTCGCAAACGTAGCGCGGCGTTTGCGGGTCCGCGTTGTCGTTCCCGGCAGTAACCATCATAGAAACCGCCAATCTCCTGGATGCGACGCCTCGGGCAGGTGCAGAAATAGCTCTGGCGATGCTGCTGCAGCCAGGCCAGCGCCTCCCGGTAGGCTTCATGACGCTGTGACTGCCACAACACATCGCCATCCCAGGTTAAGCCGTAGTGTTCCAGCTGATGCAGGATACGGCTGGCGGCACCGGATACTTCCCGTGGCGGATCGATATCTTCAATTCTTACCCGCCAGATGCCGTTTTGCGCGCGTGCGCTCAGGTAACTGCCCAGGGCAGCAATAAGCGAGCCAAAATGGAGTTCACCAGAGGGAGAAGGGGCGAAGCGACCGATACAGGAGGATGGCATAGGATTCAGAAGTGACCACGCAGCGGACAAACAAACATTTGTTCCGCTGCGTGGTAACAGGCTGGACGCGGCATTAGCCGGCCATTTGTTTCTCACGAATTTCTGCTAACGTCTTACAGTCGATGCAGAGATCGGCAGTAGGACGCGCTTCGAGACGGCGAATACCAATCTCAACGCCACAGGAATCGCAATAACCGAAGTCGTCATCTTCGACTTTCTTCAGCGTCTTCTCGATCTTTTTGATCAGTTTACGTTCGCGATCGCGGTTACGCAGCTCCAGACTGAATTCCTCTTCCTGCGCGGCACGGTCAACCGGGTCCGGGAAGTTAGCGGCTTCATCCTGCATATGCGATACAGTACGATCGACTTCGTCCCGCAATTGATTACGCCAGGCTTCCAGAATCTTGCGAAAATGGGTCAGCTGCGCGTCGTTCATATACTCTTCGCCTGGCTTCACCTGATAAGGTTCAACACCAGCGATAGCGAGAATACTCAGGGACGATGTTTTACGGTTTTGACCTTCTTGCATGTTGCTTCTCCTGGATAACACGCACTATACCCTCTGACTTCCGTCTCGCAGTGGCGTTGCTGCCAGCCTGCATTTAACGTCTGCGGGGTACATCGATCCCCCATTGGGGAAAAAAACAGGCCGCTATAAATAACAGAAGCAGTCAGGGTTGGCAATTCTTCATGAACACACCTTGACAAGCCTGTGAGGAACAGCGTATTCAGCCCTTAGCTCAGAACATTCTTAACACATAAAATTGCAAAAGATATTACAAGGTTACGTTGATCGGCGATTTAAGAAACATTCCCTCCGCCGATAAGTCTGCCTGATACGCTAAAATCTCTACGCCTTCCTGTTGCGCCTGAGCCAGTTGTTCTGCATACACCGCATCAATGTGGCGTGCCGGGGAAACGTCCTCAATCCCCGAGTGCAAAACGGCAAACAACAAAACGGCCCGATGACCCTCTGCTGCAACTGTCGCCAGTTCACGCAGGTGCTTCTGTCCTCGAATCGTCACCGCATCCGGAAAATAACCTTTTCCTTCATGGAGAAGGGTTACGGATTTCACCTCAATATAGCAGTTGCGCCGGGCATCTGCCTTGAGCAGGAAATCAATTCTGCTTTTTTCACTGCCATATTTTACTTCCGCCTGACGCTGGGAATACCCCGCCAGCGCGGGCAGCCTGTTTTGATCCAGCGCTTCAGCCACCAGCTGGTTAGCGCGCAGAGTATTGACACAAATCCAGTGGCCCTGCTGCGTTTCGGTCAGCTCCCAGCTGTGAGGGTATTTGCGGGTCAGGCTGTCGGACGTTGAATACCAGACCCGATCGCCCGGCGTAGCACAGCCCGTCATGGCGCCGGTGTTGGCACAGTGGATCGTCAGAACCTCACCGTCCGGCGTCATAACATCGGCAAGGAAACGTTTGTAACGGGCAATCAGGCGGGCGGGTTTAAGAGCGGGAGAGAAGTGCATGCGGATCCTGAGACGTTAATGGCCAGCTGGCCAGAGCGCGATAGCGGGTGCGGCCCCGGGAATATTCAGAGGCAAACAGGGAAAACGTGGAGACGCGAAAACGCCAGTGAAAGCCGCGTGGCGGTAACGCAACCGGCTGAGTGGCATGGCGTAACAGCGTGATATGTGGATGAAACGGCTGCGGACTCTGGTAACAGCCATGTCGGGCGGCCTGCGCACGGAGCAGGCTGGCGAGCTGCAGCAGACCCCGTGGTGCGCGCTGGCAACCCAGCCAGACCACGCCCGGACGTGGCCAGTGTCCGGCATCATCCAGGTCGAGATCAAAACCGGGCTGGATAATGCGGGAAGCCAGCGTTTGCAGTTGCTGGGAGGTTTGCGGCGCGACCTCACCCAGAAATGCCAGCGTCAGATGCAGATTCGCTGCGACCACTGGCTGGCCCGCCTCGGCAGGAAAGTTGTCTGCCCGCCAGTGCACCAGCTGCTGCTGCATCTCGTCAGGCAGGCTGATGGCAAAAAATAAGCGTTGTGTCGCCATGGCGCTCTCCGGCAAAAATCACGTGCTACAATGCGCGCCATCTTAGCACAGGCAGAAGCGGAGTTTGCTGTGAGCGATTTACCGGTCAGCGTGGTGCTGCCTGACATCCTGGCGGCGCTGCGTGACGCCTCTCAAATCCTGCTGGCCGCGCCCACCGGCGCGGGAAAATCGACCTGGCTGCCCTTGCAGTTACTACAGCATGCAGCCTTGCCGGGACGAATCATTATGCTGGAGCCACGCCGGCTGGCGGCGCGTAATGTCGCGCAGCGGCTGGCGGAGCAGCTCGGTGAGCAGCCGGGAACCACGGTGGGGTTCAGGATGCGTGGCGAAAGCTGCGTCGGGCCACAGACCCGGCTTGAAGTGGTGACCGAAGGCATGCTCACGCGCATGCTTCAGCACGATCCGATGCTGGAGGGCGTGTCGCTGGTGATCCTTGATGAGTTTCACGAGCGCAGCCTGCAGGCCGATCTGGCGCTGGCGCTGCTGCTCGATGTGCAGCAGGGGCTGCGCGACGACCTTAAAATCATGCTGATGTCCGCCACGCTGGATAATGCCCGACTGGCGGCGCTGCTGCCGGATGCGCCATTGATTGTCTCAGAAGGGCGCAGCTATCCGGTTGAGCGTCGTTATGCGTCGCTGAATCAGAACGTGCGTTTTGAAGAGGCGGTCGCGCGTGAAGTCGCCCAGCTGCTGCGCGATGAAGCCGGATCACTTCTGCTGTTTCTGCCGGGCGTGGCGGAAATTGAACGGGTGAAACGCGAACTGGAATCACGCATCAGCGACGACGTGGACCTGACACCGCTCTATGGGGCACTGCCGCTGGCGGCGCAGCGCCGGGCGATACTTCCCGCTGCTGCCGGACGCCGCAAAGTGGTGCTTGCCACCAATATCGCTGAGACCAGCCTGACCATTGAGGGGATCCGGCTGGTGGTCGACAGCGCGCTTGAGCGCAGCGCTCTGTTTGACGCCCGCAGCGGCGTGACGCGGCTGCAGACCCAGCGAATCAGCCAGGCATCCATGATCCAGCGTGCAGGTCGCGCCGGGCGACTGATGCCGGGACTCTGTCTGCATCTGTTACCGCAGGAGCAGGCATCCCGTGCGGCGGCGCAGAGCGAACCGGAAATTGTGAACAGCGATCTCTCGTCGCTGTGGCTGGATCTGCTGCAGTGGGGCTGTACCGAGCCGCACCAGTTACAGTGGCTGGATCAGCCGCCCGCCAGAAATCTGGATGCCGCAAAACAGCAGCTGACTCGCCTGGGTGCGCTGGACAGCAACGGCCTGCTCAACACGCTGGGACGGCGCATGGCGCAGCTGGGCTGCGATCCCCGACTGGCTGCTATGCTCTGTGCCGCAGGCGATGAACCGGATGCGGTTGCCAGCGCCGCGCTGCTGGTGGCGATTCTGGAAGATCCTCCGCGTAGCGGCAGTGCCGATCTGCGGGATGCCCTGCATCGGCCACAGTCTCCATGGCAGCGACGCGCGCAGCAGTGGCAGCAACGACTCAAAATTCGTGGCGGACGGGTCGATGAAGATCGTTTCGCTGGCTTGCTGGCGGCAGGTTTTGGCGATCGGCTGGCGCGGCGACGTGACCAGAGTGGCCGTTATCAACTGGCCAACGGCCTGGGTGCCAGACTGGATGAGCAGGATGGCCTGACACGCAATGAATGGCTGATTGCGCCTGCTCTGTTACAGGGCAGTACCACGCCGGATGCCCGGATGTTGCTGGCGCTACCGGTCGACATTGAGACGTTGTGCCAGCAGCAGCCCGCATTGATTGAGCGCCGTACTGAAGTGGAGTGGGACGAAGAGAAAGGCACACTTCGCGCGTTCAGACGCGAGCAGATTGGCGCGCTGATACTGAAGACCCAGCCGATGGCGCGCCCGGACCCGGCGGTGCTGCACGCAGCCATGTTGCGCTGGATTGCCGAAAAAGGTCTGTCGGTGCTGGGCTGGACGCCGGATGCCGAACAGCTGCGCCTGCGCATCCAGTGTGCGGCGCAGTGGTTGCCGGAAGAGAGCTGGCCCGCCACAGACGATGAGAGCCTGCTTAAGAGCCTGCCACAGTGGCTATTGCCGCAGATGTCAGCAGTGCGCGATCTCCGCAGCCTGCAGGCGGTGAACCTGACGACGGCACTCTTACATTTACTCACATGGTCGCAACGTCAGCGGCTGGATACTGTGCTGCCAACTCATTACACTGTGCCGACCGGAAGCCGGCTGCCGATCCGCTATGATGCGGACAAGCCGCCCGCGCTGGCGGTCAGGATTCAGGAGATGTTTGGTGAGGCGACGAATCCTGCCGTGGCGGAAGGACGTATTCCGCTGGTGCTGGAGCTGTTATCGCCCGCCCAGCGCCCATTGCAGATCACCCGCGATTTGGCGGCGTTCTGGCGCGGTGCCTGGCCTGAAGTCAGGAAAGAGATGAAGGGGCGTTATCCTAAACATCCCTGGCCAGAGGATCCGGCCAATGCCTTGCCAACAAGGCGAACCAAAAAAATGTCCCCGCAGGGTTGAGTCCGCTGGATCGAATTCAGAGGGTTCTGCCATGCGGCACGCGAGAAAGCAGTTAGAGTAGCGGCGCTGCCGTAAGCACTGCCTGGAGAAAAAAAGTCATGTCTGGGAACGATCGCGAACCAATAGGGCGCAAAGGTAAACCGTTGCCGCCGCGCAGCAGTGCGGGCCGGGGACGACGCAGGGATATCGAACAGGATATCGATCAGGACGATTTTAATGATGACGAGGAGGAAGCGCCGGTGCCACGTAAAGGTAAAGGTGGAAAACCGCCGCGCGGCAAACGCCGTTGGCTGGGATGGTTAATTAAACTGTTCCTGGTGTTTGTGGTGGTCATGGTCGCATGGGGCATCTACCTCGACTCAGAAATTCGCAGCCGTATTGACGGTAAAGTGTGGCAACTGCCCGCGACCGTCTATGGTCGCATGGTCAGCCTGGAACCGGGTATGGCCTACAACAAAAGTGAAATGGTGGCGCTGCTGGAAGGAACCCAGTATCGCGAAGTCTCCCGAATTACCCGCCCTGGCGAGTTTTCGGTGAAGGGCAACACCATCGATCTGCTGCGTCGCCCGTTTGATTTCCCCGACAGTAAAGAGGGACAGATCCACGCGCGCATGAGCTTCACGAAAGATGAGCTGAGCGAGATTAAAAACCTCGAAACCGGCCGTGATTTTGGCTTTTTCCGCCTCGATCCACGCCTGATCACCATGCTGCAGTCGCCGAATGGTGAACAGCGTCTCTTTGTGCCACGCGCCGGTTTCCCGGATCTGCTGGTCGATACGCTGATCGCTACCGAAGATCGCCATTTCTATGAGCACGATGGCATCAGCCCGTACTCCATTGGTCGCGCCTTCCTGGCGAACATCACGGCCGGGAAAGCGGTGCAGGGCGGCAGTACGCTGACCCAGCAGCTGGTGAAGAACCTGTTCCTCACCAACGAGCGTTCACTGTGGCGTAAAGCGCGTGAAGCCTATATGGCGGTGATCATGGATGCGCGCTACAGCAAAGATCGCATTCTGGAACTCTATCTGAACGAGGTCTATCTCGGTCAGGCAGGGAGTGATCAGATCCGCGGCTTCCCGCTGGCGAGCCTTTACTACTTTGGCCGCCCGGTGGATGAGCTCAGTCTGGATCAGCAGGCGATGCTGGTTGGCATGGTGAAAGGTGCGTCGCTCTATAACCCGTGGCGTAACCCGAAACTGGCGCTGGAACGACGCAACCTGGTGCTGCGCCTGTTGCAGCAGCAGAAAGTGATCGACCAGGAGCTGTATGACATGCTGTCGGCGCGTCCGCTGGGCGTGCAGCCGAAAGGGGGCGTGATCACGCCGCAGCCTGCCTTTATGCAGATGGTGCGTAACGAGCTTCAGGCGAAACTGGGCGATAAGATTAAAGATCTCTCCGGCGTGAAAATCTTCACTACGCTGGATCCGGTGTCACAGGATGCAGCCGAAAAAGCCGTTATTGATGGTATTCCGACGCTGAAAAAACAGCGTGGCCTGAAAGATCTGGAAACCGCGATGGTGGTGGTTGACCGCTTTAGCGGTGAAGTCCGCGCCATGGTCGGCGGTGCCGATCCGCAGTACGCCGGTTACAACCGTGCGTTACAGGCGCGCCGCTCTATTGGTTCACTGGCGAAACCCGCCACCTACCTCACCGCGCTGAGCCAGCCAAACAGCTACCGGCTGAACAGCTGGATCGCCGATGAGCCGATTGCGCTGAAGCAGCCAAACGGCAGCGTCTGGAAACCGATGAACGACGATCGTCGCTTCAGCGGAAAAGTGATGCTGGTGGATGCGCTGACCAACTCCATGAACGTGCCGACGGTTAACCTCGGTATGACGCTGGGGCTGGATGCGGTGGTGGATACCTGGAGCAAGCTGGGTGTGCCGAAAGATCAGCTGCATCCGGTTCCGGCGATGCTGCTGGGTGCCATGAACCTGACGCCGGTTGAAGTGGCGCAGGCGTTCCAGTCAATCGCCAGCGGCGGTAACCGCGCATCGCTCTCTGCAGTACGTTCGGTGATTGCGGAAGATGGTAGCGTGCTCTATCAGAGCTATCCGCAGGCAGAACGGGTTGAACCCGCGCAGGCGGCCTATCTGACGCTCTACACCATGCAGCAGGTTGCTGACCACGGTACCGCCCGTGCACTGGGTGCGCGCTTCCCGAATGCGCATCTGGCCGGTAAAACCGGTACCACCAACGACCTGGTCGACAGCTGGTTTGCCGGTATTGATGGCAAAGAAGTCGCGATCACCTGGGTGGGGCGCGATAACAACCAGCCGACCAAACTCTATGGTGCCAGTGGCGCGATGCAGCTTTATCGTCGTTACCTCGACATTCAGGCACCGATGCCGTTGCAGCTGACGCCACCGGAGGATGTGTCGATGATGAATGTCGATTCAGCCGGTAACTTTGTCTGTGGCACGGGCAGCAGCACCTGGCGTTCTCTGCCGGTGTGGGCGCTGGATCCGAATGCGCTGTGTCAGCAACAGCAGCAGCAGGTTCAGCAGCAGCAACAGCTGTTTGATCAACAGCAGCAACAGCAGCAGCCGCAACAACAACCGGCCCAGCAACCGCAGGAGCAGAAAGACAGCGACGGCGTAGCAGGCTGGATCAAAGATATGTTTGGCAAATAAATCAGTCAGACAGGTTTAAAAGGGCGCTTCGGCGCCCTTTTTTTGTTGCTGATTAATACGCATCAATCGCCCTCCAAACGGCGTCACGACTGGGATTTCTTCTTGCAGTGTCCGCTGAAGTTCGCATATTATCTAATCCGTTATAATAATCATTATCGTTTCGATTCGCCCTTAAGGGCCTATTTTCTGAGACACATTTATGAATGCGCGAACGACTTTTGCAGCCGACACCAAAAAAACATTTTCCCGACCGCTTCTGGGCATCATGATCTCTCTCAGTCTGAGCACCTCACTTTACGCCGCACAGGCGGAGACGATGGTGGTTTCAGCGGATGGCGGCAGCGGCGCCGAGGCGGAAAGCGCCTGGGGCCCGGCACCCACTGTGGCAGCCAAACGCAGCGCCACCGGTACGAAAACCGATACGCCGATTGAAAAAAATCCGCAGTCTGTCTCCGTGGTCACCCGCGAAGAGATGGAAATGCGCAATGTCACCAGCGTGAAAGGGGCATTTAACTATACGCCTGGCGTACTGACCGGTAACCGTGGCAGCTCAGATGTGATTGATGCGTTGTCGATTCGCGGCTTCAGCGAAACTAATACCAATCAGTATATGGATGGCCTGAAACTGCAGGGGGATAACTACTCTGAGTTTGCCATCGATCCTTATTTTCTGGAGCGCGCCGAACTGCTGCGCGGTCCGGTGTCGGTACTCTACGGCAAAAGCAATCCTGGCGGTGTGGTCTCGCTGGTGAGCAAGCGTCCGACTCAGGAAACTCTGCGTGAAGTGCAGTTCCAGATGGGCAACGATAACCTCTTCTCAACGGGATTTGACTTTGGTGGGGCGCTGGATGATGACGGCGTCTACAGCTATCGCCTGACCGGCCAGGCGCGCAGTCAGGATGCGCAGCAGGCGATGAACAAAGAGAAGCGCTACACCATCGCGCCCGCATTTAGCTGGCGTCCCGACGATCGCACCCGCGTTGACCTGCTGACCTATTTCCAGAACGAACCCGAAACCGGCTATTACGGCTGGCTACCGCGTCAGGGCACGGTCGTCCCCATCACGCGTGCCGATGGCAGCCAGTATAAACTGCCGACCAACTTCGATGAAGGCGAGCAGAGCAACAAGATTTCACGCACCACCAAAATGATCGGCTATAACGCCGAGCATAGCTTCAATGACACCTGGACGCTGCGCCAGAACCTGCGTTACGCCGACCTGCGCACCGATTACCGTAGTATTTATGGTAACGGTTTCCTGCCGGAGACGCAGCAGATCACGCGAGGTTCGGCCGTTTCAGAAGAGAAGCTCAATCAGTTTGCGGTGGATAACCAGGCGCAGGCGAAGTTTGCCACGGGTCAGGTTGATCATACGCTGTTGCTGGGCGTGGACTTCCAGCGGACCCGCAATGATATCGACGCACAGTTTGGCTCGGCATCGAATCTGAATGCGGTAAATCCGCAATATGGCGATAATAGCGTCACGCCATTTGCCAATCCCTATCAGCACCTCAACAAGCAGCGTCAAACCGGCCTCTATGCACAGGATCAAATGGAATGGAACCGCTGGGTGCTGACACTGGGCGGCCGCTACGACTATGCCATGACTTCGGTTTACGATCGGGTGACGGACACCGTTGATCGCCAGAACGATCAGGCCTTTACCTGGCGTGGTGGTCTGAACTACGTGTTTGATAACGGCATCGCGCCTTATTTCAGCTACAGCGAAGCCTTTATTCCAAATGCCGGATCGACCTTTGATGGCCAGGCATTCGATCCGTCGCGCGCTAAACAGTATGAAGCGGGCGTGAAGTACGTACCTAAAGATCGTCCGGTTGTGCTCACCGCAGCCGTTTTTCAACTGACTAAAACCAAAAACCTGACGGCCGATCCTGATACGTTCAATCATCCGTTTGCCAGCGTGCAGAGCGGTGAAATCCGGTCGCGCGGCGTAGAGCTGGAAGCGAAAGCGGCGCTGAATGCCAACGTTAACCTGACGGCGTCCTACACCTATACCGATGCGGAATATACCGAAGATACGCAGTTGAAAGGCCGAACGCCGGTGAGCGTCCCTAAAAATATGGCCTCACTCTGGAGTGACTACACCTTCCACGAGACAGCCCTGTCGGGTGTGACAGTGGGCGCGGGTGTGCGTTATGTCGGCGAGAGCCAGGGTCTCTACAGCACCGGCACCGAGCAGAACCAGAACTTTAAGGTTGCCGGTTACACCACGGTAGATGCGGCGCTTAAATATGACCTCGGTCGTTTCGGTCTGCCGGGCTCAACGGTGGGCGTTAACGTCAACAATCTGTTCAACCGCGAGTATGTCGCCAGCTGCTACCGGGAATACGCCTGCTACTGGGGCGCGGAGCGTAAGATTGTCGGCACCGCGACCTTCAGATTCTGATTTAACCGGGCGCTTCGGCGCCCGTTCGTTCACAGGGATAACCATGCCGCATCCGCACGCAGAAGAGGCGACTTTTACGCTGGCAAACGCCAGTTTTGAAGTGCCCGGCCGAACTCTCCTTCAGCCCCTCTCGCTGACCTTTCCACCTGGCAAAATGACCGCGCTGATTGGTCATAACGGTTCCGGTAAGTCGACGCTGTTGAAAATGCTGGGCCGTCATCACGTGGCCAGCGGCGGAGAGGTGCTGCTGAATCAGCAGCCGGTCGGGCGCTGGAACAGCAAAGCGTTTGCCCGCGAGGTGGCCTATCTGCCGCAGCAGTTACCGGCAGCCGAAGGGATGACGGTGCGTGAACTGGTGGCGATTGGTCGCTATCCCTGGCACGGCGCGCTGGGCCGTTTCGGGCAGGACGATCGGGACAGGGTAGAAGATGCGATTGCCCAGGTCGGGCTAAAGCCCTTTGCCGGGCGACTGGTGGACAGTCTGTCGGGCGGTGAGCGTCAGCGCGCCTGGCTGGCGATGATGGTGGCGCAGAACAGTCGCTGTCTGCTGCTGGATGAACCGACGTCGGCGCTGGATATCGCTCATCAGGTTGAGGTGCTGGCGCTGATAAAAGATCTGAGCCAGCAGCGCGGCTTAACCGTGATTGCGGTGCTGCACGATATCAATATGGCAGCCCGCTATTGCGATCATCTGGTGGCACTGCGTCAGGGCGCGATGATTGCCGAAGGTAACGCGCAGGCGATTATGCAGCCTGAGGTGCTCGGCGCGATCTATGGCATCCCGATGGGCATTTTACCGCATCCGCAGGGCGGCGCGCCGGTCAGTTTTGTTTGTTAAGGAAAGGATGATGCCCGATCTTTATCGCCGCCGACTGTTGCTGGCACTCGCGGCCTCGCCACTGTTTTGTGCACTTCCCCTGCGTGCTGCCACGCCCAATCCGGGCCGGATTATTGCACTGGAGTGGCTTCCCACCGAACTGTTGATCGCTCTGGGCGTTACGCCCTGGGGCGTGGCTGATCTGCACAACTACAATATCTGGGTCGGTGAACCACCGCTGCCTGCGGACGTGATCGATGTGGGTCTGCGCACCGAACCTAATCTTGAGCTGATGGCACAAATGCAGCCGTCGCTGATCCTCTGTTCAAATGGCTATGGCCCGCCTGAAGAGAAACTTACACGCATCGCACCGATCATGGGCTTTGACCTTCACAGCGGCGACGGGAAACCCTTTACCGCCGCGCGGGCATCGCTGCGTAAGCTGGCGGCGAGACTTGGATTACGCGATCGGGCGGAGCAGCATCTGCACGAGGTCGATGCGCAACTGGCACAGGCGCGTCAGCGGCTGGCGCCCTATGCCGGACGCACGATTCTGCTGATGTCGCTGCTCGACAGCCGTCACGCCATCACCTTTGGTAAAAACAGTCTGTTCCTGGAAGTAATGACGCTGCTGGGCCTGAAAAATGGCTGGCAGGGCGAAACAAATTTCTGGGGCAGCGCGGTAATCGGCATCGAGCAGCTGGCGCAGGCTGGAAATGTGGATGTCATCTGTTTTGATCATGACAATGACGCAGAGATGCAGCAGTTGATGCGCAGCCCGCTGTGGCAGGCCATGCCGTTTGTTCGCACCGGACGCTTTCAGCGCGTCCCTGCAGTCTGGTATTACGGTGCTACGCTTTCGGCGCTGCACTTTGTTCGCGTGCTGGAACGCGCGCTGGAGACGCACTGATGCGCCATGCTCTGTTTCCCGCAGGTCTCCTCAGCCTGCTGTTTCTGCTCTCACTCAGCCTGACGCTGGTTAATCTGCACCATGCGCTGCCGCAGCATGAGTGGTGGCAGGCATTCTGGTCACCGACGGTCGATAGCCTGCCGCAGATGGTGTTTCACTACAGCCTGCTGCCGCGCACGGCGCTGGCGCTGCTGGTGGGCGCCGGGCTGGGGCTTGCCGGTCTGCTGTTTCAGCAGATATTGCGGAACCCGCTGGCCGAACCCACCACGCTGGGTGTCTCTTCCGGCGCACAGCTGGGCATTACCGTGGCGACGCTGTGGCATCTGCCGGGCGGCGCGCTGACACAGCAGTTTGCCGCGCTTGGCGGAGCGTTGCTGGTGGCCGCGCTGGTGTTTGGTGTGGCCTGGGGCAAACGTCTGTCGCCGGTGACGCTGATTCTGGCCGGGCTGGTGCTGAGCTTCTACAGCGGTGCGGTAAATCAAATCTTCGCTATCTTCAATCACGATCAGCTGCAGAACATGTTTCTGTGGAGCACCGGCGCGCTGAATCAGATGAGCTGGGAAAATGTGCAGCAGCTCTGGCCGCGCCTGCTGCTGGCGTTTCTGCTGGCGCTGGCGCTGCTGCGTCCGCTGACACTGATGGGGCTGGATGATGGTGTAGCAAAAAATCTGGGGCTGGCGCTCTCGGTGGCGCGTATCGGTGGCCTCGGGCTGGCAATCCTGCTTAGTGCACAGCTGGTGAATGTCGCTGGTATCATCGGTTTTATCGGACTGTTTGCGCCGCTGCTGGCGAAGCTGCTGGGTGGTCGACGGCTCCTCAGCCGGATGCTGCTGGCACCGCTTACCGGCGCGCTGCTGCTGTGGCTGGCCGACAGTTGCGTGTTATGGCTTAGCGCACACTGGCGCGATATCCCGACCGGAACGGCCACGGCACTGCTCGGTGTACCCATTTTGTTGTGGCTGCTGCCGCGACTGCGTACGGGTTCAGTGCCGCCCGCCCTGAATCAGGGCGACAACGTACCCGCCGAGCGACAAAACCTGTTGCGCTGGACGCTGACGGGTCTCGCGGTGCTTGCCCTGCTGGTGTGGGGTGCGCTGGCGTTTGGGCGTGATGCGCTGGGCTGGGTCGGGTCATCGGGCGAGATGCTGCACTCTTTGCTTCCGTGGCGTGCACCGCGCGTGCTGGCTGCGCTGGTGACCGGCCTGATGCTGGGCGTGGCGGGGAGCCTGATCCAGCGGCTGACCGGTAATCCTATGGCCAGCCCGGAAGTGCTGGGCATCAGTTCAGGTGCCGCCTGTGGCGTCGTCGTCATGATGTTCTTTGTGCCGGGCGATGCGATGGCATGGCTGCTGCCCGCCGGTGCGATGGGGGCCGCGCTGACGCTGCTGGTGATCATGGCGGTAGCCAGTCGTGGCGGCTTCTCACCTGAGAGAATGCTGCTGGCGGGTATGGCGCTTAACAGCGCCTTTGTCACCCTGCTGATGCTGCTGCTGGCAAGTGGCGATCCCCGCATGGGCGGGCTGCTGAGCTGGATCTCCGGCTCAACCTATAACATCAGCGGCAGTCAGGCGATCCAGAGCGCACTCTGTGCGCTGCTGCTGGTCTCGCTGGCACCACTGGCGAGCCGCTGGCTGACGCTGCTGCCGCTGGGAAGTGCTACCGCACGCTCGGCCGGCATGGCATTAACGCCCGCGCGGCTGAGTCTGCTGCTGCTGGCAGCCGCGCTGACCGCCAGCGCAACGCTGACTATTGGTCCGCTGAGTTTTGTTGGATTAATGGCGCCGCACATGGCGCGCATGCTGGGGTTCCGGCGTGCCTTGCCGCAACTGCTGCTGTCGGGATTACTGGGGGCGGGACTGATGGTGCTGGCTGACTGGTGCGGGCGGATGCTGGCATTCCCGGATCAAATTCCTGCCGGGCTGATGGCGACATTTTTAGGTGCACCTTACTTTATCTGGTTGCTGCGTCGTTCAGGTTAAAAAAAAGACCAGCGCAAGCCGGTCTTCATCTTTAACGTTACCGAAATTACAGCTTCGCGAAACAACGACGCGCAGCATCAACCGTGCGCTGAATATCCTCTTCGCTGTGCGCCAGTGACATGAAGCCCGCTTCATAAGCTGATGGCGCAAAGTAAACGCCTTCCTCCAGCATCAGATGGAAGAAGGTTTTAAAGCGTTCCACATCGCAGCGGGTCACATCGGCGTAACAGGTCACGCTGTCAGCATCGGTGAAGAACAGGCCAAACATCCCGCCAACATGGTTAATCACCAGCGGAATATTTTGCTGTTGTGCGGCTTCGCGCAGACCCTCTGCCAGCTTGCGGGTCAGGGTATCGAGCTTCTCGTGCGTGCCCGGCTGCGCGATCTGCGTCAGGCAGGCAAAACCGGCAGCCATCGCGATCGGGTTACCGGAGAGCGTTCCCGCCTGATAAACCGGGCCGGTCGGCGCCAGTGCAGCCATCACATCGCGACGGCCACCGAATGCACCGACTGGCATCCCGCCACCGATAATTTTTCCGAGACAGGTCAGGTCAGGACGCACATTGTAGTGAGCCTGCGCGCCACCCAGCGCCACACGGAAGCCGGTCATCACTTCATCGATAATCAGCAGTGCGCCGAACTCATCGCAGAGCGCGCGCAGGCCCGGCAGGAATTCTGGCTGCGGCGGGATGCAGTTCATATTACCGGCAACCGGCTCAACGATGATGGCAGCGATGGCATCAGGATATTGCTCGAAGGCGCTGCGCACGGAGTCGAGATCGTTGAAAGTGCAGGTCAGGGTATGTTTAGCGAAATCTGCTGGTACGCCCGGCGAGTTTGGCTGACCCAGCGTCAGGGCACCGGAACCGGCTTTCACCAGCAAATGATCGGCATGGCCGTGATAGCAGCCTTCAAACTTAATAATTTTATCGCGGCCGGTAAAGCCTCGAGCCAGACGGATTGCGCTCATGGTCGCTTCGGTACCGGAGTTAACCATCCGCACCATCTCCATGCTTGGCACCAGCTCACACACCAGCTGCGCCATGGTCACTTCCATTTCGGTCGGTGCGCCAAAGCTCAGGCCGCGCTGGGCTGCTTCGATCACCGCATTACGGATCGCCGCGTTGTTATGGCCCAGCACCATCGGTCCCCATGAGCCGACATAGTCGATATAGGCTTTGCCATCAGCGTCATAAAGATACGCACCATCAGCATGTTCAATAAACAGTGGAACGCCGCCCACACCGGTAAATGCGCGTACTGGCGAGTTTACCCCACCCGGAATCAGGCGTTGTGCCTCGGCAAACAGTTGTTCGGACTTACTCATTTTCGGCTCCAGCGTTTCAGAAAAATATGGCGCCATTCTACGGAAGAGCAGCAGCAGACGAAAGGTGGATTCACCCACAGCGTCCTGAACGGAGGGGAAAGCGGCACAGAGTGCGAAGGGCAGAGCTTGATTGCGCTGAGGTGCTGACTGATAATAGCGTTATTAAGGTCGTTTTCTGACCTGGGCGTTTACCGGAGTAAAACATGAGTGATGAAGTAGTAGCACTGCCGTTGCAGTTTACCGACGCCGCAGCCACCAAGGTGAAAAACCTGATTGCCGATGAAGAGAACCCGGCGCTGAAACTTCGCGTCTATATCACCGGTGGCGGTTGCAGTGGTTTCCAGTATGGCTTTACGTTTGACGACCAGCTGAACGATGGCGATATGACAATTGAAAAGCAGGGCGTCTCACTGGTCGTTGATCCAATGAGCCTGCAATATCTGGTGGGCGGTTCGGTTGATTATACGGAAGGCCTGGAAGGATCGCGCTTTATCGTGACCAACCCGAATGCCAAAACCACCTGTGGCTGTGGCTCATCCTTCAGTATCTGATCGCGCAGGCCGTCACTCCGACGGCCTCATTTACCACTCTATTGTGACCAGCCGGTTACTCTGCTTCAGGCTTCCCTGCGATTGAATCTGACTTTGGGTTACGCGTGGCTGCGCGCTTGCCTGTCTGCCACAGTTGATTTGCGGCAAAAGCGGACCGTTAGCCGTGTTGATTTCACAGCGTGAATAGATGACAAGCCTGGCGCCTATAGAGCCATTTATCGATCCCGCAAAAGCAGATCCGGTGATCAAAAGCCCTATGGCCAGCAGCAGTGCTCTGGTCATATAAGGTTCCTGGTGTTTTAAAAAGCGCCGCGGCGCTAAAAGGACGGTGAGCATACGTGGCCCGCTCGTCTCTGGTATTGATTAACGGCAAAAAAGGCTGTTTCTTTAATCGATGCGTGGACTTATTGTGCGGGATGCAACGCGGAACAGAGTTGCTGCGCCGCCAGCAGCAGCCGCGGACCCGGCCGGCTTAACCAGTCCTCGTTAATGGCGATCACCGGCACCGTGAGCTGTGGCCGCCAGTAAGTACGAATGTTCTCCGCCTGCTGTGCACCTCCGGCTATAACCACGGCCTGAGGATGGCGCATCAGCACCTGCTCACGGCTGACCTGCGGCCAGCTGACGCGGCTGTCAGCAAAAATATTCCTGCCACCACATAACGTAATAACTTCATTTTGCAGCGTGGCTCTGGCGGCGGTAAAAAGCGGCTGCTGACCAAACTGCAAAAAAAGCGGAACCGCAGTCAGATGAGTATAGCGCTGTCGCAGCGCCGCTGCCTGCTGTCGTAGCGCTCTGGCCGCGCTGGCGGCCTGCTCTGGCCTGGGACTCCAGCGGCCCAGATCGGCCAGTGCCGTGAACATCTCATCCAGTGTCAGTGGATCAATCCATTTAATGGGTACGCCGAGCTGCTGCAACTGCTCAATCTGCCGCTGCGGATTACCGCCGCGCCAGGCCAGGACCAGATCCGGCTTGAGCTGCAGAATACGCTCGGCTTTGATGCCCTGCCAGTTGGCGACCTGTTCAATCTGTTTCGCCTGCGGCGGATAGTCGGACCAGGCGCTGACTGCGATCGGCGTAATCCCGGCAGCAAAGGCGAGTTCGGTAAGGTGTGGAGCGAGGGTGATAACACGCGGTGGGGAAGCGAGCAGGCTGCCGCTTAATAGCAGCAGCCAGCAGAACAGCAGCGTTTTAGCCACGCGCCAGATGCGCCAGCAGGTTCTCCACCATCAGCGACGATTGCGTCGCTGCAACGCTCAGGAATTCATCAAAGCTCAGGTGCGATTCTTTATCGGCCACGTCTGAAATCGCGCGGACCACCACAAACGGCACCTGGAACTGATGACAGACGTGACCGATAGCGGTCGCTTCCATCTCAACCGCAATCGCCTGCGGGAACAGACTACGAATGCGCGCCAGCGGCTCAGCGCCATTGATAAAGGCATCACCGCTTACCACCAGACCGCGTACAGCATTCAGGTCCAGCTGCTTAATGCAGGCTTCGGCAGCCGCGATAAGCTTGCTGTCTGCCACAAACGCAGCAGGGCAACCCGCCATCTGGCCTGGCTCATAACCAAAAGCGGTGACGTCAGCATCGTGATAACGCACTTCATCTGATACCACGATATCGCCGACGCTCAGTGACGGTGCTAAACCGCCTGCCGACCCGGTGTTGATCACCACATCCGGCTTGCAGAGCTGCAGCAGCAGCGTGGTACCCAGCGCGGCAGAGGTTTTACCAATGCCCGATTTCAGCAGTGCCACTTCAACGCCCTGCAGGGTGCCGGTATAGATTTCACAACCCGCCAGTGTCAGCGTTTGACGGTTTTCAATTTTGTCACGCAGCAGTGTGACTTCCTGCTCCATCGCGCCAATAATGCCTGCTTTCATAGTGAGTTCCGCTAATGTAAAGAATCAAAATTTAGGGCATAGTCTACCATGGCATTCAGGGGATTAATTCACGAAAAAGTCAGGGGTAATTCATGTCGGCGATCAATTTCAGGAAGAAGATCAGCTTCTCACGCCCTTATAACAGCCGAAAAGATCCGGAAGGTGAATATTACATTACCTGCCATTTTGAGAGCGACCGTGGACGAATTATCAACTCGGCCGCTATCCGGCGTCTGCAGCAGAAAACGCAGGTCTTTCCACTGGAGCGCAACGCCGCCGTTCGCTCCCGCCTGACGCACTCGCTGGAGGTGCAGCAAACCGGGCGCTACATCACCAAAGAGATTCTGCAAACCCTGAAGATGCAGGGCGGGCTGGCGCAGTATGGACTGGATGAGATGGAAGGCGCGTTTGAAAGTCTGATCGAGATGGCGTGTCTGCTGCATGACGTCGGTAATCCGCCGTTTGGCCATTTTGGCGAGGCCGCCATTAACGACTGGTTTGAAGAGAACCTCTCTGCCGAACTGGTGGATCCGCTGGTAGCGGGCGTTGAAGGAGAAGAACAGCGGAAGGCTTTTGATCAGCTGAATGCCATGATCCGCCAGGACCTCTGCCATTTTGAGGGCAATGCGCAGGCCATTCGTATGGTGCATACGCTGCTGCAACTCAATCTCAGTTATTCTCAGGTCGCCTGCATCCTGAAATATACCGCACCCGCCTGGTGGCAGGGTGAAAAACCTGCCGAATTTAGCGTCTTAATGAAGAAACCCGGCTTTTATCTCTCTGAGCAGGAGTATATTGCGGATTTACGTGCTGCCACCAATATGGAAGAACACCATCGCTTTCCGCTTACCTATATAATGGAAGCGGCGGATGATATCTCCTATTGTATTGCCGATTTGGACGACGCTGTAGAAAAAGATATCTTTAATGTTGAGAGTTTGTTTGAGTTTCTCAATAAAGCCTGGGGGCCGGTTAAAAATAATGACGCCTTCAGCCGGACTATTGGTGAAGCCTGGCGCGAAGCCTGCAGTAAAAAACGGCGAAGCCGCAGCGATCAATTTTTTATGTCATTACGCGTAAATGTTCAGAGCGTGCTGGTAAGTTATGCCGTGAAACGTTTCGTTGATAATCTGCCTGCTATATTCGATGGCAGTTTCAATCACGCGCTGCTGGAAGATGAGGGTGAAGAGGGCCGGTTACTGCAACTGTTTAAAACTGTTGCGCGCCAGCAGGTCTTTAATCACTCTGAAGTCGAGCAGCTGGAGTTGCAGGGATACCGCGTAATCAAAGGGCTGCTGGAGATCTATCAGCCGCTGATGCGCCTGAACTATGAGGCTTTCACCACGCTGATAAATGAAGACTTCCTGCGTCAGCATCCGATTGAAACCCGGCTTTTTCATAAGCTTTCTGGTAAACACCGTAAAGCCTATTTGCAAAAGATGCGTACCCTTGTGGTAGAGCATAAATATCAGCGGCTGCTGTGGGAACGTTATTATCGCTTCCGGCTTATTCAGGATTATATCAGTGGAATGACCGATCTCTATGCCTGGGATGAGTATCGCCGACTGATGGCTGTAGAATAAGCCGGCGTTTGTAAAGGCCGCGAATAAATTTTTACCTTTGACTTAAACTTTTAAAGGAATTTCGCGCTAAAACATTTATCTCACCTTTCGACCACAGCAATGGTCTGAACAGTAATCTTATCGAGAAATGAAAATGAAAAAAAAGACTTTAGTGTTAAGTGCGCTGGCGTTGAGCCTGAGCATGGCGCTCGCCCCAGTTACTGTTTTTGCTGCGCAAACGGCCTCTTCCGATAGCCAGCAACTCCCTAGCCTGGCGCCTATGCTGGAAAAGGTAATGCCGTCTGTGGTCAGTATCAGCGTTGAGGGTACCACCACCGTGAAAACCCCGCGCATGCCGCAGCAGTTTCAGCAATTCTTTGGCGACAACTCGCCCTTCTGCCAGGACGGTTCTCCGTTCCAGGGATCACCCATGTGTCAGAGCGGTGACGGCGCGGGCGGTAACGGTGGCGCGCCAGGCCCTGATACCCAGCAGGAAAAATTCCGGGCTCTCGGGTCGGGCGTCATCATCAACGCTGAAAAAGGCTATGTGGTGACGAACAACCACGTGGTGAACAACGCCACTAAAATTCAGGTGCAGCTCAGCGATGGTCGTCATTATGACGCCAAAGTCATTGGTAAAGATCCCAGCTCTGACATTGCACTGATTCAGCTGAAGGACGCTAAAAATCTGACTGCTGTGAAAATCGCTGACTCCGACAGCCTGCGCGTCGGTGACTACACCGTGGCGATCGGCAACCCGTATGGTCTGGGTGAGACCGTCACCTCCGGGATCGTCTCGGCGCTGGGACGCAGCGGCCTGAACGTGGAAAACTACGAAAACTTTATCCAGACGGATGCGGCAATTAACCGGGGTAACTCCGGTGGTGCGCTGGTTAACCTTAATGGTGAACTGATAGGGATTAACACCGCTATTCTGGCGCCGGATGGCGGCAACATCGGTATCGGCTTTGCTATCCCAAGCAACATGGTTAAAAACCTGACGGCTCAGATGGTTGAGTTTGGTCAGGTGAAACGTGGCGAGCTGGGCGTGCAGGGGACTGAACTGAACTCCGAGCTGGCAAAAGCGATGAAGGTTGATGCACAGCGTGGTGCCTTTGTCAGCCAGGTGCTGCCAGACTCTGCGGCGGCTAAAGCGGGTATTAAAGCGGGTGACGTGATTGTTTCAATGAATGGCAAACCGCTGAGCAGCTTTGCTTCTCTGCGTGCGGAAGTGGGTTCGCTGCCGGTTGGCACCACACTGAAACTGGGCCTGCTGCGCGACGGCAAACCCGTTGATGTCTCGGTTACCTTGCAGCAGAGCAGCCAGGCGAAAGTGCAGTCCGCCACCATTTACAACGGCATTGAAGGGGCTGACCTCAGCAATGTTGAAACCGGTGATAAAGGTGTTCGCGTGGATAATGTGAAACCCGGCAGCGCCGCAGCGCGTATCGGCCTGAAAAAGGGTGACGTGATCCAGGGAGTTAACCAGCAGCCGGTAACCAACCTCGGTGAGCTGCGAAAAGTCCTCGACACCAAACCAGCCGTTCTGGCGCTGAATGTGAAACGTGGTGACAGCAGCATCTATCTGCTGATGCAGTAACGGTATAACAACTGTTCATGAGGCGGACTGCGGTCCGCCTTTTTTATGCCCGCCTTCCGCGCCGCCAGAGTGTGATGCTCTCCGCAAATTCGGTAAATGATTGCCCGGCTCTGTGCAGTTGCACAATGCTCTGTGCGCAACCCATGCGTATTCTGTTTCTCACCCTCTTTTCCAGGAGTAATGGATGGCTACCTATCACCTTGATGCCCGGCTGGCGCAGGATATCGTGGCACGCACCATGAAAATTATTGACAGTAATGTCAACGTGATGGATGCGCGGGGCCGGATCATCGGCAGCGGTGACCGGGAGCGTATTGGGGAGTTGCACGAAGGTGCGTTGCTGGTGCTCTCTCAGGGGCGTGTTGTCGATATTGATGAGGCGGTGGCTAAACATCTTCATGGTGTGCGGCCCGGCATTAATCTGCCGCTGCGCATCGACGGTGACATTGTCGGGGTCATTGGGCTGACGGGCGAGCCACTGGCGCTGCGACATTATGGCGAACTGGTCTGCATGACCGCAGAGATGATGCTGGAACAGGCGCGATTGCTGCATATGCTGGCGCAGGACAGCCGTCTGCGTGAAGAGCTGGTGCTGAACCTGATCCGCAGCGATACCCTGTCGCCACAACTGACTGAATGGGCACAGCGGTTGGGCATCGATCTCAATCAGCCGCGTGTGGTCGCCGTGCTGGAAGTGGACAGCGGTCAGCTCGGCGTCGACAGCGCGATGTCAGAATTACAGCAGCTGCAAACGCTGCTGACCACGCCGGAGCGCGATAATCTGATCGCTATTGTGTCGCTGACCGAAATGGTGGTGCTGAAGCCCGCACTGAATGGACATGGACGCTACGACCAGGAGGATCATCGCCGCCGCGTGGAACAGTTACTGCAGCGGATGAAAGAGAGCGGACATTTACGGATGCGTATCGCACTGGGCAACTTCTTTACCGGGCCTGGCAGCATTGCACGCTCTTACCGGACCGCACGCACCACAATGATGGTGGGCAAGCAACGTATGCCCGAGTTACGCAGCTATTTTTATCAGGATCTGGTGTTGCCGGTGCTGCTCGACAGCCTGCGTGGCGGCTGGCAGGCCAACGAACTGGCCCGGCCACTGGCGAAGCTTAAGAGCATGGATAACAACGGCTTGCTGCGACGCACGTTAATCGCGTGGTTCACCCATAATGTCCAGCCAAGCGCCACCGCGCGTGCGCTGTTCATTCATCGCAATACGCTGGAATATCGGCTAAACCGGATTTCTGAACTCACCGGACTGAATCTTGGCCATTTCGATGACAGGCTGTTGCTCTATGTGGCTTTACAGCTGGATGAGCAGGGATAGGAGCCGAATTCAGGGCATAAAAAAGGCCAGCAAAGCTGGCCTCTCTCGTCGGACAAAAAATTAACGGCTGTTACGGGTTAATTTTTCCAGATCCGATTCAATTTCAGTGATCTTGTGGGAAACCACGCTTTCCAGGTGACGCAGGTCATCCAGAATTTTGCGTTTCAGATCCACTTCAACCTGGTCACGCTGGCAAATCTGGTCCAGTTCATCGATGACATAACGCAGATTCGGGCTGATTTCCTGAACTTCTTTGTAGCCCTGGGTTGCGTGATCGGCAACAACAGTTTTGCGCTGACGCGGATATTTGAATTTGACGCTCTTTGCGAAAAACTCGCCTTTATCTTTGCGGAAGTAAATCTTCAGAATGTCGTTGTTGGCTTCCTGACGCAGGCTGTAGCGGTCAATGTCGTCCGGGTTACTGATACCTAAGCTTTTCAGATTGTCATACATAGCGTTGTTTCCATCAAAAGTGAGAAGCGCGCAGACTTGTTCATGACGTCCGTCAACTGTAGACATAAATAAGCGGGATGAACATTGCGCGACAGGATTTAACTGGCGCGGATTATGACCTGGATGAAAACTAAACGCACCAGTTAATTCGCGACGCGAAGCATGTTGTTCAGGAATAGCTGTAAAGAAAAGATGACGGGCTGCTTTCCAGCCCGTCATTTTACTCAGTCGATGGTGCGCAGCAGTTCGTTAATGCCGGTTTTACCCAGCGTCTTCGCATCCACTTTCTTCACGATCACGGCACAGTAGAGGCTGTAGCTGCCATCTTTAGACGGCAGGTTACCTGAGACCACGACGGAACCGGCAGGAACACGGCCGTAGTGGACTTCACCGGTTTCGCGGTCATAGATTTTGGTGCTCTGACCGATGTAAACGCCCATTGAGATCACTGAGCCTGCTTCAACAATCACGCCTTCAACGATTTCAGAGCGTGCACCGATGAAGCAGTTGTCTTCGATAATGGTCGGGTTTGCCTGCAACGGTTCCAGCACACCACCGATACCCACGCCGCCAGAAAGGTGAACGTTTTTACCAATCTGCGCACAGGAGCCGACAGTCGCCCAGGTGTCCACCATAGTGCCTTCATCCACGAAGGCGCCGATGTTGACGTAAGAAGGCATCAGGACCGTGTTGCGGGCGATATAAGCACCCTGACGAACAGCTGCAGGCGGCACGACGCGGAAACCCGCTTCTTTGAAACGCGCTTCATCCCAGCCAGCAAATTTCATCGGGACTTTGTCGTAGAAGCGGGTTTCTGAACCTTCCATTACCTGATTGTCATTAATGCGGAAAGAGAGCAGCACTGCTTTCTTCAGCCACTGATGCGTTACCCACTCGCCGTCGATCTTCTCAGCAACGCGCAGCTCACCGCTGTCCAGCAGGGAGATAACCTGGTTGATGGCATCGCGGGTTTCGCTGTCGACGCTGGCAGGGGTAATGTCAGCGCGACGTTCGAAGGCGGATTCAATAACGCTCTGTAACTGTTGCATATTTTTTTTCCTGATCTGTCATGTGCGGTGCCGGACAACAGCCCGACACAAGTAAATAGAGTAATGTCTACAAATTGAATCTGGTCACACTTTATCGTTTGGATTAAGGGCCTCTGTCAACCGTTGTTGCAACGCTTTGCGCATTTCTTCATCCAGTGCCTGACGTTCGCTGTTGGCCAGAATAAATAAATCTTCGACCCGCTCGCCGATGGTGCTGATGCGTGCACCGTGCAGTGAGACACCCAGATCGGCAAAGACTTCGCCGACCCGCGCCAGCAGGCCTGGCTGATCCAGCGCCACCAGTTCCAGGTAGCTGCGACGGTCAGTGTGCGTTGGCAGGAAATTCACTTCGGTATCCACGCTGAAATGCCGCAGTTTGGCCGACGGACGACGGGTACGCGGCGGCACCCAATCTGACTGAGTGATTGCCTGTTCCAGCGCCTGAATGATCATCGGATGACGATCGGGGGAGAGCGGGCTGCCATCCGGTTCCAGCACAATAAAGGTATCCATTGCCATGCCGTCCCGGCTGGTGAAGATTTGCGCGTCGTGAACGCTGAGGTTACGACGGTCGAGTTCACCGGCCACGGCAGCAAACAGATGAGGCCGATCGGGACTCCAGATAAAAATTTCGGTCCCGCCACGGGTGGCCTGCGGGCTGACCAGCACCAGCGGTTTTTTCAGATCGTGAACCAGCAGGTGGCGGGCATGCCACGCAATCTGATTCGGCGTATGGCGCAGGAAGTAGTCTGCGCGGCAACGATTCCAGATCTGGTGCAGACGCTCTTCATCAATATTATCCATCCGCAGCAGTGCCAGTGCCTGCAGGCGATGATGACGCACCCGCTCCCGCAAATCCGGACTGTTTTCCATACCGCGTCGTAACTGCTTCTCGGTGGCGAAAAACAGCTCGCGTAACAGGCTCTGCTTCCAGCTGTTCCACAGACTTTCATTGGTGGCGCAGATATCGGCCACGGTCAGACAAACCAGATAGCGCAGCCGGTTCTCATTCTGCATCACCTCAGCAAACTGCTGGATCACCGTCGGATCCTGAATATCGCGACGCTGCGCCGTGACAGACATCAGCAGGTGATGACGAACCAGCCAGGCCACCAGTTGAGTTTCACGCGAGTTAAGGCCATGCATTTCAGCGAACTCAAGCGCATCCTGCGCGCCAAGAATAGAGTGATCGCCGCCGCGCCCTTTGGCAATGTCATGCAGCAGCGCAGCCATCAGTAACAGCTCCTGCTGCGGCAGGCGTGGCCATAACTCGACACACAGTGGATGCTGAGGACGGGTGGCTTCATTGGCGAAGCTTTCCAGCTTCTGCAGGACACGAATAGTATGCTCATCCACGGTGTAGGCATGGAACAGATCAAACTGCATCTGTCCGACGATATGCCCCCACAGCGGTGTATAGGCCCACAGCACGCTATGACGATGCATCGGCACCAGCGCCCGGCTCACCGCGCCGGGATGGCGCAGAATTGACATAAACGTGCGTCGCGCTTCCGGAATCTGACACAGCGGCTGTTTAAGATGTCGACGTGCATGGCGCAGGTGACGCAGGGTGGTGGAGTAGATCCCTTTGATACTGTCGTTACGTACCATCACGTAGAACATACGCAGAATCGCCTGCGGCTCGCGGGTGAACAGCGTTTCGTCGCGCAGGTCGATCAAATCACCCCGCAGCTGGAAATCGTCGTCGATAGGCCTGGGTTTTTCACTGGTGGAGAGCGCCAGAATCGCCTCATCAAACAGCTGCAGCAGCATCTGGTTCAGTTCACCGATACGCCGTGTGACCCGATAGAAATCCTTCATCATGCGTTCGACCGGCTCATTGCCTTCGCCCTGGTAATTCAGGCGCTGCGCCACACTGAGCTGGCGATCGAATAGCAGGCGGTTATCGTAGCGGGGGAGGGAAAGATGCAGGGCAAAGCGGATGCGCCAGAGAAACTCCTGACATTCGTTGAGTTCGCTGCGCTCAGCGTCAGTGAGGAAACCAAAGCCGACCATCTCATCCAGGGTAGTGGCACCAAAATGGCGTCGGGCAACCCACTGCAGCGTATGGATGTCTCGCAGGCCACCGGGACTGCTTTTGATATCCGGCTCGAGGTTATAACTGGTGCCGTGATAACGCTTGTGGCGCTCCTGCTGCTCATCAATTTTGGCGGCGAAAAAGCAGGATGAGGGCCAGAAACCGTCGCTGAAGATATTTTTCTGCAGTTCCAGAAACAGCGCCACATCGCCAGTCAGCATCCGTGATTCGATCAGGTTGGTGGCGACGGTCAGATCAGACAATCCCTCCAGCAGACACTCTTCCAGCGTGCGGACGCTGTGGCCCACTTCCAGTTTAAGATCCCACATCAGCGTTAAGAGATCGCTGGTGCGTTGCGCAGCCTGTTCATCCAGCGGCTGGCGGCTGAGGATCAGAACATCGATATCAGAGAGCGGATGCAGTTCGGCACGGCCATAGCCGCCAACGGCGACCAGCGCGGTAGACGGCATTTCATCAAAGCCAAAGAAGCGCCACAGGCGACGCAGCAGCCGATCAATAAACAGCGTGCGGGCATCGATCAGCGGCTCAACGGGTTCACCGGCATCAAACGCGGCAGCCAGATGTTGCTGAAACAGCTCCAGCCTCGGCTTCAGAATGTCGCGGGTCAGCTGGTCGTCACCCCATTCGGCTGGCGAATCAACCAGACCGTTTTTCACATCTTCCGACAGACTCACGCTCATGCAGCTCTTCTCTTTTTTAGCCAAAAAAAAGCCGGCTCAGCGCCGGCTTGATCTGTTTTGGGGGAATTACCCTTCGGCGACGAGCACAGCGGGCAGCGCGTCGTCTTTGCGCAGGGTTAAAATCTCACAGCCGTTTTCCGTCACCACAATAGTATGCTCATACTGCGCGGACAAGCTGCGATCTTTGGTTTTTACCGTCCAGCCATCTTTCATGGTGCGGATGCGGTAATCCCCGGCATTGACCATCGGTTCTACTGTAAAGGTCATACCCGCCTGTAACACGACGCCGCTATCATCGGCATCGTAATGCAATACCTGAGGCTCTTCGTGGAACCCCTTGCCGATGCCGTGACCGCAATATTCGCGTACGACAGAGAAGTCGTTTGCTTCAACATACTTCTGAATGGCACGACCCAACTCGCGCAGGCGGATGCCGGGCTTAATCAGACGCAGGGAAAGATAGAGGCTCTCCTGCGTGACGCGGCACAGGCGCTCACCCTGAATAGTGGGTTTACCAACAATAAACATCTTTGAGGTATCACCGTGGTACTCATCTTTAATGACGGTGACATCGATATTGACGATATCGCCATCTTTCAGAGGGCGATCGTCACTGGGAATCCCGTGACAAACCACTTCATTCACCGAGATGCAGACTGATTTCGGAAAACCGTGATAGCCAAGGCAGGCAGAGACGGCCTGCTGCTTCTGCGTGATGTGTTCGTGGCAGATACGGTCCAGCTCGCCGGTGGTGACACCCGGTTGAACATGAGGCTCGATCATCTCCAGCACTTCGGCGGCCAGTCGGCCCGCGACGCGCATTTTTTCGATTTCTTCAGGGGTTTTGATTGAAATTGCCATTAAATTAATCCGCAGTTGTCGAAATTTTCGACAATAATAAGGTCTGTGCTGTCATGTTAGCAGCCAGCAAATGGGCTGCCAAATAGAGAACGCGCTGGCGCTCATCAGTGATCATTTATTGGCGTCCCATGGTGGTTTGTGGTATAAAGCGCGCCGACGATTCTCTGTATGGCTGTTTCGGTCAGCAGGAAACGCATAACTCTCATTATGTGTAATAAAACACACATGTATCGACACATACGCCGGGGTGCCTTGAAAGAGGTCGGTCGTATGGGATACATGGAGGCCCAACCCCAATCAAACTTTAGAGGTTTTATCATGGCAACTGTTTCCATGCGCGACATGCTCCAGGCTGGTGTTCACTTCGGTCACCAGACCCGTTACTGGAACCCAAAAATGAAGCCATTCATCTTTGGTGCACGTAACAAGGTTCACATCATCAACCTGGAAAAAACTGTACCTATGTTCAACGAAGCTCTGGCTGAACTGAACAAGATCTCTTCCCGTAAAGGTAAGATCCTGATCGTAGGTACTAAGCGCGCTGCTGCCCAGGCAGTAAAAGAGTCTGCACTGAGCTGCGACCAGTTCTTCGTAAACCACCGCTGGTTGGGTGGCATGCTGACTAACTGGAAAACCGTGCGTCAGTCAATCAAGCGTCTGAAAGATCTGGAGATTCAGTCTCAGGATGGCACTTTCGACAAACTGACCAAAAAAGAAGCGCTGATGCGTGCGCGTGAGCTGGCCAAGCTGGAAAACAGCCTGGGCGGTATCAAAGACATGGGCGGTCTGCCAGACGCACTGTTTGTTGTTGATGCTGATCACGAACACATCGCAATCAAAGAAGCAAACAACCTGGGTATCCCGGTATTTGCTATCGTTGATACCAACTCAGATCCAGATGGCGTTGATTTCGTTATCCCAGGTAACGACGATGCGATCCGTGCTGTAAACCTGTACCTGACTGCCGTTGCGACTACCGTTCGCGAAGGCCGCTCTCAGGACCTGGCTGAGCAAGCTGAAGAAGCGTCTTTAGAAAACGCTTAATTAAGGTTTGCTCTGCATAAGAGCCCTTAGCATTCAGATGTGATCTGTAAGGGGCCTATACTGGCCCCTTTATTTTATCTAAGTCTGTCACGCCCCCAACCGGACGGCGGGACAGAGTAAATTTTCCGCAAATAAGTGTCTGCTGGTGCAAACGTACTCAGGCACGAACCGAGGATTCTGGAATGGCTGACATTACCGCTGCATTGGTAAAAGAACTGCGCGAGCGTACTGGCGCTGGCATGATGGATTGCAAAAAAGCGCTGACTGAAGCGAACGGCGACATTGAGCTGGCGATTGAGAACATGCGTAAGTCTGGCGCAATCAAAGCAGCGAAAAAAGCAGGCAACGTTGCTGCTGATGGCGTAATCAAAACCAAGATCGTTGGCGACTACGGCGTGATTCTGGAAGTGAACTGCCAGACTGACTTCGTTGCAAAAGATGGCGGTTTCCAGGCGTTCGCAGACAAAGTTCTGGAAGCGGCTGCCGCTAATCGCGTTACCGACGTTGAAGTTCTGAAAGCGCAGTTCGAAGAAGAGCGCGTTGCACTGGTTGCTAAAATCGGTGAGAACATCAACATCCGTCGCGTTGCAATCCTGGAAGGCGCAGAGCTGGGCAGCTACCTGCACGGCGCACGTATCGGCGTTCTGGTTTCAGCGAAAGGCGCTAACGAAGATCTGATCAAACAGATCGCAATGCACGTTGCAGCAAGCAAACCTGAATTCGTTAAGCCAGAAGACGTTTCTGCTGACGTGGTTGATAAAGAGTACCAGGTTCAGCTGGACATCGCGATGCAGTCTGGCAAGCCAAAAGAGATCGCAGAGAAGATGGTTGAAGGCCGTATGAAGAAATTCACCGGCGAAGTCTCTCTGACAGGTCAGGCTTTCGTTATCGACCCAAGCAAAACCGTTGGCCAGGCTCTGAAAGAGCAGGGCGCTGACGTGATTAACTTCATCCGCTTCGAAGTGGGTGAAGGCATCGAGAAAGTTGAGTCTGACTTCGCTGCAGAAGTTGCAGCAATGTCCAAACAGTCTTAATGCTTTGAAAGAACCGCCATCCGGCGGTTCTTTTTTGTCTGTGAATCGCAACAGACACGTTTTCAGTTTCATCCCAATAGCATTTTCTTTGCGGTAAGCGGATGATCGATCAGAATTTACTTCTCCTTTACACCCAATCTTCCAGGAAGAACTGACCATGGCGACCAACGCAAAACCTGTTTATCAACGTATCCTGCTTAAACTCAGCGGCGAAGCTCTGCAAGGCGCTGAAGGTTTTGGTATCGACGCGAGTGTGCTTGACCGCATGGCACAAGAGGTAAAAGAGCTGGTTGAACTGGGCATCCAGGTTGGCGTAGTGATTGGCGGAGGGAACCTGTTCCGTGGCGCAAGCCTGCAGCAGGCAGGGATGAACCGCGTCGTGGGTGACCACATGGGTATGCTGGCAACCGTGATGAACGGCCTGGCGATGCGTGATGCACTGCACCGCGCCTATGTGAACGCACGCCTGATGTCAGCGATTCCACTGAATGGCGTCTGCGACAACTACAGCTGGGCAGAAGCGATCAGCCTGCTGCGTAACAACCGCGTGGTGATTTTCTCCGCCGGTACCGGTAACCCGTTCTTTACCACCGACTCTGCGGCGTGTTTGCGCGGCATTGAGATTGAAGCGGACGTGGTGCTGAAAGCGACCAAAGTTGACGGCGTCTACTCTGCCGACCCGGTGAAAAGCCCGGACGCAACGCTTTATGAGCAACTGAGCTATGCTGAAGTACTGGATAAAGAGCTGAAAGTGATGGATCTGGCGGCCTTTACCCTGGCGCGTGACCACAAATTGCCTATCCGTGTTTTCAACATGAATAAACCTGGCGCACTGCGTCGTGTAGTGATGGGTGAAAAAGAAGGGACTCTGATTACGCATTAATACCCGAGGCGAGATAAAATAAGGTATATTCTGTCAGCGCGATGAGAATGCATCGCGCACCAGTCAGGATTATCGATGATTATCGATCCCGCTTCCGGTTATGCCGGAACTGGCCAGGTCAAACCGAATCCAAGGGTTTCAACGTGATTAACGACATCAAAAAAGATGCTGACACGCGCATGGAAAAATGCGTTGAAGCATTCAAAACTACCATCAGCAAAGTGCGCACCGGTCGTGCTTCACCTTCGCTGCTTGACGGCATCGTCGTCGAATATTACGGCACGCCGACGCCACTGCGTCAGCTGGCTTCTGTCACTGTGGAAGATTCACGCACGCTGAAAATCAACGTGTTTGACCGTTCACTGAGTCCGGCAGTCGAAAAAGCGATCATGAAGTCTGATCTCGGTCTGAACCCAAGTTCAGCCGGTACCGACATCCGTGTTCCGCTGCCTGCCCTGACAGAAGAGCGTCGTAAAGATCTGATTAAAATCGTGCGCGGCGAAGCCGAGCAGGGCCGTGTGTCGGTACGTAACGTCCGTCGCGATGCCAACGATAAAATCAAAGCGCTGCTGAAAGATAAAGAGATCAGCGAAGACGACGAACGTCGTGCGCAGGATGAAGTGCAAAAAATGACCGATGCGTACATCAAGAAAGTTGATGCCGCACTGTCTGAAAAAGAGTCGGAGCTGATGGATTTCTAATCCCATCACTGCCGGACAAAACGCCGTACAGAGAGGTATTCGTATGAATGCGACATCTGGCGGCGTTTTACATTGTGCCTGAGGGCACGCTGACTTCACACGGATAGCCTCATGAAGCGATTAACTCTGCTGGGATCCACCGGCTCGATCGGCACCAGTACGCTGGCAGTGGTTCGCGCCAACCCGGCGCTTTATCAGATTACTGCGCTGGTCGCTGGCCACAATGTGGCGCTGATGGCCGAACAGTGTGCGGCTTTTACGCCGCGCTACGCCTGCATGGCAGATGAGGCATCCGCCGCTGCGCTGCGTGAGCGACTGAGAGCAATCAGGATCGATACTGAAGTGCTCTCCGGCGTTCAGGCAGCCTGTGAGCTGGCTGCGCTGGATGACGTGGATCAGGTGATGGCGGCAATTGTCGGCGCATCCGGTTTGCTGCCGACGCTGGCAGCCATTCGCGCCGGAAAAACGGTGCTGCTGGCCAACAAAGAATCGCTTGTCACCTGCGGCCGTTTGTTTATGGAGGCGGTGCGTCATCATAACGCGCAGTTACTACCAGTCGACAGTGAGCATAACGCCATTTTTCAGAGTTTACCGGCTACCATCCAGCATCAGTTAGGTTACGCTGACCTGCGGGATAATGGCATTGAGTCGATTATCCTTACGGGATCGGGTGGTCCTTTTCGTGACACAGATTTAGCTGATCTTAGCGCCATGTCGCCGGATCAGGCCTGTGCACATCCGAACTGGTCGATGGGGAGAAAAATCTCTGTTGATTCGGCCACCATGATGAATAAAGGTCTTGAGTACATTGAAGCCCGTTGGTTGTTTAATGCCAGCGCAGCGCAGATGGAAGTGATACTTCACCCACAGTCGGTGATTCACTCCATGGTGCGATACTGCGATGGCAGCGTGCTGGCTCAGTTAGGTTCTCCCGATATGCGTACGCCTATTGCCCACAGCATGGCCTGGCCATCGCGCATCAATGCAGGTGTGACGCCGCTGGATTTTACCCGCATGTCGGCGCTCTCTTTTGCAGAACCTGACTTTAGTCGCTATCCCTGTCTGAAACTGGCCATTGATGCCTGTGAGGCAGGGCAGGCGGCGACCACCACGCTAAATGCTGCCAATGAGGTTGCCGTCGCGGCTTTCCTGAATCACCAGATCCGCTTCACCGACATTGCCGCGCTTAATAGCGCAGTGATGGCGGCACAAGTGTGTCCGGAGCCGGATTCGGTGGACGCTGTCCTTGACATCGATCGCACTGCGCGCGCGCTGGCAACAGAAATGTTGCCGCGCTTCACGTCGTGAAACCGATCGTTATGAGGCCATTTGTTCGCTTCAGGTGAAAATGGTATAGTCGCTGGCTCGCGTTTCACGGTCTGTCACCGAATTCGGTGTAGCCCGGCACTAAGCGTGTGCCGGGATTTGAATCGGGCGCAATGTATTCAGAAAACACAGCATTTCTGATGAAAGGAATTGGTTAAGCGTTATGTCGTCTAACAATCACAACAACACTGATGACCAGCAGGGAAACGGTCCGCGCCACGTCGCTATCATCATGGATGGCAATGGTCGCTGGGCCAAAAATCAGGGAAAATTGCGTATTTCAGGCCACAAAGCCGGTGTTAAATCGGTGCGTCGTGCCGTCAGCTTTGCGGTCAATAACAATCTTGAAGCCCTGACGCTTTATGCCTTCAGTAGTGAAAACTGGAGCCGTCCTGCGCAGGAAGTTACCGCGTTAATGGAACTGTTTGTCTGGGCACTCGACAGTGAAGTAAAGAGCCTGCATAAACACAACGTTCGCTTACGTGTCATTGGCGATACCAGCCGTTTCAGCCCCCGCATTCAGGAACGTATTCGTCGTTCTGAGACCCTGACTGCAAATAATACCCGTCTGACGCTCAACATTGCTGCCAACTATGGCGGCCGTTGGGATATTATCGAAGGCGTGAAAAAACTGGCTGAACAGGTTCAGGAAGGATTACTGCGACCTGACCAGATTACCGAAGAGAGCCTGACGTCGCAGCTCTGCATGCAGGAGCTGGCGCCAGTGGATTTAGTGATAAGGACCGGGGGAGAGCATCGGATTAGCAACTTCCTGCTGTGGCAGATTGCCTATGCTGAATTCTATTTTACCGATGTGCTCTGGCCGGATTTCGATGAACACGTTTTTGAAGGTGCACTGAATGCATTCTCTCTGCGGGAGCGTCGTTTTGGCGGCGCTGCACCAGGCGGCGCCTGAGCAATCTGGGGGTAACCTTTGCTGAAGTCTCGTCTTATTACCGCGTTGATATTAATTCCGCTGGTAATAGCTGCACTATTCTGGTTACCGCCTGTTGGCTTCGCCCTGACAACGATTGTTATCTGCATGCTGGCAGCCTGGGAATGGGGTCAGTTTGCAGGCATGGCATCACGGCAACAGCGTGTCTGGCTGGCTGTACTTTGTGGTCTGTTGCTGGCGCTGATGCAGTTTACGCTGCCACCTTATCAACACACGGTGCATCTGCCACAGATTGCGACATCGCTTTGGGCGTCGCTGGTGTGGTGGGTCGCGGCACTGCTGCTGGTGCTTACCTATCCCGCTTCCGCGGCTTTCTGGCGTCATTCGCGTCCACTTCGCTTACTGTTTGGCGTATTAACGCTGGTGCCCTTTTTCTGGGGCATGGTGGCGCTGCGCCAGTATCACTATGAAACCGACCACTTCGCCGGAGCCTGGTGGCTGCTGTTTGTGCTGCTGCTGGTGTGGGGAGCGGATTCCGGTGCTTATATGTTTGGCAAGATGTTCGGCAAGCACAAGCTGGCGCCGAAAGTCTCACCAGGCAAAACCTGGGAAGGCTTCCTGGGCGGCCTGGTTTCATCGGCGCTGATTGCGCTGCTGTTTGCCACGCTGGCGCCGCTGACGGTCTCCACCGGTACGCTGGTGATTTGCGCGGTTATCGCGACGCTGGCCTCTGTTCTGGGTGACCTCACCGAGAGTATGTTTAAACGTGAAGCGGGCATTAAAGACAGTGGTAATCTGATCCCCGGTCATGGCGGCATGCTTGATCGTATTGATAGTCTGACTGCGGCGGTGCCGGTGTTTGCCTGTTTATTGCTGCTGGTGTTCCGCACCCTTTAAGGACAGGCAAAGATGTTGAGTATAATCTGGAGTTTCTTCGCCTTTATCGTTGCGCTGGGCGTGTTGATTACCGTGCATGAGTTTGGCCACTTCTGGGTCGCTCGTCGCTGTGGTGTCAAAGTTGAGCGCTTTTCTATTGGTTTTGGTAAGGCGCTCTGGCAGCGCCGTGATCGTCACGGCACCGAATTTGTCATCGCGCTGATCCCGCTCGGCGGCTACGTTAAAATGCTCGACGAACGTGTCGAAAGCGTGCCCGCCGAGCTGCGTCATCAGGCTTTTAATAACAAAGCCGTCTGGCAACGCGCCTCCATTATTGCGGCAGGGCCTGTCGCTAACTTTATCTTTGCCATCTTTGCCTACTGGGTTGTGTTTATTCACGGCGTACCAGGTGTACGCCCGGTAATCGGTGAAATTTTAAACGGTTCGGTCGCTGCAGAAGCGCAAATTACGCCCGGCATGGAACTTAAGGCTGTTGACGGTATCGAAACGCCTGACTGGGATGCTGTGCGTATGGCGCTGGTGGGTAAAATCGGCGATAGCAGCACCACGTTAACCGTGGCCCGATTTGGCGAAGATGCAACCCAGCAGAAGCAGCTGGATTTGCGTAACTGGCAGTTTGAGCCTGATAAGCAGGATCCGGTCGTTGCATTAGGGATTCAGCCACGCGGTCCGCAAATTGAGACCACACTGGCAGAAGTGCAGGCGAACTCGCCAGCGAGTGAAGCCGGTTTGCAAGCAGGCGACAGGATCGTTAAAGTCGATGGTCAGCCATTATCGCAGTGGCAGACTTTTGTCACGCAGGTCCGGGATAATCCCGGTAAAAGCATGGCGCTTGAAGTGGATCGCGGCGGTGAATCAATTGCGCTGACGATGACGCCAGAAGCGAAAAATGGCAGTAAGGCGGGCTTTGCGGGAGTGATTCCGCGTATCGTCCCGCTGCCAGAAGAGTACAAGACGGTAAGGCAGTATGGCGCATTTGCGGCAATCGGTGAGGCCAGTGTAAAAACCTGGCAATTGATGAAGCTCACTGTTTCCATGCTGGGCAAGTTAATAACCGGTGATGTGAAGCTGAACAACCTGAGCGGGCCAATTTCGATTGCGCAGGGTGCAGGATTGTCAGCTGAGTACGGGTTGATTTACTACCTGATGTTCCTGGCGTTGATTAGCGTCAACCTGGGCATCATCAACCTGTTCCCTTTGCCGGTTTTAGATGGTGGGCACTTGCTCTTCCTTGCGATCGAAAAGATCAAAGGTGGACCGGTGTCCGAGCGAGTTCAGGACTTTAGTTATCGCATCGGTTCGATTTTACTGGTGCTGTTAATGGGGCTTGCACTTTTCAATGATTTCTCACGTTTGTAACCGCTGGAACGCGAACATTCGAGGGATGTGTTAGGAAAACGCATAACAACGATGGCGATGAAAAAGTTGCTCATAGCGTCGCTGCTGTTTAGCAGCGCCACCGTTTACGGTGCAGACGATTTCGTGGTGAAGGATATTCATTTCGAAGGGCTGCAGCGAGTCGCCGTCGGCGCGGCTCTGCTGAGCATGCCAGTACGGGTTGGCGATACGGTGAATGACGATGATGTCAGAAATACCATTCGCTCGCTGTTCGCTACTGGCAACTTTGAGGATGTTCAGGTCCTGCGAGACGGTACAACGCTGATTGTCCAGGTCAAAGAACGTCCTACCATTGCCAGCATTACCTTCACCGGTAACAAAGCGGTGAAAGAGGATCAGCTCAAACAAAATCTGGAAGCCTCAGGTGTGCGTGTCGGCGAAGCGCTGGACCGCACCACTATCTCTTCTATTGAGAAAGGCCTTGAGGATTTCTACTACAGCGTCGGTAAATATACTGCCAACGTGAAAGCGGTGGTGACACCCCTGCCGCGTAACCGTGTCGATCTGAAGCTGGTCTTTACCGAAGGTGTCTCTGCCAAAATTCAGCAGATCAACATCGTCGGTAATAAAGCCTTTAGCTCTGATGAACTGATCTCCCGTTTCCAGCTGCGTGATGAAGTGCCGTGGTGGAACGTGGTCGGCGATCGTAAATACCAGAAGCAGAAACTGGCAGGTGACCTTGAGACTCTGCGCAGCTTCTATCTGGATCGCGGCTATGCACGCTTCAATATCGATTCGACGCAGGTCAGCCTGACGCCAGATAAAAAAGGCATCTACATCACGGTGAACATCACCGAGGGTGACCAGTACAAAATTGCTGGCGTAATCGTCAATGGCAGCATGGCGGGTCACTCCGCAGAAATTGAACATCTGACCAAAATTCCGGCAGGCGAGCTCTATAACGGCGCCAAAGTCACGAAAATGGAAGATGACATCAAGAAACTGCTGGGCCGCTACGGCTATGCCTATCCGCGTGTAGTCACACAGCCAGAAATCAACGACGCCGACAAAACCGTGAAACTGCACATCAACGTGGATGCGGGTAACCGTTACTACGTGCGTAATGTTCGTTTCGAAGGTAATGACACGTCAAAAGACTCGGTGTTACGTCGCGAAATGCGTCAGATGGAAGGCGCATGGCTGGGCAGCGATCTGGTTGAACAGGGTAAAGAGCGTCTGAACCGCACCGGTTACTTTGAAACCGTGGATGTGGATACCCAGCGTGTACCAGGCTCGCCTGACCAGGTTGACGTGGTCTACAAAGTTAAAGAGCGTAACACCGGTACTTTCAACTTCGGCGTCGGTTACGGCACTGAAAGTGGTGTGAGTTTCCAGGTTGGCGTAACGCAGGATAACTGGCTGGGCACCGGTAATACCGTGGGCATCAGCGGGACCAAAAACGATTACCAGACCTATGCTGAATTCTCGCTTACTGACCCTTACTTCACCGTTGACGGTGTGAGTCTGGGTGGTCGTCTGTTCTACAACGACTTCAAAGCAGACAATGCTGACCTTTCTGACTATACCAACAAGAGTTATGGTCTGGATGGCACACTTGGCTTCCCGGTTAACGAAAACAACACCCTGCGTGTCGGTCTGGGCTATGTCCACAATGACCTGTCAAACATGCAGCCGCAGGTTGCGATGTGGCGTTACCTTGACTCGGTTGGTAAGCCGCAGCAGCTTAATGACAAAGGCGAATTCTCAGCAGATGACTTCACCTTTAACTACGGCTGGACTTACAACACCCTGGACCGCGGATTCTTCCCGACATCCGGTAACCGCACTAACCTGAATGGTAAAGTGACGATTCCTGGTTCAGATAACAGCTTCTATAAGGCCACGCTGGATAGTCAGCAGTATGTGCCGATTAACCAGGATCGTACCTGGGTGCTGTTGGGACGTGGTCGTATCGGCTATGGCGATGGACTCGGCGGCAAAGAGATGCCGTTCTACGAGAACTTCTATGCCGGTGGTTCAAGCACGGTTCGCGGCTTCCAGTCCAACACCATTGGACCGAAAGCAGCCTACTTTAATAACAACTCGTCGAACTGCCGAATCGCTGATCCAAATGGCGTTTGTAAGTCTGACGATGCGGTGGGCGGTAACGCCATGGCGATCGCCAGCCTTGAGCTGATCACGCCAACGCCGTTCCTGAGCGAGAAGTATGCTAACTCGGTGCGTACCTCGGTGTTTGTCGATGCCGGTACCGCGTGGGATACCCATTGGGAAAATACAGCGGAAACGCGTGCGGCAGGCATTCCTGACTACAGCGATCCAAACAACATTCGTGTATCAAGCGGTGTTGCGTTGCAGTGGATGTCACCGCTTGGCCCGCTGGTGTTCTCTTACGCCCAGCCGTTCAAGAAAGTCGATGGAGACAAGTCAGAGCAGTTCCAGTTTAACATTGGTAAAACCTGGTAATGTTCTGAGCAAGGATGCATAGCTGAAGTATTGCTGCCGGGCAGCACCTGTTGCTGTTCCGGCGCAAACACTGTGTCGCTGACACAAACGTTGATGGTAAGGAGTTTATAGTGAAAAAGTTGTTGTGTGCCGCAGGTCTGGGTCTTGCTTTAGCGGTTTCCGCTGGTGTTCAGGCTGCTGACAAAATTGCAGTGGTAAACGTGTCCAGCATTTTCCAACAGTTACCGCAACGTGCGACTGTTGCTAAACAGCTGGAAAACGAGTTCAAAGGCCGTGCAACTGAGTTGCAGAGCCAGGAGCGCGATCTGCAAACTAAAATGCAGCGTCTGCAGCGTGACGGTTCTACCATGAAGGCAAGCGAACGCAGCCGCATGGAAAAAGATGTCATGTCTCAGCGTGAAGCGTTCTCTTCAAAAGCACAGGCTTTTGAGCAGGATAACCGTCGTCGTCAGATGGAAGAGCGTAACAAGCTGCTGAGCCGTATTCAGGATGCCGTTAAGAAAGTCGCTGACAGCGATGGTTACGACGTCGTGATCGACGCCAACGCGGTGGCTTATGCATCAAACGCAAAAGACATCACAGCTGACGTGCTGAAACAGGTTAAATAATTCATGTCATCTATTCGACTGGCTGATTTAGCCCAGCAGTTGGATGCAGAATTGCACGGAGATGGCGATATCGTCATCTCCGGCATTGCTTCTATGCAATCCGCCACAACTGGCCAAATCACTTTTCTTGCAAACAGCCGTTACCGCGAGCAACTCGCCCTGATTAAGGCCTCAGCCGTGGTGCTGACGGAAGCGGATCTGGAGTGGTGTAATACCGCAGCGCTGGTAGTGAAAAATCCCTACCTGACTTATGCGCGTATGGCACAAATACTCGATACCACGCCACAGCCGGCGCAAAATATCGCCCCCAGCGCGGTAATTGACCCCTCAGCCCGACTCGGCAACAATGTCGCCATTGGCGCCAATGCAGTGATCGAAGCGGATGTTGAGCTGGGTGACAACGTAGTTATTGGTGCGGGATGTTTTGTTGGCAAAAAAACCCGTATTGGCAGTGGCACCCGTCTCTGGGCCAACGTCTCTGTTTATCACGAGATCGAAATTGGCCAGGATTGTCTGATTCAGTCAGGTACCGTCATCGGTTCTGATGGTTTCGGCTATGCCAACGATCGCGGTAACTGGGTGAAAATCCCGCAGTTAGGCGCGGTAATTATCGGCGATCGCGTCGAAATAGGGGCCTGCACCACCATCGATCGCGGTGCGCTTGATAACACTCTGATCGGCAATGGTGTTATCATAGACAACCAGTGCCAGATCGCTCACAACGTAGTTATTGGCGACAATACTGCGGTTGCAGGCGGTGTGATCATGGCGGGTAGTCTGAAGATTGGACGTTACTGTATGATTGGCGGTGCCAGCGTCATTAACGGCCATATGGAAATCTGTGACAAAGTAACGGTGACCGGTATGGGTATGGTCATGCGTCCTATCACAGAGCCAGGCGTTTATTCGTCAGGCATTCCGCTGCAACCCAACAAAACCTGGCGTAAAACTGCAGCGCTGGTGATGAACATCGATGATATGAGCAAACGCTTAAAAGCCATCGAGCGCAAGGTCGGCAAAGACGACTAACCGCCATCCCAAAACTGACCGGCTTTCATAATAAAAATGTTAAGCAGGGAAGCCCGGCGCCACAGTACCTATTTGCGGCCTGCGGAAGATCATTTTGATCTGTGCAGGCCGTGTTATTGATGTCATCAGATTTTTAGGACAGGAAGAGTATTTTGACTACTGAAACTCATACTCTGAAAATTGAAGAGATTTTAGAGCTGCTGCCGCATCGCTATCCGTTTCTGCTGGTAGACCGTGTGCTGGAATTTGAAGAGCACAAATACCTGCGTGCAGTGAAGAACGTTTCTGTTAATGAACCGTTTTTCCAGGGGCACTTCCCTGGTAAACCGATTTTTCCTGGCGTTCTGATCCTGGAAGCGATGGCGCAGGCCACCGGTATTCTGGCGTTTAAAAGCGTAGGTAAACTGGAGCCAGGCGAACTCTATTACTTTGCCGGTATCGACAGTGCCCGCTTTAAGCGTCCTGTGGTACCAGGTGACCAAATGATCATGGAAGTCACTTTCGAGAAAACCCGCCGTGGTCTGACCCGCTTTAAAGGCGTGGCGACTGTTGACGGTAAAATCGTTTGTGAAGCGACCATGATGTGTGCCCGCAGCCGGGAGGCATAATTCGTGATTGATCCAACCGCCACTATCCATCCCAGTTCTGTCATCGAAGAGGGCGCTATCATTGGCGCCCGTGTTCACATTGGCCCGTTTTGCTTTATCGGCGCGAATGTTGAGATTGGTGAAGGAACAGTACTGAAGTCACACGTTGTGGTGAATGGCCACACGCGTATCGGTAAAGATAATCAGATCTACCAGTTTGCCTCAATTGGCGAAGTGAATCAGGATCTGAAATATGCCGGTGAGCCAACACGGGTTGAGATCGGTGATCGCAACCGTATTCGTGAAAGCGTGACGATTCATCGCGGCACCACGCAGGGTGGCCATGTCACCACAGTGGGCAGCGATAATCTGCTGATGGTCAATGTCCACATTGCGCATGACTGCGTGATTGGTAACCGCTGTATCTTCGCGAACAATGCCACCCTGGGTGGTCACGTGACGGTCGATGATTTCGCCATTATTGGCGGCATGACAGCGGTACATCAGTGGTGCATCATCGGTGCGCACGTGATGGTTGGTGGCTGTTCCGGCGTGGCGCAGGATGTTCCGCCTTACGTTATTGCGCAGGGTAACCATGCGACGCCGTTCGGTATCAATATTGAGGGTCTTAAGCGTCGTGGCTTCAGCAAAGAGTCGTTGCATGCGATTCGCAACGCTTACAAGCTGCTCTATCGCAGTGGCAGAACGCTGGAAGAAGTGAAGCCGGAGATCGAAGCCATTGCGCAACAGCACAGCGAAGTGCAGCCTTTCTACGACTTCTTTACCCGTTCAACCCGTGGATTAATTCGTTAATCCATGTCAGCGCGTCCTTTAACGATTGCCCTGGTCGCCGGAGAAACCTCCGGCGATATTCTTGGTGCAGGTCTGATTCGTGCCCTGAAAGTGCGCCATCCTGATGCACGCTTTGTCGGTGTGGCGGGCCCACTGATGCAGGCTGAAGGGTGTGAAGCCTGGTATGAGATGGAAGAGTTAGCGGTAATGGGCATTGTCGAGGTGCTGGGTCGCCTGCGACGCCTGCTGACAATCCGCCGCGATCTCACCCGACGTTTTAGCGAGCTCAGACCCGACGTTTTTGTCGGTATTGATGCGCCCGATTTTAATATCACGCTGGAAGGCAATCTCAAACGTACGGGCATCCGTACGATCCACTATGTCAGTCCTTCGGTGTGGGCATGGCGGCAAAAGCGCGTGTTTAAGATTGGCCGAAATACCGATCTGGTGCTGGCCTTCCTGCCGTTTGAAAAAGCCTTCTACGATCGTTATAACGTTCCCTGCCGCTTTATCGGTCACACCATGGCGGATGCCATGCCGCTGCAACCTGATAAGCAGGCTGCGCGCCGTCATCTCGGCATTGCGGACGATGCGCTCTGTCTGGCACTGCTGCCGGGCAGTCGTGGTGCGGAAGTGGAAATGCTCAGTGCTGACTTCCTGAAAACAGCCCAATTATTGCGTCGTCACTATCCGGCGCTGGAAATCGTGGTGCCGCTGGTTAACGCCCGTCGCCGTGAACAGTTTGAGAAGATTAAAGCTGACGTTGCGCCTGAACTGCCGATGCATCTGCTGGATGGACAGGGTCGTGAGGCGATGATTGCAAGCGATGCCGCACTTCTGGCATCCGGGACTGCCGCACTGGAGTGCATGCTGGCAAAATGCCCGATGGTCGTCGGTTATCGCATGAAACCGGCCACTTACTGGCTGGCGAAACGGCTGGTGAAAACCCCTTACGTCTCGCTGCCAAACCTGCTGGCAGGGCGTGAGCTGGTCAAAGAGTTACTGCAGGATGCGTGTCAGCCCGACGCCCTGGCTGCAGCGTTAGATCCGCTGTTGCATGCCGGGCCTGAGCGCGAAACTTTGCTGCAGACGTTTCATGAATTACATCAACAGATCCGCTGGAACGCCGATGAGCAGGCAGCGGATGCAGTACTGGAGCTGGTGAATGCCTGATTTTATCTATCCTGTCGCCAGACTGATTGCCGGTGTGGACGAAGTGGGGCGCGGTCCGCTGGTTGGCGCGGTGGTCACTGCTGCGGTGATCCTCGATCCGGCAAATCCGATTACCGGCCTGGCGGACTCGAAGAAACTGTCGGAAAAACGCCGCCTGGCGTTGTACGACGAAATCAAAGAGAAGGCGCTGGCATGGAGTCTGGGACGCGCAGAACCTGAAGAGATCGATCAGCTCAACATTCTGCACGCTACCATGCTGGCGATGCAGCGTGCGGTAGCTGGCCTGAGTATCCAGCCCGACTATGTGCTGATTGATGGTAACCGTTGCCCGGCATTGCCTATGCCTTCACAGGCCGTCGTCAAAGGGGATAGCCTGGTTGCCGAAATCAGTGCAGCATCGATCATCGCCAAAGTCTCGCGGGATCGTGAGATGGCCGAACTGGATCTGCTGTTCCCGCAGTATGGTTTTGCACAACACAAAGGCTATCCAACGGCGCTGCATATGGAAAAGCTGACACAATATGGCGCCACGCCGCACCACCGTCGTAGTTTTGCGCCCGTACGTAATGCGCTGCTCGATGCTGAAGTACTGGCTGCCCGCCAGACCCTTACGCTTTAATAGCCTGACGCTGTTTTAACCGGAAACTGATATGGCTGAACCCCGTTTTATACATCTGCGTGTCCACAGTGACTATTCGATGGTTGATGGCCTGGCAAAAACCGGGCCGCTAATCAAGAAAGCGGCTGCCCTTGGCATGCCGGCGATAGCGATTACCGACTTCACTAACCTCTGTGGCCTGGTGAAATTCTACGGTGGCGCGCACAGCGCAGGGATAAAGCCGGTCATTGGTGCCGATTTCAACGTGGCCAGTGAGCTGATGGGGGATGAGCTGACACAGCTTACCGTGCTGGCGTCCAGTAATACCGGATACCAGAACCTGACGCTGCTGATCTCCCGCGCCTATCAGCGCGGTTATGGCGTGGACGGACCCATTATCGATCGCGACTGGCTGATCGAATTGCAGGAAGGATTAATACTGTTGTCGGGTGGGCGACGCGGCGATGTAGGTCGTAGCCTGCTGCGCGGTAACAATGCGCTGGTGTCGCAGTGCCTGTCGTTTTACCAGCAACATTTTCCCGATCGCTACTACCTGGAGCTGATCCGTACTGGCCGACAGGACGAAGAGAGCTATCTGCATGCAGCCGTTGAACTTGCGATTGCAGAGGGAATACCGGTCGTTGCCACCAATGAAGTCTGCTTTATCAATGCAGAAGATTTCGATGCGCACGAAATTCGCGTTGCCATTCATGACGGCTATACGCTGGATGATCCCAAGCGTCCGCGCAACTACAGTCCTCAGCAATATATGCGCAGCGAAGAGGAGATGTGCGAGCTGTTCTCGGACATCCCGGAAGCGCTGGAGAACAGCGTAGAGATTGCTAAGCGTTGTAACGTGACGGTGCGACTGGGCGAATATTTCCTGCCACAGTTCCCGACCGGTGATATGACTACCGAAGATTATCTGGTGGTGAAATCCCGCGAGGGGCTGGAAGAGCGCCTGGCGTTCCTGTTCCCGGACGAAGCTGAGCGCGCAGAAAAACGTCCGGAATATGATGAGCGTCTGGAGATTGAGCTCACCGTTATTAACCAGATGGGATTCCCCGGCTACTTCCTGATCGTGATGGAGTTCATCCAGTGGTCCAAGGATAACGGCGTGCCGGTGGGCCCAGGCCGTGGCTCCGGTGCCGGTTCGCTGGTGGCCTATGCGCTGAAAATCACCGATATCGATCCGCTGGAATTTGACCTGCTGTTCGAACGTTTCCTGAACCCGGAACGCGTCTCGATGCCCGACTTCGACGTCGATTTCTGCATGGAGAAGCGCGATCAGGTCATCGAACACGTCGCTGATATGTACGGACGTGAAGCGGTTTCCCAGATTATCACCTTCGGTACCATGGCGGCGAAAGCGGTTATCCGCGATGTGGGCCGCGTGCTGGGTCATCCTTACGGCTTTGTTGATCGCATTTCAAAACTGATCCCGCCCGATCCCGGCATGACGCTGGAAAAAGCCTTTATTGCTGAACCGCAGCTTCCTGCGATGTATGACGCAGATGAAGAGGTGAAGGCGCTGATCGATATGGCGCGTAAGCTGGAAGGGGTCACGCGAAACGCCGGTAAACATGCGGGTGGCGTGGTCATTGCGCCAACGAAAATCACGGATTTCGCGCCGCTTTACTGCGATGAACACGGGCAGTTCCCGGTCACTCAGTTCGATAAAAATGATGTGGAATATGCCGGCCTGGTGAAGTTCGACTTCCTGGGTCTGCGTACGCTGACCATCATCGACTGGGCGCTGAAGATGATCAACCCGCGCCGGGAGAAGCAGGGGCTGGAGCCGATCGATATCGCCTCAATCCCGCTGGATGATAAGAAAAGCTTCGATATGCTGCAGCGCTCGGAAACCACAGCGGTATTCCAGCTTGAATCGCGCGGCATGAAAGATCTGATTAAGCGTCTGAAGCCCGACTGCTTCGAAGATATGATCGCACTGGTGGCGCTGTTCCGTCCTGGCCCACTGCAGTCCGGCATGGTAGATAACTTTATCGACCGTAAGCATGGCCGTGAAGCGATCTCTTATCCCGACATTCAGTGGCAGCACGAAAGCCTGAAACCGGTGCTGGAACCGACTTACGGCATTATCCTCTATCAGGAACAGGTGATGCAGATCGCCCAGGTTCTCTCCGGTTACACCCTGGGCGGCGCAGATATGCTGCGACGCGCCATGGGTAAAAAGAAACCCGAGGAGATGGCCAAACAGCGCTCCATATTCCGCGATGGTGCCGAAAGCATGGGCATCGACGGCGAACTGTCGATGAAGATCTTCGATCTGGTAGAAAAATTTGCAGGTTATGGCTTTAACAAGTCACACTCTGCGGCTTACGCACTGGTCTCCTATCAGACCCTGTGGCTGAAAGCGCACTATCCGGCCGAGTTCATGGCGGCGGTGATGACCGCCGATATGGATAACACCGAGAAAGTGGTGGGCCTGGTTGATGAGTGCTGGCGGATGGGGCTGAAAGTCCTGCCGCCCGATATTAACTCGGGTCTCTATCCCTTCCATGTTAATGACGCGGGCGAGATCGTTTACGGTATCGGCGCGATCAAAGGCGTGGGTGAAGGCCCGATTGAAGCGATTATCGACGCCCGTAATGAAGGTGGCTATTTCCGCGAACTGTTTGATCTCTGTGCCCGTACTGACACTAAAAAGATCAACCGTCGGGTGATGGAAAAACTGATTATGTCCGGGGCTTTCGATCGCCTTGGACCGCACCGCGCCGCCCTGATGAGTTCACTCAGTGACGCGTTAAAAGCCGCCGATCAACACGCGAAAGCGGAGGCGATTGGCCAGGCAGATATGTTTGGCGTGCTGGCGGAGGAGCCGGAGCAGGTTGAGAAATCGTACGCCAGCGTCACGCCGTGGCCTGAGCAGGTGCAGCTGGATGGTGAGCGGGAAACGCTGGGGCTATATCTTACCGGCCACCCTATTAATCAGTATCTGAAAGAAATTGAGCGTTATGTTGGCGGGGTGCGTCTGAAAGATATGCATCCTACCGATCGGGGTAAAATTACTGTGGCGGCTGGTCTGGTGATCGCCGCGCGGGTAATGGTCACCAAGCGCGGCAACCGAATTGGTATCTGTACTCTGGACGATCGCTCCGGTCGTCTTGAGGTGATGTTATTTACCGATGCGTTAGATAAATACCAGCAGTTGCTGGAGAAAGACCGAATCCTGATCGTCAGCGGACAGGTCAGCTTTGATGACTTCAGTGGCGGGCTTAAAATGACCGCGCGTGAAGTCATGGACATCGACGAAGCTCGCGAAAAATACGCGCGCGGACTTGCTATCTCGCTGACGGACAGGCAAATTGATGACCAGCTATTAAACCGGCTCCGTCAGTCCCTGGAACCTCATCGTTCAGGGACTATTCCGGTGAATCTCTACTATCAGAGAGCCGACGCGCGAGCGAAGCTGCGCTTTGGTGCAGCGTGGCGAATTTCGCCCAGCGATCGTTTACTTAACGATCTGCGCTCGTTGATTGGATCGGAGCAGGTGGAACTGGAGTTTGACTAGAACAGGAACATTATGAGTCTTAATTACCTGGATTTTGAACAGCCAATTGCAGAACTGGAAGCGAAGATCGATTCGCTGACTTCAATTGGTCGTCAGGATGATAAACACGTTAATCTGGATGAAGAAGTTCAGCGTCTGCGTGAGAAAAGTGTTGAGCTGACCCGTAAAATCTTCGCTGATTTGGGCGCATGGCAGATTGCTCAACTGGCGCGTCATCCGTTACGTCCTTACACCTTTGACTATGTTCGCAACGCCTTCGACGATTTCGATGAGCTGGCGGGCGACCGTGCTTATGCGGATGACAAAGCTATTGTGGGCGGGATTGCGCGTCTTGATGGACGTCCGGTGATGATCATCGGGCATCAGAAAGGCCGTGAAACCAAAGAGAAGATTCGCCGTAACTTCGGCATGCCAGCACCGGAAGGCTATCGCAAAGCGCTGCGCCTGATGGAGATGGCTGAGCGTTTCAAAATGCCAATCATCACCTTCATCGACACACCGGGTGCGTATCCTGGCGTGGGCGCGGAAGAGCGTGGGCAGTCTGAAGCGATCGCCCGCAACCTGCGTGAAATGTCTGGCCTGAAAGTACCGGTTATCTGTACGGTTATCGGTGAGGGCGGTTCTGGCGGTGCGCTGGCGATTGGCGTGGGCGATAAAGTGAATATGCTTCAGTACAGCACCTATTCAGTGATCTCGCCGGAAGGCTGTGCCTCCATTCTGTGGAAAAGCGCTGACAAAGCGCCGCTGGCTGCTGAAGCGATGGGCATTACCGCTCACCGTCTGAAAGAGCTGAAGCTGATTGACTCAGTGATCCCTGAGCCGCTGGGTGGTGCACATCGCCGTCCGGTTGATATGGCGCAGTCTCTGAAGCAACAGCTGCTGGCCGATCTGGCCGATCTCGATGGATTAAGCACTGAAGAGCTGCTGGATCGTCGTTATCAGCGCCTGATGAGCTACGGCTACGCCTGATTCAGGCTCAGCCAATCAGGAAGCGGACTTCGGTCCGCTTTTTTTATGCCATGGGTTTAACGCGGTACGCTGCCTGATGCCTTTCAGCCTCATCTGATCGTCCCCTTGCTACACCTTCCCCTGGTTAGCGGTTATGCTTGTCCGGTTGCACAACAATCACGGAGATGGGCATTGAATATTCTGGCGATCATGGGCGCGCACGGCGTGTTTTATAAAGATGAACCGTTACGCGAACTCGACGCGGCGTTAAATCTGCAAGGCTTCCAGCTGCTTTACCCAAAAAACAGTGACGATCTGCTGAAACTGATCGAACACAATCCGCGTATCAGCGGCGTCATCTTCGACTGGGACGCGCACAACAGCCCGGAACTGTGCGGTGAGATTAATCAGCTCAACGAATACCTGCCACTGTATGCCTTTATCAACACCCACTCTCAGATGGACATCAGCATCAATGAGATGCGCATGCCACTGCACTTTTTTGAATATGCGCTGAATGCCGCCGACGATATTGCATTGCATATCCGGCAGTATACCGATGACTATCTCGACCACATTACGCCACCGCTGACTAAAGCGCTGTTCACCTATGTGAAAGAGGGCAAGTACACCTTCTGCACGCCGGGCCATATGGCGGGTACCGCGTTTCAGAAGAGCCCGGTAGGCTGCCTGTTTTATGATTTCTTCGGGGCCAATACCCTGAAGTCAGATATCTCAATTTCCGTTACCGAGCTGGGTTCGCTGCTGGATCACACCGGTCCACATCTTGAAGCGGAAGAGTATATCGCACGCACTTTTGGTGCCGAACAGAGTTACATGGTGACCAACGGCACCTCAACGTCGAACAAAATTGTCGGCATGTATGCGGCACCGTCGGGCAGCACCGTGCTGATCGATCGCAACTGCCACAAGTCACTGACGCATCTGCTGATGATGAGCGATCTGATCCCCATCTGGCTGAAGCCGACCCGCAATGCACTGGGGATTCTTGGCGGGATTCCAAAGCATGAATTCACCCGCGAGAGCATTACGCAGAAAGTCGCGACGACCGATCGCGCCACGTGGCCGGTTCATGCGGTAATCACCAACTCCACTTACGATGGGCTGCTCTATAACACCCAGTACATTAAAGAGACGCTGGATGTGCCGTCGATTCACTTCGATTCAGCCTGGGTGCCTTACACCAATTTCCATCCGATTTATGCCGGGAAAAGTGGTATGAGTGGCGAGCGCACCCCGGGCAAAGTGGTGTATGAAACGCAATCGACCCATAAACTGCTGGCGGCGTTTTCGCAGGCATCCATGATTCACATTAAAGGCGACTACGACGAACAGACGTTTAACGAAGCCTATATGATGCACACCACCACGTCGCCCAATTACGCCATCGTCTCCTCTATTGAAACTGCTGCTGCAATGCTGCGTGGTAATCCCGGCAAGCGGCTGATCAATCGCTCGGTTGAGCGTGCGCTGCACTTTCGTCGTGAGGTTCAGCGCCTGCGTGAAGAGTCCGACAGCTGGTTTTTCGATATCTGGCAGCCGGAACAGGTCGACGAAGCGCAATGCTGGGCGATCCAGCCCGGCGACGAGGATTGGCACGGATTTACGCAGGCCGATCGCGATCATATGTACCTCGATCCGATCAAAGTCACTATCCTGACGCCAGGAATGAGCGAGCTGGGAGAGATGGCAGACGAGGGGATCCCGGCAGCGCTGGTGGCGAAGTTTCTTGATGAGCGCGGCATCGTGGTGGAGAAAACCGGCCCCTACAACCTGCTGTTCCTTTTCAGTATTGGCATCGACAAAACCAAAGCGATGAGCGTGCTGCGCGGTCTGACTGAGTTCAAACGCGCCTACGATCTCAATCTGCGGGTAAAGAACATGCTGCCGGATCTCTACGCTGAAGATCCCGACTTCTATCGCAATATGCGCATTCAGACGCTGGCGCAGGGGATTCATCAACTGATCCGTCATCATGACCTGCCGCGACTGATGCTGCAGGCATTTGATGTCCTGCCCGAAATGAAGATGACGCCGCATCAGGCGTTTCAGCAACAGGTGAAGGGCAACATCGAAACGGTGGATCTCAGCGAACTGGTCGGGCGGGTGTCGGCCAACATGATTCTGCCTTATCCACCAGGCGTGCCACTGGTGATGCCAGGAGAGATGATTACGGAGAAGAGCCGTGCCGTGCTCGATTTCCTGCTGATGCTGTGCAGTATCGGCCGGCATTATCCGGGCTTCGAGACCGATATTCACGGTGCCAGTCTGACGGAAGAGGGCGAGTATCGCGTCCGCGTGCTGAAAAACGATCCGGCATAAATCTTTAAACGACTAATAGCGGCAGGGTGTCTGGGGACAGCCTGCCCGAATCAGGATATTCAACATGTTGCAGTTAACCGCTATTCACCACATCGCCATCATCGCTTCCGACTATCAGCGCAGCAAAGCGTTCTATTGTGACGTGCTGGGCTTTCGTCTCATGGGCGAATATTACCGTGAAGCGCGCGACTCCTGGAAAGGCGACCTGGCCCTGGAGGATCGCTACACTATTGAGCTGTTCTCTTTTCCTGAGCCGCCGGCGCGCGTCAGTCATCCCGAAGCGTGTGGCCTGCGTCATCTGGCCTTTACCGTGCCGGATGTGGCCGTCGCTGTCGCAACGCTGGCCAGTAAAGGCGTAATCTGCGAGCCGATTCGCATCGATGAACTGACGGGTAAACAGTGTACGTTCTTTGCCGATCCGGATGGTTTGCCGCTGGAGCTTTATCAGGCGTAAAATAGCGCGCTCAGCGGGCGACATTCAGTGGCCCGACTTTCTGGATTCTGCCATGCCTTTGCCCGCTTTTGACGCCATGTTGCAACCTGATGCCGCGCTGGTGGTCGCCTTCAGTGGCGGACTCGATTCAACCGTGCTGCTGCATCAGCTTCGCGGCTGGCAGCAGCAGCATCCCGAATCCCATCTGCGGGCGTTACATGTTCATCATGGGCTTAGCCCGAATGCCGATTGCTGGGCAGCGCACTGCCTGTCGGTATGCGAGCAGTGGCAACTGCCATGTGAGGTACTGCACGTTACCGTGGATGGCAGGGAAAACGGCATTGAAGCCGCCGCCCGCACCGCCCGTTATCAGGCGCTCAGTGCGGCATTGTTGCCGGGTGAAGTGTTACTGACCGCGCAGCACCTCGACGATCAGTGTGAAACCTTTATGCTGGCGCTGAAGCGCGGCAGCGGTCCGGCCGGGCTGGCGGCGATGCCTGCTGCGCGTGCGCTGGGTTCGCATCAGCTGCTGCGTCCACTGCTGAATCAGTCGCGGCAGTCGCTTGAAACCTATGCCAGAACCCATCAGCTGGTGTGGATCGAAGATGAAAGTAATCAGGATCTTCGCTACGACCGTAACTTCCTTCGTCAGCGGCTGCTGCCGGCGCTTTACCAGCGCTGGCCCCATTTTGCTGAGGCGACAGCCCGAAGTGCGGCGTTGTGCAGTGAGCAGGAGCAGTTACTGGATGAACTGCTCACCGGACAACTCAATGAGCTCATCCAGCCAGATGGCAGCCTGCACTTTCCGCCCTTGATGGTCATGAGTGAGTTGCGTGCTAATGCGTTATTGCGCCGCTGGATCGCCGGGCAGGGCGGCAGGATGCCCTCCCGTGAAGCGCTGAAACGTATTCGCGATGAAGTCATGGCGAGCCGGGAGGATGCGCAGCCGAAGCTGCGATTCGGTCAGGCTGAACTCCGCCGCTACCGTCAGCAGCTCTACTGGCTGCCGTTGCGCAGTTCACTGCGTGCCACCGAGCTGGCATGGCCCGATCTCAGCCAGCCGCTGGTGTTACCACAGAATCTCGGCACGTTACACGCCAGCCAGGCGCAGAGCCTGTTGCGTTATCCTCAGCCGGATGAGCAGGTCAGCGTACGCTTTCATGCGCAGGGTCACGTTCATCTGGTGGGCCGTCAGGGTGGAAGGGAAATGAAAAAGTTGTGGCAGGAGTTGCAGATACCTCCGTGGCAGCGAGAACGGCTGCCGTTAATCTTTTATAACCAGACGCTGATCTGTGTTCCGAATCTGTTTGTCACCCACGCTGGCGCAGCTGTTGATCAACAGGGCTGGCAGATAGTCTGGGACAGGGCATGCAGCGCAGGGGAACAACAATAATGAAGCAATGGTTTATCGCCTTTTTAGTGGGCGCCGTATTACCAGCGTGGGCTGCGGGCGATGCGCAACGCGGCGCACAAAAAGCAGGGAGCTGCATGGCCTGCCATGGTGCAGCAGGTAAAGCGGCTGTGCCCCTCTATCCCAATCTGGCCGGGCAGCACGCACCTTATCTGGAACAGGCTTTGCACGCCTACAAAAAGGGCGAGCGCACTGGCGGCCAGGCTGAGGTGATGAAGGCATTTGTAGCGGGATTGAGTGACGGTGATATAGCTGATCTGGCGGCGTACTACAGTTCGTTGCAGCCCTGAGGGTTAACAGGGCGGGAAGGTCCCGCCCGTGATGCGTCTATTACTCAGCGCTGACAACCACCGTACCCAGTTCGGGATGGGTAAAGCTGGCAATATGGTCGAGACGTAATTCGCGATGTTCACCGGAAAGATCGATAGCCAGATATTCCACGTTCTTGCGTGAAAAAATCTCTTTGGCCTTTGCCTTGAGCTGTTCGCCATCTTTCATTTCCAGCGACAGCATCCAGGTGTTCTGGCAGGCGAGTTCCAGATTATCGTAGTCATCACAATTGATAGGTTGGTACGCTTCATTTATCAACATAGTCGCTCACCAATAAGTTAGCAGCGGCGTAGGCCGCCTGTTCCCTGACAGAAGAGTTTAGCTCAGTATTTGCGGCAATATCATTAAGTGCCTTCAATGCGCAGCCAATCGCATCCGGAATGTAACCTAAGTCTCCGCTGCCGATTTCGGCATATTTCCGGCGAACTAACTCACAATAATTTTGCACATGGCCCCCCTCAGCAGAGCGTCGATACTCTGGTTAACTGGCGACTATATCATAGCCATTTAGAGGAAATCAGCCTGCGTAAAGCAGGAACAGTGCGCGAATCACTGCTAAAGTGACAGATTCCGCTGTCTGGGACGGAATGAATCAGAGCACAAAAGGTTAATTTGATGAACAGGTTATCGGAGGTCAACGTGATTAAGGTGTGGGGAGCAAGCTGATGATTATGCTATCCCGTTCGGTTGAGATTCCGGAGAGTGAGATCGAACTGACGGCTATCCGCGCTCAGGGCGCAGGTGGACAACATGTCAACAAAGCCAGCACGGCCATTCATCTGCGCTTTGATATTGCTGCTTCTTCGCTGCCCGCGTTTTATAAAGAGCGGCTGCTCACTGCCAGTCATCATTTGATTACCGGAGATGGCGTGGTGGTGATCAAGGCGCAGGAGTATCGCAGTCAGGAGATGAATCGTGAAGCGGCGCTGCAACGTCTGGTCAATCTGATCCAGGAGCTGAGTACCGTGGAAAAAGCCCGGCGCGCTACGCGGCCGACCCGCGCCTCGAAAGAGCGTCGTCTGGAAGGAAAAGCCCGTCGCAGTTCGACGAAATCGATGCGCGGCAAGGTGCAATAAAAAACGCCCCGCAGGCGGGGCGTTTGAGTACTGATCAGGCAGCTCAGCGTGACTCTGGCAGCAACGAATAAGCGCATGGCGAAGGGAACAGGGTCAGAAGAGGAAAGCGTCCCGCGCCATGGACAAAAACGCCGGGAGCGTTTTTGAATAACGCCATGCGTTGGCCCGGTCAGGGCGCACCTCATGGATGAGGTGCGTAATCGCGCGGGCCGAGCATGCCATGGATGGCGGCTTTTGCGTCTTTCCGATCTGACCCTGTTTCCTGAGCAGATACGGAATTACAGCAACCGGGCAAACTCTTAAGCTGTTAGAGGCCACACAAGCGAGTTATCTGACCTTTCCTTCACAATTTACTTGTTCAGCGCTTTCAGCAGGAACTCAACAATTTCATCCTGCTTAATCATCTGCTTCTCACCGGCACGACGTGATTTGTATTCAATCTCCTGGTTGTCGAGATTGCGATCGCCGATGACGATGGTGTGTGGCACCCCGATCAGTTCCATATCGGCAAACATCACGCCCGGACGCTCTTTGCGGTCATCCAGGATAACTTCAACGCCTTTGGCACGCAGCGTGGCATATAACTCTTCTGCCAGCTCTTTAACACGGAACGATTTCTGCATATTCATCGGCAGAATCGCCACCTCGAACGGTGCCAGTGCGGCTGGCCAGATGATGCCACGATCGTCATGGTTTTGCTCAATGGCTGCCGCCACCACGCGAGTTATGCCGATGCCGTAGCAGCCCATGCTCATCACCTGATTACGGCCATCTTCACCCTGAACGGAGGCTTTCAGCGCGTCAGAATACTTAGTACCAAGCTGGAAGATGTGACCGACTTCAATACCACGTTTAATCTGCAGCGTGCCTTTGCCATCCGGGCTTAAATCGCCTTCGACCACATTACGGATATCCGCAACGCTGGCCAGCGGCAGATCGCGCTCCCAGTTAATGCCGAAGTAGTGTTTACCATCGACGTTGGCACCGGCGCTGAAATCGCTCATCTTCGCCACGGTACGGTCGGCAATGATCGGCATCTGCAGACCCACAGGCCCGATTGAACCCGGACCCGCACCCACTGCGGCGCGAATCTCTTCTTCCGTCGCGAACACCAGCGGCGATGCAACGATGGCTGACTTCTCTGCTTTGATCTCATTCAGCTGATGATCGCCGCGAACCAGCAGGGCAACCAGCGCGTGACCGCTCTCTTCTGCACCTTTAACAATCAGCGTTTTCACTGTCTTTTCAACAGGCACATTGAATTGCTCAACCAGCTCCGCGATGGTTTTTGCGTCTGGTGTTTCGACCAGCTGCATCTCCTGAGATGGTGCGGCACGTTCACCGGCCGGTGCGACGGCTTCGGCCAGCTCAATGTTAGCGGCGTAATCAGAATCGGTAGAGAAAATCACATCATCTTCACCGCTCTGCGCCAGCACCTGGAACTCATGTGATGCGCTGCCGCCGATAGAGCCGGTATCGGCCTGCACAGCACGGAAATCCAGTCCCATACGGCTGAAGATCTGACTATAGGCGCGGTACATCGCGTCATAGGTTTCCTGCAGCGACGCCTGCGACGTATGGAACGAGTAAGCATCTTTCATGATGAACTCACGTGAACGCATCACGCCAAAACGTGGACGCACTTCATCACGGAATTTGGTCTGAATCTGATACAGGTTGAGCGGCAACTGCTTATAAGAGCTCAGTTCGTTGCGGATCAGGTCAGTGACCACCTCTTCATGCGTCGGACCCAGCACGAACGGACGCTCGTGGCGATCGGCAATACGTAACAGTTCCGGGCCATACTCCTCCCAGCGACCGCTCTCCTGCCACAGGTCGGCGGGCTGCACAACCGGCATTAAAATCTCAACAGCGCCCGCGTTGTTCATCTCTTCACGCACGATGTTTTCGACTTTTTTCAGCACGCGAACCCCGGTCGGTAACCAGGTGTACAAGCCAGAAGCCAGTTTGCGGATCATACCGGCGCGCAGCATCAGCTGGTGGCTGATCACTTCAGCGTCGGAAGGCGTCTCTTTCTGAGTAGAGAGCAGATATTGAGTAGTACGCATTGATTACGGTTCCAGTTGATCGGAAAGTCACAGACAGAATTTTGCTGGCGGCTAGTGTACCAGTGAGATCACCGCCTCAAAAGCGGGTTTTAACGCGGGTCGATAGCGATCACTTCAGTACCGGCATCATCAATGCGCCAGCGGACATTAAAATCCATCAGCCAGGCCGCATATTCCCGCGCCTGCGTTTCGCCCTGACGATAAGCCGGACGGGGATCCTGTGCCAGCACTTCACGGATAAAGCGTGCCAGATTGGGGTAGCGCGACTGCTGCTGAAGCTGCTGCTGGGCCAGTGCGGAGAAGCGAACCGGCATATCAGCCGCAGGGGCCGCCTGAGCAAAACCTGCCTGGGCATGAGGCAGCGCTTCGGCAAAAGGCAGATAAGGTTTGATATCCACTACCGGAGTACCATCGACCAGGTCCAGACTGCCAAGCTGCAGAATCACCTGCTGCTTCTCAATTCTGACACCTTTCAGTTCAACCAGCGACATCCCAATGGGGTTGGGACGGAACGTGGAACGTGTCGCGAAAACACCCATGCGCGCATTGCCGCCCAGACGGGGAGGGCGAACCGTGGGACGCCAGCCACCTTCCATCGTCTGATGGAAAACAAACAGCAGCCAGAGATGGCTGAACGCTTCCAGTCCACGTACCGCTTCCGGCTGATTGTAAGGTGGCTGCAGATGAAGCTCGCCGCCGCCATCCTGCACCAGGCCTGGCTGACGCGGTACGGCAAACTTCTCCTTCCACGGCGAACGAATTACCCCAATTTGCGCAAAGGCGAATTCACTCATTGATTGCTGACTTTCAGCGCTGAACCCTGACACACCGCCTGGCGATAACAGCCTGGTGTGCCGGTAACGATTTCACACTGATGCAGCAGCACTGCATTGGCTTTCATCTGTGATGCTTTGATCTGCAGACGTTTCCGTGCTGTAGCGATATTGGCCGGGGAGTTCTGATTGCTCATCTGGCAATCTTCAGCGGAGACTTCACCCAGATCGCGGAACGGCTTACTGACCAGATCGGCGGCATCGGTATAGAGCTTAACGGGTGCGGGTCGTGCCACAGGCTTATGGGTCGGTTCACTGGATTGCTGCGGCCGGGACGGTGCGCTGCTTATCGGGTGATACTCATGAACACACCCTGTCAGCATCAATGCTAACAAGCAGAGCGGTAAAAAACGCATGGCAACATCCTCAGGTTTCAAAAAGTGGCGTTATTGAAACAAGGACAAGAATAAATAACAAGTCGGGCAGGGCACCCAATAGCAGAAAGGGCGGCATAGCGCCGCCCTTAGGGAGATCACGGACTGAATTACCAGCCTTTAACCGCGCCGCCGTTAAAGACTTTATTAGCTTCTGCGTTAACTTCGTCAGACTGGTAAGCCTTAACGAATTTCTTCACGTTTTCCGCATCTTTATTATCTTCACGCGCGACAATCAGGTTCACATAAGGTGAATCTTTATCTTCGACGAAAATGCCATCTTTCGCGGGTGTCAGGCCAATCTGGCTCGCGTAAGTGGTGTTGATCACTGCCAGAGCAATCTGCTGATCGTCCAGTGAACGTGGCAGCTGCGGCGCTTCCAGCTCAACAATTTTCAGATGCTTAGGGTTCTCAGTGATATCCAGTGAGGTTGGCAGCAAGCCCACGCCATCTTTCAGTTTGATCAGACCGACTTTCTGCAGCAGCAGCAGTGTACGGCCCAGGTTGGTCGGATCGTTTGGAATAGCAACCTGCGCGCCATCCTGCAGCTCATCCAGTGATTTGATCTTCTTCGAATAGCCCGCGATTGGGTAGACGAAAGAATTACCCACTGAAACCAGCTTGTAGCCACGATCTTTGATCTGCTGATCAAGGTAAGGTTTGTGCTGGAAGGCGTTAACGTCGATATCGCCTTTGCTCAGCGCTTCATTCGGCAGAACGTAATCGTTGAAAGTGACCAGCTCAACGTCCAGACCATACTTATCTTTAGCCACTTTCTGCGCGGCTTCAGCAACCTGCTGCTCAGCACCGACAATCACGCCCACTTTGATGTGGTTAGGGTCTTTCTCTTTTTGATCGCAACCTGCCAGCGCAATCGCGCCAATCAGTGCACCCACAGCGGCAATTTTCTTGAATCTGAAAGACATATCCTTTCCTTCTTAATAATGTGATATTGCTTACTTATGGGACACAGCATGCACGATGCGGTCGCCACAGAATTGAATGAGATACACTAAAACCACTAACAACACTAATACCGTATTCATCACAGTGGCGTTATATCCGATATAACCATACTGATAACCGATCTGGCCCAGGCCACCGGCACCCACCGCGCCACCCATGGCGGAGTAACCGACCAGCGTAATCAGCGTGATGGTCGCCGCGTTCACCAGGCCCGGCATCGCTTCCGGCAGCAGAACTTTACGGATGATCTGCATTGGCGTGGCACCCATGGCACGTGACGCTTCAATCAGGCCGGTTGGCAGTTCCAGTAAGGCGTTTTCAACCATACGCGCAATAAACGGCGCAGCACCGACGGTCAACGGCACGATAGCCGCCTGCAGTCCGATTGAGGTGCCGACGATCACGCGGGTAAAGGGAATCATCCAGACCAGCAGGATAATGAAAGGAATCGAGCGGAAGATATTTACCAGCGCGGAAAGCACGCGATAAAGACCCTGATTCTGAAGAATCTGTCCTGGACGGGTCACATAGAGTAAAACGCCGACCGGCAGGCCCAGCACAAAACCGAAAAAACCTGAGACGAAGGTCATCATCAGCGTTTCCCACACGCCCCGTCCCAGCAACCACATCATCGCTTCAGACATAACCTAACACCTCTACTTTCACATGATTCTCCTTCAGCCAGGCAATCGCCTCGCGGGTATCGCTCTCTGTGCCGTGCATTTCTGCCAGCATAATGCCGAACTTCACGCCACCGGCGTAATCCATCTGCGCACTGATAATGTTGTTATTCACGTTGTAACGGCGGGCCGCTTCGGAAAGCAGCGGCGCATCAACCGATTTACCGGTGAATTCCAGTCGCAGCAGCGGCACGGTATTTTCAGATGCGGTGGCAGAAAGACGCTGCTGATAGTCATCCGGGATATCCAGATGCAGCGTGGACTGAATAAACTGCTGCGCCAGTGGCGTTTTAGGATGAGAGAAGACTTCGCTGACACTATCTTTCTCAATCAGCTCACCGTGACTGATGACCGCAACCTGATCGCAGATGCGTTTCACCACATCCATCTCATGGGTAATCAGCAGAATCGTCAGCCCCAGGCGGCGGTTGATGTCTTTAAGCAATTCCAGAATTGAACGTGTGGTCGCGGGATCCAGTGCGCTGGTCGCTTCATCACACAGCAGGACCTTGGGATTACTGGCCAGGGCACGAGCAATCGCGACGCGCTGCTTCTGTCCGCCCGACAGATTGGCGGGCCAGGCATCATGCTTATCGGATAATCCCACCAGTTCCAGCAACTCAGTGACGCGAGCGTTGATCTGCGCACGCGAGAGATTACCCAGTTCCAGTGGCAGAGAGACATTGCCCGCAACCGTTCGTGAGTTCATCAGGTTAAAATGCTGGAAGATCATGCCGATCTGGCGGCGCGCCTGGGTTAACTGGCGTTCGTTGAGTGCGGTTAAATCCGCCCCATCGACCAGTACGCGGCCCGAGGTTGGGCGCTCCAGCAGGTTAACGCAACGAATCAGTGTACTTTTACCGGCACCGGAAGCGCCGATAACGCCATAAATCTGTCCGGCAGGCACATGCAGGCTCACATCCGTTAATGCCGGAATAGTCCGCGAGCCTTGCTGAAACACTTTGGTGATATTTTCAAGTTTAATCATTATGTTATTAATTATCGTATTGCGTTGTCCGTGGTGTGGGAAACCTCGTCGCTTTTGTTCATTATAAAAGCTGGATGGATGTTAAGGCATCCAGACGTCTAAATCAATGAAAGTGATTCAATCTGACATTCTCCCTTTTATAGCAATCATGCGATACTGATCGGCAATTTTTACAGCAGGAGTTTCTACGTGGCGAATAAAGTCCCCGCTATTTTTCTTGATCGTGATGGCACCCTTAATGTCGATAATGGCTATGTCCATGAGATTGATGACTTCCAGTTTATTGACGGCACCATTGAAGCGCTGCAACAACTGAAGGCAATGGGATATACGCTGGTGGTTGTGACCAATCAGTCTGGTATCGCGCGCGGTATGTTTACCGAAGATACCTTTATGCGGCTGACTGAGTGGATGGACTGGTCGCTGGCCGATCGCGACGTTGATCTTGATGGCATCTATTTCTGTCCTCACCATCCTGAAGCAACAGTTGAAGCGTTTCGTCAGGAATGTGACTGCCGTAAGCCGCAGCCAGGCATGCTGCTGACGGCACAGGAAGAGCTGCACATTGATATGGCTGCTTCTTATATGGTGGGTGACAAGCTGGAGGATATGCTGGCCGGGCAGGCTGCCGGTGTCGGCACCAAAGTGCTGGTGCGCAGTGGCAAACCGATTACCGCTGAAGGTGAAGCCGCAGCAGATTGGGTAATTAATAGCCTTGCAGAGCTGCCAGGACGCATTAAAAAGGGTTAAAACGGCGCTTTTGTGCAAATTTCAGGCGAACAGTGAAAAAGTTGTAATTTGCACTTGCGCTATCTCAGCCGTTCCCTATAATGCGCCTCCACTGACACGGCAAACCGGAAACGGAAAACGGGTCAGCAGGCACAGGAGACTGCGCCGCCGGAGAAAAACTTCTGAAATAGAGGTTGACTCTGCAGGAGGAAAGCGTAATATACGCCACCTCGCGACAGGACGCTAACGCACTGTTCGCACTGCTCTTTAACAATTTATCAGACAATCTGTGTGGGCACTCGCAGGATTGATATCAGCGTCTCCGGACGTAAAAAAATATCAAGCCTCACGAGTGAACACATAATGAAATTCATTATGACGTTTTACAGATGAGCACCGCTTAACTTGTTTAAGCAAATCAAACTTAAATTGAAGAGTTTGATCATGGCTCAGATTGAACGCTGGCGGCAGGCCTAACACATGCAAGTCGGACGGTAGCACAGAGAGCTTGCTCTTGGGTGACGAGTGGCGGACGGGTGAGTAATGTCTGGGGATCTGCCCGATAGAGGGGGATAACCACTGGAAACGGTGGCTAATACCGCATAACGTCGCAAGACCAAAGAGGGGGACCTTCAGGCCTCTCACTATCGGATGAACCCAGATGGGATTAGCTAGTAGGCGGGGTAATGGCCCACCTAGGCGACGATCCCTAGCTGGTCTGAGAGGATGACCAGCCACACTGGAACTGAGACACGGTCCAGACTCCTACGGGAGGCAGCAGTGGGGAATATTGCACAATGGGCGCAAGCCTGATGCAGCCATGCCGCGTGTATGAAGAAGGCCTTCGGGTTGTAAAGTACTTTCAGCGGGGAGGAAGGCGATGTGGTTAATAACCGCATCGATTGACGTTACCCGCAGAAGAAGCACCGGCTAACTCCGTGCCAGCAGCCGCGGTAATACGGAGGGTGCAAGCGTTAATCGGAATTACTGGGCGTAAAGCGCACGCAGGCGGTCTGTTAAGTCAGATGTGAAATCCCCGGGCTTAACACGGGAACTGCATTTGAAACTGGCAGGCTTGAGTCTTGTAGAGGGGGTAGAATTCCGGTGTAGCGGTGAAATGCGTAGAGATCTGGAGGAATACCGGTGGCGAAGGCGGCCCCTGGACAAAGACTGACGCTCAGGTGCGAAAGCGTGGGGAGCAAACAGGATTAGATACCTCGGTAGTCCACGCCGTAAACGATGTCGACTTGGAGGTTGTTCCCTTGAGGAGTGGCTTCCGGAGCTAACGCGTTAAGTCGACCGCCTCGGGAGTACGGCCGCAAGGTTAAAACTCAAATGAATTGACGGGGGCCCGCACAAGCGGTGGAGCATGTGGTTTAATTCGATGCAACGCGAAGAACCTTACCTACTCTTGACATCCAGAGAACTTAGCAGAGATGCTTTGGTGCCTTCGGGAACTCTGAGACAGGTGCTGCATGGCTGTCGTCAGCTCGTGTTGTGAAATGTTGGGTTAAGTCCCGCAACGAGCGCAACCCTTATCCTTTGTTGCCAGCGCGTGATGGCGGGAACTCAAAGGAGACTGCCGGTGATAAACCGGAGGAAGGTGGGGATGACGTCAAGTCATCATGGCCCTTACGAGTAGGGCTACACACGTGCTACAATGGCGCATACAAAGAGAAGCGACCTCGCGAGAGCAAGCGGACCTCACAAAGTGCGTCGTAGTCCGGATCGGAGTCTGCAACTCGACTCCGTGAAGTCGGAATCGCTAGTAATCGTGGATCAGAATGCCACGGTGAATACGTTCCCGGGCCTTGTACACACCGCCCGTCACACCATGGGAGTGGGTTGCAAAAGAAGTAGGTAGCTTAACCTTCGGGAGGGCGCTTACCACTTTGTGATTCATGACTGGGGTGAAGTCGTAACAAGGTAACCGTAGGGGAACCTGCGGTTGGATCACCTCCTTACCTGAAGATACCTTCCCGCGCAGTGTCCACACAGATTGTCTGATAAAAAAAGTAATGAGCAGGACGGCTGCGAAGTCGTGACACTATCGTGTCCCCTTCGTCTAGCGGTTAGGACTCCGCCCTTTCACGGCGGCAACAGGGGTTCGAATCCCCTAGGGGACGCCACCTGCTTGGTGACAGGTGAAAGGTGTCTCCATACAGTATCTCAAAACCGTTCTGGTTGCGTAAGCAGCCGTGGCGCGTTTGAGATATTTGCTCTTTAACAATCCGGAACAAGCTGAAAAATTGAAACGACGTGTCGTTTTCATTCTCCGTAATAAGAATGAAAAGCGCGACACGTTCGAGTCTCTCAAATGCTTGCAGCTCGCAGCGTTGTAAAAACGCCTGTGGGTTGTGAGGTTAAGCGACTAAGCGTACACGGTGGATGCCCAGGCAGTCAGAGGCGATGAAGGACGTGCTAATCTGCGTAAAGCGACGGTAAGGTGATATGAACCGCTACAGCCGTCGATGTCCGAATGGGGAAACCCGGTGCACTCTGTGCATCATTGCAGCATGAATACATAGTGCTGCAAGGCGAACCGGGGAACTGAAACATCTAAGTACCCCTGAGGAAAAGAAATCAACCGAGATTCCCCCAGTAGCGGCGAGCGAACGGGGAGCAGCCCAGAGCCTGAATCAGCATGTGTGTTAGTGGAAGCGTCTGGAAAGTCGCAGGGTACAGGGTGATACTCCCGTACACAAAAGCACACGTGCTGTGAGCTCGATGAGTAAGGCGGGACACGTGGTATCCTGTCTGAATATGGGGGGACCATCCTCCAAGGCTAAATACTCCTGACTGACCGATAGTGAACCAGTACCGTGAGGGAAAGGCGAAAAAGAACCCCGGCGAGGGGAGTGAAACAGAACCTGAAACCGTGTACGTACAAGCAGTGGGAGCCTTCTTTATGGGGGTGACTGCGTACCTTTGTATAATGGGTCAGCGACTTATATTCTGTAGCAAGGTTAACCGTATAGGGGAGCCGCAGGGAAACCGAGTCTTAACTGGGCGTTAAGTTGCAGGGTATAGACCCGAAACCCGGTGATCTAGCCATGGGCAGGTTGAAGGTTGGGTAACACTAACTGGAGGACCGAACCGACTAATGTTGAAAAATTAGCGGATGACCTGTGGCTGGGGGTGAAAGGCCAATCAAACCGGGAGATAGCTGGTTCTCCCCGAAAGCTATTTAGGTAGCGCCTCGTGAACTCATCTCCGGGGGTAGAGCACTGTTTCGGCTAGGGGGCCATCCCGGCTTACCAACCCGATGCAAACTGCGAATACCGGAGAATGTTATCACGGGAGACACACGGCGGGTGCTAACGTCCGTCGTGAAGAGGGAAACAACCCAGACCGCCAGCTAAGGTCCCAAAGTCATGGTTAAGTGGGAAACGATGTGGGAAGGCACAGACAGCCAGGATGTTGGCTTAGAAGCAGCCATCATTTAAAGAAAGCGTAATAGCTCACTGGTCGAGTCGGCCTGCGCGGAAGATGTAACGGGGCTAAACCATGCACCGAAGCTGCGGCAGCGACACTATGTGTTGTTGGGTAGGGGAGCGTTCTGTAAGCCGTCGAAGGTGTGCTGTGAGGCATGCTGGAGGTATCAGAAGTGCGAATGCTGACATAAGTAACGATAAAGCGGGTGAAAAGCCCGCTCGCCGGAAGACCAAGGGTTCCTGTTCAACGTTAATCGGAGCAGGGTGAGTCGACCCCTAAGGCGAGGCCGAAAGGCGTAGTCGATGGGAAACAGGTTAATATTCCTGTACTCGGTGTTACTGCGAAGGGGGGGACGGAGAAGGCTATATCAGCCGGGCGACGGTTGTCCCGGTTTAAGCGTGTAGGCGGAGGGTCCAAGGTAAATCCGGTCCCTTATTAACGCTGAGGCGTGACGACGAGGCACTACGGTGCTGAAGTGATAAATGCCCAGCTTCCAGGAAAAGCCTCTAAGCATCAGGTAACACAGAATCGTACCCCAAACCGACACAGGTGGTCAGGTAGAGAATACCAAGGCGCTTGAGAGAACTCGGGTGAAGGAACTAGGCAAAATGGTGCCGTAACTTCGGGAGAAGGCACGCTGGCGCGTAGGTGGAGGGACTTGCTCCCCGAGCCGAAGCCAGTCGAAGATACCAGCTGGCTGCAACTGTTTATTAAACACAGCACTGTGCAAACACGAAAGTGGACGTATACGGTGTGACGCCTGCCCGGTGCCGGAAGGTTAATTGATGGGGTTATCCGTAAGGAGAAGCTCTTGATCGAAGCCCCGGTAAACGGCGGCCGTAACTATAACGGTCCTAAGGTAGCGAAATTCCTTGTCGGGTAAGTTCCGACCTGCACGAATGGCGTAATGATGGCCAGGCTGTCTCCACCCGAGACTCAGTGAAATTGAACTCGCTGTGAAGATGCAGTGTACCCGCGGCAAGACGGAAAGACCCCGTGAACCTTTACTACAGCTTGACACTGAACATTGAGCCTTGATGTGTAGGATAGGTGGGAGGCTTTGAAGCGCGGACGCCAGTTCGCGTGGAGCCAACCTTGAAATACCACCCTTTAATGTTTGATGTTCTAACGTAGGCCCGTGATCCGGGCTGCGGACAGTGTCTGGTGGGTAGTTTGACTGGGGCGGTCTCCTCCTAAAGAGTAACGGAGGAGCACGAAGGTCAGCTAATCACGGTCGGACATCGTGAGGTTAGTGCAATGGCATAAGCTGGCTTGACTGCGAGAGTGACGGCTCGAGCAGGTGCGAAAGCAGGTCATAGTGATCCGGTGGTTCTGAATGGAAGGGCCATCGCTCAACGGATAAAAGGTACTCCGGGGATAACAGGCTGATACCGCCCAAGAGTTCATATCGACGGCGGTGTTTGGCACCTCGATGTCGGCTCATCACATCTGGGGCTGAAGTAGGTCCCAAGGGTACGGCTGTTCGCCGTTTAAAGTGGTACGCGAGCTGGGTTTAGAACGTCGTGAGACAGTTCGGTCCCTATCTGCCGTGGGCGCTGGAGAATTGAGGGGGGTTGCTCCTAGTACGAGAGGACCGGAGTGAACGCACCACTGGTGTTCGGGTTGTCATGCCAATGGCATTGCCCGGTAGCTAAGTGCGGAAAAGATAAGTGCTGAAAGCATCTAAGCACGAAACTTGCCCCGAGATGAGTTCTCCCTGACTCCTTGAGAGTCCTGAAGGGACGTTGAAGACTACGACGTTGATAGGCCGGGTGTGTAAGCGCAGCGATGCGTTGAGCTAACCGGTACTAATGACCCGTGAGGCTTAACCTTACAACGCCAGAGGCGTTTTTGAGAGACACAATTTTCAGCCTGTACCGGATAATAATTTGCGGAAACGAAAGATTTTGCGGCGTGACGAGGCGCAGAGCGAAGACATCAGCGGGAGCATACTGAAGTATGTGACCGGTGTGGCTGAGCGATGGCAACGCGGTCATGACGTAAAAGATTCGTTTCGTGCACAAAGAATTTGCCTGGCGGCTTTAGCGCGGTGGTCCCACCTGACCCCATGCCGAACTCAGAAGTGAAACGCCGTAGCGCCGATGGTAGTGTGGGGTCTCCCCATGCGAGAGTAGGGAACTGCCAGGCATTAAATTCGTTCCTTTTCCCCTGACAAGGAAAGCAACAGGAACAGACGGTTCTCAGCCGGTTGCTGAGAACCGTGAAAGAATCGGTGGAGCGGTAGTTCAGTTGGTTAGAATACCTGCCTGTCACGCAGGGGGTCGCGGGTTCGAGCCCCGTCCGTTCCGCCACTTAATTGGAAAGCCCTGACTTAACGGTCAGGGCTTTTTCCATTGCAGCCAAATCAGCCCGGGAAGTTCGCGCACTGATTCCCATCGATCTGCAGGATCATGTTAACGACAACTGATAATCTGAACATAAAGCAATAATCCCGTTGTCGATTCCACCATTACGAATGTGTTCGGTTAAACGCCGACAATGCCAGCCTCTTAAGCGTTCACATACGCTGTCGCTGCTCAGCTGTCCACTCAGTAAGAAAACGATAAAAGCCCGCACACAGGCTGGCTCACCCCAGTGTCGTAGCAGTCAACCGCATTAAGGCGCATCCCGACCGGCAGACGTAGTGACTGCAACGGTGCTCCCTCCGCCACTTCACAATCGATCATAAAGTCCGAAAGACGGCTAATATCCTTACCCAAAGACAGAGCTGATTAATTGTCTGCCCACTGACAGGGCTCAATGATGATAAAGACAACATCGCCTCCCGATCTGCCTCGATTTGCTTAGCGAGCGTAAAAGGGCTGCTTTATGCTGGAAATGCGTGATGAATTCCGACATTCACCTGCATCCATTGAAACCCCGGTCTAGAATCCCTATAACAGACAGGTGTTAACTGTATTTTTGAATCATCAGCCAGGCGGGAAAGTGCGCAAAAAAACTTATGCAATGCGATATGTAGCAGGACAACCAGTGGAACAGATCTTTCCACCTGGCGCGATGCTCCATCTCGGTCAGGCACTGCCTCCCGGCGCCCCGTTGCCTGCGCATCCAAATCTCAAGGTCCTGGTATGGAACATCTTTAAGCAGCAACGCGCAGATTGGATGTCAGTACTGGAAGGATTTGGTAAGGATGCACATCTTGTATTACTGCAGGAGGCGCAGACCACACCTGAACTGGTGGAGTTTGCGACCAGTAACTATCTGGCTGCCGATCAGGTGCCCGCCTTTGTGCTGCCTCAGCACCCCTCTGGAGTGATGACACTTGCCTCTGCGCACCCGGTCTATTGTTGTCCGTTACGTGAGCGAGAACCTCTGCTGAGGCTGTCAAAATCGGCACTGGTCACGGCTTACCCTCTGCCGGCCGGTGATATGCTGATGGTCGTCAACATCCATGCGGTTAACTTCAGCCTCGGTGTGGACGTTTACAGTAAACAGCTGGGACCTATTGGTGAGCAGATTATGCACCACCAGGGACCGGTAATTATGGCCGGTGATTTTAATGCATGGAGCCGTCAGCGCATCAATGCGCTCTACCGGTTTGCACAGCGGATGAAACTGGAAGAAGTCATGTTTACTGCCGACCATCGTCGTAAAGCGTTTGGCCGCCCGCTGGATTTCGTCTTCTATCGCGATCTCAGAGTGAGCGAAGCATCCGTACTGGTCACGCGCGCGTCCGACCATAATCCGCTACTGGTGGAGTTCAGTTCAGGACGTTAGTAAGAGACATTAAGGCTGCCAGCAGAAGGATAGGGAAGGGATGCGTAAACGGCGGCAGATGCATAAAAGAAAAAGGCTGACAATTGCCAGCCTTTTCAACGTATCAGGTATCAGGGGTTGCGTTATTATTCACAAACAGCGTTAAGTTATCGCCGGGTTGAATATCTTTCGCATTGTCCAGCACACTGTTCCAGCGCATCACGTCTTTAATATTGACGCCGTGATGACGGGCAATACTGTCAAGAGAATCACCCTTACGAACACGGTAGGTGATGCTGTTGCCGTTATCAGCCAGTCGGGTGCCATTCGAACCGATAGTCAGAGTCTGACCCGGTCGGATATCAGCACCGCGCAGGTTGTTTTCCTGCTTCAGTGTCGAGACGCTGACGCCAAGTTTAGCGGCGATACCAGAAAGCGTATCCCCACGTCGCACTTTATACCCGCCACTCGCGCTGGCTTTTGCAAGCTGCGTCGGCTGTACTGCTGCGATGTCACCGGAAGCCAGTGAGTTACGCAGTTTAGCGACGTTCGACTTCGGCACCATAATATAGTGCGGGCCGTTTGGCGCTGTTGCACCGCCTTTGTAGCCGGTATTGAAGCTCTTCAGTTTCGTGAGCGACATACCTGCCATTTCGGCAGCCTGCGTCAGCTGTATCTGCTGACCCACTTCCACTCGCGCCAGAGCACGACTTTCATTAGGTGTCGGCAGTTTGATACCGTAACGCTTGTTATTTTTGAGCAGTTCACTCAGAGCTAACATTTTAGGCACATACACGGTTGTTTCGCGTGGCAGCGATAAATGCCAGAAGTCAGTCGGCTTACCGCGCGCCTTGTTCTGCTTAATCGCTTTAAGCACACGTCCTTCACCACTGTTATAGGCGGCGATGGTTAATAACCAGTCACCGTCAAACATAGTGTTAAGACGCTGCATCATATCCAGCGCAACTTTCGTGGATGCGACCACATCACGTCGCCCATCGTAATACTGGTTTTGTTTCAAACCATAGTTTCGACCCGTAGCTGCAACAATCTGCCAGATGCCAGCGGCATTGGCGGATGACGTTGCCCGGGGGTCAAAAGCGCTCTCCACTATGGGTAGCAGTACCAGTTCCATCGGCATTTTACGTTTCTGTATCTGCTCGACTATCCAGTACATGTACGGCTCTGCCCGTAATGTTACATCGTGGAGATAGCTCTTATTTTTTAAAAATTTTCTTTTTTGTTCGCGGATTGCCGGGTTTTCCGGAATCCCCATCTTCAACTCGTCACTAATGAAACTCCAGAGATCTGCGTCTGCTGCGAGGCCAGTTCCATCTTCCTGCCATCGCGGCGACAAAAACTCGTCTCCGTACTTTCCATTTTCACCTTGACCAGCTGAAGACAGACTCTGTGCATGCTGTTCGGGAATATTGGCATCGTTCCTGGACGCCTGACATCCCACCAGCAAGACTGAGGCGAGTAATATCGCTTTAGCCTTCATATGTGTGTCAATAGTTCGCTTAAAAGACGAGCAACTATACGTGACGAATTTTCACAACACAACCCGAAAAATCAAAAAGCGTCTTTCTTCTCGCGTAGAACAGCAAATGTATGCCATAGCGGTTCATCAGAAACATTAACGTTTAAAGCGCGTTGTAAATCAACGTCTTGCGAACGGAGAAATAAATTAATTGACCGTTCGTGCGCCAGTTTTACAGGCAGACTAATGCCATTTTCAGCGCGTAAGTCCTTAATTTTCTGATATTCGGCCATTATTTGCGGGTCATGAGGCAGAATAGCCGCAGCAAACTTCAAATTGGATAAAGTATATTCATGCGCGCAACAGACTAAGGTTTCTCCTGGTAGCTGATTAAGCTTTTGAAACGAATCATACATTTGCTCTGCTGTGCCCTCAAAAAGGCGTCCACAGCCACCCGAAAAGAGGGTGTCGCCGCAGAAAAGATAAGGCGCACTGTAATATGAGATATGTCCTAAAGTGTGACCAGGAGTGTGGATCACGTCGAAAGTCAGCCCCAGAACCGTGACTTTATCCCCTTCGCTGACGATCGTTCTGGCTCCTTTGGCCTCGGTTTCCTGAGGGCCGTACACCTCCAGTTGCGGGAAATGCTCACACAGGGTTTTCACTCCACCGGTATGATCGTTATGGTGGTGAGTCAGCAGGATGGCGACCGGCTCCCAGCCGTTGGACGCCATTTTTTCTAACACCGGTTGGGCTTCGCCGGGATCGACAATCAGGCATTTACCTTGATCATCCGTCAGTGCCCAGATGTAGTTGTCCTGCAACGCAGGAATACTGGTAAGATTCATCATCACCTCTCGCAGGTCGTAGTAAAAGGAAGAGCGTAAAGCATGAAGCCCGCTAAATCACGCCAGATTCTGAACGCTCCGCTGTCATGGCGCGATATGCCGTGGGGAGAGTATTTCCGCGACGCGTTAACGCAGCAGCTTCAGCCTTACCTCGGAAAGCTATATGGCTTTCATATGCTTAAGCTTGGCAATCTCAGCGCAGAAATCAACACAGAAAATTGTGCTATTTCACATCAGGTCAATGTGGGCAGTAAAGGTGAGCAGTTGCAGGTGCTGGCCGACCCGATGCAGTTGCCGTTTGAGTCGAAGTCGGTGGATGCCTGTCTGATGGCCCATACGCTCGCCTGGAGCCAGGATCCTCATCGGGTATTGCGCGAAGTGGACAGGGTGTTAATCGATGATGGCTGGATGATCATCAGCGGTTTTAATCCCTTCAGCCTGCTTGGCGTGAGCAAAATGGTGCCGGGATTAACTCGCAAGGCGCCGTGGAGCGGACGGATGTTCAGCCAGATGCGGTTGCTCGACTGGCTGGGGCTGCTGAATTATGAAGTGGTTTATCGCACCCGGTTTCAGGTGCTGCCGTGGCATCGACAGGGCGGGAAACTGATCAGCGCCCACTTACCGGCGCTGGGCTGCCTGAATATTGTGGTGGCACGTAAACGCACCTTCCCGCTGCTGCCGACACGGGCAAAGAAGAGCCTGAGTACCAGCAAGATCCGCCAGACGGTCAACGCGACGCGTCAGTTCCGCAAGGCAGAGGATCAGGACTCGGCTTTATAACCGATATCTTCAAAGGCAGGGTTTTCAGCTGCAGTGCGGGCCAGCACGTCGCAGCGTTCATTTTCCGGATGTCCGGCATGCCCTTTAACCCACTCCCACTGAATTTTGTGGGTGCTGAGTGCTAAGTCGAGACGCTGCCAGAGATCGACATTCTTTACTGGCTTTTTATCGGCGGTTTTCCAGCCACGCTTTTTCCAGTTATGAATCCAGCTGGTGATTCCCTGGCGCACATACTGACTGTCGGTGCTGAGCACCACATCGCAGGGTTGAGTCAGCGCTTCAAGCGAAACAATCGCCGCCATCAACTCCATCCGGTTATTGGTGGTAAGGTGATAGCCCGCGCTGAACGTCTTTTCATGCTGACCGTAGCGTAAAATCGCACCATAACCGCCGGGGCCGGGATTTCCGAGGCAGGATCCATCGGTGAATATTTCTACCTGTTTGCGCATCTCTGGTAGACTTCCTCTCAAAAACGCTAAGTCTGACATAAAACGGGTCTTATGAGCACTGCAAATAACCGCCAGATCGTTCTCGATACTGAAACCACCGGCATGAACTTGATCGGGGTACATTATGAGGGGCACCGCATCATTGAGATTGGTGCGGTGGAGGTGATTAACCGTCGCCTGACCGGCAACAATTTTCATATGTATCTCAAGCCCGATCGGCTGGTCGATCCTGAAGCCTTTGGTGTCCACGGGATTGCAGATGAATTTCTTGCCGACAAGCCCGCGTTCAGCGAAATCGCAGATGAGTTTCTCGACTACATTCGCGGTGCTGAATTAGTCATTCACAACGCACCGTTTGATATCGGCTTTATGGACTACGAGTTCTCAAAGCTGAACCGTGGCATTGAGAAAACCGAAACCTTCTGCAAAATTACCGATAGTCTGGCGCTGGCGCGTCGTATGTTTCCCGGCAAGCGTAACAGCCTTGATGCGCTCTGCTCGCGTTATGAAATAGACAACACCAAGCGTACTCTGCACGGCGCACTGCTTGATGCCGAGATTCTGGCGGAAGTCTTCCTGACCATGACCGGTGGTCAGACGTCACTCTCGTTCTTATCGGAAAGTGAAAGTGCCCGTGAGGCGCAGGGAGAGAGCATTCAGCGCATCGTCCGTCCCGCCTCTGCACTGCGCGTGGTCACGGCCAGCGAAGAGGAAGTGGTTGCCCATGAGTCCCGTCTGGATCTGGTGATGAAAAAGGGTGGCAGCTGTCTGTGGCGTGGCTGAATGGCCTGTTTTTGTGGATAAAATCAACGCCAAGCTGAAAAAAACAGCAAACGATTTATTCACCTGGAAAAAGCGTTGACGCCGTAACAACCTGCCATTACTATGCGCCTCGTTCTCGACGGGGAACAAAGCGCGGAGCGGTAGTTCAGTTGGTTAGAATACCTGCCTGTCACGCAGGGGGTCGCGGGTTCGAGCCCCGTCCGTTCCGCCAATCTCTTTAAAAAAGCCGATTCAGAAATGAATCGGCTTTTTGCTGTCTGCTATTCAGCGACGGCTTGATTCTTCTGCGCCACTACCTCGCCATGCGCGCGGGTCACATCTTCAGCTTCACGATCTTCACGGGCGATAAAGCGATAGCAGCCCGCCGCCAGACCAGCACCAATGAACCAGCTGAAGTTCGCCACCTGATGCAGGGAAGGGATAAAACTAATCACCAGGCAAATCGCTACCGACGGCAGCAGCGCGCCAATTGCTTTGGGGTTAAAGCCACCGCGATACCAGTAACGACCAGATGGCGTGTCATTAAACAGATCGTCGACTGAGATACGGCCACGCTTAATCAGATAGAAATCGGTTAACAGAATCCCGAACAGCGGCCCGATAAAGGATCCCAGCACATCCAGGGTGTAGTGAATCAGCTCAGGCGACTGGAACAGGTTCCACGGCGTTAACAGCACTGAACCAACGGCGGCGATCATCCCACCGGTGCGGAAGCTGATTTTCTGTGGGGAACAGTTCGAGAAGTCAAACGCGGGTGAAACGAAGTTCGCCACGATGTTGATGCCGATGGTGGCGGTAATCATGGTCAGCAGGCCAATCGCGACCGCCAGATCGTTGCCGACCATGCTTACGGTTTCGATAGGATCGGTGATCATTTTGCCAAACAGCGACTGGGTGCCCGAGACAATCACCACCGTCACCACTGAGAACAGCAGGAAGTTAAACGGCAGGCCCCAGCGGTTGCCGCGACGAATCTCGGACATATTCTTGCCGTAGCGTGAAAAGTCACCGAAGTTTAACAGCGGCCCGGAGAAGTAAGAGACCACCAGCGCCGTGGCCGTAATCATCTGCCAGGTCTGTTCGCCTGCGGTCAGCGATTTGCTGGCGAGGGTAAAGGAGATGCCATCGAAACCGGTCTTGTATACAATCCAGCCCGCCAGTGCCACCATCACCACATAGACCGCCGGTCCAGCGACATCAATAAACCGCTTAATGGCGTTCATGCCGTGCCAGAACACCATCGCCTGCAGTAACCACATAATGCCGAAACAGCACCAGCCCAGCAGCGACAGGCCCAGCCAGTGTGGCACGGTCATTGATGTCAGCGACGGCGCAAACTTCAGCAGCACCAGCATCAGGGCATTCGCCGCCAGATAGGTCTGAATGCCATACCAGGCGAACGCGATCAGCCCGCGAATCACCGCCGGAATATTGGCACCAAACACGCCAAACGCCTGACGGCAGATCACCGCATAAGGGACACCCGCCATCTGGCTCGGTTTCGCCACCAGGTTGGCACAGATTTGCACGATGCAAATCCCGGCCAGCAGGCAGAGCAGCACCTGCCAGCTGGCTAATCCCAGCGTGAAGAAACTGGCGGCTACCACATAGCCGCCCATGCTGTGCACATCGGACATCCAGAAAGAGAAGATGTTGTACCACGACCAGTTCTGATTGCGAGTCGGTGCCAGGTCTTCGTTACAAAGCCGTGGGCTGTAACGGGCACTGGCTTCAGAGGCCGCGCTGGCCACCGTTGATTGTTTTGGCATGAAACCTGCTCCTGTACCTGAAAGTGGAATGAATAATCTGGTAAGACGGTATTGCAGGATTCAGGCCAGATCTGTTTTCTTGTATACAATATTTATTTTTCACGTATACGATAGTGGCACACAGCGAGCGACCGGAGCAGGTAATGACGAGTAAAACAGGCCAGCGAGACGCCACTCATCTGCAGGACAAAGATGAAGGGATTTACCAGGCGTTGATGAACGCTATTGTTGAGCACCAGCTGCCGCCAGGCAGTAAATTGCCGGAAGAGGCACTTTCCGGGGTCTTTGGGGTGAGTCGCACCGGCATCCGCAAAGTGCTGCAGCGCCTCGCGGCGGTGCAGATGGTCACCCTGACGCCCAAACGTGGTGCGCAGGTGGCGACACCCGGCGTTGAAGAGGCACGTGACATCTTCTCAACCCGCAGTTTAATGGAGTGCGCCAATCTGCCTGCGGTACTGGCGCATCTGCAGCCTCCGCATCTGGCGGCACTGGAGCAGCTCATTGCACAGGAAAACCAGGCGCACGCCGATCATGATGGTCCGGCAGCCATCCGGCTTTCCGCCGCGTTTCATATTCAGCTACAGGCGATCTCCGGTAATCAGGTGCTCACCGGCATGGTGACCAGCCTGACTCAGCGCTCCTCACTGGTAATTGCCGCCTGGGGCGCGCCCTGGCAGCGCGGCTGTCGCTGTGACGATCACGCAAATCTTCTGGCGTTACTGCGCGCTCGTGCGCTGGAACCGCTGACTCTCGCGCTTCAGCATCACTTTGAGCACATCGTTTCCAGCCTGCACTTTGAGCGCAGCGGAGAAACCCTGCCCGATTTCTCCCGACTGTTTGCCTCAGTCTCTGGAGTCGCTTCATGAGTCTGATTCAGGTCATTAATCCCAACACCAGTCTGGCGATGACCGAAACTATCGCTCAGGCCGCGCGTGCGGTCGCCGCGCCGGGCACCGAAATTCTGGCGGTTTCGCCGTCGCAGGGTGTGCCCTCCATTGAAGGGCACTTCGATGAGGCGATCGCCGCCATCGGCGTGCTGGAGCAGATCAAGCTGGGCAGGGAGCAGGGTGTCAGCGGACATGTCATTGCCTGCTTCGGCGATCCGGGTTTACTGGCCGCACGCGAGCTGGCCAGCGGGCCGGTAATCGGCATTGCGGAGGCGGCGATGCATACCGCCACGCTGCTGGCGACACGCTTCTCCATTGTCACCACGCTGCCGCGCACGCTGGTGATTGCGCGTCATCTGTTGCAGCAGTATGGCTTTACCCATCACTGTGCCGCGCTGCATGCCATCGATCTGCCGGTACTGGCGCTGGAGGATGGCAGCGGTCTGGCGCAGGAAAAAGTGCGGCAGCGCTGTATTCAGGCGAAACGGGAAGATGGCAGCGGGGCGATTGTGCTGGGTTGTGGCGGAATGGCGACGCTGGCGGCTTCGCTGACCCAGGAGCTGGGCCTGCCGGTGATTGATGGCGTCAGCGCAGCGGTGAAAATGGTCGAGTCGCTGGTGGCGCTTGGTTTTGGCACCAGCAAACATGGCGATCTGGCCTGGCCTTTGCAGAAACCTCTCTCAGGTGCGTTTCAACATCTAAACTAACGGAACTTTCCCGAATCAAAACAGGTGGAGTAATGACTGACGCTGCAGAGAAGAAAGAGTACAGCTTTAACAAAAACTATCCGCGCGATTTAATCGGTTATGGCGCCAATCCGCCGCACGCCGCCTGGCCCAATAACGCCCGTGTGGCAGTGCAGTTTGTCCTGAATTACGAAGAGGGTGCAGAAAACAGTGTGCTGCATGGCGATGCGGGCTCAGAGCAGTTCCTCTCCGACATCATCGGTGCAGCCAGCTATACCGATCGTCACATGTCGATGGAGTCGCTGTATGAGTACGGCTCCCGCGCCGGCTTCTGGCGCATCCACAATGAATTTCAGAAACGTGGTCTGCCGCTAACCGTTTTTGGTGTGGCGATGGCGCTGGCGCGTCATCCGGAAATTGTCGAGGCGATTAAACAGGCGGACTACGATGTGGTCAGCCACGGCTGGCGCTGGATCCACTATCAGGGCATGGATGCAAAAACTGAACGTCAGCATATGCAGCAGGCGGTGGATGTGCTGGTGGATCTGTTTGGGAAAGCGCCAACAGGCTGGTACACCGGGCGCGACAGCCCGAACACCCGTCGGCTGGTGGTGGAGCAGGGTGGGTTCAGCTACGACAGTGACTACTACGGCGATGATCTGCCGTTCTGGACGCAGGTTACCTGCCAGGATGGCACGGTAAAACCGCACCTGGTTATTCCTTACACCCTTGAGTGCAACGATATGCGCTTTGCCTCGCCGCAGGGGTTTAACACCGCCGAACAGTTCTTCACCTATCTGCGCGACACCTTTGATGTGCTGTATGAAGAGGGAGAGACGGCACCGAAGATGATGTCGGTCGGCATGCATTGCCGCCTGCTGGGTCGCCCTGGCAAATTCCGCGCGTTGCAGAACTTCCTCGATCACATCCAGCAGCACGACGACGTCTGGATCTGTACCCGCCAGCAGATTGCTGACCACTGGATCGCAACTCACCCGGCACCTTAAGCCAGTTCCGGCGCTTGCCCCGTTCTGAACGGGAGCAGCGCCGGATGCCGTCAGCTCATCAGACTGACCTGCGCCGCCACGATGCACCAGCCGTGGGGCATTCGTACCCAGGTCTGCTGCTGACGGCCAATCTTATCGCTGCCAGGGCGGGTAAATTCGGTGCTGCAGACCGCATAATCCTCGCCAAAAGTCGTAATCACGGTGTTCCGTAGCGTCCTGTTCAGACCGGCTGAAGGACGCGCGGCACGGAAGGCCCGAATTTCATCAATGCCATACAGATTCTCTCCCGCCCCGAGACGCACGGTTCGCGGGTCATGCCAGAAGAGCGCATCCAGTTCTTCCACGTCATTGCTGACCAGCGCCTGCTCGTAGCGATAAAACTGCGCCGTTACCTCGGTGAGCACCTGCGGTAAATTAATCTCTCTGTTCATCACGCTCCTGCCATATTCATTTGCGGCATCGTAATGCCCTGTTGTTCCAGTGCCCAGGCGGCGCGTAGTACTGCCTCTTCATTAAACGGACGGGCGATAAGCTGTAATCCAATCGGCAGGCCACTTTGGGTCGCCAGCGGCACGGTACAGACCGGCAATCCCAGGAAGGAGATCGGCTGCGTTAGCATTCCCATGCTCGCCTTGGCGGGCAGCGACTCACCCTGAATCGTCAGGGTTTGCTGACCGATAGTAATCGCGCTGCAGGGCGTCGCTGGGGCGATCAGCACATCGAACCGATCAAACAGCGGTAACACCTGCTGCTGAAAATGGCGACGGAAACGCTGTGCCTGCACATACCAGGCACCAGGCATCATGGCACCGGCCAGCAGACGCTCACGTGAGTTCGGTTCAAACTGCTCCGGCATCTGGCGCAGGGCAGGCAAATAGTGATTGCCGCCCTCGGCGGCGGTCATGATAAACGCCGCCGAGCGGGCCAGCTCCGCCTCCGGCATCAGCACCTCTTCCTGAGCCTCAAGCGCGGCTGCAACTGCCGCGACGGCCGCGCGGGCATCCTCATCGCACCAGCGGGCAAAAAAACCACCCAGTACGCCACAGCGCAATCCTTCGCTGCCCTGTGACAGCCCTGGCAGCGTCTCGGCCAGTGGACGGTCAGCCTGAAACGCGTCAGCGTGGTCTGCACCCTGCAACAGGTCATACACCAGTGCCAGGTCCTCAACCCGGCGCGCCAGTGGGCCGATGTGATCAAGGCTGGCGACAAACGGATGGCTGCCGCTGCGTGACAGACGACCAAAAGTTGGCTTAAGACCAAAAATACCGCACAGCGACGCGGGCACCCGAATCGAGCCGTTGGTGTCGGTGCCCAGTGAAAAGTGGACCAGCCCGGCGGCCACGGCGGCGGCTGAACCGCCTGAAGAGCCGCCCGCCACGCGGCTCAGATCGCGCGGATTGTGCGTCGCACCATAGTGGCTGTTTTCGGTGGTAAAACCATAGGCATAAGCATCCATGTTCAGCATGCCCGACAGCAGCGCGCCTGCGTGACGCAGTTTCTCCACGGCAAACGCATCTGCCTGGGCCGCAGGGCGATCGCGGAACAGGCTGGCACCGGCCAGTGTGCTGTGACCCGCCACATCAAACAGGTTTTTCACCGCATACGGGATGCCCGCCAGCGGTGGCAGGGTTTCGCCGCGCTGCCGCTGCGCATCAATCGCGCTGGCCTCTTTTAACATGCGCGGCCCGGTCACTTCCGTCCAGGCATTCAGCGCCGGATTATGCTGCTCAACGGCCTGCAGCGTGCTCTTCGCTACCTCCACCGCGCTGATCTCACCCTGCTGGATCGCCCGTTGCAGGCTCTGAATCGAAACATCACCTAATCTCATGCCTGGTATACTCCTGCCACTTCCAGCCGATCGTCCAGCGGAAACGCCATCAGCGGTGCCGCCATCTCCGCGATACGCGACAGCTGGATCAGCAGTTCAGCGCGGCGGGCGTCATCCAGTTCCAGTTGCAGTATCTGCTCCATATGGCCGATGTAGCTGGCCCAGTCGTGTTGATTCATGATTCGCTCCTGTTAAAAACCGGCAGCGCTGCCGTTACTGCGCGGATCGCTTGCGCCCTCAAACATGCCGTTGCTGTGACGCACGATGGCGCCCGCATGGCCCACGGATTCGCTGAAGTCCGGCAGCATTTCCACCTCATGTCCCCACAGACGCAGCATCAATACCGTTTCGTCGTCAAAACGGCCTTCCAGTTTCAGTGAGTCGGACGATTGACCCCAGGTCCGGCCCAGCAGCCAGCGCGGCGCACTGACCGCCTGCTGTAACGGCAGGCCCTGAATGACATGGCGGGTAAAAATCGCCGCCTGGGTCTGCGGCTGACCATCTCCGCCCATGGCGCCATACACCATTGTCCGGCCATCTTTCAGGCGCGCAGCGGCGGGATTCAGGGTATGAAACGGCTGCTTGCCGGGCGCAAGGGCGAGTAAGTGGTCAGGATCCAGGCTAAACGCCGCGCCACGGTTCTGCCAGGTAATACCGGTGCCGGGCAGCACCACACCACTGCCAAACTCGTGATAGATGCTTTGAATAAAGGAGACCGCCAGACCGCTGCTGTCCATCACGCCCATCCAGACGGTATCGCCCGGGCCGCGTCCGCTCCCCCAGGCTGCCGCCTCACCATCGGTGATCTGGCTGGCGAGTGTGGCAAGGTGATCGCTATTCAGCAGCGCCTGCAGATCTTCGGTAACGTGACGCGGATCGGTGATGTGTTTGTCCCGCAGTGCAAAGGCTTTCTTGGTGGCTTCAACGATGCGGTGCACCGTCTGCGCGTCATCAGCCTCCGCCATCGCCAGCCGGTCGGTGATGCCGAGGATTGCCAGCGACACCATGCCCTGCGTCGGCGGGGCGATATTCCAGATGTCGCCTTCACTGTGTGCGAGGTGCAGTGGCGTTGTGCGGCGGGCGCGATGCTGCTGCAGATCGTTCAGCGTCACCGGCATGCCCAGTGTCGCCATCTCGTCGGCCAGATGATGAGCCAGCGGGCCGCGATAAAAACTGTCGAGTCCCTCTTCGGTGAGCTGACTCAGGGTGTTCGCCAGTGCGGGCTGGGTAAAACGGCTGCCGGGCTGCGGCACCTCGCCGTCAGGCATAAACGTGGCGCTGAAGCCGGGCTGATGCTGCAACTCACTGCGGAACGTTGCGGTGGCGGCGCTCTGTGAAGCGGTCACAGGAATGCCGTCGGCGGCGTAGCGAATGGCATCACGCAGCAGACGAGCCAGCGGCAGCGGCGGGGTGCCCATCTCCTTAGAGAGCATCAGTGCCTCCTGCCAGCCACTGACTGTACCGGCTACGGTCAGCGCCGCTTTCGGTCCGCGATGTGGAATTTTCGGGTGATCGGCGTAAAAATCGCGGTGAGCCAGTGAACCTGCTGCGCCGCTGGCGTCGATAGCGACAGGATCACCACCGGGCGGCAGAATCAGCCAGAAACCGTCGCCGCCCAGTCCATTCATGTGTGGATAGACCACCGCGATAGTTGCGGCGGCGGCCACCATCGCTTCAATGGCATTACCGCCATCACGCAGTACCGCGAGTGCGCTTTCACTCGCCAGATGGTGCGGCGTCACCGCCATCCCCTGCGGGGCCATATTGCTTTGAATCATCGTTTTCTCATTCTTCGGGTGACAGTACGCATAACAAAGCAAGAGCTGTTCCAGTTTTCACCCTGCGATGACAATGCGCCGGTTAACCTGGCGTAAATTGTGCTAGGTTTTGCTAAACAAAAGTGCTGAAACAAAAGTTACAGGACGCCTTATGCAACAGCTTGATGAACGACTCAGAAGTCACTATCCCCAGCTCTCGCCACAGGAACAGCGCATTGCTGACTTCGTGTTTGACCATTTCGATGACCTGATCAGCTACAACAGCGCCGAGCTGGCGCGGCTCAGTGGTGTGTCGAAAGCCACGGTCAGCAGGCTGTTTAAGCGTCTGGGCTACGAGAAATACAAAGATATGCGTGATGAGTTACGCATCCTGCGTCAGAGCGGCATGCCGCTGACAGATAATCGTGATGCCGTGCAGGGCAATACCTTGCTGGCACGCCACTATAAGCAGGAGATGGCGAATCTGACGCAGTGGGTTAACAGCCTGGATGCACAGCACTTTAACGAGGTTATTCAGCAGCTGTCGCAGGCAAAACGCATCTTTATCATCGGTATGCGCAATGCCTACCCGGTGGCGCTGCACCTGCGCCAGCAACTGGTGCAGGCGCGTTCACAGGTGCATATTCTGCCGCAGCCGGGCCAGACGCTGGCAGAGGAGCTGGTGGATATCACACCGGACGACATGGTCATCGTGATGGCCTTTCGTCGTCGTCCACGCATTATTCGCCCGCTGATGCAGCAGTTGCAGGCAGCCGGTATCCCGCTGCTGGCGCTGTGTGAGCCGCAGGCGCAGACGGTGATTACCCTGGCGCGGTGGCAGCTTTGTACGCCGCTGGATAGCGTCTCCGCTTTTGACAGTTACAGCGCGGCCATGAGTCTGGTTAACCTGATTGCTAATGCCCTGCTGCATGAAATGCTGGCTCAGGGACGTCAGCGGATTCATCAGATCGCTGACCTGTATCAGCAGTTTGACGAACTGGAGCACCGTTAACAGGCACCGTTTTGGTGCTTTGCCCCATTTCAGAACACATCTTTCCCGGCGTAATCGCTCCGATTACGCCCGCATTCTGCTGAACTCTCTGCCGCTTAACCCTTTTTTTGTTGCCGCCCGGATTGGCACATTAGTTGCAGATTGCATGTCAAAGAATCTTTTGTTTCACGTTAATCTCACCGGGGTGCATAATGAAAAAAGTTTTAATGGCGGTAGCAGCTGCAGCATTACTGATGGCTCAGGCGGGAAGTGCGCTGGCCGATCAACTGCAGGACATCCAGAAGCGCGGTGTCATCCGCGTCGCTGTGCCGCAGGATTTCCCACCCTTTGGCTCGGTCGGCACTGACCTGCAGCCGCAGGGGTATGACATCGACACGGCGAAATATCTGGCAAAGCAGATGAAACTTAAGTTGCAGCTGGTGCCGGTCAGCAGTGCCAACCGCGTGCCTTATCTGCAAACTGACAAGGTCGATCTGGTTATCTCCAGCATGGGTAAAAATGCCGAGCGTGAGAAAGTGATCGACTTTACACGTGCCTATGCGCCGTTCTTCCTGGGCGTATTTGGTCCGAAAGGTGATGAGATCAAAGCGGCGTCGGCGCTGAGCGGCAAGTCGATTGGCGTCACGCGCGGTGCGGTAGAAGACATGGTGCTCAGCGACGTTGCGCCGAAAGATGCGCAGATAAAACGCTATGAAGATAACAATACCACGTTGTCTGCCTATCTCTCCGGTCAGGTGCAATATGTCGCCACCGGTAACCTGGTGGTTGCCGCGATTGCACGCCAGAATCCGGCTAAAGCGCCTGTCGCGCAGTTTATGCTGAAAGATTCACCCTGCTTTATCGGCCTGAAGAAAGATGAGCCTGCGCTGAAAGCGAAAGTCAATGCGCTGATTGAGCAGGGCATCAAAGATGGCACTCTGAATAAACTGTCAGAAGAGTGGCTCAAAGCGCCGCTGCCCGCCAACCTCGGCGCCTGAGGACGGATTCATGACCGGGCAACTTAACTTTCCCGCCCTGTGGCCCTACTGGCCGGAGCTGCTCTCCGGTCTGTGGGTCACCCTCCAGCTGACGGTGCTGGCGACGACCGGTGGTGTGGCGCTGGGCATTGCGGGCGCGGCGCTGCGCAGTGGCAAACCCAGCTGGATGAGCCGCCTGTGGGGCATCTATGTCGAGCTGATCCGCAATACGCCGTTTGTGGTGCAACTGTTCTTTATTGTTTTCGGTCTGCCTGCGCTGGGGCTGAAACTCACCGCTGGCGAGGCGGCGCTGCTGGCGATGCTGATCAACCTTGGCGCTTACAGTACCGAGATCATCCGTGCCGGAATTCAGGTAACGCCCAAAGGGCAGTGGGAAGCAGGCCGGGTGCTGGGATTAACCCGCAGCCAGACATTTTTGCGGGTGGTGTTGCCACCTGCGCTGCAGCGCATTTACCCGGCGCTGGTCAGTCAGTGCATCATCGTGATGCTGGGGTCGTCGGTGGTGTCCCAGGTTTCTTATGAGGAGCTGACCTTCGCCGCTAACCTGATTCAGTCGCGCACCTTCTTAAGTTTTGAGGTCTATCTGGTGACCACGCTGATCTACCTGGCGTTGTCGATTGCGATGCGCCATCTGCTGCTGGCAATTGGCCGTAAATGGTTTGGAGTGCAGCCATCATGATGACGACCTTTACTGACTGGGACATCCTGCGCAACCTGCTGCTGGCGGCGCGCTGGACCCTGTTACTGTCGCTGGTGGCCTTTGCCGGCGGAACGCTGGTAACGCTGCCACTGCTGTTTCTGCGTCTGCTGCAACGCAAGTGGCTGACGCGCGTGATACGCGGTTACACCGCGCTGTTTCAGGGCACGCCGCTGCTGATGCAGCTGTTCCTGGCATTTTTCGGCGTCGGGCTATTCGGCATTGATGTCGCGCCCTGGACCGCAGCTTCGCTGGCATTGACCTTCTACACCAGCGCCTTTCTGGTGGACATCTGGTACGGCAGCATTCGCGCCCTGCCGAAAGGGCAGTGGGAAGCGTCGCGCTGCCTCGGCCTGACCTTTGGTCAGACGCTATGGCGGGTGGTGGCACCCCAGGCGATCCGCATCGGTATCGCGCCGACCGTGGGCTTTGCCGTGCAGGTGATCAAGGGGACCGCGCTGGCCTCAATTATCGGCTTCATTGAGCTGACTAAGGCGGGCACCATTCTGAACAATGTGACCTATCAGCCGTTTAAAGTCTTTGGGCTGGTGGCGCTGGGCTACTTCCTGATGTGTTATCCGCTGTCTCGCTACAGCCAGTATCTGGAGAAAAAATTCAATGCCGCTCATCACCATTAATCAGGTGCAAAAATATTACGGCGACAACCATGTGTTGAAAGGCGTGGATCTGGATATCGACATGGGCGAGGTGATCTCGATCATTGGTCGCAGTGGATCCGGCAAAAGCACGTTGCTGCGCTGTATGAACGGGCTGGAAGGCTATCAGGAGGGCAGCATCAAGCTCGGCGGGATGACGATTACCGACCGTGATTCGCAGGCGCGTGAAATCAGCCGCTCGGTCGGAATGGTATTTCAGAGCTTCAACCTGTTCCCGCACATGACGGCGCTGGAGAACGTGATGCTGGCGCCGCGCCGGGTGCTGAAGAAAAGCGAGGCCGAGTGCCGGGCGCTGGCGGCGCAGATGCTGGAAAAGGTCGGGCTGGGTGAACGTCTTGACTACTATCCTGCCAGCCTCTCTGGCGGTCAGCAGCAGCGCGTGGCGATCGCCCGTGCGCTGGCGATGACGCCGAAAGTTTTACTCTGTGATGAGATCACCTCCGCGCTCGATCCTGAACTGGTGGGCGAAGTGCTTAAAGTTCTGGAGCAGCTGGCGGCAGAGGGAATGACGCTGATCCTCGTCACCCATGAAATGAGCTTCGCCCGCGACGTGGGCGATCGTGTGGTCTTTATGCATCAGGGGCGCGTCTGGGAGCAGGGCGACAGTAAAACGCTGTTCGCCCAGCCGCAGACGCCGGAGCTGAAGCAGTTTATCTCTTCGGTTCGTCTCTAAATGTTTAGTTTGACAGGCGTTTATTGTTGCAGACAGTCTGACCACGGACAGCGCGGAACAACCGGAGCGTACACGAAGTACGTGAGGATGACTCGCTGTGCTCGCCCCTTCAGGGCCGCCCTTACGGGCGTTCAGGTTGCTAAAGCAGCCTGTGTGAGCACTGCCCGGGGCCAGAATGGCAAATAAAATAGCCTGTCGGGCATCAGAAAAGGAAATGATGATGAATATAACACAATACCCGCAACTCAATCCGCCACAGCGTCTGCTGATGGGACCGGGACCGATCAACGCCGATCCCCGCGTGCTGCGCGCCATGTCGAGCCAGCTGCTGGGTCAGTACGATCCCGCGATGACCCACTACATGAACGAAGTGATGGCGCTCTATCGCGGCGTGTTCCGCACAGAGAACCGCTGGACGCTGCTGATTGATGGCACCTCTCGTGCCGGCATCGAATCGATACTGCTCTCCGCTATCCGCCCTGGCGACAAAGTGCTGGTCCCGGTGTTTGGCCGCTTCGGTCATCTGCTGTGCGAAATTGCCCGCCGCTGTCGTGCGGACGTTCACACCATCGAAGTGCCGTGGGGCGAAGTCTTTACCCCGGACCAGATTGAAGATGCGATCAAAAAAGTGCGGCCACGCCTGCTGCTGACCGTGCAGGGCGATACCTCGACCACCATGCTGCAGCCACTTGAGCAGCTGGGGGCGATCTGTAAACAGTACGGCGTGCTGTTCTACACCGATGCCACCGCGTCGCTGGCGGGCAACCCGCTGGAAACGGATGCCTGGGGACTGGATGCCGTATCGGCGGGGATGCAGAAATGCCTGGGCGGCCCATCGGGCACGTCGCCGATCACCCTGAGCGCAGAGATGGAAGCGGTGATCCGCAAACGCAAATGCGTGGAGCAGGGGATCCGCACCGAGGCGCATCAGGATGGAGATGATGAAATGATCTACTCCAACTATTTTGATCTCGGCATGATCATGGATTACTGGGGGCCGGAGCGGCTTAACCATCACACCGAAGCGACCAGTGCGCTGTTTGGCGCCCGCGAGTGTGCCCGTCTGATCCTGCAGGAAGGGCTGGATAACGGCATCGCCCGTCACAAACTGCATGGTGAAGCGATGCTGAAAGGCATTCAGGGAATGGGGCTGGAGACTTTTGGCGATCTGAAAAACAAGATGAACAACGTGCTGGGCGTGATGATCCCGTCAGGTGTCAACGGCGATCAGGTGCGCAAACTGATGCTGGAGGATTTCGGCATTGAGATTGGCACCTCATTTGGTCCGCTGCATGGCAAGGTGTGGCGCATCGGCACCATGGGTTACAACGCGCGCAAAGATTGCGTGATGCAGACGCTATCGGCGCTGGAAACAGTGCTGACTCATGTTGGTTATCGCACGCCGCAGGGCGCGGGTGCGCAGGCCGCCTGGGATCACTACGGGAGCCAGGCATGATGATGAGTGCCAGCGAAGCTCAGGCCGCTGCACAGCGCGTGATGGCGCGCTGTGATGCGCTGGCAGCGATCAGCGAAACGGCTGAGGGCCTGACCCGCGTCTACCTGTCGGCGGAACATCTGCGCGCCAACGCCTGCGTCGGTGAGTGGATGCAGGCAGCGGGGATGCAGGTGTGGCAGGATGAAGTCGGCAATATCTGTGGGCGCTATGAGGCGGCAGAAGCGGGTGCGCCTGCGCTGCTGCTCGGCTCCCATCTCGATACGGTGCGCAACGCCGGCCGCTACGACGGGATGCTGGGAGTGCTCAGCGCCATTGAAACCGTACAGTGGCTAAATGAACATCAGCGCCGCCTGCCGCTGGCCATTGAGGTGATTGGCTTTGGCGACGAAGAGGGCACCCGTTTTGGCATTACGCTGCTTGGCAGTCGCGGGATTACCGGCAGCTGGCCGCAAAGCTGGGTGACACATCCCGACGGCAATGGCATTACTGTCGCGCAGGCGATGGCCGATGTTGGTCTCGACAGCGACAGGATCGCATCTGCGGCGCGGCGGGTTGAGGATATCGTCGGATATCTTGAGCTGCACATCGAACAAGGCCCCTGTCTGGAGCAGGAAGATCTGGCGCTGGGTGTGGTCACGGCGATTAACGGTGCGCGCCGCCTCAACTGTCGTTTCACCGGCGAAGCGGGCCATGCGGGAACGGTGCCGATGACGCATCGCAAAGATGCGCTGGCCGCCGCCGCCGAGTGGATGGTGTTTATCGAGCAGGCCACCCGTGAGCAGGATCCGCAGCTGGTCGCGACTGTGGGCACGATTAACTGCGCGCCGGGTGCAGTGAATGTGATCCCCGGCGAGGTATCGCTGTCGCTGGACGTGCGCGGTCCGCTGGATAATCCGCTGGAGACGCTGCTCTCCAGCCTGCTAACGCAGGCTGAGGCGATTGCGCTGCGTCGTGGACTTCGCTTCGAGTCGAATGAATATTATCGCATCGGTGCTACCGCCTGTGACTCCGCGCTGCAACAGGCGCTGAGCCATGCAGTGGAAACGGTGCAGGGTCGCAGTCTGTCACTGCCGAGCGGGGCCGGGCACGACGCTATCGCTATCGCTGAACGCTGGCCGGTCGGCATGTTATTTGTGCGTAACCATCGCGGCATCAGTCATCATCCGGCAGAGTCGGTGGCGGTTGACGATGTGGCTCCTGCGCTGCAGGCTTATCTGGAAGCGGTCTCGCTGATTGCCGGACGGAGTTAAAATATGGAGTTAGCCACATTTAATCAGCTGTCAGCTGACGAGGCGCAGTCGGCCATCCGGCACTGTGTGGCGATCCCGCACTGGCAGCAGTCGATGGTGGCGGGCCGGCCTTTTGCCACCATTGAGGCGCTACTGGCCACTGCCGATGCGCTGGCTCGCCAGTGGCAGCAGCCCGAGCTGGAAGCGGCCTTGTCAGCACATCCCCGCATTGGCGAACGCGCGGACGGCGCGGACAAAGAGTCTGTACTGTCGCGCGGGGAGCAGTCCGCGATGCAGCAGGCCGATTATGCTCTGCAACAGGCGATGCAGCAGGGGAATCAGGCGTATGAAGCGCGTTTTGGCCGGGTGTTTCTGATTCGTGCCAAAGGGCGCAGCGGCGAACAGATGCTCGCAGAGTTGCAGCGTCGGTTGCAGAATAGCGATGTTACCGAGCAGCAGGAGGCGCTGGATCAACTGCGTGAAATTACCCTGTTACGCCTTAAGGAGACGATTCAATGAGCACTGTGACCACCCATATTCTCGACACGGCGCTGGGTAAACCGGCCAGCGGCGTGGCGATTTCACTGGAGCAGAACAGCCCGGAAGGCTGGTTTCCGATTTCACAGGGTGAAACGGACAGCGACGGGCGTCTGAAAGATCTGACGCCTGAGCCGCTGACGCCGGGCCACTACCGTTTAACGGCGGAAATCGGCGACTATTTTGCCGTCGCCGGTCGGGATGCGCTCTACGTCAGTGCACAGATCGATTTTATGATCGCTGAGGCGGGCAGCCATTTTCATCTGCCATTTCTGATTTCGCCCTGGTCCTGGTCAACTTATCGCGGCAGTTAACCGGCGGTGGTTTACAGCGAAAACCGGTCTGCATCCTGCCAGGCCGGGAAGCGCTCGCGGTAAGCCTGAAGCGCGTCCAGTGACAGCTCGGCATCCAGCCGGGCGCGCTGATGCGGCTCGGCCGCGCTGAGGATCTCCCCCTGCGGTGAGACAATCTGGCTGTCGCCACTGTAGTGATGCTGATTGCCATCGCTGCCAACGCGGTTACAGCCTGCCACGTAAGCCTGATTTTCAATCGCCCGCGCTAACAGCAGCGCCTGCCAGTGCAGCGCACGTGGCGCAGGCCAGTTGGCGACATAGAGCGCCAGATCGTAATCATTGCGGTTGCGCGAGAAGACCGGGAAGCGCAGGTCGTAACAGATTTGCGGCAGAATGCGCCAGCCGCGCCACTCAAACACCTGACGCTGTTCGCCGGGCTGATAGTGGTGATGCTCGTCCGCCATACGAAACAGGTGACGCTTGTCATACTGATGCAGCGTGCCATCCGGCTCGACCAGCAGAAAGCGGTTTACCGCGCCGTGTTCTGTCTGAATTGCCGCGCTGCCGCCGACCAGGGCATCGGTGCTGCGGGCATGCTGGTGCAGCCACTCAACCACCTGCGCCTCTGGCAGCGAGCTTTTCGCCGCCTCCATCGCAAAGCCGGTCGTAAACATCTCTGGCAGGATAATCAGATCGCGTCCGGTAAGTCCGGCCAGCTGCGCGTCAAAATGGCGCAGGTTGGCCTCGCCATCCATCCAGCTCAGCGTCTCCTGCAATAGCGTGATTTTCAAAGCTGACATAAACGCTCCGCGGCGGCATCTAATGTCGCCGGCTGTTTGGCAAAACAGAGGCGGATCAGTTTATGGGGGAAAGCATCGGCGCAGAACACCGACAGGGGTATCGCGGCGACGCCGACTTCACGGGTCAGCCACTGGCAGAAACTGACATCATCCCGATCGGAGATGGCGCTGTAATCGACCAGTAAAAAGTAGGTCCCTTCGCAGGGCAGAACCTTAAAGCGGCTGTTGCTCAGCGCCGTGGCCAGCCGATCGCGGCGATCGCGATAGAACGCTGGCAGCTCAAGATAGTGTTCCGGATGCTCACGCAGCATATCGGCGATTGCCAGCTGCGCCGGGGTATTCACCGAGAAGGTCAGGTATTGATGCACTTTGCGCAGTTCAGCGCTGATCGCCGCAGGCGCAATGCAATAGCCCACTTTCCAGCCGGTCATGTGGAACGTCTTGCCAAACGACGACACCGCGATGGCGCGCTGACGCAAATCAGGATGGGCCAGCACACTGGCGTGGCCCGCCTCATCGAAGCAGATGTGCTCATAAACTTCGTCGCTCAGCACATAAACCGGGTGCGCCGAAATCGCCTGCCACAGCGCGGCGAAATCGGATTGCTGCCAGACGGTAGCGGTAGGGTTGTGCGGCGTATTCAGAATCACCAGCCGGGTTTTGTCACTCAGCAGTGCAGCAAACGCCTGCCAGTCCACCCGAAAAGCGGGCGGCTGCAGCGTAATGCGTTTCATCACGCCGCCAGACAACTCCACCGCAGGCGCATAGCTGTCGTAGCTGGGATCAAAGCAGATCACCTCATCGCCCGGCCGCACCAGTGCGGTAATCGCCGCATAGAGCGCTTCAGTTGCACCCGCTGTCACCGTAATCTCCACGTCAACATCCGGGCGGTAATCATAAAGTCGCGCGGTTTTTTCAGCTATCGCCTCGCGTAACGGCAGCGCACCGGTCATCGGCGCATACTGATTCGCGCCCTGGCTGACGTGATACGCCAGCCGCTGCTGTAGATAGTCCGGGCCGCTGAAATCGGGAAAGCCCTGAGAGAGATTGATGGCGTTATGCTGCTGCGCCAGCGCACTCATCTGGCTGAAAATCGTGGTGCCGAGTAAGGGAAGTTTACTCTCGGGGATCAGGTTGTGCTGCGTCATGGTGTCAGGCCTTAAGCGCGAAAATTGATGCGGTGTCACCCGGTGTTTGTGCCACTATAAACAGGATGGTAGTATTTGGCAATCAAGACGCTTAGACGGCTAAATGCTTCATGCTCCGCGCGTCAGCGGTGTTGGCTGCACTTGCTTACCCGAGTCACTTACTCATGTAAGCTCCCCGGGATAAGCGCGCTTGCCGCCTTGCTGACACACGGATCATTTCGCATTTACATGCGCCATGTTACACACTGTCCATTTAGCATTTGCATGCGTCATGATCCGCGCGTCAGCAGCGTTTGCTTACCCGGGATTACATTTCACCGTAAGGAACCTTTATGTCGCAGAGTCTTCCGTTAGATCAGCTGGTCGCCGCCTGTCACTGGATTGGCGAAAAAGGCTGGGCACCGGCCACCGGCGGAAATATGTCCGTGCGCCGCGATGAACATGTCTGCCTGCTGAGTGAATCGGGCAAAGATAAAGGCACGCTGACGCGGGATGACTTTATTGAGGTCGATATCGCCACCAGCCAGTCGCTCTCTGGCCGTAAGCCGTCGGCAGAAACCGGCCTGCACACGATGATCTATCGCCTCTTTCCTGAGGCGGGCGCGGTGCTGCACACCCACACGGTGAATTCGACCGTGCTGTCGCGGGTGGAGCAGGGTGCGGCGCTATTGCTGCACGGCTATGAGATGCAAAAATCGTTAAGTGGTCAGCATACTCACCTGGATACGCTGGCGATTCCCGTGTTCGACAATAGCCAGGATATCGCGGCGCTGGCGTCAGAAATTGAAGATTACGCCGCACGTTTTCCGCTGCGTTACGGTTTTCTGCTGCGCGGCCACGGCTTAACCTGCTGGGGCCGGGATGTCAGCGAAGCCCGCCGTCATCTGGAAGGTCTGGAATTTTTATTTGAATGTGAACGTCAACGTCGCCTGCTGGAGAAAGCATGATTCGCGCCATTGTTACTGATATCGAAGGCACTACCAGCGATATCCGCTTTGTACATAACATCCTGTTTCCCTATGCCCGCAAGCATCTGCCGGATTTCCTGCGTGAAAATGCGCACCAGCCGGACGTGGCGGCCGCACTGCAGTCGGTGCGCGAAGAAGCTGGTCAGCTGCAGGCCGATCTGGCTGGCGTCACAGATATTCTGCTGGGCTTTATGGACCAGGATCGCAAATCGACCGGCCTGAAGGCGCTGCAGGGCATGATCTGGCGTGATGGCTACGTGAACGGCAGTTTTACCGGTCATCTCTATCCCGACGTCGTGCCTGCGCTCAGCCGCTGGAAGGCGCAGGGTATTGAACTTTATGTATATTCCTCCGGCTCGGTTGCGGCGCAGAAATTGTTATTTGGCTACAGCGACGAAGGTGATATTACTGGCCTGTTCAGTGGCTATTTTGACACCCACGTCGGCGCCAAACGCGACGTCGCGGCTTATCGCACTATCGCTGCTGACATTGGCCAGCCAGCGGAGCAGCTGCTGTTCCTCTCCGATATTCATCAGGAGCTGGATGCCGCCGCAGAGGCGGGCTGGCAGACGTTGCAATTACTGCGTGGCGATGCGGACAATGAGAGCCGCCATCGTCAGGTGACGGATTTTTCCCAGATTAACCCGGAGTCGATTTAGCATGAGCGCACTGACTATTTTTACCGACCGTGAAGCCAGCCAGCCGGTGTGGCACAGCACTGACGCGGAAGCGATTCGTGACCGCCTGAATGCCAAAGGTGTCCGTTTCGAGCGCTGGGAAGCCGATCGTGATTTGGGTGAAAATCCGGATCCCGAAACGGTGATCAACGCCTATCAGCATGCGATTGATCGGCTGGTGGCGGAAAAGGGCTATCAGAGCTGGGATGTGATCAGCATGCGTGCTGATAACCCGCAGAAAACCGTGCTGCGGGAGAAATTTCTCAATGAACATACGCACGGCGAAGATGAAGTGCGTTTCTTTGTCGAGGGGGCCGGGCTGTTCTGCCTGCATCTGGATGGCGAGATCCTGCAGATCCTCTGCGAAAAAAACGATCTGATCTCAGTGCCAGCAGGAACGCCGCACTGGTTTGATATGGGGTCGTCACCCCATTTCACGGCTATCCGTATTTTCGACAATCAGGAAGGCTGGGTGGCGAACTTTACCGGCGATAAGATAGCGGATGCCTATCCGCGTCTGGCGTAATCTGTCAGCCTGTTATGCGAGGCGTCTGCCATAGCGGCAAACGCCTCGCAGACCATTACTGCGGCTGGAAGATGCCGTCCTGTACCTGGTCAGGCGTCACCACGCCGGTGTCCAGCACCCAGCCGCTGATCAGCGCCGCTGGCGTCACGTCAAACGCCGGGTTATAAACCCAGGCTGCTTCTGGCGCCCACTGCACGCTGCCAAAACTGCCTGCAACGCCCGTCACTTCGCTGGCGGCGCGCTGCTCAATGGGAATCGCTGCGCCGTCAGGGCAGCTGCGATCCAGCGTGGTATGCGGGGCCGCCACGTAGAACGGGATCTGATGATAATGCGCCAGCACCGCCAGGCTGTAGGTGCCGATCTTATTGGCGACATCGCCATTGGCGGCAATGCGGTCAGCGCCGACCCACACCGCATCTACGTCGCCACGGGCCATGAGGCTGGCGGCCATGGAGTCGGTAATCAGGGTGTAGGGAACCGCCAGCTCGCCCAATTCCCAGGCGGTTAAGCGGCCGCCCTGTAACAGCGGACGGGTCTCATCAACCCAGACATTCTTAATCAGGCCCTGCTGATGGGCGCGGGCAATGACGCCCAGCGCGGTGCCTACACCCGCCGTTGCCAGCCCGCCGGTATTACAGTGAGTCAGCAGCTGGCTGTTGGGTTTCACCAGCGTGCAACCCGCATCAGCGATGGCATCACACAGTTGCTTATCCTCCTGCACCAGCCGCCAGGCTTCCTGAGCCAGCGCAGGAGCAAAGTCCGGCTGGGCCAGCGCCCCTTTCATTCGGTCAAGATTGTTCATCAGGTTGACGGCGGTAGGGCGCGCAGCGCGCAGGGTCTCCAGCGCCTGAGCCAGTTCAGCGCGCGGCTGCCCCTGTTCTGCCAGCAGCGCCAGCAGCAGTGAGGCAGAGAGGCCGATTAGCGGCGCACCGCGCACCCGCAGTGCATGAATATGTTCAATCAGTTGAGGCACGCTGTGTGCGGGCAGCCAGTTCTTCTGCTGCGGCAATGCCTGCTGATCCAGAATCCAGAGCTGATTGTCACGAACCTGTAAGCTGGTGGTTTGAAGTGTCTGCATTGTGGGTGAAATCCATGTTGCGTTAATGATGCGTATTGTGCCAACATGCTGAACGGATGTATAGACGTCTGAACGGCTTATTACACCTGAGTGACCCCCTTCGAATGATGAGGAACAGGCAATGTCGCAATACCGTACCTTTACTGCTGCTGATGCTGTGGAATATGCCCGACAATTTGGCGGCGTGGACAATCCTGCCGCGCTGAGCAGCGCAGAAGAGATTGGTGATGGCAACCTCAACCTGGTGTTTAAGATTTATGACGATCAGGGCATCAGTCGCGTTATCGTCAAGCAGGCACTGCCTTATGTGCGCTGCGTGGGGGAGTCCTGGCCGCTGACGCTGGATCGGGCGCGGCTGGAAGCGCAGACGCTGGTCGAGCACTACAAATATTGTCCGCAGCACACGGTGAAGATCACCCATTACGATGCGGAGCTGGCGGTGATGGTGATGGAAGATCTCTCCAGCCATCGCATCTGGCGTAGCGAGCTGGTGAAGGGCGCTGACTACCCGGAAGCGGCTCAGCAGTTAGGCAACTATCTGGCGCAAACCCTGTTTCATACATCCGATTTCATCCTGCATCCGCATCAGAAAAAAGCGGAAGTGGCGCGTTTCATCAATCCGGAAATGTGTGAAATCACTGAAGATCTTTTCTTCAACGATCCTTACACCAATCATGAGCGCAACAGCTATCCTGAAGCGCTTGAACCGCTGGTCGCCAGCCTGCGTAATGATGATGCCCTGCGCATCGCGGTGGGCGGTCTTAAGCATCGTTTCTTTGCTCACGCCGAAGCACTGCTGCATGGGGATATTCACAGCGGCTCGATTTTCGTTGCTGACGGCAGCCTGAAAGCGATTGATGCGGAATTTGGCTATTTTGGTCCCATCGGTTTTGATGTTGGTACTGCGGCAGGCAACCTGCTGATTAACTACTGCGGCCTGCCAGGTCTGCTGCCTCCGCGCGAAGCCGCCGATGCCCGCGAGCAGCGCCTCAGCGATGTGCATAAACTCTGGACGACCTTTGCTTCAGGCTTCCTGGCGCTGGCGGCAGAGAAAACCCGCGATGAGGCGCTGGCTTATCCAGGCTATGCGGAAGCGTTTCTGCGTAAAGTATGGGCCGATACCATCGGTTACTGCGGCACTGAGCTGATTCGCCGCACGGTGGGAATGTCACATGTGGCGGATATGAAGCTGATTGCCGATCCGGCGATGCGCACTGACTGCATCCGTAATGCGATTAACCTGGGTCGCACGCTGATTCTGGCAGCCGATCACGTCGAAGATGTGGATGCGCTGATTGCCCGCATCCGTCAGGCAGGATAAAAAAAGCCGACATGATGTCGGCTTTCAGGTAAATCAAAAGCTGGCTATAAGAGTGTGCCCGCGCCGGTAACAGGGACAGATCGGAAAGTCGCTAAAGCCATCCCTGGCTCGCTCGGCCCGCGTCGTCCTGACGCGGGACGCTTTCCTCTTCTGACCCTGTTCCCTGCGCTTTGGGCTTAATTATTGCGGCCAGATTTCCCCTGATTTGGCATAGTGCCGCCCTACTGATGAAGAGCGCTGAACTTCAAGCGATGGGACCATACGCCTGGAATAAAGCATCGCGGGCCATGGATGGCCCGCGCTGAGCATGCAATGGATGGCGTTTTTGCGTCTTTACGGAAGGCGTATGCTCCCTGAGCCGATGCAACGCTAACCCTATGCCGCCTCACTCGCGCGTGATGCAGGCTGAGGGGCTTTCTCGGGCACCGGGACTGCCAGTGCCTCCGGCTCAAACTCATCGACGTTAATCGAACGCAGACGGCTGACTTCGGCACGCTGCAACACTTCCGCCTCTTTGGCATCAATCCAGCCCTGATCCAGCGCACGCTTCGCCAGCGCGTCCAGACGGGTAAAGGAGAGGTGCTGCTTCGTCTGTTTGCACAGCCTGTCATGAATCACTTCTGCCGCCATCACATCCTGCAGCGCCTGTTCCAGCTGACCGGCAGGGTTATGTTTACTCGGCGTCAGGTACATGCCACGGCCCAGTCGGCTGCGGGTGGCTGACGGCTGCTGCAGCATTTTTGCCAGCTGATGATCCAGACGGTCAGACGGAGCAGGGCAGTGATGACCGCCAGCGAAAATCGTCATCCGCAAGGCGCCCGCCACCAGACGGTTCGGGAAGTTACGCAGCAGATCGTCAATAGCCACTTCTGCCTGATGCAGTGCATCCTGTACGCCCCAGTGAACCAGCGGCAGATCGGCTTCGTTGCGACCTTCATCGTCATAGCGTTTCAGGGTTGCGGAGGCCAGATAGAGCTGACTCAACACATCGCCCAGACGCGCCGAGATACGCTCGCGACGTTTCAGGCTGCCACCCAGCACCGCCATCGACACATCAGAGAGCAACGCCAGGTTGGCACTGATGCGGTTCAGGTGCTGGTAATAACGGCGGGTGCCATCGCGGGTCGGGCTGGCGCTGGTGCGTCCGGCAGTTAAGCCCAGCCACAGGCTGCGCATCGTGCTGCTGCCCACATGACCGATATGGCTGAACAGCGCCTGATCAAACGCATTCACATCGTTGCTGGCTGCCGCCGCCATCTCCTGCAGTACATAAGGATGGCAGCGAATCGCGCCCTGACCAAAGATAATCATGCTGCGCGTCAGAATGTTCGCGCCTTCCACGGTGATAGCGATCGGCGCACCCTGATAGGCACGGGCCAGGAAGTTACTGTTCCCGAGCATAATGCCTTTACCGCCGGCAATATCCATAGCGTCGATAATGGCGCGCTGACCGCGATGGGTGCAGTGATATTTCACAATCGCCGACAGCACCGCCGGTTTTTCACCCTGCATAATGCCGGCTGTGATCAGCGTAGCGGCCGCATCCATCACATAAGCATTACCCGCAATGCGCGCCAGCGGCTCTTCAATCCCTTCCATCTTACCGATTGAGACGCGGAACTGGCGGCGGATATGGGCATAAGCACCTGTTGCCAGCGCCACACTTTTCAGGCTGCCGGTTGAGTTCGATGGCAGCGTAATGCCGCGACCCACTGACAGACATTCCACCAGCATCCGCCAGCCCTGGCCGGCCATTTCCGGACCGCCGATAATATAGTCAATCGGCACAAAGATATCGTTGCCGCGTGTCGGCCCGTTCTGGAAAGGCACGTTAAGCGGGAAGTGGCGATGGCCAATTTCCACACCGGGCGTGTTGGTCGGAATCAGCGCACAGGTAATACCAGGATTCTCATTGTCGCTGAGCAGATGATCCGGGTCGGAAAGTTTAAACGCCAGGCCCAGCACGGTGGCGATCGGTGCCAGTGTAATGTAGCGCTTGTTCCAGGTCAGGCGCATACCCAGCACCTGCTGACCTTTCCATTCGCCCATGCAGACGACGCCAGTATCGGGGATCGCGCCGGCATCTGAACCTGCTTCCGGGCTGGTCAGCGCAAAGCAGGGGATCTCATCGCCGCGTGCCAGCCGGGGCAGGTAATGATTTTTCTGCTCTTCGGTGCCGTAGTGCTGCAGCAGTTCGCCCGGACCCAGTGAGTTAGGCACACCCACAGTAATCGCCAGAATCCCGGAGACGCCCGACAGCTTTTGCAGCACACAGGCTTGTGCATAGGCAGAGAAATCGAGGCCGCCATACTCTTTTTTAATGATCATCGCGAAGAAACGATGCTCTTTCAGATATGCCCAGAGTTCCGGCGGCATATCGGCCAGCTCATGGGTGATCTGGAAATCGTTGGCCATGCGGCACGCTTCTTCGACCGGGCCATCAAGAAAGGCCTGCTCCTCGGCAGTCAGGCGTGGCTGAGGATAGTTGTGCAGCTTCTGCCAGTCCGGTTTGCCCTGGAACAGATCGCCTTCCCACCAGGTGGTACCCGCATCGATGGCCTCTTTCTCGGTGCGCGACATCGGCGGCATTACTTTCTGGAAGCGCTGAAAGATCGGCGTTGAAAAGAGGCTGCGGCGCAGCGACGGCAGGTTAAACGGCAGCAGAATGATCGCCAGTGGCAGCAGCAGCCATGGCGTCCAGAGATGCGCAACAGCCATCGCCGCAGTCCACAGCAACAGAATGGCGCTGCTGAGCCGTAACGACAGGCGGTGGTAGAACAGGGCGCCAATCAGCGCCACCGTGGCAAGTATCGAAACAACCATCATAATGAACCGCTCCAAGTAGTAAGAGGTCTGACCTGTTATGCAGAGAGGTTTAGAGCAGTTGAGAGCATTTATCAATTTGTTTACATCGCAATTACAACCTGCCTCACAAAAACCTGTTTTAGCCCATTTTTGCAGCACCTTCGGCAACAATATTCCGCGTTAGAGTCCGGACCGACGTGGCATGACGCTTTGCGCTGACCGGCCATTCCGTTAAACTTGCTGCGATTAACCTCTCCTAAAAAAGGACATCCCTATGTACCAGGACATCATCCGCTCTGAGCTCAATGAAGCTGCTGATACGCTGAATAAATTCCTCAGCGACGATGCCAATATCCATGCGATCCAGCGTGCTGCGGTACTGCTGGCTGACAGCTTTAAGGCTGGCGGAAAGGTGCTTTCGTGCGGTAACGGCGGTTCACATTGCGATGCGATGCACTTCGCCGAAGAGCTGACCGGTCGCTACCGTGAAAATCGTCCTGGCTATCCGGCGATTGCCATCTCTGATGTCAGCCACCTCTCCTGCGTCAGTAATGATTTTGGTTATGACTATGTCTTTTCGCGCTACATAGAAGCAGTAGGGCGTCCGGGCGATGTGCTGCTGGGCCTCTCAACCTCCGGTAACTCTGCCAATATCATTAAAGCGATTGAAGCTGCCCGTGCGCAGGGAATGAAAGTGATCACCCTGACCGGTAAAGATGGCGGTAAGATGGCAGGCAGTGCCGACATTGAAATCCGGGTGCCGCACTTTGGTTATGCCGATCGCATTCAGGAGATCCACATTAAAGTGATCCACATCCTGATGCTGCTGATCGAAAAAGAGATGGTGAAGTAACAGCGCTGGCCTCCCACAGAAGGAGGCCACTTAATCAGAGGCGGTAGCTATGTGCGAATTGCTCGGGATGAGCGCCAATGTTCCCACGGATATCTGTTTCAGCTTTACCGGACTGGTTCAGCGTGGCGGTGGGACCGGGCCTCACAAAGATGGCTGGGGCATTACCTTTTACGAAGATAAAGGTTGCCGTACGTTTAAAGATCCGCTGCCGAGCTTTAACTCACCGATTGCGCGTCTGGTGCAGGAATACCCGATAAAATCACATTCGGTGGTGGCGCATATCCGCCAGGCGAATCGTGGTCAGGTGTCGCTGGAAAACACCCATCCGTTTACCCGTGAGCTGTGGGGCCGTCACTGGACCTATGCGCACAACGGACAGCTCAAGGGGTATCGGCAACTGGAGACCGGCACATTCCGGCCGGTAGGCGAAACGGACAGCGAGAAGGCGTTTTGCTGGATCCTGCATCAGCTGGCGACGCGCTATCCACGCACGCCGGGCAACTGGCCTGCGGTGTTTCGTTTTATCGGGGAGCTGGCTGGCACGCTGCGGCAGAAGGGCGTGTTTAACATGCTGCTGTCAGACGGGCGATATCTGATGGCCTTTTGCTCCACCAACCTCTTCTGGATCACCCGTCGTGCACCCTTTGGCCGGGCGCAGTTACTGGATCAGGATGTGGAGGTTGATTTTCAGCAGCACACCACGCCGCATGACGTGGTGACGGTGATTGCTACGCAGCCACTGACGGCCAATGAAACCTGGCAGCGGATTGCGCCAGGTGAATGGGCGTTATTCTGCCTTGGAGAGCGCCAGGAATGAACGGGAGGCCGCTTCGGGACTGGCTAAAACCGGTGCCGGGCTGCTGTTCATCACATATTTACCGCTGGCGACGTTGACCGTCGGCGGCTGGTGATATTTAGCAAAATAAGCGTATCCGGGCTGGAGCTGCTGCCAGAAACTGGCATCGCTGGAGTAGCGGTGACGCTGCATGTTGCTGTCAGTCATGCGGAACGGATAGATGCTGATGCTGACATCCTGCTGGCCATTACGCAGCGCCGCGTTCACATAAGTAAAAATCTCATCCATATAGGCGTTCGTCATGGCATAGCAGCCAATTGACTTACAGTCGCCATGAATCATCAGGTAGTTGCCGCTGTAGCCCTGATTACGATCGAACTGATTCGGGAAGCCAATGTTGATCGCGCGATAAAAACGGCTATCCGGCTTCAGCTGATTCAGCTTCACGTTGTAAAAACCTTCCGGGCTTTTGAAATCGCCTTCACGGCGTTTCGGGCCGAGGCCGCCAGAAAAGTTACAGATGCGGTAGGTATCCAGCAGGCGGTATTCATTACCGATTTTGCCGTAGAGTTCGAGGGTGCGTTCTTCCTTGAAGATCTGGATATAGACCGGGGTACCCAGTAACTGTTTCTTTAATTCTTTGCTGACCGGTGCCGCTGTCTGGACGGGTTCGGGTGTCATTGCCATGCTGAGGGCTGGCAGTAAAATCATCGCAAACAGGAGTGCGATTTTGCCCATGCTGTGTATACCTTGAGGTGAATAGAACATGACGCAAATTGTGCGTCTCTGTTTGCATTATCGGAACTGTCCGCTATCGCAGCGCAACATTAAACATTGTCTGTTTTTTTAGCAAGACGCTGGCAGCCAGATTCGCGATTTACTGAAGGATATTCGGCCACAAATTTGTAAACTTTAATTGTGGGCGCGACAAATATTGCAGTTACCCCTGCCAACTGTATACTTATCCAGTGCCGGAGGGGGTATGCGTAAAATCATTCATGTCGATATGGACTGCTTCTATGCCGCGGTGGAGATGCGTGATAATCCCCAGCTGCGCGACATCCCGATCGCGATTGGTGGCAGCCGTGAACGTCGTGGCGTCATCAGCACCGCCAACTATCCGGCCCGCAAATATGGCGTGCGCAGCGCGATGCCAACTGGCATGGCCCTCAAGCTATGCCCGCATCTCCGTTTGTTGCCAGGACGTTTCGATGCCTACAAAGAAGCCTCCGCACAAATTCGCGACATCTTTACCCGCTACACCCCGCTGATTGAACCGCTCTCCCTTGATGAAGCCTATCTGGATGTCACCGACAGCCCGCACTGTCACGGCTCTGCCACACTGATGGCGCAGGCGATCCGCGCCACCATCTACCGTGAAACCGGGCTGACCGCTTCAGCGGGCATCGCGCCGATTAAGTTTCTGGCAAAGATTGCCTCTGACCTGAATAAGCCCGATGGGCAGTTCGTGATTACGCCGCCGGAGATGGCCGGTTTTTTGCTGACGCTGCCGCTGGCGAAGATCCCCGGTGTTGGCAAAGTCTCGGCCAAAAAGCTGGAGGAGATGGGGCTGGTGACCTGCGGTGACGTGCAGAAGGCCGATCTGGCGCTACTGTTAAAGCGCTTTGGTAAGTTTGGCCGGGTGCTGTGGGAGCGCAGCAATGGCATTGATGACCGCAGCGTCATTGTGGAGCGCGAGCGTAAATCGCTGGGGGTGGAACGCACGCTGGCGGAAGATATCAGCGACTGGGATGCCTGCCTGGAGATTATCGATTTTCTCTATGCCGAGCTGGATCGCCGGCTGACGCAGATCCGACCCGACAGGCAGGTGGCGCGTCAGGGCGTTAAACTCAAGTTCAGTGATTTTCAGCAGACGACCCAGGAGCATATCTGGCCGGTACTGAATAAAGAGGACATGATTGCCATCGCCCGGAAAACCTGGGATGAGCGTCGTGCCGGGCGCGGCGTGCGGCTGGTGGGACTGCATGTCACCATGGTCGATCCCCAGCTTGAGCGTCAACTTCTGCTGGGTCTGTAACGGTCAGCCTCACCGTTCGGCAAGGCTGACGCCGGATTATTTCTTATATTTCGCCGCCAGGGTAGCAAACCACGGCGCGACGAAATCCTCATTGCTGCCCCAGCCCGGAATGATCTTGTTCAGCGACGCGACGTTCACCGCACCAGGCTGGCTGCCGAGCTGCTGCTGAGAGATCGATGCCGCTTTAAACTGGTAAGTCGCAGGCGTCTCTTCACCGGCAATCTTCTTCGCCACCAGCCGCATATTCACCGCGCCAATGGTTTTAGGGTCGACCGCCACCGTCTGCATCCACGGGCTGTTCTTCTCACGCATCAGCTGCAAATCCTGATTCGAGACATCAATACTGTAGAGCTTGATCTCGGTCCGGCCATTCTCCTGCAGCGCTTTGTAAGCGCCCTGGCTGAAGGCATCCCAGGCACCCCAGATTGCGTCGATTTTGCCTTTCGGGTATTTCGCCAGAATCGCACCAATTTTGTTGGCGGTGTCGCCCTGTACGTCCGTTGAAACTGCGCCAATCGACTCCAGCTGATGAATGCCCGGATTTTCTTTCAGCAGCTTTTCATACACCACCTGGCGGCGTTCCATCGGCGGGAAACCGGCAACCCACAGCTTGACGATATTCGCCTTGCCGTTGAAATCATGGATAAGCTGACCCAGCGACAGCTGCGCCAGTGAAGCGTCATCCTGCGCGGTGACGGTGACGCCCGGAATCGGACTATCTACCGGCGTATCAAATACTGACAGCTTGATGCCCGCGTCGGCAATGCGCTTCACCAGGCCGCTGGCGTAGGGCGCTTTACCGTGCGACAGCACGATGCCGTCATATTTCTGGCTGATCGCCTGATTCACGAAATCCTGGAAGCGCGCATCGTCGCCGTTGCTCAGGAAGGTGCTGACTTTAAAGCCCAGCTGGCGACCCTGCTGAATGGCACCGGCCACAAACTGGGTGGTGTTGTCATCAGAGCCAAGGTTGCGGATCACCGCAATACGGATCGGGCCATCATGGCTGGCGATAGCCGCAGGCACCGGCGTGACGGTCTCCGCGAAGGCAGCGCTGGCGTTCAGCAGGCTCAGGGCCAGCAGCGAGAGTGTTATTTTTTGCATTGTTATCAACTCCGGTAAACGCGCCTCAGCGGCGCTGGATATAGGTGATCGCCAGTGCTAAAGCCAGCACCAGCCCTTTAATAATGTCCATCGCGTAGTAGGGAACAGAGAGCATCACCAGACCGTTCTGCAGCACGCCCAGAATCACCGCGCCGACCAGCGTGCCCAGCGCATTGGGCTTGCCGGAGCCGGCCAGCGAGAAGCCGATCCATGCCGCCGCGACGGCGTCCATCAGGTAGCCGCTTCCGGCGTTAACCTGCGATGAACCGATACGCGAGGCGAGCAGGATGCCGCCCAGGCCGGCCAGCAGTGAGGCGATTACATAAGCCAGCACCCGATAGCGTGTAGTGCGGATGCCGGAGAGGCGCGCTGCCTCTGGATTGCCACCCAGCGCGTACATCCGGCGACCATGTTTGGTCAGAGACAGCGCCAGCTGCGCGGCGACGGTCACCACCAGCATGATGATGACAATGGTTGGCACCTGGCCGAGCAGGCCAAATGTCGCCGGAATAGTGCCTTCCGCCATATCACCGCTCGGCAGCACCATGTTTTCAGTGATGGATCCGCCAAAGCTGTAGGTCATCGCCACACCCTGAATCACAAACAGCGTTGCCAGCGTCGCCAGCATGTCGGGGATACGCAGGATCACAATCAGGAAGGCGTTAAACAGACCGACCAGCGTGCAAAGCGCCAGGGTTATCAGGATCGCGGTGGGGGTGCCGAAGCCGTACCAGACAAACAGTGAAATCACTAACGCATTCGCCAGTGAGGCGGTCGAGCCGACCGACAGATCAAAGCCGCCCACGGTCAGTGATATCGACACGCCAATTGCAATCACCGTAACAATGGCAATCGATCGCAGAATATTGATGATGTTATTGGGTTCAAGGAAGCTGTCGGAGGCCAGGCCAAAGGCGGCAATCAGGATCACCACCGTGAGCAACATGCCCCATTTGTAGAGAAAGTCGAACAACTGGTGACGCCATGGCGAGGGTGTCAGGTTCAGGCTGGTTTCTTTGCTGCTCACGCAGGGGTTCCTCCGGTGGAATAGAGCAAAAGCGTCTCTTCAGTGACGTCGCGTGCAGCCAGCTCGGCCACGATGCGTCCATCCCAGAGCACGCAAATCCGGTCGCATAAACCGACCAGTTCAGAAAATTCACCCGACGCGTAAATAATGCCTTTCCCTTCGCGCGCCAGGTTATCGATCAGGGTGAACAGCTCGGTTTTGGCTTTAATGTCCACGCCTTTGGTCGGCTCATCGAAGATCAGCACATCCGCGTTGTTGCGCAGCCATTTGCCAATGGCCACCTTTTGCTGGTTGCCGCCGGAGAGACGTCGCAGTGTCTGTGCCGGACCGGTGGTGCGCACCTGCAACTGCCGTATAACCTGCTCTGCCCAGCGCCACGCCTGGCGATGACCAAACAGGCTCCAGTGCGAAAAGCTGTCGTCGGCGCTGACGCTGAGGTTCATTGCGACGGATTCATCAATAAAGATCCCCTCTTTGCGACGCTCTTCCGGCACCAGCGCCATACGACGACTGACCGAGTCGTGCGGCGAACGGGGCCGCCACGGCTGACCGTGCAGTTCACCGCCACTGACGCGGCTTTTGCTGGCACCAAACAGCGCTTTGCAGAGCTCGGTTTTGCCGGCACCGGCCAGTCCGGCAATCCCCAGAATTTCACCTTTATGCAGCCGCAGCGAGATATCCTGCAGCAGCTGCTCATCGTGCAATCCTTCCACCGCCAGCAGCAGTGGCTGTGCCTGTTGTTCGCGGCGGGCCGGAAAGATATCGGTCAGCTGATGGCCCAGCATCTTCTCCACGATCTGTTCGCCGCTCAGCGCCGCCATCGGGCCGGTTTCGATTAACCGGCCATCACGCAGCACCGTCAGCTGGTCGCAGATCGCTTTGAGTTCATGGATACGGTGAGAGATAAACACCACGCCGATACCGCTTGCTTTAAGACGACGCACCACGGCAAATAGCCGCTCGCTTTCGTGCTGATCCAGCGGGGCAGTGGGTTCGTCGAGAATCAGGAAGCGGCAGTGATGCGACAGCGCCCGCGCCAGCAGTATTTGCTGCTTTTCCGCCAGAGTGCAGCGCTCCACCAGCCGGTTAACGTCCAGCGCCACGTCGAGCTGAGCCAGTAAGGCCCGGGCCTGACGGCGAATCTCGCCCCAGCGATAGCGGTGGCCTGGCTCTGCCAGCCGATCCAGCAGAATGTTTTCCGCCACGCTGAGCTGCGGTACCAGGGCGACATCCACTTCCTGCTGAACCAGATGGATACCCAGCTGTTTCGCGTCACGCGGGGTGCGGATAGAAACCGGCTCCCCATCCAGCAGGATCTCGCCGCTGTAGTGACTGTGCGCGCCGGAAAGGATCGCCATCAGCGTAGACTTGCCCGCGCCGTTAGCGCCGGTCAGCGCATGCACCGAATGGCCCTCACTGCGGAAATCCACCGACGATAGCGCGGAAAAACCGCCAAAAGCGATGGAGATATTACGCATCTCAAGGCAGTTTACCCCTGGCATGTGATGATTCTCCTGAAGAAACACTGGCCGCATTTTTTCCTGAACCTTCAGGCGCGGCAACAGCCGAAAGCGCATAAGCTAGCACGAAATCTTATTAGCCATCCAGACATCTGGACATAATGGCGGCTGTGACCAGCGAAGCGTGAGAACGTGGCGGAATAGCGGAGGAAAGGGTGGAAAAAGCAGCGAATTATGCTGAGAAAAATTCGCTGCTATAAAAACAGGTTAGAGCCGGGTAGAAAGTACTTAAGAGTCAGATGCCAGCTCAGCGTCTATCCCGGCGCCCGCGATGGTAACGGGAGCTGGGAGATGACAAAATGGGAAAAGGAAAATTTTTTACTAAAACAGCACTGAAGCCGCTACTACCATTATGAATAGCAATGATCTCAGGCGGATGTGAGGCTAACCAAAAAATAGCCAGCCATCGATACCCCTGCAACAGCAAGCAGTAGGCTCGTCTTTTGTAATAATGCTCTTCATTATAGCTTCCGATATTATTAAGACTCCTGGCTATATTGTTCATGACTATTTTAAAGTTGAAGTGATAACTGGCTAATAGCCGATTTAATAGCTGCCCACTATCCTGTCAGGACAGTTAATGACTTTCTAGCTTTGTTATTTTACCGTCATCTTCCAGGCTGTATTCTCCATCATCGACAGTAAATGTAATGCCACTGTTTTTGCTGTAACTGATTATAAAAACCCTGTCCTTTTCAATGCAATTCATGGGTGGCTTCATGTCAGAAAAACAGAGGCGGTCATATTTATCATCTTCTTTGTACCCTTCTCCAAACAACCAGATGCTTACCGTATAATTACCGTAGGAGGCCGGTTTAGGAATGTCATATTGTCGTTTCAGGGCGTCTTTATTTTTTAACCACCAGTTAATTTTTCCACGATCAGTAATCGGAAAATTTTTTACTAAAATGTCACTGAAATTTCCGGTTCCATGAACGTTGACGATTTCAACAGGACGGCGTTCGGCCCATAGAAAGTAACCAGCCAGCATGAAGCCACAAATCGTCAGTAAAATAAGAATTTTCATTCTATTTTTCATTGAGATTACCTATGATTTCTATAGTAGTTTCCATATTCGTCATGAAAGGTTTAAAACCAAACTTATTGTATCTTTGAAGAACAAACCAGATACGGAAAAAATGAAACTGGCTGAATTTTGTTTTTACTATATCAGCACTGTCGAGACCAAAGTGATCCTGTACTTTATAATGCACCGTTGCCCGATAATGGTTATTATCAATATGCAGTGATTTTATGGTGATATGCGCTGCCGAGATATCATGAACGGTAATCCCCATGCCGTTATAATTATCCTGTAACCTGTCAAATTTTGGTAGTCTTCCCCTTAGAATGACTTCCCGTAATTCTTTTTTTGTCAATGGATAGATCCTATTCTTCCAATCCATTTCTTTTTTAAGATGTTTCTCCAGCAATAAGCGAGTGCTGTTTTCACTTTTATCCCTGATAATATGTTCTTTCAAAGCCTGATCCAACGCCATATCACGGAAGGTCTTACCGCTATTGTTCTGCATATGCGTGATCATTTTTTCGATCAGGTGACTGTATGGCCCGCTCAGGGAAAATTTACGGGATAACGATCGAAATTCATCAAATAGCATTTCAGCACACTGCTGGCGGGAAATCGTTCGACCCTGGCCACGCAGATTACAGCAGAACAGGGATTGAGGACGATCCAGTGAGGAACGCAGAGTCAGGGTCCAGGGATCAACCCGATCAGAAATGTAATCCAGCCGGTATTGGGATTTTAATTGTGCCTCAGTCAGATCGCCGCAGCGCATATCATCAGCACTGTAGTCGTCCATCTTTTTCCGGGTGGTAAATATTGTGCAGGGAAACTGTAATGCGCCCATTATGATACATTCCTTGTATTATTGAGTATTTATATTTTCACGGGAAATATAATACTCTGGTAATAAGGGATGCATAAGACTTGTATCACATTACCGTAATAATTTACCGGATTGGTCATGAAATTTATTTCTATATGAGAATCCCGGTAAACCAGATGTAGAGGATAATGCAGTGGACGTAAAGATGTTAAAACGCTAAGAATAAAAAAGTGCCGGTCACTTAAGTAACCGGCGTCAGGCCGGAGCCTGGTTGACTTTTTTTGTGACAGAATTACTTTTCTGGCACCACATTCAGCAGGGTGGTCAGCAGTTTCCAGTAAAGACCCACGCTTTCGATGTGAACCTGCTCATCCGGCGAGTGCGGCCCGGTGATGGTTGGCCCAATCGAGACCATATCCATGTCCGGATACGGCTTTTTGAACAGACCACACTCCAGACCGGCGTGAATCACCTGAATGTTAGGGGTTTTATCAAACAGCGCGATGTAGGTCTGACGGGTCAGCGCCATGATGGCGGAGTCTGCATCCGGCTGCCAGCCTGGGTAGCCGCCTTTCGCTTTCGTCTGCGCGCCGGCCAGCTGGCCCAGCGAGGTCAGCATCTGCACCACATAATCACGGCCGGTGTCGATCAGCGAACGAATCAGGCAGTTGATCTCTGCGTGATCGGCTTCCATCGTTACTACACCGATATTCAGTGAGGTTTCGACCACGCCTTTCGCCACGTCTGAATTGCGGATCACGCCGTTTGGCGTGCTGTTCAGCAGGTTCAGGAAGCGATCGCGGCTGTCAGTGCTCAGGGCATCGCCCTGATGCGCCAGCGGCTCGGTGACCAGTGCAATGTTCGGCTCTTTGATGCCGTGCTCGTTTTTGATGGCGCTCAGGAACTGCGCTGCCGCTGATTTCAGCGCATCCGCTTTGTGGCTTTCTACCGCGACGGTAGCGAAGGCTTCACGCGGAATTGCATTACGCAGCGTACCGCCGCTGAACGCCAGCAGACGCAGATCCAGTTCAGCCGCGTGGGCCGCCAGGAATCGCGCCAGCAGTTTGTTAGCGTTGCCCAGGCCCATATGAATATCGGCACCGGAGTGACCGCCACGCAGCCCTTTCAGCGTCAGTTTCAGGGTCTGGAACTCAGCAGGCACGGCTTCACGGGTCAGCGGCAGGGTGGAGACGAAATCGATACCGCCTGCGCAACCCATATAGATCTCACCTTCCTCTTCAGAGTCGGTGTTGATCAGGATCTCAGCCTGCAGCCAGTTGGGTTGCAGACCGAAAGCGCCATCCATGCCGGTCTCTTCGGTCATGGTCAGCAGCACTTCCAGCGGACCATGCGTCAGGCTGTTATCAGCCAGTACCGCCAGCGCAGAAGCCATGCCGATGCCGTTGTCGGCGCCCAGCGTGGTGCCGCGCGCTTTCACCCACTCGCCATCAATCCACGGCTGAATAGGATCTTTGGTGAAGTCATGAACGGTGTCGTTATTTTTCTGCGGCACCATATCCAGATGCGCCTGCAGCGCGACCGGAGTACGGTTTTCCATGCCTGCAGTGGCGGGCTTACGAATCAGGATGTTGCCGACCTGATCGCGCTCACACCAGAAGCCCTGCTCTTTAGCCCAGCCAGTGATGTAGTTCGCCAGCGCTTCTTCGTGAAAAGAGGGATGGGGAATAGAGCAGATCTTAGCGAAAATATCCCACAGCGGCTGTGGAGAGAGTTGAGACAATTCAGACACGACAGGTCTCCTGTGTCAGTGTACCGGCGAGGCCGGACATCGCGAGTTTCCAGTGAAAAATCGCCGTCAGAGAATCTGACGAGCCAGTCCTGAGAATATCACTGTTTTTTACCGGGTGCGCTCTCAGACGCGCTAAAAAGCCGCAACCGGCGCACGGGTGCTGGTTTTTAGTGCGTCAACTCCTTATAATCTCGCGCAACCTTTTCCCCGTTGCACATTTTTACGCCACCTCGGTTGGCTGGGATTTCTATTTATGAGCGAAAAATACGTCGTTACCTGGGACATGCTTCAGATTCATGCCCGCAAACTGGCCCAGCGTCTGCTCCCTGTTGAACAGTGGACAGGCATTATCGCGGTGAGCCGCGGCGGTCTGGTACCGGCTTCGCTGCTGGCACGTGAACTGGGTATCCGCTACGTTGATACCGTCTGCATCTCCAGCTATGACCACGATCATCAGCGTGAAATGAAAGTCCTGAAGCGCGCAGAAGGCGACGGTGAAGGCTTTATCGTAATCGACGACCTGGTCGATACGGGCGGCACCGCGCAGGCGATTCGCGAAATGTATCCGAAAGCGCGTTTCTGCACCATTTTCGCTAAACCCGCCGGTCGTTCACTGGTTGATGATTACATCGTCGATATTCCGCAGGATACCTGGATCGAGCAGCCGTGGGATATGGGTGTCGTTTATATCCCGCCGATTGTAAAAAACTGATTGATATACATCAGACAACGCCCGGTTTTCCGGGCGTTGTGCATTCTGAGCCTCGCACCCCGAATTGCCGTACAGTACACTTAGCCATCGCCGTTCTGTTGCAGGAGAAGTGAGTATGTCGAGCAAAAATCTCAGCGAGGAGCTATTCAAGCCGCGCTTTAAACATCCTGAAACCTCTTCCCTGGTTCGCCGCCAACATCACGCTACCCCGAATGTCCACTCTGCCCTGGAGGGTGACAGCCAGCGCGGCTGGTATCGCATGCTGAATAAGCTGATGTGGACATGGCGAGGCCTGACGCCGCAGGAGATCAGTGAAGTGCTGGCACGTATTGCCATCAGCAACGCTGAACATACTGATGAGACGCTGCTCGACACCGTGATTGGTTTTCGCGGCGGCAACTGGCATTTCGAATGGTCTAAGCAGGCGGGCATCTGGCAGCAGAAAGCGCTGGAGGCATCCGACGACAGCGAGGCGGGCGACGACTGGCTACATGCGGCCCATCTTTATAGCGTTGCGGCTTATCCCTATATAAAAGGCGATGAACTGGCTGACCAGGCACAGACGCTGGCCAATCGTGCCTATGAAGAGGCGACTCAGCGGTTGCCTGGCGAACTGAAAATCCTGACGTTTGCTATTCCGGGCGGCAGTCCGGTCAGCGGCTTTCTGCATATGCCGCCGGATGTTGAAGCGCCTTATCCCACCGTACTGTTTTGCGGCGCACTCGACTCGTTACAGAGCGATCACTATCGCCTGTTCCATGATTACCTTGCCCCGCGTGGCATTGCTATGCTGACAATTGATGTGCCGTCAGTGGGCAACTCGGTGAAATGGACGCTGAATCAGGACACCAGTTTTCTGCATCAGCAGGTGCTGCGCGATCTAATCAATGTGCCCTGGGTCGACCATACCCGCGTGGCGGCATTCGGTTATCGCTTTGGCGCTAACGTGGCCGTGCGGCTGGCCTATCTGGAATCGCAGCGGTTGCGTGGGGTCGCCTGTCTGGGCCCGATTGTGCATGCTCTGCTGACCCAGACGGCGTTGCAGGATGCGATCCCGGATATGTATATGGATATGCTGGCGAGCCGGCTGGGTATGGCCACCGCCTCCGACAGTGCGCTGCGCACTGAACTCAACCGCTATTCGCTTAAAACCCAGGGATTACTGGGCCGCCGGACGCCCACGCCGATGCTGTCGGGCTACTGGCAAAACGATCTCTTCAGCCCGGAAGAGGAGAGCAGGCTTATCGCAAACTCTTCCTCAGACGGCAAAGCGTTGCGGATTCCGGTGAAGCCGGTGATGGCCAGTTTTGATAAGGCGCTGAATGAAATTTGTGACTGGCTGGAAAAGCGTTTAAAAAGGTGACTGGCAAAATTTACAGTATTTGCTACAACTAGTAGCGGAATTCTTCCGGGCTGCCGCTAAGTGAAATATGACGTCATCGGGCCCATGCGGTGTAGCGTCGTGCTGGCCGTCCGGAAATCAAGGCTGTATAGCGGTCAAAACCTATGGAGAATCAGCATGACGTTACCAAGTGGTCATCCCCGCAGTCGCCTGCTTAAGCGCTTTACGGAGCTTGGGCCTTATATTCGCGATGGGAAATGTGGCGAAACCCGTTTCTTCTTCGACTGCCTGGCTGCCTGCGTCAATGTGAAACCGGCACCGGAATTGCGAGAGTTCTGGGGCTGGTGGATGGAGCTGGAAGCACAGGCTGACCACTTTACCTATGTCTACCATATCGGTCTGTTCGATAAAGAGGGTGATTGGTCGGTGGCAACCATTAAAGGGAAAGAGAACACGGCGCGCGTGGAAGAGACCTTACGGAATTTCCATACCCGCCTGAAAGCGATGCTGAAAGAGTTCGAGCTGGATCTGATCCCAGCCAGCGATTTCGATGAGAAACCGGTGAAGCTGAGCGCCTGATAGGGTAGTGTAGTGAAATAAAGACGAAAAAAATGGCGAGTTTAAAAACTCGCCATTTTTGTTGAAGTCTGACCCGCTGTTGGATCGAGCCTTCTCAGAGAACACGGTCAGATCGGAAAGACGCAAAAGCCGCCATCCATGGCACGCTCGGCCCGCGCCGTCCTGGCGCGGGACGCTTTCCTCTTCTGACCGTGTTCCCTGCGTGTTGAATTTATGCGTTGCTGCCAGCTCCAAATCTGCCCGGTTTGCGAGCCTGAAATCAGAACTGGTAAGTCACACCCATCGCCACAATGTCGTCGTTGTTAAGCGACAGCGCATTGTCGTCAGGCAGTTGGTTGATTTTGTAATCAACGAAGGCGGACATATTTTTGTTGAAGTAGTAGGTCGCGCCCACATCGATATATTTCACCAGATCCGCATCGCCGATACCGTTTTCGATATCTTTGCCTTTGGTCTGTACATACCCGATAGACGGACGCAGGCCGAAATCAAACTGATACTGCGCCACCAGTTCGATGTTCTGCGCTTTGTTGGCTGCGCCCGCAACCGCTGCGCCGGTGGCACGGTTGGTACCGCTAATTGGCGTCATATTACGGGTATCGGTGTAGATTGCGGCCAGGTAGACACTGTTAGCATCATACTTCACGCCTGCGCCCCAGGAATCCGCACGGTCACCGCCGCCATAAGCGCGCGCCTGTTGCTGGTTGGTGCGGTCAGATGAGGTGATGGCACTCATCAGGCTCACACCAGAATCACCCAGAGCATAGCCGAGAGACGCACCGTAGCCGTCGCCATTCTGACGGTTAATATCAGTACGGGTGTTGGTGCTGGACGCGTCATTTTTGCCCTGGTACTGCAGCGCAAATTTCAGGCCATCGACCAGACCAAAGAAGTTATTGTTACGATAAGTCGCAACACCGGTGGCGCGCTGTGTCATAAAGTTATCAGAGCGGGCTGTACCGTCACCGCCGAATTCCGGGAATACGTCAGTCCAGGCTTCAACGTCATACAGCACACCGTAGTTACGGCCATAATCTACCGAACCGTACTGAGAGAATTTCAGACCAGCAAACCCGAGGCGGGTTTTATTGCCATTGTTGGCGTCACTGCCTTCGGAGTTGTTAACGTTGTACTGATATTCCCACTGACCATAACCGGTCATCAGGTCGTTAATCTGTGTCTGACCCTTAAAGCCGATACGGGTATAGGACTTGTCTCCATCCTGGCTGGCATTATCGCTGATGTAGTGCTCAGCTTTAACTTTGCCGTACAAATCCAGTTTGTTGCCATCTTTGTTATAGATTTCGGCAGCCTGCGCGGCAGAAGCCAGCGTCAGCGTGGAGAGGAGCATGGCCAGTGTGCTTTTCTTCATTTGCTATCAATCCCAATGTGAACAACGTAAAAAAATGAAAGTTTTTGTAAAACACGGACTTTTTACCCGTCAGTGATGAACTTTTTATGACACTTTTCATGATTTCTTGTTAACCATGAACTTTTGGTCTACCTCCTTGTCCGCGTAATTTCGTGCTTTTCCCCCGCTGGCTGTTGGCTTCCTTATCGACTCCTGTTAAAACGTCCTTTCGTAAAAATTTTTCTCTACGGCAGGAAATATGAGTGGCAGTCAGACCTTAGTGGTCAAGTTGGGTACCAGCGTTCTCACCGGCGGATCTCGCCGGTTGAACAGGGCGCACATGGTGGAACTGGTTCGTCAGTGTGCGCAGCAGCACGCCGCAGGCCACCGCATTGTGATCGTGACTTCTGGCGCAATGGCCGCCGGACGCGAACATCTGGGCTACCCCGAACTGCCACCGACCATCGCCTCAAAGCAGCTGCTGGCTGCGGTGGGGCAGAGTCGTCTGATTCAGCTGTGGGAACAGTTATTTTCTATCTACGGTATTCATATTGGTCAGATGCTGTTGACCCGTGCCGACATGGAAGATCGCGAACGCTTTCTGAACGCCCGCGACACGCTGCGTGCGCTGCTGGATAACCATATTGTGCCGGTGATCAATGAGAACGATGCTGTCGCCACCGCTGAAATCAAAGTGGGCGACAACGACAATCTCTCTGCGCTGGCGGCGATGCTCGGCGGCGCCGACAAGCTGCTGCTCCTGACCGATCAGCAGGGGCTTTTTACCGCCGATCCCCGTAACAATCCTGAGGCTGAGCTGATCAGTGATGTGCATATCATTGATGATGCGTTGCGCGCCCTGGCGGGCGACAGTGTTTCCGGGCTCGGCACTGGCGGCATGTCGACTAAGCTTCAGGCGGCGGATGTTGCCTGTCGTGCCGGTATCGATGTGATCATCGCCTCGGGCAGCCGCAGCGGCGTGATCAGCGATGTGATTGATGGTAAGCCGGTCGGTACGCGCTTCCATGCGCAGCAATCGCCACTGGAAAACCGTAAACGCTGGATTTTCGGTGCGCCACCGGCGGGTGAGATCACCGTCGATGACGGTGCACTGGCAGCCATTATCGAACGTGGCAGTTCGCTGCTGCCGAAAGGGATCCGGGCGATCCAGGGGAATTTCTCTCGCGGTGAAGTGATCCGCATTCGCAGCCTGCAGGGCCGGGATATCGCTCACGGCGTTTCACGCTACAACAGCGACGCGATGCGAATGATCGCCGGTCATCACAGTCAGCAGATCAGCGAGATCCTGGGATATGAATATGGCCCGGTGGCGGTTCACCGCGACGACATGATCGTCAGTTAAGGAGCGGACAATGCTTGAAGAGATGGGAAAAGCGGCGCGTGCCGCAGCGTATACCGTGGCCGATCTGTCAACGGCAGAAAAGAACGATGTTCTGATGACCATTGCTGACCGGTTGGAAGCCGAGAGCGCTGACATTCTGGCGGCTAACGAGCTGGATTTAGCCGATGCGCGTCAGAACGGCATGAGCGCCGCGTTATTAGATCGACTGACGCTTAATCCGCAACGCCTCAGCAGCATCGCCAGCGATGTGCGCCAGGTTTGTCAGCTTGCCGATCCGGTAGGGCAGTTAATCGACGGTGGTCAGCTCGACAGCGGGCTGCGCATTGAACGCCGTCGCGTGCCGCTGGGCGTCGTTGCGGTGATTTATGAGGCGCGCCCTAATGTGACGGTTGACGTCGCCAGTCTGTGCCTGAAAACCGGCAACGCCGCTATTCTGCGTGGCGGCAAAGAGACCTGGCGCACCAATGCGGCCACCGTTCGGGTCATTCAGAAAGCGCTGAAGCAGCACGGTTTACCGGTAGCCATTGTCCAGGCGATTGAAAATCCTGACCGCGAGCTGGTGAATCAGCTGCTGAAGCTGGATCGCTACGTCGACATGCTAATCCCGCGCGGCGGAGCCGGGCTGCATAAACTGTGTCGCGAGAACTCCACCATTCCGGTGATTACCGGCGGCATTGGCGTCTGCCATATCTACATTGATGAGACGATGGAGATTGAACCGGCACTTGATGTGATCGTCAACGCCAAGAAACAGCGTCCCAGCGCCTGTAACTCACTGGAAACGCTGCTGGTGGACCAGGCGATGGCCGAACGTTTTCTGCCAGCTTTCAGCGCGCGAATGGCGCAGGAAGGAATCGCGCTGCATGCTGACAGCAACGTGCTGGCACAACTTCAGCATGGCCCCGCCCCGGTGAAACCCGTGAATCCTCAGCAATACAATAACGAGTGGCTGTCGCTGGATCTTAACGTTAAATTGGTGGCGGATATGGATGAGGCGATCGATCACATTCGTACGCACGGCACACAGCACTCAGATGCTATCCTCACCCGTAATACGCGTAATGCCGCGCGTTTTGTTCGTCAGGTCGACTCGTCAGCGGTTTATGTCAACGCCAGCACCCGCTTCACCGATGGGGGTCAATTTGGCCTGGGCGCGGAAGTGGCGGTCAGTACACAGAAATTGCATGCCCGTGGCCCCATGGGGTTAGAGGCGCTGACCACCTATAAATGGATAGCGTGGGGAGACGATACGCTCCGCCCATAACGACGATAATTTTTAACAAAGCGGGAGTCTTTCAAAGGCTCCCGTTTTTTTTATCCCGATTTTTCGGACCAGTGAAAGATAGGATTTTCTGCGCATCAGATCATTTTCTGTTCTGTTCTCGTCATCCCTGGCAATTATGCTGCCTGATATTCACGCAATTTCTTACGGAACATTCCTGAAAGCCGGGGCTGCAAGCGGCCTGAGGCAATATTTTTTGTTTAGCCGCAGGCTGAAGCGGATAATGATAGTTAGCAATGCTTGATAAAGCGGTTAGGTAGTAAACGAGCGGTAATATAAAATGAACTGGTAGCAATAACGAAAATAACATCCAGTATCTCTTCTATGGCTGATTATTAACTAATGGTTAAAAAAGAAAGTACAAGACAAGCTTTCACCGCCAGGCTGATAGCGGCCTGTGAGAGTGCCGGCATTGTCGGACATGGACGAAACAAACAGGTTGCCAGAGCTCTGCAGCAGCAAGGCTGTAAAATTTCAACGCCAGGCGTGTGGAAGTGGTTTAACGCGCAGTCAGTGCCTGATGGCGGCAATTTACTGGCACTCAGTCAATTGCTGGGCGTCAGGGTAGAGTGGCTCCAGTACGGCATGGAGCAATCCACTGAACCTGTAGCGATGAGTACACTCACTGGCCAAAAGAGTGTGTTTCGTATTGATAGCCTCGACATTGGTCAGCGCAGTGCTGCGGGCCTGCCCGCGCGCGATGAGTTTGTCGAGACTATCCAGGCGATTGAATATGGTCTGGATGAGGCACGGGTTCTGTTCAACGGCCGTCCGGCGGAAAACATTCGGTTGATCGCTATCAACAGTGATTCTATGGCTGACACCTTTGCACCGCGCGATCAGCTGTTTGTGGATATCAGCGTGCGGATGTTTGACGGCGATGGTATCTATATTTTTACCCTCGACGAGCAGCTCTACCTCAAACGCCTGCAGCTGCAGCATAAAAAAATTGCAGTGATATCAGATAATAAACGCTATGAAACGTGGTATCTCAATCGTGATGAGGTCACCAGCCTGAAGGTGCTCGCAAAAGTGATTATGAGCCAGGCGCGACACTATCAAATTCTCGGCTAAAGCCGTTTCTGCCGCTTTTCTCCGGAGAGCTGCAAAAAAATAATCGGCATAAATTCATAAATTTAACCAGCGGTAAATAAAAAATTAACCAACAGTGTTTGATAAAGCATAAGAACCTGTTAATAATTTGGACATGGATGAACGAAGACGTTCTTTTCAGGGATGACCCGCTCTTAAACAATTCAGGCGCTGCACAAGCGCGAATCATACCACCCAAAAGTCAGTGAACTTTGGGATGGGGTGGATGCGCAAATGCAGCGTCGTCAGATGCCGTTTATTTCCCCTCGCTTACTTTCCACCTGGCTGCTTACGCAGCCGGGCGGTGAGCGTGCGACCGCGATATACGACATTCGGGTCCCTTCGGTTTCCCGAAAGCTCGCGCCTGCCACCCCATCGCCAAATACTCATTCACAGGAGGAGTTATGGCGATTATTCACTATGGCAAAAGCGTTTTCACTGGCAACGCTCGTACGCGTCGCCATCGGCGGCGCCAGCCTCTCAGCAGCCTGCAACAGAGCATCGATCAGGCACTGAACTTTCCAGCTGAACCACCAACCCTGAGGCGTGCAGAGCAAATCTGCCAGCGTCAGGTCGCCCCGCGCGTTGATCGCGCAATCACAACACCCCGCGTGACCAGTCAGGAAACACCCAGTTTCGACAATTGCTGTCTTCCGCATGTTCATCTCTACGCCGTGAGCTGAAGCACGAAGCGCGCGCCGTTTTTCGTTCCGGCTAAGGCTTTGTTATCTCCAGCTCTCATTGGGCGCAATCTGCTGAATTACTGTTTAGTTTTGCTGCAGCTTCAGCAAGGCCTTTTGCTGTGCCGGGCTTGTTAATGATCAGCGGGCGTTATGTATTTATTTTCACAAGGCTGAAGGCCTTAATTCGTCATTGAGGAGTCCGTATGAGCCAGATCATCGCAGTACTGAATTTTGAAGAGGGATATGTCGACACACCTTATCTCGACACGCTGGGTTTCCCCACGGTGGCGGGCGGCATACGCATTGGGCCAAAAGGGGCGTCGCTCAGTAATTACACTTTCCGCGTGCCACGGCGCGTCGGTGATGTCTGGAAGCAGTGCATTCTGGAAAACAAAGTTCAGGAGATGCAGGGCAGGGAGCTGCTGCGCGATGCGCTGACAAAGTGCAATGACGCTCGCACCGATGTGTTGCTGAGCATGACGTATCAACTGGGCGTGGAGGGCGTCCTGCAGTTCAAAAACATGCTCACCTCCATCATCGCTGAACAGTTTAGTGATGCGGCTGACGCGATGATGAACAGCCTCTGGGCGCGTCAGACGCCGGGCCGGGCCCGGCGTCATGCGGAGATGATGCGCACCGGCACCTATGCGATTTACAGGGGGCTGCTATGAGATGGCTCATGTTTCTCATTGCCGTGCTGACGGCAATCATCATTCTGCTGCTGCTGCAGCGCTTTACCACCCTGCAGTTTGTCTCTCATGCCCGCCTGCTCTTCAAAACCTGGTCTGTCTGGCTTGCGTCGTTGGGCTCCATGCTCAGCGCCTGGGCGCAGTCATTCCCCTCTGCCGCCGTTGATGCCTGGAACGTGCTGCCGGAAGACGTGAAATCGATTCTGCCACACAACTACCTGGGGCTCGTGGGCGCGTTCATGGTGGCGATGGGGGTGATTGCCCAGTTTGTTCGTCAGAAAAACCTGCTCACCGCGAAGGAGCAGGCGGGAGGAGCGAAACCATGACTCTCATTACCACCTTACTGGGCGGCAGCTGGCACTGGCTGGCCGCACTCGCTGGCGTGATTGCGGCGCTGGGCGCCAGTTATTTCGGCGGCAAAAAAATCGGCAAAGTGCAGCAAAAAGCACGTTCTGACGTCGATAACGCGCAACAGGAGGCGTCCCGCGTTAGCGCGGTGGCGCAACAGCAACAACACAACCGCGAGGAGGCTAACCGTGTGGCGACCGACAACCATAGCCTTGATGACGCTACTGCTCGTGACAAGCTGCAGCAGTCGAAATACCACAAACCCTGAGCCGGTAGCAATTACCGACTCTGCCTGCGTACTTTTTTCCCCTCTTTATACCTACGGCGATGACGCGCAAAAAATGGACGTTCGTACGGTGCGCGCCATCAACACCCACAACGACATGTGGGACTCCCTTTGCGGCCATCCGGCTGCGGCTAAGTAGTGCGCTGATTTCAGCGCGATATCTCTGTGATCCTGAGGAGGATTCTATGATCGAAGTTAACTCTTTTGCTGAACTGCGTACCACTGTTCCACCAAAATCAGGTGAAGTCGCCAGCCTTAAACGCTATTACGATAAGGACTCCAGCTTCCGGGGTGGCGCAGACTTTGTCGGTTTCCTGAGTACGACACCGCTAAAAGATGATGGCGGTACGGTGGCGATAGGCAACGGTTTCTACTGGAAACGCACCATCAACGATCCTACGGAAGTGAACATTCTGCACTTCGGTGCGAAAGGGGATGGCGTCACCGATGATACTGATGCTTTCAAGCGGATGCTGGCATGGACCCAGACCTACAACACCTACGTGAAAGCGATGCCGGTGCGATTTCCGGGTGGCCGCTTCCTGATTTCACCCATCGATCTCACCGATACGGAGTTGCCGTTCTTTGGTATCAGCGGTGATGATACCGAACTCGGATCGTCACCCCGCACCACCATTGTCTCTGACAAAAGCGCGAATACGGTATTCAAGGTGAATGCGCGCAAAATCGTCATTAAAGGCATTTGCTGGCACGGACAGGCTAACGCCGGAACTGTCGACACCTCTCTCAAAGTCACCGTCACGCCTGAACAGTGCAGCAACATTCAGCCATTCTTTGAAAATACGATTGTTGGAGGCCAGATCGTCAATATCTTCTGCTTCAAGGCTCAAAGCACCGGGGGAACTGTCTTTAAACTGCAGGATACGCTCGACAGTAAATTCGATCAGATCTACAGCTCCAGTACCTATTCCCGTGTGTTTGATGTCGGCTGGTCAAATACACCAAAGGGAAACTGGGACCACTCAACAGCGATTGAGCTGTGTAATGCTAACTTCCAGTCGGGCTATGGGGACGCCACGCTCTACATGCCGCGCGTCACACAGGGAGTCATGCGCAACGTCTGGATTGAGCACACGACTAACCCGGGTGATCTGTCGGACGGGGGCTGGAACATCGAAACGCTTAACATTGAAGATTGCGCCACGCCGCTCAATCTCAACAATGCCCGCGTGGTGATGCGTCATATCAACCTGCAGGCGGGGGCGAAAATCACCAATGATATAGCCGGAAACAAATGGCTATCGACTTTTGAATATGGCTACCGTCGGGATGAGAACTACGGCACGTTCATGACCGGTTCACTGCGTGCCGGCTATTACAGTGGCTATAAAGTGGTGAACAACACCGCTACCGATAACTGGTATCGGCTGGGGCAGCTCTATTTCCCGGCGCCTAACCAGCAATGGGTGATGGAGCTGATCGGTAAAGCGGATGCCACCACGCCGTCCGGCACCGCCGGTTCACCGGTAAATATGCCGGCCACCGGTAAAACCCTGATCAACCTGCAGCGACTGGAGACGGTCTGGGCCGATGCTTACCATATGGGACAACCTTCTGTGCTGGACATTCGTTATGGCCGGGTAGGGACCACCTATGCCGTAATCTGGGTCAAGCTGAAAGCCAATAGCGGCGAGACCATGTTCAATCTGAAGACCACGGGTCCCACCCGGTTTGATACCGGTTCCTGCTCGCTGTTCCAGTCAGATATGACGATGGTTGATGACATCACCAAAATCAGCAACCTGAAACCCGCTGCACGTTTCGGCATGCACAATGGGCTGGCGGGTATCGGTGCCAACGAGAAAGGGGTGGTGACGCTGGCGACTGCGGCGGGTACACCGGCGAATAAGACCGCGCCAACCGGTTTTGTGCTGATCAATATCAACGGCGTGGACCGTAAGGTTCCTTACTACGACTGATAATCGGCATGTTTTGGGCGAGGCGTGAGCCTCGCCCTTTTTTGCTCTGTGGGTATCTCCACTTCTCTTTATGTCGGCAGGGACGCATCGCTGCAGAGCCCTGCCAGGTTGCTTCCCTGAGAGAGTCTCGCGCTTTCATGTTCTCCAGTCGACGGATTACAATTAATTTGAATTAGGAGTTGCGTCACTGTGAGAAGTGTGGCCTAATGAATCGTCGGTTTGATTAACAGACACTATCAAAGTAAGTAACCAAAGCAGTTCTCATCTCTAAGTTTGTCGCGAGACATCCCTTCTTTTTGAGTCTTCTCTTACGTTCTGATTAAAATCTGTTCTCAGGCCATTATGCCGGAAGGCTCGATATATTAAGGATTTAAGCATGTCTAACAAAATTCGCGGTACCGTTAAATGGTTTAACGCAGAGAAAGGCTTCGGTTTCATTTCTCCTGCAGACGGCAGCAAAGATGTATTCGTACATTTCTCTGCAATCCAGGGCACCGATTTCCGTTCATTAGATGAAGGTCAGCAAGTTGAATTCACAGTAGAAAATGGCGCCAAAGGCCCAGCTGCTGCGAACGTTGTTGGTCTCTAAGGACTGAAAATTACTTTTAAGTGTCCTCACTGTAATGGCTCACAGTTTCGTACATCACATTTTGATGTTACAAGAGCCAATCCGCATGGAGCGAAATGCATTTTCTGCAAATCTGTCGTCGTTCAGGTGAACATGGCAAGGATTGCAACTCAGAGCCAGCTTCGCGCGCTCTGATAAAGGCTAGTGAGCTTTATAGCGTTGTTGCATTTATAGTAATAAAAGGTCGCCTCTGGCGGCCTTTTTTGTGTCCGCTATTCCTGTCCTCAAACCTCAAACCTCAAACCTCAAACCTCAAACCTCAAACCTCAAACCTCAAACCTCAAACCTCAAACCTCAAACCTCAAACCTCAAACCTCAAACCTCAAACCTCAAACCTCAAACCTCAAACCTCAAACCTCAAACCTCAAACCTCAAACCTCAAACCCTTCCTGCACGCGCCGGGTGGCGTCAGCTTTCTTTGTCTCGGAACAGTGTTAACAGCCTGAAATCTATCCGCTCTCCATCATCGCGTAAAAAAAGACCCGCCGGGGCGGGCCGTTAAGAAGGATTAACGCAGTACGGGTTGCAGAGAAAGCTTGCCGGTATTGAACACGCTCATCGCCTGTGCCATGCGCTCGGCTTGATCCTGCAGTGCCTGAGAGGCGGCTGATGCTTCCTGTACCAGCGCTGCGTTCTGCTGCGTTACCGCTTCCATCTGAGTAATTGCCTGATTGATTTCATGGATGCCGCTGCTCTGTTCGCTGCTGGCGATCGTGATTTCGCTCATAATGTTTGCCACGCTCTGCACGCTGTTCACCACTTCACCGATGGTTGAACCTGCATGCGTCACCAGTTTGCTGCCTTCATCGACTTTAGCGACAGAATCTTCAATCAGCACCTTAATCTCTTTGGCTGCGGAAGCTGAGCGCTGTGCCAGATTACGCACTTCACTCGCCACGACGGCAAAGCCACGACCCTGTTCACCCGCGCGCGCGGCTTCTACGGCGGCGTTAAGGGACAGGATATTGGTCTGAAAGGCAATCGAGTCGATAACGCTGATAATATCGACAATTTTGCGTGAGGAGAGGGCGATGGCTTCCATCTTCTCGATGACCTGCTCCATGACCACGCCACCTTCACGTGCCACGCTTGAGGTGGTGGAAACCAGGTGATTAGCTTCACGCGCGTTGTCGGCATTGTGTTTCACCGTCGACGTCATCTGCTCCATCGCAGAGGCGGTCTCTTCCAGGGAGCTGGCCTGCTGCTCAGTTCGGGTTGAGAGATCAAGGTTGCCGCTGGAAATCTGCGTTGATGCAACCGCGATAGTGTCGGAGCCGGTACGCACTTCCGTCACAATTGATAGCAGGTTATCGTTCATCCGCTGCAATGCCTGCATCAGAACACCTGTTTCATCGCGTGAGGTCACCTGCATCTGGGTACTCAGATCGCCGGCCGCCACACGTTCAGCGACATCAACAGCTGCAACCAGCGGGCGTACGATTGAACGGGTCAGGAAGTAGCCCAGCATGATAGAAGCAAGAATGGCCAGTGCGGAGAAAATCAGCGTGATGGAGATAGCAGACTGGCCGTTTTCCACAATACCCTGACCTTCAGTCCGCAGCTGTGCATCCTGAGAGTTGGCAAAATCCACGGCATCCTGCAGGAATTTATTCTGGGTAGCCGTCATTGATTTCAACACATAGATGCTTGCTGCATCAAAGTTGCCCGCTTTTACCAGGGTAATTAATTCGGCTTTGACCTTTTCAAATGCCTGAGAAGAGGCCAGCAGACCGGCGATTTTTTTCTTACCGATTGGCGTGACCTGAATGTCTTCAATCCTTTTCATGGCGCGGTTGGTACGTTGCGTGGCTTCATCCAGCTGACCATAACGCTTCACATTATTTTCCGGATGTGTCGTGTCGATCACCATGCCGCGCAGGTATTTGATCTGATCGTTGACGCCATCGCGCACATCAAATGCCAGTCGTACTTTCACATAGCGATCATCAACGATCGACGAGATCGCCGTATTGATATTGTTAATTCTGGTAATAGATGTCACACCAATCACTATCAGTAACGTCACAATAATGCCGAAGGCTGCTGCAAGCCGCATTCCGACCTTCATATTCCTGATGCTGAACATGTTCTTTTCCCCGTTATTGTATTAATCAATTTATTAGCAACACTCAGATTCCCTGCTGTTGTACGCAAAGCCGTGCTGAAGTCTGTGGTCACAGCCGCAGGCAAAATGTGATCTCGCGCATACAGTTATCGGAGTGCGGAGTTGTATCTTTAATAATTTTTAAGTAATCACGCAGCGTGAATAAATAATCAGTGAAAAGCATCAGAAAAGGTTAACAAACGAGCGGAGGCGGAATTCAGGCAAAAAAAAGGGCTGTCAGCAGTGGTGCTGACAGCCCGATCCAGACAAACATGAATGGATTCAGAAAACTAAAAAGTAGAGGCCTACCCAGAACGCGACGCTTAAACTGACGGCGCTAATCCAGGCCAGCTGACGTAAACGGCCACGCAATACCTTTTGAGGAGAAGGCGTCGCAGGTGCGGGCGTAACAGGTAAAGTTTCAATGTGCATAGTCGTTTCCTGGTCAGGTCAGCGATTCCGCTGATCAAAAAAGTAAAAGTGTGCCGGGCATTCTTTGCGGCCCGTGTTCACTTAACGGGCGGTATCGAGAACGTTGAAAATCACGTCTGAAAGTTCATTCAGCTCAAACTTTGCCACATAGCCGTCGGCTCCCACTTTACGCACGTGGTCTTCGTTGGCGCTTCCAGAGAGTGAGGAGTGGATCACGACCGGCAGCGTTTTCAGAATCGGGTCACGCTTGATGTTGCGGGTCAGCGTAAAGCCATCCATCTCGGGCATCTCCAGATCGGTCAGTACCAGGGCAATTTTGTCGTGAATCGACTCGCCTGAAGCCTGCACTTCCTGGCTTAGCAGCTTAATTTTTTCCCAGGCATCAAGGCCGGTGTTAAACATCAGCGCCGGAATGCCCATGCTCTTCAGTCCCTGCTCCAGCAGCTGACGCGCGACTTTGGAATCTTCTGCCACAATCGCAACCGCACCCGGGCGATAGTTGAAGGCACGCGGTTTGGCCGCTTCAGGCTCGACGCCGCGTGACGACGGGATGATGTCATACAGGATTTGCTCAACGTCCAGCACCATCGCCAGCTCGCTGCCCTGCTTATCGGTGTCCAGGCAGGCGATGCTGGTAATGTTGCGACCGCCGATACCGGCTTCAGCGGTATGGACCTGGCTCCAGTCGAGACGCACGATGTTATCCACGGATTCCACGGCAAATGCCTGGGTGTTACGGGCATACTCGGTGACCAGTAGCAGGTTAAGGCCCGTTTCAGGTACGCAACCTGCCACAGCAGGCAGGTCGATGACCGGAATGAACTGACCGCGAATACTGGCCATACCCAGCAGCGGCGAACTCATTCCCGCGGCTTTGGTGATGGTCTGCATTGGTACAATTTCACGCAGCTTGAAGACGTTAATGCCAAACAGCTCAGACTTGCCTTTCAGCTGATCAGAACCTAAGCGAAACAGCAGCAGCTCAAACTTGTTCGATAATGCGAGGTTCGCTCTCTCATCGATCTCTTTCTGAAAATTATCCATGGTTGCCTCTGCATTAACGCAGCTGGTGAAATAGGGTGTGAACAGGTTATCGGCAGCAAACGGAAAAAGGTGAGAAGAGAAAGGTGAAATAAAACGGACGCCAATTATTGTGCCAGGCTTAACCCTGAAGGTTCAACATGGACACCTTTCCAATAAAGGAGTGTGAAATGAAAAAAGTGATTTTAGCGTCGTTGCTGGTGATGATGAGCGCGGGTGTGTCGGCTGAAGAGGGCGGATACAAAGCGGGTGATGCGCCACCGCCGCAGCACAAGCAGGATGCGGGCTATAAAGGCTCAGAAGATACCGGTCAGACACATATTGATCAGATCCGCGATTTCCGTCAGGGCGGGTATGTGACGCTGGAAGGTTACATCGTAAAGAAAGAGCAGGGCGAGCGCTATCAGTTCCGCGACAACACCGGTACGTTACCGATTATCGCACCGAAGAAGACCTTTGATGGTAAAACCTACACCGCGGAAGACAAAGTACGTGTCAGTGGTAAGGTACAGGGCAAAGGGGATAAAACCACGCTGCATGTGACACAAATCGAAGAGCCATAAGAAATCGGGCGAGGTAATAACCTCGCCCGATTTTATTCAGTCCTTCAGCAGAATCGCCCGGCAGGTTTTGCCTTTGATTTTGCCCTGCTTGAGTTTCACCAGTGCCGCTTTAGCGTGGTTCGCTTCAATCGCCACGTAGGCATGGGTTGGGGTCAGAACGATTTTACCGATCTGATCGGCGCGATAACCCGCTTCACCGGTCAGCGCACCCAGAATGTCTCCCGGACGCATCTTGGCTTTACGACCACCATCAATACACAATGTCATCATGGCGGCAGGCAGAGGCTTGCTGCTGCCTTTTTTCAGCGTGCTGGCAGAAACCCACGGCAGTTTTTGCTGCAGGAAATCCTCCAGTGCATGTGCGCGCGCCATTTCATCGGCAGCAACCAGGCTGACGGCAACGCCATGTTCGCCTGCACGTGCTGTACGACCGATGCGGTGCAGGTGGATTTCAGGATCCCAGGCAAGCTGGTAGTTGACCACCATCGCCAGTGATTTGATATCCAGTCCGCGCGCGGCGACATCGGTGGCAACCAGTACGCGTCCACTGCCGTTAGCAAAACGGATCAGCACACGTTCGCGATCGCGCTGTTCCAGGTCACCATGCAATGGCAGGGCGCTGATATCACGCGCGTTAAGCGCCGCAGCGACATCGTCACATTCACGTTTGGTGTTGCAGAAGACCACACAGGATGAGGGCTGACGGTCGCTAAGCAGCGCGATGAGCAGACCCAGTTTTTCATTGTGGCTGGCTTCAAAGAACTGCTGGTCAATTGAAGGCAGTTCGCTGACTTCTTCAGTTACCACGCTCAGCGCATCACGCTGGAAGCGGGTACTGATGGCGGTGATGCCGTCGGGCCACGTAGCGGAAAAGAGCAGCGTCTGCCGCGAGGCGGGCGTCGCCTCAATGATAGTTTCCATATCATTGAGGAAACCCATCTCCAGCATCCGATCTGCCTCATCCAGTACCAGCGTGTTGAGCTGGTCCAGTTTGAGGTTTTCGCGGTTGATGTGGTCGAGGATACGACCCGGCGTGCCGACCACGATATGCGGTGGATGCACCAGCGAGTCACGCTGTGCACTCATCGGTTGTCCGCCACACAAGGTGAGGACTTTGATGTTTCGGGTGAAGCGGGCCAGCTGGCGCAGCACGTTGCCCACCTGATCGGCCAGTTCCCGGGTTGGACACAGGATGAGTGCCTGAGTCTGAAAGCGGGTGCTGTCAATATGGTGCAGTAAACCAATACCAAAGGCAGCCGTTTTACCGCTGCCGGTTTTTGCCTGCGCACGCACGTCGCGTCCCTGCAGAATGGCGGGCAGCGTAGCAGCCTGCACGGGCGTCATGCTGGTGTAGCCCATCTCGCGCAGGTTATCGAGCTGGCTGTCGGGAAGCGAATTGAGGGTAGAAAAAGCGGTCACGGGCGCGGCCTCTGAGGCTGAAAGTGTAGGGCATTATTGCGGGGCAAGTCTGGCAGAAAGCACGCCTGACAGCAACGGGAACCTCGATGGTTAACGGTATGAAACTATCTCTGCCGGTACGCTTAGGAATAGACTGAAGTTTGCCTGGAAAAGACGGTTTTTTTTAATCGATTCGCTGAATGTAAAGCTTTTCATTTCAAAGTGATAATTTACCAGGACCATGCATTGTTTTATAACCCTCCGTTTTTAAATATTTATTTCATTGTTAATCAGATGATTCCTTAATAATCACTCCAGTAATAGAATTAATCATTAAAAAATATCGCTCTCCATGCCGATAAAAATCCTGAGCTAATTGCTTTATATTTAGCGCGCCATATTCCTGGTACAACGACCGGTAGAGGGTATTTGCATTGAGTAAACGCATCCAGGGACCACATGAAAATGTGCTTAAAATAGTAGGCCGCGCCGTACTGACACTGCATATTCATGGAGAGGGCTTATCGGCTGATAAGATCGCTTCGATGATTGCGTGTTATGCGGAAGATGAGCCCTGTGATCAGGAAGATCGTCGCTTATACGCGCTGGCAATGGAACTAATGTCGAATAATCAATGGGCCAAAAGCGCGTAACCCGCACTTCGCTCAGGTAAATGCAGAGCCTCCCTTGTGGAGGCTCTGTTGTTTTTGGGGAGAGGGCTGGCTCGCGGTCGATTGAGTCTGGCTCGGTGAAAAGGGTGGTAGCCCGCGATGCTTTGCTTCAGGCGCAGGCTCCCATCGCTTCACGTCAGGTGGTCGTCTGTGAACCCAATGCGGTTTTGCTGTGTCAGGCTGAGGCCAGTGCAAAGACCGGTTTACCGCGCGAGAAGGTCGCGACCACCGGCGAGATCCGGGCTACGGCTTCGGCGGAACAGCTCGCCGCCACCAGCATCATACTCGCGTCATCGCCCGTCACGGGCCACTGGCGTTTACCCTGAGCAGAGAGTGGCAGCCGGTCGCCTGTGGCAATCGCCAGCGCCCGCGACAGCGAGAATTCATCCGAGCCGCGATAGAGTTGTGCGTAAAGATGCGCTTTTTCCAGCATGCTGCCCGTGCCAAAGGGTGACCAGTGATCGATGACGCTGTCTGTGCCGGTCATCACTTTCACACCCGCTTTCTGTAGCTGCGGAACTGGCATGGTGAGCTTGCCGATCGGCAGCGTGGAGGCGACGCTGAACTGCTGCTCCGCCAGCCCTTCGATCATCCTGTCCAGCGCGCTGCCGGTCAGGGTCGCCAGCGCGAAACCGTGGCTCAGCGTCACTTTGCCTTTTAGCACCGGATTCTTCGCCACGGTGTCAATCATGTACTGAATCGCCGCCACGCCAGCAGGGGAGGTTTCATGCAGATGAATATCCACGCCGCGCTGGTAATCGAGCGCAATCTGGAACATCGCATCCAGCGACCTCTCCATCGCACCATCGACATTGGTGGGATCCAGCCCGCCGACATACTCAACGCCGTGCTGCATTGCTTCGCGCATCAGCCCGTCAACCTGCGAGTGCAGCAGGCCGTGCTGCGGGAAGGCAACGATCTCGCAGGGAAAATCGGGGTGCCGGGCTAATGCCGCCTGCAGATGTTCCAGGCTCCTAAGGCCGCTGACCGGATCAATGTTGCAATGGCTGCGGGCGCGGGTGGTGCCTTTGGCGTGCAACAGAGCGATCAAGGCTTCAGCGCGCGCCTCGGAGTGCGGCAGCAGTTGCGGAATCAGGACTTGTTCGCGCGCAATCATATCCATGATGGTTTTGCCCTGACGGGGACGCGGAGCCTGCCACGGGCCGCCGTAGAAGGTTTTATCCAGGTGAATGTGCATATCCTGCGTGGCGGGCAGCAGCAGGGCATCCTGTGCGTCCCAGGACGGCAGCGTGCTGTCGCCCTGGCCTGCGGGCACCAGCTGGTCAATTTTACCGTCGCGTACGCTGATGTCGTAACGTCCGGTCCGGGTCGCGACGATTTCGTCATCCTCGCGAATAAACCCTTCTTCCAGCCTCACATTGCGCAGCAGGTAGTGATCCTGCTGTGGCAGGGCGGTGGACTGGTCGGGATTGATAGCGGGTGAAGGTGAGGACGTGGCGGCACTGGCCTGCCCGAGACCGGCGGCCAGTAAGCCGCCTGCGGCGGTCCAGCGAACACCTTGTCCAAGGAAATCGCGGCGGCTCGGTGAAGAGGAAATAGGCATCAGAGGCTCCTGCAAAGTGAACAAGACATTAATCTGACAAACGACGCTTCACCCTGCTGCGTTATTTTCCACTGACGACAATTCGATATCTCACTGCCAGCGCAGCTGGCCAAAGGCCGCCAGTGACTCTGCCAGTTCGCGCTGCAACGGATCCTGCGGCTGGCGGCAGAACAGTGCCAGTTCAAAGGTATCAATCAACGGCAGTCCCTGCTCAGGACCCAGCACCCGATGTTGCGGCAGGCGGCAGCTGGCGGGCAGTAACGTGAGTCCCAGTCCCTGAGCACTGGCGGCGGCCAGCGCGACCAGGCTGGCGCTGCTGTAGCTAATGCGCCAGCTTCGACCCAGCGCATCCAGCGTCTGGCACACCTCGTCACGATAGAGCCCCTGCTGGGGAAACAGCACCAGCGGCACCGGCGTCTGTTCAAAGCAGGGCCACTCCGCGCTGTCGAGCCACAGCAGGGGTTCGGGACGCGACGCCATCGGACGCTCGCCGTAAGGCTGCTTGATCAGCATGATGTCGAGCTCTTCACGCTGCCAGGCGCGACGCAACTCCACCTGCATGCCACTCATCACATCCAGCCGCAACTGCGGATGGTCGCGGCTGAAGTGCGCCAGCAGGCCGGCAGTGGGTGCAGCGAAATCCTCCGGCACGCCAAGGCGCAACACGCCGTCGCGCCACTGGTCACTCAGCACATCGTGCGCTTCGCCATTCAGAGCAATAATCCGGCGGGCGTAGCCTAAAAGTTTTTCGCCCTCTTCGGTGATCTGCACCTGATGCGAGGTGCGAACCAGCAGTTCCTTTCCTAACATCTCTTCAAGACGTCGCACCTGCTGGCTGACAGTGGATTGCGACAGGTGCACTCTGTCGGCGGCGCGGGTAAAGCTGAAGGTTTCACACACCGCCACAAAGCTAAGCAACTGCTGCGGGGTAAACATGGGCTGACGATTCATTTTTCCACTACCTGGCAGAGTAATATTTCATTTCCAGATAGTAGCGACTGCTGCCAGGCTGGCAACCTTTAACTGCGTGGATCTCAGATGAAGAGAGAGAACAATCTGCTGCTGGCGGCGCTGGTGCTGGCAGGACTCAATATGCGGCCACTGATGACCTCGGTCAGTCCGTTACTCGGCCAGTTGCGGCAGAGCATTGGTCTGTCGTCACTGGCGGCATCGCTGCTACCTGCGATACCAATGATGATGATGGGCGCGATTGCGTTAATCAGCGCCCCGCTGATGCAGCGTTTTGCGGTGCGCAGACTGCTGCTCGGCGGTCTGGTACTGCTGTTGCTGGCGCTGGTGAGTCGGCTGTTGGTTACTGATGGCCGCTGGCTGGTGCTGACTGCCGTGCCGGGTGGGGCAGGTATTGGCATTGTACAGATGGCAATGCCGGGATTGATCCGTCAGCGTTTTGGCAGCCGGAGCGCCGGCGTGACCGGACTCTGGGCCGCCGCGCTGATGGGTGGCGGCGGAATTGGCGCGGCTATCTCGCCGTGGCTGAGCGCACATTTTGGCTGGCAGGGCGCGCTGAGTAGCTGGGCGCTGCCGGTGGTGCTGGCTATTCTGGTCTGGCTGTTTATCACCACCGCACCGCCCACAGCCCGGACAGAGGCAGCAGAGATGCCTTCGCTGTGGCGAAAAACCCGTGCCTGGACGCTGGCGCTGAGCTTTGGACTGGTGAACGGAGGATATGCCATCTGTGTTGCCTGGCTGCCTGACTTTTATCATCAGCTCGGCTGGAGCACACAGGCGGGCGGTTCACTGCTTGGTATGATGATCGCCTGTCAGGTCTCGGGTGCGCTGCTGTTGCCGTTGCTGGCTCGGGGCCGCGATCGTCGTCCGCTGTTGCTGTTCACGCTGGCGATGCAGCTCAGCGGCATGCTCGGCTTTCTGCTTGCGCCACAAGGGGCGCCGTGGCTCTGGGCGGGGATTGCGGGCGTCGGACTGGGCGGGGCGTTTCCGCTGGCACTGGTGCTGGCGCTGGATCATCTTGATAAACCCCAGACTGGCGCACGGCTGGTGGCCTTTATGCAGGGCGTCGGCTTTATTATTGCGGGCAGCATGCCGTTTATCGCCGGTCAGCTGCATGCGTTCACCGGCCAGTTCGCCAGCATCTGGATTCTGCAGGCGGCGGTTACGCTGCTGCTGGTCGTCCTGACTCTGCGTTTCCATCCACGCAGCTATCAGCGGGCCTTTCCCGGCGTGAGTAGCTGATTTTGGTCGGACCAATCAAAGCAATACTTTTCTCTGGTTCACACTCCAGAAATATTCGCGCAACTTCTATTGCCACGGATTAACAATACATTAACTATCTCTTGCCACAAGCCCCGATAAAGCATTTTGGTCTGACCAATTCGGGGCGCAGGGCATGCAGCGCTGCGGCTACATGCTTCGTCACCTCTTCCTCTGGAGATACTGGCATGCAGATCTGGCAACAAAACTACGATCCGCTGGGTAATATCTGGCTCTCAAGCCTTGTTGCTCTGATCCCGATTCTCTTTTTCTTCTTTGCGCTGATTAAGCTGAAGATGAAAGGCTATCTGGCGGCCACCACTACAGTGGTGCTGGCGCTGCTGGTGGCGCTGTTTCTCTATCAGATGCCGGTTGCACAGGCGCTGGCTGCCGTGGGTTATGGCTTTCTCTATGGATTGTGGCCGATTGCCTGGATTATTGTCGCGGCGGTATTTGTTTACAAGATCTCGGTCAAAACCGGTCAGTTCGATATTATCCGCGCCTCTATCCTCTCGATTACGCCCGATCAGCGTCTGCAGATGCTGATTGTCGGCTTCTCATTCGGGGCTTTCCTGGAGGGCGCTGCAGGCTTTGGTGCGCCAGTGGCGATTACTGCCGCGCTGCTGGTGGGACTCGGCTTTAATCCACTCTACGCCGCCGGCCTCTGCCTGATTGTAAACACCGCGCCGGTCGCCTTTGGTGCGATGGGCATTCCGATTATTGTGGCGGGCCAGGTGACCGGACTGGACAGTTTTGCCATCGGTCAGATGGCTGGACGCCAGCTGCCGCTGCTGACCCTGATTGTGCTGTTCTGGATCATGGCGATCATGGATGGCTGGCAAGGCGTGAAAGAGACCTGGCCAGCGGTGGTTGTCGCGGGCGGATCCTTTGCCATTGCCCAGTTCCTCAGCTCCAACTTCCTGGGGCCTGAACTGCCCGATATTATCTCTTCACTCGCCTCGCTGGTTTCGCTGACGCTATTCCTGCGGGTCTGGAAACCGGTGCGTATCTTTCGGTTTGCCGATGCAGAGGCGAAGCAGGGCGATCCGCTGCTGCCTCCGCAGAAGTATCGGCTGGGCCAGGTGATCCGTGCCTGGATGCCGTTCCTGTTTCTTACTGCTACCGTCACGCTCTGGAGCATTCCGCCGTTTAAAGCGCTGTTTGCCAAAGGCGGTGCGCTCTATGACTGGGTGCTGGCTGTGCCGGTTCCGATGCTGAATGAGCTGGTGGCGCGGATGCCACCGGTCGTCAGCAGTGCGACGCCTTATCCGGCGATCTATAAACTGGATCTGGTTTCTGCCACGGGTACCGCCATTTTAATCGCAGCCATCATCGCTATGCTGTTCCTGCGCATGAAACCAAAGGCGGCATTGCAGACCTTTGGTGAAACGCTGAAAGAGCTGGCGCTGCCAATCTACTCCATCGGAATGGTGCTGGCGTTTGCGTTTATCTCCAACTATTCCGGCCTCTCTGCGACGCTGGCACTGGCGCTGGCACACACCGGCCACGCATTTACCTTCTTCTCGCCGTTCCTCGGCTGGCTGGGTGTCTTCCTGACCGGATCAGATACCTCATCGAATGCACTGTTTGCCGCGTTACAGGCCACCACTGCCCAGCAGATTGGCGTCTCCGATATTTTGCTGGTGGCGGCGAATACCACCGGCGGCGTGACCGGTAAGATGATCTCGCCGCAGTCGATCGCCATCGCCTGTGCAGCGGTCGGGCTGGTGGGGAAAGAGTCCGACCTGTTCCGGTTTACCGTTAAACACAGCCTGATTTTCACCTGTATGGTCGGTGTGATTACCACACTTCAGGCCTATGTCTTCCCGTGGATGATCCCATGAACAGCCATGTCGATCCGCTGGTGATGCGCCTCCGGGCGTATATCACCGAACATCAGCTTGAACCGGGTATGCGACTGCCCGCCGAACGTCAGCTCTCTGCGGAGCTTGGCGTCTCCCGCTCCTCGCTGCGGGAAGCGATACAGCAGCTGATCAGCAGCGGAATGCTGATCAGCCGACGTGGCGGCGGCACCTGGCTCCGTCAGCAGCTGGCTCCCTGGTCGGAGCAACGCATCGTCGAGCCGATTCGTCAGTTACTGCGCGACGATCCCGACTACCGCTACGACATTCTGGAGGCGCGCCATGCCATCGAGGCCAGCACCGCCTGGCATGCCGCACTGCGCGCCACCGACAGCGACAAAGAGAAACTGCAGTTCGCTTTCGACGCCACCCTGAAACTCAAGGAGAGTGACGATCCCGATCTCGCCGCGCAGGCGGATGTGCGCTTCCACCTGGCGATTGCCGAGGCGTCGCACAATGTGGTGCTGCTGCAGACCATGCGCGGTTTTTTTGAGCTGCTGCAGTCATCGGTGATGCAGACCCGTCAGCGCATGTACACCCAGCCTGCGATTTTCGGCCGCCTGACGGAACAGCATCAGGCGCTGCTTGATGCAATCCTTGCGGGCGACGCCGAAACGGCCCGTCAGGCGGCGATGCACCATCTGGGTTTTGTGCACACCACCATGAAAAGCCTGCATGAAGATGAAGCGCGTCAGGCGCGCATCACCCGTTTACCGGATAACGACATACGCAACCCTAAGGAATCTGACTGATGATTATCTCAGCTGCCAGTGATTATCGCGCCGCCGCGCAACGTATCCTGCCGCCGTTCCTGTTTCACTATCTTGATGGCGGTGCCTACGCCGAGCATACCCTGCGACGTAACGTGGAGGACCTGTCTGACGTGGCGTTGCGTCAGCGCATCCTGAAGAACATGTCGGAACTGAGCCTTGAGACGAAATTATTTAATGAAACGTTGTCGATGCCGGTTGCGCTCGCACCGGTCGGTCTGTGCGGCATGTATGCCCGTCGGGGCGAAGTACAGGCCGCGCGCGCTGCCGCCCTGAAAGGCATTCCGTTTACGCTGTCGACAGTCTCGGTTTGCCCGATTGAAGAGGTGGCCCCGCAGATCAACCGCCCAATGTGGTTCCAGCTCTATGTGCTGCGTGATCGCGGGTTTATGCGCAATGCGCTGGAACGCGCCAAAGCCGCCGGTTGCTCAACGCTGGTGTTTACCGTGGATATGCCGACGCCGGGTGCACGCTATCGCGATGCGCACTCCGGGATGAGCGGTAATCATGCGGCGCTGCGTCGATACTGGCAGGCGGTTACTCATCCACAATGGGCACTGGATGTGGGCCTGCAGGGGCGTCCACACGATCTGGGGAATATCTCCGCCTATCTGGGTAAGCCGACCGGGCTGGAAGATTATATCGGCTGGCTGGCGAACAACTTTGATCCCTCGATCAGCTGGAAAGATCTGGAGTGGATCCGCGAGTTCTGGGACGGACCGATGGTGATCAAAGGTATTCTCGATCCGGAAGATGCGCGGGATGCGGTGCGCTTTGGCGCAGACGGCATCGTGGTCTCGAATCATGGCGGACGTCAGCTGGATGGTGTGCTCTCTTCGGCGCGGGCGCTGCCCGCGATTGCCGATGCCGTCAAAGGTGACATCACGATTCTGGCGGACAGTGGCATTCGTAACGGGCTGGATGTGGTGAGAATGATCGCGCTGGGCGCAGACAGCGTGCTGCTGGGAAGGGCCTTTATTTATGCGCTGGCGACCCACGGTCAGCGCGGTGTTGAAAACCTGCTGAACCTGATTGAGAAGGAGATGCGCGTTGCCATGACGCTGACCGGCGCAAAATCCATTAGTGAAATTACCCGCGACTCACTGGTCCAGGCGGAGGTGTTGCTGGCACCAGCAAGCACATCGCCACGTCCGCGTGCGGTGAATTAGCCTGCGAAAATGAATGTATTGTCTATACTTAGCTTCTTTACCAACAGGAGGAATGACATGACCATTCACAAGAAAGGTTCGGCGCACTGGGAAGGCGATATCAAAGGTAAAGGCACCGTCAGCACCGAGAGCGGCGTGCTGAGCCAGCAACCTTATGGCTTTAATACCCGTTTTGAAGGCGGTAAAGGCACCAACCCGGAAGAACTGATTGGTGCAGCGCATGCAGCCTGTTTCTCTATGGCGCTGTCGCTGATGCTGGGTAACGCGGGTCATCCGCCGGAAAGCATTGATACCACGGCCGACGTGTCGCTGGACAAAAAAGGCGACGGCTTTGCCATCACCAAAGTGGCGCTGACCAGCACCATCTCTCTGCCAGGTATTGATGCGTCAACTTTCGACGAGATTATCAATAAAGCCAAAGCAGGCTGCCCGGTTTCTCAGGTTCTGAATGCGGAAATTACGCTGGATTACACCCTGAACAACTGATGCCGGCGACGGGTCGCCTTTTGGTGGCCCGGACGTTATGCTATCCCCTCGGTCCTGTTACTGACCGAAACTGATGCGCCTTCTGGCGCATCTTCGCTTTCTGATGAGAGGAAACCGAGGTGACAAGATACCGGGCGGCCAAAAAGTACTGGAAGATGGTGCTGGTTCTTTTATGCATTTGCGGTGGTCTGCTGTTGATTCGCTGGGCCGCCATGATCTGGGCATGAGTCGATGAAGGGGACCGGGCGTCACACGCCGTGCAACGTTTTGATGGTGATGATTGCGCTGGAAGGGGAGCTCTGCCGGCTCACAGCCTCATGTCTGCCGGGATAATCGTGTTATTCAGACAAAGGCATCTTCACGCCGTTGTTTAGCCCGCACGTCACTGCGCGCAATGCGATACGCTTTGCGGGGATCGCCCACCACAAATTCAAAGGTTGGCGTGTAGTAAAATGGCAACCAGCCGCCATAGCTGCTCTCCCACTCCCATCGGACGGGGCAGGGCCACAGAATGCCATCATACAAAAGATAGTATACCCAGCGTCCACCAGGACGACGGGGGCGTGATGTTTTCATGGGATTCACTACGGTAATGGTTAACAACAGCTTATATTTTGTACGCTAAAGCGCCAGCTTGCAATGTTACAGCGCCGCTTTATTGAACCTGGTCCTGAATTAGCGATGGACCTCTCCGCAAAGCAGGACCACATTCGGCCTGACTTTATGAATGCGGTTCGCCATCGTTTCGCAGTCGACCTTTGTCGGATAGATGCGCTCCGAGACCGGCAGCGCTTCGCAGGCATCGTAGCCGCACGCGCTCACTAACAACACAAATCCTATCAACATAGTTCCTCTCCTTTGCACGGTCTGGTGGTACGGACTGCGGTGCTTTTTATCCCTTTTTAACATCCAGTATAGACAAACGTGACGGTGCGGCATTGTCAGTGTGAGCTATGGTCCGTCCGCAGGGTCATGCCGGCGTCTGTCAGCGTGTAAGAAGAGGATTGATGCCTGCATTAACCCGCGAAATACCAGGCGGGCAGCAGCGCAATCAGGTTATTCAGGGTGTGGAGGAAGATGGGCAGCGCCAGACTGTTGCTCCGCAGCCGGGCATAGCAGAGCAGCAGTGAAAACAGCGTCAGGGCGATAAGCGTCTGCCAGTGCACATACTGCGTATGCATTACCGCAAACAGCAGCGAGGTGAGCAGCATACAGGCGAAGCGGCTGCGCGGCGCCCACAGCAGAAAACCCTGTAACAGAAAACCGCGGAACAGCACCTCTTCAAAAACCGGCGCCAGCAACACGGCGGTCAACAGCAGGATAAGCAGCGAATTACGTCCCTGCTGCGCCTGCATCACCAGCCAGCCTTCCGGCTGCATAAATTGCATCTGTGCTGCCATCAGGACAAACAACGCGCCGGTAAAGAGCAGGGTTTGCAGGGTATAAAGTTCACCCAGCGGTAAATCGGTACGGCGCTGGCAGTAGAAGCGATAAAGCGGGTAGATCACAGCAAATTCAAACAGACAGAGCACGGGCACCAGCAGGCCGTCATTACGCAGCACGCCGTAATTAGGGAACAGGGTGATCAGCATGGTAACCAGGTAATAGACCACAAAGCTGCCGACGTAGAACAGCGTCAGGGTCACTCTGTCGGAATTGATGTTCATAGGCGACTCAGCCAGCGAAGGTAAGCGCATAGTAGCAATGCCCCCGATCGCTGTCGAGTCAGCCTGTAACACAATATTTAAGCGCAAAATGTTTACCGCAGACTAAACACCCGAGCGCCCGAGCCGATAACTGAGGAAACTAATCGGGTCAGCACCCTGTGTGGTATTGCCGGCCTTTCATCTCAACCCCTGGTTGTGTAGTGGGCACTCTTAATGACTTTTAATCCTCCGGCGCCACCCGCGTTGCCATTCAGACATGTTGCTGAAGATCGCACTGTCCGCTTTACGCGGCGCAGCCTGCGTGTCCTTTCGCTGCTGCTGTTTGGCGTGCTGGCGCTCTCGATGCTGATGGTGCTGACGATTGCGCAGCGGCAAAACAGCGTATCGGTTGAGCATGACCGGCTGCTGATGCAGCAGGCGTGGAAAAGTCGTCAGGAGGCGATGGTAACGGATATCCGGGATTATGCGTTCTGGGGCGAAGCCTGGCAAAATCTCCATGTCAGTGTGGACAAAGTCTGGGCGTTTGACGAAGAGAACTTTGGTCCAGGCCTGTATGAGGAGTATCACTACGAGGGTGTTTTCGTGGTCGATGGTAAAGGCCACACCCGTTATTCAGTCATTAACGGCAAACTGGTGGATACGCCGCTGGAGGCCTGGCTGGGCAAAGAGACCTCTGCATTTATTGCGGCGGCACGTCAGCTTAACAACAAAGCGATGCATCGTGATGTGCTGATCAATCATCTGCCCGCCATCGTGGTTGCTGCCCCTATCACCAGTGGCAAAGTGAGGGCGGTGACGCCAGTGGCGGGGCCTCCGTCCATCATGATATTTGTGAGTCTGTTTACGCCTGAAAAATTAAAGGCGCTGGGAACATCGCTGGATGTACGCGAACTGCGCGCGCCAGCCAGTGAGGAGGATGCCCTGCGTGAACCCCGGATGATGTTAACGTTGCCGATGGGCGACCCGATTGTGCTGCGCTGGACCTCAAAGATGCCTGGCATGGGCCTGATCTGGTTTTTGCTGCCACTGCTGATGTTGATGGCGATCATCATCGCCATAATTACCCGTCGCGTCAGTCGCCATGCGCTCTCAAATGCAATTATCTCTGATCGGCGTTTCGCTATGCTGGCGATCAGTCAGCAGGAGCTTGCCAACAGCGAAGCGCGGTTTCGCGATCTCGCTGAGGCGGCGTCAGACTGGATCTGGGAGACGGATGCAGAGGGCCGGCTAATCTATCTGTCAGCGCGCTTTCATACCGTTACCGGCCATGACATTACGCACTGGCTGGGGCGTCACATCGATCATCTGCTGACGCATCCCAGCCATTCGCTGGTTGCCTGGCTGCGACGTCAGGAGGAGGACGGACAGCAGATGCCGCTGCGCTGTCAGTTCATGTCTGCGCACGGCAATCGTCGCATCGGCCAGCTGGTGGCAAAAACCATCTGGCACGACGCGAAACGCATCGGGTTTCGCGGTACGGTATCGGATATCACTCAGGGTATGGAAGCTGAGGCGCGCATTCAGTTCCTGTCGCGTCACGACGTCCTAACCGGCCTGTCGAACCGCATGCAGTTGCTGGAGTTTCTGACGCTACACCTTGCAATAACGGATGGCTCCGCGCCGCTGACGCTGGTCACCCTCGATCTTGATCAGTTCCGGCCGATTAACGAAACCTGGGGTCATGCAGCAGGCGACGAGGTGCTGAGCCAGATAGCACAGCGACTGAAGCGCTGTATTGGTCCGCAGGAGCTGGTGGCGCGGCTGAGTGGCGATGAGTTTGTGCTGGTATTACGTGAAGCGAACCGTGAGCGGGTCGATCAGCGTTGTGCTCAGCTGGTGCATGAGGTTCAGCAACCGATCAGCACCGGCCAGCATGTCCACTATCTTACCATCAGCATGGGGATTGCCTGCGCACCTCAGGATGCCAGCCACCCGGAAGCGCTGCTGGAAATGGCAGATATTGCGCTGAATGAAGCGCGTGACGCGGGACGCAATCAGTGGGTCTGGTATGCCAATGAGATGACCAGTCAGCGGGAAGATAAACGTGAAATGGCGCGGCGGATTGAGAAAGCGCTGAAGAACAATGAGTTTCGCCTGCACTATCAGCCACGCTATCAACTGCTGACGGGGCAGCTGGCGGGCGCTGAGGCCCTGATTCGCTGGCAGATTGCCCCGGATCAATGGATAACGCCCGACCACTTCATTCCACTGGCGGAAGAGAGCGGTCTGATCGCCACCATCAGCGACTGGGTGCTGATGCGCGCCTGTGAGGATGCACTGGGGTGGGGCGGCGAACGCTATGTTTCAGTCAATATATCGCCAATGGAGTTTCGCACCAGCGACCTGGTGCAACGGGTCGCGAACGCGCTCGAGAAAAGTGGCCTGCCGGCAACCCGGCTGGAGCTCGAAATTACTGAGAACGTTACCTTTGAACACCCACAGCATGCGCTGGAAATCATGCAGGGATTACGATCGCTGGGTGTCCGGTTGACTGTTGATGATTTCGGCACCGGCTATGCCGCGCTGGGCTACCTGAAAACCTTCCCGTTTAATGGCCTGAAGATCGATCGCTCCTGGATGAAAGATTTCCCCGAGTCGCAGCAGGCACAGTCGGTGGTCGCGGGGATCATTGCGCTGGCTCGCGCCTTTGCCCTGACGATCACAGCAGAAGGCATTGAGACAGAAGCGCAGTTAAACCAGCTAAAACAGCTCTCATGCGAAGAAGGGCAAGGTTACTTCCTTGGCCGGCCGATGCCACTGGCTGCATTCAGAACGCTGCTGGAAAGAACGGCGCAAAATCAGCCTGAGATGGCTTAACGCACTTTGACCGCGAGGGCGGTCATTAGCATTGCGCAGACAACAAAAATAATCAGTTCCATTATGACCTCCACGGGGCTGGGTAAGAAAATTCTTAAGAAATTGTAGGGGTTCACGGTGACTTTTTTTTGGCTGAGAGTGCGATTAATCTCAAAAGGACGCCTGCCCAGCAGTTGGCTTAATCCTGCTGTAACAACTTTACCTTTTGAGGGTTCAGGTCTGCCGGCGCGTTTTGCTACTCTTGGGCAAGGTGTTACACGTCCAACAGGAGAATAAACGTGAGATTTTATGGAAAAGGGCTGCTGGTAGTCGGTCTGTTCGCATTAACCGCCTGTCAATCTGCCTCTCAACCCGACACTGCCCGTGTGGCGCAGGATCCCGACGCTGACCGCTGCGGCGCCTCACAGTTTCAACACTATATCGGCAAACCGTTGACCGCACTGCAGGGTCAGCACTTCGAACAGCAGGTGCGTCCGATCCCCTATAATTCAGCCGTCACCATGGACTTTAATCTCAACCGGCTTAATTTCCTGGCCGATAAAAATGGCAATATCAGCTCAGTTTATTGTGGCTAATGGCCAGAATGTCATAGGCTTGTCATAACGGCAGGCGAGGATAGCTGCGCGTTTGAGAAACTTCCTCGTCACACAATAGATAGTGCTCGTCTTGTTTATTCCCGCCCCGGCGGGAATTTTTTTAGCGTCCGCGGACCGGAACAGGAGCGAAGAAGAAGATGAAACGCATAGTGGCATTTCTGCCCACGTTGTTACTCAGCAGCACACTGGTGCATGCTTCCAGTGAAGACGCCTGGAAAAAGAGCCGCGAGGTGATGGTTCAGGCGTGCGTCAACGCCAGCCACCTGAGCAAAGTCAGGGTGCTGGGCGAACCGATCGAATATGACGACAACACAGGTTACAGTGCACTGTTGCTGGAGGGACGCTACCCGCAGCAGCACATGAAAAATAAGCGGGGACGGGAGCTCTGCCTGTTTCAGCGCAGCAGCGGACGTGCCAGCGTCAGCGAAGCGGATAAGTTACGCTGGGTGAAGTAGACGCCGGTTGATTTACGGCTCCGGCTGCGTGTCGATCAACTGAGCCAGCAAGGTGCGATAACGCTGCAACTGCATCTCGTCGCCCTCTACTTCCAGTTTATCGATCACCCGCGCAATCAGCACTTTACTGGTGGCGGGCTCGCCCGCTTCCATTATTTCACGCAGGATCACCGCCAGCAGATCGGACTCTGGCGGTGTCCGCCAGGCCGGGCTTTTAAAATAGTCGCTGATTGCACGGCTGGCGCTATTTGGTTGTACTCTCATTTCCCCACCTCCGCTGAAACACGCCACTGCCCCTTACTGCTGAGTAAGGGCGTATCTGTATGAAATAAGCTGGTTTGCCTCAGCGTAGCCGGATGGTCTGCACCGTTTTTTGCGGAGGACGTCGCACCGATCAGAATGATCGCCACACCGCCACGGCTGGCGGTTTTTTAAACATAGAAGCGGGGAGCGGGGTTGTCAGTAACAGAATGACATATTTTTCCATATTGATGAGGGGGCGTTTAAGAAGCGCATTTCAGTGCCGTCTGTCATCCGCGCGCTTCGCACTCTGAATTCCTGCGTCGGTGAAATTTGTGCCGGTAATTGAGCCGAATCAAAGCAGAATCCGTTCTTTCACTCTCTGTGCCATGTTTTGTCGGTCACGCTGAGAATGCGCGCGTTAGACTGAGCCTACCCTCTCTTTATATCGTCTGCTCATGCCACGCACTATTGAACCCTGGAAGATAAACCTGATCTCGGTCTGGTTTGGCTGCTTTTTTACCGGACTGGCGATTAGTCAGATTATCCCGTTTCTGCCGCTCTACCTTGAACAGCTAGGCGTAACCGGTGGCGAATCACTGAGCCTCTGGTCGGGTCTTACCTTCAGTATCACCTTTGTGGTCTCGGCGGCGGTGGCGCCGCTATGGGGCAGCCTGGCCGATCGCAAAGGTCGTAAACTGATGCTGCTGCGTGCGGCTTTTGGCATGGGCGTGGTGATCCTGCTGCAGGCTTTTGTCACGGAGGCCTGGCAGTTGCTGCTGCTGCGTGCCCTGATGGGGCTAACCTCCGGATATATCCCCAACGCCATGGCGCTGGTGGCGGCTCAGGTTCCGCGTGAACGAAGCGGCTGGGCGCTGAGCTGTGTCTCAACCGGTCAGATTGGCGGGGTGATTCTGGGGCCAATGCTGGGCGGGCTGCTGGCCGACTGGGTCGGTTTGCGTACGGTGTTTATTGTCACTGCGGTGCTGTTGATGGTCAGCTTTCTGGTGACGCTGTTCCTGATTAAAGAGACCGGTTATATCCCGGTCAGTAAAAAAGATAAGCTCAGCGGACGCGAGGTTTTCCGCTCGCTGGATAACCCAAAGCTGATGCTCTGCCTCTTTTTTACCACCATGGTGATTCAGATGTGCAACGGGTCGGTGAACCCGATTCTGACGTTGTTTGTGCGTGAACTGGCACCGACTGCGGAGAATATCGCTTTTCTGAGTGGCGTGATTGCCGCGCTGCCAGGCGTCTCAGCGCTGCTGGCGGCACCCCGGCTGGGGCGACTCGGCGATCGCATCGGCACGCAGCGTATCCTGCTGGCGACAATGGTTATCTCGCTGCTGCTGTTTGTTGCGATGTCGTTTGTGACCAGCACGACACAGCTGGGGATATTGCGGTTTCTGCTGGGCTTCGCCGATGGCGCAATGATGCCTGCGGTGCAGACGCTTCTGGTATGTCATTCGCGCGACAACATCACCGGACGAATCTTCGGCTATAACCAGTCGTTTATGTATCTCGGCAATGTCGCAGGCCCGCTACTGGGGGCTGCGGTGTCGGCGGTGGCAGGTTTCCGCTGGGTCTTTTTTGCCACCGCCGTGGTGGTGCTGATTAATGTGCTGTTTCTGAAGCGTTTTTACCGGCGTCCGAAGACCGAGCTGCCCCTGGCTGAGAAATCGTCAGCTCAGCCTGCCAGCGCTGCTGAGTCAGTAAAAACTCAGGACTGACGCTGGGGCTCCAGGAGTCATCGCCGCCAACGCCCATGTGAAACGCATCCAGATGCAGCCAGCAGCCCGTTTCAGGACGCAGAAGGTGGCGGTGTGAAGTCTCCCGCAGCTGCTCCAGACTGAAGCGGCTTAGCGAGAAAGCGAAGTCGCCGCTGACCTGCCAGCTGCCGCTGTCGAGCTGACGCGTACCGCCACGCTGACCATTCTCGCTGGGGAAAACGTAGGGCGTTGAAAGCTGATCCAGCGGCAGCTGCCAGCGGGAAAACTGCGCGGCCAGCTGGCGGTCGGGATAGTTTTCATGCGGACCCAGGCCCAGCCAGCTAACCTGCTGCGGGATGTGTGCCAGCTCACAGCGCAAGCCGATGCGTGCGGGCGGTGGCAATCCGCGCGACTGCTCAACCGACAGCTGCAGCTGTAACTCACCCTGCGCGTTGATCACATAACGTTTACGGCTGATGAACGCGAGCTCACCGTTGGCGAGCCAGCCATGCAGCGTCTCAATCTGCACTGCCTGCGACAACGTATTCGCCGTGATCGATACCAGACTGCTGCTCATCTGGTCATAACCCGCCGTTTTCCAGCGTTCAACCCAGGCATCAGGATCAACCCGTTCCGCTTCGCTGGTGCCGATGTCATTGTCCAGCGGCGCGCGGATAAAGCAGTCCTGAAGAGGGGAGAGCAGCGTCGGCTCCTCATTGACAAACCACTGCGTCAGTTCGCCGCTGTGGCGTGAAAAATGCCAGCGTTGCTGCTGATGAGTGACAACAATGTCACTGGCATCATTGTGCAGCACAGGTGCTTCGGCAGCCTCTGGCTGTACTGGAATCGCCAGCGCCGAGGGCAGCGTCCACTGGTGCCAGGCGACGCGCCAGCCAGCAACGCTCCAGGGTGTGGCGTTGATCTGATGAATCGCGACGTTCAGCCAGCATTCGCCGTATAACGCGGGCGGTGTGGGCAGCGTGATTCGCTGCTGACCCTGCGCGGTGATATCCAGCACTATTTCGCCTTCTGTCACCACCTCTCCTTCCTGCTCAATGGACCATCGCAGCACTTCATTGTCACTGTGGCGGAACAGATAGTCGCTGCTGATCGTAACGCTCAGCGGATCGCGGGGATCAACGGTAAACTGATAAAACTGCTGGGCGCGCTGCGCTTCATAAAGCGCTGGATGTGGCGTGCGATCGGCAAACACCAGCCCGTTCATACAGAACTGACGATCGTTAGGCTTATCGCCAAAATCACCGCCGTAAGCCTGCCAGGAGTTGCCCTGTTCATCATGGCGGGTCAGGCTCTGATCCACCCAGTCCCAGACGAAGCCGCCCTGCAGTCGCGGGAACTGACGGAAGGCCTCCCAGTACTTCGCAAAACCGCCGAAACTGTTGCCCATGGCATGCGCGTATTCACACAGGATCAACGGACGCGTTTCGCCCGGCAGACCGATCCACTTCTTAAGCGACCATTTCGGCACTGCCGGGAACGGCTGATCTTCATCAACCCTGGCATACATCGGGCAGATAATATCGGTTGCGGCGGTATCTGCACCGCCGCCTTCATACTGCACCGGACGGGTTGGATCGCTGCTTTTCACCCAGCGGTAGAGCGCGTCATGGGTGGCGCCATGTCCTGACTCGTTGCCCAGCGACCAGATGATAATGCTGCAGTGATTACGATCGCGCTGCACCATGCGCGTGACACGTTCGCTGTAGGCCGCGAACCAGCGGGGATCATCGGAGAGCCGGTTCATCGGCTGCATGCCGTGGGTTTCGATATTGGCCTCATCCACGACATAAAGCCCGTACTGGTCACACAACCGGTACCAGAGCGGATGATTAGGGTAGTGCGAACAGCGGACCGCATTGAAATTGTGCTGCTTCATCAGCTCGATGTCGCGGCGCATCGTCGCCTCATCCACTACCTGACCGTGCTCCGGATGGTGCTCGTGACGGTTGGTGCCCCGGATCAGCAGCGGTTTGCCGTTCAGGCAGAGCAGGCCGTTGTCGATGGTGACCTGACGGAAGCCAACATCGTAAGCTTCCACTTCGACCAGCTGCTGATCGCCATCCAGCAGCGCCAGCGTAGCACGATAGAGGTGGGGCGTTTCGGCGCTCCACAGCGCGGGCTGTTCAACCGGCAGGCTGATCAGGGCGCGTTCAGGATAGTGACCCCGTTCGTCAATGATCGCGCTGCCCAGCGGCTGCTGACACTGCGCAACCTGCTGTTTACCCTGCCACAGCGTCAGGCGCAGCTGATAGCGCGAGGTGGCGTCCGGCAGTAAGGCGACGCGGACCTGGGCGCGTAGCTCGGCACGGGTAAACTCCGGGCTGAGCCGGGTTTCCAGCTGAACGTCGGCCAGATGCACCTGCGGTTTATGCAGTAATGTGACATCGCGGAAAATGCCGCTCATCCGCCACATATCCTGATCTTCCAGATAGCTGCCGTCGCTCCAGCGCAGCACCATCACCGCCAGCCGGTTTTTACCCGGTCGCAGATGAGGACTCAGGTCAAATTCGGCGGGCAGGCGGCTGTCCTGAGAGTAGCCAATCCAGCGCCCATTGCACCACAGGTGAAAAGCCGAATTTACGCCGTCAAAAATGATGCGTGTCTGTCCCGAATCGAGCCAGGCTGTGTCAGTCGTGAATGTGAGCGAGTAACATCCGGTGGGATTCCCGGCGGGAACCAGCGGAGGATTAACGGGAATCGGATATTGTACGTTGGTGTAAATGGGCGCATCGAAGCCGTGCATCTGCCAGTTAGCCGGGACCGGAATCGTGCTGGCATCCGGCAGATCCTGCAATAACCAGCTGGCAGGCACCGCTTCAGGCTGAGCAAAGTAACTAAATCCCCACTCTCCGTTGAGACATTGCCGTGACGCCGAAGGATGATCATCGCGCGCCGCCGCTTCATCGCGCCAGCTGGCGAATGGCGGATGGGCATCCAGACGATGCAGCGAGGTCACGACCGGGTTCTCCCAGTCGCGCCGGGAGAGGATGTCACTGAAAGTAGCCAGAGAGAGAGTCATGATTTTATCCTGTAAATGTAATGCGCTCACAATGCGCAAAATTCGTCAGTCTGTAAAGTGTTCACCCTCCCGATTTACACAAATAGTCCTGTTAACAAACTCACCGGGATGTTGAGAATACGACGACATACTGGCGGTAAAACGTTAAGTCTGGTCAGCAAAGATGAATAGCCGCCTGAAGCAGAGGAATCTCACTTGTCGCCATGCCAGCGGCTTCATACACTCCGCCCGATTTTTTCACTCTGAGGTAGATAGGGTACGAATCAATAAGCTGGTGGCTGTTGTGGGATTAGTGACTGCATTAAGTGGATGTATTTTCCCGCCTCCCGGCGGCGGTTGGGGCGGACACGGTGGCGGGCCGGGTCACGGATTCGTAAATCCTCGTTAAGCTTCTCTGTTTCATTTCAGGCAAGCGACATTTAACCGCGGCAGTGCAACCCCGCAAAACGTTTCGCCAGCAAAATAACCGTAAATGGCTGAACAGATGGGATAAATGTGGGCTAAGCCACTGAAAAAATGGCTGTCGCCCTCTGTTTTTTTAGCCAGCGTGGTGATAATTTCAGCTTTTCTCCACCGCTGAGACAACAGCATGAAAAACCTGATTGCTGAGTTACTGGTAAAGCTGGCTGAAAAAGAGGCGACAGCGAAAGAGCAAATGGCGCAGATTGAAGCACTGGAGATCGTTGTCACTGCGCTGGTTCGCAAGCTGGAGCCGCAACAACATCTGGCAATCACCACCAGCATTGAAAGCGCTATGGACAACGTGGCTGATGCTGATGATAACGATGCACGCCTGCTGCGCAATTACATTGAAAAGCTGCTCCATCATCCCCGCCAGTATTGATCCCGGAACAGGTCGGGAATGGGATCTTCCCATCACTTTGACCTCAAACATTTTCTGCTTTGCTTATTCGCTGCCAGAATAATAGAGGACAATCCACTGTGGAGTTATCAAGATGAAAGTCGGTTTAATGGCGATGATGATGGCAGGCCTGCTGGTCAGCGGGCTGGCAGGTGCTGCGGAGAAAACTCCGCAGCAGGAGAAAATGACGATGTGCAACCAGCATGCGAAATCACAGGATCTCAAAGGGGATGCGCGCAAAACCTTTATGAGTGAATGCCTGAAAAAGGACAGCAAGATGTCGCAGATGTCACCGCAGCAGATGAAAATGAAAAGCTGTAACGGTGAAGCCGGTGATAAAAAACTGGCAGGCGATGCCCGTAAAACCTTTATGAGTCAGTGCCTGAAAAAGAGCTGATGATGCCCACGGCCACGCAGGTGGCCGCTTCTATCTGCCGCCCGATGCGGATTCACTTCCCCCTCAACGCCGATTAAATTACCTGCCACAACAGCAGGTTATCTTTCTGAAACAGATTCCTCATCAGGCTTCCCGGTTCCTTTGCCACACTTACTGTTTGTAGGGGATTGCGCAGCGGGCTTTTTTGCCGTGCAGCATAAGACCAGAAACAGTGAAAGGAGCCATGCCGTGAACTATCAATTTACCGTCGACCTGAACGATCTGCCGCAGCGACAGCCGGTTAAAAAGACGCTCGGCGATGTTGATCTATTATTGATTCGCGACGGTGACAACGTCCGTGCTTTTCAGGCGAAATGTCCACACGCTGGCGCACCGCTTGAACAGGGCGCGATTTGCGGCGATCGGCTGGTCTGCCCGTGGCATAAAGCCGCGTTTGATATCGCCGATGGCAAAATGTGTGAACCGCTGGCGTTAGCCGATCTCAAACAGTACCCGCTTCGCATTGAAGAGGGCCGGGTACTGATAAACCCCAAAGCGATGTCACCCGCAGCACCCATTGGCAGCGGGGCAGATGCACCGGTCTATGTGGTATTAGGTGGCGGCGCGGCGGGTAGCGCAGCGCTATGGCGTCTGCGTCATGAAGGTTTTAAAGGCCGCCTGATACTGGTCGAGCGTGAAGCCGATGCACCTTATGACCGCACCGCGCTGACCAAATTTGTGCCGTCGGGAAAAATGGATATTAACGAAGTGCCGCAGCTGCTGAAAGCGGATGTGATGGACCACGTTGAAAGACTCCAGGCTACAGTGAGCCGGCTGGATGCACAGCAACAGCGGTTAATCTTCGGCGATGGCGGGACGCTTGCGTTCGACAAACTGTTGATCGCCAGCGGCGCGACGCCTGTTCTTCCCGATTTGCCGGGCAGCGATCTTGACGGGGTTCATCTGCTGCGCAGCAAAGCGCAGACCGATGAGCTGCTTCAGGCGGTGGATGCCAGCCATAAAATCGTGATTATCGGCAACAGTTTTATCGGTACCGAACTGGCGTCGGCACTGCGTAACCGCGATATTGACGTCACAGTCATTGCCCGCCAGGCACTGCCTTTTGCTAAACGGTTTGGCGAGCAGATTGGTCGCTATTTCTACCAGCTTCATGAGCAAAACGGCGTGAAGTGGGTGCAGGGCGAGATCGAAGCGCTGCAGGGTGACCAGAAGGTAAATGGCGTGCAGCTGAAGGGCGGACGCAGGCTGGATGCTACCGTTGTGCTGTTCGCGACCGGGGTTAAACCGGCCACCGACTTTATTCACGATCTGCCGCTGGCAGAGGATGGCAGCCTGCAGGCGGATGATCAGTTGCGGGTCGCTGATAATATCTGGGTGGCGGGGGATATCGCCACCTATCCGGCGGCACAGGGGCCGCTGCGTATTGAGCACTATCGCGTTGCACATCAGCAGGGACAGACTGCCGCATGGAATATGCTGGATCAAAACGTCGCTTTTGATCGGGTGCCGTTCTTCTGGACGACCCAGTATGGCACTCGTTATGAGTATGTTGGCCACGCGGCAGAATGGGATGAATTCCAGCTAATCGGTTCGCTGGAGGATAAAAAGTTTATGGCGTTTTATGGTCAGCAGGGGCAACTGGCGGCGATCTGCTCATGCGGTATGTATACGCTGACCGCTGAGCTGGTGCAGCAGATGCAGCATCCCATGACGCTTTCTGACGCGGTGGCGCGCTGTCAGGCGAAAATCAGTTAAGCTGCACGCAGGGCGGACCAGGCTGACGGGCCGCCCTGCGCACTTTCTCACCGGTTAGCTGCGACTCAGTTTCTCTGACTTCGCCATGCACTGCTGCATCGCTTCCATCACTGCCGAGCGCATCCCTTTTTCTTCCAGCACTTTCACCGCTTCAATGGTGGTGCCGCCTGGAGAGCAGACCATATCTTTGAGTTCAGCCGGATGTTTACCGGTGGTCAGCACCATCTGCGCCGCGCCTTTAACCGCCTGCGCAGCAAACTGATAGGCCTGAGCACGCGGCATGCCACCCAGTACGGCTGCATCCGCCATCGCCTCGATAAACATAAACACGTATGCCGGTGCAGAACCGCTCACGCCGACCACGGAGTGAATCAGATATTCATCCACCACGGCCGCTTTGCCGAAGCTCTCAAAAATCGCCACGACTTCGTCGATCTCCGGCTGCTCAACCAGCACGTTAGGCGTTACCGAGGTCATGCCTTCGCTCACCAGTGAGGGCGTATTCGGCATTGCGCGGACAATTTTGCGATCGTAACCCAGCACCGAGGAAAGCGAGTCCAGCGTCACGCCAGCCGCAATCGACACCACCAGCGCCTCTTTTTTCAGGCTGCCTGCCAGCTCTTTTAATACTTTCAGAATGACATTCGGTTTTACTGCGCCGAACAGGATGTCCACTTCACGCGCCAGCGCATCCGCGCTCTCTGCTGCGTTGATGCCATACTGCTCTGCCATCGCCTGGTTGGTCTCAGCTTTGCGATCGTAAACGAAGATATCAGACGGGGCGATTTTGCCGCTGTTGACCAGTCCGCCGATAATGGCTTTCGCCATGTTTCCCCCGCCGATAAATCCGATTTTCTTTGCCAGCATCGCCATCTCCTTAGGACATTATTCGTTTTTCTCAGTGAGCTAGCTTACTTCAGCCAGCCCGAATAACAAGTCAGCTGCAAGCGCGCTGGAAAGCGTGGCGCAAATTAAATTTGCCATTTAAGAGGAACCCGGCAAGATCTCAGGCTTCTCTGACTGTAAGGAATCATGATGTTTATCTGGGTCGATGCCGATGCCTGTCCGAATGTGATCAAAGAGGTGCTCTACCGTGCGGCGGATCGTACCGCGACCACGGTCACTTTTGTGGCGAACCAGTTTTTGCGCGTGCCGCCATCGCCGTATCTGCGCACGCTGCAGGTGCCTGCTGGCTTTGATGTGGCGGACAATGAGATTGTCAGACGTTGTCAGCCCGGCGATCTGGTGATCACCGCCGATATTCCGCTGGCGGCTGAGGTGATTGAGAAAGGGGCAGCGGCGCTGAATCCGCGCGGCGAGCGTTACTCACCGGCGACGATACGCGAACGTCTGACGATGCGTGATTTTATGGATACGCTGCGGTCAAGCGGCGTGCAGACCGGCGGCCCCGCGACGATGAGTCCGCGTGACCGCCAGCAGTTTGCGAATGAACTGGATAGCTGGCTCACCCAGCAGAAACGCTCAACTTAAACGAAGCTGTCGTCGTCGTCGAAATCGTTGCCGCCAAAATCGTTGAGATCGCTGTTGTCGGCATAATTGCTGTCCCAGCCCGTGTTCTGGTCGAGGAAGGCGCTGTCGTTACCGCCGTTAAAGTTATCGGCATTGTCATCGCCACCGTTGAAGGTGTTGAGATTATCATTCACCTCCGGCAGCGGCGGCTCATTGATGATATTCACAATCTCTTCCGGCTGTGAATGGTGGAACATGCTGGTCAGCATGTCGGCCATCACGACACCACCCGCGACGCCCACGGCAGTTTGCAGAGCGCCGCCAAGGAAACCGGTGCCGCGTGGCGCGGGTGCCTGGGCAGGGGCATACTGCTGCTGTGCCGGTTGCTGCGACGCACTGTTCCACGGTGACTGTTGCTGCGGCTGCTGAACGGGAGGCTGCTGACGCGAACCGCTGCCAAACAGTCCCGACAGGAAGCCGCCGCTGCTCTGTGCAGGCTGCTGCTGTTGTTGTTGCTGCAACTGTGCCACCTGGCTTTCCAGCGCTGACACTTTCTCATTGAGTTTTTTCAGCGCCGCTTCCTGAATCAGGATTGCCTGCGTCATGTAGTAAGGCGCGCCTGGCTGCGCCTGAAGATGCTGGTTAATCAATTGTTCGGCAGCGGCATCGCGTGCCACGGCCTGGCTTTCGGCCTGTTTCAGACGGCTGAACAGCCCATCAATCAGTTGTTGTTCTTCGCGTTGCATGATGACTCTCCTGTGGCGATTGTTATCAGTATATGGGGTCGTCAACACGAAAAGTAAAATCCGGGCGGTAAGCAAATATTGCCAGCCCATTTCAGCCGCCGTTTTATGCGTTTTTTAGCGCCCGGTTACTCACCTGATGCACAAAACGTGCATGCATTTCCCCTTGAAAATAGAGAGATTATCGCTGTTCATGTGAGGAAAAAGCGTAAATCATGCCTGACAGGTGGAGGCCATAATAATTTCCAGTTATGATGCGTCGCATTAATCAGCTAACCATGCAGCCGCATCGCGCGGTCAGGCGGAGGAACGGCCCTGATGTCACTACCCATCTTTTTGATTGGCGCTCGCGGTTGCGGCAAAACCACGGTCGGCGAGGCGTTATCGCAGGCGCTGGGCTACGCCTTTACGGATACCGATCACCATCTGCAACTCAGCACGCAACGCAGCGTGACGGAGATTGTCGAGGCGGAAGGCTGGGAAGGTTTCCGCGCCCGTGAAACGGAGTCGCTGAAAGCAGTCACGGCCCCCAGGACGGTCATTGCCACGGGCGGTGGCATGATCCTGGCTGAAGAGAACTGCCGCTTTATGCAGGAGCAGGGGCAGGTGATCTGGCTCAGCGCGTCCCCCGAAGTGCTGGCAGAGCGACTGGAAAGCGAACCTGAAGCGGCCCAGCGTCCGACCTTAACCGGACGTCCGATTGCTGACGAGATGAGTGATGTACTGCGTGAACGCGCGCACCTTTACCAGGCGGCGGCCCATCATCAGGTGAATGCCATGCAGGCACCGGAGTGTGTGGTGGAAGAGATTCTGCTGTCACTTTCTCTGGCGCGCGCCAGCTAACCCTCAGATTTTTCCCGCTTTGATCCCGCTTCAGATGGCATTGTCTATACTTATCCTATGACAGGCAGCAGCCTGTCCTGTGGAATGTTGTTCAGACAAGAGGGACACAGTATGCCTACCAGACCGCCGTACCCGCGTGAAGCGAAAATTGTGACTGTTGAAAAGGGGCCTGAAGGTAATAAGGTAACCTTTTATGAATTGCGTGCTGATCATCCCAAACCGAATTCATTAATCAGTGAGCATGAGACGGAAGAAGAAGCGCACGATGCTAAAGCGCGCTACGAAGACGTCGAAAAAGAGTAAAGCATTGCGGCTGGCAGGGAGGCCAGCCTGATATTCAGCGTCATTTCGCCGTTTGTCAGTACGTTGCCTGAGTTATGCCCATCGCCTCTTTATTCCCGACATCCCCTTGCCGACGCACAACAAAGCTGCCTGGAATACTGGCTTAACGCTTTTTCGCTCTGCGCGTCTGATCTCTCCCGCCGGAACAGATCACAAACGACCATCATTTCGCGTGACAGATCAGCGGGTTCCCTTCTACACTGCCAGACACACAACATGTGCTCTGGAGAACTATTATGCTCAACGTTAGTGAGTATTTTGACGGAAAAGTTAAATCTATTGGTTTTGACAGTGCGAGCACCGGTCGTGCCAGCGTCGGCGTGATGTCTGAAGGTGAATACACATTTGGTACCGGCCAGCCGGAAGAGATGACCGTCGTTAGCGGCTCGCTTAAGGTGTTGCTGCCAGGTGAGACCGAGTGGAAATGGTTTGAAGCGGGTTCGGTGTTTAATGTGCCGGGTCACAGCGAGTTTCATCTGCAGGTAGGCGAGCCAAGTTCCTATCTCTGCCGTTACCTGAAAGATAAAGATTAAAAAAAGGGCCGCTAAGCGGCCCTTTTTTCTAGCGAATAATCTTCACATCACTCAGGGTGATAGCGCCCATCGGTTTATCACCTGTTTTTGCCCTTAGTGGCGCTAAAATCCGCAGGTCTTCAAGCCAGGCACTCTCTATGACGGTGACAGGCTGTTTGTCTGTCGCAATGGTACAGGTTACCTTCAGATAGCGTCCGCTAAATGCCGGGTTAATCTCTCGCGCGTCGCCACCGCTGGAGACGGCACAGGTTTCCCGCTGATGACTGTCCTCATCCTTGCCCACGCTACTCTCACTCACCGCGTCGTTCTGATAGTGCTGTCCGGCGGTTAGCGGATAACGCAGCGTCGAACTAAGTTGTTTTAACCGCGAAGGGGAATAGGAAATCGACATGGTATAGGCGAGCTGGATATCATTGGCAATCGTCAGACGCTGCACTTTCCAGATACCGTAATCCTCCAGCTTGCGAATAAATCCAGCGTCATCCGCCACCATATGCACGCTGACGCGACCTTCCCGACTATTTTCGACCCAGCTGAGCTGCTGAAAACGCGGTGTGGCCCAGGGATGGACCAGGGTTTTCAGTTGTTGCTGCAGGGCAGGGGCAAGCGGGACGGCGGCCAGCACCGAGGCCGGATTGCCATTCAGGTCGGGTAGCATCTGTTGTGCCATCGAACCGGGCGATTTATGCGAAGCGGGTCTGAAGTGGCCCAGTGCATGAAATCTCTTAACATCTGGCAGCGTACAGAGCTGGGCAAAAGTTTTTTGCAGCAGAGGCGTCAGATCAAAAGCGGTTTTACGGCGCGCCAGCTGGCCTCCATCCAGTGAATCGGTTACGTAACCGTTGTCATCAATATCAAATGCGGATAACGGTGTACTGACACCGGTTTCGCAGTTAAAACGGTAATTTTCGACCTTTAGACTGTAGGGCGCATCATAGGGTGGATCGAAATCGCTGGCCGCATAATCAGTGCCGACCCGGACCCGCAATATCTCTGCCTCACGCTTCAGGCTGGCAACGTCAATCAGTGTCGTGGCACCATACTTATCAGCAGATTCAATTTTTTCCCATAGCACTGACCTTTCGGGTAATCCGCAGATTTTTTTCAGAACAGCCGGATCCTGATTTGAGCCAGGCTGAGGTGCGCTGTAGCGGCCATATTCATTGCCGTAAAACCGGCCTTGTGGGCTGCCTTCTGCATCGACCATGTGGCGGTAAAGCGCTTCGGCATAAGGTTTTTGGCAATCATAAGCCTGCCAGACCTGCATTGCGCCCCCGTTTTTACCGGGAATAGCCACCATCACATTCAGGCGATCGTTGATGCGCACCGCATCGAAACGGCTGACGCTGGGCGGATCATCCGAGGCGGGCTGACTGCGTGCAGAGAGTGAAAGAAGCGACAGTGTGCAAAATAAAAACAGGTGCCGAAATAAGCGGGACATAAGTGGAATTCCTTTGCCAAAGACCCGGTTATCGACAAAGTATGCCAAAACTTCAGGGCGGAACGGCGCCGCCCTGATAATGCTTAACGCTGGGCTTCGCCGCCTAACGCTTCCACCAGATTACTGGTCAGTGCTGCCAGTTCGCTGGTCATCAGAATAAAGTCGGCATCAAAGCGCTGCGCGAAATCTTCGCGGTCGATATCGTCGTTCTGGTCGCGCAATGTGTCGCTGAACTTCAGACGCTTCACTGAACCGTCATCGGCCAGCACGAACTGAATACGCTCCTGCCAGTCGAGTGCCAGTTTTGTCACGACCTTGCCGGCTTCGATATGGTTGGCGATCTCATCGCACACCAAATCCTGTTTCTTGCAGCGGATGACGCCGCCATCTTCCAGCAGGGCTTTCAGCTCCGCTTCATCCATCAGCGCAAACCCGGCTGGCAGGTCGCCTGAACGCACCCATTGGGTCAGCGTCAGTTCAATCGGATTTTCCAGCGTCAGTGGCACCACCGGCAGTGAACCCAGGCTTTTGCGCAGCAGCGCCAGGGTATCTTCCGCTTTTTTCGCGCTGGCACAGTCCACCATAATCAGGTTATTGACCGTGTCGATCCACAAATAGGTCTGGCTGAAACGGCTGAAAGCACGCGGCAGCAGGCTATGCAGCACTTCATCTTTCAGCGAATCTTTTTCGGTCTTTTTGAGCTTGCGGCTCTGCTCAGATTCCAGCTTGTCGATTTTTGCTTCCAGCGCCTGTTTCACGACCGGCGAAGGCAGGATTTTCTCTTCTTTGCGGGCGCAAATCACAATCTGGCCTTTATTCTCGTGGGTCAGCGCGTCGCTGCGGTTACCCATCGGCGAGACCCAGCCGGTCTTGCTCATATCCTGACTGCCACACGGTGAAAAAGTGAAGGCGTCGAGCTGTTTTTCCATCTCATCTGCGGACAGCGGAATGTCACGATTCAGACGATAAACCATCATATTTTTAAACCACAACATCGGGATTCCTTACCGTGGCGCGATCGGGCGCACAAGTCTGCGAGAGTCAGCGCGCATGATAGCGAAACATCGGAGTGGTTTCATTGCCTTTAAGGCAGCCGCCTTTTACTGTATCTCTCACCTGAACGAATAACGAGGAAGTAACCTTGCGCATAGGCATAGATCTGGGTGGCACCAAGACAGAAGTGATTGCATTGTCAGATAAGGGAGAGGAGCTGTTCCGTCACCGCGTGAATACCCCGCGTGACGACTATCAGGCAACGGTGCAGGCAATTGTTGATCTGGTCACGCTGGCGGAGCAGAAAACTGGCGAGACCGGTACGGTCGGCCTGGGCATTCCCGGCTCGCTTTCGCCTTTCAGTAAGCGGGTGAAGAATGCGAACTCCACCTGGCTTAACGGCCAGCCGCTGGATAAAGATCTGGCTCAGGCGCTGAACCGGGAAGTGCGCATCGCCAACGACGCGAATTGCCTGGCCGTATCGGAAGCGGTCGACGGTGCCGGTGCCGGACAGTCGCTGGTGTTTGCCGTGATTATCGGTACCGGATCGGGTGCAGGTATCGCGATTAACGGTGAATCGCGCATCGGTGGTAACGGTAATGCCGGTGAGTGGGGCCACAATCCGCTGCCGTGGATGGATGAGGATGAGCTGCGTTATCGTCAGGAAGTGCCCTGTTATTGCGGGCAGCAGGGCTGTATCGAAACCTTTGTTTCAGGCACCGGTTTTGGTATCGACTATCAGCGGCTGAGCGGCGTACATCGCAAGGGCGCGGAGATCGTCTCACTGCTGGCACAGCAGGATCCGATCGCCGAACTGGCAATGAGCCGCTATGAACTGCGTCTGGCAAAATCGCTGGCGCAGGTGGTGAACCTGATCGATCCTGACGTGATCGTGCTGGGCGGCGGGATGAGCAATGTGGATCGGCTCTATCAGACTGTGCCGGTGCTGATGAAGCAGTGGGTGTTTGGCGGGGAGTGTGAAACGCCGGTGCTGAAGGCGCAGCATGGCGACTCCAGCGGCGTACGCGGTGCGGCGTGGCTCTGGCCGCTTAACGGCTGAGTGTCCCGCACATCCGCTGACGTTCAGCGCCTGGATTTCAGGCGCTGAACGTAACCCACGGCGCGGCATCCTGCCGCGCCGCGTTTATTCGCCCACCAGCATCGTGTCCTGTGGCGCCCGGTCGCGCTGCGCTTTGGTGGCGAGGAAGTAAATATAGCCGACCAGCATGATGGCAAAGAACAGCGCGCCAATCACCGGGTTAAACCACAGCATCGCCAGCAGACAGACCACCGACAGCAGCAGGGCGATGCCCGGAACAATCGGATAGCCCGGCGCGCGGAAACTGCGGGGCATTTCCGGCGCGCTGCGGCGGAGTTTAAACAGGCTCAGCATGCTCATGATGTACATCACAATCGCGCCAAACACCGCCATGGTGATCATCGCCGCCGTCAGCGTCATTCCCTGCAGATTAATCACGCCATCGCTGTAAATCGCCGCGATGCCCAGTACGCCACCGAGAATAATCGCCCGATGCGGGGTCTGGAAACGTGACAGTTTTGCCAGAGAAGGCGGCAGATAGCCCGCGCGTGCCAGAGCAAAAAACTGCCGTGAATAGCCGAGAATAATGCCGTGGAAGCTGGCAATCAGACCAAACAGGCCAATCCACACCAGCATATGCATCCAGTTAGAGTGTTCGCCGACAATCATTTTCATCGCCTGCGGCAGCGGATCGTTTATGTCCGAGAGTTTGCGCCAGTCGCCCGCGCCGCCTGCCATCAGCATCACGCCAATCGCCAGCACCACCAGCGTCAGAATCCCGCTGATGTAGGCGCGGGGAATGGTTCGGGTGGGATCTTTTGCCTCTTCGGCGGCCATCGCTGCACCTTCAATGGCAAGGAAGAACCAGATGGCGAAGGGAATGGCGGCGAAAATACCGGAGAAGGCGGGCATGCCGAAGGTGTCGCTGCCTGCCCAGCCGTGCGCAGCAAAATTCGCCAGGCTAAAGCCGGGTGAGACCACGCCCATAAACACCAGCAGCTCAATGACAGCCAGCACGGTGACAACCAGTTCGAACATCGCCGCCAGTTTTACACCCAGAATATTCAGCGTCATGAACACCAGGTAAGCCCCGACCGCTGCGGTTTTTGGGTTGAGCTGGGGATACTGCACATTGAGATAAGCCCCAATCGCCATGGCGATCGCCGGTGGCGCAAAGACAAACTCAATCAGCGTCGCCAGACCGGCAATCAGTCCGCCGGTTTCGCCAAAGGCGCGACGACTGTAGGCAAAGGGCCCGCCCGCATGAGGGATCGCAGTGGTCAGTTCGGTGAAGCTAAAGATAAAGCAGGTATAGAGTGTGGCGATCAGCGCGGTAGTGACCAGAAATCCCAGCGTGCCTGCCACAGCCCAGCCGTAACTCCAGCCGAAATATTCGCCTGAGATCACCAGGCCAACCGCAATCCCCCACAGGTGCAGGGTGCCCAGCGTGGGCTTGAGTCTGTTTGTCATACTGTTATCCCCGTCGTTGTTGGTCGCACGCGGCGTTACACCGCCATTACGACTAAAGTAAGGTGATAATGCCGTTGCATTACTCACCACGACTTGACGCGGGCGCAGTGACTTCTGTCCTCCACGGTCAACTCACAGGCAACAACCGGGCCGGATGCACGCTGCGGTCAACTTTGTCTCTTCTGAGGTCAAGCAGCTCACCTTCTGGCAACGCATGCTGAGATAACGCAAGTGAAAAGGAGCCGGACTGATGAGCGCTAAACAATATGACAACCTGACTGATTCCCAACTCACCCTGATGGCGCAGCAGGCGCTGGCCTGCTATCCCGCCGCGCTACAGGGAGATCTCAGCCTGCTGTGCCGCTCAGAGAATGCCACATTCCTCTTGCAGGCAGCAGGCCGGCGTTATGCACTGCGGCTGCATCGCGGCGATTACCATCAAAAAGCGGACATTGTCAGTGAGCTGCTGTGGCTCGATGCGCTGCGTGAAACCGGCATTATGGTGCCGGAAGCGGTGCCGGACAAAGAGGGTGAAACCGTACTGACGCTGCGACTGCCGGATGGCGGTGAGCGGTACGTAGTGTTGTTTCACTGGATTGATGGCGAGATGCCAACCACCGACGTCGATCCCCGCGCTTTTCAGCAGCTGGGCACGATTACCGCGCGGCTGCATCAGCACAGTAAACAGTGGCAGCCGCCTGCGGGTTTCCAGCGGATTATCTGGGATCACCACACCATGACGAGTAGCGAGAGTCACTGGGGACGCTGGCAGGATGCGCCTAATCTGAATCCCGCCGATCACGGCGTGGTCGAGCAGGCGATAAGTCAGGTGGGTGCGTCGATGGCGCAGTTTGGCAAAGGATCTGATCGTTATGGCCTGATCCACGCCGATCTGCGACTCACCAATCTGCTGCTGCACAAGGGTGAAACGCGGGTGATCGACTTCGATGACTGCGGACTTGGCTGGTATCTGCACGATCTGGCGGCGGCGATCAGTTTTGTTGAGCATCATCCGCGCGCGCCAGAGTGGATCGATCACTGGATTCGCGGTTACGAGCAGGTGGCGCATATCAGCGACGCGGAGATGGCCATGTTACCCGCGCTGCTGATCCAGCGTCGCATCCAGCTCACTGCATGGGTGGGATCCCATGCCGAGACTGAAATGGCGCACAGTCTGGGTCCGGAGTGGGCCAGCCATTCGGTTCGTCTTTGCCGCCGCTATCTGGACGGTCAGCAGCTGCCGGTTGGCGTCTGATGCACCAGCGGCGGGCGTGACTGCGCCGCCGCAGTGCCCGATGCTATGCTCACGCGCAGCCTGACGCCCCCACAGGCGGCGTGGCAGGCATCGGGGACCTGGTATGGAATTTGCTCTGATCATGTGACGGGTGATCCACCTGAATTCTGACAGAGGCGACCATGAATCCGACACTGATAAAGCCTGATGCCTTTGCGGCCTGTTCTGCAGCGGCGGGCGCAGGCAATCACGGCGTGCTGGCAGCGGCGGCGACCGGCTTAAGCGACTTTATTCATACCCAGGGCGGCGATGTTGATCGCATCTTCGGCATCAGCGGCATCGATCCCGAGCGCCTGGCCAGCCCGACGCTGAGTCTGGGACTGGTTAACTACTGTCGGGTACTGGAAGAGGCGGCGCGTCACTCTGGTTTTGATAACTTCGGTTTGCACTACGGCAGGCAGTTTAAACCGCAGTCATTAGGCCTGATAGGTTATATCGGCTTGTGCTCCGACACGCTGGAGCAGGCGCTGCACAATGTGGTCAATGCGTTTCCCTGGCATCAGCACGACACCTTAACCCGGCTGGTGGATAAGGGGGAGTGCTGGCGGCTCGACTATCAGGTGCGACACGGCGCAATCCTGTCGCGCCGTCAGGATGCCGAGCTTACACTTGGCATGTTTATGAATCTGATCCGTCACGTGGCAGGCAGGCACTGGGCACCTCGTGAAGTTCACTTTGAACATCCGCGTCCCGGCCAGTGGCACGATCACTGTAAAGTGTTTGATGCGCCAGTCTGGTTCGATCAGCCGTTTAATTCGCTGGTGATCCCGAAGCGCGATCTGCTGCGCGCAATGCCAGAGAGCGATCCGATCCTGTTGATGGTGATGCAGGATGCGATCCGGCGGCTTAATCGTGGTACGTCACAGCAAAGCATGATTGAACAGGCGCGATCGCAGGTTAATTTATCGCTGATGCAGGGCGAGCCGGTGCTGGAAGAGGTGGCGGATAAACTCGGGCTGTCGAGCTGGTCACTGCAGCGGCGACTGCGCGAAGAGGGCAGTAGCTTTACCGCGCTGGTGGATCAGGTGCGCTGCGAAATGGCGACATATTATCTGCAGCAAAAGCAGCTGCCGATCTCAGAGATGGCGCTGCTGCTGGGCTATTCGGAAGTCAGTGCGTTCTCACGCGCGTTTCGCCGCTGGTTTGGCATCAGTCCGCGCCAGTGGCGTCAGGAAGGTCTGGCCAGCTAACCGCGCGGCGCAAAGCCGAACCACGCCGGTTGCCCGGGCTCCGGTGGCGGCGGCAGATCGCGGGTCTGCGCCACCAGCTGCCAGGCACGCAGGCAGAGCGCTTCATCACCCTGAGTCTGGGTCACCGCATAATGTCTGCTGTGCGCCTGCCACTCCATCCGTACCAGACATTGCTGGCCCGCATAACGCGCCGCATCCGTGAACTGCCTGTTGAGCACCGGCTGCATTTGATTAGTCCAGTGACAGGATTTGCTGTCCGGATCTTTCGCAGGCTGACAAAGATTTGCCACACTATCCTGTTGCTTTGTCACAGGTTGCTGACAGGCGCTGAGCGACACTGCAATAATCATCCCCAGCAATATTCTCATCTTCATATTAATTAAATTCATTTAACTGGCCAATTTTCCTTAAAGATCTTCCTGTCTGCTGCCGACAGTCTACAGACCGGCATCATGAATGCTATGGCATTACTCCGACTGTCGACAGAACCAGAATTTACCGCCCTGGCGCGGATTACGTCTCTTTTACTTCATGGATTAGAAATGCAGAAAAATTATGCCTTTGCGGCACTCTCCCTGTTAATGGCGTCGCTGATCAGCGGCTGTGCCACCGAATCTTCCCGCGCTATTCAGGCCCCGCAGGTTCGCGCAGCCAGTCAGCCGGTTTACCAGGGCGTGCGCAGCCCGATTGCGGTAGGCCAGTTTGATAATCGCTCCTCGTACATGAACGGCATCTTCTCTGATGGCGTCGACAGGCTGGGCAATCAGTCGAAAACCATTCTGATTACCCATCTGCAGCAGACCAATCGTTTCAGCGTGCTGGATCGCAGTAACCTGAAAGAGCTGCAGCAGGAGTCGGATTTCAAACGCAGCCAGCAGAATATCAAAGGCGCGAACTACATCATCACCGGTGATATCACCGAATTTGGCCGCAAAGAAGTGGGCGATCAGCAGCTGTGGGGCATTCTGGGCCGCGGCAAAACGCAGGTCGCCTATGCCAAAGTGAATCTGAACGTGGTGGATGTCACCACTTCTGAAGTGGTCTACAGCTCCCAGGGCGCAGGCGAGTACCAGCTTTCGGCGCGTGAAGTCATCGGCTTTGGCGGCACCAGCAGCTATGACTCAACGCTGAACGGCAAAGTTATGGATCTGGCGATTCGTGAAGCGGTCGATCATTTAGTGGATGGAATCAACAACGGCGCATGGCGTCCGGCTAAATAAGGAAGCAGTAAATGAAGATGATGACACTGAGCAGCCTGCTGATTGCCGCAGCGCTGCTGGCCGGCTGTGCGCCAAAAGCGCCGAAGACGATCTACTACTGGGGCGATTATCAGCAGCAGGTCTACAGCTACTATCAGCCGGGCAGCGATCCGCTGAAGCAGATTGATGCGCTGAATCTGGATATCGAAAAAGCCCGTGCTGTTAACCAGCCGGTTGCGCCTGGCCTGCATGCCCAGCTGGGTCTGCTCTTTGCCAAAACCGGCGACACCAATAAAGCCTTTGAGCAGTTTGCCATCGAGAAGCAGCTGTTTCCCGAATCGGCACCTTACATGGATTTTCTGATGAGTAAAAAACAAGGAGTGGTTCAGTGAAAAAACTGATTGCCCTGAGCGGCGCGCTGATGGTGTTGTTGCTGACCGGCTGTGCGCACCCGAAAAAACCTTATGATTACAGCGCGTTTCGTGCCAGCAAGCCCGCCTCAATTCTGGTGTTGCCTGCGGATAATAAATCACCGGATATCAACGCTGCTCACAGCCTGAACTCGCTGGTGACGCGTCCGCTGGCCGAAGCCGGTTACTACGTCTTCCCGGTGGCGGTTGTTGAAGAGACCTTTCAGCAGAATGGCGTGACCAGCGCCACTGACGCCCAGGCGGTCAGCGCGAAGCGTCTGAATGAGATTTTCCATGCCGACAGCGCGCTCTATGTCTCGATCAGCGAATATGGCAGTAGCTATCGGGTCATTGACAGCGTGACGACCGTGACGGCCCAGGCACGGCTGGTGGATCTGCGCAGCGGCAAAGAGATCTGGCAGGGTAAGGCCACTGCCAGCGACAGTGAAGATAACAACAATAACAATGGCGAACTGGTGGGGATGCTGGTGAACGCGGCGATCAAACAGATTGCCAGCAACGTCACTGATAAAGCGCACACCGTGGCCGGACTGACCAGCAATCGACTGCTGTCCCAGAACGAGCAGGGCGGGTTACTTACCGGCCCACGCTACACGCTGGTTAGCGCCCGCTGATCAGACTCAGACGGGCGCGCTGGCGCCCGTTATCCCTGCGGCAGTTCCAGCTGGCTGTAGCCTAACCCATTCATCTTACGCACTTTAATCTGCACCGGAATACGCTCTTTCATCGCTTCCACGTGGCTGATCACCCCAATGGTTTTACCGCTGGCGTTAAGCGCGTCCAGCGCATCCAGCGCGGTATCCAGCGTCTGAGCATCCAGCGTGCCGAATCCCTCATCCAGAAACAGCGATTCGATACGCGTTTTATGACTGACCAGATCCGATAACGCCAGCGCCAGTGCCAGACTCACCAGAAAGCTCTCGCCTCCCGACAGCGTGCGGGTGTCGCGTGCCGCATCAGCCTGCCAGGTATCGACCACATCCAGCTCCAGCAAATCCTGCGCCCGGCGTTGCAGCAGATAGCGGCCATGCAGCCGATCAAGCTGCCTGTTAGCGAGCGACACCAGATGATCCAGCGTTAGGCCCTGGGCGAAGCGCCGGAACTTGTCGCCGGTCGCGGAACCGATCAGATCGTTGAGCCGGCTCCACTGCGCCAGCACCACACCATCCTGTTCAATCTGCGTCATCAGGCTCTGCTGACGGGCGCGAAGGCTGGCATCGCTGTGCAGCTGCTGCTGAACCTGGCCCTGCAGGCTGGCGTTGTCGCGCAGGGCCAGCCGTAACTGCTCGAGCTGCTGTGCCAGCGCTTCGGCGGATTCCGGCATCGCGTCAGGCTTCGCCTGCTGATGGACACTGAGCCGCTGACGCAGATCTGCCCGTCGCGCCTGCTGCTGCTGGCATTGCTGGTCGAGCTGCTGCAGCTGCTGACGCAGTTGCAGCGCGGTCTGCTCATCCAATAGCGCCGCGCGCAGGCTGGCTTCATCCGCGAATCCGGCGCTCTCCAGTGACTGCTGCAGTGCACTTTCCGCCTCTGTCAGTTTGCCGCTGAGCGTCTGACGCTGATTTTCCAGTCCCGACAGCTCACCCTGCAGGCGACTGACTTCAGCCTGCGCCTGCTGCAGGGCAGCGAGCTGCTGCGCCAGCTGTTCATCAGACTGCTGAATGCGGGCCTGCATCTGCTGACGGGCGAGGGTGACTTCGCGATCGCCAAACAGCGCCTGACGCTGCTGACGCATTTCACCTAACTGTCTCTGGCTCTGCTGTTGTTGCTGTTGACGGATGGCCAGTTGCTGCTGTTCCTGCTCTGCCTGCTGTTGCAGGGCGGTGAGCTGGGTTTCGCCTTTTAACAGTTGCGGCTGCAGGTTAGCGAGCAACTGCTCACTCTCCTGCCAGCGCTGCCAGCGCCTCTGCTGTTCCGCCAGCCACGTGTCGCGATTCGCGGCATCCGGAAGGGCAAGGTTGTGGTCGCTGAACTGTTGGGCTAAACGGGATTGCAATTGCGCCATGGCCTGCTGTTCCTGCTGCTTCCGCTGGTGCAGCGCATCCAGCGCCTGCTGCAGGCTGATCAGCGACTGCTGCGCCAGTTGCTCTGCCTGCAGATGTTGTTGCCAGGCCTGCAACTGCTGAAGATGGTGATCTTTCGCGGCCTGACGTGCCTGTTCGGCGGCTTCCTGTGCCTGCCGCTGTTGCTCAAGCTGGCTTTCGTGTTCGCTTTGCTGCTGCTGCCACGCGGCTAACGCTTCGCGGTCGACAAGGGTGAAGGTAAGTGCCAGCTCACCGCTTAGTGCCTGCCATTGCTGCTCAAGCTGGTCAAGCTGACGCTGCATTTCCGCGATTTCGTCACGCAGGGTCTGCTGCTGAACGGCAGATTGCTTTAGCTGTTCGCTTTTTGCCGTTCCTGCTTCACGCAATGCCTCAGTTTGCTGCAGCAGCGCAGCCCGGCGCTGCTGGTTAGCACTCACTTCCAGCGTGCTGTAGGTTTCAACAGCCGGATGGGTGCAGGAGCCGCACAGCGGGCACGGCTGATCGGGGGTGAGCCGGGCGCGGTAATCGCTGAGATCGATAATCTGCTGCTCCAGCGCACAAATTTTTTCAACGTCATCCAGCTGCTGCTTTTCGCGTTTCCACGTTTCACGCAGAGTCTGAAGTTCCGCTTCGCTCTGCTGTTGCGCTTTTTCAAGCGCGGTCAGCCGCTGCTGGCGCTGATTCAGCTGCTGATGCAGTGGCTGCCACTGCGTGGAGAGCAGCAACAGTTGCTGACGGGCCGGACGGCTACTCTGCAACTGGCTTAATGCCTGCCGCAGTGCAGCGGGCGGATGCTGTTCATGAAGCGAAGTGAGTGCCTGCTCCGCCTGCAACAACGCCTGGTGCGCCTGTTGCTCCGCCTGCTGGCGCGGCAGGGCCTGCTGTGCCTGCTGTTGCTGTTTCGCCTGCTGGGCGTCGATCTGTTTTTGTTGCTGTTCGCACTGCTGCTGCAGTTCGGCCAGCGTCGCCTCACGCTGTGCCAGCACGGCAAAGTTCTCCTGCCATACCGGCAGTGAAGCGCCCCAATGCGCCAGATCGGCAAGCTGCTCACGTAACTGATGCTGTTCAGTCATCGCCTGCTGCACTGACATCACCTGACGCTTCTGCTCCGCCAGTCTGTTCTGCGTCTGGTCAGCCTGCTGTTGCTGGCGGGCATTTTCCTGCTGTTGCTCTGCAAAGTGCTGCTGCAGCGTCATGATTCGCTGATCCAGCGGTAATACCTGTTCCGTCAGCAGGTTCTCCTGCTGCTGCTGTTCCTGAAGCGCCTGCTGGCGGGCCGTCTGAGCAGCAGCGTAATTTTGCTGATGCTGCTGCTGTTGGTTCTGCGCCTGCTGCGCCGATGCGGTCAGTTGCTGGCAGTGGCTCTCGATCTGCTGCTGTTCGGTGCGTAATGCATCACGCTGCTGCAGTTTTATCCGCAGCTTTTCAGCCGGTTCGCTGCGAGCCAGCCGCTGGCGGTCCGTCTCTGCCGCCTGGGATGCAGACTGAGCCTGCTGCAACGCGGCATCAGCCTGCTCACTCTCCTGCTGTAACTGCTGCGCCTGCTGCTGCCACTGCTGCTGCTGCTGCGCCTGTTGATAGTGCGCGCTGAGCCGCTGTTCCGCGTCGGTCAGATCGGTGAGCTGCAGTTGCAGGGCGTCACGTGCGTCACTATCCAGCAGTGCCATCGCACCCGCCTGACTGCGCAAGATATCCAGCTGCGTTTTCGCCTCTTTGTGACGCTCGTAGATAGCGGCGGAGATCAGGCCGTAAATTTCGGTGCCGGTCAGCTCCTCCAGCAGTTCGGCACGCTCACTGGCTTTAGCGTTGAGGAAGGCGGCAAACTGGCCCTGCGACAGCATCATTGAGCGGGTAAAACGTTCGAAATCAAGCCCGGAGAGAGTTTCGATCATCTTCAGCTTGTCACCGACTTTATCGGCAACAATGGTGTTGTCGGCGCAGCGCGCCAGCTCAACGCGCGGGGCCTGCAGCTTACCGTCAGCGGTGCCGCGCGCACGGTTCTGGCTCCAGAAGGCGCGCCAGGCTTCGCCTTTGATCTCAAACTCTACTTCAGCCAGACATTCGGCACAGTCGCGCGTCATCAGCGCATTCTGGCTCTGGGAAATCGCGCCCAGGCGCGGCGTCTGGTGATAGAGCGCCAGACAAATGGCGTCCAGCAGGGTGGTTTTACCTGCGCCGGTCGCGCCGGTTATGGCAAACAGGCCATTGCTGGCAAAAGGCTCGGCGCGGAAGTCGATGAACCATTCACCGCGCAGAGCATTAAGGTTTTTAAACCGTAGCGTGAGGATCTTCATTGGGTCTCTTCCATGGCGGCCAGCGTCTGGCGGAACAGGGTGGTCATCTCGTCGATTTGCGCAGGTTGCAGCTCCTCATCCAGCGCGAGCCGGCGGGCAAAGACCTCTTCCACTTTCAGTTCACTCAGGGTTTCGTTGTCGAGCCGCGCCAGGCTCTGCTGCCGCTGCTCGCGGCTGCGGCGCAGCAGCAGGACTTCAACCGGCAGCGTGGCGGTCAGGGTTTCGACCTGATGCTGCAGATCGCTGAGGTACTCCTGCGTGGTGACTTCGATGTCGAGCCAGGTCGGCTTCTCCTGCTCAGCCGTGCTGAAGGCGTGTAACTGTTCCGCAATCTGTGCCAGCGATCCTTTCAGCACCTGCATCGGCTGCGCCTGCGGCACCACCAGCGGCGTAACGGATTGCAGGCCGCTTGCCGCAAGCTCCAGCAGAAAGACGCTTTTTTCGCTGCCCAGCTCATCAAAACTCAGCGGAATGGGCGAGCCGCTATAGCGGATATGCTCGCTGCCCGCCACGCGCTGGGCGCGATGAATATGGCCCAGTGCAATGTAGTCAGCGGCCGGAAAGGCACTGGCGGGGAAGGCATCAAGCGTACCGATGTAGATGTCACGCACCGAATCGCTCTGGCTGACCCCGACGGTGGTGAGATGTCCGGTAGCGATAATCGGCAATGCATGGCCCAGCGCCTGGGCGGCGGCAAAGCGCTGCTGATAGTGATGGGCAATCGCCTCCAGCAGCGAGGTCTGTTTATCGCGCCCTGACTGACCCGCCCGGCTGCGCAGAATATCGCGCGGTCGCAGATAGGGAATGGCACAGAGCAGCGCGCCCGGTTCGCCCTGGCGTGTGTTCAGCAGCAACACATCATCCTGCTCCTGGGGGGTGGCGATTACCCGGGTGTTGAGACAGGCGAGCAGTTCGCGTGACTCATTCAGCGTCGCCACGGAATCGTGGTTGCCCGCCAGCACAATCAGCTGACAACCGGTGGGCTGCAGCGCCACCACAAAGCGGTTAAACATCTCGCGGGCGTAGCTGGGCGGCGTGCCGGTATCAAACAGATCGCCTGCAATAATCAACGCATCCACCTGATGCTGTTCAATCTGGATCAACAGCCAGTCGAGAAACGCCTGATGTTCGGCTGCCCGACTTTTGTTGTAAAAGAACTGCCCCAGATGCCAGTCCGCAGTATGAATGATGCGCATGATGAGTCCCTGCCGTTGTGATTCGCCCGGCGATTATACTGGCTCTGCGGCCAAAGCGAAAAATTGTCGCTGCGCTGTCATAAATGATTACCAACGGCGTTACAGGCAGGTTATGTTTTTCATAAAAGTGTCACAAATCTGACGCATAATGGCGCCGCGAATCTCAGTGACAGCCGTCATAATCAGCAGGAGTAATAATGGCTAAGCGCATTTTGGTTGTGGAGGATGAAGCCCCCATCCGTGAAATGTTGTGTTTTGTTCTGGAGCAGAACGACTATCAGCCAATTGAGGCGGAAGATTATGACAGTGCCGTGGGCAAGCTGATTGAACCCTGGCCCGATCTGATTTTACTGGACTGGATGTTACCTGGAGGCAGCGGTATTCAGTTTATCAAGCATCTGAAACGCGAGGCGATGACACGGGATATCCCGGTGATGATGCTCACCGCGCGTGGCGAAGAGGAAGATCGGGTGCGTGGCCTGGAAGTGGGCGCCGATGATTACATTACCAAGCCGTTTTCGCCTAAAGAACTGATGGCGCGAATTAAAGCGGTGATGCGCCGTATTTCACCGATGGCGGTGGAAGAGGTGATTGAGATGCAGGGACTGAGTCTGGATCCTTCTTCACATCGCGTGATGTCCGAAACCACGCCGCTGGAGATGGGCCCGACCGAATATAAGCTGCTGCACTTCTTTATGACTCACCCGGAACGCGTATACAGCCGCGAACAGCTGCTGAACCACGTCTGGGGCACCAATGTGTATGTGGAAGATCGCACTGTTGATGTTCACATTCGCCGTTTACGTAAAGCGCTGGAAGTCTCCGGCCACGATCGCATGGTACAAACCGTCCGTGGAACAGGGTATCGTTTCTCTGCCCGCTACTAAACGGAGCCTTTACCGTGCTGGAACGCCTCTCCTGGAAGAGATTACTGACAGAACTGCTGCTGGCCTGTCTGCCTGCGGTGCTGCTGGGCCTGCTGTCTGGCGGTTTGCCCTGGTGGTTGCTGCTGAGCGTGGTCATGGTGCTGTTATGGCATTTCCACAATCTGATGCGGCTGTCGCACTGGCTGTGGCTCGACCGCACCATGACGCCACCCGCCGGGCGTGCCAGCTGGGAACCGCTGTTTTATGGTCTTTACCAGATGCAGCTGCGCAACCGGCGGCGGCGACGTGAACTCGGTAATCTGATCAAACGTTTCCGCAGCGGTGCCGAGTCGCTGCCGGATGCGGTGATCCTGACCACGGAAGAGGGCACTATTTTCTGGTGTAACGGTCTGGCGCAACAGCACCTGGGTCTGCGCTGGCCGGAAGATAATGGCCAGAACATCCTCAATCTGCTGCGTTATCCGGAGTTCTCACGCTATCTGCGCCAGCGCGATTTTGACAAGCCCCTGACGCTGGTGCTGAACAACAAACTTCACATGGAATTTCGCGTCATGCCCTACAGCGAGGGGCAGTGGCTGCTGGTGGCGCGTGATGTGACGCAGATGCATCAGCTGGAAGGGGCGCGCCGCAACTTCTTTGCCAACGTCAGCCATGAGTTACGTACGCCGCTCACGGTGCTGCAGGGCTATCTGGAGATGATGAACGACTCGGTGATGAGCGAGCCTTCGCGCAGCAAAGCGCTGCACACGATGTCGGAGCAGACGCGCCGTATGGACAGCCTGGTCAAACAGCTGCTGACGCTGTCGCGCATTGAAGCCGCGCCTGCCATCGATCTGAAAGAGAAGGTGGATGTGCCGGTCATGCTGAAACTGCTGCAGCATGAGGCGGCGACGCTAAGTGGCGGTCGTCACGATATTCATTTCCATACCGATCCCCATCTGAAAGTGTTCGGCAACGATGAACAGCTTCGCAGTGCTATCTCCAATCTGGTTTATAACGCGGTGAATCACACCCCGGATGGCACGCGGATCGATATCAGCTGGCTGCGCGGCAAACAGGGCGCCACCTTCCGGGTGTGCGACAACGGGCCGGGTATTGCTTCAGAACATATTCCCCGTCTGACCGAGCGTTTCTACCGCGTCGATAAAGCGCGTTCACGCGCCACCGGGGGTAGCGGGCTGGGTCTGGCGATTGTGAAACATGCGCTGAGTCACCACAACGCGCGGCTCGACATCACCAGCGTGCCGCACCAAGAGACCTGTTTTACGTTTACGCTGCCCGCGAGGTTGATTGTCAGCAGCGTGATGCAGGAGAATGCCGTTCATTAATGGCTGCCGGATCTTCCTGATGCGCATTCTTCTTGTATTGATTGTTACGCTGCTGCCGGGCCTGGCGCTGGCCCAGCACGGCACGCTCTCCGGCAATCTCAGCAGTGTCGGCTCAGATACGCTTGGCTATCTTATGACCCTGTGGGGCGAGGATTTTAGTCGGCAGGCGCCGGGCGTCAATGTGCAGGTTCAGGCCTCCGGTTCCTCAACCGCACCGACCGCGCTGGCAGCAGGTGCCGCACAGCTCGGTCCGATGAGCCGCCCGATGCAGGCCGATGAGCGGCAGGCTTTTGAGGCGCGCTACGGTTATCCGCCGCTGGCGGTGCCGGTGGCGATGGATGCGCTGGTGGTGGTAGTGAATCAGCGTAACCCGCTGCAGCAGATTGAACCGCGTCAGCTCGACGCCATCTTCTCCATTACCCGTCTGTGTGGCGCACACAGTGTGCCGCTGCGCTGGGGCGATCTCGGTTTAACCGGCGCGCAATGGAACAAACGCCCCATTCAGCGCTATGGACGTAATTCCGCCTCCGGCACCTGGGGTTTCTTCAAACAGCAGGTGCTATGCAAAGGCGATTTCCGCAGCGACGTAGCGGAGTTTCCTGGCTCGGCCGCGGTGGTGCAGGCGGTGGCCGGTAATTCGCGCAGCATCGGCTACGCCAGTTTTGGCTTTCATCTCAGCGGCGTAAAAATGCTGGCGGTGACGAATGATCAGGGCCAGGCGATTGCTCCGGATGCCGATGCTATTCGTAGCGGCCGTTATCCCTGGGCGCGCCCACTCTATCTCTATGTTAATAAAGCACCCGGTAAACCACTGCCGCCGCTGGTGGCGGCATTTCTGCAGCAGGTTCTTTCACCACAAGGACAGCGGCGGGTCAGCGAAGCGGGCTATCTGCCGCTCTCAGACAGCCAGATGGCAGAGGCGCGCGCCGCCCTGCGTTAATCCCGGTTGAATTTTTTTCATCATCCCTGAATTTTCTTCAGTTGCAGATGCATGCCACTCATGACACTCTGTTTTCAGACATGTAGCCATCCGGATGGCTATTTATTTCAGGGTGTAATGATTTCCTGTCGTTATTACCGGCAGGAGAGACAGGAGTGATCATGCAAAGAGAAACCGCCCCGTTCCGTGCCGACACCGTTGGCAGTTTTCTGCGTCCCGCTGCGATTAAGCAGGCGCGCGAAGCGTTTGCTACCGGAGAGATTGATGCGGCGGCCCTGCAGCAGGTCGAAGATGAGGCGATTCGCGATGTGGTAGCGAAGCAACGTGAAAATGGCCTGAAGGTGGTCACCGATGGCGAGTTTCGTCGCGGCTGGTGGCACTTCGACTTCTTCTATGGCCTGAATGGCGTTGAGCGCTATGAAGCGGAACAGGGCATCCAGTTTAATGGCGTGCAGACCAAAGCGCATGGCGTGAAAGTGGTGAGCAAACTCGGTTTCCCGGCGGATCATCCGATGCTGGCGCATTTCCGTTTCCTGCAGAGTATTGCCGGGGATGCGGTGCCAAAAATGACCATTCCCAGCCCCAGCGTTTTACACTTCCGCGGTGGCCGCAAAGTGATTGATGCAGAGGTCTATCCCGATCTGGCGGACTACTTCGAGGATCTGGCGCAGACCTACAAAGCGGCGATTCAGGCCTTTTATGATGCGGGCTGCCGCTATCTGCAGCTGGATGACACCGTCTGGGCTTATCTCTGCTCTGAAGATCAGAAGCGCGATATCCGCGAACGCGGCGACGATCCGGATCAGCTGGCACAGATTTACGCTCAGGTACTGAATAAAGCGCTGGAGGATAAGCCTGCCGATCTGACGGTGGGTCTGCATGTCTGTCGCGGGAACTTCCGCTCCACCTGGATCTCAGAGGGGGGCTACGGGCCGGTGGCAGAAATCCTGTTCGGCAGCGTCAACGTGGATGCGTTCTTCCTGGAGTATGACAATGCCCGGTCCGGCGGCTTTGAGCCACTGCGTTACATTAAACGGGGTCATCAGCAGGTGGTGCTGGGTTTAATCACCACTAAGGTGGGTGAACTGGAAGATCCGGCGCAGGTGAAAATCCGGCTGGAAGAGGCGGCGCAGTACGTCAGCCTGGATCAGATTTGCCTCAGCCCGCAATGCGGTTTCGCCTCAACTGAAGAGGGCAACAGCCTGAGTGAAGCGCAGCAGTGGCAGAAAATTCGTTTGGTGGTGGATATCGCGAATCAGGTCTGGTAGTGCTGTAACGTTGTGCAGACAGGCGCGTAAAACGCGCCTTTTGTGTATCTGAAACCCCGTTCATGCGGGGATTTCTCACGCTCTGTCTATTATTTAGGCACATCATCTTGTGTCCCTGCAGCAAAAATTAACGCTATCCACTGCCTTTGGGAAAAATGGTGGTATAACCTTCTGGTTTTCCGATCCCGTATTGCCTTTCACCGCTATAAACGTTTTACTTAGCGCCGTTGTCGATCCATCCCTCTGTGAACAGAATAAAAGCAGCTTAAATCACCTGCGCTTTACCCTGCGACGAGCATAATGCGCTGACATTGTCAGCCAGATCGCGGTTTACACGCAGCGAGGGGACAACACTAACCCAACTTCCACCGCAACATCAGTGACAGGCCGTATGACACATCGTTTAACTTCGAAGGACATTCTCGCGCTGGGCTTTATGACATTCGCCCTGTTTGTTGGCGCGGGCAACATCATTTTCCCGCCAATGGTCGGTATTCAGTCTGGTGAACACGTCTGGACCGCCGCAATTGGTTTTCTGATTACCGCAGTCGGGTTACCGGTGATGACCGTGATCGCGCTGGCTCGCGTCGGCGGCGGCGTGGATGCACTCAGCACTCCGATTGGCAAGGTTGCGGGCATTGTGCTGGCTACCGTGTGCTATCTGGCTGTTGGGCCGCTGTTTGCCACCCCGCGTACGGCAACGGTTTCATTTGAGATGGGTATTGCGCCGCTGACCGGCGATGGTGCGCTGCCCCTGTTTATCTACAGCCTGATCTACTTCGCGCTGGTGATTGGTGTATCGCTTTATCCGGGCAAACTGCTCGACACTGTAGGTCACTTCCTTGCGCCCTTGAAAATTATCGCGCTGACCGTGCTGGGCGTGGCTGCACTGGTGTGGCCGGCGGGTGGCACCATTCCCGCGACCGTTGATTATCAGCATGCGGCGTTCTCAAGCGGTTTCGTTAACGGCTATCTGACGATGGATACGCTGGGCGCGCTGGTTTTTGGCATCGTGATTGTCAACGCCGCCCGTTCGCGTGGCGTCGACAATGCCGCGCTGCTGACGCGCTATACCGTGCTGGCAGGCCTGATCGCGGGTCTGGGCCTGACGCTGGTCTACCTTTGCCTGTTTAAGCTGGGCGCGGGCAGCGGTGCGCTGGTTGATCAAAACGCCAACGGCGCAGCGATTCTGCATGCGTATGTTCAGCACACCTTTGGCAATATGGGCAGTCTCTTCCTGGCCGCACTGATTTTTGTTGCCTGCATGGTGACCGCCGTTGGCCTGACCTGTGCCTGTGCGGAATTTTTTGCGCAATACCTGCCGTTATCGTATAAAACGCTGGTGTTTATTCTGGGTCTGTTCTCGATGGTGGTGTCGAACCTCGGCCTGAGCCACCTGATTCAGATCTCCATCCCGGTACTCACGGCGATTTACCCGCCTTGTATCGTGCTGGTTGTACTGAGTTTCACCCTCAACTGGTGGAACAAGAGCAGCCGGATTATCGCGCCAGCTATGCTGGTAAGCCTGCTGTTTGGCATTGTTGATGCGATTAAAACCACCGGGTTTAAAGATTTGCTGCCCGCTTTCAGTCAGCATCTGCCGCTGGCCGATCAGGGTCTCGCCTGGTTGCCGCCGTCGCTGGTGATGCTGCTGATTGCCGCTGTTGTTGATCGGGTGAAGGGGCCGGAACAGGTTGCCGTTCACTCGTAACAGAACGCACTGATTTTTCTTTAACCACGGGCCTGCCCGTGGTTTTTTCATTTCACAGGTACAGGTTGTTATGCAAGAAACCAACAAGCTCAAACGCGGACTGAGCACGCGCCACATCCGTTTTATGGCGCTGGGATCGGCGATTGGCACCGGGCTGTTTTACGGTTCCGCCGACGCGATAAAAATGGCCGGCCCGAGCGTGCTGCTCGCCTATATCATCGGTGGGGCCGTGGCTTACATCATCATGCGTGCGCTGGGTGAGATGTCCGTTAATAATCCTCAGGCCAGTTCCTTTTCACGCTATGCGCAGGACTATCTTGGGCCGATGGCGGGTTACATTACCGGCTGGACCTACTGTTTTGAGATCCTGATTGTCGCGATTGCAGATGTCACCGCGTTCGGCATCTATATGGGCGTCTGGTTCCCCGAGGTGCCGCACTGGATTTGGGTGCTGAGCGTGGTGCTGATCATCGGTGCCGTCAATCTGATGAGCGTGAAAGTGTTCGGTGAAGTGGAGTTCTGGTTCTCCTTCTTCAAAGTCGCCACCATCATTGTGATGATTCTGGCCGGTTTCGGCATGATCATCTGGGGGATTGGCAACGGCGGCCAGCCGACCGGCATCCATAATTTATGGACCAATGGCGGCTTCTTCGCGCACGGCGTGGTCGGCATGCTGCTGTCGCTGCAGATGGTGATGTTCGCCTACGGCGGCATTGAGATTATCGGGATTACGGCGGGTGAAGCGAAAGATCCGGAGAAGTCGATTCCGCGTGCGATTAACTCAGTGCCGTGGCGCATTCTGGTGTTCTATGTCGGTACGCTGTTTGTGATTATGTCCATCTACCCATGGAATCAGGTAGGCACGTCGGGCAGCCCGTTTGTGCTGACATTCCAGCATCTTGGCATCGCCGCCGCCGCCTCTATCCTCAATTTTGTGGTGCTGACCGCGTCACTCTCGGCGATTAACAGCGATGTGTTTGGTGTGGGTCGCATGCTGCACGGAATGGCGCAGCAAGGCCATGCGCCTAAAGTCTTTATGAAGGTCTCTTCACGCGGAATTCCGTGGGTGACGGTTGTCGTGATGATGTTTGCCATGCTGATTGCGGTCTATCTCAACTACCTGATGCCCGAAAAAGTCTTCCTGGTGATCGCGTCGCTGGCGACCTTTGCAACAGTATGGGTCTGGATCATGATTCTGCTGTCGCAGATCGCGTTCCGTCGCAAAATTGGCAAAGAGGCGGCCAGTAAGCTGAAGTTTGCACTGCCAGGTGGCAGCTGGACGGCGGGTGTCGGCGTTGCCTTCCTCTGCTTTATCATCGGGCTGATTGGATATTTCCCCGATACCCGTATTTCACTCTATGTGGGTATGGTGTGGATAGTGGTATTGCTGCTGGGTTATAAGCTGGTGCGTAAAACCCGCTAATCCTCTGTTCTGCTCTCCCGATTTATGGGGGAGCAGAACACGCTATTTCCCCTCTCAAATTTTCCCCGCATCTGATTATTTATGTGATCCCCGCCACAACACGAACTCCTTTTATTCGGCACTTATTGTGTATCAGCGAAATAAGGTCATGCATCACATTATTTCAGCAAATAGTTCCGGGAATGATTATTTCAAAGAGCAGTGAATATCACGGAGGATGCAAACCGGGGACAGGGACACAAGAGAGCCTGAGCAGGAGAGGGTGCAGCTAATCGGGCACGAAGGGTAATAAAGGCAGAAATAAAAAACGGCGAAACCAGTCGCCGAAATACTCAAGGATTACAGGAAAATAGTTAATAAAGGGATGATTGACGTAACTATCGTAAAACAAAACGGGTAGCGCTGATAGTCAGTCGTTTTAAATAAGAATAGGTCGGAGTGGCGTTAATTAACCGTGGTTAACATTAATAAGGCCGCATTGAGACTGCGGCCTTAATTTCATTAGCCACAGACTCAGGGCAATATAACCGAAACCGGCAACACAGCGCTGTTATCCAGGTTTTTCCGCAGCTGAGTCAGCGTGGATTGATAAGGGCAGAGCACGCCGACATGGGTAACTCTGCAGTCTGACTGATGCCATTCCTGATGTAATAACGGATGTTTATCATCAATTGGTTGCAGCTGTCGGATACCATCCAGACTCTGCGCCTGAAAATAGAGTCGCAAAAAACGTTTGCCACTGTGTATGTCGCGCCAGCGCTCCAGCACCAGACTGCTGCCCGGCGGAATGTTGCCGCGTGAATAGCCGGGTAACTGCCAGCTAAAGTCCATCAGAGTGCGCACCATTGCGATGTTGGTGTCATGCGCCACCAGAATCAGCCAGCGGGTTGGCGAGCTGTCAGACGCAATTTCTGACAGCAGGGCGTTAAGCAGTATTGAGCCACGGTGCTGAGCCAGATAAAGGATATCGTTGCTCAGATCGTAGTTGGCGGTCAGCAATGGAAGCAGCGAGGTGATCTGCGCGGCCGAGGTGATGTGTCCCCAGGCGAGCTGATCAAACGGCAGGTTTTCGCTGTAACCCAGTCGCAGCGTCTCCACCATGCTCGCCATCACACTCAGCCCGTAAACGTAAGTATTGCCGTTGCGCGTCTGCCGAAACGCCCAGGGCGCATCAAACAACGGGCAATCTGTTGCGGGCGGGCAGACGGCAGCTTTCAGTTGCTGAATCGCCGGCTGCAGCTGCTGTTGTAGCCGGGCCAGATCGCCTGCTTTCTGCTGTTTCGCGGCGAGCTCCTGAGCGGGATCGGTCCGGGTGATGGTCAGCTTTTCGCTCTGAAACAGGGGATCGGCATCGCCTGCTACGTGATGCACGGGCACGCCGCAGCCGGGAAATGCGCCGTCCGTCAGCGCCGCGGCGGTGGCGCGGGTGCGCTGAAGCGGACTGGCGCGAACGTAGACCTCAGCCGCGTCAGGACAGCCCGTGCTCAGCAGCCCGAGCTGACGATAGCGATCGCCTTCCCAGCGTCCTTTATTCACCACAGCGCTGTAGCCATGGCCGGTCAGCTCACCATCGGCAGTGGTCCACTGCGTCCAGGGTTGCTGGCTGGCGGCTTCGATCTCTTTGCGATTGCCGGGCGTGGGCGGACGAACACCGTGACGGCTCAGTTCGACTACTTTCTCCAGCTGGTAATCCGCCGCCTGTGACGCCGGGCTTAGCAGCCAGAGAGAACTGAGGATCAGCGCGCAGCGGTACAGGGCAGGCATCGTCATTTATTCCTCCAGCGCCAGATTGCCGGTCAGCGCTTTTATTTTCGGGTAAAGGGCTGCATTGGACAGCAACACCGGGTTGCCGTTTTTCATTCCGTCATTACGCAGGTAATCATTGGTGACACCGCCTGCTTCACGCATCAGGACGATGCCCGGCAGACTGTCCCAGGGATGCATATGCGCTTCATAGTAGCCAATCAGCCGCCCGGCGGCGGCCCAGGCGCTGGTAAGCGCACCAGAACCGATACGAATAAACATGCCACCCTGTTCTGTTAAGCCGCGAATCAACCGCGAGGTACTTTCACCCGGTGTGCGGCTGGAGTTGCTGATGCCGAGTAACCCCTCGTTGAGATGCTGCGCGTCATGGGCCTGCAGACGGCTCTCATTAACCCACGCGCCCTGGCCCGCTCGTGCATGAAACAGCTCCTGATGGTTAGGATCGCAGACCACGCCGATCACCGGTTCGCCCTCACAGACGACGGCCAGCGAGACGCACCAGTTAGGCAGGCCATTGACGAAGCAGGCGGTGCCATCGATCGGATCAACGACCCAGATAAAAGGCGCGCCCTGGACCTCGCCACCGCTCTCTTCGCCATAGACGGCATCCTCAGGAAAACGCTCGGCAATTAACGACTTAATTAATGCCTCAACGTTACGATCAGCCTCGCTGACCACATCCTGCAAATCCCTTTTGTGTTCCACTACCAATGTCTGACGCTGTTGATACCATGACAAAGCCCGGCTGCCCGCAGCACGGGCAATGTCGCAGGCGTAACGATAACGCGCGTCTATTTCAGAATGCGAAGCGGATGACATCTTTTCCTCTTATGATTTTTTTGCCATAACGAACGGAAGGTGCGCCTGAGCAGGCGGTCTGGCTGTAATGTTTTCTTAGCTATTGTTAAGAAAGGCTTCATTAAGCCGCAGATAAGCAGCAATGGCAAGATGGCGGGAAGTCAGGAAAGCGGCTTTTTATTCAGACGAAAGCTGGCATCCGCCAGCCCGGCAGCAGAGGATCGGGTTTTACAGGGTTCTGCTGGTCGCCAGCGCCATTAAACGCGGATAAAAAATAAAAAACAGCGCTTCCAGCTGATCATAATGTTCGGTGAAATCATGGTAGGAGTCGCGCAGTGCCGCCAGGCGTGGACGGCGGCTGGCCATGCCGTGCAGCACCCGCTCAAGCCGTGCAGGCTGGGCATAATGCTCAAACCAGCGCTCACGCCACATCACAGCATTGAGTTCCTGAAATTCAGTGGGGGTATCTGGCAGTTGCGGCAGGATTTCGCGCTCGGCGGCGGCAGAAAACTGCACCAGCGTCTGCTCGGGTGTGAAACGCTGCCAGTGACGCGCCAAAAAATGGTCCCAGATGACATCCAGTGTGATGGGTGCCACGCGATACGTTTCCGCACGGAACAGCTGACGGGCGCTGCGCACTTCCGGCAGCCCATCGGTCATCACATCCAGACGACGATGCATCAGAATGCCGTCTGCAACAGGTGCAGACCAGTGCTGGTGCGGGTTGCCACGCACAAAGTCGGCCATTAAATTGCCGAGTAAGGAGCTGTTGGCCAGCTTAGCCAGATGGAGATGCGCAAGAAAGTTCATGCCGCATTATAGGCTGAACTGCCTTAGCGCAGCCAGTTGTTCAGAATTGGTCGTTTTTCCGCTAAACTGTGCCGCCTGTTTTTGCCTGAGAAAGAACATTTCAATGCGTGTCGCTGATTTTGCTTTTGAACTGCCCGAATCCCTGATTGCTCACTATCCCCAGGCGCAGCGCAGTGGCTGTCGCCTGCTGTCGCTCGATGGCCCCAGCGGGGCCTTGTCGCACGGTGTTTTCACCGACGTGCTGGATAAGCTGAATCCAGGCGATCTGCTGGTGTTCAACAACACCCGCGTGATTCCGGCGCGCGTCTTTGGCCGTAAAGCCAGCGGTGGCAAAATCGAAATGCTGGTAGAGCGGATGCTCGACGATAAGCGCGTACTGGCACATGTGCGCGCCTCGAAAGCACCAAAGCCGGGCGCAGAACTGCTTCTGGGTGAAGATGAGAGCGTGAAAGCGACGATGGTGGCACGCCACGATGCGCTATTTGAGATTGTCTTTGATGATGAGCGCGCGGTGCTCGATATTCTCAACAGCGTCGGCCATATGCCGCTGCCGCCCTATATTGACCGTCCGGATGAAGAGGCGGATCGCGAGCTTTATCAGACGGTTTACAGCGCCCGTCCGGGTGCTGTCGCGGCCCCGACCGCCGGTCTGCATTTCGATGAACCGCTGCTGCAGGCGCTGAAAGAGAAGGGCGTTGAAATGGCGTTTGTGACGCTGCATGTTGGGGCGGGGACTTTCCAGCCGGTGCGTGTCGAGACCATCGAAGAGCATCACATGCACGCAGAATATGCCGAAGTGCCGCAGGAGGTTGTTGACGCGGTGCTGGCCTGTAAAGCGCGCGGCAATAAGGTGGTCGCCGTCGGCACCACCTCCGTCCGTTCGCTGGAGAGCGCCGCCAAAGCGAGTCAGGATGCTCTGATTGCGCCGTTCTTCGATGATACCCAGATTTTCATCTATCCGGGCTATGAGTATCAGGTGATTGATGCGCTGATCACCAACTTCCATTTGCCCGAATCGACGCTGATTATGCTGGTCTCGGCGTTTGCCGGTTATCAGCACACCATGGCGGCGTATCACGCAGCCGTGGCTGAGCAATATCGTTTCTTCAGTTATGGTGACGCGATGTTTATCAGCAAAAATCCGCAGGCGCCGCTGGAAAAAGTGGGCGACTGATTTATTAACCGATAGCCGGAACCGCCTTAATAGCGTGAAGGTTGTATACATTGGACTGTTTCTCCAATGGGGGCTTTGTGAAATTTGAACTTGATACTACAGACGGGCGCGCACGCCGTGGCCGTCTGATTTTTGATCGCGGTGTGGTGGAAACCCCTGCGTTTATGCCTGTCGGCACCTATGGCACCGTGAAAGGCATGACGCCGGAAGAAGTGCAGGAGACTGGCGCACAGATCATTCTGGGCAATACCTTCCACCTCTGGCTGCGTCCGGGCCAGGAGATCATGAAACTGCATGGCGATCTGCATGATTTTATGCAGTGGAAAGGGCCGATTCTGACCGACTCCGGCGGCTTCCAGGTCTTCAGCCTGGGTGACATCCGCAAAATCACCGAAGCGGGCGTTCACTTCCGTAACCCGATCAATGGCGACCCGATCTTCCTCGATCCGGAAAAATCGATGGAGATTCAGTACGACCTCGGTTCCGACATCGTCATGATCTTCGATGAATGTACGCCCTATCCGGCAGACTGGGACTATGCCAAACGCTCCATGGAGATGTCGCTGCGTTGGGCGCGACGCAGCCGTGATCGTTTCGACAGCCTGGGGAATAAAAATGCGTTGTTTGGCATTATCCAGGGCTCGGTTTACGAAGATTTACGAGATGTCTCGGTGAAAGGTCTGGTAGAGATTGGCTTTGATGGGTACGCTGTGGGCGGCCTGGCGGTGGGTGAGCCCAAGCAGGACATGCACCGTATTCTTGAGCACGTCTGTCCGCAGCTTCCGCAGGATAAACCACGTTATCTGATGGGTGTCGGCAAGCCAGAAGATCTGGTTGAAGGCGTCCGTCGCGGCGTCGATATGTTTGACTGCGTGATGCCTACCCGTAATGCCCGAAATGGTCACCTGTTTGTGACTGAGGGTGTGGTGAAAATCCGCAACGCCCGATACAAAGATGACACTGCGCCGCTGGATGCGGAGTGTGATTGTTACACCTGTCGCAATTATAGCCGCGCCTACTTGTATCATCTCGACCGTTGTAACGAAATACTGGGCGCGCGTCTGAACACTATCCACAATTTGCGCTATTACCAGCGTCTGATGGCAGGTTTACGCCAGGCCATTGAAGAGGGTAAATTAGAACACTTTGTAACTGAGTTTTACCAACGGACGGGCAAAGAAGTTCCGCCATTAACGTCTGATAATTCATCAATGAGGGAAATTTAATGAGCTTATTCATTTCTGACGCCGTGGCTGCAGCTGGCGCACCGTCTCAGGGAAGTCCGTATTCTCTGGTGATCATGCTGGTGGTGTTTGGTCTGATTTTCTACTTCATGATCCTGCGTCCGCAGCAGAAACGTGCGAAAGAGCACAAGAAGCTGATGGATTCCATCTCTAAGGGTGATGAAGTGCTGACCAGCGGTGGCCTGGTAGGCCGCGTAACGAAAGTCTCTGACACGGGATACGTCGCTATCGCGCTGAATGACACCAATGAAGTCGTCGTTAAACGTGATTTCGTCGCTGCCGTGCTGCCTAAAGGCACTATCAAGGCGCTGTAATTCTTTCTTCCCTAAGGGAACTGCCGTGTTAAATCGTTATCCTTTGTGGAAGTATGTGATGCTGGTCGTCGTGATTCTCGTCGGCCTGCTCTATGCGCTTCCCAACCTGTATGGTGAGGATCCGGCCGTTCAAATCACTGGTGCGCGCGGAAGCGCCGCCAGTGAGCAGACGTTGGATCAAATTCAGTCCGCATTAAAACAAGACAATATCCAGAGCAAATCTGTTGCGCTGGAAAATGGTGCGATTACCGCGCGCTTCAACAATACGGATGTGCAGTTACGCGCCCGTGAAGCCATCATGAAAGCGCTGGGTGAGAACTACGTTGTCGCGCTGAACCTTGCGCCAGCCACGCCGCGCTGGCTGAGCATGCTGTCAGCAGAGCCGATGAAACTCGGTCTCGACCTGCGTGGTGGTGTGCACTTCCTGATGGAAGTGGACATGGACACCGCGCTCAGCAAGCTGCAGGAGCAGAATGCTGACACGCTGCGTAGCGATCTGCGCACCAAAAATATCCCTTATACCACCGTCAACAAAATCGCGAACTACGGCGTGGAAATTCGTTTCCGTGACGCTGCCAGTCGTGATGCGGCGATCTCCTGGCTCTCCTCGCGTCATCAGGATCTGGTGATCAACAGCAGCGGCAGCGATGCGCTGCGTGCCACCATGAGCGATGCCCGTCTCAGCGAAGCGCGTGAATATGCGGTTCAGCAGAACATTACGATTCTGCGTAACCGTGTAAACCAGCTTGGCGTGGCGGAACCACTGGTTCAGCGTCAGGGCTCCGATCGCATCGTGGTTGAGCTGCCGGGTATTCAGGATACGGCGCGTGCCAAAGAGATTCTGGGCGCAACCGCGACGCTGGAATTCCGTCTGGTGAACACCAGCGTAGATCCTACTGCGGCGGCCAGTGGCCGTGTTCCGGGTGACTCAGAAGTTAAAGACATGCGTGATGGCCAGCCGGTCGTGCTCTACAAGCGGGTGATCCTGACCGGTGACCACATCACCGACTCGACGTCCAGCATGGATGAGTACAACCAGCCACAGGTGAACATTTCACTTGATAGCGCAGGCGGTAACATCATGTCCAACTTCACCAAGGACAACATCGGCAAGCCGATGGCGACCCTGTTTGTGGAGTATAAGGACAGCGGTAAAAAAGATGCTAACGGCCGTTCAATTCTGGTGAAACAGGAAGAGGTGATTAACGTCGCTAATATCCAGTCTCGCCTGGGGAACAGCTTCCGCATCACCGGTATCAACAACCCGAACGAAGCGCGTCAGCTGTCGCTGCTGCTGCGTGCCGGTGCGTTGATTGCGCCCATCCAGATTGTGGAAGAGCGTACGATCGGGCCGACCATGGGTCAGCAAAACATTACTCAGGGTCTGGAAGCCTGCCTGTGGGGTCTGCTCGCCTCGATCCTGTTTATGGTGGTGTTCTACAAGAAGTTTGGTCTGATTGCGACGAGTGCGCTGCTGGTTAACCTGGTGCTGATTGTCGGCGTCATGTCCCTGCTGCCTGGTGCGACCCTGACCATGCCGGGTATTGCCGGTATCGTGTTAACACTGGCGGTAGCAGTCGATGCTAACGTACTGATTAACGAACGTATTAAAGAAGAGCTGCGTAACGGGCGCTCGGTTCAGCAGGCAATTCATGAGGGCTACAAAGGCGCCTTCTCCAGTATTGTCGATGCGAACGTGACCACCCTGATCAAAGTTATCATTCTTTACGCGGTCGGCACCGGTTCGATCAAAGGCTTTGCTATTACCACCGCAATTGGTATCGCGACCTCAATGTTCACCGCGATTATCGGTACCCGTGCCATTGTTAACCTGGTTTACGGTGGCAAACGCATCAACAAGCTGTCTATCTGAGGAGTGCGTTGTGGCACAGGAATATAACATTGAGCAGTTAAACCACGGGCGTAAAGTCGTCGACTTTATGCGCTGGGATAAGCTGGCCTTCATCATTTCAGGACTGCTGATTCTTGCCGCGATTGCGATCGTGGGTGTGCGTGGTTTTAACTGGGGCCTCGATTTCACCGGTGGTACGGTGATTGAGATCGCGCTGGAAAAACCGGCCGACCTTGAAGTCCTGCGTGGTGATCTGGTGAAAGCGGGCTTTGACGAGCCGCTGGTGCAGAACTTTGGCAGCAGCCGTGACGTCATGGTGCGTATGGCACCGGTGACCGGCCCGGCGGGTACTGAGTTAGGCAATAAAGTGGTGTCGGTGATTAACCAGACTACCCAGCAAAACGCGACCGTTAAGCGCATTGAGTTCGTTGGCCCGAGTGTGGGTAGCGACCTGGCGCAGGCGGGTGCGATGGCGCTGCTGTCTGCACTGATTGCGATTCTGATCTATATCGGTTTCCGCTTTGAGTGGCGTCTGGCGCTGGGTACCGTGCTGGCGCTGGCGCATGACGTGATCATCACCTGCGGCCTGCTGGCGCTGTTCCGCATTGAAATCGACCTGACAATTGTTGCCTCGCTGATGTCGGTGATTGGCTACTCGCTTAACGATAAAATTGTGGTCTCTGACCGTATTCGTGAAAACTTCCGTAAGATTCGTCGCGGCAGCTCTTACGATATTACGAACGTGTCACTGACACAGACGTTAAGCCGTACCCTGATTACCTCGCTGACGACGCTGGCGATGATCCTCATCCTGTTCGTGTTTGGTGGTGCGTTGCTGAAAGGCTTCTCACTGACCATGCTGATTGGTGTGACGATTGGTACGATTTCATCCATTTATGTCTCTTCGGCGCTGGCGCTGAAGCTGGGCATGAAGCGTGAACATATGATGGTGCAGAAAGTCGAGAAAGAGGGCGCCGATCAGCCTTCTATCCTGCCTTAATCACGCGTCAGAAATAAAAACGGGCAGCCAACAGGCTGCCCGTTTTTTTTGCACCGCGGCTATGGGCTAGCGGGTGCGGCAGGGGAAGTCTGAGTCGGCGTATCCCCGGTTACGTTATGCACGCGGACATAACCCAATTGCTCCGGTGTCAGGCCACTGAGCCGCAGCGGGATGCTGGTCGAATGCTGGGGCAGCAACGAGGCCGGCACCGTGACGGTCTGACTCAGACTGTCGCTGTTCAGCGGTTTACCGGTCGCCGGGTCAAGCTCACCCCAGATCACCGTCGCATGCAGGGCGGGCAGAGGGCGGTCGTCCATTGAACGCACAGTCAGGGTTGTCCGCGAGCCGCTGGCTTCAGCGGTCACAGGCGACAGCGTCAGTCGCAGTGTGCCGAGCTGGGTTTGCAGCGCCACTGGCGTTTTCGCCTGCGGCACCAGCCATGCGCCTTGTTGCAACTGACTGTTAAGCTGTCCCTGGACTTCCAGTGCACTGGCCTGCGTGGTCAGGTGCTGCATCTGCTGATTTAGCTGACTCACTTCCTGATGCAGCTCTCTGACCTGCGGATTGCCTGCCGTGGTGCTGCAGCCGCTCAGCGTTACCAGAGAGAGCGCCACCGGAATCCAAACCATCCTGCTCATAAGTTATCCTTGTCCGTTATTTTGGAATACGTAAAACCTGGCCAGGATAGATCTTATCAGGATGCGAGAGCATTGGCTTATTCGCTTCGAAAATCTTGTTATATTCGTTAGCGTTGCCGTAAACCTGTTTGGAAATCGCGCTCAGCGTATCGCCTTTTTTCACGGTGTACAGCTCTGACTCGACCGCGGTATCTGTCACGGTCACCTTGTCTTCAACTTTCGTGATGCCTGCAACGTTACCTGCAGCAATCAGAATCTTTTCTTTCAGCTCCTGGGACAGGCCATCACCGGTCACGGTCACGGTGTCGCCATTGACCTTGACGTCGACCTTGTCGCTGTCAGGCAAGCCGAGCTTGTTAATGTGATCCTGCAGCTTTTTATTCTGGTCATCTCCGCCGTTTACCGCGTCCCAGAGTTTTTCACCGGCTTCTTTCACAAAGTTAAACAGACCCATACAACCTCCAGAGTGTTAGTGGAAAATTTTACTTGCAGCTCTTAAAGCGTAGTCCCTTTTGCCGCAGCCGAAATTTAGCCGCGTTTATCCTGCGATGAGAAGCCCGGTAAAGGCACGGAAGAGATTTTGTTGATTCGCAGTTCGCGCTACACTGTCAGACCCATCACTCTCGCGTCAGGAAACGTCATGCATTGCCCATTCTGCTCCGCTGTGGACACCAAAGTGATTGATTCTCGTCTGGTTAGTGAAGGCTCTTCGGTGCGTCGCCGCCGCCAGTGCCTGGTGTGTCATGAACGCTTCACCACCTTTGAGGTGGCGGAACTGGTGATGCCACGCGTGGTGAAGAGCAATGATGTGCGCGAGCCTTTTAATGAAGACAAAATGGCCAGCGGGATGATGAAAGCGCTTGAGAAACGTCCCGTGAGTGCCGATGCGGTTGAAAGCGCTGTGAACCATATTAAAACGCAGTTGCGCGCGACTGGCGAACGTGAGATCCCCAGTAAACTGATTGGCAATCTGGTGATGGATGAGCTGAAGAAGCTCGACAAAGTGGCCTATATTCGCTTCGCCTCAGTTTACCGCAGCTTTGAAGATATTCGTGATTTTGGCGAAGAGATCGCCCGGTTACAGGATTAAACCATGGATGAACTTTACATGGCGCGCGCGCTGGAACTGGCGCGACGCGGTCGTTTTACGACCATGCCGAACCCCAATGTCGGCTGCGTGATTGTGCGCGATGGCGAAGTAGCAGGCGAGGGCTGGCATCAGCGTGCCGGTGAACCGCATGCCGAAGTTCACGCCCTGCGCATGGCGGGCGAAAAAGCCCGTGGTGCAACCGCCTATGTCACGCTGGAGCCCTGCAGCCATCATGGTCGCACACCGCCCTGTTGTGATGCGCTGATTGCTGCTGGCGTTAGCCGTGTTGTGGCTGCGATGCAGGACCCCAATCCGCAGGTCGCAGGACGCGGGCTGCACCGTCTGCATCAGTCAGGCATTGCGGTCAGCCACGGCCTGATGATGCCGGAAGCGGAAGCGCTGAATCGCGGCTTCCTCAAGCGGATGCGCACCGGCTTTCCCTGGATTCAGCTCAAGCTGGGCGCGTCACTGGATGGCCGCACGGCAATGGCCAGCGGTGAAAGCCAGTGGATAACGTCGGCTGCGGCCCGCCGGGATGTCCAGCGTCTGCGTGCGCAAAGCGCCGCAATCCTCAGCAGCAGCGCTACGGTGCTGGCGGACGATCCCTCGCTGACGGTGCGCTGGTCTGAACTTGATCCGGAGAGCCAGTCACTGCTTGATGAACAGCAACTGCGTCAGCCGGTGCGGGTGATTGTTGACAGTCAGAATCGCGTCACGCCGCAACATCGGCTCATTTCTCAGCCGGGCGAAACCTGGCTGATGCGTCATCAGCCGGATCAACAGCACTGGCCCGCTGAGGTGACGCAGATTGCCGTGCCGCTGCGCGAACAGCAGCTGGATCTGGTGGCGATGATGATGCTGCTGGGACAGAAACAGATTAACAGCGTCTGGGTTGAAGCGGGTGCCTCACTGGCCGGGGCGCTGTTGCAGGCCGGGCTGGTCGATGAACTGATTGTTTATCTGGCACCTAAGCTGTTGGGTCATGAAGGACGTGGCCTGTGTCAGCTGCCGGGGCTCAGCTCGCTCGCTGACGCGCCTGCCTTCCGTTTCAGCGACGTCCGGCAGGTCGGTGACGATTTACGCCTGATCCTGACACCCCAATAACACGGTCGGAAAAGCGAGAGCACGCCGCCCAAGAGTATGATAGAATCCGCCCCCCTGCGCGGGGCTAACCAAACCCCTGAAAGGATAAGTATGAAAGTTATCGAAGCTGCTGTTGCAACGCCTGAGGCCAATGTTGCCATCGTTATTGCGCGTTTTAACAACTTCATTAATGACAGCCTGCTGGATGGCGCAGTTGATGCCCTGAAACGTATCGGCCAGGTCAAAGATGACAATATCACCGTAGTCTGGGTGCCAGGTGCCTACGAACTGCCTCTGGCAGCCCGTGCGCTGGCTAACTCCGGCAAATATGATGCGATTATCGCACTCGGCACCGTCATTCGTGGAGGCACTGCCCACTTCGAATATGTGGCGGGTGAAGCCAGCTCCGGTATCGCCAGCGTTGCCATGAACAGCGATATTCCTGTCGCGTTTGGCGTGCTGACCACTGAAAGCATCGAGCAGGCCATTGAGCGTGCCGGCACCAAAGCGGGTAACAAAGGTGCTGAAGCGGCTCTGACTGCGCTCGAAATGATCAACGTATTGAAAGCCATTAAAGCCTGATTTTTGTAAGGGGAATTTTGTGAAACCTGCTGCTCGTCGTCGCGCCCGTGAGTGCGCTGTTCAGGCGCTTTACTCCTGGCAGTTGTCGAATAACGACATTGCCGATGTGGAATACCAGTTTCTGGCGGAACAGGACGTCAAAGACGTCGACATTACCTACTTCCGCGAACTGCTGTCCGGTGTGGCGACCAACAGTGCGTATCTGGATGGACTGATGAAGCCCTATCTGTCGCGTCAGCTCGAAGAGCTGGGCCAGGTAGAAAAAGCTATCCTGCGCATCTCGCTGTATGAGCTGAGCAAACGTAACGATGTGCCTTATAAAGTGGCCATCAACGAAGGGATTGAGCTGGCGAAAGTCTTCGGTGCCGAAGACAGTCATAAATTTGTTAACGGCGTGCTGGATAAAGCCGGTCCACAAATTCGACCCACTCGCAAATAAACAAAAAGGCCGGCTTGCCGGCCTTTTTTCATTAAGGGTTAAGCGGAACGCAATTATGTCTTGTGGTGAATTTGAACTCATCGCACGCTACTTCAACCGCAGAACACGCAGCCGCCGTGATGTCGAACTCGGCATCGGTGACGATTGTGCGTTACTTAGCGTGCCGGAAAAACAGACCCTGGCGATCAGCACCGATACCCTGGTCGCGGGTGTGCACTTCTTACGGGATATTCATCCTGCCGATCTGGGTTACAAAGCCCTGGCTGTGAATCTCAGCGACCTTGCTGCTATGGGCGCCGATCCCGCCTGGCTGACGCTGGCCTTAACGTTGCCGCAGGTCGATGAAAGCTGGCTCTCGGCCTTTAGTGAAAGCCTGTTTGAACTGCTGGAATATTACGATATGCAGCTGGTGGGTGGTGACACTACGCGTGGCCCGCTGAGTCTGACGCTGGCGATTCACGGTCTTTTGCCGCAGGGCCGCGCCCTGAAACGATCCGGCGCGAAGCCGGGCGACTGGATCTTCGTGACCGGTACGCTGGGTGACAGCGCGGCGGGTCTGGCGTTGCTGCAGCATCACTGTCGCATCAGCGATCCGGCAGTGCATGAAGCGCTGATTAAACGTCATCTGCGTCCGATGCCGCGCATTCTGCAGGGTCAGGCACTGCGTTCGCTGGCTTCCTCTGCGGTGGATATTTCCGACGGTCTGATTTCCGATCTCGGCCATGTGCTGAAAGCCAGCGGCTGCGGCGCGCGGCTTAACCTGGATGCGTTGCCACTGTCGGCGGCCCTGCGCGACCACTTCGAGCCTGAGCAGGTACTGCGCTGGGCGCTGAGTGGCGGCGAAGACTATGAACTCTGCTTCACTGTGCCAGAGGTTAATCGCGGCGCGCTGGATGTGGCGCTGGGGCATCTGGGCGTGCCGTATACCTGCATCGGACAAATAGCACCGGAGTCGGAAGGCTTGACGCTGCTGGATAATGGCAAGCCCGCCACCTTCCGTCACAAAGGGTTTGATCACTTTGATGCTAAATAACGACGTGGCCAAACGTCGCCTGCGGATGAGCAATCCCTGGCATTTGCTGGCGACCGGTTTCGGCAGCGGATTAAGCCCGGTTGTGCCGGGCACCATGGGATCGCTGGCGGCCATCCCATTCTGGTGGCTGATGACTTTCCTGCCGCAGGATCTCTATTCGCTGGTGGTGCTGGTGGGTATCTGCGTCGGCGTTTATCTCTGCCATCGCACCGCCAAAGATATGGGCGTACACGATCACGGCAGTATTGTCTGGGATGAGTTTATCGGCATGTGGATTACGCTGATGGCGATTCCGGTCAACAGCTGGCAATGGGTGCTGGGGGGCTTTGTGCTGTTCCGTATTCTTGATATGTGGAAGCCATGGCCGATTCGCTGGTTTGACCGCAATGTGCATGGCGGCATGGGCATTATGGTTGATGACATTATTGCTGGCGTGATTTCCGCTGCCATGCTCTATGGAATCGGGGTCTGGCTGGCGGCTTAACCGCCATGCTAAACGCCTGATAAGAGGTGACGCCCGGGAAGGGCGTCACGTCAGGTTTACTCGAATCCTACCGCCTGATGTGGCTGATAGAGCTCTTCCAGCAGGGTAATTTCCTCGTCACTCAGCGTGACATCCACCGCCTTAACCAGATCGTCAAACTGCTCAGCACGGGACGCGCCAATAATCGGTGCCGTGACGGCAGGTTTGCTCAGCAGCCAGGCCAGGGCCACCTGCGCCCGCGTTACGCCTTTACCTTCCGCCACCATCGCCAGTCGTTCTGCAATCGCGGCATCGTTCTCTTCGGTGTTGTCATAAAGCTTTGCCATTACCTGGTCAGAGGCAGAGCGCGCGGTGTTTTCACCCCACGGGCGGGTCAGCTTGCCGCGCGCCAGCGGACTCCAGGGCAGCACGGCGATCTGCTCCTTCAGACAGAGAGGATGCATTTCCCGTTCCTCTTCGCGCTGAATCAGGTTGTACTGATCCTGCATGCTGACAAAGCGGTGCCAGCCCTGTTCAGACTGCATCTGCAACGCCTGAGCAAACTGGCTGGCGTGCATTGACGAGGCACCGATGTAGCGGGCTTTGCCAGACTGCACGACGTCATGTAGCGCTTCCAGCGTCTCCTCCAGCGGGGTGTTGTAGTCCCAGCGGTGAATCTGCAGCAGATCGACATACTCCATGCCGAGGCGCTGCAGGCTGTCATCAATGGATTGCAGGATATTCTTGCGCGACAGGCCCTGTGAAAGATTAGTCAGGGGGAAATAGACTTTGGTGGCGACAACAACCTCTTCACGGCGGGCAAAATCTTTTAGTGCCCGACCCAGAATCTCTTCGCTGCTGCCATCAGAGTAGCTGTTAGCCGTATCGAAGAAGTTGATACCTGCATCCAGTGCCTGCTGAATCAGTGGACGGCTGCTCGCTTCTGGCAGCGTCCAGGCGTGGTTGCCGCGCGTTGGCTCGCCATAGGTCATACAACCGAGACAGAGACGAGACACCTGCAGATCGGTGCTACCGAGTTGAATCGTATTCATGGTGAAGGCTCCTGCGAAAGTGCAAAGGTTACAGCATAGCAGGATGTTGCGCTCCCTGAGGGGGAGCGCAGCGAAGGGAGGTTACTGCGCCAGCCAGCGGGCGATCTGTTGCTGAATGCCTTCCGCGTCAAGCAGATAGTCATGACGCACTTCATCCTGCGTACCCTGCGGGATAAATTCATCCGGCAGACCGATGTTCAGCACAGGAACAGCCAGACGTTTCGCCATGATAAATTCATTCACGCCACTGCCTGCACCGCCTTTGATTGCGCCTTCTTCCAGCGTAATCAGTGAGTCGTGCGTGGCAGCGAGCTCAGCAATCAGCGCTTCATCCAGCGGCTTTACAAAGCGCATATCGACCAGGGTCGCATTCAGTGCTTCCGCTGTGGCGGCAGCTTCTGGCAACAGAGTGCCGAAGTTCAGAATTGCCAGCTTTTCACCCTGGCGTTTCACGACCGCTTTACCCAGCGGCAGGCTCTGCAGGGGTGCCAGCGGCGTACCGACACCGGTGCCGCGCGGATAACGCACTGCACTTGGGCCAGCCTGATAGTGATAGCCGGTGTAGAGCATCTGCCGACACTCATTCTCATCGCTTGGGGTCATGATCACCATATCCGGCACACAGCGCAGATAGGCGAGATCAAACGCGCCCTGGTGAGTCTGACCGTCCGCACCCACAATACCACCGCGATCAATGGCAAACAGGACCGGCAGTTTCTGGATGGCGACGTCATGAATCAGCTGATCATAGGCACGCTGCAGGAACGTCGAGTAGATGGCAACAATCGGTTTGTAGCCGCCAATCGCCATACCCGCTGCGAAGGTCACCGCATGCTGCTCGGCGATTGCCACATCAAAATACTGTTTCGGGAACTCACGGGAGAAGGCCACCATGCCGGAGCCTTCACGCATCGCCGGGGTAATCGCCATCAGCTTCGGATCGTCGGCAGCCATTTCGCACAGCCAGTTACCAAAGATTTTGGAGTAGCTCGGCAGACCTTCCGCACTTTTTGGCAGTTCGCCAATCGCCGGGTCAAATTTAGGCACGGCGTGCCAGGCAATCGGATCTTCCTCTGCCGGCGCGTAGCCTTTGCCTTTCTTCGTCATGATATGCAGGAACTGCGGCCCTTTCAGGCTGCGCATGTTGCTCAGCGTATTGACCAGCGTCAGCACATCGTGACCGTCAACCGGGCCGATGTAGTTAAAGCCCAGCTCTTCAAACAGCGTACCCGGCACGACCATGCCTTTGAGGTGTTCTTCGGTGCGTCTTACCAGCTCTTTAATCGGCGGCAGGCTGGTCAGCACACGCTTGCTGCCTTCGCGTAGTCGTGCGTAGGTTTTACCTGACAGGATTTGCGCCAGGCGGTTATTCAGCGCACCGACGTTTTCAGAGATCGACATCTCATTGTCGTTGAGGATGACCAGCATATCCGGCTTGATATCACCGGCATGATTCATCGCTTCAAACGCCATGCCCGCCGTGATCGCGCCATCGCCGATAATACAGGCGGTGCGACGGCCCTGGCCTTCACGTTCAGCCGCCGCGGCCATGCCGAGACCGGCACTGATCGAGGTCGATGAGTGTCCGACGCTTAAGACGTCATATTCACTTTCACCGCGCCACGGAAACGGGTGCACGCCATTTTTCTGACGAATGGTGCCGATGCGATCGCGGCGACCGGTCAGAATTTTATGCGGATAAGCCTGATGACCCACGTCCCACACCAGATGGTCAAAGGGGGTGTTATAGACATAATGCAGCGCGACCGTCAGTTCGACTACGCCCAGACCCGACGCAAAATGGCCGCTGGAGCGGCTTACACTGTCTAACAGATACTGACGCAGTTCATCACACAGCGCAGGCAACTTCTCTTTGGGCAGGGCGCGCAGCTCCTGAACCGTGTTTGCCAGCGCCAGTGTCGGGTATTTAGCAATATCAAAACTCATCAGAGACTCATTATGGAAGTTATTTGTCGCGTTCAATTATGAAGCTCGCTAGCGCCTGCAGTGCTGTAGTGTTATAAGAGTGCGCAGCGAGCAATTCTAAAGCATCAAGAGCTTCCTGATACAAATCCCGCGCTTTTGCACGGGCATTTTCAAGGCCTAACAATGAAGGATAGGTGCTTTTTCCCAGATCCTGATCGGCACCCTGGCGTTTTCCGATCACGGCCGTATCACCGACCACATCGAGAATGTCGTCCTGCACCTGAAACGCGAGACCAATAGCCTCAGCATAGCGGTCAAACAGCGGCAGCGCTTCACGGCCCGCATCGCCTGCCGTTAACGCGCCTAACCGGACTGCTGAGCGGATCAGCGCGCCGGTTTTGTGGCGGTGGATCTGTTCAAGCTGGTCCAGATCGACAGATTTGCCTTCCGCCGCTAAATCCAGCGCCTGTCCGCCACACATCCCGGCCACGCCGCTGGCCTTAGCCAGTTCGGAGAGCATCATCAGACGGTATTCGGCACTGACACCCGGCATCGCTTCATCTGCCAGGATAGAGAAGGCCAGCGTCTGCAGGGCGTCGCCCGCCAGAATCGCCGTATCTTCGCCATATTTAATGTGACAGGTTGGCTGCCCGCGACGCAGTGCGTCATCGTCCATCGCAGGGAGATCGTCATGTATCAGAGAGTACGCATGGATGCATTCAACCGCGGCGGCGGGCGCATCCAGACTCGCCGGGTCGGCGTGGAGCATTTCACCGGTAGCGTAGACCAGAAAAGGACGCAGGCGTTTACCGCCTAATAATGCCCCATAATGCATGGCATTCACCAGAGGAGAACTCTGAAAAGGAAGTGGCTCTATAAAACGCGTCAGGGCAGCGTTCACCTGCTGCTGATAAACGTCGAGTAATCGGGCGAAATCCATTAGTCGTTTTCCGGCGTGAAAGCGGTGAGGTCGGCCTCTTTATCATCATTCAGCAGAATACGGACCCGCTGTTCAGCCTGCTGCAGCGTCTGCTGGCCATTTCGCGCCAGCTGCACGCCGCGCTCAAATTCGTTCAGGGCTTCTTCAAGCGGCAGTTCACCACTTTCCAGACGGCTGACAATCTGCTCCAGCTGCTGCAATGACGTTTCAAAGCTGGCTGGCTGTTCGGCTTTTTTCGGCATATTTCGTGTCGACTCACAGTTGGGACATTATCTCGCAATCGGTCATGGTAGCTGAGACCCAATGATTAGCAAAATAATCAATGCGGCGGCTGATGAAGAAGCAGTCACCTGACAAAGGTGATATACTCCCGCGCCTCGGATGCGGTTGCGCCTTGCAGCCCGCAATTTTGTGATTTTACCAGCTAAGTGCCGCCTGTTTTAGCACTTATTTGCCCAACGAAGCTGTGTCGCCATGAAGTTTATCATCAAGTTATTTCCTGAAATCACCATCAAGAGTCCGTCGGTGCGTTTGCGCTTTATCAAGATTCTTGCCAGCAATATTCGCAACGTCCTGAAAACCGTCAGCGACGACATCGCCGTTGTGCGCTACTGGGATCACATTGAAGTGCGGTCAAAAAATGCAGCGCTGGCGGATATTATTCCCGATGAGCTCGCCCGCATTCCCGGTATTCATCACGTTTTAGCGGTCGAAGATCGCGAGTACACGGATATTCATCACATCTTTGAACAGACGTTAGCGCAGTATCGCGACAGTCTGGAAGGAAAGAGTTTCTGCGTGCGTGTTAAGCGTCGTGGCAAGCATAGCTTCAGTTCGCAGGATGTGGAGCGCTATGTAGGCGGCGGTCTGAACCAGCATATCGAAAGCGCCCGCGTGCAGCTTAAAAATCCGGACGTGACGGTGAATCTGGAAGTTGAAGAGAATCGTCTGACGCTGGTGACTGCGCGCTACGAAGGCCTGGGTGGCTTCCCGATTGGCACGCAGGAAGATGTGCTGTCGCTGATTTCCGGCGGTTTCGACTCCGGCGTCTCCAGCTATATGCTGCTGCGTCGCGGCAGCCGTGTGCATTACTGCTTCTTTAACCTTGGTGGAGCCGCCCATGAGATTGGCGTCCGTCAGGTTGCGCACTATCTGTGGAATCGTTTTGGTCGCTCACACCGCGTACGCTTTGTAGCGATCAATTTTGAGCCGGTCGTCGGTGAGATCCTCGAGAAAGTGGATGACGGCCAGATGGGCGTAGTGCTGAAACGCATGATGGTGCGGGCTGCCTCGACGATTGCTGAGCGCTACGGCGTACAGGCACTGGTCACCGGTGAAGCGGTAGGCCAGGTGTCGAGCCAGACGCTGACCAACCTGCGTCTGATCGATAACGCGTCGGATACGCTGATTCTGCGTCCGCTGATCTCTCATGACAAAGAGCACATTATCCGAATTGCCCGTGAAATCGGCACCGAAGATTTCGCCAGCACCATGCCGGAATATTGCGGCGTGATCTCAAAAAGCCCGACCGTGAAGGCGGTGAAAGCGAAGATTGAGGCGGAAGAGCAGAATTTCGACTTCACGATTCTCGATCGGGTTATCGAAGAAGCGACCAACGTCGATATCCGCACCATCGCTGAGCAGACAGAAGAGGAGGTGGTGGAAGTTGAGACCGTCGCCTTGCTGAGTGAGAACGATGTGGTGCTGGATATCCGATCTATCGATGAGCAGGAAGAGAAGCCTCTGACGCTAAACGCGACGGAAGTGAAATCGCTGCCGTTCTATAAACTCAGTACGCAGTTTGGCGATCTCGATCAGAATCGCACCTGGCTACTCTATTGCGATCGCGGTGTGATGAGCCGTCTTCAGGCGCTCTATCTGCATGAGCAGGGCTTTAAGAACGTTAAAGTTTACCGTCCGTAGTGACGCCTGATAGCCAGTCAGATCCTGTTCAGGTCTGGCTGGCTTATCTTTAAACAGATTGATTTAAAATAAACAGGCTGTTTAAGCCTGATAGTCATAAATGCCGGGAGCCAGCACCAGTTGTGCGGCAACCTCGCGCGCCATCTCTTTTCCCACCAGCAGATCAATCAGCTTCAGCGCAAAATCCATTGCCGTGCCGGGTCCCTGGCTGGTCAGCAGATTAACGCGCGGATCCCAGACGACACGGCGCTCCATCCACTTATCTGCCGGAATGGTCTCTTTTAAGCCGGGGAATCCGGTCATGTTACCGACCGGGAAGAGATCGTGGGGGATCAATACGGTGCCTGCCGCTGCGCATATCGCGGCGACAATTTTCTCACTGAGATGAAACTGACGCACCGTTTCGACTAACAGCGGACTGTCACGGAGAGTCTCAGCCCCTTTAAGGCCACCAGGCAGGACGATGGCGGCGAAGTCATTGTCGGCGACTTCAACCAGTGTGACGTCAGCCAGCAGACGCACACCGCGAGAGCAGACGATCTCCCGGCTGCCATCGCTTTCGACGCTGGCGGTAACAACGTTTAGCCCGGCCCGAACCAGCAGGTCGATAGTGGTGACAGCTTCGGTTTCTTCACTGCCATGTGCCAGGCAAACCAGCACCGATGCGTTCGCGGTCATAATGGGACTCCTTGCGTTTTACAATGTCATACAGACGGGTGTTCTCCGTCAGCACCAGGCCGTGCGTCCGGGCGCGGCGCAGCAGAAAGCCGCTGATATAGTCGATTTCGGTGAGCCGTTGCGCGCGAACATCCTGCAGCATTGAAGAGGTGTTGGCCGCAGTGCTTTCAATCACGTCGAAGATGATGTCCTGAAGGCTTTCACTGGCTATGCTCTGGCCTTCGCGCTCCATGACCCAACTGATCTCTTCACACAGTTGCGCGATCTGTTCCGGATAAGCACGCAGTGCACCGTTCTGACACGCATACTCCACGCTGAGCGGGTTGATGACGCAATTAACGGCCAGTTTGCGCCAGCAGGCGGCCCGGATATTGTCATGCCAGGCAACGTCGGGCAGTGCAGGGTGCAGGATATCGGCGAGATCGCTATAAGCGGCGCTTTTACGGTTGCCGGGGCCGATATGGGTGATACCACTGGCAATGTGTTTGATGACGGTGCCATCGCGCATCGCCGCATGGGTAGTGACGCCGCGCAGCAGTGGCTGAGTCAGCCCTTTCAGCTCTTCAAGCGTCCCCATGCCGTTGTGCAGCAGCAGCACCGGGCAGTTCTTCTGCAGCACGCTCTCCAGGTTTTTCACCGCAGGCGAGACCTGCGGGGCTTTGAGCGTGACGAGCAGCAGCTGGCTTTCCGCCAGAAAGAGCGGATCATTGGCAATAAACGTGCGGTTCGATATGTTGCCTTGTGGGTCAACCACATTGGCTGAACAGTAGGGCTGCGGCACCCGCAACCATCCCTGTACCTCATGTCCCTGGCGGGCCAGTGCTGTCAGCCAGACCTGTCCCAGCGCACCGCAACCTAACACGGTAATTTTCATGCTGCCTCCCGCTGGCGGGCTATCCATCTATTATTCATTGTCACACTTTCATTATAGCGTTGTGTGCAGCCTGATTTTATTTAGCACCTTAAGACGCGTATTATGCATGTCACTTTAGCGTCAGGAGAAGAAGAGATGCCATCTTTCGATATCGTTTCAGAGGTCGATCTGCAGGAAATTCGCAATGCGGTGGAGAATGCCAACCGTGAAGTGTCTACCCGCTTCGATTTCCGCAACGTGAGCGCCGAGTTTGAGCTCAACGAAAAGAATGAAACCATCAAGATCACCAGCGAGTCTGATTTTCAGGTTAAGCAGCTGGTCGATATTTTGCGTGAGAAGTTACTGAAGCGCGGGATTGAAGGCGGCGCCTTAGAGGTGCCCGAAGAGATTGAGCATAGTGGCAAAAGCTGGGCGGTCGATGCCAAACTGAAGAAAGGCATTGAAAGCGACGTCGCGAAGAAGCTGGTGAAGCTGATTAAAGACAGCAAGCTGAAAGTGCAGACCCAGATTCAGGGTGAAGCATTGCGTGTGACCGGCAAAGCACGTGATGATTTGCAGGGCGCGATGGCGATCGTGCGCGGCAGTAATCTGGGCCAGCCGTTCCAGTTTAAAAACTTCCGCGATTAAGCGTGATTGGCTGAGTTTTCAGCATGAATGCAGTGATATAAACCCGGCTAATGCCGGGTTTTTTGTTATCTGGCAGGAGCAGCGCTGCATCGTTCCAAATTTGTGAGCCGTCTGAATGAAGGCGTGGTTTGTGACGTCAGTGGCATCGTGTGCTGGCTTGCATCTCTTTGAAGAAGTGGGTGTGAGCTGTAGGGCGTCTGTGCGATCACGCACTTGCTCAGGGAGCCTGTGCCTTTCGCAAAGACGCAAAAGCGCCATCCATGGCGGCTCATCGCGGGCCATCCATGGCCCGCGATGCTTTGCTACAGGCACAGGCTCCCATCGCTATGAATTTCTGAGTTGTCTGTAAGAATGGTTATGCGGGTTGGAGGTTGCTTAGAACCTTAAATGCGGGTGAACCATTCAGCAACTCAAAAGCTTAGGAGGCGAAGGGAATACGGCCAGAGGAGGAAAGCGTCCCGCGCCATGGATGGCGACTTTTGCGACTTTCCGATCTGACCTTGCCCCCTGCGCCAGCTCGATCCTGAAGCGAAACGAGCTGACGTTATCACCAAACTTTTTTAAGCTAGCAACTCCCCAGCAGCGCTTCCAGTTCAGGGCGGCTGGTGACCTTACTATCAATTTTGATATACGCGCTTTTCTCTTCCGGCACGATAAACACGGAGTTAACGCCAGGCTGCGCTTTCAGGCGCTGCTCCAGATTTGGCACAGCCAGAGCCGCATCACTCAGCACGATGCGCAGGCTACTGACATAAGGCGGCTCCTGCATCGTCATGCTGACAAACAGCCAGGCCGCAGCCACCATCGCGCCAACCAGGAACACGGTCTGAGCATCGAAATGACCAAATACCCAGCCACCCATACTGCCACCAACGGCCACACCCAGGAACTGGCTGGTGGAGTAGATCCCCATCGCCGTACCTTTATAACCTGCAGGGGACTCTTTACTGATCAGTGAAGGCAGGATGGCTTCCATCAGATTGAAGGCGAAGAAGAAGAGCTGAACACCCACGACCAGCGTCCAGAAATGACCTTCCGCGCCCCACAGTACAATCTCAGCAATGACAATCATCCCGACGCAGCCGACAAACACGCGCTTCATACGACGCTTCACTTCGGCATAAATAATAAACGGCACCACGCCGGCAAAGGCGATAAGCATAGTGGAAAGATAAACTTTCCAGTGCTCAGGGGCCGGGAATCCAGCCTGTTCAAACTGCCCTGGCAAGGCGACAAAGCTCGACATCAGCAGAACATGCAGGCAGAAAATACCGATATTGAGCTTTACCAGACGCGGGTTAGCCAATACTTTGCGGAAGCTGCCTTTCACCATACCCGATTCACGGTTCAGGACATGATGTGAAGCGGACGGCACCACAAGCAGGGTAATCACGATACCCAGCGACGCCAGAATCGCAATCATCCAGAACAGCGCATGCAGACCCAGCGCGTGCGTAACAATCGGGCCGACGACCATAGCAATCGCGAAGGTCACGCCAAAACTGATGCCGATAAACGCCATTGCTTTGGTGCGGTTCTGCTCACGGGTTAAATCGGATAACAGGGCCATTACGGCAGCCGCAATCGCGCCTGAACCCTGCAGCGCACGACCCAGAATAATGCCCCAGATGGAGTCGGTGCAGGCGGCGATAACGCTGCCCAGAACAAACAACAACAGTCCGCCGACAATTAACGGCTTACGGCCGATGCGGTCGGAGAGCAGACCAAAAGGAATCTGAAAGATTGCCTGGGCAAGGCCATAGATGCCAATTGCCAGACCGATTAAGGTTTCACTTGCGCCCTGTAATGCCATGCCATAAGTGGTCAGTACCGGCAGGACCATAAACATTCCCAGCATGCGCAGGGAAAAGACCGTACCGAGGCCCCATGTGGCGCGCAGCTCCACCGGAGTCATTTTATTATCGTTCATTCCAACCTCTGTTAATGTGCTGCTTTTATTCTAGGTGGCGGGGCAGGGCGGGTAAAACAATAGTTTTTAAGCAGTGGTAACAAAAAGAAAGGGCGCGATAATCGCGCCCTTTTCATGCTGTATCGGTGCCAGTTACCAGACGTAAGTCAGCAGGTCCTTTGAAGCCGGAGCCAGCGAATCTACCGACATCATCACGCTCAGCGCGGTGATGGTCACGATAGAAAAGACAAACAGCTTGCGTGCCCAGACACGGTCATCTGCGGTTTTGTAACCCGATAACGCCATGCCCAGCCACCAGACGCTGACCGCAGCAGCCACAACCAGATATTTGTAACCCGCGTAGCCACCCAGCGTCAGCATCAGCGTGGCAATCATAAACGCCAGAATATAGAGCGTAATATGATTCTTAGCCACGGAAATGCCTTTCACCACCGGCAGAACCGGGATGTTCGCTGCCTGATAATCTTTAAAGCGGAAGATAGCAATCGCGTACGAATGCGGCATCTGCCACAGGCTAAAGATCGCCAGCAGGATTAACGCACCAGCATCAAACTGGTTAGAGACTGCACAGTAGCCGATAACCGGCGGCGCAGCACCTGACAGACTGCCAATCAGCGTTCCGTAAACGGAATTACGCTTCATGTAGAGACTGTAGATACCCACGTACACCACGAAGCCCATCACCGCCAGCCACATGGCCAGCGGATTAGCACCGAAGTAGAGCAACGCAAAGCCGGCAATACCCAGCACAGTGGCATAAACCAGGCTTACTTTCGCGGAGATGAGGCCTTTTACCAGCACCCGATTCCTGGTTCTCTCCATCTTGATGTCAATGTCGCGGTCAATCACGTTGTTGAAAACACAACCCGATGCAACCACCAGTGACACGCCCACCAGGGTGATGAGAAACAGGGCGTAATCTGTGTTGCCTTTGGAAGCCAACAGAAATCCGCCGATCACAGAAATTAAATTCCCGAAAATAATTCCTGGTTTTGTAACTTGCAGGTATTGCTTAAACATTACGCGTGACTCTTTAGTGAGGCATCATGTTGTAGTTGAGGTTCCACATGATCCACAGTGAGCCCACTACGACAATCAGGATGATGATGGCCGAGAAAACAATGGCTACCATGTTCCAGCCACCCTCAGATTTGCTGTCTAAGTGCAGGAAGTAGACCAGGTGAACCAGCACCTGGATTACCGCACAAACCAGAACAACACCGAGGATAGTACCGTGAGATGCACTGCCATCCATTACCATCCAGAACGGGATGGCCGTCAGGATGATAGAGAGGATGAAGCCGATCATGTAGGACTTCACGCTACCGTGTGAAGCGCCATGTTCGTTAACAGAATGACTCATTACATGGCTCCCATCAGGTAAACAACGGTGAAGACGCAAATCCAGACCACGTCCAGGAAGTGCCAGAACAGGCTCAGACACATGATACGGGTGCGGTTAGTCGCGTTCAGGCCACGTTTAGAAACCTGGAACATCAGAACCAGCATCCAGATCAGACCGGAGGTCACGTGCAGACCGTGAGTACCGACCAGCGTAAAGAAGCCAGACAGGAAGCCACTGCGATCCGGACCAAAGCCTTCAGCAATCAGGTGATGGAATTCATAGATTTCCATCCCGATGAAGCCCAGACCGAACAGGAAGGTCAGCGCCAGCCAGCCGATAACGGCACCTTTTTGCTCCTTGTTCATGGAGATAACAGCCATGCCGTAAGTGATCGAACTCAACAGCAGCAGGGCGGTTTCTACCAGAACAAACGGCAGCTCAAAGATATCTTTACCTGCCGGGCCACCGGCAGTGTTGTTGACCATGACAGCATAGGTCGCAAACAGGGTTGCGAAGATAATGCAGTCACTCATCAGGTAGATCCAGAAGCCAAAGACTTTATTGGCTCCTGCATCGTGATGCCCATGCTCCGCATGGGCGTCGTGGTGATGTTTAAGAGTTTCAGTTGACATTATTTCAGACCTGCTTTGCTGATTTCGTCAAAGTGCTGGTTTTCAATCTTCTGAACTTCAGCAACCGGAACGTAGTAATCCACGTCTTCGTCGAAGCTCTTCACGATCCAGGTAACGATCATGCCGAGGAAGGAAAGACCAGCCATCCACCAGATATGCCAGATCAGCGCGAAGCCCATTACAGTAGCGAATGCGCAGATGACGATTGCAGCACCACTGTTTTTCGGCATATGAATCTCTTCATAAGATGCCGGCTGTTTGTACGCTTCGCCTTTCTCTTTCATTTCCCAGAAAGCATCACGCTCATGCACATGTGGGATGACAGCAAAGTTATAGAACGGTGGTGGTGAAGAGGTTGCCCACTCCAGCGTACGACCGCCCCACGGGTCACCTGTCACATCACGGTTCTGATCACGGTCACGTACTGAAACGTAGAACATGGTCAGCTGACACAGGATACCCATTGCAATCAGACCAGCACCGACCGCCGCAACCACCAGAAGAGGGTGGAACTGTGGATCGATATCCTGGCTCAGACGACGGGTCATGCCCATGAAGCCCAGTGCGTACAGCGGCATAAAGGCAACGAAAAAGCCAATGATCCAGAACCAGAATGCGCGCTTACCCCAGGTTTCGTTCAGGGTGAAGCCGAATGCTTTCGGGAACCAGTAGGTCACGCCTGCCATACAACCGAAGACCACACCACCGATGATAACGTTGTGGAAGTGAGCAATCAGGAACAGGCTGTTATGCAGAATAAAGTCAGCGCCCGGAACGGCCAGCAGTACGCCGGTCATACCCCCTACAGAGAAGGTTACCAGGAAGCCAACGGTCCACAACATGGCAGAGTGCATCTGAATGCGGCCCTGATACATGGTGAACAGCCAGTTAAAGATTTTAACCCCGGTCGGAATCGCGATGATCATCGTCATGATACCGAAGAAGGCGTTAACGTTGGCACCTGCACCCATGGTGAAGAAGTGGTGCAACCAGACGATAAACGACAGCACGGTAATGGCGATGGTCGCCCACACCAGAGAGGTATAACCAAACAGACGTTTTTTGGAGAAGGTCGCGGTAATCTCTGCGAACACACCAAACACCGGCAGTACCAGGATATACACTTCCGGATGGCCCCAGACCCAGATCAGGTTGACGTACATCATCATGTTCCCGCCCATTTCATTGGTGAAGAAATGGAAGCCGAGATAACGATCAAGGGTCAACAGCGCCAGGGTCACGGTCAGAACCGGGAACGCAGCGATGATCAGGACGTTGGTGCACAGCGCGGTCCAGGTAAAGACCGGCATTTTGAACAGGCTCATGCCCGGTGCGCGCATCTTCAGGATAGTCACGAAGAAGTTAATACCGGTTAAGGTCGTACCAATACCTGAAAGCTGAAGGCTCCAGATCCAGTAATCGACCCCGACGCCGGGACTGTACTCCGCGCCGGAAAGCGGCGGATAAGCCAGCCAGCCGGTCTGTGCGAACTCGCCCACGCCCAGCGACAGGTTAACCAGGATCACACCGACCGCAGTAAACCAGAAGCTCAGGTTGTTCAGGAACGGGAACGCGACGTCACGTGCACCAATCTGCAACGGAACGGCGATGTTCATCAGGCCAACCACGAAAGGCATCGCCACGAAGAAGATCATAATCACGCCGTGCGCGGTAAAGATCTGGTCGTAGTGGTGCGGTGGCAGAATGCCCGCTTCACCGGCCGAAGCCATAACCTGCTGGGTACGCATCATAATGGCATCAGCGAAACCACGAATCAGCATGACGAATGCCATGATGATGTACATGATACCCAGGCGTTTGTGGTCGATTGACGTCAGCCATTCAGACCACAGATATTTCCACTTACCAAAATAGGTAATCGCAGCGACCAGCGCCGCACCACCTATCAGGATAGCGGCAACCGTAACCATGATAATCGGCTCATGGTACGGCACTGCATCAAGTGTTAATTTTCCGAACATCGTATTATTCCTCGGCTCCCGCGGAAGCGGCGTGACTCATGTCCATACCTTCATGCTGTGGCATGTCCATTTTCCCGTGGCTCATCTTGAACTTGTCGATGACTTGCATGAACAATTTAGGATCAGCTGAAGAGAAATATTCCACCGGGTGATTTTCGCTTGGCACAGCCACTTTCTCGAAATCATCCATAGTAGTCAGCGTGTTAGGGGCTGCTTTAACTTTAGCCACCCACTGCTGGAATTCCGCATCGTCTTTGGTTGCAATGGCTTTAAACTTCATGCCAGAGAAACCACGACCACTGAAGTTCGCAGAGATACCGTCGAAAATTCCCGGCTCATTCGCAATCAGATGCAGTTTGGTCTGCATACCAGCCATCGCATAAATCTGGCTGCCGAGCGTTGGGATGAAGAAAGAATTCATGACGGAGTTAGACGTAATTTTGAAGTTCACCGGAGTGTTTGCCGGGAAGGCAATCTGGTTCACGGTCGCAATACCCTGCTCCGGGTAAATGAACAACCATTTCCAGTCCAGTGCAACCACATCGATCTCAACCGGTTTCACATCAGATTGCAGCGGTTTGCTGGGCTCCAGTGCGTGGGTCGATTTCCAGGTCAGCACACTGAGGAAGATAATGATCAGGATCGGAATGGTCCAGACCACGGCTTCCACTTTGTTAGAGTGTGACCAGTTAGGGCTGTACTTCGCATTCGTGTTGGATGCCCGATATTTCCAGGCAAACACCACGGCCATCAGGACTGCGGGAATCACGACGATCAACATCAGGCCAAAGGCAGTCAGTATCAGCGAACGTTGCTCCAGTGCAATCTGTCCTTTGGGATTTAACAATGCACTATCGCAGCCACTCATTAATAAAGTGCCTGCAATTAATGACAAAATCCCCAAACTTTTATTGTATTTACTGAGTCTCATTTAACGACCTCAATGACAAAGGGCTCTATTGTCGTTTAAGTGTGCGCGCATTTTACGGGAAGGTTTATGCAGTGTAAACCAGCTTAAGGATGTGTCAGATACGTGTTGACACCTTTTGCTAAGGGTGTCACAGATGTTGCGCCAGGTGACAAATAATTAACGCAGACAAGCAGTTGGCATCAATATAACAAAAACCAATGGAAGTAACCGTAAAAAAATCAGGGAAAGGAATAACCCTTACTTTTAACTCCCAAATATTTAACAAGTCTGCATCATTTGCGCGATGAAATTTAACTAAAGTAATTGCTCACCGGTTTTTAGTATTTCCGCTACGCCTCCTCAGGTCATATTCTTATTTTTTAAAAATAACACGCGATGATAAATGATGGCGACTTATCGGCATGGCATAAAATAAGTCGCCGTTCGTTAACCTATCGATTTTACTTAAGCATCTGATGCAGGTAACACCGGCGTTTTCTTCAGCGCCCGGTAGTCCAGCAACACCCCGGCAAGCACCGCCAGTAAGGAGAGGGTCATGCCCAGCTCGAACAGGCGGGTCAGCAGCGGTGCCAGCGCAGTCAGTCCCAGTGCGTTCAGTGCCAGCGCTACCAGCCAGAGAGCCAGTACGCCGCATCCGGCTGCAAACAGACGATTAGTCCAGCGATAACCATGAGGATAGTAGCTTCGTGTGAGGAAATTGCCACTTTGCTCGACCTGATTCAGTGTGTGTCGACAAAAAGTCAGCAGTAGCAGCCCAGGCAGTCCCGCAAATACCGTAAAAGCATAAAATGTTGGCCAGCCCCAGAGTTCAACCAGCCAGCCCGCAGCCGGGCCAACATAGACCCGACCAACGGCTGAGAGCGCCGACAGCAGGGCAAACTGTGTTGCAGAGAAGGATTTGTTGCAAAGGGTCATTAACAGGGCCACGAAGGCCGCCGTGCCCATGCCGCCGCACAGGTTTTCAACAAAAACCGCGCTGGCCATACTCCACAATTGTTTGTCGGTCACCGCCAGCAGCCAGTAACCAAAGTTTGAGACTGCCTGCAGCACGCCGAAAATCATCAGTGCCCGGAACAGACTCAGACGCTGCATCAGAACACCGCCATAGAGCGCCCCGATAATCGTCGCCAGCAGGCCCAGCGTCTTGTTGACCAGGCCGACGTCACCGGCATTGAAGCCGACGCCACGAATCAAAAAGGTGGTGGTCAGCGAGGCGGCGAATGCATCGCCCAGCTTGTAAAGAATAATCAGGGTAATCAGCAACCAGGCGTTGTTACGCTGGAAAAAATCCTTAAGGGGATCAACAACCGCCTGACGCAGCGAATGTGGGGTAGAGATGCGTGTGTCGGGCTCGCTGGCCGCAAGCGTCGCGATAATACCCGGCACCATCATCAGCGCCATCAGCCAGTAGGTTGCCTGCCAGCCCAGATAGCGGTCAGCCAGCCACAACGCCAGTCCGCCTGAAATCAGCATCGCCAGACGATAACCCAGCACGGTAATCGCGGCACCGCTGCCACGTTCTTCAGGTGGCAGGATATCCGTTTTCCAGGCATCAAAGACAATATCCTGAGAGGCGGAGCAGAAAGCGATCAGCACCGCCAGCGCGGCCATCAGGGTCAGATCGCGTCCTGGTTGCAGAAATCCCATCGCGAAAATCCCCCCCACCAGCGCCAGCTGACTGAGCAGCAACCAGCCGCGGCGGCGGCCCAGAAACGGCGGCGTATAGCGGTCCATCATGGGTGACCAGAGAAATTTAAAGACGTAGGCCTGGCCGACCAGCGAAAAGAAGCCAATGGTTTTTAAATCGACATTTTCCACCGTCATCCACGCCTGCAACGTGCCCGATGTCAGTGCCAGCGGCAATCCCGAAGCGAACCCAAGGAGCAACAATACGGCGGCGTTTTTCTGGCTGAAGAGGCGAAGGTAGTGGTTCATGCGGATCCTGCAGATAACAAAATGCCCTGCACAAGGCAGGGCAGAAGAGAGAGGGTGTTAACGGGCGTTTTGCTTGATGAAGTCGTTGACGCTGGTGTCCTGCGCCATATCCGCGATCACATCGCTCATGGTGGAGTTAACCGCGTTGGTGATCTTCTGGTTACTGGCGTTGAACGCGCCTTCTACGCTGTAAGTCTGGCGGTAGTTTTTAACCTGTTTGTTGCCGTTTTTTGCGGTCGCAATGATCGAGATGTCCGCTTTGGTGGTGATGCTATAGCGCACATTGCCCTGCGTCACGTCAGCATAGAGGTTGTTAACCACAATCTGAAGGTCTACCGCGCCATTAGGACCAACCATATAACCGCGAGCGGTCATCTGCTTCTCCAGCACTTCCTGCAGCAGGAAACGCAGATCGCGCGAAGGTGTTAAGGTCACTAGCTGACCATCACGGTTTACTTTTGCCAGCGCCTGATCTTTACGCTGGTCGGCACCGTTGATGCTGACGGTTACGCCCATCAGGCCCGGGTCCTGCTGTGGCAACTGAATTTTAGGCTGGATTGTCAGGGTATTATTGCTGGTTGCACAGCCGGCTAAAATGAACGCAGCCAACAGTGGGAATAACAGTTTTTTCAACATACTTTTTCTCGTTGGTGTCAGGGGGTTGGTTTGCAAAAACTGGAGGCATCATAGCATTGCCCGGCAGTGAAAAAAGCCCTGTTGCCGGTGAAATTGTGTCTGAAACCGTTTTAAGCCCCTTCTCTGACAGGTTAGTTTGCTGTTCGTTTCAGCTACGTTATTATGCGCGTCGGAGGCGGGCTGACATAAAATGCAATATTTAGCCTCTGCTGACGGGTAAGCGCACTAAAAGCGACTAAGATTGAATGAGATGGGGCACAGCGCTCGCCATTGAGGAGTAATAGCCATGATCCGCGAACAAATAGAAGAAAAGCTGCGTGTGGCATTTCAGCCAGCTCATCTGGAAGTGCATGACGAAAGCTACCGGCACAACGTTCCTGCCGGCTCAGAAAGTCACTTCAAAGTGGTCATTGTCAGCGACTGTTTTGCAGGCCAGCGCTTTCTGGCGCGTCATCGCTTAATTTATGGCGAGCTGGCGGCTGAATTAGCGGGCAGCGTTCATGCCTTAGCCCTGCATACTTACACACTGAAAGAGTGGGAAGGATTGCAGGATACCGTACTGGCTTCGCCTAACTGCCGCGGTGCCGGTACACTCGCCTGACCTCCCTTCTCCAAAACGGCCTGCGGGCCGTTTTTTCTTTTATTTAGTGAAAAACGCGATCCCTGGCTCAAAAAAGCAGCAAACCTGCTGAAAAGTGGTGAGTTAGCGTCCTCGACTCATTCCAGCGATGCCGCTATAATGCTGCGTCTATTTTTCCGGAATGTCTTCGGGACGCTTCTGGTAACAGGGATCAGGTTCTCTTCACGGAAGCCGTCCCGGTTGTTGGATACGGCGCATTTCACTATGTGTGGTGTCTGAAGTTGACCGAGCACGTGATTTTTTGAGGTAACAAGATGCAAGTTTCTGTAGAAACCACTCAGGGCCTGGGCCGTCGCATTACGATTACTGTTGCAGCTGACAGCATCGAAAGTGCAGTAAAAAAAGAACTGGTTGACGTTGCCAGGAAAGTCCGTATCGATGGTTTCCGTAAAGGCAAAGTGCCGATGAACATCGTTGCGCAGCGTTATGGCGCTTCTGTCCGTCAGGACGTGCTGGGCGAGCTGATGACGCGCAACTTCGTTGACGCCATCATCAAAGAAAAAATTAACCCGGCTGGCGCACCAAACTACGTGCCAGGTGAGTACAAAGAAGGTCAGGATTTCACTTACGCGGTTGAATTCGAAGTTTATCCGGAAGTTGAGCTGAAAGGCCTGGAAAACATCGAAGTCGAAAAACCAGTCGTTGAAGTCACTGACGCTGACGTTGATACCATGCTGGACACGCTGCGTAAGCAGCAGGCCAACTGGATCGAAAGCGACGCTGCTGCAGGCCCGGAAGATCGTGCCACTATCGATTTCAACGGTTCTGTTGACGGTGAAGAGTTCGAAGGCGGCAAAGCCACTGATTTCGTTCTGGCCATGGGCCAGGGCCGCATGATCCCAGGCTTTGAAGAAGGCGTTGTGGGTCACAAAGCGGGCGAGACTTTCACTATCGATGTGAAATTCCCGGACGACTACCACGCAGAAACCCTGAAAGGGAAAGATGCGAAGTTCGAGATCGTGCTGAAGAAAGTTGAAACGCGCGAACTGCCAGAGCTGACTGAAGAGTTCATCAAACGTTTCGGCGTTGAAGATGGTTCAGTTGCCGGTCTGCGTACCGAAGTGCGTAAGAACATGGATCGCGAGCTGAAAGGCGCTATCCGTAACCGCATCAAAACGCAGGCGATCGACGGTCTGGTTGAAGCTAACGAAATCGACGTGCCAGCTGCGCTGGTTGACAGCGAAATCGACGTTCTGCGTCGTCAGGCTGCACAGCGTTTCGGTGGCAACGAACAGCAGGCGCTGGAACTGCCACGCGAACTGTTCGAAGAGCAGGCTAAACGCCGTGTTGTTGTCGGTCTGCTGCTGGGCGAAGTGATTCGTACCCATGAGCTGAAAGCTGACGAAGCACGCGTAAGCACCATGATCGAAGAGATGGCTTCTGCGTATGAAGATCCGCAGGAAGTGATCGAGTTCTACAGCAAGAATAACGAGCTGATGAACAATATGCGCAACGTCGCGCTGGAAGAGCAAGCGGTTGAAGCAGTCCTGGCGAAAGCTAAAGTGACTGAGAAAGAGACCAACTTCCAGGATCTGATGAATCAGACCGCTCAGGCCTGATCTCACATTTAACTGTCTGTGCTAAGCCCGTGACTGAAAAGTCACGGGCTTTTTTGTGTTTTGCGTACAGAACGGCACTCTTCGCTGCTATTTGTTTAATTAATCGGCAAATTATTCACGCATCGCTTTTTCCGGGTTAGCGAACAGGGAAAAGATTGTTATGCTTGAAACATGCGTGCAGCATCCCCAGATAGTGGGAGTATGCAGAAATGAGAGTGAGGCTGGCTGATTAACCGTCCTGAAGGTGTCGGAAAAGGTGCGACGTGGAGTTTCCCGCGCGTCTTACGTAGAATCGGTACAGAATGTTGCCAATGAAATTTATCCAGGAGACGGTAATGTCATACAGTGGCGATCGTGAATATACTGCACCGCACAATGCGCTGGTGCCAATGGTGGTTGAACAAACTTCGCGTGGTGAGCGTTCATACGACATCTACTCCCGTCTGCTGAAAGAGCGTGTCATTTTTCTGACCGGCCAGGTTGAAGACCACATGGCAAATCTGATCGTGGCGCAGATGCTGTTTCTGGAAGCTGAAAATCCGGAAAAAGATATCTATCTGTACATCAACTCACCTGGCGGTGTGATCACGGCCGGTATGTCGATCTACGACACCATGAAATTTATTAAACCGGATGTCAGCACCATCTGTATGGGACAGGCCTGTTCAATGGGTGCGTTCCTGCTGACGGCGGGTACCAAAGGTAAACGTTTCTGTCTGCCAAACTCACGTGTAATGATCCACCAGCCGCTGGGCGGCTATCAGGGCCAGGCGTCAGATATTGAGATCCATGCGCGCGAGATCCTGAAAGTTAAGCAGCGTATGAATGAGCTGATGGCTGAGCATACCGGTAAAACGCTGGAAGAAATTGAGCGCGATACCGAGCGTGATCGTTTCCTCTCTGCAAGTGAAGCGGTAGAGTATGGATTAGTCGATTCAATTCTGACGCATCGCCAATAAGACCCGACTTACCGTTGTCCCTGGTCTATAGTTAACAGGGTAACGGTACTATTATGGGTTGAATGAATTTCGGCCGTCTCTGCACGGCCTGAGCCGTACGCGTGTATGGCCTGAGAACTAGAAGAGGTTAACTGATGACAGATAAGCGCAAAGACGGTTCAGGAAAGTTGCTGTACTGCTCTTTTTGCGGCAAAAGCCAGCATGAAGTGCGAAAGCTGATTGCCGGGCCGTCAGTGTATATCTGCGATGAATGTGTTGACCTGTGCAACGACATCATTCGCGAAGAGATTAAAGAAGTTGCGCCGCATCGTGAACGTAGTGCGTTGCCAACCCCACATGAAATTCGCCATCACCTTGATGATTATGTCATCGGCCAGGAAAGAGCGAAGAAAGTGCTGGCGGTTGCCGTTTACAACCACTACAAGCGTTTGCGCAACGGCGATACCAGCAATGGCATCGAACTGGGCAAAAGTAACATTCTGCTGATTGGTCCCACCGGTAGTGGTAAAACGCTGCTGGCAGAAACCCTTGCACGCCTGCTGGATGTGCCGTTCACCATGGCTGACGCCACTACGCTGACTGAAGCCGGTTATGTGGGTGAAGACGTTGAAAACATCATCCAGAAACTGCTGCAGAAGTGTGATTACGACGTTCAGAAAGCACAGCGCGGCATCGTTTATATCGATGAAATCGACAAAATCTCACGCAAGTCAGATAACCCGTCGATTACCCGTGACGTGTCAGGTGAAGGCGTACAGCAGGCTCTGCTTAAGCTGATTGAAGGCACCGTCGCTGCCGTTCCACCGCAGGGTGGACGTAAGCATCCGCAGCAGGAGTTTTTGCAGGTTGATACCTCGAAAATTCTGTTTATCTGCGGCGGCGCATTTGCCGGCCTGGACAAAGTGATTTCCCAGCGTGTTGAAACCGGATCCGGTATCGGTTTCGGCGCCACCGTGAAAGGGAAGTCGCAGAAAGCCAGCGAAGGCGAATTGCTTTCACAGTGTGAACCTGAGGATTTGATCAAATTTGGTCTGATTCCTGAGTTCATCGGTCGTCTGCCAGTGGTTGCCACTCTGAGCGAACTGAGCGAAGAAGCACTGATTCAGATTCTGCGTGAACCTAAAAACGCCCTGACGAAACAGTACCAGGCGCTGTTTAACCTGGAAGGCGTTGAGCTGGAGTTCCGTGACGAGGCGTTAACTGCCATTGCGAAGAAAGCGATGTCACGTAAAACCGGTGCACGTGGTCTGCGTTCCATCGTAGAAGGCGCATTGCTGGAAACGATGTATGATCTGCCTTCCATGGACGACGTGGAAAAAGTAGTGATTGATGAATCAGTTATTGAAGGTCAGTCTGAGCCCATGTTGATCTATGGTAAGCATGAAGCGCAGGCGTCTGGCGAATAATTAAACAGATCGTCCATGTTGTCATAATAAAAAAGGGGAAAATGTTTCCCCTTTTGCTTTTCTCGCCTCTGTGACGTTGAATGTCGGATAAGCATCCCCATATACTCAGATACCTGTGGGTTTAACTGCATACCTGCCTGATGCGGTTCCCATCACCTGGCGGACATTAAACAAAGAGAGAGCTCTATGAATCCTGAGCGTTCTGAACGCATTGAAATCCCCGTGTTGCCGCTGCGCGACGTGGTGGTTTATCCGCACATGGTAATTCCGTTGTTTGTTGGCCGGGAAAAATCAATTCGGTGCCTTGAAGCCGCAATGGATCATGATAAAAAAATCATGCTGGTCGCACAGAAAGAGGCTTCAACGGATGAACCTGGCATTAACGATCTCTTTTCAGTAGGGACCGTAGCCTCAGTATTGCAAATGCTGAAACTGCCGGACGGCACCGTCAAAGTTCTGGTCGAAGGTTTACAGCGCGCCCACATTACGACGCTGGCCGATAACGGTGACCATTTTGTGGCACAAGCTGAATATCTGGTTTCGCCTGAGATCGAAGAGCGCGAGCAGGAAGTGCTGGTGCGCACGGCGATCAATCAGTTTGAAGGCTACATCAAACTCAATAAAAAGATCCCACCAGAGGTTTTAACCTCGCTGAACAATATTGACGATGCGGCCCGCCTTGCCGACACCGTCGCAGCACATATGCCACTGAAACTGGCAGACAAACAGTCTGTGCTGGAGATGTCCGACGTCAACGAGCGTCTGGAATATCTGATGGCGATGATGGAATCTGAAATCGATCTGCTGCAGGTTGAGAAGCGTATTCGCAACCGTGTTAAGAAGCAGATGGAGAAGAGCCAGCGCGAGTACTATCTGAATGAGCAGATGAAGGCGATTCAGAAAGAGCTGGGCGAGATGGATGACGCGCCTGATGAGTACGAAGCGTTAAAACGCAAAATCGACGCGGCCAAAATGCCGGAAGAAGCGCGCGAGAAAGCGGAAGCCGAACTGCAGAAGCTGAAAATGATGTCCCCGATGTCCGCTGAAGCCACCGTGGTTCGCGGCTACATCGACTGGATGGTTCAGGTTCCGTGGAACGCGCGCAGCAAAGTGAAGAAAGATCTGCGTAAAGCGCAGGAGACGCTGGATACCGACCATTACGGCCTGGAGCGCGTGAAGGATCGTATTCTTGAGTATCTTGCGGTTCAAAGTCGCGTCAGCAAAATCAAAGGGCCGATTCTCTGCCTCGTCGGACCGCCAGGGGTAGGTAAAACTTCTCTGGGTCAGTCGATCGCGAAAGCGACCGGACGTAAATATGTGCGTATGGCGCTGGGTGGCGTGCGTGATGAAGCAGAAATCCGTGGTCACCGCCGTACTTACATCGGCTCTATGCCGGGTAAATTAATCCAGAAAATGGCGAAAGTGGGGGTTAAAAACCCGCTGTTCCTGCTGGATGAGATCGACAAAATGTCTTCTGACATGCGTGGCGATCCTGCGTCTGCCCTGCTGGAAGTGCTTGATCCTGAGCAGAACATTGCGTTCAACGACCACTATCTGGAAGTCGACTATGACCTCTCTGATGTGATGTTTGTGGCAACGTCGAACTCAATGAACATTCCGGCACCGCTGCTGGATCGTATGGAAGTGATTCGTCTGTCGGGTTACACCGAAGATGAAAAGCTGAATATCGCTAAGCAGCATCTGCTGACTAAGCAGATTGAACGTAACGCCCTGAAAGCCAGCGAAATTACGGTTGAAGACAGCGCGATTGTCGGCATTATCCGTTACTACACCCGTGAAGCCGGTGTGCGTAGCCTTGAGCGTGAGCTGTCGAAGTTGTGTCGTAAAGCGGTGAAATCACTGCTGATGGACAAGACTAAGAAGCACATCACCATCAATGGCGAAAACCTCAAGGACTTCCTGGGCGTACAGCGCTTTGACTATGGCCGTGCTGACAGTGAAAACCGTGTCGGTCAGGTTACTGGCCTGGCCTGGACGGAAGTGGGTGGCGATCTGCTGACCATTGAAACCGCCTGCGTGCCGGGTAAAGGCAAACTGACTTACACCGGTTCTCTGGGTGAAGTGATGCAGGAGTCGATTCAGGCTGCACTGACCGTAGTGCGTGCCCGTGCCGAGAAGCTTGGCATCAATGGTGACTTCTACGAAAAACGTGATATTCACGTTCACGTGCCAGAAGGCGCCACACCGAAAGATGGTCCAAGTGCCGGTATCGCCATGTGTACTGCGCTGGTTTCCTGTCTGACCGGTAACCCGGTTCGTGCAGATGTCGCCATGACCGGTGAAATTACCCTTCGTGGTCAGGTACTGCCGATTGGTGGGCTGAAAGAAAAACTGCTGGCAGCACACCGTGGCGGTATTAAAACTGTGCTGATCCCGGACGACAACAAGCGTGATCTGGAAGAAATTCCACAGAACGTGATTGCCGATCTGGAGATTCATCCGGTGAAACGCATTGAAGAGGTGCTGAATCTGGCACTGGAAAATGCGCCATACGGCATGCAGGTCGCGACAGCAAAATAGTGATTAACGGCATAAACCGTTAAAAAGCGGAGCTGGCAAGGCAATTGGCGCTTGCCAGCTTTTTTTTGTGCCGCTAATTTAGGTGGCTGCCGACGCGACGTTCTCAGAGAAATTACGTTGTTTCGGCGTCACTGGCTTGATATAACTTGCTGCGCGCTCGGACCTGGCTGGATGCAGGGTGCGATGTGAAATAATAAAAGAGGGGATGAATAGAGTGAATAAGTCACAATTGATCGACAAAATTGCTGCCGATGCTGATATTTCTAAAGCTGCTGCAGGACGTGTTTTAGATGCATTTATGGGCTCAGTTTCAGATGCGCTGAAAGAGGGTGATGAAGTGGCTCTGGTGGGTTTCGGCACATTCTCTGTGCGTGACCGCGCTGCACGTACCGGTCGTAATCCGCAAACCGGTAAAGAGATCACCATTCCGGCCGGTAAAGTTCCCGGTTTCCGTGCTGGTAAAGCATTGAAAGACGCTGTCAATTAATAACAACGAATAGATTCATTGACGCATTTTCTTCAGTGGATTAGAGGACGATTAACCCGTTCTCATGTAACATACGGGCACATCAATCTGATGTGCCTTTTTTTTGTTTTAACCGGTGAGAATCGGGCCGTAAGATGGACCTGGACCGGATTGAGACTGCCAGCTAAGCCTGCAGTTGCGTAAGTCGCCAGCGAGTGGCGAATTGCGACCGAGCTTTACATTCACACTACAGCGGAGTGTTGCCATACCATGATGGACAATTTACGCGCGGCGTCGAACAATGTCGTGCTCAAGATTATTCTGGGACTGATTATGGTCTCCTTTGTGCTGACGGGCGTTGGCAACTATCTGATTGGCGGCAATAACGATTATGCGGCCAAAGTTAATGGTCAGGAGATCAGCCGTGGACAGCTGGAGCAGGCGTTCAACAGCGAACGCAGCCGTCAGCAGCAGATGCTGGGCGACCAGTTCTCGCAGTTGGCCAGCAACGATGGCTACATGCAGCAGATCCGCCAGCAGGCGCTGTCGCAGTTAATCGATCAGGCGCTGCTTGACAGCTACATCAAAGATCTCCACCTCAGCATCAGTGACGATCAGGTTAAGCAGGCTATCTTCAATCAGCAGGCTTTCCAGACCAACGGCAAATTCGACAATGCGAAATATCTGGCTCTGATCGGCAACATGGGTTTCAGTGCTGACCAGTACGCTGAAGCATTGCGTAAGCAACTTTCTAATCAGCAGCTGATTAATGCCGTTGCTAACACCGATTTCACGCTCAAAGGCGAAGCCAGTAAACTGGTGGACCTGGTTTCACAACAGCGTGACATTCGTCAGGCGACGCTGGACGTCAACGCGCTGGCGGCGAAGCAAGCCGTCACCGACGATGAAATCAGTCAGTATTATCAGCAGCATAAAACCAGTTTTATGGCGCCGGAACAGTTCCGTGTCAGCTATATCCTGATGGATGCGGCCAGCATGCAACAGGATGCCAGCGAGGCGGATATTCAGGCCTGGTACGACCAGCATAAAGCAGACTATACACAGCCGCAGCGTACGCGTTACAGCGTGATTCAGACTAAAACTGAAGCCGATGCCAATGCGGTACTGGCCCAGCTGAAAGGTGGCGCCAGCTTCGCGGATGTGGCGAAAGCCAAATCAATCGACCCTATTTCTGCGCGTAAGGGCGGTGATATGGGCTGGCTGGAACCTTCAACGACGCCGGATGAGCTGAAAAATGCGGGTCTGACTCAGAAAGGCCAGATGTCAGGCGTGATCAAATCCTCAGTGGGTTTCCTGGTCGTTCGTCTCGACGATATTCAGCCAGAGCAGGTTAAGCCGCTGAATGACGTTCGCAGCGCCATTGCCGCGAAAGTGAAGCAGGAAAAGGGCGTTGATGCCTTCTACAAACTGCAACAGAAAGTCAGCGAAGCAGCCAGCAATGACAATGAGTCACTGGCGGGTGCGGAGCAGGCTTCGGGTCTGAAAGCGAAAGAGACCGGCTGGTTCAGCCAGGATACGCTGCCAGACGCACTGAACTTCGATGCGGTGAAGCAGGCGATCTTTAATGGTGGCCTTGTGGGGCAAAACGGCGCGCCGGGCAACAACTCCGATATCATCACTGTTGATGGCGATCGTGCCTTTGTGCTGCGTATCAGTGAGCACAAACCAGAAGCGGTAAAACCGCTGGATCAGGTTAAGGCGCAGATCACGGACACGCTTAAGCATGATAAAGCGACGCAGCAGGCGAAAGCCCAGGCGGATAAACTCCTGACCGATCTCAAAGCCGGTAAGCAGGATGCGCTGACTGCCGCGGGTCTGACCCTGAGCGCCAGCAAAACTGTTGACCGTAACGCGCAGGATCCTGTTGCACAGGCGGCCTTTAATCTCCCTCAGCCCGCGGAAAATAAACCTTCATGGGGTGTGAGCGAAGATATGCAGGGCAACGTGGTACTGGTGGCGGTTGATAAAGTTAAAACGGGTAGCATGCCGCAGGCGCAGATTGACGAAATGGTCAAAGGCGTCACGCAGAATAATGCACAGCTGACGTTTGAAGCGTTGCTGCAAAACCTGCGTAAAGAAGCCAAAATTAAGTACGGCGCTGCTGCACAAATGCAGTAAGCCTCGCAGAAACAGTGCAACAACAGTAACAATCAAAGGCCGCATTCGCGGCCTTTTCCATTTCTGCAATTCCACTTTTGTGCCTTGTGCGCAGCGGTGACACGCTGTCGCTGCTGTTTAAACACAAGGAGAAACACAGCATGGCTAAACCTAAACTCGTTGCCCTTTATCTTTCCCTCGCGCTGGGTGGTGCACTCTGTCATACCAGCGTCTCTGCGGCCCCTGAATCTGCCAGCGACGCTGTCACGCAGAGCGCACTATCCGCGTCAAAGCCGGCATCACCATTACAGCCACAGCAGGAGCAGGTCAGTATCAATGACGCGACAGCGGAACAGCTCACTGCCGTCATGAATGGCGTAGGGTTGAAAAAAGCCCAGGCGATTGTGAGCTATCGCGAACAGTACGGGCCCTTTAGCGCAATTCAGCAACTTAGCGAAGTGCCGGGCATTGGCAACGCGTTGATAGAGCGGAATGCGGGCAGGCTGAAATTGTGAGGCAGTACACATCTGTGATGCTTAAGCCGCGCTGAGCAGGCGACTCTGCTAAAGTGAACAGGTCCAACCAGTTAACTTACAGTAGCAGGAGAGCATGACCATGCAGACCACCATAAAAGTGCGCGGCTATCATCTGGATGTCTATCAGCACGTCAACAATGCACGCTATCTTGAGTTTCTTGAGGAAGCTCGCTGGGAATGGCTGGAAGAGGTTGAAGCATTCCACTGGTTGCAGGAACAGAAACTGGCTTTTGTGGTGGTCAACATCAACATCAATTATCGTCGCCCGGCCGTGCTGGGCGACGTACTCACTATCGACAGTGCAATCACGCAGTTGAATGGTAAAAGCGGCATTATTGCGCAGCGGGTTTTGCTGGCAGGTCAGGAAACCGTCGTGGCGGATGCTGCACTCACGTTTGTCTGTATTGATTTGCGGACCCAGAAGGCGGTTGCGCTGGAAGGAGAATTACGCGAGCGACTGATGCGTCTGATGGCATAAACCGGGTAAAGGCGGCAAACTAAATTCTCTGCCGCCACGCCAGAGTGCCTTAACTAAGGCCGCTCTTAGCTTTCATCGCGGCCATTACCCTATCACGATCGTTGAGATACCCCTGCAAGCCATTAGCCCTTAAATTGCAGGCAGCACACTCACCACATCCGTCACCTTTCACGCCGTTATAGCAGGTCAGCGTCTGCTCACGTACCAGCGAAAGCTGCTGCCAGTAGTCCGCCAGCGCCCAGGTTTCCGCTTTGTTGAGCCACATCAGCGGCGTCTCAAAACGAACCTCGCGCGCCATGCCAAGCGACACCGCATTGTTCAGCGCTTTAACAAACTCATCACGGCAATCGGGATAGCCAGAGAAATCGGTCTCACAGACGCCAGTGATCACCGCTTCCGCTTCAACCTGGTAGGCATAAACCGAGGCCAGCGTCAGAAAGAGAATATTGCGGCCCGGCACGAACGTACTGGGTAAACCACTGGCCTCAGGATTGTAAGCCGGCACCGGAATGTTATCCCGTGTCAGGCTGCTGACGGCGAGTTCGTTCAGCATGGTCACATCCAGTACTTTATGCGCGCGCGCGCCCAGTTTAATGGCCAGATCCCGGGCAACCTCAATCTCTTCCCGGTGGCGTTGTCCATAATCGAACGTGACGCAGTGAACCTCATCATATTGCTCTAAGGCCTGAATCAGACAGGTAGTGGAGTCTTGTCCACCGCTGAAAACTACAACAGCGCGTTTCATGGTGTTTTCCTGGTCATTAATTTTGCGCTTATGGTAATGCCTCAGTCCGCTGCTGAACAGCTGCAAGGCGGATCAATGGGCGGTGGAATCCAGGCGCGACTGAAATCGAACCAGCCCAGCGTGTTGAGCTCAATGCCTTCAACGCCAGGCGGTGCGTGGATTTGGTAGCGATAATTGAACAGCGGCAGCAGAATGCCCTCCATCATCAGCTGATGATAAAGCTGGTGAAGCGTGTGAATACGAATGTTGCTGTCCGCGATCTGCTGAATAGCCAGCAGTTGCGCCTGGACGTCTTCGCCCTCTGGTGTGACCCACAGCGGCCGCCATAGCGGATCGCTCTGCAACCAGTTGGCCAATGTAAAGACCGGCGCATCACCAATCAGCCTGTCACCCATCACGATATCTGCTTCATCGAGTTGCTCGATGCGGTGCCAGTTTTTTACCGGGTGAAACACCACGTTCAGGCTGCAACCGTGCCGTTTTAACAGGGCAACCAGCGCCTGTGACATCTGGTGTAATTCAACCGGTAACTGATAATGCAGCGTCAGTGTCGCCGGCAAGGGGACCGGGACATGATTAATCCGCGGCACATCCCAGCCAGGTAACAGTTCGCTGCTGGGCGTGATTAATCCTTCATCCAGTGGCAACCGGCTGACGATGCCGCTTTGCTGAATTAGCTGAAAAAGCGTACGTGCCTGATCGCGCGTAAATCCGGCTCGTGGTCGGCAGACCAGATAACAGAAGCCGAGACTGATGCTGCTGCTCACCGGTTGTAACGTCCTGAGTTCATCGGCATCCCCTATGGCAATTTGCACCGGATGACGACAGCTACTGCCGAGAGCAGGATCAAACAACTGAGGCGTAATCCAGTACTCCACGGCTTGCAACAGCGGCCGCTGCAGATGCCAGCGGGAATGACTTTCAATCCTGACCAGCTCAGGACTAAAGTGCGCCAGTTTCCATGGGCCGCTGCCAATGACAGCATCATCAGGATGAGGCAACAGGCATAACAGATGGGCAAGGCGATGAGGCAGCCAGAAGTCAGGGCGTCGCAGGATAAACCGCAGCGCAAGCGGATGGAGGGCATCCACGCTAATCACATCAGCCAGCAATACACGCACGCGCGTATCGTGCAACAGCTGACGGAATTGCGTCACCAGTTGTGCGGCCTGCACTGGCTCGTCGTTGTGCCACATTAGCTGAGGACGTAACCAGAATAACCAGCTACAAGATGCCTCATCATGTTGCCAGTGGTGTGCCAAATCGCCCACCGGCTCATCCTGCTCAAACCGGGTCAGTCCTGAGTAGATCTGGCGCACCAGATGCTGTTCAGCCCGTCCGGCAATCTGGCGCGGCTCAGTGCTTTCCATCGGGCGATAGTAGGGAATGCGCAGAACCGGCGTATCGTTCTGCCACTGTCCACCCATGAGTGGCCGCAGCATATTGATTAGCCTTTCCGGTGCCAGATCCAGCAACTGCAAAGCCTCCGCCGCCTCTCCGGCATCAAGCTGGCGTTGCAGCAACTGCTGTCGTAATTGTTCAGGCGTTTGCAGAAACGTTAATTGCCCCTGCTTGCCACGGCCTGGCTCGCCATGCCAGTGAAGCCAGCCTGCGTGCTGCCACTGTGACAGCAACGTTCGCAGATGGCGTTCGCTGCAGATGCAGTGGCGTGCCATCTCTGCCACGCAGGTCTGCTGAGAGGCGCCCAGACTCTGCTGCCACAGACGTTGAAACTGATTAAGGCGATTAAGTTGGCGCATGCTAAACCCGGAACAGTTTTTTTTAAGTATTCACTATTAGTTCCGCAATTTACAGGCAATAGTAAAGCCATCTTTCAGCAGGAGGGGAATCATGGTGCGTTTAGCCGCGTTCGATATGGATGGCACATTGTTGCTGCCGAATCATCAGTTGGGGCAGCAGACTCTGGAGAGTTTGCAGGCATTGCATCTGCGTGATGTTAATCTCGCGCTGGCAACGGGCCGCCATCTGCAGGAAATGCAGATCCTGCGGGAAAAAATGACACTTCCCGCATGGCTGATCACCGGTAATGGCACCCGCGTACACGATCGATCTGGCAATCTTATCTTCGCACGTGATCTGCCTCCTGCCGTCGCTGAAGAGGTCATCCACCGCCACTGGGATACCACCGCGACAATCCATATTTTCAACGATCAGGGGTGGTTTACCGATCGACCTGCTCCGGAGCTGCTGGTGGCCCATCAGATGAGCGGATTCGGTTATCAACTGTGCGATCTTAAAAAGCTGCCTGCGCATCAGGTGACAAAAATCTGCTTTATTGATCAGCATCAGAATCTGTGTCGGCTAAAGATCTCGCTGGATGCCGCATTGGGCGAGCAGGCTACGATCTGCTTCTCTGGGGTGGACACGCTGGAGGTCTTGCCCGCTCACTGCAACAAAGGCAGCGCGCTGGCGCTGTTATGTGATCACCTGTCGCTGACAATGGCGGAATGTATGGCGTTTGGTGATGCGATGAACGATCGCGAGATGCTGGCGCAGGTCGGGCAGGGCTTCATCATGGGCAATGCGATGGCGCAATTGAAAGCCGCACTTCCGCATTTACCCGTATTAGGGCATTGCGAGACACAGGCAGTGTCTCACTATTTAAATCACTGGCTGGCTACACCTGACCTCGCGTATTCCCCCGAATGCTGAGGATTGCCGTGCACCGGACAGGATGTCCGGTTTTTTATTCCAGCTCGCGCTGCCACGGCGTGATATCGCCAATATGTTTTGCTACCCACTCTGGCTGATAGTAGCTATCGGGATAACGTTCGCCACTGTCGCAAAGCAGTGTCACCAGCGCCCCTTGCTGATTTGCCGCCCGTAAGCGTTTCGCCACCTGCATCATGCCCCAGAAATTAGTGCCGGTAGAGGCGCCAGGTTTGCGTCCCAGAATCTTTTCCAGTTTCAGCATGGCGGCCAGCGTCGCACCATCCGGCACTTTTATCATTTCATCGATCACGTCAGGCATAAACGAGGGTTCTACCCGTGGACGGCCAATCCCCTCGATCATGCTGCCGCGCGTGCTGGTCAGAGTGGCATCACGCTGCCTCCAGTAGTCGAAAAAGACAGAATGCTGCGGATCCACTACCAGCATTTTCGTTTCCAGTCCCTGGTAACGAATATAGCGGCCCAGGGTCGCTGAAGTGCCGCCGGTGCCTGCACTCATGATGACAGTATGGGGAATGGGATAGGGCTCGTGCTGCATCTGACGAAAGATGCTCTCTGCAATGTTGTTATTGCCACGCCAGTCTGTCGCGCGTTCAGCGTAAGTAAACTGATCCATAAAATGGCCATTCAGCTGCCGCGCCAGCCGTTCAGACTCTGCGTAAAGCTGGCAGGGATCCTCGACAAAATGGCACTGTCCGCCATAAAACGCGATCTGCTCAATTTTACGCTTCGCTGTACTGGCGGGCATCACTGCAATAAACGGCAGGCCCAGCAGCCTTGCGAAGTACGCCTCAGAAACGGCAGTGCTGCCTGACGAGGCTTCTATAATCGGCGTATCCTGTTTAATCCAGCCATTAGAAAGGCCGTAAAGAAACAGAGATCGTGCCAGCCGATGTTTAAGACTGCCACTGGGATGGGTGCTCTCATCTTTCAGATAGAACCAGATGCCGGGAAAATCCGCCAGATCGAACCGGATCAAGTGGGTCTCTGCCGATCGTTGAAAGTCAGCATTAATTTCGTTGATAGCGTGACGAATCCAGCAAGTGTGCATCTCAGGCGTCCGATAAAAAATAATGAGACTATTTTATGGCACGTGCAGGAAAAAGAGATTGCAAAATTACCGCTAAAATCGCGGTAATGGAGAAAATGATTCTCTCGGAGCCCCGAATGTTAGATAAAACTGACCTCAAATTGCTCGCGCTACTGCAGCAGGACTGTACCCTGTCACTGCAGGCATTGGCGGATGCCGTCAACCTTACCACCACACCCTGCTGGAAGCGCCTGAAAAAACTGGAAGATGATGGCATTATTCGCGCTCGGGTAGCGTTGCTGGATGGTGATAAAATCGGACTGTCACTGACGGCATTTATGTTTGTGAAAACCCAGCAGCACAGCCGCGACTGGTATCAGACTTTTGTCTCCGTGGTGAGTAGCATGCCGGAGGTCATGGCCTTTTACCGCATGGCAGGGGAGTATGATTACCTGCTGCGCATTCAGGTGGCCGATATGAAAAGCTATGATGCTTTTTACAAGCGAGTAGTCAATGGGGTGCCCGGCCTGATTGATGTGACATCCAGCTTCGCCATGGAAGAGATTAAATACACCACGGCTTTACCTGTCGCCCTCTGAGGGCCTGAGATTGAGAGCAGCGTTGTGCGATTATTCAGTCAGTTAAGTTGGTATTTCCTGCGGGAGTGGCGGCGCTATCTGGGCGCGGTCATCCTGCTTATTGTTATTGCTATTCTGCAGTTGCTGCCGCCGCATGTAGTCGGCGTGATTGTCGATGGTGTAACACGTGACAACATGAGTTCCAGCCGCATCATGATGTGGATTGGGATCATGCTGGCAACGGCAATCGTGGTCTATCTGCTGCGCTATGTCTGGCGCGTCCTGTTGTTTGGTGCCTCCTACCAGCTGGCGGTTGAACTGCGCGAAGATTTTTATCGCCAGTTGAGTCGTCAGCAACCGGCATTTTACCTGCGTCACCGCACCGGCGACCTGATCGCGCGCGCCACCAACGACGTGGACCGGGTGGTGTTTGCGGCCGGAGAAGGGGTACTGACGCTGGTCGATTCGCTGGTGATGGGATGTGTGGTGTTACTGGTGATGAGTACTCAGATCAGCTGGCAACTGACGCTGCTGGCGCTGGTGCCGATGCCGATTATGGCTATCGTGATCCATCGTTACGGCAATCAGTTGCACCACCGCTTTAAGCTGGCACAGGCGGCCTTCTCCAGCCTCAACGATCAGACGCAGGAGAGCCTGACCAGCATCCGGATGATCAAAGCCTTTGGTCTGGAACAGCATCAGTCGCAGCAATTTTCCGACATCGCCCGTGATACCGGGGAAAAAAACCTGCGCGTCGCGCGGGTCGATGCCCGTTTCGATCCCACAATCTACATCGCGATCGGTTTCTCAAACCTGCTGGCGATTGGCGGCGGCAGCTGGATGGTGTGGCATGATCAGATGACGCTGGGACAGCTCACCAGTTTTGTGATGTATCTCGGCCTGATGATTTGGCCAATGCTGGCGCTGGCGTGGATGTTTAATATTGTCGAACGCGGCAGCGCCGCCTGGAGCCGCATCAGTGCGCTGCTGGCAGAAGCGCCAGCGGTGGAAGATGGCGATAAATCTTTACCCCACCAACCCGGCATGCTGCAGGTCGCTATTCGCGCCTTTCACTATCCGGCCAGCACAGGTCCGGTGCTAAGCGATATCATCTTCCAGTTGAAACCCGGTGAAATGCTGGGACTGTGCGGGCCAACCGGCAGTGGCAAAAGCACACTGCTCAGCCTGATTCAGCGTCACTTTGATATTCAGCAGGGTGACATCCGCTACCATCAGATCCCGCTGCCGCAGTTACGGCTGGACAGCTGGCGCAGCCGTCTGGCCGTAGTCAGCCAGACACCGTTCCTGTTCTCAGACAGTGTGGCGAACAATATTGCATTGGGGAAACCGGGCGCAACCCAGCTGGAGATAGAACGTGCAGCTATGCTGGCCTGTGTGCATGACGATATCCTGCGTCTGCCGCAGGGTTATGAAACGGAAGTCGGGGAGCGCGGCGTCATGCTGTCCGGTGGACAGAAGCAGCGTCTTTCGATTGCCAGGGCACTCCTGCTGAATGCCGAAATCCTGATTCTGGACGACGCACTTTCTGCAGTGGATGGACGTACCGAACACGAAATCCTGCATAATCTGCGCATCTGGGGGCAGGGGAAAACACTGATTATCAGCGCACACCGCCTGTCGGCGCTGACAGAAGCCAGTGAAATTCTGGTGCTGCAACAGGGCAGCGTGATGCAGCGAGGCGATCACGATGCGCTGGCCAGCAGTGCTGGCTGGTATCGTGATATGTACCGGTATCAGCAACTCGAAGCGGCACTGGATGATGATGAAAATGAGAAAGGAGTGCCGCATGGCTAAGTCTGCACGCTTGTGGCCAACCCTGAAGCGTCTGCTGAGCTACGGCAAGCCATGGCGCAAATCTCTGTCGCTGGCGGTTGGCATGCTCTGGATTGCTGCCGCAGCGGAAGTGACCGGCCCGGTGCTGGTCAGCTATTTTATTGATAACCTGGTGGCGAAGCATCAGATGCCCTGGGGTATCGTTGCCGGACTGGTGGTGAGTTTTATTCTGCTTCAGTTACTGGCCGCCGGGCTGCACTACTGGCAGGCGCTGTTATTCAACCGTGCCGCAATTGGTGTGGTCCAGCAGTTGCGCTGTGACGTGATGAATGCAGCACTCTGTCAGCCGCTGAGCGCCTTTGATACCCAGCCGGTCGGTCAAATCATTTCGCGTGTGACGAACGACACCGAAGTCATCCGTGATCTCTACGTCACGGTGGTCTCCACTGTACTGCGCAGTGCTGCACTCGTTGGCGCCATGATGGTAGCGATGTTCAGCCTTGACTGGCGCATGGCACTGGTGGCGATGATGATCTTCCCGCTGGTACTGATAGTCATGTTTATCTATCAGCGCTACAGCACGCCGATTGCCCGACGGGTTCGTAGTTATCTGGCAGACATTAACAACGGCTTTAACGAAGTGATCAGCGGCATGAGCGTGATTCAGCAGTTTCGCCAGCAGGCGCGATTTGGTGAGCGTATGGGCGAAGCGAGTCGCTCCCACTATCTGGCGCGAATGGAGACGCTGCGTCTTGATGGCTTTCTGCTGCGCCCTCTGTTGAGCCTGTTTTCAGCGATGGTACTGTGTGGGTTGCTGATCCTGTTCAGCTTCTCGGTGCCTGGCGTGTTTGAAGTCGGGGTGTTGTATGCCTTTATTACTTACCTGGGCCGCCTGAATGAGCCGCTGATTGAGCTGACCACGCAGCAATCGATGCTGCAACAGGCGGTGGTTTCTGGTGAGCGTATTTTCGAGCTGATGGATGCTACGCAGCAGCAATATGGCATCGACCCGCAGCCACTGGCTTCAGGTCGTATCACCCTGAACAATCTCAGTTTTGCCTACCGTGAAAACCGCGATGTACTCAGTGATATCAATCTTGACGTCGCACCGCGTGAATTCGTGGCACTGGTGGGCCATACCGGCAGCGGCAAGAGTACTCTGGCTAATTTGCTGATGGGCTACTACCCGGTGACGCGCGGCGAAATCCGGATTGATGACCGGCCTATTGGTGACCTGAGTCATGCCGTGCTGCGACACGGTATCGCGATGGTGCAGCAGGATCCGGTCGTCCTGGCCGATACGCTGCTGGCCAATGTCCGGCTGGGCCGCGACATCAGCGAAGAGGCTGTCTGGCAGGTGCTCCAGCAGGTACAGCTGGCGCCACTGGCGCAGGCTTTACCAGAGGGAATTCATACCCGGCTGGGCGAGCAGGGCAATAATTTGTCGGTCGGACAGAAGCAGCTGCTGGCGCTGGCCCGGGTACTGGTTGATCTGCCGCAGATACTTATCCTCGACGAGGCAACAGCCAATATCGACTCCGGTACCGAACAGGCGATTCAGCAGACACTTGCGACGCTTCGTCAGCACAGTACGCTGGTGGTGATTGCGCACCGACTATCAACGATTGTGGAAGCGGACAAGATCCTGGTGCTGCATCGCGGTCGTGTGGTGGAGCAGGGTACCCATCAGCAACTGCTGGCGATGCAGGGACGCTACTGGCAGATGTATCAGCTACAACAGGCAGGTGAAAATCTGGCGTCGGGCGTGCCTGTAACATCTGAAGGTTGAGCTGCACCTTTTTTGAGCATGTTTATCAGAATAATCTGTACAAATGCACTCCTTTGACGCCTTAAGCACCAAAGGAGTGCAGTCCCTGGCAGTATTCCCCTTCATCCAGGCTTCAGGTTTCCGCTACGGTTAAAACCATGCCTTGCCGCGTCTCGCCTGACTCACTGATTAACGTCAGTTTTACACTCTGGCACAGGCTTTGCTTATATCCCTTCGTGTCCATAAACGTTACCAATTTACTCGCTGGAGGGGATCCAATGAAGCTGGTCACCGTCGTAATTAAGCCATTCAAGCTGGAGGATGTACGTGAAGCTTTATCCTCTATCGGCATTCAGGGACTGACCGTCTCCGAAGTGAAGGGGTTTGGCCGTCAGAAAGGCCATGCAGAGCTTTATCGTGGCGCAGAATACAGCGTAAATTTCCTGCCAAAAGTCAAAATTGATATCGCGATTGCCGATGATCAGCTGGACGAAGTGGTGGATGTCATCAGTAAAGCGGCTTACACCGGCAAAATTGGCGACGGTAAGATTTTCGTGGCTGAACTGCAGCGCGTCATCCGTATTCGTACCGGCGAGACCGATGAAGCCGCTCTGTAATCAAGACTCAGTACTGTGATGGGATGGAATAAAAATGAATAAAATGTTAGCTAAGTTGGGCCTCACCAGCCTGGCACTGTTACCCTCACTCGCGATGGCTGCGCCTGCCGTTGCGGACAAGGCTGATAACGCATTTATGATGATTTGCACCGCGCTGGTGCTGTTTATGTCAATTCCAGGTATCGCGCTGTTTTACGGTGGTCTGATTCGCGGCAAAAACGTTCTGTCGATGCTGACCCAGGTCGCGGTGACCTTCTCGCTGGTTTGCGTATTGTGGGTGGTCTACGGCTACTCCCTGGCGTTCAGTGAAGGCAATGCTTTCTTTGGTGGCTTTGGCTGGGCCATGCTGAAAAACATTCAACTTACCGCCGTAATGGGCAGTTTCTATCAGTATATCCACGTCGCTTTCCAGGCCTCATTTGCCTGTATCACCGTGGGCCTGATTGTCGGTGCGATCGCTGAACGTATCCGCTTCTCTGCAGTACTGATTTTTGTCGGTGTCTGGCTGACGCTCTCCTATTTACCTATCGCGCACATGGTGTGGGCGGGCGGTTTCCTGGCTCAGGATGGTGCGCTGGACTTTGCTGGCGGTACAGTAGTGCATATTAACGCCGCAGTAGCAGGTCTGGTGGGCGCTTATCTGGTAGGCAAACGTGCTGGCTTTGGTAAAGAGGCCTTTAAGCCACACAACCTGCCAATGGTCTTCACCGGCACCGCGATTCTTTATGTTGGCTGGTTCGGCTTCAACGCCGGTTCTGCGTCTGCAGCAAATGAAATCGCGGCATTGGCCTTCCTGAACACCGTCGTCGCAACCGCGGGCGCAGTCCTGGCATGGACCTTTGGCGAGTGGGCGGTACGTGGTAAGCCTTCTCTGCTGGGTGCCTGTTCAGGCTTTATTGCCGGTCTGGTAGCGATTACCCCAGCCTGTGGTTACGTTGGCGTGGGCGGATCCTTGATCATCGGTCTGGTTGGCGGCCTGGCAGGATTGTGGGGTGTGACCACCCTGAAGAAATGGCTGCGTGTGGATGATCCCTGCGATGTGTTCGGCGTACACGGCGTCTGCGGAATTGTAGGCTGTATTCTGACTGGCGTGTTTGCTTCCTCTTCACTGGGCGGCGTGGGCTATGCACAGGGCGTTACCATGGGCCATCAGGTCTGGGTGCAGCTGTTCAGCGTCGGCCTGACTATCGTCTGGTCGGGTGTTGTCGCCTTTATCGGCTTCAAGCTGGCTGACCTGATTGTTGGTCTGCGTGTACCGGAAGAGCATGAGCGTGAAGGTCTGGATGTAAACAGCCACGGCGAGAACGCTTACAACCAGTAATGTGTCAGTACGGAAAAGATTAATCGGGGGCGAGAAATCGCCCCTTTTTTTATTCGCTGCGCTGACGCATCACGCCTTCCTGAACCGTCGACGCCACCAGCACACCTTGCTGATTGTAAAACTCACCCCGGACAAAACCGCGTGCGCCAGAAGCCGAGGTACTGACTACGCTGTAGAGCAGCCATTCAGTGAAGTCGAACGGGCGATGGAACCACATGGAATGGTCGATCGTGGCGACCTGCATGTCCGGTTCTAAAAAGCCTTTGCCGTGCGGCTGAAGCGCGACCGGCAGGAAATTGAGATCGGAAGCATAGCCGAGCAGGTACTGATGAATACGTAAGTCGTCAGGTAGTGGGCCAGTGGCACGGATCCAGACCTGGCGCTCAGGCTTAGCCACATGTCCCCGCAACGGGTTGTGAATCTGTACCGGACGGATCTCCAGCGGACGTTCAGCAATGAATTTCTCGCGTAGCTTTTCTGGCAGAAGATGTGCCATTTTCTGCGCCATCGCCTGTTCAGTTAACAGGTTTTCAGGCCCGACGACTTCAGGCATCGGATTTTGATGTTCAAATCCGCTTTCCGGCGACTGAAACGATGCGGTCATGTAAAAAATCGGCTGTCCATTCTGAATGGCACTTACCCGCCGGGCACTGAAACTTTTGCCATCACGCAGCGTTTCAACATCATAGATAATCGCTTTCTGGCTATCGCCGGGCCGCAAAAAGTAGCTGTGGAAAGAGTGGATAACGCGATCTGGCGGAACGGTTTGCTTAGCGGCATAAAGCGCCTGACCGACCACCTGACCGCCAAAAACCTGGCGCAGACCCAGATCTTCGCTCTGGCCGCGATATAGACCCTCTTCGAGTTTTTCCAGATTTAACAGATTCAGCAGATTTTGCAGTGCCTGACTCATGGCGCATTCCTCAATAAAGTGACCTGCTCAGTGTGAAAGATCGGACCAGTTAACGTCAATCAGACTTTCCGCTTTAGCTGAGCCAGGCAAAATTTCATTTTTGTGCCAACATTAAGGACATACGGCGAGTGAAACGCTGTAAGCAGGATTCGCTGCCGACAATCATTTTGATCAAATGGAGACGACATCAATGAAACTCAGGCATGTGTGTAGTGGTGTAATTATGGCGCTTGCTGTTGCGGGATGCGCCGATAAGAGTAAACCCGTTCCGACCCCCACTCTGGGTTCTGCGGTTGCAGGCCAGACCGCGGCAATTGCGCAGCCTAACGTAAGTGGCTCTGTATTTATCCGCCAGCGCATTGCGCTGCCGCCGGATGCGGTGTTAACGGTAACCCTGTCTGATGCCTCTGTATCCGACGCACCATCAAAAGTGCTGTCGCAACGCGTGGTGCGTACTGAAGGTAAACAGGCACCGTTCCAGTTCGTGCTGCCGTTTAACCCGGCCGACATCCAGCCTAATGCGCGCATTCTGTTAAGCGCAGCGATCTCAATCGACGGCAAGCTGGCTTTTGTCACTGAAGGCGTGAAGCCGGTGATCAACCAGGGTGGCACTAAAGCTGAACTGCTGCTGGTACCCGTGCCATCAATGGCGATGCCAACCCAGCCGGGGGCAGCGACCACCGTTCCTTCGACCTCACCGACTCAGGTGACGCCGTCTGCAGCTGTTCCTGCACCAACCCATATTTAATCACTTTTCGGGGCGACCTTGTCGCCCCTTTTACTGCCTGAAATCCCAGCGATACGTTCCGATATCAAGCTGTCCCTCATCACTTACCTCTATGCCTTCGGCTTCCAGTGCATCGCGCTGTCTGAACAGACGGTCGCCCTGCAGTGAAATTTTACCGTGACGATTGACGACGCGATGCCAGGGAAGGGCAGTACCTTCAGGTAACCGACTGAGCACGCCGCCGACCTGACGTGCCGCCCGCGGAGAACCTGCCAGCAGCGCCACATCGCCATAGGTAGTGACATGGCCATACGGAATAGCGGCAACAATTTGCCAGATGCGTTGCTGAAAGGTGTCAGGCTGATCCATGTGTTTATTTCATCTGCTTATTTCATCAGGAATAGGGTCTTAACTTTAGCATGGGGAGAAAGCAGTGAAAGCGTTATAGCGGCGGTTGTTCAAGAAAACAACGGTTGTCCCGACTACGCTTGCAATTGCACCCTCCTTCCCAGATAATGCCCCCGCTCTCGTAAAGAGGGCTTGTCAATGGGGGCCCTGTTGGTTCTCCCGCAATGCTAGCTTGTGAACTCGGTCAGATCCGGAAGGAAGCAGCCGTAGCAGGTGACGCGTGTGCCGGGATGTAGCTGGCAGGGCCCCCACCACTTTCTCCCTCGCAATATCCCTTCACAGAAACTGCAGACAGGCAAAACCCGCCTGGCCGATTGGTTTGACGGCAGGCAGGAATATCCGGTACTAAAAAGTGTAAAGCTAAGTACTAATCAATAAAACTAGCGGACAAATTTCCAGACTGAACCCGGGACTTTATCGTAAAGCTTGTTCATCGTCAGTTCTGCCAGACGATGGTCAGCTGCCGAGTAAAATACCGCTAACTCATCTTCAGGTAATTCATACTTATTTTTTTCAATGACCCTTTCCAGGGTATCCAGTGAACGGCAACGCCGTAGTCGCATCAAATAATCAGTTTTAGTCAGGGTTTTGTTCATAAATAAACCGTTCTCATGTCTGTACTATAATGAATGGCTCGGTTGCTGGAGAAAAGCGCACTCTTCAGTGAACAGATTAAATAAGCGTTTAGCTGAACGTTGCCACCGTTGAAGATCCGGACTATTGACACCATAGTTGCTGAATAACATAAAGGTATCATCAAGATATTCATCGATTTGCGAAATCAGCGCTTCATCTTCAACGTGCTTAATTTTGTAATTCATGGTGAAAGAGGCGATGTGCTCAATCAAATCGTTAAGCTGCAGATTGCTTTCAGAAGTGGGATCATTTACCCAGCCATGATGGCTGTCGGTTAATGTTGCCATGCTGTCGTCAAACAGGCTTTCACATAGGTATTTAAGCTGGGCAATATCATGCCGTTTCGGTGAGTATTCGTCCATCTTTTTCCCCTCCATAGCTAGCACAGTTGCCGCAGGGCAGCGAGTCACGATAACGCCGCCGGGAAGCGATTATTCGGGCAGTTATTAAACGGGATATCTTAAAGATAGTGTAAAACCATTAGTTCTGCTCACCTCCATTACTAAATATTACAATTCATCGCTGGGGGAGGGTTGTGCATTGTCAATCGCATCAAACTCAAGTGCACCGGGCACAATGCGAAACTTCACCTGCTCCGATTGCGTTACTGTTTCATTTAAATCCTGACAAGGACTAAATAAATTCCAGTCAAAATCGTAAAGTAATTTAAAACTATCCAGATCCTGATATTCAACACAAATAATTTTTAAACTGCCAGGAACTAACTGCGCATTCTGCGAATACCAGCGTAAATCCCCTACCAGCAAATCTGTTATTTTGAGAATATTCCGCTGAACAATCTCCGCTAATTTTGTGCAGTCTGATTCGCCTACAGCAATATCACATTCAATTCGTGACAACATATCTGGTCCGCTTATAACCGTTAATAAACCTATCATTGGATTTCTGCAACCAGTTTGCAAGCCAGCAGAGCACAAAACCGTTAATTGTTAACCTGCGCCAGTGGTGTGAGCAGGCTGCATCGCATGTCTGCGACTGCCAGTGACACCTGGTGTTATTTATCTTTTGATACACATTCGCGCATAGGTGCAACAACAATATCCGATATATTATTGTTATGTTATAACATATTGGTGAAGTGATGCGTCAGAGTGGATTACTTATGTCATTAGGTGGGCGACTGGCTATCGCACTGCTGTTCATTGCGCTGCTTGCTGTGGCGATAAAATGGGGGATCAGCGCATGATCCGGTTCAACGCACTTCGCGCGGGCTATCAGGGACAGGCTGTTACCCCCGCCATCAATGGTCAGCTCAGCGCTGGCTCGATGACAGCCCTGGTCGGCGCGAATGGTAGCGGCAAATCAACACTGTTAAAAACCATCGCGGGCTTGCTGCCACCAATAGCGGGGCGCTGCGAGCTGCAGGTTTCGCGGCGGGCTATTGGCTGGATGCCACAGCGTACTGAACTGGAGACGCGCTTTCCCCTGACGGTATTTGAACTGGTTTCAATTGGCTGCTGGCCTCGCTGCGGCTGGTTCGGCGGCATCAACCGGGAACTGCGTCGGGAAATCTGGCAGGCGCTGGAGGCGGTTCAGATGCGTGATTATGCAGATGCGCAGCCCGCGACCTTATCGGGCGGACAGCTTCAGCGCGTCTTGTTTGCGCGACTGATGTTGCAGCGCAGCCAGCTCTGGCTACTGGATGAGCCTTTTAACGGCATTGATAGTCAGACGGTAACATTACTGATGTCGATACTGGAACAGCAACAGCAGGCTGGAACAACGCTGCTGGTGGTGCTGCACGACCGTCCACTGGTCGCTCGCTACTTCAGTAATGTGATGTCGATGGATGATACGGAGGTCAGTTGCACCTGGCTCCCTGATCCCCCTCTGCGGAGTTATGCGCCGTGACGTTGATACAGCCTTTTATTGAGTTTGGGTTTATGCGGCGCGCACTGGTTGCCTGCGTCGCGCTGGCTATCAGTGCCACGCCACTCGGCGTATTTCTTTCGCTGCGCCGTATGAGTCTGATTGGCGATGCATTATCACATGCCGTGTTGCCGGGTGCGGCTATTGGCTATCTGATCTCCGGACTGTCACTGGTCGCGATGGGTATCGGCGGCCTGATCGCAGGTTTAGCCGTGGCGCTGCTCTCGGGCGCGGTGAGTCGATACACGCCCTTAAAAGAGGATGCCAGTTTTGCCGGGTTTTATCTCGGTTCGCTGGCGCTGGGCGTCACGCTGGTCTCACTGCGCGGCTCAAGCGTGGATCTGCTGCACGTGCTGTTTGGCTCGCTGCTGGCGGTGGACAACGCTGCACTGTTGCTGGTTGGCGGCATCGCCGCCTTTACGCTGATTATGCTGGCGATCATTTATCGTCCGCTGGTCATCGATGCCTTTGACAGTGACTTCCTGCGGGCGCAGGGAAAATGGAGTGCACCGCTGGTGCATGGTCTGTTTTTAATGCTGGTGGTGCTGAATCTGGTGGCGGGCTTTCAGGTGCTGGGCACGCTGATGTCGGTGGGATTAATGATGCTGCCCGCTGCCAGCGCCCGTTTCTGGAGTCGCCATCTTGCCGCGATGCTGGCTATCGCCATTTTCATGGCAATGCTTTCAGCCCTGGCTGGCCTGATGCTCTCCTGGCACTTTTCATTACCGGCCGGTCCCGCTGTGGTGCTGAGCGCCGCCATGCTGTTTTTTTTCTCCATTCTTGCAGGGCCATGCGGCGGGATTTTGCGCCGCCATTAATCTTAAGGGGTATCTATGAAAAAATTACCGGTTAGCCTGGCGCTCGCTGCGCTGTTTGCCACGCCATTTGCAATGGCAAAAACGGTGGATGTCGTGGCCAGTTTTACTGTGCTGGCAGATATCGTCAAACAGGTCGGCGGCGATCATGTCAACGTAAAAAGTCTGGTGGGACCGAATGGCGATCCCCATACGTTTGAACCTACGCCACAGGACAGCCAGGCATTGGCGAAGGCCGATCTGGTGTTTGTCAGCGGACTGGGGCTGGAAGGGTGGATGGATCGCCTGGTCAGCGCGTCGGGATATCGCGGGCAGCCCGTGGTCGCTTCAACGGGTGTGACTACCCGCAGCATGGAGGAGGAGGGCAAAACGGTGACCGATCCACACGCCTGGAACAGCATGCAGAACGGCGTTATCTACGCGACCAACGTGATGAATGCGCTGGTCAAAGCCGACCCTGAAGATGCACCAGCAATCCGCAAGCGTGGGCAGAATTACATACAGCAACTGCAGGCGCTGGATAGCTGGGCAAAAACGGCCTTTGATGCTATTCCAGTCGACAAACGTAAAGTGCTGACCAGTCACGATGCGTTTGGTTACTTTGGACAGCGATATGGCGTAACGTTTCTGGCACCCGTCGGATTCTCTACTGAAGCAGAAGCGAGTGCCAGCAACGTGGGGAGCTTAATCAACCAGCTCAAACAGCAGCACATTAACCGCTATTTCATCGAGAATCAGACGGACCCGCGGTTAGTGAAACAGATAGCCAGCGCGACCGGTGCTGAGCCAGGTGGTGAGCTCTATCCGGAAGCGTTATCCACGGCTTCTGGCCCGGCGGCGACTTATCAGGCGGCCTTTAAACATAACGTGAATGCGATGCTGAAGAGTATGCAATAGGCATAAAAAAGGCCGGGCGAGCCCGGCCAGTCATCACGACACAAACTAGCGTTTCTTCTTCCTTCCCTGTACAGCCTTAAAGCGTGGATTTGTTTTACAGATGACGTAAACACGTCCTTTCCTGCGCACCACTTTGCAATCCCGATGGCGATTTTTGGCGGAGCGCAGAGAGCTTAATACCTTCATGAGTTACCTCTTCTTTGCGGCCAGGAAAGAACCGAAACGCTGGTTAAAGCGTGCGGTGCTGCCTTCTTTAGCAAAATCTTTCTGTTTGCCGGTGTAGAAAACATGCGAGGCGGATGACACGTCCAGAGTGACGTAGGGCAGTGTTTCGCCTTCGAACTCAACTGTGCGATCGGTTTTAATGGTGGATCCGATTTTGAACCACACATCCGCGGATGTGTCATGGAAGACCACGTGACGATAGTGAGGATGAATATTCGCTTTCATAATGCACGCCTATGTAATGTTATAATATAACATTATTATGCGCCGCACCTTTTGAGATTGCAACTGTCGTAGCGCTGGTTCAGGTGAAGTGGCAGGAGAGAAGGAGGGTGGAATCGCAGGCATAAAAAAGGCCGCTTGCGCGGCCTCAGATGATTTACAGCTTAGTGAGTCTGGTTATGTTCAACCGGATGACTGTTCGCTGATTCTTCTTTTTTCTTGCCAAAGCGGCGGCGTACTACCACAAAGAACACCGGCACAAAGAAGATTGCCAGGATGGTCGCGGTAACCATACCACCGATTACGCCTGTACCTACCGCGTTCTGCGAACCGGAGCCAGCACCGGTACTGATCGCCAGCGGCAGTACCCCGAGAATAAACGCCAGTGACGTCATCAGGATAGGACGCAGACGCATACGACACGCTTCCAGCGCAGCTTCAATCAGCCCTTTGCCCTCTTTATCCATCAAATCTTTAGCAAATTCGACAATAAGGATGGCGTTCTTGGTCGAGAGGCCGATGGTGGTCAGTAACCCGACAACAAAGTAGACGTCATTACTTAAGCCACGCAGAGTGGTAAAGAGCAGTGCACCAATGACCCCGAGCGGGACAACCAGCATAACCGAGAAGGGAATCGACCAGCTCTCGTACAGTGCGGCGAGACACAGGAAGACCACAATCAGCGAGATAGCATAGAGCGCAGGAGCCTGATTACCGGACAAGCGTTCCTGATAGGACATGCCAGTCCAGTCATAGCCGATACCGGCAGGCAGTTTCGCCGCCAGCTCTTCCATCAGATCCATTGCCGCACCCGAACTTTTACCGGGAGCTGCCTGTCCCAGGATTTCCATCGCAGGCAGGCCGTTGTAACGCTCAAGGCGCGGTGAACCATACTGCCATTTCGCTGACGAGAAGGCAGAGAAGGGCACCATGGTTCCACTGCTGTTGCGCACGAACCATTTACCAATGTCGTCCGGCAACATGCGAGAGTCCGCTTTACCCATCACGTAAACTTTTTTCACACGACCGCGGTCAATGAAGTCGTTCACGTAAGAGCCACCCCAGGAAGCCGCCAGCGTAGTGTTGATATCACTGAGTGATACGCCCAGTGCCTGCGCTTTTTCCTGATCGATCGTCAGCTTGTACTGCGGTGTATCTTCCATACCGTTCGGGCGCACGCCAACCAGCGTATCAGGATGCTGTGCAATCATACCAAATAGCTGATTACGCGCTTCCGTCAGCTTATCGTGACCCAGGTTATTCTGATCGATGAGCTCAAAATCGAAGCCAGTCGCGTTACCCAGTTCAATGATAGCGGGCAGGTTGAACGGAATGACCATCGCATCTTTGATTGCGCCCAGCGCCTTCATGGCGCGGCCAGCAATCGCCGGAACTTTCATGTCTGCGCCGGTACGCTCATCCCACGGCTTGAGACTGACGAAGGCGATACCGGTATTCTGTCCACGACCAGCAAAGCCGAAGCCGTTAACGGTGAACACCGATTTAACCGTGTCTTTCTCCTGCGTCAGGAAGTAGTCCGTCACCTGATCAAGCACTTTCTGAGTACGCTCTTGCGTTGCGCCCGCAGGCAGCTGCGCCTGAGCCAGCAGCAGACCCTGATCCTCTTCCGGTAAGAATGAAGAGGGCAGTCGCATAAACAGAAACGCCATTCCGACCACGATGACCAGATAGATCAGCATGTAGCGACCCGTACTGCGAACCATGTGGCCGACACCATCCACATAGTGACTGGTGCTTTTGTCGAATATACGGTTGAACCAGCCGAAGAAACCGGTGGTTTTCCCGTGATCGCCTTTTTTGATCGGTTTCAGCATGGTGGCACAGAGTGCCGGCGTCAGAATAAAGGCGACCAGCACCGATAGCGCCATCGCCGAAACGATAGTAATGGAGAACTGGCGATAGATAACGCCGGTCGAGCCACCAAAGAACGCCATCGGAATAAATACAGCGGCCAGTACCAGCGCGATACCGACAAGTGCGCCCTGAATCTGCTCCATTGAACGCTTCGTTGCTTCTTTTGGCGGTAATCCTTCTTCCGCCATCACGCGCTCAACGTTCTCAACCACCACGATGGCGTCATCCACCAGCAAGCCGATGGCCAGCACCATCCCGAACATCGTCAGGGTGTTTATCGAATAACCAAACGCGTTGATAACGGCAAACGTACCCAGCAGTACCACGGGCACAGCGATAGTTGGAATGAGCGTGGCGCGGAAGTTCTGCAGAAACAGATACATCACCAGGAACACCAGCACAATCGCTTCGATCAGCGTTTTCACCACTTCGAAAATCGAGATCTTAACGAAAGGTGTGGTGTCATACGGATAGACCACTTTCAATCCGGCCGGGAAGGTCGGCTGCAATTTGGCCAGTTCTTCTTTCACCGCATTGGCGGTATCCAGCGCATTCGCACCGGTGGCCAGCTTGATACCGATACCGGACGCAGGCTTGCCATTATAACGGGCAACGATTTCGTAGTTTTCTGCACCGAGTTCAATCCTTGCCACATCACGCAGACGAACCTGAGAACCATCTTCGTTCACTTTGAGCAGGATTTTGCCGAACTCATCCGTTGAGGTCAGACGGGTTTGCGCAATGATTGAGGCATTGAGCTGCTGTCCTGGCACCGGCGGCGTACCACCTAACTGACCGGCAGCGACCTGGGTGTTCTGAGTGTTCAGCGCACTGATCACATCAACCGGCGTCAGGTTGTAGTTGTTCAGCTTGTGCGGATCCATCCAGATACGCATCGCGTACTGCGCACCAAATACCTGGGTATCACCCACGCCTTTGGTACGGCTGATCGGATCTTTGATTGATGACGAAATAAAGTCAGAAATGTCATTCTGCGTCATGTTGTCATCGTCGCTGATGAAGCCCGCAACCATCAGGAAGCTACTGGACGATTTCTTAACCTGAATCCCCTGTTGCTGCACTTCCTGCGGCAGCAGCGGCGTCGCCAGCTGCAGTTTGTTCTGCACCTGAACCTGCGCGATATCTGCATCTGTACCCGACTCAAAGGAGATGGTCAGGGTCAGCGTACCGGACGAGTCGCTGCTCGAGGACATATACATCAGTCCATCGATACCGTTCATGTTTTGTTCGATAACCTGGGTCACCGAGTCCTGCAGCGTTTTAGCATCCGCACCAGGGTAGGTGGCCTGAATCTCAATCGCCGGCGGGGCAACATTGGGATATTGCTCGATCGGAAGTTTGAGAATCGACAGCGCACCGACCAGCATGATGATGATGGCAAGCACCCACGCAAAGATGGGTCGATCGATAAAGAACTTAGCCATGAATCAACGGCTCCTGTTATGACGGTGACTTGTCAGACTGCGGCTTTGAATCGGGTGCCGCTTTCGCATCGTCTGAGACTTCTTGTGGGGTCACCTGTGCGCCCGGCTTGGCACGCTGCAGACCGGTGCTGATCACACGTTCACCCGCTTTAACACCGTCAGTGACTAACCATTTGTCGCCAATCGCCTGAGAGGTGGTGACCTGACGCGCTTCAACTTTGTTATCTGCACCCACGACCATGACCGTTGCCTGACCCGTTGGGGTACGGGTTACCGCCTGTTGCGGAACCAGCAATGCATCAGGATTGGTGCCTTCATCCAGACGCGCACGAACAAACATGCCCGGTAACAGGGTATGGTTCGGGTTCGGGACAATGGCGCGCAGGGTGATAGAACCGGTGGTTTCATCAACGGTGACGTCAGAGAACTCCAGCGTACCAGGCTGTGGATAGCTGCTGCCGTTCTGCATCAGCAGTGTCACGTTGGCTTTGCCCTCGCTCTGCTTCAGCTGACCCGACTCCAGTTCTGAACGTAAGCGCATAAAATCTTCGCTCGACTGGGTGACGTCGACATACATGGGATCAAGTTGCTGCACGGTGGCCAGTGCGGTGGTTTGTGCGCTTTGTACCAGCGCACCTTCCGTTACCGACGATTTACCGATGCGGCCACTGATAGGCGAGGTGACTTTGGTGTAAGCCAGATTAATGCGGGCCGTTTCGACATTGGCTTTTGCTACCTGAACTGCAGCCTCGTTTTGCGCGGCTGTAGCAACAGCGGTGTCATAATCCTGCTGACTGATATATTTGGTGCCGAGCAGAGGTTTATAACGTTTGACGGTCAGCTGAGCGATATGTGCGTTAGCCTGCGCCTGCGTTAAATCACCTTTGGCGCTGTCATAGGCTGCCTGATAGGTAGCCGGATCGATCTGATAGAGAGACTGACCTGCTTTAACGTCGCTTCCTTCAATAAAGTTACGCTTCAGAATAATACCGGACACCTGCGGACGGACTTCAGCCACACGGTATGCCGAGGTGCGGCCTGGTAATTCAGTTGAAATCTTAAGGGGTTCCGTTTTCAGTGTAACAACACCTACGGCTGGCGGTTGCTGCTGGGCGGCTTGTTCGGATTTATTGTTGTCACATCCTGTTAACAAAAAGCTGCCTGATAGCATCAGGGCGGCCGCCAGAGGCGATAATCCTCTGATTTTTTTCATAAATAAACCTCTAGTGTCCGGTATCAATTGGTCAATGGATCACAAACTGAAAAACCCATTGCTGTGGCAAGGCGCAGGTCATGCTATGGTACATACATTCACAAATGTATGTAAACTTACCTGTTTGTAAAAAAAGCCCACTATGGCACGAAAAACCAAAGCGCAAGCACTTGAAACACGGCATCAAATTCTTGATGCCGCTATTGTTCTCTTTTCGCAGCAGGGCGTCTCAGCCACCTCACTGGCAGATATCGCCACCGCAGCCAGCGTTACGCGCGGGGCAATCTACTGGCATTTCAAAAACAAAGCCGATGTATTACACGAAATATGGCTTCGTTGTGATGCGGGTCTGGACGATGTGGAACTTGAGTATCAGACAAAATACCCTGGCGATCCACTCTCTGTGTTGCGCGCAATGCTGGTCTATATCTTTGAAGCGACTGCAAAGGATCCACAGCGACGCGCGTTGATGGAGATCATTTTCCATAAATGCGAGTTTGTGGGCGAAATGTCAGCACTGAAGAATATGCAACAAAGCTTACTGCTGGAATGCTACGATAAAATTGAAGATGTCCTGCGCCAGTGCATTGACGCCGGACAACTTCCGGGCACTCTCAGCACGCGTCAGGCTGCCCTGATTATGCGCGGTTACGTCAACGGTATGATGGAAAGCTGGCTGTTTTCGCCGGACAGTTTTGATTTAGCCGCAGACGCACCCGTTCTGACCAACGCCTTTATCGATATGCTGCGCCTCAGTCCGACGCTGACGGCGTCCTGTTAGGTCGGCTGGCTATCGCGCTTGTTCTCGAAATCGCGCTGCACCATAGCCAGTGCGGAGAGCACGGTCTCAACCGGCAATTGATGCTCTTCCAGTAGCTGAATCAGATCAACAGCCAGTTTGACGTCGTCAGGGGCGTTTTCCAGTGACATCTTGTCTCCTAAATACGTAATCGGGCCGCGACCAGCAGCATCACTACCGCGCCGACAATCGCTATGCCCAGGGCGCCAGCATGCAGCGTTGCCAGCGAGCCCAGTTCAAAATAGGCGGCGATATAGCCGCCGATCAGTGCGCCGATCATCGACAGCGTCAGGGTCGCCATCAGGCCACCGGGCCGACCCGGTATCAGCAGACGCTTTAACAGGCCCAGCAGTAGCCCGCAAATTAGCCAGCTCAGTAAACCCATGGTTCGTCTCCAGGCAGAATTGCACTCAGTATAGAAGCGCTTTTCTCACGCTGCGCTTTATTCGCTGTGCTCGCCGCCGCGCAGGGAAGCGCCCCATTCGACAGAGCGAATCGCCTGACGGCAGCGCGCCAGTCTTCCCTCTAGTGTTTCCAGATCCTGCTTCAGCTGACGCTGGACCGCCAGCGTTTCGGCCAGTGCCAGCCGCTGTTCACGCTGATCGATCATCGCCAGTAAGCGCCGTTCAAATTCACGGTACTCCTGATATTTTGAGGCGCGTGGGTTCTTAACCGGCTGTTCACGTTGGGTACGCAGCTTTTGGGTACTCGCCTCGCGTTGCAGGGCAGCAATCTGATCCACCAGGTGTTCAGCCAGCCAGGCACTGCGCGCCAGATCGTTGACGCTGTCGCACAGTCGGGCGAAATTCTGTTCCACTTCCAGCAGGTAATCTGCCAGCCGCGTGCCTTTGGTGTGAAAAAGCTGCGAGTCAAAGCGTGGCATACGGCACTCACCATCCGGATGACGCGCAATCTCCTGACGCAGGTCGATCAGAAGCTGTTGCAGGCGCTGTTGCAAAGCGATCGCACTCATCGCGTGACGTCCTGTTGTGCTAACGTAGTCGGATGAGGAAAGTGCTGGGCGGGATTCATGCAACGCATTCTGTTATTAACCCTCGGCTGGCTGGCGATTGTGCTGGGGACGCTGGGCATTGTATTACCTTTATTACCTACCACGCCATTCATGCTGCTTGCGGCCTGGTGTTTTGCGCGGTCATCGCCGCGCTTCCATCACTGGCTGCTGTGGAAATCGCCATTTGGCCGCTATTTGCGTCACTGGCAACAGCATCGCGCAATGCCGCCGGGCGCCAAAGTCCGTGCTATCTGCCTGATAGTCGCAACATTTAGTCTTTCGCTTTTCCTGGTGCATCAGCTCTGGGTACGCATCATGCTGCTGATCATGCTGGCGGCGCTGCTGCTGTTTATGTGGCGTATTCCGGTGGTGGCAGAAGCAGCGGACGCACCCAAGTCGCCGCGATAAAGTTGCATTTAGCCGGTCATTTGCTTAGATTTGGGCGTCTTCGTGCGTGGCTTCCCTTTGTGAATTGACTTCCGCTGAGCCTTTTACCAGGTATTAGCGCTTTTGAAGCTGCGCGAAACAGAATTTTTTACCAGGCGTATCATTATGACCGACACTGCGCAGCAGCTTGAATTCATTAAAAACAGCATTAAAAGTATTCCCGATTATCCTAAGCCAGGCATCCTGTTCCGCGATGTCACCAGCCTGCTGGAAGATCCCAAAGCCTATGCCGCGTCGATTGCGCTGCTGGTTGAGCGTTACCGTAATAAAGGCATCACTAAAGTGGTGGGTACGGAAGCGCGCGGTTTCCTGTTTGGTGCCCCGGTGGCATTAGGCCTCGGCGTCGGTTTTGTTCCGGTGCGTAAGCCCGGCAAACTGCCGCGTGAGGTTTACAGTGAAGCTTATGAGCTGGAATATGGCACCGATCAGCTGGAATTGCACAAAGATGCCATCCAGCCGGGCGATCTGGTGCTGGTGGTTGATGACCTGCTGGCGACCGGTGGGACCATTGAAGCGACCGTTAAACTGATCCGTCGTGCAGGCGGTGAAGTGAAAGACGCGGCTTTCATTATTAACCTGTTCGATCTGACCGGTGAATCGCGTCTCAATGCCCTGGGCGTTGAGAGTTACAGCCTGGTCAAATTCCCCGGCCACTAAGCCACTCTTTCGGCCTTGCCACCCGGCGAGGCCGTCACGCCTCTGGCGTCAAGATAACGAGTGCCAGCCAAAAGCGTAGCTGATAGACTACTGCAATCTTATACAGGGGTTGCAGAGCGTCTGCGCTCATCTTTCCATCCAACTTCGTCGAATCCACATGAGCTATCAGGTACTTGCGCGAAAATGGCGTCCCCAGGCTTTTGCTGATGTTGTCGGTCAGGAACATGTTCTGACGGCGCTGGCGAATGGATTGTCTCTGGGACGCATCCATCATGCTTATCTCTTCTCCGGCACCCGCGGCGTGGGGAAAACCACCATTGCGCGTCTGCTGGCCAAAGGCCTTAACTGCGAAACCGGTATCACCGCCACGCCCTGTGGTCAGTGTGATAACTGCCGTGAAATTGAGCAGGGCCGCTTTGTCGATCTGATCGAGATTGACGCCGCATCGCGTACCAAGGTTGAAGACACCCGCGATCTGCTCGACAACGTGCAGTACGCCCCGGCCCGTGGACGCTTCAAAGTCTATCTGATTGATGAAGTGCATATGCTGTCGCGTCACAGCTTCAATGCGCTGTTAAAGACGCTGGAAGAGCCGCCTTCACACGTTAAGTTTCTGCTGGCGACTACCGATCCGCAGAAACTGCCGGTGACGATTCTTTCGCGTTGCCTGCAGTTCCATCTCAAAGCGCTGGATGTTGATCAAATCCGCCAGCAGCTCGAGCATGTGCTGAAGCAGGAACAGATTGAGAGCGAAACCCGGGCGCTTCAGCTGCTGGCGCGCGCCGCCGATGGCAGTATGCGCGATGCGCTGAGCCTCACCGATCAGGCGATTGCCATGGGGCAGGGCGCGGTGACCAGCAACACGGTCAGCGTCATGCTCGGCACGCTGGATGATGAACAGCCGCTTGGGCTACTGGAAGCGCTGGTGGACGGTGACGGTCAGCAGGTCATGACACTGCTGAGCCAGGCGGCTTCACGCGGTGTGGAATGGGAGGCGTTGCTGGTGGAGATGCTGCGCCTGCTGCACCAGATTGCAATGGTGCAACTGCTGCCGGCTTCGCTCAGCGATGATGACGAGAGCAACGCTCTGCGACTGCGCGAACTGGCTCGCGTGGTGCCACCCGCCGATCTGCAACTCTATTATCAGACGCTGTTGATGGGCCGCAAAGATCTGCCGATTGCGCCCGATCGCCGCATGGGCGTGGAGATGACGCTGCTGCGCGCACTGGCGTTCCACCCCAAAGCGGCGGTGGCAGAACCGATTGCCCGTCCCGCGCTAACCCAGCAGATGGCACCTGTCGCGCCGGCGCAGACGGCACCGGCACCTTCCGGGCCTTCACCTGTCGCACGACACGCGGCAGCACAGCCCGCCACATCGTCACCTGCTCAGACAGCGTCACCTGTGGCGCAGCAGCCTCAGCAGCCGATGCCTGCGCCGCAACACCACGTTGCCGCTCAGCCGCAGATGGCCGCGCCCGATGCAGCTCCGCAACCCGCGCCGCCGCCGGATGCGGCACCTGAAGCGCCACTTTCAAGCTCCACCAGCCAGCTCCTCCAGGCGCGCACGCAGTTGTTGCGTCAGGGAGCGAACAAACCAAAAAAGAGTGAGCCGGCGGCGCCAGGTGCGCGGCCGGCCAACTCGGCACTGGAGCGGCTGGCTTCGGTTACCGAGCGCAGTCAGCAGCGTATCCGCGATCGCGAGCCTGCCGCGCCGGTAAAAGAGGAAGCGTACCGCTGGAAAGCCGTTAATCAGCAGGTTGAAGTGGCAGAGCCGGTCGCGACGCCGAAGGCCTTGCGTTCTGCGCTGGAGCATGAGAAAACCCCTGAGCTGGCGGCGCGACTGGCGGAAGAAGCGCAACAGCGCGATCCCTGGGCCGCAGAGATTGCGACCCTGCCGCTGCCAAAACTGGTGCAGCAGCTGGCATTAAATGCCTGGAAAGAGACCACCGAAAACGGGGTCTGCCTGCATTTACGCAGCAGTCAGCGTCATCTGAATTCACCGTCGGCGCAGCAGGTGTTATGCGATGCACTGAGTGAGCGTGCCGGGCAGAAAGTTGAACTCTCGGTCGTTGAAGACGATAATTCATCGGTGTTGACGCCACTGGAGTGGCGTCAGGCCATTTACGAAGAGAAACTGGCGCAGGCGCGTCAGTCGATCACCTGTGATACCCACATCCAGACGCTGCAGCGATTTTTCGATGCTGATCTGGATGAGGAGAGTATCCGACCTGTTTGAACACGCTGCTGCTATCGTAACGATAGCGTTGTAGCCTTAGCTGAGAGAGAAAACTATGTTTGGTGGTAAAGGCGGATTGGGCAACCTGATGAAACAGGCCCAGCAGATGCAGGACAAAATGGCCAAGGTTCAGGAAGAGATCGCCGCGATTGAAGTGACCGGCGAATCGGGTGCTGGCCTGGTAAAAGTGACCATTAACGGCGCGCACAACTGCCGTCGCGTGGAAGTCGATCCCAGCCTGCTGGAAGATGACAAAGATATGCTGGAAGATCTGATCGCTGCGGCGTTCAACGATGCGGCACGTCGCATTGATGAAACCCAGAAAGAGAAGATGGCGTCTGTCTCTTCGGGTATGCAGCTGCCACCAGGCTTTAAGATGCCGTTCTGATGCAAACCAGTCCACTGCTTGAATCATTGATGGAGTCGCTGCGCTGTCTGCCCGGCGTTGGGCCGAAATCGGCACAGCGCATGGCTTTTCAGCTGCTGCAGCGCGATCGCAGCGGTGGTATGCGCCTGGCGCAGGCGCTGACCCGGGCGATGTCGGAGATTGGTCACTGTGCTGATTGCCGGACATTCACCGAGCAGGAAATTTGCACCATCTGCGCCAATCCACGGCGTCAGCAGAATGGTCAAATCTGCGTAGTGGAAAGCCCGGCAGATATTCACGCCATTGAGCAGACCGGCCAGTTTGGCGGCCGCTACTTTGTGCTGATGGGACATCTGTCGCCGCTCGACGGCATTGGTCCGGCAGATATCGGCCTGGATCGTCTGGAACAGCGACTGGAGAGTGAAACGCTGCAGGAAGTGATCCTCGCGACCAATCCGACGGTGGAAGGCGAGGCGACTGCAAACTACATTGCGGAACTCTGTGGTCAGTATGGCGTTGACGCCAGCCGTATCGCGCACGGTGTGCCGGTGGGCGGAGAGCTGGAGATGGTCGATGGCACCACGCTGTCCCACTCGCTGGCAGGTCGACAGAAGTTTAAATTTTAATCACTTGCCGGTGTTGTGAAAGACACCGGCTTGAAAACCCCCGCGTCATCCCCACATCAACCTCAACAACGTTTGTTCAACCTGTTTTGTTGAGGTAGCAATGACCATGAAAGGACAAGAGACCCGTGGCTTTCAGTCGGAAGTAAAACAACTTCTGCACCTGATGATCCATTCTCTCTATTCAAACAAAGAGATTTTCCTGCGTGAGCTGATTTCCAATGCCTCGGATGCGGCAGACAAACTGCGTTTCCGCGCGTTGTCAGATTCCAGCCTGTATGAAGGTGACGGCGAGCTGCGCGTTCGTCTCTCTGTTGATAAGGACAACCGTACCCTCACGCTCAGCGACAATGGTATCGGTATGCGTCGCGATGAGGTCATTGAGAACCTCGGCACTATCGCCAAATCGGGCACCAAATCCTTCCTGGAATCCCTCGGCTCCGACCAGGCTAAAGACAGCCAACTGATCGGTCAGTTCGGTGTGGGCTTCTACTCTGCCTTTATCGTGGCAGATAAAGTCACCGTTCGTACCCGCGCTGCGGGCGCATCTGCCGATGAAGGTGTGTTCTGGGAATCTGCGGGCGAGGGCGAATATACCCTGGCTGAGATCGAGAAAGCCGATCGTGGTACTGAGATCACGCTGCATCTGCGCGAAGGCGAAGATGAGTTCCTGGACGCATGGCGCGTTCGCAGCATCATCAGTAAATATTCCGATCACATCGCGCTGCCGGTTGAGATCGAGAGCAAAGATGAAGAGGGCGAGGGAACTCACTGGGAGAAGATCAACAAAGCCCAGGCGCTGTGGACCCGCAACAAAGCTGAGATCAGCGACGACGAGTACAACGAGTTCTACAAACATATCGCCCATGACTACAGCGACCCGGTCGCCTGGAGCCACAATCGGGTGGAAGGTAAGCAGGAGTACACCAGCCTGCTCTACATTCCGGCGCGTGCGCCATTTGATATGTGGAACCGCGATCAGAAACATGGCCTGAAACTCTATGTGCAGCGCGTCTTTATCATGGACGATGCTGAGCAGTTTATGCCGAACTACCTGCGCTTTGTGCGTGGTCTGATTGACTCCAGTGATCTGCCGCTCAACGTCTCCCGCGAGATCCTGCAGGATAGCCGCGTGACCCAGAGCCTGCGTGCTGCGCTGACGAAGCGTACTCTGCAGATGCTGGAAAGACTGGCGAAAGATGACAACGAGAAATACCAGACCTTCTGGAATGAGTTCGGCCTGGTGCTGAAAGAGGGTCCGGCGGAAGATAACGCCAACCAGGAAACGATTGCGAAACTGCTGCGCTTCGCCACCACCCAGAGCGAAGGTTCAGCACAGACCATTTCACTGGAAGATTACGTCAGCCGCATGGTGGAAGGTCAGGAGAAGATTTACTACATCACTGCTGACAGCTATGCCGCTGCGAAGAGCAGCCCGCACCTGGAGCTGTTCCGCAAAAAAGGCATCGAGGTGCTGCTGCTCTCTGACCGCATCGACGAATGGATGATGAGCTACCTCACTGAGTTCGACGGTAAGACCTTCCAGTCGGTCAGCAAAGCGGATGAGTCGCTGAGCAAGCTGGCGGATGAAGAGACCGAAGAGCAGAAAGAAGCGGAAAAAGCGCTGGAGCCATTTGTTGAGCGTGTGAAAAATCTGCTGGGCGAACGCGTGAAAGAGGTGCGTCTGACCCATCGTCTGACCGACACGCCAGCGATTGTGACTACCGATGCCAACGAGATGACCACGCAGATGGCGAAGCTGTTTGCGGCGGCCGGACAGGAAGTGCCGGAAGTGAAGTACCTGTTTGAAATCAACCCGGATCATCCGCTGGTGAAACGTGTTGCGGATACGCAGGATGAAACACGCTTCGGTGAGTGGATTGAGCTGCTGCTGGATCAGGCGTTGCTGGCAGAGCGCGGTACGCTGGACGATCCAAACCAGTTTATCCGTCGCATGAACCAGCTGCTGACGGCATAACGGCTAAAGGCCGGTGATTATCACCGGCTTTTTTTATGGCTGTGCGGCCTCCTGCAGCCAGTCACGAAACACACGGATCTCTGTATCCTGACGACGGCTCTGCTTCGTCATCATCCAGGTCGCACGCTCCACGGGAACAAAGCCCAGCGGGGCGATCAGCGTGCCATCTTCCAGCTCTTTGCGAACCAGCAAACGCGGTGCCATCAGAACACCCAGACCACTTCGTGCGGCCTGAATGCCCAGCGACAGCGTCTCAAAATGTTTACCGCTATTAAAGCGACCCCTGACTCCGGTCTGGACCGCCCACTCTGACCAGGCGTGCCGTCGGGTATCTGCATGGAGCAGAGGCAGTGCTACCAGATCCTCTCCGACCCGCAGTTGCGTGGCAAAATGCGGTGCGCAAAGCGGTCCAATCTCATCCTCGCTGACCAGCGTGGCGTCTAAATCGGGTTCAGGTGGATCGCCATGGCTGAGGATCAGTACATCCACATGTTCGCTGCGCAGTTGCGCGATCTCAGCGAGCGGCAGAAAGTGAACTTCAATCTCCGGATAGCGTTGGTAAAAGCTGGCGATTCGGGGGATCAGCCATTGTGACAAAAAGCTGGGAGCACAGGAGACGCGGATTTGCTGAAGCAGGCCGGTGCGAATAGTCTCGCAGCTGCTGCGTAACTCACTGAATGCCTGCTGACAGCTCAGAAGCAGCCGGTCGCCGTGTGCGGTCAGTTTCACGCGGCCATGACTACGGACAAACAGCGGCTTACCCATCCAGCTCTCCAGCTGGCGAATCTGATGGCTGATGGCGCTGTGGGTCACATGCAGATGTTCAGCCGCCACACTAAAGCTGCTGTGTAAGGCTGCCTGGTGAAAATAGTGCAGCGCTCTGAGTGGTGGCAGTCCGTTCATCCCTATCTCCTGTGCAGAAACCTAACAGGGATTGTTAATTTATATCATTTTAAAGTCCAGCCGCATTGACCTACTCTGTAAAGCAAATTCTGGCGGGTTGACTCAGCCTTATATCTGTGTTTTTTTTCAGCGATATTCCGCCTCGCTTAACCTGCGCTCACGCCGCACACTCCATGAAGCGAGACAACCATGGCTCACAGCCCTTTATCCTCTGAAACGTCAGCAGAGGCGCGCCATCGGTTACGCCTGGCGCTCTCACGCTTTTACCGGCTGGAGCAATTCGATCTCTTCTTCGCGCCCTCACTGCATGTAGCGCAGGTCCTGCTTTCTCAGCTTTTTCTGCGTCAGGAGCAGGCACGTAATCAGCAGCGCTACGCCTCGCGTTATCCGATCACCGAACTTAGTAACCTGCCAGCGGTTCCGCTGATAGCAGGCAGCATTATGCTGGTTCCTCATATCGAATTGCCGAATGGCCGCGTGCGTCCCTTACAGGATTGCCAGAATCAGGGCGTGACTGAGGCGAGCGAGAGCTTCGCCAGCGTGCTGCATCAAAGACTGATCGATGAATCCCATTTGTTTGTTACCCGGCTGGATCGCCACGCTGAGATCTGCAGCGATCTGGTGCTCGTAGCGTTGCGGACCCATGACTTCAGTACGCTGGTGCGCAGCGAACTGCGGCTATTTGAACAGGGACTGACTCTTAACGCCACGTACGAGGCGCTGCGCCGCTTCGACGATCCGCTGTGGCGCCCCTACAATGCTGCCACCGTCGATGCGCTTTCCCTGTCATCCCCGCTGCCGCTGAACTCCTGTCATCAGCCTGGTTTGCCGTTCGCCAGCTTTAATGTTCCGGCCTCGCTGATCTCTGCGCTGTCAGATGCGGACGATGTGGTGAAATGGCCGCAGCTGGCGAGGCTGCAGCTGAATGCTAACGTGCGGGGCAGCGGCAAAAAAAGCGTGAATATGACGCATCATCTGAGTCGGCGACTGCAATTTCTGCTCAGCGCAGGTGGTAAATCTGAAAAAGCGTCAGTCAGGCCGGGCGGGTCGGGGTCAGGGCCAGAAAGCCGCTAAAGTCACCCTGCGCGATCCGCGCCCTTCCTTGTGATGAGCGGGTCATAATGGTATGTTCTTCCGCTTCTAAGATAGATCAATGCGATTCGCAAGGGGATTTACGCAATGCGTATTATTCTGCTCGGAGCTCCGGGCGCAGGTAAGGGGACTCAGGCCCAATTCATCATGGAGAAGTACGGTATTCCGCAAATCTCCACCGGCGACATGTTGCGTGCAGCAGTAAAAGCAGGCAGCGAGCTGGGCAACCAGGCGAAAGCCATTATGGATGCTGGCAAACTGGTGACCGATGAGCTGGTGATTGCGCTGGTCAAAGAGCGTATCACTCAGGAAGACTGCAAAAACGGTTTCCTGCTGGACGGTTTCCCGCGCACCATTCCTCAGGCAGATGCAATGAAAGAGGCCGGGATCAAGGTTGATCACGTGCTGGAGTTTGCCGTACCGGACGAACTGATTGTTGAACGCATCGTGGGCCGTCGTGTTCACACCCCATCTGGCCGCGTTTATCACGTCACCTTTAATCCACCGAAAGTGGAAGGCAAAGATGATCTGACCGGCGAAGAGCTGACCACGCGTAAAGACGATCAGGAAGAGACCGTGCGTAAGCGCCTGGTGGAATACCATCAGATGACCGCGCCACTGATTGCTTACTACAGCAAAGAAGCGGAAGCGGGCAACACCGCCTATCACAAAATCGACGGGACCCGTAAGGTGACCGAAGTGAGTGCTGAGCTGGCTAAGATCCTCGGCTAAGCTCAACGGGGCCGGTATTACTGGCCCCTTTTGCAGTAATCGATTTTACCTCCCACTAATTCCGCTACAATTTCCCCGTTTTCACGCATCCCCGCTGTCATCAAGGAACTCCAATGAGGCAAGATAAGCCCGGCGTGTTATTGGTAAATTTAGGTACGCCAGACGCCCCAACCACACCTGCAGTTAAACGCTATCTGAAACAATTTTTAGGCGATCCGCGCGTGGTTGATGCGCCGCGCTGGCTCTGGTGGCCGGTTCTCAATGCTGTCATTCTGCCGTTTCGCTCGCCACGCGTCTCTAAACTCTACGCATCGGTCTGGATGGAAGGGGGATCACCGCTACTGGTTTACAGCATGCGTCAGCGCGATGCCCTGGCGGCCCGTGTTGATATGCCCGTCGAGCTGGGCATGAGCTATGGTAACCCGAGCCTGAAAAGTGCAGTCGATAAGCTGATGGCGCAGGGCGTGACCCGCCTGATTGTGCTGCCACTCTACCCGCAATTCTCCTGCTCCACTGTGGCCTCAGTGTGGGATGGTCTGACCGCCGTATTCAAAGATTACCGTTCGCTGCCTGACGTGCAGTTTATTCGCGACTATGCCGAGCATCCGGCCTATATCGCCGCGCTGAAAGCGACGGTGGAGCGCTCATTTGAGCGGCACGGTCAGCCCGATCTGCTGGTGTTATCGTTCCACGGCATTCCGCAGCGTTTTGCCAACGAAGGCGATGACTACCCGCAGCGCTGTGCGGATACCACTGCGGCCCTGGTTAAAGCACTGGGTCTGCGTGACGGTCAGTACATGATGACCTTCCAGTCACGTTTTGGTCGTGAACCCTGGCTGATGCCTTACACCGACAAAACCATGGAAAGCCTGCCCGCCAAAGGGATCAGGCATGTTCAGGTGATGAGTCCGGGCTTCTCCTCTGACTGTCTGGAGACGCTTGAGGAGATCAGTGGCGAAAACGGCGAGATCTTCATGCATGCCGGTGGTGAGAAGTTTGAGTATATCCCTGCGCTGAACGCCGATGAGGCGCATATCGACATGATGGCGCAACTGGTCGACGCACGCCGTTAAAGCGCAGGCGGAGAGTGTGATATCATTCTCCGCCTGTTTTTCCAGACGGCACCTCCCGATGAAATTTCCCGGCAAACGCAAATCCAAACACTACTTTCCCGTCAGCGCACGCGATCCCCTGTTACAACCCGCACAACACGACGTTGATGCCGGCAGCTGGGTGGTGGGTATCGACCAGACGCTGGTGGATATCGAAGCAAAAGTCGATGACGCTTTTCTTGAGCGCTACGGCCTGAGTGCCGGGCACTCGCTGGTCATCGATAATGCCGTCGCGGAAGCGCTCTATAACGAGCTGATGCGCGAAGCGCTGATCACCCATCAGTTTGCCGGTGGCACCATCGGTAACACGCTGCATAACTTCTCGGTACTGGCTGATGACCGCTCGGTGCTGCTGGGTGTTATGTGCAATAACATCCAGATTGGCGGCTACGCCTATCGTTATCTCTGTAACACGTCAAGCCGGGTCGATCTCAACTATCTGCAGGGTGTCGATGGCGCTATTGGCCGCTGCTTTACGCTGATTGGTGAACATGGCGAGCGAACGTTTGCTATCAGCCCAGGCCAGATGAACCAGTTACATCCGGATAACGTGCCGGAAGAGGTGATTGCCGGTGCCTCTGCCCTGGTACTGACCTCTTACCTGGTGCGCTGCGCCGAAGGTGAGCCGATGCCGCAGGCGACGTTACGGGCGATTGAGTATGCCAAACGTCACAACGTGCCGGTGGTGCTGACGCTGGGCACCAAGCATGTGATTGGCGATAATCCTGAGTTCTGGCGGGACTTCCTGCGTGATCATGTCAGCATTGTGGCCATGAATGAAGAGGAAGCGCTGGCGCTGACCGGCGAAGCCGATCCACTGCTCGCTTCCAATATGGCGCTGGATTGGGTGGATCTGGTGCTCTGCACCGCCGGCCCGATTGGGCTTTACATGGCGGGCTACACCGAAGACGAGTTCAAACGTAAAACCAATCATCCGCTGTTGCCGGGTGCGATTGCTGAGTTCAACCAGTACGAGTTCAGCCGCGTAATGCGCCAGCAGGATTGCCAGCAGCCGCTGCGTGTTTTCTCGCACATCGCGCCTTATATGGGCGGACCGGAAAAGATCATGAACACCAACGGTGCCGGTGATGGGGCGCTGGCGGCGTTACTGCATGACATCACCGCCAATAACTATCACAGCCTGAATGTGCCTAACTCCAGCAAACATGCGCGTCCGTATCTGACCTATTCGTCGCTGGCGCAGGTGTGTAAATATGCCAACCGTGTCAGCTATCAGGTGCTGAATCAGCATTCGCCGCGTTTAACCCGCGGCCTGCCGGAGCGGGAAGACAGTCTGGAAGAGTCTTACTGGGATCGGTAAAGCGGGTCGCCACAGGGCGGCAGACAGTTTGCAAACTTAAATGAGGGTGAATCTGACAGCAATGGATTAATTCAACGCGCAGGGAACAGGGTCAGAAGAGGAAAGCGTCCCGCGCCAGGACGGCGCGGGCCGAGCATGTCATGGATGACGGCTTTTGCGTCTTTCCGATCTGAACCTGTTCCCTGTGCCGTCTCGGTATCACAGCTATACGGGCCAGACTTAATCAGCGCACTACGTCGCAGGCCTGTAAATCCTCGCCCTGCGTCATCTCATCCTGCAGAATTTGCAGCATACTGCTGGCAATCTCACGCTCACCCATCACCACGCGAGTGGCGCCACGTTCCATGATGTACTCCACTTCATCGTCATAGTGAGCGCGGGCGATAATCTCGATATTCTGATGTTTTTCACGCGCGGCGGTGACCACTTCTCCCGCCTCATATCCATTCGGGATGGTCAGCAACAGCCAGCGGGCGCAGTCGAGTCGGGCCAGTTCCATGGTGTCCGCGCGAGCCGCATTTCCCAGCACGGCTTTGATGCCTTGCTCGCGCAGTGCTTCAACACGCGTGCGGGAATTCTCAACCACCACCAGCGGAACATTGGCTTCAAGCAGCTTCTGGCCAATCAGGCTGCCAACACGGCCATAACCCACAATCACGGCGTGATTGCAGAAATCGACCGGGATCTGCTTCTCTTCTTCAATTGCTTCTTCCAGCGTCTGCTCTTCCATCGTCTCCGTTTTCGCCAGGAAACGCTCAAGCAGGGTAAACAGAATCGGGTTAAGCATAATCGACAGGATGGCGGCGGCCAGCACCAGATTGCGGCCCTCATCATTCAGCAGCCCAAGTGAGATACCCAGGCCGGCCAGAATAAAGGCGAACTCACCAATCTGCGCCAGGCTGACCGAAATGGTCAGAGCCGTACGACGCGAATGGCCAAGCAGCGACACCAGCAGCCAGGCAGCGACTGACTTACCCACCACAATAATGACCAGCGCGCCCAGCACCGCCAGCGGCTGCGTGACCAGAATCGACGGGTCAAACAGCATGCCGACCGACACAAAGAACAGTACGGCAAACGCATCGCGCAGTGGAAGGGTATCGCGCGCAGCGCGGTGGCTCAGTTCCGACTCGTTCAGCACCATACCGGCGAAGAAAGCGCCCAGCGCAAACGACACATCAAAGAATTCAACCGCACCAAAGGCGATGCCCAGTGCCAGTGCTAACACCGCCAGTGTAAACAGCTCGCGTGAGCCAGTGGCGGCGCTGCGGGCGAGAATCCAGGGCACAGCACGGCGTCCCACCACCATCATCAGCACCATAAAGGCGGCGACTTTGCCAATCGTCCACAGCAGGTCCCAGACCAGCAGTCCGGCGCTGGCGTTACCCTGTTCCATCATGCCGGCAATCGCAGGCAGCAGCACCAGCGTCAGTACCATCACCAGATCTTCAACGATCAACCAGCCAATCGCTATCTGTCCACGCTGGCTGTCGATCAGCTGTCGCTCCTCTAACGCGCGCAGTAACACCACGGTACTGGCGGTAGAGAGGCACAGACCAAACACCAGGCCCGTCATCCATGACCATCCCATCGTCCACGATAATCCCATTCCCAGTAACGTCGCGACCGCGATCTGTGCGATGGCACCGGGAATGGCGATCGACTTTACCGACATCAGATCTTTCATCGAGAAGTGCAGGCCGACACCAAACATCAGCAGGATAACGCCGAGTTCTGCCAGTTCAGGGGCCAGATTCGTATCTGCAACAAAGCCGGGAGTAAAGGGACCGGCCAGCACGCCAGCTATCAGGTAGCCGACCAGGGGAGAAATTCGCAGGCGATTTGCCAGCATCCCAAGGAGAAATGCCAGAACCAGTGCTCCGACAATGGTAGTGATCAGCGGTGTGGTGTGATGCATGCCTGTCTCCTTGTATACAAATGTGTCCGCTTGTAACAAATGAGTTTAAAACAAAATCTATTCTTTCGCTGAGCAATTTGCGGGAATACCTTAAAAAACCATGAAAAAAAGTCAAATGTACAATTTAGCAGGTGTTTTTACTCATTATCCGCAATATTCACTGATTTGACGCTTCAGACCGGGGGAAGATAAATAAATATCAGATGCAGTAAATGATGCCGTTCTGGCGTAAAAAAGAGATAAATGTGTGTGCAGAGCAGTTAAATTCTGTCAGCGGCACTTTTACAGCAGTCAGCAGGGAGGTCAGCAATAGCGTTTACTGCCAGTATCTGCACCCTCCACCAATAACCGGACAGGGTCACTGGTAAAGCGCGTTATCGCACTAACGCCGCTTTGCAGGGCTGTCCTGCTCATCAAAGGCGGATCAGAAATAAAAGAACAGGGCGTGTCAGGCAGATGAATGTGCATTGGCCTTGAGTTCGCCGGGGGAATGTGCGACACAGTGGGGCAAAGCGGCAGAAAGTCGGGCCAGACGATAAATTAAGGAGAGTCACAGTGTTGTTATCTAAATGGACAGGGGTGGGCATGGCACTGCTGGTGGCCGTGATGCCGCTGTTTTCACAGGCCGCCCAGGCCGATCGCACCTATCGTTTCAGTCTGCTGCACACCAACGATGAGCACGGTCATTTCTGGTTTAATGAACAGGGTGAGTATGGCCTGGCCGCGCAGAAAACCCTGATGGATACCATGCGCTACGATGTTCAGTCCCGCGGCGGCGGCGCATTGATCCTCTCTGCCGGTGATGTGAACACGGGCGTGCCGGAGTCCGATGAGCTGGACGCTGAACCCGATTTCCGCGCGATGAATCTCATTGGCTATGATGCGATGGCGCTGGGCAACCATGAATTTGACAAGCCGATCGCGGTCCTGCGTAAGCAGGAACAGTGGGCGAGATTCCCGCTACTGGCCGCCAACGTGTATAAAAAAAGCACCGGTCAGCGCCTGTTCAAACCCTGGGCGGTATTCAACCGTCTCGGATTAAAGATCGCGGTGGTCGGGCTTATCACCCCGGACACGGCGAAACTGGCTAATCCGGCCGGACTGACAGATACCGAGTTCCGCGATCCGGTCGCTGAAACGGTGAAAGCGGTGGCTGAATTGCGCGCCACCGAGAAGCCGGACGTGATTGTCGCGCTGACCCATCTGGGCCACTATGACGACGGTAAACACGGCAGCAACGGCATAGGTGATGTCACGCTGGCGCGCAGCCTGCCTGCCGGAACGATCGACCTGATTGTCGGCGGTCATTCGCATGATGCGGTCTGCATGGAAAAAGAGAACGTCAGCGTAAAAAATTATCAGCCAGGCCAGCCGTGTGAGCCGGATAAGCAAAATGGTATCTGGATTATGCAGGCTGACAAGTGGGGCAAATATGTCGGCCGCGGCGACTTCACCTTCCGTAATGGTCAGGTGACGCTGGAGGCTTATCAGCTGGTGCCGGTTAACCTCAAACATAAGATAAAGAATGCAGATGGCAGCGAAACCTGGCTGACCTGGCAGGAAGAGATCCCGAAAAACACCGCCATGATGAAGTTGCTGATGCCGTTCCAGAAACGTGCAGAGGCGAAGTTAATCGTGAATGTTGGCAGCGCTGACGGCAATTTCAGTGGTGAAAAAGAGCAGGTTCGCTTTGAGCAGACGAATCTGGGCCAGCTGATTCTGCGCGCCCAGATGGCGTTCACCAAAGCCGATTTTGCGGTGATGAGCGGTGGCGGTATTCGTACCTCACTGAAAGCAGGCAAGCTGAACTGGCGTGACCTGTTGCAGGTTCAGCCCTTTGGCAATCAGGTGGTTTCGGTCACCCTCACCGGTGCGGAGATCAAAAAATATCTGGATGTCGTTGCTAATATTCAGCCTGATTCAGGCGGCTACGCGCAGTTTGCCGGCATCAGCCTGACCACCGACGGTAAGCAGGTCAGCAACGTCAGCATTAACGGTAAACCGCTGCAGGACACGCAGATTTATCGCATGGCGACCAACAGCTTCAATGCGGCGGGTGGCGACGGTTACCCGCGTCTGGATAATCATGCCGGGTATGTCAACAGCGGAGCTGTGGATGCGCAGGTGCTGCGTGACTTCATTAAGGCGCATTCGCCGGTGAAAGCCAGCGACTATCAGCCGAAAGAGCAGATTGTGCACCTGACGGATGAGCAGATTCGGGCACGGGATGAAGCAGCGGAAAAAGCGCGGAAGCGTAACTATCCAAAAATGATTCTGGCGTGGATCTGGCCGTGGGGGAACCAGACAGCCCGTACGCATTGAGCTTAACGGGAGGCGCTTGCGCCTCCCTTTTTTCTTACGCCTGGCAGGAGTGACGTCTAATCCAGCGCTCGCGCAGTTTGTCCCATACCCAGTTGTAGGCCATGGTGTAGGGCAGGAAGAAGAGGAAAAAGGCCACTTCTACCAGGAAAGCCTGACCCAGAGAAATATCCAGCATCCAGGCGGCAATCGGCAGACCAATCAGGATAAATCCGCCTTCAAATCCCACTGCATGTAACACACGCACGCCGGGTCCGCGTTTCTGGCCCGGCGCATAGAGCCTGTCAAATCCGCTGTTATAAATCATGTTCCATAGCATCGCGACCGTTGAGAGCATAATCGCCAGCGATCCCATCTGAAACAGCGGCTTATCCATCACCCATGCCGCCAGCGGCGAAACGGTCAGAATCGCCAGCGTTTCAAAGCAGACAGCATGAAGAATACGTTCTTTAATTGAGCGGGTACGCATTGTTAATTCTCCTTGAATAATGCGGCGCATTTTCACACGTCAGAATGCTAAGATAAAATGAACACCTATCGAAAAAAGCGATGGTTCAGATGCGTTACTCCCCGGAATCCCTTGAGGCTTTTATGCAGACCGTGGCGAGCGGTTCTTTCTCTGCGGCGGCGCGCGCGCTGGGTAAAAGTCAGTCCACCATCAGCGCAGCAGTGGCAAATTTAGAAGATGATCTCGGTTTCGTGCTGTTTGATCGCGCCGGTCGTCAACCCATCCTGACCGAGCAGGGACGCCGTGTTATTCCTCAGGTTCAGCAAATCCTCGCCGCCAGTGAGCGGCTGGATGCGCTGGCGATACGTCTGTCGCAGGGCGTTGAGCCCCGGCTGAGTTTTGCTATGTCCGATTTCTGGCAAACCGATCACCACGAGCATCTGCTCAGGCAATTTGATGCCCGTTATCCGGAGATTGAACTGGAGGCCATGATTGCCGAGGATGGCGATGTGCTGGATCTGCTGCAGGCCGGGCGGGTCCATCTGGGTGTGGTGCGGGCACAGCCTAATCTGCCGGTGGATATTGCGGTAGCACGACTGCAGGTTGAAGCGCAGATGGCCGTCTTTTTACATCGCGATCATCCGCTGGCGCAGCTTAGTACCGTAAGCGAAAGCGAGCTGGAAGGCGTTCGTCACCTGCGGCTAAACACCTGGGTTGAGGACTCTGAACCCGCGCCGATGGGACGAATCTGGTCGGCACCCACGTACTTACTGCTGTTAGAGATGGCGGAGCAGGGATTTGGCTGGACTGTTTTGCCGCGCTGGCTGGTGAAGCAGTTTGGACATGACGTCCTGAAAGAGCTGTCGATGCCGGGCTGGCCGCAGCATATCGCCATTGAGGTGGTTTGGTCGCGACGCACGCCACCTGGCCCGGCGGGCCGCTGGATGATCGATCAGCTTTGCGCCCAGCCACGGGTTTAATCGTGGCGGGCGATATCCGCAAACCGGGCGTCCAGCAGCCGCGAAAGATCCTGTGGTGCCAGTTCGATATCCAGTCCACGCTTACCGCCTGAAATAAACATGGCGTCAAATGCGCTGGCAGAATGGTCAATCACCGTAGGCAGCCGTTTTTTCTGCCCCAGTGGACTGATACCGCCCACCAGATAACCCGTGACCCGCTGCGCCAGCTGCGGGTCAGCCATATCCGCTTTCTTCGCGCCCAGCGCTTTTGCCACCTTCTTGAGATCCAGCTGTGTCGAAACTGGCGTAATCGCCACCGCCAGCTGTTTCGCCTCGCCATTCAGCGCCACCAGCAGCGTTTTATACACCTGCCGCGCATCCAGATTGAGTTTGCGCACGGCTTCATCACCAAAATGCGTTTCGTGACTGTCATGCTCATAGGGGTGCAGGATGAAGCTGACTTTTTGTTTTTCCAGCAATTTTACGGCGGGCGTCATACGGGCTCCTTACTAAGAAAAATCTTATTGCGCAGATCCATTGAAAAAGGTGGCGAAATTTTGTTCTTTGCGTAAAATTGGCCTCGCGCCCGCAATCTGATTGCTGGCGATAACCAAAATCATAAACAAATTCCTCTTTGACGGGCCGATAACATTATCGGCTCTCTTTTTTTCAGGGCTTCTTCAGCATCTCAGGCAGATTAGCTTCGCCGTACAGATGCAGCGCGCCGACCGCGACCACATAGTTTCCTGCCGCGAGCCCTCGCAGGCTGTGACACCATTGTGCATTGCGCTGACCGATCAACGTATCATTCAGCGCCTGACTAAACGTGGCGGGCAGGGTAATTTCCGGCTGGCGTGGCGGCGTATCGAGCCACCAGCTCACCATCATCTGCAGCAGTCGCGCATTGGTATGCCAGTGCAGCAGCGTATCCTGTAACAGCGCCATACCGTCATCCGGCAGTGCGGTCAGCAGGGCGATCTGTGCATCTGCGCCTTCCAGTTCAATCACCGGCTTGTTCAGATCTTTTGCTGCCTGCAGCAACTGATAATCGATGCCGTAGTCAGGTCGCAATCCCAGTCTTTGCGCCTGCTGTGCCTGTAACATCAGCGCCACCTGCCAGGCGGGCAGGTTATCCAGCAGGCTCAGGTTGAGACTCATCTCCTGACACAGTGCGGTGAGCGTTTGCATCGTACTGCTCTCCAGCCGTGTCGTGAGTGCTGGACGATCGCCCCGGTGATCAAAGGGTGATCCACCCTGCGTAATATCCGCTTCCACTATGAGCGCATCCGCATGCTGCAACAGATGCAGCAGGCGCGGCGGCAACGGTTGCATGTCGCGCGTTCCCATATGGATGCTGCCCACCAGATGCAACTGACGATCGCCAAGCCGGACATCCATCGCAGGCCAGCGGTAACTGGCGGGAAAAAGTTGGCTGATAAAGCCGCGCAGTGAGCGCCAGATGTTGCCTGTCATTCCCAATCCTTGCGGTTCAAAACGCCATGCTAGCGACTTCAGAGAACGAAAAACAGCGCTGAAAAGGCGATTACTGGCGCGGCGGTTGGTAACGCAGCAGGCGGTTTGCATTGCTGACCACCGTTATAGAGGAGAGCGCCATCGCTGCACCCGCCACAATCGGGCTAAGCAGAGTACCGGTCAGCGGATAGAGCACACCCGCAGCCACCGGAATACCGATGCTGTTATAGATAAATGCGCCAAACAGGTTCTGCCGGATATTGCGCAGTGTCGCAGAAGCGAGCGCTAACGCATCCGCCACGCTGTTCAGGTCGGCACGCATTAATGTAATGCCTGCCGTTTCCACGGCGACATCGCTGCCGCCGCCCATGGCAATGCCCACTTCGGCCTGCGCTAGCGCAGGCGCGTCATTGATACCATCACCGACCATCGCAACGCGGCGGCCCTGCTGCTGTAAGGCTTCAATGGCAGCCGCTTTGCCATCCGGCAACACGCCAGCAATGACTTCATCAATACCGGCTTCGGCTGCAATGGCGCGCGCGGTATTTTCATGGTCACCGGTCAGCATAATCAGGCGATAACCCTGCTGATGCAGCCGCTTCAGGGCGGCGCCACTTTCTGGCCGAAGCTGATCGCGGAGCGCAATCAAACCGGTTAGCTGGCCCTGTTCCGCCAGTAACACCGGCGTTGCCCCCTGTTGTGTCAGGCGCGCAATCTCTGCTTCTGCCACCTGATAATCAATGCCGCTGTCGTGTAACAGTGCAGCATTACCCAGCAGCAGCGTTCTGCCATCCAGAATACCGCTGACCCCTTTACCGCGTATTGTACGAAATTGCGCTAACTGAGGCGGTTGCGTCAGTTTCGCTTCAGCGACAATCGCTTTCGCCAGCGGATGACCCGAGGAAAACTCCAGCGCGGCCGCAGTCGCTAACACGGATTCACGGCTGGCATCACCCCAGACCAGCACCTCGCTGACCTGCGGCTTACCGGCGGTGAGAGTACCGGTTTTATCAAACACCAGCGTGTCGATTTGGCTGGCGCGCTGCAGGGCATCGGCGTCGCGGACCAGCACGCCCAGTTCAGCGGCACGTCCAACACCGGCAATAATTGACATCGGTGTCGCCAGTCCCAGCGCACAGGGGCAGGCAATAATCAGGACGGTAGTCGCGATTACCAGCATGTAAGCGATGTGTGGCTGTGGCCCGAACAGATACCACACTGCGCCGCTGAGCAGTGCAATCAGCACCACGACCGGAACAAAAACAGCAGAGATACGATCGGCCAGACGCCCCACATCCGGTTTGCTGCTCTGTGCCTGACGTACCAGCCGGATAATGCGCGACAGGGTGGTGTGATTCCCGGTGGCCCGTGCGGTAAATTCAACCGAGCCGTCCTGCACCAGCGTGCCGGCGAAGATCGCCGCACCCGGATTTTTGCTTTGCGGCACCGCTTCGCCGGTAAGCATCGCTTCATCAAACCAGGCTTCACCCGTGACGATTTCACCATCGACCGGAACCCGATCGCCGGTGACCAGGCGCAGCGTCATGCCAGGCTGGACGTCGCTTACCGGGATCAGCCGGTCACCCTGTTGATCGACCAGCCGCGCCTGGGCCGGCGTCAGATCAAGCAGGCGTTCCAGCGCCTTAGACGATCGCTGACGCGCCCGCTGCTCCAGCGCATGCCCCAGATTGATCAGTCCCAGAATCATGACGCTGGCTTCAAAATAGAGATGGCGTGCCTGCGGCGGGAAAAAGTCGGGCCACAGCACCACGCTAAAGGAGTAGACCCAGGCGGCGCCTGTGCCGAGTGCCACCAGCGTATCCATGGTGGCGCTGCCATTGCGTAAACTGCGCCAGGCACTGCGATAAAAGTGGCTGCCGGTCACGACCATGATCAGCAGGGTTACGACGCCCAGCGCCAGCCAGGTGGTGTGGTTGCTGTCGGTGAGCATCATGTTGTTGCCCACCATGCCCCAGATCATCAGTGGCACGCCAAACGCCAGGGCGACAGCAGCCTGCCAGCTGAAACGCCGCATGGCACGGCGAGCGCTGTGCTGCTGTTTTTCACGTCGCTCCTGCTCGTCATCAACGACCTGTGCGCCGTAACCTGCGGCATCGACGGCAGCCACAAGCTGGTGCGGGTCAGCATTACCCAGCACCAGCGCGCTGCGTTCACCGAGATTGACCCGTGCCTGGCTGACACCGGTAACCTGCTGCAGCGCTTTTTCAACACGACTGACGCAACTGGCACAGGTCATGCCTTCAATCAGCAGCATATGGGCAGGCAACGCTTTTTCTGCCGGATGAGAAGCGGTCTCCGTTGTCAGCGCCTCCGGCGGCGGCTCCGATGCTGTCAACGGTTCAGACTTTGGGGAGGCGTCTGCTGTTTTCAGCGTGGCGTGATAACCCACCTGTTCCACAGTAGCAATCAGCGCGGCCGCATCCGCCTGACCAGAAACCTGCGCTTCCTGTTGAGTGACCTCAGCCAAATCAACATCGTCGCGTTGTTCCAGTGCCTCTTTGACGCGTTTGACACAGTGACCGCAGGATAAGCCGTCGAGTGCCAGGGAAATAGTGTGTGACATAATCAACTCCTTCTGTAATCCCATTTGACGAATTGGTCAGTTCCGATTCATGCTTAAGCATAAACCTTCCATCAAGGGGAAGGTCAAGGGGATGCAAATGAACATCAGCGATGTGGCGAAAAAGACCGGGCTGACCAGCAAGGCGATTCGCTTTTACGAAGAGAAAGGCGTGGTGACACCGCCGTTGCGCAGTGAAAATGGTTACCGCACGTATAGCGGTCATCACATTGACGAGCTAAACCTGTTACGTCAGGCGCGTCAGGTGGGGTTCACGCTGGATGAGTGTCGTGAGCTGGTGGCGTTTTTCAATAATCCCTCGCGCCACAGTGCTGATGTCAAAGCCCGCACGCTGCAGAAAGCTGATGAAATCGCGGCCCACATTGAAGAATTGCATACCATGCGCGCACGCCTGCTGGCGCTGGCGGACGCCTGTCCCGGCGATGACAGTGCCGAGTGTCCCATCATCAATAATCTGGCCGGATGCTGCGGTCAGCGTGGCTGAATACGCAGTGTGATGCCCTCAACACCCACCACGACCACCGGTGTGCCCGCAGGCAGATCCCGATCTGCCTCAACACGCCAGCTGCTGTCCCCGATGCGCACATGGCCGGTGCGGTTGTGCAGGGCGGTATCCAGTGTAAGCTGCAACCCGATCATCTGGCTGCCGCGCTGGTTCAGAGCGTTGGGTTTTTGATGCGCCTCACGGTGGCGCATCCAGCGATACCACAAAAACACACACACCAGCGTCATCGCGGCAAACAGGGAACCCTGCGTCGTCCAGCTCACCGGCACAAACCATTCAATGAGGCCGACAATAACCGCCGCCAGACCGCTCCACAGAAGATAACCGCTGGTGCCCAGCATCTCAGCCGCCAGCAGTAATCCACCCAGCGTCAGCCAGAACCAGTGAGGGTGCGCGATAATGTCGGCCAGCATCAGCGTTTCGACTCAGTGCGTGAGTCCTTCAGCAGTTCACCGATGCCTGCAATTGAACCCAGCAGACTGCTTGCCTCCAGCGGCATCATGACGACTTTGCTGTTATTCCCCTCACCGATTTTTTGCAGCGCATCGGTGTATTTTTGTGCCACGAAGTAGTTGATCGCCTGAATATCGCCTGCTGCGATCGCTTCAGAGACCATTTTCGTGGCGTTAGCTTCTGCCTCAGCCTGACGCTCACGCGCCTCTGCCTGAAGGAATGCCGACGTACGTTCACCTTCGGCTTTAAGGATTTGCGACTGCTTTTCCCCTTCAGCGCGCAGGATTGCCGCCTGCCGTACACCTTCGGCTGTGAGAATGTCGGCGCGTTTGGTTCGCTCCGCTTTCATCTGCGCATTCATCGCGCCAATCAGTTCCTGCGGCGGACGCACGTCACGAATCTCGATGCGGGTGATCTTAACGCCCCACGGATTCGTCGCTTCATCCACGATGTGCAGCAGGCGGGTGTTGATGCTGTCGCGCTGTGACAGCATTTCGTCCAGCTCCATACTGCCAAGAACAGTACGCATGTTGGTCATGGTGAGGTTCAGGATAGCCTGCTCAAGATTGCTGACTTCATAGGCGGCACGCGCAGGGTCAACGACCTGAATAAAGCAGACGGCGTCGATGGTGACGTTGGCGTTGTCTTTAGAAATGATCTCCTGCGAGGGAATATCCAGTACCTGTTCCATCATGTTGATCTTACGACCGACACGATCCATGAACGGCACTACCAGACTTAATCCTGGCTGCAGGGTGCGGGTATAACGGCCAAAGCGCTCGACCGTCCATTGAAAACCTTGTGGCACGATTTTAACGGTCGCCCAGACCGCTACCAGTGCCAGAATAATCAGGGCAGGAATAACAGTAATCATACAACCTCCGCATTGTCAGATTAACGGGCCGAGTCGCTTCGGCCCGTGGTGCTGCTGTTTAATACAGCAGGGAGTAGAGCTGGCGACGATAGCGCGCAGCCAGTGCATCGCCGGTCCCCAGCGCGGCCAGAATTTCCTGTAGCATTTTGCGCGCCTGGCCATCAGCGGCATTAAGATCGGATTTCAGGAAGCTGAACAGCAGTTCCAGTGCTTCTTCATTACGACCCACCTGATGCAGCTGTAAGGAGAGTTTAGCAGCCAGTCCGGCGTTAGTCGGATCCGCTTCCAGCTCGGATTGCAACTGCTGAATCTCCGGCGTATCCGCAGCCTGTTTCAGCAGATCGATCTGTGCCATCAGGCTCTGATAACGGGTATCCTGGTCCTGCAGCGGCACCACTTTCAGCACTGCCTCCGCTTCATCGCTGCGGTTCAGGGTAATCAGCACCTCCGCCAGCAGGAAACCAATTTCGCTGGACTGGTTGCTCAACTGCCACGCATCTTTTAACAGTGGCAGCGCCTCCAGCGGTTTCTCTTCCTGCATCAGCGCCATCGCCTGTTGCGCTTTCAGCTCTTCTTCGCGCGGCAGCACTTTTTCCAGCAGGGCGCGGATCGCTTCTTCTGGCTGTGGTCCCTGGAAGCCGTCGACCGGCTGGCCATCCTGGAACAGGTAGACGGTCGGAATTGAACGCAGACCAAACTGCGAGGCCACCCGTTGCTCTTTGTCACAATCCAGCTTTGCGAGGATAAACTGACCCGCGTACTCCTGGGCAAGACGCTCCAGCACCGGCGTCAGCTCCAGACAGTGCTGGCTGCGCTCAGACCAGAAGTAGAACAGCACCGGCAGCTGCATCGACTGCTCAAGGGTCTGCTGCAGGTTAGATTCGTTGATGTCGATGATAGAAGCTTGTGGTGACATGGATAAGTCTCTTTGCAAAAAGTGTTCTAAGAATATGGGGCCAACTGGCCCGGCTTCAAGCGCTATTACGCAGGCCTGATTAATGGCTGCGCAAAATGCGATCCAGCATCCAGCCAGGCAGTAACCGTTTCAACAGGCTCATTACGTGTGCGACCAGTGTCACCGGGTAGCGTAAACGTGGATGTTTACTCTCGAGTGCGTGACGAAGTTTAGGCAGAATGGCTTCCGGTGGCAGGGTGAAGCGTGCCGCGATGCCGGGGTTACGCACCGGATTATGCTGTTCGCCCTGCGTCACATTATCGGTAAAGCGCGTCTCAATCGGTCCCGGTTCTATCAGACTGACCCGAATGCCACTGCTGCGCACTTCCAGCCGCAGTGCATCGCTCCAGGCTTCCAGTGCATATTTACTGGCAGCGTACGCGCCCCGGCCTGGCGTGGAGATCAGTCCCAGCACCGAACTGGTATTCACAATGCGGCCATCGCCGCTGGCTTGTAACGCAGGTAACAGCCGCAGCGTTAATTGATGTACACCGAAAAAGTTGCTGGAAAACTGCTGTTCAAGTTGCTGACGGGAGAGGGTACGAAGCGGTCCATAGAGGCCAAACCCGGCGTTGTTAAACAGCGCATCCAGACGGTTATCGCATAACGCGAGTATCGCATCTGCTGCCTGATCCACGCTCTGCGGATCGTCCAGATCGAGCTGTAGCCCGGTAAAACCCAGCGTGTTCATACGCGCGACATCGTCGGCTTTGCGGCAGGCGGCGATCACCCGGTAACCTCGCGCCAGTAAATCGTGGGCGGCGACCAGGCCAATGCCGCTTGAACAACCTGTAATCAGAATAGTTTTTTGCATTTATTTACCCTATTTGCGCATCCTGGCGCGTTACGGCTGCTTAACTAAGGGGGCCAGTTCTTTTGCCATTAACGCAGAGATAAACGGCTGAGCATCAGGATTCGGATGAATACCATCCTGCTGCATCCATTCGGGTTTCAGATAGACCTGCTCCATAAAAAAGGGCACCAGAGGAATGGCATGCTGCTGTGCGAGCTCCGGATAGATGCCGCTGAACGCCTCGGTGTAGCGGCGGCCATAGTTGGCGGGCAGACGGATCTGCATCAGCAAGGGTTTCGCATTAGCGGCTTTGACATCGTCGATCACTTTACTCAGATTCTGTGCGATAGCGTCGGGCGGGAAACCGCGCAGACCGTCGTTACCGCCCAGTTCGATTAACACCCATTGCGGCTTATGCTGTTTTAATAGCGCAGGCAGTCGCGCCAGTCCCTGGGCAGCAGTATCACCGCTGATGCTGGCGTTGACCACTTTCGGTTTCTGCTGCCACTGCTTATCAAGCAGGCTGGGCCAGGCCGCAGTGGCAGACATGCGATAGCCCGCACTCAGGCTGTCGCCCAGCACCATCAGGGTATCTGCAGCAGCAAGACGGGATACCAGCAGAAGAATCAATAACAGGAAGGGATAATGCCAGCGGAAAACATTGTTGAAGTTCATCATCTTACTAAGTCCGTCGGTCAGGGAGAGCATCAGTTAACCATCCTCACCGGAGTTGAGTTGGTTGTCAAACCAGCCGAGACCATTGCGCTGATTGGCGAGTCGGGTTCCGGCAAGTCTACCCTGCTGGGCATTCTGGCCGGGCTGGACGATGGCAGCAGCGGTGAAGTCCATCTGCTGGGTCAGCCGCTGCACCAGATGAATGAAGAGCAGCGTGCAGCACTGCGTGCCCGGCAGGTTGGTTTTGTGTTTCAGTCATTTATGCTGGTACCGACTCTGAATGCGCAGGAAAACGTTCAACTGCCATCACTGTTGCGCGGCGACAGCGATCGCCAGAGCCGCGAACAGGCGCGTGAACTGTTGACGCTACTCGGGCTGGGTGAGCGTCTGCATCATCTGCCCGCCCAGCTGTCCGGCGGGGAACAGCAGCGGGTCGCGCTGGCCCGCGCCTTCAGCGGTCGTCCGGGCCTGCTGTTTGCCGATGAGCCCACCGGCAATCTCGATCGTAAAACGGGTGACCGTATTGCCGACCTGCTGTTTTCTCTTAATCGCGACTTCGCCACCACGCTGATTCTGGTGACGCATGATGAACAGCTGGCGGCGCGTTGCGACCGTCGATTGCGGCTGCGTGACGGAAAATTGTGGGAGGAGCAATGATCTGGCGCTGGTTCTGGCGCGAGTGGCGCTCCCCCTCACTGCTGATCGTCTGGCTGGCTCTGACGCTGGCGGTAGCCTGTGTACTGGCGCTGGGCTCAATCAGCGATCGCATGGAAAAAGGGCTGAATCAGCAGAGTCGTGATTTTATGGCGGGTGACCGCACGCTGCGTAGCACTGATGCTGCCCCGGAAGCCTGGCTGGAAAAAGCGAAGGAAAACGGCCTGACGGTCAGTTCTCAACTGACTTTCATGACCATGACCTTTGCCGGGCAGTCGCCACAACTCGCCTCAGTCAAAGCGGTCGATGATCGCTATCCGATGTTTGGCACCTTACAGACGCAACCTCCGGGGCTGAGACCGCAGGCAGGCACCGCGCTGGCAGCACCGCGCCTGATGGCGCTGCTCAATCTGAAAGTGGGCGATACGCTGGAAGTGGGAGACACCCAGCTGCGCATCAGCGGCGAGGTAATTCAGGAGCCGGATGGCGGCTTTAACCCGTTTGAGATGGCGCCACGTCTGCTGATTAACCTGGCAGATGCGGCGAAAACCGGTGCGATTCAGCCGGGTAGCCGCATCACCTGGCGCTATAAATTCTCCGGTAATCCTGACCAGCTGGCCAGCTATGACCGCTGGATTGAGCCGCAGCTGAAGGCGGATCAGCGCTGGATCAGCGTGGAGAACGCGGAAGATGCGCTGGGCCGTTCGATGCAGCGCGCGCAACAATTCCTGCTGCTCTCGGCCTTGCTGACGCTGATGCTGGCGATTGCAGCCGTGGCGGTCGCCATGAGTCACTACTGCCGCAGCCGCTACGATCTGGTGGCGGTGCTGAAAACCCTGGGTGCGACGCACGGCGCGTTGCAGCGCTTAATCATCGGTCAGTGGCTGGCGGTGCTGCTGCTGGCGGCGATTGCCGGTGGCCTGGTGGGGCAGGGTGTGGAAGCGATCCTGATGGCGATGCTGAAACCGGTATTGCCTGCCAGCTTACCGGCAGCCAGCGTCTGGCCATGGATCTGGGCAGTGGGTTCATTGTTTGTAATTTCGCTGCTGGTGGGACTGCGTCCCTATCGTCTGCTGCTGGCAACCCAGCCGCTGCGGGTGCTGCGGCGCGATGCGGTGGCAAATCTCTGGCCGCTGAAGTTCTATATTCCGGTAATGATCGTGGTGGTCGTGACGCTGTTAGCGCTGCTGGTCGGCGGCAGTAAAATGCTCTGGGCGCTGCTGGCGGGTGTGGTGGTGCTGGCAGGATTACTGGCGTTACTCGGCTGGGGAACTCTGCTTCTATTGCGTCGGCTGGTGGTGCGCAATCTGGCATTGCGACTGGCGATCAACCGGCTGCTGCGCCAGCCCGGCATGACGCTGAGCCAGCTCGCCGCTTTTTCACTGTCGTTTATGCTGCTGGCGCTGCTGCTGGTAATGCGTGGCGATCTGCTGGATCGCTGGCAGCAGCAGTTACCGGCGGATAGCCCGAACTTCTTCCTGTTGAACATGACGGCCGATCAGGTGCCGCAGGTGCGTGACTTCCTGCAGTCGCATCAGATCGCGCCCGGGACCTTTTACCCGATTGCGCGAGTACGGCTTAGTGAACTCAATGGCAAACCGGCCGATCCGAAGCTGGATAACGCCCTGAACCGTGAGCTCAACCTGACGGAACTGGCCGATCGCCCGGATCACAATCCGCTGGTGGCAGGCAACTGGCCACCAAAAGCGGGTGAAGTGTCGATGGAAGTGGAACTGGCGGATCGGCTGGGGCTGAAGCTCGGCGATACCCTGACGTTCGACGGCGATACGCAGACGTTCAGCGCACGTATTACCAGCCTGCGTAAAGTGGACTGGGAAAGCCTGAAGCCGAACTTCTTCTTTATCTTCCCGCCGGGGGCGCTCGACAGCCAGCCGCAGACCTGGCTCACCAGCTTCCGCATGGAGGCGAATCCGGTTCTGCTGGCGCAGCTGAATCGTGCTTTTCCGGCGCTGAGTCTGCTGGATATCGGCAGCATCATGCAGCAGATCGGTCAGGTACTGACGCAGGTCAGCCGGGCGCTGGAGATCATGGTGGTACTGGTCACTGCCTGCGGTGTGTTACTGCTGCTGGCGCAGATTCAGGTCGGAATGCGGCAACGCAGGCAGGAGCTGGTGGTCTACCGCACGCTGGGTGCGGGCAAAAGACTGCTACGCACCACGCTGTGGTGTGAGTTTGCCCTGCTCGGCGTCGTCTCGGGCGTGGCGGCCGCGATGGGAGCAGAAGCGGCGCTATGGGGATTACAGACAAAGATTTTCGATTTTCCGTGGCAGCCTGACTGGACATTATGGCTGGCACTGCCGTTATGCGGCGCGTTGCTGTTATCGCTGTGCGGTGGCTGGCTTGGGATTCGGTTACTGAAAGGGAAGGCGTTGTTCAGGAAGTTTGATGCGGCATAAGGCAGGGCTGACTAAGGCGGCATGAGGCCGCCTTTAACCTTTATCCGGAACGCCCCAAGAACCCGCAAGCGGGTAACGGGAAACTACAGCTTTTCAACGGCCCAGGCGATGCCGCTGGCGTACTCTTCCGGGAGCAGGGGCACCAGCGCATTGAGTGCTGTTTTGAGCCGCCTTGCATCGCTGTCGGTCAGATTCAGATGACCCACTTTACGGCCCGGTCGCACCTCTTTGTCGTACCAGTGCAGATGCACCAGCGGCTGCTGCAGCCAGCTGAGATTCACATCGGTGCCGATCAGATTAACCATTACCGACGGCGCAAATACCATCGGCTGTGGCAATGCCAGACCAAGAATGGCGCGCAGATGCAGCTCAAACTGGCTGATCGACGCACCGTTCAGCGTCCAGTGACCACTGTTGTGCACGCGGGGCGCCAGCTCATTAATCAGCAGCCCATCAGGCGTAACGAAACACTCCATTGCCATTACGCCAACGTAATTCAGTGCCTGCATAATGGCGCTGAGCATCGATTCAGCCTGCTGCTGCTGAGCCTGGTCTGCCTGCGGAAACGCTACACTGGTGCGCAGAATGCCATCCTGATGCAGGTTATGCGTCAGCGGATAGAATACAACGGTGCCATCGTGACCGCGTGCGCCCACCAGTGAGACTTCACCGGAAAAGTTGATGCCCTGCTCAACGATACATTCGCCGTAACACGCTTCGGGTAGCTGATGCGTCTCATCAGCACGCAGACGCCACTGACCTCGCCCGTCGTAACCGCCGGTGCGGCTTTTCACGATGGCCAGTTCGCCCAGCGAGTCAAACACTGCCGGCCATTCGCTTTTATCGGCCAGCAACTGCCATGGCGCGGTGGCAAGCCCCAGCTGGTCCAGCAGCTGTTTCTGCGTCAGACGATCGGCCAGACGCGGAAAAATATCACGGTTAACAAAGGCCGGATGGCTCGCCAGTTCGCGCGTCAGCGCGGTCTCCGGCCAGCGTTCGATTTCGGCGGTGATCACACTGTCAGCGATGGGCAGGGAAGCAGGATCCGCCTCCAGACCCACCGGATAGACCGCGATCCCCAACGGTTCACCTGCCTGACGCAGCATACGACCCAGCTGGCCGTTGCCCAGTACGCAAACCGGCTTCATGCATCCACCCGCGGATCAGGATGGTTCAGCACCTCATCGGTCTGACTCTGACGCCAGGTCGTCAGGCGTGACGCCAGCCCACTGTCATGCAGCGCCAGAATCTGTGCGGCCAGCAGCGCGGCATTGGCTGCGCCTGCTTTGCCAATCGCCAGCGTTCCGACCGGAATGCCGCGCGGCATCTGCACAATTGAATAGAGGCTATCCACGCCGCTTAGTGCAGCGCTCTGCACCGGTACACCCAGCACTGGCACCAGAGTTTTTGCCGCCAGCATACCTGGCAGATGTGCTGCGCCACCTGCGCCAGCAATAATCACCTGAAAACCGTTATCGGCTGCCGTTTCGGCAAAGCTGAACAGTTTATCCGGGGTACGGTGCGCAGAGACTACTTCAACATGAAAAGGGACGTCCAGGCTGGTGAGGATCTCAGCGGCGAACTGCATGGTGGCCCAGTCACTTCTGGAACCCATAACAATGGCGATGCGGGCCGGGGCGTTGGATGACATGCGGTCAACTCCTGTGAATAGACAAACAGACCTGGCCGGGCGGACAGGTTTTGAAGGGCACCGAGAATAGCATGAGAAGCACGCAAGGAAAACGGTTGCGTCCCGCTAACGTCCGCGAATTAACCGCAGATTAGAAGTCGAAATCGATGAGCTGAATGCCGCTGGCGTCGAGCTGAATCATGGAACCCCGGCTGTGCCAGGCACCCAGCACCGCGCGTTCCGCCGTTTCACCCTGCAGGTTCAGCGTATGAATGGCGGGGCGATGGGTATGACCGTGGATCAACAGCGGCACCTGCTGGCGCAGCATAGCGGCAGTGACTGCCTCCTGGTTTACATCCATGATGGTCTGGGATTTGTGCTGGTTTGCCTGTTTACTGTCGGCGCGCATCCGGGCCGCAATGCGTTTGCGGATCCTCAACGGCAGCGCCAGGAACAGTCGCTGGATCCACGGATTGTGCACTTTGGCACGAAAGCGCAGATAACCCGCATCGTCGGTGCAGAGCGTATCACCGTGCATGATGAGCAGCCGATGGCCGTAGAGCGTCAGTACCTGCTCTTCCGGCAGCAGCGTCATGCCGCTTGCGCGCGCAAAGCGTCGGCCAATCAGGAAATCCCGATTGCCATGGATGAAGAAGACCGGAACCGGGAGGGCGCGCAGGGCGCGGGCAATCTGCTGATGCAGAGGATTGGGATCGTCGTCACCAATCCAGGCTTCGAACAGATCGCCGAGAATATAGAGCGCGTCGCAGTGGGGCGCTTCGCGCTGTAAAAAATGCAGAAAACCGGCGGTAATCGCCGGTTCTTCCTGACACAGATGGAGATCTGCGATAAACAGCGTGCGCGACATTACTCGCTGACGGTCACTTTCTGGATAACGACGTCATCTTTTGGCACATCCTGATGCATGCCGCTGCGGCCAGTAGAGACTGCTTTGATTTTCTCGACCACATCCATGCCTTCAACCACTTCAGCGAACACGCAGTAGCCCCAGCCCTGAACGCTTTCGTCACGGAAGTTCAGGAAGTCGTTGTCAGCTACGTTGATGAAGAACTGTGCGGTGGCAGAGTGCGGCGCAGAAGTACGTGCCATTGCCAGCGTACCTTTGGTGTTTTTCAGACCGTTGTTCGCTTCATTCTGAATTTCGGCTTTGGTTTCTTTCTGCTTCATGCCCGGCTCGAAGCCGCCGCCCTGAATCATAAAGCCGTTGATTACGCGGTGGAAAATGGTGTTGTCGTAAAAACCTTCACGGCAGTAATCCAGGAAGTTCTGTACGGTTGCCGGCGCTTTATCATCGAAAGTTTTGATTACGATATCGCCATGGTTCGTCTGGAAAGTTACCATTTTTGTCGTCCTGTAAAGGTTGTCATCAGTTGCTGAGGTCGCGGTGTCGATTGGCGTACCTCTTTTTGTCGACCGTTCTTATATCATAATTTCCAATGACGCGTCAGCAGCACGGCGCAGTTGGCTTGCTTTGCGTCGCGCGAGCGATAAAAATACGGCACAATGTCTGGATACTTAAAAGTGCCAACCACACGCGAAAACGGAACCGTTCAATGCTTAAGATTTATAACACCCTGAGTCGACAGAAAGAGGAATTCAAACCCATTCATGCCGGTAAAATCGGGATGTATGTTTGCGGCATCACGGTGTATGACCTCTGTCACATTGGTCATGGGCGGACGTTCGTGGCATTTGACGTCGTGGCGCGCTACCTGCGTTACCTCGGTTATCAGCTTAATTATGTCCGTAACATCACTGACATTGATGACAAAATCATCAAACGCGCCAACGAAAACGGCGAGAGCATCGAAACCCTGACCAACCGCATGATCGGCGAGATGCACAATGACTTCGCTGCGCTGGGGATCCTGCCGCCCGATGAGGAGCCGCGCGCGACCCGTCACATCGCTGAGATTATCGAGCTGGTGGAAAAGCTGATTGCTCGCGGTCACGCCTATGTAGCGGACAATGGCGACGTGATGTTCGATGTGCTCAGCGATACCGATTACGGCGCGCTGTCGCGTCAGGATCTGGAGCAACTGCAGGCGGGCGCACGCGTTGAAGTGGCCGATGTGAAGCGCAACCCGATGGATTTCGTGCTGTGGAAAATGTCCAAAGCGGATGAGCCAGCCTGGTCATCGCCGTGGGGCAACGGCCGTCCTGGCTGGCACATTGAGTGTTCTGCGATGAACTGCAAACAACTGGGTACGCATTTCGATATCCATGGCGGCGGTTCAGACCTGATGTTCCCGCACCATGAAAACGAAATCGCTCAGTCGAGCTGCGCCCATGACGGCCCTTACGTCAATTACTGGATGCACTCCGGCATGGTGATGGTTGACCGTGAGAAGATGTCCAAATCACTCGGCAACTTCTTTACCGTGCGTGACGTGCTGCAACATTACGATGCGGAAACAGTGCGTTACTTCCTGATGTCCGGTCACTATCGCAGCCAGCTTAATTACGGCGAAGATAACCTGAATCAGGCGCGTGCGGCGCTGGAGCGTCTCTACACGGCGCTGCGCCACACCGACAGCAGCGTGCCTGCAAGCGGCGGCGACGCGTTTGAAGCGCGTTTCCGCAGCGCGATGGATGATGATTTCAACACCCCGGAAGCCTACTCGGTGCTGTTCGACATGGCGCGTGAAGTCAACCGTCTGAAAAGTGAAGATGGTGCTTCAGCACATGCGCTGGCGTCTAAACTGCGCGAAATGGCTAACGTGCTGGGTATCCTGCAGCAGGATCCTGAGCTGTTCCTGCAAAGCGGCGCGCAGGTGAATGACGAAGAAGTTGCCGAGATTGAGCATTGGGTGAAGGCTCGTGCCGATGCACGCGCTGCCAAAGCCTGGGCAGAAGCGGATATCGCGCGTGACAAACTTAACGCGCTGGGTGTCATCGTCGAAGATGGGCCACAAGGGTCCAGCTGGCGTCGAAAATAAACCGGAGAGGGCGAGCAATCGCCCTTTTTTATTATGGCGATTGAACAGATTCAGATCCGCGGCTTCCGCTCAATACGGAACCTGGCGCTATCGCTTCAGCAGCTGAATGTGGTGAGCGGTCCCAACGGCTGCGGTAAATCCAACCTTTATAAAGCGGTGCGGTTGCTGCATGAGGCTGCCAGCGGTCGTCTGGCGCTGGCGCTGGCTGAAGAAGGCGGCATCCAGAAAGCGATGTGGGCAGGCGGTTTGCGCCGGGGCGATCGCCGACACGATCCAAAGCGACTGGAGCTGGCGGTGGTAATGGATGACATGGATTACCAGCTGGAGATTGGTTTTCCCGAGCCACTGTCGACCAGCCTGTTCAATCTGGATCCGCTGGTGAAGCAGGAACGGCTCTGGCTCAGCGGCCAGCGACGTCGTCCTTCTGCCTGCATCATGCAGCGCGAAAACCAGACCGCCTTTCTGCACAACGTTGAAGGTGAGCGCGTCGCCTATCCGGCGGTGTTGCATCCGGAGGAGTCGCTGTTTGGTCAGCTTGGCGAACCCCATCTTTATCCGGAGCTTTCGCAACTGCGCGAACGTCTGCAGCAGTGGCGCTTCTACCACGAGTTCGCGGTCTGGCCCGGCTCACCGATTCGTGCGCCGCAGATTGGCGTGCGTGCGCCGGTGCTCGCTCATGATGGCCGCAATCTGGCAGCGGCCTGGGCGACCATCGTGGAGCGTGGTCATTCAGAACTGTTGTTTGAGGTTATGGCGCAGGCGTTTCCCGACTGCCAGTTTGACGTCGAGGTGCAGAACGGCCGTTTTCAGATGCTGATGTCCCGTCATGGCATTCTGCGTCCGCTGGAGAGCGCGGAGTTTTCTGATGGCACGTTGCGGTTTCTTTGTCTGGTTGTGGCGCTGCTCAGCCCGCGTCCACCCGCCTTTATGGCACTGAATGAACCGGAAAACAGTCTGCATGAGGATTTGTTGCCTGCGCTGGCGCGGTTAATCGCCGAAGCCAGCGAGTACAGTCAGCTCTGGATCACCAGCCATTCACCCCGACTCGCAACGCTGATTGCGCAGCATACGGCGGTGAATCATATTGCACTGGAGCAACGGGAAGGGGAGACGCGTGTGAAGGAGGATGAACTGCTGTAATAGCGTCCCCGCAGGGACGCTCCGGAATTACTCGACCACAGTGATGCGGAAACCGGCAAATTCCACGGTCTGACCGGCTACGATCTTGCAGCGCTTACGGGTTTCAACCGCGCCATTCACCTTCACTTCACCCTCGGCAATCACGACTTTCGCCTGTGCACCGCTCTGAACCCAGCCTTCCAGCTTTAACAGGTCACACAGATCGACATGCGGGAATTTACCCAGTGAAAAACTTGTCATTTAAAAAACCTCTTTATCATGAAACTCTTCGCACGCCTGCAGCGTGTTTTGAATCAATGTTGCTACTGTCATTGGACCCACACCGCCTGGCACCGGGGTAATGTAAGATGCGCGCGCTGATGCGCTGTCATAGTCAACGTCGCCTACGACTTTGCCGCTCTCCAGACGGTTAATGCCCACGTCGATAACGATGGCACCGGGTTTGATCCAGTCGCCCGGAATAAAGCCTGGCTTGCCCACAGCAACGACCAGCAGATCGGCGTGCTCAATGTGATGACGCAGATCTTTGGTAAAGCGATGGGTAACCGTTGTCGTACAGCCCGCGAGCAAGAGCTCCATGCTCATCGGACGACCAACGATGTTGGATGCCCCGACCACCACAGCGTTCAGGCCATAAGTGTCAATGTTGTAGCGCTCCAGCAGCGTGACGATACCGCGTGGCGTGCAGGGACGCAGGGTTGGTGCACGCTGACACAGGCGGCCGACGTTATAAGGGTGGAACCCATCGACATCTTTGTCAGGCGTAATCCGCTCCAGCACTTTCACGTTATCGATGCCCGCTGGCAGCGGCAGCTGTACCAGAATGCCATCGATTTCATCATCCTGATTGAGCTTATCGATCAGCTCCAGCAGCTCAGCCTCGCGGGTGGTGGCAGGCAGATCGTAAGAGCGGGAGTGGAAACCAACCTCTTCACAGGCGCGGCGTTTGCTGGCCACATAGATCTGCGAAGCCGGATTTTCACCCACCAGAACCACTGCCAGACCTGGGGCACGTTTTCCGGCCGCCAGACGCTGCTTCACTTTTTCCGCAACCTCAACGCGCACCTGCTGCGCAATCGTTTTACCGTCAATAATTTTTGCTGCCATCAGAGAGGAAATCCACTGTGTTGTGTTGAATCGGGGAAGGGCGCTATTTTGTCAGAAGCGTGGGCTGCTGTCAGTTACAGTTTCAGCCGTGTATGCGCTTTCCGATGTTTTCGTCGCGACGATGCCAGCCTGCATGCGTATGATATCTGCAGGACAATCCGGGGACGATGTAATGATTTGGATAATGCTTGCGACTCTGGCGGTGGTATTTGTTGCTGGATTTCAGCTGCTCACCGCGGGCTCACGCCACGCCGCCCAGCGGCTCAGCAAACGACTGCAGCTGCCACCGGTACAGGTGGAATCAATGATCTCTATGATGGGAAAAGAGGCCGCGAAAGAGTTTACCGACTATCTCAGCCACGATAATGAAACGCATCTGCATAATGGCGCAGCGGTACTGCTGATCTGGCAGGTGTTGATTGTTGATGGCAGCGAGGAGAACAGCCAGCGCTGGCATACGATTCTCAGTCGCGCCGGTTTTTCACCGCTTATCAGCCGCCAGCAGCTGCTACTCGCGCTGGGCTTTCTGCGCCAGCTGGAACCGGACAGTCAGGAACTGCACGCACTTCGTGAGCAATACAACGCGCGCTTCACATCACAAGGGATTGAGCTGGAAGGAGAATTGACCGGCAGCAGTAAACTCGTGTCGCTCAGCGAATGGCGCAGTCGTCACTGACGCCAATTGGTTATTCCCGCAGCACTTCGCTGCGGGGAAACGGCAAAAACGTTGACGTACCCGCTTCCCGACGTATAATCCGTGCCATCTCCATGCGCCCTTAGCTCAGTTGGATAGAGCACCGGCCTTCTAAGCCGTAGGTCACAGGTTCGAATCCTGTAGGGCGTACCAAATTCTCTCCTATTTTTTGCATACTGAGACTCTTTTTTCTCTATTGTCAGTTTGATACCTCAACATTTTACTCTTATTTATGTTCAAAAAACGAATTGCCCGCATTACTCGCATGGCTGTTTGGATAGGTTAGTATTTTTCTGTGCTTACGATCTGCTTATTGTGCATGCTGTTTTTTGCATATAGCATTTTAATATCATGCGCAATTGCATGGATATGATGTTCAGGCAGAGCCTTCTGAGGTGAGGAAACGTTGATACCAGTGCTGGCCAGGTAAGCAGGTTGGTTAGCATGTGTCTCGTTCACTGTGCTATATTTCGCACGTATCGCAACGTTATTCAGGATGAATCAGATGAACGAATTTGAGCAAGAACTCTATAATAACGGCTTCTCTGCTAAAGATATCGGTAAGCTCAAGAGCATCATTAAAAAAGACGAATCAAAAAAAGATACACTACAAAGCCTCGTTATTGATTTGAGTAAACGCTTCTGGGGCGGTGTCATTGCTCTTGTTATTTTGCTACTGATTGGACTGGATGGCATTTTCAATGCGGATGCTTCAAATGCCATTCCATATATTATTGTTCTGACGTTTGCATTTCTTGTGGTCTATTTTGTGACTCCTCTGAACCTCTCCTGGAAAGCTAACAGGTTTATCAGAAAAACCAGAGGTTAGTTTTGTGCAGGGCTATTTTGCATTTGGTATAGGTTCAAACCTACTCCAGCCCCCTTATAGGCTGCTCCAGCGCCTTTTAAGGCAAGTGCTGGTTTACTCATAACCTGAACCTTGCGGTAATAGTCTGTTGGCAGATATTTGTATAGCCGCCATGCTTCTGGCTTTAAAGTCAGTTTGAAAATGCCATAGTATGATGTTGTCAAATCAACTACCTGATAGGCTAACAAGCCGAGTCGCTTATCAAAACCAAAAAAATCTGCAACATCTTCATATTTATCTCTTATTGGGTTCGATGGGTGAGGCACACCGCTGAGTTTTCCTATGCTCTCAATCCCTGATCCCACTCCATTCATCACCAGGGTCGAACCCGCTACAACACCTAAAATATTACCTGTAGTGACAGAACCTACAATCAGACCGACACCAGCCACGATTTGCAAGCCACTTAACACCACGCCGATCCCATTGATGACATATCCAATGACCTTTTCATGGTCATGATAAAACTGCACGGAAGACGATACGACAGCTTCACCGGTCCTAAGCATTCTGTCCTGAATCTTGAGATGCTGACTTTCCTGCTTAAGATTCTGAATGCACTCCTGACACTGATCGTCAGAATTTGAAGTACGAATGGTATGGATCTGTAAACGAGCGAACTCGCGCACCTCCTCCTGGAATTTCAGTTTTACAAGAGCATCCTTGAGGTGAAATTGAGAAAGTGAAGTAGCTATGTTAACTAAATGATTAGCTTCAAGATTTGCCATCGTCAGAAAGTAGTTTGAGAGTCTTTTTGTGTCCCAGTAGTTGTCCATAACAGTACCTCTGTAAAAACGTGGTCTCACTAAACGTGATTTTCAGATCCTAAAATAGCTGGAGCTGTATGGGAGCACAAATTGAGGTGTGCAAGTTTTGCAATGCTGAGCAATTTATCGATGATTGACCTGCTGACCTGCTGACCTGCTGACCTGCTGACCTGCTGACCTGCTGACCTGCTGACCATGAATAGTGATGTATTCATAAGTCACTGGAGAAGATCCTTTGGAGAAGTATTTTTCCTGCACACCAATCTTCAGTATTCTCCGCGAGACAGAAGCCGGTGTTTTGGCCCGGGAGCTCTGCCACAGGCTGTATACCGGAAGTCTCATCAGCTGCTAACCGTACTCAGGATTTCGGTCAACACACCATCAATATGTAGCCTGCATAAATTTATAAGGCAGAAGCTATTATAATCAGGGGTTAAAACTATTTTTTAAAATATACGAATATTTTTTAAGGTGATTTTGTTCATTTTTATTCAGGAGCTGGCTGTAAAAATAACATATTCTTTTCATGTTGTATGATTTTCAATTCTTTGTTGCTGGTCATTTTTTCTGTGTAATCTGATTATACATGCTCGAAAGCTGTTCTTCAGTGAGTGATGCGCCAACCTTTATTTAACATTAATTTAAAGTTGGTTCATTTTTGATTGTGTCTTTGTTTAAGGTTCCTGAACTTAAAGGTGGTGTCAGGAAAAAAATTTAGTTACATTAGTTTCGCATTAACGAGATGATGAATGAAATTACATAATATGGATCCGGCTGGTAATAATGATTTTTTGGGTGGATGGCTGGTTTTTTATTAGGGCGTTTAAAGGAAGGTAATAAGCAGGTGATTTTTTTAATTATTCCTTTTATTCTTGCTCGCAGTGTGAAATTGCTTCGCTTAATACGATAGGTGAAGGTTTTGACGTTAACATGCTTTTTCAGGGCGAAGTGAGCTATTAAAGTTATCTGTTTAATTTTATCCTCTGGCTTGCGGGCATGATAAATGTCAGAGAACTAATACATGCTGGGACACCCACTGCAGTGGAACCAAATGTCCTCTTCAGGAATCTGATCATGTTAATAAACCAGAGCAAAGTGACAGCGAGGATTATGAACGTCAACACTGAGCGTGGGTAAAATTCAAAAGCGAGGTTAATACGCCGAATTCAACTTATTTGAGATGTCACCAAATTCCATTGTCTTTTCTATGGGGCTGTTTTTAGCTTGCTACCGATTTTGCTGGTGAACTGAGCGGATTTTTTAAATATTAAAAATCTAATTTTCTCTTGAGATCTTAATGTCTGTGAGTTTAATTCATGTCAGAAACCCAAAGTAAACTGGGCAAGGCCCGGCCGCCACGCGTGCATATTACCTATGACGTTGAAGTTGGTGGCGCGGAAACCCAGAAAGAGTTGCCACTGGTTATTGGTGTGATGGGCGAATTTTCGGATGAAAAAAAGCCCCTTCGTGAGCGACGCTTTGTTCAGATTGATAAAGACAATTTTAATGAAGTGATGCAGGGCATGAAGCCTGAAATCGAAATGCTGGTTGATAATGAACTGAATAATGACGATGGAAAGCTGTCGGTCGCACTGCGTTTCAATTCTATTGAGGATTTCGCTCCTGAAAATATAGCTCTACAGGTGGAGCCTCTGAAAAAACTACTTGAGCTGCGGGAGCAACTGAGTGATTTACGCAACCGTACAGCCAGTAATGATCGCCTGAAAGAACAACTGGCGGAACTGCTGGCCAATCAGCCTTCAGAAACGAAAGTTGATAATGTGGGAGAAGAGGCAGAATGAGTGCTGAGGAAATGCAGGCTGCAGTCACAGAGGCGGTCAGTGCCGATTACCTTGATCAGATAATTGACAATACCCAGGCTATCAGGCGTGAGTCTGATCGCAGCAAGCTGAGGTCTCAGCTTGACAGTTTCCTCAGTGAGGTGGCAACAGGCGCTGTTGTTGTAAGTAATGACCTGGTGGGTAGCATTGAGGAGCGCATCACAGTCATTGATGCCCTTCTTTCGGCGCAGATCAGCAAAATCATGCAGGCGCCAGCGTTTCAGAAAATGGAATCTTCGTGGCGGGGTCTGCAGAAGCTGGTTCAGAGCAGCGTTACGGAAAACACGAAAGTCCGGGTGTTGAATTGTACCAAAAAAGAGCTGATCCGCGATTTTAAATCTGCCTCTGATTTTGACCAGTCAGTCCTGTTCAAAAGCGTCTATGAGAGCGAATACGGCACTTTTGGTGGAGAGCCGTACTCCGCATTTGTGGGCGATTTTGAATTCGACGCCATGCCGGAAGATTTATATCTGCTGGAGCAGATTTCTCATGTTGCGGCGGCGGCTCACGCCCCTTTCCTCACGGCAGCGGATGCCGGCATGTTTGGTATGAATAACTTTCAGGAGATGCCGCGTCCCCGGGATCTCGGCAAGCTTTTTGACACGTCAGACTATATCCGCTGGCGTTCTTTCCGACAGAGCGACGACGCCCGCTACGTTGGACTCACACTTCCCCGGGTTATAGGTCGCCTGCCTTATGGTGCCAAAACAACACCAGTAGAGATGTTCAATTTCGAAGAGAAAATCGACGAGAGCCGTGAGGGAGCCAGCTATCTGTGGATCAATGCCGCCTATGAACTGGCCGGCCGAATGATTTCTGCTTTTGAAGATCATGGATGGTGTGCGGCTATTCGCGGTGTTGAAGGTGGTGGTCTGGTGAAGTCGATGCCGGTGTATAACTACATTTCGCATACCGGCGAGAAGGTATTGCAGTGTCCAACGGAAGTGGCTATCTCCGACCGCCGTGAAAAAGAGTTAGCAGACCTCGGGTTCATTCCTCTGGTGTACTGCAAAGGAACGGATTATGCCGCCTTTTTCGCTGTGCAGTCGGCAAATAAACCGCGGAAATATGACTCCAACCTTGCAAACGCGAATGCGCGGTTATCAAACCAGCTGCAGTACATTATGACCACATCAAGGTTTGCTCATTACCTTAAATCGATTGTGCGGGATAAAGTCGGCAGTTTTATGTCCAGAACAGAATGTCAGAACTTCCTGCAAAACTGGATTAATCAATATGTGGTGGGCTCTGACAATGTCGGCCTGCATATTAAGGCCAGCCATCCGCTGCGCGAAGCCCGGATTGAGGTAGTGGATGTCCCGGGATGTCCCGGAAGCTATCGTGCCGTGGCCTATCTGAGGCCTCACTTCCAGCTTGAGGGACTGACGATGTCGCTTCGGCTTGTAGCTGAATTACCTGCATCGGCAGGCTGATAAAAAACGTATTATAACCAGGAGAAGATATGTCCAGTGCAAGTAATCTATTTATGCAAATCGACGGTGTAAAAGGAATTGTAACTGATAAACAGTATAAACAGTGGATTGCTATCGGTCATGCATCAATGGGCGTGCATAGCCAGGCCAGTATTGATAATGGCAGTGGGCAACTGAATAGCAGCGGCGTGCATTTTGAAGATATTTCTATTGCGAAGGCGCTGGATGCCACATCAACCCAACTGGTTGATATGGTTGCGCAGGGAACCAACGTTAAAAAAGTGATTATTGCGCTGAACGTCAAAACTGACAATAAAGATAATGAAATTTGCCGCTGGGAATTTGAGAATTGCATTTTTACCAGCCATAACATCAGCCTGCATAATTCAAACGGTATACCTGATGAGCAGCTTGCCATGGTATTTGGCTCGGTTAAGTTCCAGACCAGTATGATTACGTCTGAAGGTTCAACCAGTAAACAGGGTCCTGTTGGCTGGAATCAAGTCACTAATACCAAACTTTAAGTTAAGCGGCAGCGCGCTTTATAGCGTGCTGCTTATGGGAACATTATGCTTTTACAGCTGCTGTCTGATGATAATCCTGTCGCCCAGGATGAAATCCCGGAAATTATTTCGGATGACGGGGTGCTCGCAGCGGAGCTATTGATGCTGCTCTCATCCAGGCCTCGGCACTACCACGTTTCAGACATGCCTGAAATATGTCAGTCGGTCATTAACTACGGTATCAGCGATGTGTTTCCGGGAGGGATATCCAGAAGTGATAGAAATATTATTCTTGAATCCCGCATTTTACATGCGCTTCAGCTTTTCGAACCGCGTTTAAAAGACGTCATGGTGTCCGCCGGAAACGAAAGTTATGGATGCAGTTCCTTTATTATTGAGGCTGAAAAAAATAATGCTCCCATCCGTTTTTATCTGGAATGGGATGACGTCCTCAGCCATTTCTCATTACGTTAACAGTGGTTTCTGACATGCTGTCAAAGAAGTTGCTTTCTTATTATCAGAATGAGTTGAGCTATCTCAGAAAATACGGAAAACGGTTTTCCCGTCATTTTCCGAAGGTTGCCCGACGTCTTGGCATGTCAGATGGACTGTCCGAGGATCCGCACGTTGAGCGGATCATCGAGTCTTTTGCACTTGTTACTGCGCAAATTCAGCAGCGTCTGGATGAGGATATGCCTGAAGTAACCGAAGCTCTGCTGACCGTTCTGGCTCCTCAGTTTCTCCGGCCGTACCCGTCGGTATGTATTGTACAGATGCAGCCTGACAAAAGAATCAGCGGACTGACCACTGGCTGTGAGGTTGAGGCCGGGACAATGCTCTATACCCGACAATCAGAGGAGCATGTCTGCCATTTCAGGACGCTTTACCCGGTCATTATGGAGCCCATGACGCTTGAGGAAACAAGTCTCAGGTTTGATAACAGCACTCTGCGCTGGCAACTGGAATTACGGCTTCAGGTCTGGCCGGGAGCAATCCTGAATTCACCCTCACTGCGCTTTTATCTTAATGGCAGCAGTCTGGCAGTGAATATACTTTACACACTGATAAATGATGAGATTGAAGCCTTTTCACTGGTTTGCGGAGAAAAGCATTATTTACTTTCTGAATCTGATATTCAGGTCGTGGGATTTAACCGTGCAGAGAGTATTCTCGAATGCGATCCCCGTATATCACCGGTCTATGCTCTGCTTCAGGATTATTTTTATTTCCCTCAGAAGTTCCATTTTATTGATTTCAGCCTGCCCGCAGGACTCACTGTGACATCGAATGAGGTCATGTTGTTCAGGCTGCGTTTTCGCCAGTGCGCGATGGTTGCAATGCTGGATAAAATTGCTTGCTCGGTTGACCGACATTTTTTCCGGCTGCACTGTACGCCGGCAGTAAACCTTTTTCCAATGCGCGCTGAACCTCTGGTTCCGCACGATGATACTGCGGAATATCCTGTGAGACCCGATATCCGTCATGGTGATGCTATAGGAATATGGTCAGTGAACCGCGTTTGTGCCACGCACAAAACGGGTAATGAAATCAGCACAAGGGATATCGCGCCGCTGTTTGGTCTGTCGCATTCCGTTACAGGGGGAGAGCAGGGGACATACTGGCAGTGTATGCAGCGTGAAACCGTTGATGAAAGTGGCCCTGCAAACCGCCTGTTTATTGCTTTTTCCGACCGCGGTGAAAAGCCTCTGACGCCGAAGAATGACTTGATTAATATAGAACTGACCTGCTATGACCGGGATATACCCTCCAGCATACGCAATGGTAATCCTGAAGGGGATTTCGAGTCGGATCTGGCAGTAGCGGGAGTGACCATTACGGCACTCACGCGGCCCACGCGAACCGTCTCTCAGCAGGTAAAACAGGCTTCACGCTGGCGGCTCATCTCGCATTTATCCCTCAATCATATGCTCATCAGCGGCGATAACGGGGTTCAGGTCCTTAAAGAAACATTTGCGCTATATAACATTAATGATAATCCCGCTATTCAGCAGCTGATCGGATTAATCAAACATGTCGTTGTAACACCTGTGACCGCTCGTCTGGTGAGCAACGATCCCCTGTCAATGGCGCGTGGGGTTGAGATCTGTGTGACTTTCCAAAGTTCCGCCGCAGAAGAACCTGAGTATTTTCTATTCTGTCGTTTTATTGAGCACTTTCTTTCGCTTTATGCACCAGTAAACAGCTTTTCACAGGTCGTAACCTGCATCGAATTTCATCAGGAAAGCCGGCGAGTGTGGCCTGTGCGGAGCGGGAGGCTGTCGTGGATTTAAGTACGATTTTCAGCCGATATAACTTTTTCCAGCAGGTTCGCCTGATGTTGCGGCGCCTGAAGGAACGACCTGAGAGTAACGGAACAAAATCGCTGACCAGTGATATCAGTTTTGTATCGCCTCTTTCACTTGACGCTCCAGCAGGCGAAGTGGGTCAAATTATCAGAACGGAAGAGGGAGTATGGCAGGTTGAGGTTCTGATGTATGGAATGACGGGTGCTCTGGGAGCACTACCCACGACGTATACAGAATGGATGCTGGAGCGCTATTACCGATACGGTGATAAAACGGCGAAAGCATTTATTGATATCTTTAATAACAGATTGCATGCCCTGCGTTATCTGGCCTGGCTTAAATATCACTATTACGCCTCGTATGAGTTGAACAGTCAACGCCCTCTCAGCGAGGCGTTGCTGGGGCTGGCTGGCGTCATGCAGTCTGCTCCTGCGCTTCAGAATGAAGCCTTCGCAGGTCTTTTTATGCACCCTGTGCGGTCAGCCCTGAACCTTGAAACATGGCTGGAAAACCTTTTTTCCGTTCCCGCCCGAGTGCGTTCTTTCACCGGAGGATGGCTGAAGGTTCCTTCTGAGCAGTGTTGTCATCTTGGTCATGTCAGGCTGACTCTGGGACAGGCCCCTATGCTGGGTCAGATGCGCAGAGACAGGGCTTCCGGCTTTACAGTGGAATTGGGCCCGTTGCCATTAAGTCATGCGCCACAGTATCTGCCTGGCGGAAAATTCTATGCCGACCTGTTAAAACGCATTCGCGAATATGTTGGTCCCGGACTGGCATTCTCGGTCGAAATAATTACAAAACATGATCGCCACGGCGTCCCGGGGGGATGTCTCGGTGTGGATCTTTGTCTCGGGCAGCCCGGACCAGGTTTTCATCGTGTTTATTTACCCGTGTGCCGTGAACAGGAATAAATAAATGTTATCAGGTCAGGAAAATCGCTTTATCCGTTTTGTCGGACAGTCTGCATCGTCTCTGGTTCTGTTGTCCCTGGAAGGTAAAGAACAGTTGTCTGCGCCGTACGACTTCACAATCCGCTTTCGTTCAACACTGACATCGTCAGAAACGGCGAGTTTGCTGGGTGAGGAACTTGCCTGCCATGTTGGTTCAGGACAGCGCTCGCGTTATGTGCAGGGGGTCGTAACAGAAATGGAAGAAGAAAGCGATGACAGGGGGATCTGTACCTGGCACGCACGGTTACAGCCTCGCCTGGCTCTGCTGAAAATGGGCCGTAATCTGTCCGTATATCAGAATATAACGGTACCCGACCTGGTGTGTCGTTTGTTACGCGGGAATAACATCACCGATATTGACCTGCGGTTACATGGCAGTTATGCACCGCATGAATACTGTATTCAATACCGTGAATCGGACTTTGATTTTATCAGCCGACTTCTTGAGCAGGAAGGAATTTACTATTTCTTCTGCCAGACCAAAGATCGACATACGCTTGTCCTGGCCGATCATCCATCCGGTCACTACCGTGCAATAACACCTGAGCTGGCCTATCAGCCTGAAGCGGGAAAGGGTGAGGATGGCGGCATTTCGAGCTGGTCATCCCGTGTAAGTCTGGCAGTGTCTTCTGTTCATTATAAAGCGTTCAGTTTCGAACAGGCGGCTACCGCAGAGGGCGAATGTCTGTGTAATAACCTGGAATACAGTGCTCAGGGGATCAGTTTCGTTGATGCGTATGACCTGAGTGACCGGGAGACGCTGCAAAGCGCTGCACGGCTGAAAATGGAGCAGCTTGAAGCGCAGACCCGCTATGCGCATGCCCGCATTCAGGCATGGTGGCTAAGTTGCGGCGAGACGTTCTGTCTCACGTCGCTGCCTGATCAGGCAGGCGAATATATTATGCATTCCCTGACATTTCAGGCTGTCAGCAACCTGGATGATGGTTTACCCGATTTTAAGTGTAACGCGTCAGTTTTTGATACCGCCAGAGTGTGGCGGCCTGAGTGTGTCACGCCCGTACCTGACATACCCGGAGTACTTACGGCGACTGTGGTCGGTCCTGCCTCTGAAGATGTGCATACGGATGAGTACGGCCGCATAAAAATACAGTTCCCCTGGGACAGCGAAAATAAGAATGATGACAGCAGTTCCTGCTGGGTCAGGGTATCTCAGCCCTGGAGCGGCGCGCGCTTCGGTGCCATGTTCATCCCCCGCATCGGCAGTGAGGTGGTGGTTAGTTTCCTGCTCGGCAATCCTGACAATCCGCTTGTTACCGGCACCGTCTCCAACGGCAGGAACCTTCCTTTGCTTAACCTGCCCGGTGAGAAAGAACAGGCGGGATTTGTATCAAGAAGTTCTCTCAATGGTTCAGTGGAAGAGGGGCATCAGCTCCGTTTTGACGACAAAAAAGGAGAAGAAAAGCTAACTCTCGTCGCCCAAAAAGATATGGATGTGGTGGTCAAAAATAATCTGACGACGGCCGTTACTTCTGCGGTTAAAGAGACCATCGGCTCTGATCGCTCCACGGAAATCACCAAAGGAAACGATGCGCTCATTCTGCATCAGGGAAATTGTAACCTGACCCTGGAACAGGGAGATTTTAACACCCTCCTTCAACAGGGAAACATGGCGCTGGGTCTGCAGCAGGGGAATTACAGCCTGAAAATTAATGGTCACCTGCAGCAAAATCTGAAAGACGGAAGCCATTCACTCAGCATATCCGGGGGAGGCAGCACAATAAAGGCAGATAAGCGCTGTGTTATCGAGTCAACCCAGGCGGTTGAGCTGAAAGTGGGCAGCAGCAAAATCTCCATTACCCCGGCCGGAATAACGCTGAGCGGCACCACCATCAAAATTGAAGGGACAGCCACGGCAGAACTGGGTGGTGCAATGGTCACGATCAAAGGAAGCGGCATGACCCAGGTCAAAGGTGGCGTGGTCATGATTGGCTGAGGATGACAAAAATGACTGTGTCTAAGATTTTATCCCCGGAAGGGGTTGCGAAGATTCGGGATTCGGCGTCCTGGCATGAAAACATGCATAGCCTGCTGACCGCTTTGCACTGGGAAGACGCGCTTGGGTACTGGGTAAACGCGTGTACGGCTGAGAAATTGATTGCCTGGCTGCTACCGCATTCAGTCAGCACGCTGCCGCCGGGTGAATCCACCCATGCATTTGAAGCCGATATCAGTAACTGGCTTAAAACCTACGAGGATAACTACCGCTGGCGTATTTTTCATCAGGCTGAATCGCTGGGTTTTTCCACACCTGCAGGTGCTCTTGGCCTGGCGATTTTCTGGACGGGAAGCCTGACGCAGCCGGAATATGAAGCTGTATATGCTGACGAACATCTTACGCCCCTGATGCTCTGTACCGTGTTGCGACTCCTGAGCATCAGGCTTGCCGGACCCGATACGCCGGATTTTGGAGCACGGCAACTCTATTCTCTTTGGCTTCCGGTGCAGGAGAACGAATGATGGGACAGCCAGCAGCACGAGTCGGCGATATGCATATCTGCCCGATGGTCACTCCGGGAGTGCCGCCAATTCCTCATGTGGGAGGGGCGGTATCAACGCCCGGTACACCCACGGTGCTGATAGGCGGCGTGCCTGCAGCGACAGTGGGATCGCTTGCCATCTGTGTGGGGCCACCAGACAGTTTAGTGGCGGGAAGTACCTGCGTATTCATTGGTGGTAAGCCAGCGGCGCGTATGGGGGACATCTGTGCCCATGGTGGAACGGTTGTCGCAGGTTGCGTCACAGTGCTGATTTCATGAAAGGGCATAGGGATGAAAATTGATTTAGACGAGCTTCTCTTGCCCCTGCCCGGAGGGCAGCCAGCGGGCAGATGCATGGAATATGAATCTGTATATGAAGAGATCCGTCAGGCGCGTGAGAGCGATCCGGACTTTCTGCCACAGGACGAATGGCGGACACCCCTGCGTAAAGCCGACTGGCCAAAAGTAATACGTCTTAGCGCATCAATACTGCGTGAAACCAGTAAAGACTTGCAGGTCGCCTGTTGGCTGGTTGAAGGGACCAGCCAGCAATACGGGATTGTCGGTATCAGGGAAGGCCTTGCTTTTCTGCATCGTTTTGTTGCCCGTTACTGGGACAGTGGCTGGCCCAGGAAAGACGATGACGATGGCCTGTTGATTAGTCATGCCATCGTCAGCCGGCTTGATCGGCAACTGTCTGATCTGATTATTCAGCTTCCTTTGCTCAGTCAGCCTGAAAGCACGCTCGAATACTGGCGGAAGGTACTGGCTTATGAACATCAGGCGTCAATGGCTCCGGGTGAACGCGGCAGCGAGGATTTTTCAGCCGAAACGTTTCACCTTTGGGCCTCCCGGCAGTCAGCGGAAAAGTTAGCACGACTGTCTGATGAATTGTTACTGCTGTCAGTATGTCTTGCAGATTTTGAAGCCACATATCAGACGCTGAATCCGCAAAAAGAAGGACCAGCACTAGGGCAGGCAGCTCAGGGAATTAAAGACCTGCAGGCATTTTCACAACGACTGGCCGGGTTAGTGACACCAACCAGCGAAGATGTCATGTCGCTTAATGTTCTCGCACGGAATGACGAACAGCCTGTGTTAAAAACCAATGAGCTGGCTTCAGGATCAGGCAATCAGCAAATGTCTCGCGATCTGGCGATCACCCAGATGTTAACGATTGCTCATTTTTTTCGTCAGTCTGAGCCCTCGAGTCCGGTTCCATTTTTAATGGAGCGAGCTGCCCGCTGGGCTGACATGACGCTGACGGAATGGCTGGAAGAGATGCTGAGTGATAACAACACTCTTCAGGATATTAATAACGTGCTAACGGGGCCAGGGAAGGAATGATTATAAAAGGGAAAAATCTGTGCTGTTTCAGCCTGATATGGATGTTGTCAGGTTGTGCGGGACATCAGAGCAGTTTGCAAAATTCAGCGAAACCAGATCTGTCAGCGCCGTTTTCAGCTGGAGCCATTAGCGTAACGCTAAATGCCAGGCCTGACCTGAATCTGGTCAACGGCATGGCCAACAGTTGCACTATTTTAGTGCTTCAGGCTGCAAAAGCCGAAACGCTTGAACAGATACTCATCAATCCTGTGAAAGTAAAGAGCCTGTTTGCGGGGGCAGGAGTCGGGACGGATGCGGCAAACGGCCACGCAGTTTTACAGATTGATCGTTACACCATGATGCCGGGACAGACAACCACGTTGCATGTCGACAGGGCAATGCACACGCGATACATGGCGCTGATTGCAGGGTACTACCCATTCCCGGGTAAACAGCACCAGATCCAGGAAGATATTCCTGTAAGGAAATACAAGACAGGATGGCTGAATCCCGTCTGGCATCGCGAACTTTCACCATTATCTCTGGCAATCACGCTGGGAAGTGAGGGAATTATCAGCACACAGAAAAACGTTCAGAAAAGCCAGGCTCCGGATGTCAGCCTGCCTGACATTGATCTGACTGAGACAAAAAATAGCGGAGCAGATAAACAATGAACGCTGAAGAACAACAGATCTATTGGCATTCTGGACTTTATCTGCAACCTCAACATTTACAGTCGCTCGATCTCCATTATGCATGGTTGCATGCCCGTCATCGGCAGCAGGCGCAACCTTATAACTACGGGATTAGTGAGATGTCTGTGAACAGGGCTGCTCTGAACGATTATGTCATGAGTGTTGATAGCATTAGTTTCTTTCTTCCGGGTGGAGATTATCTGACGTACCCCGGAAACTGTCGTATTCAAAAAAGAAACTTTCGTGATGCCTGGAAACTTCGCGATCATCCTTTAACGTTATGGCTGGCATTACCGCGGTTTGACGCTGCCCACTGTAATGTGACGTTGCCAGAAAAGGAAAACAGCCATGTGGTAACTCGCTGGCTGAGTATGGCAAACGCTCCTCTGATGAAAGACGTGCATGGTAGCGGTCCTGAAACTGAAGTAAACCGTATCTTATATAATGTTTTGTTGCTGACGAGCGAGGAAAAAGAGGCCGCAACCAACTGTGAATGCATCCCATTGGTAAGGTTGTGTCATGAGGGTGAGCAAGTGGTCTTTGATTCAATGTTTTCACCTCCTGCCGTTACGCTCTGTGGCAGCCCCTCACTGCATAAGCTCATTGAGAGCCTTGTGTTCGAAATCGGAGCCAGAACCCGGAAACTCGAAGAATATAAGCGTCCGGAACAGCTGGTCAGCCGTCAGGAACGGAGCGATCAGCTAATTCAACTGATGACTATGCGCTCTCTTAATCGCGCATTACCCGTGCTGAAAAATTACATGGCGGCTGCTCAGGTACATCCCTGGAGTATTTATAATTTACTGAGTCAGCTTGTCGGCGAACTTTCCTCATTCAGTGATTGTTGTAATTGTCTGGGAGAATGGAAAGGGGAGGAAAATATCGCCCTGTATTATGATCATGAAAAACTATTTGACTCATTTTATCGTCTGAGAACGACGTTAACTATGCTTATGAACAGCCTGGTGCTTGAAGACAGCACGTATATAAAGCTGAAAAATGAGAATGGCATATTTTGTGGAGAGATAACGAAAAATCAGGAACTGAAGAAAGGCGATGTTTTATTGTTATTACGTACTTCGGAAAAAATCCTGAGCCAAAGTGGTCAGTTCAGTGCGGCAGGCTTTAAGCTTGCCTCGGGTAATACGATTGACGGATTGATTCGACATGCTTTGCCAGGGGTAGCGCTCACCGCCTGCGAAAATCCACCTCGGGGAGTGCCTGTTCGCAACGATTATTATTATTTTCACATACACCACAATTCTGACCAGTGGCGTTCTGTAGCTGAAAATGGGGAGGTTGCGTTTTATTTTCCTGAAATGCCGGATGACCTGGAAGTGCAGCTGGTTTTTACGGGGGCAGAATGAATTCTCTGTTAAATCATTATCTACCTGTGTTCAGTATGGGAATAAAGTTCAGTCTGACGCCCGAGGATTATCCTGACTGTAATCATTTCAGAAATGAGTGCATTACATTGCTGGATAAGGCTATGCTGAACTCAGAATTATTATACAGCCTGCAGGACTGTGAGGATTCACATTTTGCGGTGATTGTATGGCTTGATGAAATGGTATTAAAAACGTCACCGGACTGGGTAAATGAATGGCGCACCAGCATGCTGCAAAGTCAAAGGTTCCGGACGGCGATCGGGGGCGAGGAATTTTACACCCGTCTTGATAGAATTGATTTAGTGAATAAGGACCTGAGGCAGGTTTACCTTTTTTGTTTGCTCATGGGTTTCCAGGGGAAGTATGCTCATAAGAGGAGCGATGAATTACAGTTGCGTATCAGTGATGAAAGGAAATGTCTTCCAGATGAATGGCAGTCCTGGCCCGGTGTTGCGAGAATTATAGCAACGGACGTCGAATTAAATTCGCGCCAGTCTTTTCAGAGGTTGCGTTTTTTTCATAACAAAACATCATTGTTTTTATTTGGTGCTATTTTTTATCTGACAACTCTTTCAGGACTGCATCTGTTAATCCGGAACTAATATGTTAAAAAAGATAATTCCCGTTATAATCTGGGCGGTTTTGCTGTGCATTCTTTTCATCTTTTGCCTTTTCCTGTCAGTATGGATGGAAATATCTCTTGTTTACGCCATTGTTTTATGGTTTTTTTTTATTTTTTCTGTTTGTCTGGTTAGTCTGCTTCGGAAATCGTTATCCGCCTTGCAAAAACAGGATTATTTTCAGAAGCTTTTTTCCCGCCATGTATTTTCCCGTACAGAACGGATCCTGTATACACACTGGAGATCGGGCGTACGTAGATTAAAAAAAGCCAAAAGAATAAATAAGGTCTATCCCTGGTTTTTTATTACCGCAGCAGGCAACAGTCATTCAACCCTGCTGTCGGGGTCAGAGATGATGCCAGCTTCGGGATGTCGGGAAAATCGGGAGATCACGCCAGCCCGAACCCTGCGGTGGTGGTTTTTCCAGCCACTGTCATTTCTGGAACTGCCCGGACTATTTTCTGAGTCCGGATGTGTGAAAAAAGTCTGGAAACGAACTGCGAGCTGGTTTCATGCGGCTCCGCCGCCGGCCGGCGTTGTCGTCTGCATTTCTGTTACCGAATTGCTGAATCTTCGCGATGAGCCGCCTGTCATCAGGGGGAGGCGTATACGTGCTTGCCTGGAGCCGTTGCTGAATAAAACCAGAAGACGTTTGCCGGTTTATGTCCTGGTGACAGAGTGTGAAAATATCCCGGGATTCAGCCGCTGGATAAGTGCGCTATCACCAGAACAACAGCACCAGCCTCTGGGATATTTCTGGCTCACGCCTCCCGCGATTGATAGCCGTGATCCCTCATTCCTCAGTCCCCTTTTCGATGCCATGAGAGAGGGGCTAAATAACGTGCGTATCAGCATGTTTTCCGGAGCAAAGCCTGATGCTGATACACTTTTTCTGCTGGACATGCCTGAGCAGATGCAGTCGCTTCAGCCTGTATTGCATCAATATATTGCGTCCATCTGTGGGGATGATGTCAGTTCAGACTCTACGGTCCCGGCATTAGGCGGGATCTGGTTTACGGCAACAGAACCTGTTAGCAACACATCAAATGAGAGAAAGAGTTATTTTACAGGAGAGTTGTTTTCCAGAACGCTGCCATTTATCAGTAGCAACAGCAAAATATTATACACATGCCCTGTCCGCGGCTTTTTGAGCCGCTGGGGAACGCTTTTTATCGCGAGCATAGTTACATTTCTGCTGTTGATTAGCGCGACAATGACCTTTCATGTTGTTGATACCGATAAAAGCAGTGATGTAATTAGCTCTCTTTCTCAGCTGGAATCGATTGATGCTGCTCTTCAGCATCCGGTCCGCTATTTACCTTTCATAAGTGTGCTTTATTCCCGCCAGGCCGAGATTGAGGATAGGATATTATCCTATTCGGTGATTCATTATCAGGATGATCGCGAGGTTATCAGCCGTTACCACCAGGATTTCAAACTGGCCGTTCCGGAAAAACAACGTGAACTCATCATGGAACTTGCTCGTGCTGTTGTGGCAAAAGAAAGCCTTCTGAACGGCAACGCACTGGCTTCGTCATCAGGAAAGTCACCGATATCTCCTGCCCTGACAATGATGACTAGCGATATTTCCCTGACTCCACGCCAGAGTTTGCTGCTCCAGCGTGCACTTTTGTTGCGTAATGGAGGAGAACAACAGATATCCCGTTTAAGACGTTTACTGGGTGAACTTGTCAGTGACGATCCACAGTGGCGATGGCTGCTGGCATCAACTCAGCAGATTTCGCCTGTACGTTCGGGAAGCTTTTTTCCAGGAAGTGGTGACAAAGTTAGCATTGATGGCATCTGGACAGCGGAGGGGACGCAACAAATTTACCGCTGGCTGAAAGAGATTCACTACGCAGCAGGTAAAAAAATAGACTTACCCGCCTTGGCACGGTTTGAACAACGCCTGCCTGCACTACGTCAGTCGGCCTGGATTAAGTTTATTATACAGCTGAACAGACTGCCTGTTTCGGATCTGAGTGAGCAACAGTGGTCTGATATCTTGCTCAATATTGCCCAGGGAAACAGTCCTGCAACAGGCCTTGCGCGTATGGTAAATCAGCAGCTTGCAGACATCAGTCATGCTGACGCTTCGCCCTGGCTGTTACAGCTGCGAAAGCTGGTTGAATTGCAGACGAACAGTGTTTCAGGAACGCTGGTTCGACAGTTCAGTCAGCGCAAGCAGGAGCTGTATTTTGTCTTCGGGGAGTGGCTTAAAAAGGGCAAGGGCGCTCAGGTTATTACTGACGCGGGCTTACAGGCACAGTCGTGGACGGATTGGCAGAGCAGTTTACATTCTGCCGTATCAGATGCACTTAATTCGCCATCAGATACTCCCTTGCTGACGTCAGGTCTGTTTGCCCCTGTTCAGGGAAACGAAAACAATCCACTTCCTGCACTGAGTAAGCGTTTCACAGCATTGCGTAAAAACCTGATCTCTGTGACGCCAGATGCCGGTGTTGACGCGGTCTGGACACTGTATGGGCAGGATAAAAAATTGATAATCGCTCATGCCATGCAACAGAGTGGATGCTGGTTACAGCATCAATGGCAAAGCACGGTGCTATGGCCACTGGAGCAGAACGCCAGGCGAATAGACTATCCGGCACAACAGGCTCTCGCACACCAATATATTTCCTCCTTTATGCGTGATTCAGCAAAACATGTTCTCGCTATCGGTAAGAACGGTGCTGAAGCAGGCAAATTTGAAGGCCAGCATATAAAGCTGAGCCAATCGTTTATCTCCCTGATAAACGCGGAACTCAATCCCGATGATTTGCTGCCCATGCCTGAGCGGGATAAAACCCGTAAGGATGACAAATTAGCCCTGCTCAGAGCCCAGCAGAAAAGTCTCGAAGATAAGCAGAAACAGCTGGAGAGCACGCCCAGAGAACTGAGCCTGCATAGCCTGCCAGCCACAGTACCTGGTGGTGCCGGGCTAATGCCTGTCGGCACTAAACTTACTCTTTTTTGTGACGATCAACGCTGGGTACTGAAGAGTATGAACTTCGATGAACAGGCGCTTTTCAGGTGGCGGCCGGGTCATTGCGGCCGGGTGGCACAGCTTATTCAGTTTCCCGGCTTCAGCCTTGAATATAACTACACAGGAGAGAGTGCCTGGCCAGATTTCCTCAACGATATAGCAGAAGGGCAGCACACTTATCAGGCGGAGGATTTTTCCGACCAGGCTGCATTATTGCGTGCGCAGGGTATTAAACAAATTATGGTTCGCTATCAGCCAGCCAGCCAGGCTGATGTTCAGGAGACCTGGCGGCAATGGCAGGCGCTTGAACACGCACTTGATGAGAATAATAGCGCGCAGCAAGCGTCTCTCATTCAATCCGGCGATGGACGCTTTTCTGAACCGCAGAAACACCTGCTTTCCCGCCTTCCTGCAAAAATTGCAAGTTGCCCCTGACCAGCTGTCGGATGAACTGTTCATTTAGTATAAAAATCAGGAAGAAAACATGAGTCAGTATTTGAAAAAAATTACGGAAGTCTTTTCTGCCGATGCGCGGCACTGCCTGAATGCGGCAGTGAGTCAGGCCGTTAGCCGGACTCACCATGAGGTGAGTGTTGAGCATTTACTGCTGGCGCTAATCACTACTCAGACGGTATTGCTTGAACAGCTGTGTCTGGGGGCGGGGCTCAGAGGGGACCAGCTGGCAGACGCGCTGACGCATAGTCTGAACCAGCAGCGCAGCGGCAATACCTGTGGACCCGTACTGTCTGAGTCCCTTGTCCGGCATCTTGAGAAAGCATGGCTGCATGCCAGCATTTGCTGGCATCAGCGGCATCTTCCTGCCACGGCGTTTATTGGTTGTCTGCTTGCTGACCCGGACGATGTTACGTTGCCTCTTCCGACAGAGGTTCGTCAGGCACTGCATTGTGACGTGCTGAAGGCTGACGCACTCATGGCTGAATACTCAGGTACGGGCCAGAAAAAAGATAACACGGAAGAAGGTGTGCCATCTGGTGGGCCTGCATTGCTGAAATACACCCATAATCTGACTCAGAAAGCGCGCCGGGGAGAGCTGGATCCCGCTACAGGGCGTGAGAATGAAATCCGCCAGATGATAGATGTATTACTTCGTCGGCGTCAGAACAATCCAATCCTGACGGGTGAACCTGGCGTCGGTAAAACAGCACTGGTTGAGGGATTAGCGCAGCGCATCGTCAGCGGTACCGTACCAGACTCACTGAAAAAAATGGATATCATGTCACTTGATCTCAGCCTGTTACAGGCTGGAGCCAGCGTAAAAGGTGAATTTGAAAATCGGCTGCAAAGCCTGCTCTGTGACATTCAGTCACACCCCGTGCCGATCATTCTTTTTATCGATGAGGCACATATGCTGGTTGGAGCAGGAGGGACTGCGGGCCAGAACGATGCGGCCAACCTGCTAAAACCCGCCCTGGCAAGGGGAGAGTTACGCATGATCGGTGCTACAACGTGGTCCGAGTACAAAAAATATTTTGAAAAGGATGCTGCGCTTGCCCGCCGCTTTCAGATAGTCAGGGTGACGGAACCCGACCGGGACACGGCAATTAATATGCTGCGGTCGATTGTACCCGCCATCAGCAGTCATCATGGTATTCCAGTCCCTGATTCGGCAATCGTGGCTGCTGTTGAATTCTCTGCCCGTTATCTTCCGGGCCGGCAGTTGCCTGATAAGTCAGTCACGCTGCTGGATACGGCCTGTGCCAGGGTGGCTTTGTCCCAGAGCGACGAGCCACGAGAGATTGAAGATCTGAATGTCATGCTGAGGAATATCTCACTTGAGCGCCGTAGCCTCTCTCTGGACAGTGGATGTGCAACACGTATTGCCTGGCTGGATCAACGTAAAGCTGAAATCAAACAAGACCTGACCATTCTGACTCCGGTATGGAAAGAACAGCAGAGCCTGGTTGCCCGGATTGCTCAATGCCAAAATTCTGAGCAGCAAGCAAGCCTGCGGCAGAAACTGTCTGTAATGCACAAACAGCAACCTATGGTCTTCGAGCGTGTTGATGCGGCATGCGTTGCAGAAATTATTGCCGGGTGGACGGGGATTCCGGTGGAACAAATCCTGGAGCAAAAACAGGGGCCGCTGAATACTCTGTATGAACGTTTGTGCGAACGGGTTACCGGACAATCACATGCGCTTGAGGCAATTGTCCGGCAGATTCGAACCAGTCGGGCGGGTCTTGCCGATCCGTTAAAGCCAATGGGCGTCTTTATGCTGGCCGGACCTTCCGGGACAGGTAAAACAGAAACAGCACTGGCCCTGGCAGAAATGTTGTACGGCGGAAGTAGAGGGCTGATAACGCTGAATATGTCTGAGTACCAGGAGGCACACTCTGTCGCCGGCCTGAAAGGCTCTCCCCCTGGCTATGTCGGCTATGGACAGGGTGGCGTACTGACTGAGGCTGTGCGTCGACAACCCTATAGCGTTGTTCTGATTGATGAAGTTGAAAAAGCACACAGAGATGTGATCGAACTTTTCTATCAGGTATTTGACAAAGGGGTCATGGAGGACAGTGAAGGGCAAACTATCGACTTTCGCAACACCTTCATCATTCTGACCAGTAATCTGGCTGATGATGTAATTATGGCGGCAGGAGAAAAGGAATCTCCTGATATCAATGCATTAGTCCGCCAGATACGACCTGAATTCAGCCGCGTATTTCCAGCGGCGTTTATGGGGCGTCTGACCCTGCTCCCTTACTTACCGCTCAGTGCCCAGGCGCTTAATAATATTATCAACGCTAAGCTCAGAATAATCAGCCTGCGCTTTTCTGGCAGAGACGGTGAGAAGAGATCTCTCAGTTACAGTCCTGCAGTAGTGAGGTATATCGCTGACCGCTGTCATGTCAGGCAAAGTGGCGCGCGTGATGTTGATACTGTAATCAATCAAAGCCTGTTGCCTTTGGTGACCGATTATTTGCTCGAAGCTGACGGCAGCGGAAACCTGCATATCCGGGTGCAGGTTACGGGAAAAGATCTTGCCATCGTTACAGATCGACAGAGTAAAAGAAAATGAACTCAGGCACTGTTTTTCAGGCGCTAAAAGTTAATAAAAAAGATCCGAGACAGAGCCCGGAGTTTCTTGAAATCAACTGGTCCATGCAGAATGCAGATATTCGCAGGATGAGTGAAAGTGAATGGAAAACGCTGGATAGCCAGTGCCGGGCATACTGGCGTAAGTATGGGTATGATTTGCAGAGTGGGTGTTGGTTCTGTCTGATGAGCTTAAAGCTGGACGGCTGGAGAGGTCTGGCGCAGGGACTCAATATCCTGGTTAGAGTATGGCGCGGCAAGACATCCGAATATTGCTGGCCTCCGGTCGTCGATTCGGATCGACGACGATATCTGCTTGAATGGCTGAATACACACGTAGTGACCAGTATTTACCAGCTTGACTGTGATGATAATTTTACGGCCGTGGCCAGTAGTATTGCTGAAAGTATTGCACTGCTTTATGACGAAGCGGTGAAAACGGATGCACGTTGCAGAAACTCTTTAAAAAATATGCATTATTTTCTTCAGGTTCGCAGTAAAGCATCTTCTTCTTTGATTTTAAGCCTTGCACATTTAAAAATTGATAAAGATATACGGCCAGAATTATCTCCGATCAATATTAAAACCAATTCCTCTGTCCAGGGGAGCAGCATAAAAAGAAAGCATCTTATTCAGGCTGGATGTGCAGGTATTATTGGCGGTATGTTGGCGACCATGCTGTTAATGTCCGGCATCAGATACATGGAAAAACCAGGAGTTACCGAAAAGCTTGCTGGGGTACTTCAGGATTTTCCGGGTGACGATGCACTGACAGCATTAGCATGGCAGGGGATAGATAAGGAAGAACTGGAAAGTCATCGTGATGAAATATTGCATAAGTCGGCGTCATTATTGACATGGATTGCGGATCGTCCAAACGATGAATTACTTCGCAAGGGCGATATTCTTGCTCAGCGTCTTGAAAATGCATGGCCTGATAATTCAGTCAGTCAGAAATGGAAGTATAAACTGCAGGCTAAGGCTAACATTTTACCCTCAACGTGGAACTACAAAGAGGTTACTGCCGATCTGGACGAATTTGATTTAAAACTGGCCAATGCAGAACAGAGAAAAGGAGGATATTTAACGATTTCTGAACTGAAAAGCTTTTCCTGGAAAATACGCAGAAAACTGGAAAGTTCAGGCGTACCACCAGAAGAACTGCTTAGATATTCAGCAGAGGATAAAGAAGGCAGCCGTAAAGAAATTCTGGAGTCTGTTGCAAAAACCTTGTCTGCTTTAAATGCTTTGTATGTATTGTCAGTGAACCAAAATGATAAGCCAGCACAAGAAAATCATTAAGTCCCAAAAGGATTATGCTCTTTAATGAACGTAATGTTTTTTCTGAAAAAATAAAGCTGATTTGATTTTGTTATTTTGAGGTGGCTGGCAACACTAAGCTAGCATCACCCGTGTAAAATTATACTAAACATGAGATTTAAAATGATAAACTTTGATAGAAGTATTTCAAAGAAATGTTTAAAAAAATTCAGTGAGAGAACTCAGGTTAGAAACGAAAGAGAAAAGATTAATAGCGATATATTACGGGCGTGGGATTATGAATTAAATAAAAAAGCAAGACCAGATTTAATGATCGCACACTGTATCTCTTCCCGCGGAAGCGTTTCTGCCATTGGAAAAAAGAACACAAACTCACCTTTTTTAACAAAGACTGTAGAAGCGGTTCTATCATCATGGGATGTTATATCTGCCTGTTGTACAGGTGTAGTGTCGAATTCTAACGGTATTATGGAAGGTCGGGTGCCTCTGGATATTCAACTCAATCTTCGTGTTCCGGTACAAAATATTTTGGGTACGCATCATAGTGATGTGAGATTCAATAATTTTTCAGGGCTTGAAGGTAATGTTCCGCATGGACGTGTTCTGGATAAAGCGGCATTGACCGAAAGTATTTTTAAAGGGATAGAAAGACCTAATGATCATGGTTTCAAAATGTCTGGTCCTTATAATATTTTACGTCATCCAAATGAATTCTTGAGAAAAATTGTTTCCAGTGCGGGTAATTATAACGAAATACTTCTTGTGGGGAAGACAGGCGTACGGATGTATATGGACTTCCCATGTACTGAAATGATAAAGCTAAGAGGGGTTTCATTCAGACCAAATTATCTTATAAAGCTTTTGATCAAAGGGGAATATGACGAAGAAACACTGTCAAAATTTGAAGAGGACATGGAGTTTATAAAAAAAATTCTCAGGGTTAATGCTAGTAACAGACTTCTATTCCCGATGGGAAGACATCCTGGGTTAAGAAGGCTTAAGTTTTCATATCACATTGAAAAAGCAGGGTTTATAACAGTTGATGGTAGCTCTTTTGTGCTTAGTTGAAAGCTAAATTTTTAACATTTTACTAATTATTCGTAAGGTGCCGGGAGAATGTTCCTGCCACCCCTCTTATCCGTTAATTAGTAAGGAGATACGTATGGATAAAAAAAAGTGTGTGGCCGGCAATCCATTGCAGGTAAACAAGGCATTGGAACTACAGGCATTGATTATGTGTTATTTCCCAAAATATACTAACTGCGAAGTTGAGTTTGAAGAATACAACTGGGATTTCGGGGGTAGTGATAATGTTATTCAGTCAAAAATAAGAAGTATGGCTATATCAAAAGGGTATTGTAAAAAGGATTTTATAGTGCGAAACCGGATGGTTGTAAAAAAAGAAAAAGCAATCAGCCCCATAAAAACCCTTCACAGGGCATTGGTAGCAACCTATGTTACTTCAGGTAATTACTATAATACGCCCTTAAGACGACGTCTCAATCCAGTTCAGCGGCTTGTGTCTGAACCACTTACCATGAGTATGGAGGATGTCATTGAAAAGTTCAAGCGTGAAAGCGAAGAAGCTGCCAGAGGTTATGGGTTTAGCCTTGATTTTACTGTAAGAAGCATGAGATTACAGGGCAGGTTGTCTGCGGGCTTTTCAACATTACTGCTTAAAAATCTGCTATTGGAAAGAAAAAGAAAAGGGACAACGTTTCGTGGCGTTCTGGCGTCATCACAGTTTGTGACTTTGCTCGATTATTACAGTCAGCATTCTACCGTTGTAACCACAGATCAATTTCTTTCCACTACCACATATCAGCTTGTTGCCAGAGAGTTTTCCGCAGGAAAATATGATTCCCGATCTGTTTCTGAAGGAGATAAAAAAGTTGTCTTTATCGTGGAGGGATACTCTGGTGCAGAAATATCAGCATGGATTGATGAAGGTGAAGTGTTATATCCGCCAGAAGTTTATTTTCAGGTCTGTCCAGTAAATACTTATGAAAAAATACGTTATCTGGGTGCTACATACGGCGCGTTTATCTATAAATTAAAAGAGGTTCCTGCGCCAGATACCGATAAGGAAATACCCTTTTTAACAGATGTTCATAAATTGCAACGTTAAGGCATAATTTTAATAACATGTTTGATATCACACCTGAAAATGCTGGGGTTAAAACATACACTCCATAAATATCTTCTTTTGGTTTTTTAGCTTTTAAGAAGAATATGGCGGTGTTTTCAGGGTGAGGTTTCTCTTGTTTTTTTCTGGTGGATGCTTTTATTTTTCTATAAAAGGTAATGTTTATGTTAACAAGCACTCAACGTGATAAGTTAAACAATATATTTAATCATCGTGCTAAAATGAAGACAATCAATTCATTTTTATCCTTACAAGAACCTGCGGGCCCAGAGCAAATCCTTGAGCTAAGGAGGTTGTCTGACAATGATTATTTTTTTGTCCCTGTGATGCCTGAAAGGAAAGTTAATATCCCAAAACCTCATGGGCGATTTTTATTTGTTATTCCCTCTTTCTCGCCAGGAAAGGTCTTCTGTGGCGTACCTGATGGTTACCGGACGTTTGCTTCTGAGATTATCAAACCAATACAGGGCCATACTTCAATATGTCTTGATAAAGATGTGTTTTTTGCGGGTGAAGTGGATTTTATTAATGGCGTATTGAAAAGCTGGTCGAATAACAGTGGTCATTATATGCCAAAAGCAGAACTCATTGATATTAATTTTATTCCGGCAGTAAAATTACTCTTGCCTAAAAGTAAGTTTAATGAGATTTTTTGAAGTAATTTTTTGTTAATGATAGACATGTAATTTTTTAGACTACTGTTTTTTTTGAAAAGCAGGATGTCCAGGAGTGCCAGAAAGATTCATTCACTACAGAATCTGGAAAATGCCTGCAAATACCTCAGAATTGGTAAAGGAAATAGATCGTTCATTACGGTCTGGAAGAATGCGTTAGCAAAGATACCTGAACCCTAAAATTTTATGAACAAGGAGCACCCCATCATGGAAAGTCAGAGTCTTGTTGATATCGCTGAGGCCTTTCCTCAGTCAGCCATCGATCTCAAATATGCCACCGCTGACAACCTCACCGGTAAGCCGATCTATCGCGACGCGCGTTGTCTGCTGCACGTTGATGCGGCGAAAGCGCTGGCAAAATGTATCAATATCGCCGGTGTGGCGGGCTATAAGATGCTGATCCTCGATGCATATCGGCCACCTGCTGCGCAGGCTATTTTATGGCAGGCCTGTCCGAATCCTGACTATGTTGTGCCGCTTTCGCGTGGATCAAACCACAGTCGCGGAACGGCGGTAGACGTGACGCTGATCGATGAGCGCGGTGAGATCGTGGATATGGGCACCGGCTTCGATGAGATGAGTGAGCACTCTCATCCTTATCATCCTGCGGTGCCTGTTCAGGCACAGCGCAACCGACTGATGCTTAATGCCATCATGCTGGGCGGTGGCTTCAGCAGTATTGCAACCGAATGGTGGCATTTTGAATTGCCCGGTTCAGATAACTATCCTCTGATTGACGGTGCGTTTCACTGTTATTCCTCGCCTCATGCTGAAAATATCAACATCTGAAGCGTTATAAACAGGAGGGGTATAATGAGTGCAGGGAGATGCGTATCGCGCTGTTTAATATAAGCAGAGTGATTAAATAAATAAATTCGGGCAGGGCGGAATGACGTTGTCATTTACAGCGGTTTTCTGGAGTAATAAAAAATAAGCCGTGGCAGGCGCCACGGCTAACGATTTATGCAGACTGCCACTCGCTTTCAACATCCGCTTTGGCTTTAGAGAGAATGACTTTATTGTCATCCACTTCTTTAACCCAGCTGAATGGAATAATGTGGTGCTTGCCGCCTGCTTCAGGGTCGCTTTTCGCCAGTTTAATTTTGTCGTCGCCTTCAAAATGGTCGACAATACCGACATGTTCGCCATTTACATCAACAACCTGTGCGTGATCCAGAATCTCTGATTTATCTACCATGGTGGCTTAATCCTTATATTTGATGAGTTAAGTTGACCTCAGACAAAACAAGCCTGGTAGTTAAATACGTTTTTAGCCAGGCGATTAACAAAATGAAATAGTTAAGTGCACTGGTCCTGGTCGATATTATTTCCCCTCATAAGTGTGTGAAAGAAAAATAAGCGAAACCGCAGATAAGGCGGATTTGTCTGTTGCTTCAGGCATTCTGACCTGTTCATCTGCCACATCACTTTAATCAGATTAGCTGCGTGAGTCTGCCGCGCGTTTAACAACAAGGCTATGATAATCAGACCCATCGCCTTGCGGTAGAGCAACCTGATCGCGGGCGGTTTAACGTACAGAAAGGAGTCCCTATGACAGCAGTCAGTTCATTGACCACCGAAGGCGGCGTCTGGATTAATCAGCCGCCGGTACACAGTCTGGATGGCAATACGTTGCAGTTCGAAACCGCATTAAACAGTGATTTCTGGCAGCGCACCTGGTACGGCTTCGAACGGCACAGCGGCCACGCCTTTGGCTTCTGGGTAGAAAACGACTTCACCGTTCAGGTGCAGGTGAGGGCAGAATTCAGTCAGCTCTATGATCAGGCTGGTCTGTTCATTCAGGACAGTGAAACGCATTGGGTTAAAGCGGGTATTGAGTTCAACGATGACCAGCCCGCCATTGGCAGCGTGGTCACGCGTGAGTTTTCTGACTGGTCTACCGGCGTTTTTCCAGGCGATGCGCGTCAGTTCTGGATGCGAGCCACGCTGGAAAATGCCGCGCTGAGGATCCAGTACTCCACTGATGGAGAGATATGGCCGCTGTTGCGACTCTGCCCGTGGCCGGGTCAGGGGCGGCGTTTTGTCGGCGTGATGGGCTGCTCGCCCGAACGCGAAGGGCTGGGGGTTAGCTTTATGGATTTCGCGCTGACTCCGCCGCTCGGTAAAGCACTGCACGACCTGTCATAACCCTGGGCAGATTGCTTATCATCGCAGAATCGGCTTAATTGTCGGGTCAGAATTTGCGGTGACGCGTCGTCCATGCAGGACAACGCTTTTACAGGGAAAGCCATGCGTTGTTCCAACTTGTTGACCAGACTGCTGGTCATCTTCTGCTGTGCCGGATGGGCAGAGCAGGCCGCAGCCGATACCGTCTGGCTGAATAATGGCGACCGGCTGACGGGCACGATTCGTTATCTCAGTGACGGCAAGCTGGGTATAGAGACACAGTATGCCGGGACCGTCACGCTGGACTGGAATGCGGTCAGCACGCTCGCCAGCGAGAATCCGGTCAATGTCGAAAACAAACATACCGGTGAGCATTATCAGGTGCGGCTCAGCTCGTCCGATCCCGGCTATGTCTGGGTTGAGCGCAACGAGCAGGAGCAGCAGGTCTCCCTCAGGCGTATTGACGAGTTTATGAAAGCCAAAGTACGCACCGATCAGCTCGCCTGGACCGGCAACATCGATGCGGGCGTCAAAGTCAAAAAAGCCTCGACCAAAACGGATGACTACAGTTTTGCGCTTAACACCAAACTCAACCAGGGAAAATGGCGGCATGACATCGGCGCGACCTTCAACCGCGAGCAGGAAAACGACAGCATCAACACCAGTAACTACAGCCTGCGCTATGCCTTTGATTACCTGGTCAGGGAGCAGTATTTCTGGCAGACCCGCGCGACCTACAAGCGCGACTGGGTTGAGAATCTCTCCCGGCAGGCGCTGATCGGGACCGGGCCAGGCTATCAGCTGTGGGACACTGAACTCAGCGCGTTCTCACTCTCATTGCTGGGCGGTGCCTTTGAGTATGGCTACAGCGATGACAGGGAAGAGCGACATTTTGGCGGCTCAGTACGCTGGAACTATCAGCGCTATTTGCTGGGCAAGTCGGTCACGCTTTACAGCAATGGCGACATCGGCCATTCGCTGGACGATGACGGGGTATTTATGCTGGATGCGGAAGTCGGAATGCGCTATAGCCTGACTTCCTGGTCAACCCTGCATATTGGCTATCATCGCAACCTGGTCAGCGGCATACCGGATACCCTGAATGAAGGCATCTTCTCCACCGGGCTTGGGCTAAAGTGGTAATCCGCAGATTGCGCAACGCCGCAGCAAATCCTTACGGTTTTTATCCGGTTACAGGCCCGGCATTAGCTAAGCTCCATGTACTGTCACAACAGGAATGCAGAAGATGATCGTAAGTAGCATGGTGTATCGTCCGGGATGCGCGGGCGAAGAGGTCCAGGTCGATGATATCAGTGAAGTGATTAAAGAGCCGGAGGCGTTTATCTGGCTTGGGCTGTGGCAGCCAGACGCTGAGTTTATGGCGAAGATTAAAGAGGAGTTTGGACTCCACGAACTGGCGGTTGAGGATGCGCTTAATGCCCATCAGCGACCTAAAATCGAACATTATGGCGACTCACTGTTTATTGTCGTGAAGACGGTGTGCGCTAAGGATGATACCTGCGAGCTGGGTGAGTCCCATTTCTTTGTTGGGAAAAAATTCCTGATCAGCATCCGTCACGGCGCATCGGAAAGCTACACCCCGGTGCGACAGCGGGCGTCTGAAAACCCGGCGCTGCTAAAATTTGGTCCGGCCTATCCGCTTTACTGCCTGCTCGATTTTGTCGTGGATCGGTATGCTCAACTCTCCACCTCACTGAATGAGCGGGTCGGGCAGATGGAGAACGATCTCTTTACCAGCGAATTCGACCGCAAGTCGGTGCAATCGGTTTACACCATGCGTCGTCATCTGCTGTCGCTGCGCAATGTGGCGCTACCGGTTGAAGAGATCTGCAATCAGCTGATTCACCTGCATGAAGATTTGATACCCCGTCCGCTGCGTGCCTATATCCGTGACGTACAGGACCATGCCCGCCATGTGGTAACTGACGCGGAAGATATGCGCGAGATGCTGACCAGCGCCATGCAGGTCAATCTGGCGCTGGTCACGGTGCAGCAGAATGAAGTGGTGAAAAAGCTGGCCGGCTGGGGCGCGATTCTGGTGATCCCGACAGTTGTATTCAGCATGTATGGCATGAACTTCGAGCACATGCCAGAGCTGAAGTCGCTGTATGGTTATCCGCTGGCTGTCGGGCTGACGCTGGTGGCCTGCGGCGGGCTGTGGGCCAGGCTGCGCCGCTCTGGCTGGTTGTAATCGTGACGGGTCAGGAGAGGGTGCATAAACGGTCATCCTGTTCCTGACCCGTGTTCTTTCGCTGTACCTGACGCAACTGCCCGTTTTTGCTGCGGGTCCACATGAAGATGCGCGGGATTGGTCCGGCAGAACAGGCAACAGACACCGCCACAAAGCGAACCCTTTGACGCTGCGCTTATTCTGCCGCTGCCCTTGTAATCCTGTCGATTTAGTTCAGACTCACTACTCCACTCATGTTTTATCATCAGAGCTGGCCTGACTATCAATCAGCGTTATGCTTTTACAGTCAGGATTAATGTGAATGAATTTACACGTTTTACCTTCTACCCCATCACCGGCTGGCATATCGGTCCTCTGAGTTCGCATCAGGCACTCGTCCTCAAATTCGGTTATATCGATCCCGACGCCCCGCGTGAACAGGGCCCGCAGGAGACGCTGTTCCTGGGGCTGACCATTGAAATGGCCAAAAAACTGGTTGCCAGTCTTTCCGAACATATCGACTACGCCGAAAAAATGGGCAACCAGCACTAGTTTCCATCCGGGAAGACGCCTGGCGGTTGGCATTCAGTAATCCATCGTCGGGTGCGCACACCGTTACGCTGCCGCCGCATTTAACCTACTGGCACCACCGCCGACAATAACGCTATCCACGCCACTCTACGCGACTGGCCTACGCTACGATTCACTGGCTGTCGCTGCGGGGTTCGTTTTCGTCTGATTGCAGCATAATGAGTCCTGTTTGAGTCAGCAGCGTCTGTGCCCGACGGGCCTCCACGCCTCTTTTGGACTATTGGTGATTAATCAGCAATAGTCCTGTTCTTTCATGGTGAACACACTTTTTTGTCATCCTGATGTCAAACCAGCGACAATAAGAAAGCAGGAACAGCATCCGACTGACCGGTCAACAACGTTGCCTGCGCGACGGTACGTAACCCGTTGAGTGCCATAAGTAACCATAAAGATCGTCTACACTGCTTAGGGTCTGTTCCACATTGAGGTGTTGCCATGACCGAACATGAATTCAGAAAATTGTTAGCCGAACAGGGCTTTGATGAGCCGCTGCTGGTTGAACGAGCAGCGTCAGCCCAGCTTGATAATCACGTCCATCCCTTTGAGGCGCTGGCACTGATTCTCAGTGGTGACATCACTATCAGTACTGAACAGGGCGACACGACGTATCATCCCGGTGAGACATTTCACCTGCAGCCGAATGAGCTGCATCGCGAGGCGTTTGGTCTGCAGGGCGTCAGTTATCTGGCGGGACGTAAATATGAGTAACGAGTATTAGCATGAAGGTTTCAGACGATCTCTTTATCCGGCTGGCGCGCTCACCGTTCCGCCAGCGTTTTCGCCTTGGACGCGCTGAATATGATTACGCCAACAGCAAAGGCGAGTCGGTAGTGAGGCAGCACGCCGCAGAGTTTGTGGAACAGCGCCTTGCGCCTGCCCAGCCTGAGAATGATGGCAAACAGACACCCATGCGCGGCCATCCGGTGTTTATCGCCCAGCACGCCACCGCGACATGCTGTCGTGGCTGTCTGAGTAAATGGCACAATATCGGACAGCATCAGCCGCTGAGTGCTGAGCAGCAGGTGTATGTGGTAACGGTGTTACTGGCGTGGATTACGCGACAGCTGGAACAGTCTGCGCCGCCTGTTCGCGTGACCCGAAATCAGCCTGAAAAAGACGACGATCCGCAGCTCGCGCTTTGGTAGTGGGCGAAAAATCTACAATCAATCACTTTTTCTGGTGAAAACTGGCCCTTTTTCATTCCTGGTTTATTCTTAAATCTTTCCTGGGAAGGCTATGCCAGGATTAAAACCTACACGGCAACGATGAATACAGAGGGAATTATGAAGAAATCAATTATTGCACTGTCTGCTATTTTGCTGGCCTCGCCAGTATTTGCTGCTACTACTACAGACAACACCGTTGCAGAAGCGCATAAAGGCGCTGATACCGCGAAAGAAAAACTGCATCAGACCCAGAACGAAGGCGAAGAGCTGAAGCTGAAGTCTGAGCACGACGCTGAAGGCAAGAGCCACACCACCGGTAGCAAAATCACCGAAGGTACACAGAAGGGCTGGCACAAAACCAAAGAAGGCACTGAGAAAGGCTGGGATAAAACCAAGCAGGGTGCTGAAGATCTGAAAAACAAAGCGACCAACTAATTCGCTGCTGTTTCAGAGTTAAAAAAAACCCACCGAAAGGTGGGTTTTTTTATGGCCTGACGCTGTCAGGGCTTATTCAAGGCTGCTTTCTCTCTCTGCGAGGCGACTAACGCTGAGACTTTGCTTTCCGTTTCTGCAGCCGCTTCCGCTGATGCCGCAGCCGCTTCTGCCGCGGCTTCTGCTGCTGCCTCGGCGGCGTCATCGGACTGTTTCTTGCCTTCTTCGATAAACTCTTCGTCGATGGCTTCGATATTCTCGCGGTTGTCGCGTCCGGAGAGGAGATTCCAGCAGGCGATAAACAGAGCAGCAATCACCGGACCGATAACAAAACCGTTAATGCCGTAGATTTCCATACCGCCCAGCGTGGCAATCAGGATCATATAGTCAGGCATTTTGGTGTCTTTGCCGACCAGCAGCGGACGCAGGATATTATCCACCAGACCGACAATCACCACGAAGAAACCCACCAGGAACAGCCCTTTCCACAGTGCGCCAGTGGCGAAGAAGAAGATCGCCGCAGGCACCCAGATAATGGCGGAACCGACGGCCGGAATCAGGGAGAGGAAGGCCATCAGCGCACCCCACAGCAGGCTGCCGTCGATGCCGGTAAACCAGAAGGCCAGCCCGCCGAGAATACCCTGAACGATACCGACTACCACCGTGCCTTTCACCGTCGCGCGCGCCACGGCGGCAAACTTCACCATCAGGTGATGCTTCACGTAGGTTGAGAGCGGCAGCGCTTCCAGAATCAGATGTACCAGATAGGAGCCATCTTTCAGCAGGAAGAACAGCAGATAAAGCATGATGCCAAAGCCGACGGTGAAGCTGAACGTCCCTTTACCGATGATAAAGGCGCTGCCTGCGACATACTGACCGCCCTTAAGGGCAAACGAGGAGAGCTTCTGCTGAATTTGCCCGGCGTTATCCAGATTGTTTTCAGCCAGAAAATGCTTCGCCCAGCGCGGCAGATGCTGCAACAGATCGGCGAAGACCACCGGGAACTGCGACGAGTTGGTCTGCAGCTTGTGATAGACCGCGTTGGTTTCAACCACCAGTGAGGAGGCAATGATCGCCAGCGGCGTAAACACAATCAGGCAAATACAGAGCAGGGTAATTAACGCCGCTACGCCATTACGATCACCCAGTCGATTACGAAGCCAGGTTTTCAGCGGATGGAAAATGACCGCCAGAATCGCTGCCCATAAAATCGACGAGAAATAGGGCGAAAGGACGTCAAAAAAAGCGACGGTGGCGATAGCCAGAATCAAAATGAAAAACCCGATGTTCAATCCTTTAAAACGCATGGAAAAACCTCATCTGGAACAAACGCTGATAAACCCGACGCGCAAATTTTCTGTGCCTGTCTTCGCCTATGCGAGGGCCTGGGACGCATTAACGGTCTGGCTTTGTTCTTAACACGCTGCTGGTGGCAGCATCATACTGGCTAACTATCTGAAAGGTCTGGCAGAAGTGATGAACGGATAATGTTCGTTCGCTGCGTGACTTCCGGTCGGTAGCAGGCTGCTTATGACTGCAGCGCGCTGAATCCTACATTAGCGTAGCGGTTTCGACCATTATTGGTAGGTCAGAGACTCATGTTCTCTGTGTATGCTGCCGATAATAGCGTTGACTGAGCAAAAAACAGGCAATAAGAAATGGGTAAACCGAGCGTTTTAACGGTGCTGCTGGCGCTGGCACTAACCGGCTGTGCCACCAAACAGTATCCTCAGGCGGCGGCGGTAACGCCGGAAGAGACGGCGACACTTAACTGCAGTGCACTGGATCAGGAACTCGTGAAAGCGCAAAGCGTGCAGAGTGACATTGAGCAAACCGGCCAGTTTGATGCACTGACCGTACTGGGGTTTGTCGGCGATTTCGGGCTGGGTAATGGCATTGCGAAATACAATGCCAGCCAGAAGGCAGAACGGCGACTGAATCAGTTACAGTCGCTGAAAGCCGCGAAGTGCAGCCAGCGACTGTCGTAGCGGGCGGCTTAAAATCAGCCAACGGTTCCTGCGCGGACATGCTGCAGCCGGACATTTTCGGCTGCACGTTTACCTGCCAGAAACGCGTGATCCGAATTGTAATATTCCCACTCGCTGTAGCGACCCGACAGATGAATATCCTGAGTCAGCAGCCACTGACGGATCAGCGCCACGTTATCGCTTCGTGCATGGTCATAGACCACGTAGGCATAGGGCATATCAACCTCTGAAGCACAAAGCAGCGGATCGTCCGCAGTGATCATGCCGACCCTGATGCAATCCTGACGGCAGCGCTCAATCAGCGCATCGCCCTCCAGCGGCAGTGGGTTGGCCGCATTGTAGGTGATTTCGCAGGTTAAGCCGAATCCGCCCGGCGGATTGCAGTGTGGGCTGGCATTACCCTGCACAAAGATGCGGTGGAACAGCGTATCGCCAGGATAGTAAATCCAGTGCTTTTCGGTCAGATCAGCGCGACCAATGCCCAGATTCACACAGCGCACCGAAACAAACTGCAGCTGCTGCGCCGCCCGTTGCACACTCTCCGGCACCTCATCGCCCATCAGTTTAATCAGCTCAGGTAGCGGCATGGTGCTAATCAACTGCTCATAACGGTAGTGGCGACCATCCGCCAGCAGCGCAACATGCGCCTGCGAATAGATGCGGGTCAGCGTCGTATCCGTTTCCAGCGTACATTTCAGATGCGGCAGGAAGCCGGACATCAGTGCCTGGAAACCGCCGCGCAGCGGATAGCCAAATCGGGCGTTAGGGCCGACCGGTTTCGCCAGTGGTTGTAGTGCGCCATCGATGATCTGCGACAGATCGGGCAGTGGGACGCGTCCGCCCAGCCAGGAGGTTTCCATATCTGTCAGCGGCACTTTCCACAGCTTCTGGTTGTAGGGCAGGGCAAAGTGACGTGCGATGCCTTTACCCCAGGTTCGCATAATGAAGTGCTGGAAATCCTCTTCGCCTTCCACCATGCCGCTGCTGCTGCCCTCATCCGGAATCGCGCCATCCGCACAGCAATCCCGCCGCGCCCGCGCGCGATCCAGCGGCACGGCAGCTGTCGCCGTTGCGCCATAACGCGCCTCGATAGCCCCCAGCACGCACTCTTTTACCACCTCGACCGGCAAGCCGTGCAGCGCAGACTGGAACGGATAGCGGGTATACACGCCGTCACTGTAGACCCAGGCTTCACGTGCCTGCCAGTGCAGATTGTCGCCCAGCAGCATTTCATAGAGCTGCAACACATATGGGTCCTGCGAGAACATAATGTGACCAGCATAATCGAAGGTGAACCCCTGATCGTCAATCGAGCGGCACCAGCCGCCTGGGGTGCTATTTTTCTCCAGCAGTACGGCACCTTCGCCATAGTGATAACCGGCGCTCAGCCCGGTGGGTCCGGCTCCGATAATCAGGCACGGCACCGCATCGCTCTCCAGCATGGCCGGCGTTAAAGGTGTGACGTTAGCCTGTGCGCTGGCCTGACTGGCTGACTTCAGGGCAGGCTGACGTTGCGCGAGCGCCTGCTGGATCAGTCCATGTATCTGCTCAGCGGTGCGATCCCATGAGGTGGCATCCACTTTTGTCTGCATCCGTCCCATCAGCGCCAGCCGCTCAGCGGCACCCATCGCCATTGCCTGTTCACAAGCGGCAATAAACGCCGGGTGAGTTTCTGCTACTGCCACCTCCTCTGCGTAGTGGCGCGCCACATCGACAATCGCGGTACTGACAATCGGCAGCTGCGCCGCCATATATTCCAGCACCTTGGTAGGCGAGATGAAGCGGGTGGAGGCATTAATGGCGAACGGCATCAGACAAACATCCCAGCCTGCCAGAAATTGCGGCAGTGCCTGGTAGGGCTGCTGGCCGAGCCAGTGAATATTGTCGCGCTGTGGCAGGCTGGCGGGATCAATTTTTACTACCGGCCCAACCATAATGATCTGCCATTCGGGGTGGGTGTCTGCCAGCGTCGCAATCAGCGACAGGTCGATGCGCTCATCAAGCACGCCGTAGTATCCCAGACGCTGCGGTGGAATCGTATCCTGCAACGGATGACGATTAGTGCGATCGCGTGCCTGCTCAAAATGAACAGCATCGACACTGCTGGGAAAGCAATAGACCTGAGAATGTTTGTCACGCTTCGCTTCGTAAAGACTGGTGCCGCCGGTAAAGACCAGATCGGCGCGGGTCATCAGTGCCGATTCGCGCTGTTGCAACTGGCGCGGCGCATTCTGGAAGGCGGAAAGCTCATCCATACAGTCGTAAATTACCAGCGAGGGATCAAACGGCGTCAGCAGCGGCAGCGCCATCGGCGTATAGAACCAGATCAGCGGCTGTTCATCTTCCTCAAGAAGTGGCGCCAGCAGCAGCAACAGTGGCGCGATCTGGCTGTCATGAAAACCGGGCGCGTCGCTGTCGGTATGTGGCTGGATGACCGTGATGTTAGCGGCAGGTGAACTCTGATGCAGACCCGGTGGCCCCGACTGCCGGACCGGCTCCTCGACAAACAGCACGCGATAGTGCTGCGCCAGGCGTGTCAGAAGCTGCTGCGGACGCTGGAAAACAAATCCCCAGCGTAAATGGCTGAAAACAATGAGAACAGGTGGTTTCATGGTGTGCTCCTGACGTTGTAGTGGGGACTGAATGTGCTGCAAAAAGCGCTGCGCCTGCCGTAAAGCGTCGGCATAAGGCTGCTGTAACTGGCGGGCGTAAGGATCCGGCCCCAGCAGATCGAGATCCCATAAACCGCTGCGGGTCCAGAAGGTTGTCTCTTCCCACAAGGGACGATCGAGGATCGGATAGAGGCAGATGCCGATCAGATCAACGCCTGCCAGCTGTGCCTGCGCTACCTGGGTGGTGATTTCGCTGATCCAGGCTCCACGTCCGCTGCCAACATGACTCGTTTCCGCCAGCAGAATGGGCCGCTGGTAACGCTGCCAGACTTGCTGCAGCATCTGATGCAGTGGCTGGCGGCGGTTGTCGCCCAGATGCCAGTAAAGGCGGAGGTTTGAGCCCTGTTCCCACTGGTTATCGTGGTAGTAATTCACGCCAATCAGATCGAGATAGCGGGGTGTGCCACCCAGCTCCGGGTTACGCCTGCCGCTAAGCATGTCCCACGCCTGATACTGGGTATCGCACATCTCACGTGCCAGCACGTCACTGGTGGGATCGGCAGGATCGGGCACGATATGGATCAGCGGATCGCAGTGCAGCAGACGGGCGCGCGGATCGGCCAGCCAGATCGCATCACAGGCGGCCAGAGTGGCGCGAACCAGTTGCTGCTTGGCAGCATCCGCCCGATCCGGCGCCGGAATCGCCTCACAGGCGAACAGCCCGACCGAGATGCCCCAACTGACAAAGGAGATTTCATTCATTGGGGAGTAGACCGGCGGCTGCTGATACCAGGGCGCCAGAAAGCGGGCCAGCGCACCGCAGAACGCAGCAAAGCGACTGATAAAATCGTGATCAAACAGGCTGACGCCAGCGGGCCAGCCGTAATGGCAGATTGTCCAGCTCAGCTGGATGCCCTGCTGCTCTGCGGCCCGCATCCGCGCAGCGACCGTCGAAAAGTCATAATGCCCATCGCGTTCACATAAGCGCCAGCCGACGCTTTCGCGTACCGTGCGAATAGAAAAGGGGGACAGCGCGGCATAATCCTCTGCTACACGTGTCTGATGCTGGTTAAGATCGTTCATCGACAGCGCAATCCCGGCAGGATTGATATGGTCGGCACCTTCATAGCCGGCCTGCCAGAAACTGGTAAAAGGCGTCATGGCATCTCCCGAAAAAAGCAACACGTTTCTCTCTGACGAGCCGTCGTGAAACGGGTCAGGGCGTTACAGGTATGCATTGCAGACTGGTCGTTATGACCAGTCTGAACAGATGGGCGATCCTTGCCATAAGGCACAACCACTGAAGGACAGGCATCAGGTCCTGTGGCGGTCTTGACGAGAGATAGCAGGTGTCTACGTGCGGCGCTATCGGCAGGAAAAAGGCTGACTTCTCTGAATGTTATCGGGTTTATGGAAGCCTTACTGGAAAGTATAGATGCGAGAGTGTGGTAATCAACTTATTGAAGTAAAAAGAAAAAAGCGCAGCGGTAAAAGAATTCCAGTCAGAAACAGGATATTTTTTGGTTAGGTTTCATAATCTGTTTGATAAGCGCAACGTGAACGAAGTCAGCGCTATTTTCAGCTTTATTAACCTTTTCCTTCACATGCAGAGAGGTCAGACTCACCCGCTTTTACGTTACAGCTTCGCTTGCCTTTTGGCGGGCTGGCGACAAGATTTACTTATCACTGGCCTGAATCTGCGGGTCATCAACGGAGGGCTGCGATAATGCGTGTTCCTTTAAAACAGGATGTTTAGCAGACTATGTTCTCATTCGACTGGCACCGTTTCTTACTCAACGATCAACCGGCCACTTTTTTATTTGAGGTGGTGGCGCGGGTCCTGATCGCATATCTGGTGGTATTCACCTTTTTGAAAGTGTCTGGACGACGCGGCGTGCGCCAGCTGTCCCTGTTCGAACTGGTGGTCATCCTGACACTGGGCTCGGCATCGGGTGACGTCACATTTTACGATGATGTACCGGTGTTGCCGGTCATTATGGTGTTTGTGGTGCTTCTGGCCCTCTACCGCCTGACGACCTGGCTGACGGCACACAGCCCGCGCTTTTCACGATTTATTCAGGGCGACGTCATTACGCTGATTAAAGATGGGTTGTATGTGCTGGAAAGTCTGGATCGGCTGAATATTTCCGAAGATGAGTTCTTTATGGAGTTGCGGCAGAGCGGCGTGGAGCATTTGGGACAGGTCCGGCTGGCGCTGGTGGAGGTCGACGGTCAGCTTAGCCTCTATTTCTATGATGATAATGAGATGCGCGCCGGGCTAAGCATACTGCCGCCGGAGCATCGGCAGGATTACAGTACGGTGCCGATCAGCGCCCTTTACGCCTGCACGCATTGCGGGCAAACACAGAGGATAGAAGCCGGGCAGCCGGCCGTCTGTCCGCGCTGTCAGCGGCAGCGCTGGTCTGCGGCACTGAGCGTGCGTCGGCTGCATTAATGGCCCGTGCCTGCTTAACCTTTCCGGCTTGTCGCGTCAGTATCGCCCCGATGAGCACCGGCGAAACAGGCGCTGAGTGAGCGCTTTTGCTCTCCTTCGGCGGTGAAATTATCCGCGCTCAGCCAGGCGTTCAGGGCGCGCTGAACGTCTGGCCATTCCCGATCAATCATCGACAGCCAGTCGGTATCCCGATTACGCTGTTTTCGCGTCATGACCTGACGAAAACGGCCCTCAAATCGAAACCCCAGCCGTTCTGCTGCGCGTCGTGACGCCACATTGGTTGAATCACAGCGCCACGCGACTCGCCGATACCCCAGCGAGAAAGCCTGTTGCAGCAGCAGAAAAATCGCCTCGCTGCCGATAACACTACGCTGCATCAGCGGCGACCAGGTGACGTGACCGATTTCAAGGGTGCCATGTTCGGGTTCAATGCTGGCGAAGCAGACCACACCGCAGGGCTGCTGATTCGGCGTGCAGACAGTGAAGGGTACCAGGGCTTTATCAGCAACTTTATCTGCAATCCAGCGCTGCATCTGCATCAGCGAAGCGGGCCGCTCTGCGCTCAGCCAGGTCCAGTCGCGATCATCCGGTGCCAGCATAAAGGCCTGTAACAGCGACGCCGCATGTTCCACGCTAAGCGGTAAAAGAAGGCAGTGCTGTCCCTGGAGAGGAACGCCGTGAGGTCTGGCGACCGGCTGCCAGTCAGGCAACGCTTCACCGACCGGCTGATCAAACTGATTGATGTTCACTGGCATCCTCCTGAAGGGAATAGGGACGGGAAGCGGGAAAACTTTCGAGCTGTACTGACGGGCTATCCTGAACCGCGAGTAAACCCGTCGCAGCTTGTTCCCGCTACCCACATAACTTTGCCTGTTACTGACAGAAAATGAAAACCCTTCAGGCAGCATAGCGACACCGAATTCATTGAGGTGTGCGTATGAAAGTGAGGCTGGCCAGTACATTACTGTTTTTGCTGTTATCGTTTGGCGCGTTTTCACAACAGGTGATCAGTGAAAGTCATCCCCATTCACGCAGTGCGCGACTGCTCGAGCAGGGGAGTCAGGTGGACACGGCGGATTCGCCGGATGAACATCTGCTGGAGCGGCGGGAGTGGCGAAGCAGTCTGGAGCGTAAGCCGTTTTGAAATGAATTCCCCGGCAGAGTTCTCTGCCGGGGAGCAGGGAATGTGGCCCTGCTGGTTCATGTGACTAAATGGTGGCCTGGGAGGCTGCCATGCCAGGCACCAGAATCACCTTGCGACACTCCTCTTCGCGTTTTGCGAAAATATCGTAGCCGCGTGCGGCATCTTCCAGCGGGAGATGGTGAGTTATAATCTCTTCCGGCGTCAGATGGCCCTGCTCAATCAGCTTCAGCAGGTCAGGCAGATAAGCATGGACATGCGTCTGTCCCATCTTAAAGGTCAGCCCTTTGTCGAAGGCATCGCCAAACAGAAAGCCGTGAATAAATCCTGCGTAGACGCCTGGCACGCTGACGATACCGCCACGTCGCACTGCAGCAATACACTGACGCAATGCTTTGCCGCTACTGCCTTCCAGCTTGAGATTGGTGAGCACGGTCTCAGTCATGCTGCCTTTTGCCTCAAACCCGACGGCATCAATTACGGCATCTACACCGCGATTGCCGGTACTGTGTTCGATAATCCAGCCAGCCGGATCATCAATTTCATCGAAATTAATCGGGATTACGCCGTAACGTTCGCGGGCAAAGTTTAAGCGGTAATTATTATGGTCAATCATGTAGATCTGTTCGGCACCCTGCTGGCGGGCGCAGGCAGCACTGAGCAGGCCAACCGGTCCGGCACCGAAAATTGCCAGGCTGGAGCCCGGCTTGACCTCAGCGTTTTTCACCGCCTGCCAGGCAGTGGGCAGAATATCCGACAGGAACAGCACTTTTTCATCCGACAGCACCGACGGCACTTTGAACGGGCCTGTATTGGCTTTGGGCACACGGACATATTCCGCCTGGCCGCCAGGCACACCGCCATAAAGCTTGCTGAACCCAAACAGCGCCGCAGGTGGCGTGATGTTTTTGCGGTTCAGGATAGCGCCTCGTCCGCTATTGGTATTTTCACAGGCGGCATACTGACTCATGAGACAGAAAAAGCAGTCGCCACAGGCGATAACAAAAGGGATGACAACCCGATCACCTTTGGCCACGGCGGTCACGGCGCTTCCGGTCTCAACCACTTCACCCATAAACTCATGACCGAAGATATCGCCATGCCCGGTCCCCGGGATTTTGCCGCGATAGAGATGCAGGTCTGAACCGCAAATAGCGGTAGCGGTCACACGCAGGATAATATCATCGGCGGCTTCCAGTCCCGGATCGGGCACGTTATCCACACTGACTTTATGGGGACCATGATAAGTTAATGCTTTCATCTCTTCATCTCCTGCTGACAAGGGAATGGTGGTCAGGCCAGAAGGCGTGACTACCCGCGGGAAAGACTCAGGGAACCTGAAATCGCAACCTGCCTGAAGTGTAGTAACCCTTTGAGGAGTAAGCAGAGCGGTGCATATGACTGACCTGTATCAGCCGGGCTGACAGGGCGGATGCAGCTGGATCGTAGCGACCGGGGCGGAGGCCGAATCGGGCTGCCAGCGGGCCAGATCGGCAAAGGCACGACGATAAACCGTATCGATCTGCGCCGGAACCTGTTCGATGTAGTGAAACGCATGCTCGCGTGTTTCACCGGTGAGATTCTGCAAATAGTGCCGTGCGTCATCCAGCGTGGGGATCTGGCCTTCCGTTCCCGCCATGCGGGCGGGCAGACCGGTCCAGATTAATCCTTCAATGCCTTTCGTCTGTGCCCACTCCGCCAGCGGTCCGGTTGCGTTCTCTGTCACCGTAATCATGCCGATGCCATCGACGCGGCTGTCCGGAATCGCCTCACGAAGGCGCAATGCACGGCAGGCGCTCTCCAGTGACGCCGTGTTTAACCAGGCCCAGAGTACCTGCACCGGTTTTGCGTTCAGACAGATTGCGGTCGAGAGTTCACCGCCGTCAGCGATGCGCACAAATTCAATCGGTACCGCAGGACCATCATGATGCCACGGACTGGCCACTGGCAGGTCGCCGGTTTTCCAGATTAACGATCCCCATCCCAGGCAGGCAATCTTCATTTTCATCTCCTTTGCATCTGTCGGCGTGATCGCGACAGCGTGAGGTAAAGCGTAGTCCGTTATGCTGAATCGTTGCAGGGATCACCTTTTTAAGGGGGTAAAACCGCCACATAAATGGCATGATCGCCGTGCAGTCGCCTTGCACGATATGACGGATTTTTGCGCAACACATGCGAGTTTATCTTCGTTACTTGAAGTTTTATCGTCATGTAGTGTAAAAAGTGGCGCACGCAATCGATTACCTATGCGCGGGCGGATCAGCGGCACCCTTCACTGATCCGCTTGCAGCAGAGGCGGAGAGCGGGAGAGACCTTTTCCTGCCTGTTGGCTCAAATTAATGGCGGCTTTTTAACACGGAAAATCTGATGAAAACCACACAAACGGGCACGCTGGGTGCGCTTGAGAGTGACGTCGATACGGGATGGCGTAAAACCGACACCATGTGGATGCTGGGTTTATACGGCACGGCAATTGGCGCGGGTGTACTGTTCCTGCCAATTAATGCGGGTGTCGGCGGTCTGATCCCGCTGATCATTATGGCGGTGCTGGCTTTTCCGCTGACCTTCTTTGCGCACCGCGCTCTGACGCGCTTTGTGCTCTCCGGTAAAAATCCGGCCGGTGATATCACTGAAGTGGTCGAGGAGCATTTTGGCATCGGCGCGGGCAAGCTGATTACGCTGCTCTATTTCTTCGCTATCTACCCGATACTGCTGATGTACAGCGTGGCGATTACCAATACGGTAGAGAGCCTGATGGTGCATCAGCTTGGCCTGGTGCCACCGCCGCGTGTGCTGCTGTCGCTGCTGCTGATTGTCGGACTGATGACCATTGTGCGTTTCGGCGAGAAGATGATCGTGAAAGCGATGAGCGTGCTGGTTTACCCGTTTGTGGCGGTACTGATGCTGATGGCCTGCTACCTGATTCCACACTGGCACGGCGCGGCGCTGTCGACCCTTAACGTTCAGCCTGCGGGCAGCAGCCTGTGGATGACGCTGTGGCTGGCGATTCCGGTGATGGTCTTCTCGTTTAACCATTCACCTATCATCTCTTCCTTTGCGCTGGCGAAGCGCGAAGAGTATGGCGATGCCGCTGAGAAAAAGTGTTCGCGCATTCTGGCCTGTTCGCACCTGATGATGGTAGTGACGGTGATGTTCTTTGTGTTCAGCTGCGTGCTGAGCCTGTCGCCCGAAGATTTACACGCTGCCAAGGCGCAGAACATCACCATCCTTTCTTATCTGGCTAACCATTTTCAGGTGCCGATGATTGCGTGGATGGGGCCGCTGATTGCCATTGTGGCGATCACCAAATCATTCCTGGGTCACTATCTGGGTGCGCGCGAAGGATTTAACGGTATGGTCAATAAGGCGTTGCGCAGTCGCGGTAAGACCATCGCGCCAGCCAGACTGAATCGCCTGACGGCACTCTTTATGCTGCTGACCACATGGCTGGTGGCGACGCTGGACCCGAATATTCTCGGCATGATTGAGACACTGGGCGGACCGATTATTGCCATGATCCTGTTCCTGATGCCGATGTATGCCATCCAGAAGGTGCCCGCGATGCGTAAATACAGTGGTCACATCAGCAACCTGTTTGTTGTGCTGATCGGACTAATTGCTATCTCTGCAATCTTCTATTCGCTGGTGAAGTAACACGCAACAGGCGCATCTCAGTCACGCTGAGACGCGCCTGCTTTCCTGCCCGCCACTCGCCGTTCTTACTCTCCTCCTCCGCAATTCTGCGCCATCGCTTCGTGATTTCAGCCAGCAGTCGCGTTCCAGATCTTCTCGGACAGTAGCATCCGGTCAGCAATTTTTACATTTGTTACGTATTCGCATGGTAAAGTAAACGCGAATAATTATTATTCCTTTATGGGACAGGAGAAAAATGAAAATCGGGATTGCTGCAGCTACCACACTTTTACTGTCAACGGCCTGTGCGGCTACCACCTATCCGGTCACCGTGACCGACATGGATGGCCAGAAAATTACGCTGCAAAAAGAGCCGCAACATGTAATTTTGCAGGATGGGCGCGACGTGATGTCGCTGGCACTACTGGATCGACAGAATCCGTTTCAGCGGGTTGTCGCCTGGAACAACCTGCCGAAAAAGCAGGACACTCAGACCTGGGACCTGCTGAAGCAGCGCTGGCCGCAGGCCGCATCCATTGTGGATATGGGCTTTAACGATCAGGGACAGGTCAATCTGGAGAGCGTGCTGGCTCAGCAGCCCGATATGATGATTGCCCAGCTGCGTGCCAAACCGGCCCTGATGCAGTCAGGCGTGCTGGCGACCCTGAAAAATCTGCATATCCCGGTGCTGTTCCTGGATGATGAACTCCATCCAAAAGAGAATACCCTGAAGAGTGTGAAAGTGCTGGGCACCGTTCTGAACCGCGAAGCCGAAGCAAAAGCCTACGCAGATTTTTACCAGCAGCGCTGGGAGATGCTTCAGCAGAAGATTGCGCAGGTGCAGCACAAGCCGACAGTGTTTATTGAGCCAATTGCCGGCAACAGCGATAACTGCTGCTTTACCCACGGTCATAACGGCTGGGGCGCACTGGTAGAAGCGGTCGGTGGAAAAAATATCGGCTCAGCGTTACTGCCCGGCAGTTCAGGATTTGTGTCGCTGGAGAAGATTATCGCCATGAAGCCGGACGTCTACATCATGACCGGCTCTAAACGCCCGAACAGCAACGTGCTGCCGTTTGGCTACGGTGCCAGCCAGGCCGACGTGACCGCCACCTTTAACCGCCTGCAGAGCCGTACCGGTCTGGAGCAGATCGAACCGATAAAACAGAAGCGGGTGTATGGCGTTTATCACCATTTCTATAATCACCCTTACAACATTATCGGAATGGAAATTCTGGCAAAAGATCTCTATCCGGAGTTGTTCAGGGATCTGGATCCGACGGCTGATTATCACCACATTGTGACGCACTTTACCGGGTTACCGGACGCGCCAGTGATCCTCAGTACGCCATAACCGGATAACGCGTCAGAGAGCGATTCAGCATCCTGACGCATCTCAACGCTTAAACAGTCAGCCTGATGCGTGATTATCAGGCTGACTCTTTGATATCTGGATTACGTCAGGAAAGCTGTCCGGATATGACGCGTGTTAAGAAAGCGCTAAGCAAGCGTAATAGTGTGTAAGTTACCGGATTTTAAGACTTTTGAAGATGTCTCCCGCCACAATTATTGCCATCATGCCAATCAACGGTGCCTGAACAGCCGTTATTTTCGGAGGCAGTATCATGAAAAAAACAACACTTACGCTTATCGCTTCACTTTTGACATGCAGCACACTCTTTTCTCAGGCCTCACGGGCAGACGATCACGGAGACGCACCGCGTATGCCGGTACCACATCAGAATGATGATCATCGTCCTGACAATCGCGGTCCTGACCAGAATCGCGGCCGCGACAATCGCGATCATGATATGGGCAATCATCGCCCGGATCAGGATAACAAACGCCATGGCAGAGAGGGCCGCAATGAACGGGACCATTTCGCCTGGCAGGGGCACGACTTCCGTCGCGGCCATCCTGTTCCGCCAGAATATCGCGGTGACCATTATCGTGTAGCCGACTGGCATGAACGCGGTCTGCGTGAACCGCCACGTGGTTACCACTGGGCAAACATTGATGGCAACTATGTGCTGATTGCTGCCGCGACCGGGGTGATTACCGCGCTGGTGCTGAATAGCGCCCTGAACTGATTCCCGGGGGATGGCTCAGGCCATCCCTCTTTCTTTCCGTTTTGCTGCGCCAGCGGCTATCCTGAGACTCCACTCTGAAATTTCCTGTGTAAGGAGTCATGATGACGACGGTTAAGATGGTTGCGGTAGATATGGATGGCACGTTTCTGGACGATAACAAGCAGTATAATCGATCCCGTTTTCTCGACGGCTATCAGCAACTCACCGCCCGTGACATCAAATTTGTGGTAGCCAGCGGCAATCAGTATTACCAGCTCAAATCCTTCTTCCCGGAGATCGCCAGCGATATCGCTTTTGTGGCAGAGAACGGCGCATGGATTATTGATCGTGATGAGGAGCTGTTTTGCGGTGCCTTTGAACGACGTGATGTGGAAGCGGTCATCGACACTCTGCAAAACGGCAACTATCCCGGCCTGCGTTACCTGCTGTGTGGACGTGACAGCGCGTATTACTTCGAGGGCATGGAAGAGACCTGGCTTAAGAAGATGCGCCACTACTGTCACCGGCTGAAGCCGATTCATCATCTGAATGAGGTGCAGGATGACAGGCTGTTTAAGTTCGCACTGAATCTGTCTGACGATCACATAGAAGCACTGATGGCGGATATTGAGCGTTTGCATCAGGGCCGCGTGGCGGCGACCTCCAGCGGTCACGGTTCGGTAGATTTGATCGTGCCGGGAAATCATAAAGCGCACGGTCTGGATCTGCTGGCTCAACGTTGGGGGATTACGCACGATCAGGTGCTGGCCTTCGGCGATGGCGGTAACGATCTGGAGATGCTCAAACAGTCCGGCTTTAGTTTTGCCATGGGCAACGCGCCAGAGCGGGTAAAGCAGGCGGCGCGCTTTGAAGCACCCTCTAACAACGAGCAGGGCGTGCTGCAGGTGATTGAGCAGATGCTGGCAGGTGAGGGGCCTTTTAGCGCCAGAGAGGCTTAGCCTCGCGTCTCAGAGCGCGGATGCAACAGAATTGCGCTGAGCGGATGCCTGACCTGCCAGGGCTGGCAGGTCAGAATTGCCGGAACCGGGAAGCGAGATTCGCGTTGATCACGCCGTGATTTGCCAGGCCTGCGTAATCATCGTCTGCATCTGTTCGTGGCTGTAATTTACCAGCGAGTTTTTGCTGTTGGCACGCGCCAGAATCCACTCGACCTCGGTGCGGCTCAGTGTGGGGCCATCCTGCCAGAACGGGGTGATCGACTGCGCCTGCAGCCACTGCTTCAGAAACTGTGCCGGTGAATCCGTGGTTTCGCTGAAAAGTTGTGGGTGTAGCTCGGCCATCAGCTTTCGCTGCAGCGGCTGCTCGCTATCAGACAACAGATCCAGGAACGGAAACAGAAGCCGTCCGCATACTTCTCCGTGATGGAACGGTTTTATCGCCCCCAGTTCTCCCGCAATACCATGGATCACGCCGAGACCCGCACTGCTGAGACTGACACCTCCCAGCCACGACGCCATCATCATCGCTTCTCGTGCCTCATCACCAACCGCATCCTCGCGATTGAGTGCAGGCCAGGCCTGAATAAACTGACGCAGACCGGTCAGCGCCAGCTGTCGGGTGAAGAGATTGCCTTTGCTGGAGAGATACGCTTCGAACAGGTGGGTAAAGGCATCAATTCCGCAGGTCGCCAGCACAGAGTCAGGTGCACCTTTCAGCAGATCCGGGTCAAGAATCGCCACCTCTGGCACAAAGACCGGGTGGCGCAATGACGCTTTGATTTGAATGTCCTGCTGGTCGGTTACCACCGCATTTTGCGTCACTTCACTGCCGGTCCCGGCAGTAGTCGGAACAGCAATCAGCGGCAACGTGATGGGCTGAACGGCAGTGTCACCCACTTTTTCCAGATAACGGGCGACAGGTAAAGGATGTTGTACCATCGCACTGAACGCTTTCGCCGCATCCAGCACACTCCCTCCACCAATCGCGACTACCCGATCAACATGCCCGCGCCAGCGCGCAACCCAGCCATCAATTTCAGTGGGTGAGGCTTCATGGCTGACAATTTCGTAGCCAATAATGTGATCGTTGAGGCCAGCTTTCAGCCGGGCGTAGGCCGGGCCCTGCAGGAAAGATTGCCCGCAAAACAGCAGGGTAGGCTGTGAACGGGCGGCCAGCAGCGGCACCAGCTTATCCAGACTACCGCGGCCAAAAAGGGTTCGTTGATTACTGTACAGCTCACTCAGGTTCTCACTCACCAGTGCATCCTTTTTACATTTCACTAAAATCTGAGTGTAACGAAAAGCGCGGCGTCGACACTGGCAAACTTTCTGATAACGCATCGGCAAAAAGTTGATCACCTTCGCAAAACAGAAATTCACCGTCGGCGGGGTGATGCTTTCCTGCGGATGTTACCCTTAACATGTTATCGGTAACAGCGTTTGTCGGGATGTGTAAACATCTTACAAAGGCACTGTTTTGTCGCCCTACGGGGATCATGATAATAAATCGACACCGTATTCCGTTCGGTGCACAAGGTGGAGAAAAGCTATGCCATTACTCTATGTGGCGATCGGCGTCGCGCTACTGTTGCTGCTGATGATTCGCTTTAAGCTCAATGGATTTATCGCGCTGATCCTGGTGGCGCTGGCCGTCGGCGTGATGCAGGGCATGCCGGTGAATAAAGTTATTACCTCAATCAAAGCGGGTGTAGGTGGCACGCTGGGCAGCCTGGCGTTGATCATGGGCTTTGGTGCCATGCTCGGTAAACTGCTGGCCGATTGCGGCGGGGCGCAACGTATCGCGACCACCCTGATTGAGAAATTCGGCACAAAGCACATTCAGTGGGCGCTGGTGCTGACCGGTTTTATTGTCGGATTTGCGCTGTTCTATGAAGTCGGCTTTGTACTGATGCTGCCGCTGGTATTCAGCGTGGCGGCGTCGGCGCGTGTGCCGCTGCTCTATGTCGGGGTGCCGATGGCCGCTGCTCTGTCCGTGACGCACGGTTTCCTTCCGCCCCATCCGGGTCCAACCGCCATTGCCACGCTGTTTAACGCAGACATGGGTAAAACGCTGCTGTTTGGCACGCTGCTGGGTATCCCTACGGTGATTCTGGCAGGTCCGGTCTACGCACGTTTCCTGAAAAATATCGATAAACCGATTCCACAGGGGCTCTATAACCCGAAAACGTTTACCGAAGCGGAAATGCCCAGCTTTGGCGTGAGTGTCTGGACGGCACTGGTACCAGTGGTGCTGATGGCGCTGCGTGCCGTGGCGGAGATGCTGCTGCCAAAAGGCCACGTGCTGCTGCCCTATGCGGAGTTCTTTGGCGACCCGGTCATGGCGACCCTGATTGCGGTGCTGATTGCCATCTTCACCTTTGGACTGAATCGTGGCCGCACGATGGAACAGGTGATGGATACCCTGACCGACTCGATCAAAATCATTGCCATGATGTTGTTGATCATCGGTGGTGGCGGTGCCTTTAAACAGGTGCTGGTGGACAGTGGCGTAGATAAATATATCGCCAGCATGATGCACTCAACGCAGCTGTCACCCATCTTTATGGCGTGGTCGATTGCCGCAGTGCTGCGTATTGCGCTGGGCTCTGCCACGGTAGCAGCGATTACTGCCGGCGGTATTGTTGCACCGCTGATTGTTACCAGTGGCGCCAGCCCGGAACTGATGGTGATCGCCGTGGGGTCCGGCAGCGTGATCTTCTCTCATGTTAACGACCCTGGATTCTGGCTGTTCAAAGAGTATTTCAACCTGACGATTGGCGAAACCATTCGCTCCTGGTCTGCGCTGGAAACCATTATTTCGGTTTGTGGCCTGGTGGGTTGCCTGTTGCTCTCCTGGGTGATTTAACCTGTCGTCGCTGGCAAATCTGTCAGCGGCTCTCTGTTCTGACCGGGTGCACGACGTTAAAACTAAAAAGGGCCGCAAGTGCGGCCCAGGCTGTCACTTAATTCTGACGCCTTAGTGAGGCGGTTCAAAACCGGCTTTCACCATCTCTTCCCGCAGCGCACGTGCAATTTCACGGTTGCCGCCAGTGACCGGGTAGATCACGTTATTCACCACATCATCAAGATAGTGCTCGTCAAACTCCTGCATAGAGAGCTGCGTGCCGCCTTCATCGTTGATGGCGAAAGAACCTCTGATGTGGTTACCGCTGTTTTTGGCCTTAAGGCTGTAGCGGCCCATGCTGGTATTAATCGTGCTCATAAGATCTCCTCGCGACTCATTTCAGTCTCATCACTATTGAGGCCTGCCTTGCCGCATAAATTTTAGCCAGGAGTATTCTTTAAAACGAAAAAAGAGTGCCGGTAAAAACTGGTGTTGCGATCGCTATCCCAGAAAGCAAATAAAGAGCAGGATTGGTGAACTTTTGACCAATTGAAGCCTGAGTGAAGCGGCGCGATAAATATTCCTGTCTATACTGCCTACAGGAAACGTGTCTAATCAGTGAGGGAAAAGGAAATGAAAATTATTCTGTGGATTATCGCGATTATCTTTATCGTCGGCCTGCTGACCCTGACAGGGGTGTTCAAACTGATTTTCTGATTTTTGTAAAAGCTTCAGCGACAACGGGCACCTAATCAGGTGCCCGAACTGTTTTCTGGCTGGCCAGCAGACACTGTGTAATGGGATCCATCGGCGTCGTGGGCAGCAGATCCTGGGAATCCAGGCATTTTTTACAGTTCGCACAGCGGGCACCATGAACGTTGTGCTCTTCCTCGTGATACTCCGTAAAAACGAATCGGGTGCTTCCGCACTGACTGCAGCGTATCTTCATCACCATCCTGTGCCTCACTCTCCTTTTCATTTGCCCGGAAGGAAGCTATCCCCTCACCGGTTAAGCGGACGTAATCTATTGCCGGGTAATATTATTCCGGCTCGCCATAAGAAAAGTAGTTGCTCATAACGTTAATTGTTTGTTGCCAGATGCGAATCCGGACACTAAAAAGCACTTCATTGATCTTTCTCAAGGTTTGCCTGCTTTTGGTGAAAATATCAGCAGGTTGCCTGCTCTCACTGGGGGCAATGGCACAGCAGTCTCAATATTGTCTGAGAAAAAGTCGTTTCGGCGGATAGGAATTTGCGATCAACTGCACATTAAATAACCAGATGCGTTACGGCGGCCTCCGGAAGCAGGGAAATCGGATTTTTATGCTGAGGTTTACTACCCGCAGGACGATAAAAAATAACTGTTTTGAGACGGTTGTTATCAGTAATAACAGGAATACGTCTTAATAAGATTTTCCTTTTTAACCTCAAAACGTCACGGTGTTAAAGATCAAAAAGGTTCGCCTTTCCAGCAGGTTAGCGGAAGGCACAGGCCATACGTCTGATCCCTGCTGATGAGTGTTTCGCAAGTCGAAAAGCAGGAAAGTGTGATGCATGTACGGAAAGTCGATATTTATCACTTTTTCATCAAATCATGCTGGACAAATCCCTCAGCAATTGCTGTACTAGACCCCGACACAGTTTAGTGTCCATTTTTCATGTAAAGGTAATATAGATGTCTAAGATCAAAGGTAACGTTAAGTGGTTTAATGAATCTAAAGGATTCGGTTTCATTACTCCTGAAGATGGCAGCAAAGATGTATTCGTACATTTCTCTGCAATCCAGAGCAACGGCTTCAAAACTCTGGCTGAAGGTCAGCGCGTAGAGTTTGAAATCACCGACGGCGCTAAAGGCCCATCTGCTGCTAACGTTATCAGTCTGTAAGTTAACAGTCAGAATTCTAAAAACCCGCCTTATGGCGGGTTTTTTTATGGCTGTAATCTGCGCTTCATCCCTCACATCGTAACCTTCTGAATTGTCCCCAGGGGCGCACAAACTGCGCGGCGGTTCACAATAAATCCTCGTAACATATTTATAACAACCAGCTGTGCAGCTTTTTAGCCTGCGACGCTATATAACAGTGCTACAGAACCCGATGAGTGAGGAGACAGGATGAACATACGGCATGCGGAGTTGAGAGACAGTTTTGCGTTGAGTGCCTTGCTGAGTGAGTTAGGCTACGGCGGCACTGAAAGTTTCATTGAGCAGCGTCTGGCGCAGTTATGCAGCGATCCCAGTGAAGCGCTGTTAGTGGCTGAACTGGGCAGTCAGGTTCTGGGTTTCCTTTCACTTCATTTTATTCCTCAGCTGGCCCTGGCCGGTGATTTCGCCCGCATCAGTTACTTCTGTATTGCGGAAGGTGAGCGCAGCAAAGGCGTCGGCCAGCAACTGCTCCAATATGCCGAAACGCTGGCAGCCCGCCGTGGCTGCGATCGTATGGAAGTCCATTGCCATCAGTCACGGCTCAAGGCGAATCAGTTTTACGCGCGCGAGGGTTATGCTGAATCACCCTGTTATCTCATTAAAAATCTGCAAGCGGGTTAAATTCCCGTCCTGAGGCGATGACCAGTGCCTCGGCAATCATCTCCCGCTGTTCATCCCTGAGGCTGGCGACAGGGATTATTGCTGACCTGCTACCACAGCATTTGTTCTTTGCCAGCACTTTCTGCTTCCTATCTGGTTTCAGTACAGCATAAACAGTTGTCCGACTGCTGATTAGCGCCGTTACCTCACGTGATGCAGACACTCTCTGCATACCCATCGGGACGGCGTCCACGCAGAACACGCACTGAAGCTGTTAGCGGTATTAAGGGCGGCGAGCGATAGCGCTTAGAGGCTATGGCGGTATAAAAGAAAACAGGATGACACTGCACTGGCTGTACAATGCCGAAGCACAGCGCAGGAATAAGCGGCGATCAGGTTCGTTTTAAAGAGAACAGACAACGATCGCCGGCTCTGGTTGCGAGCATTCTCTGCAAGGGCTTAATCACTGATGAGTGACGCGGGAAGTGATACTTCTGGTCGCTGGGGGAGGAAAGAGATGATGAAAGTTGCACTGGGACAATTTGCGGTCAGCCGTGAATGGCAGGAGAACGCTGATAGCTGTCTGGCTCTGATGAAGCGGGCAGCAGAGGGAGAAGCGGATCTGCTGGTCCTGCCAGAAGCTGTTCTGGCGCGCGATAATACCGATCCCGATTTAGTGGTGAAAGCCGCACAGCCGCTGGATGGCCCTTTTATCACACAGTTGCTGGGTGCCAGTGAGCATAATGCGCTGACCACTATAATGAGCGTCCATGTCCCCAGTGACCAGCATAAAGCGCTCAATGTACTGGTGGCTATCCGCAACGGCGAAATTATTGCCACCTATGAAAAGCTGCATCTGTACGATGCATTTGCCGTGCAGGAATCGCAACGGGTCAATCCAGGCCATGTCATTCCACCGCTGATTGAGGTTGCGGGTATGAAAGTCGGATTAATGACCTGCTATGATGTGCGTTTCCCGGAACTGGCACGACGACTGGCGCTGGACGGTGCAGAAGTGCTTGTGTTGCCTGCCGCATGGGTGAAAGGCCCGCTGAAAGAGATGCACTGGGATTTACTGACCCGTGCCCGCGCGCTGGAGAACACCTGCTATATGGTGGCGGTGGGCGAGTGTGGCCCACGCAATATTGGCAACAGTCTGGTGGTCGACCCGCTGGGGGTAGCGGTGGCGAATGCCGCGGAGTCCCCGACACTACTGTTTGCTGAACTCGACCCGGAACGCGTCGTCTATGCCCGACAGATGCTGCCGGTACTGGAGAACCGGCGCTTTGCGCGTCCTGAACTCAAGTGATCTAAGGATAAAAATCCATGACGACAAAGCGAGCAAAACGCTGAGTGCTGGCACTTGTGCATACTTAATCGGCCTCTCTGAGATCTCACTCTGTTACAGATTCCAGTTGTCGCCGCAGGCAAACTGCGCGTAAATAACAGTCACCGTGATTTGAATAAGTTGAAAGGTTAAATATGGAAGGTATCAGTATTGCCAAGCTGCTGATTATCGGTGCGCTTATCGTACTGCTTTTTGGTACCAACAAGTTGCGCTCACTGGGCGGCGATCTGGGCTCCGCGATTAAGGGCTTCAAAAAAGCCATGAAAGACGAAGATACCAGCGCAACCCGAACAACCGCTGAAGACGTACCGGCAGAACGCGTCGTTCATAAAGATTAATCGGTTATTTGCTGAAAATAACTGTTACTTTTTATTTCAGGCAACGTCAGGCACGCATAAAAAAACCAGGCTGTTTCCAGTCTGGTTTTTTGTTTTTCAGGCTTCTGATAGCGGAGGCCGGCTTATTTCACTTCTTCGCCTTTGGCCTGCATATCCGCATGATAGGAAGAGCGGACAAACGGACCGCATGCGGCATGGGTGAAGCCCATCGCCATCGCTTCTTCTTTCATCTCATCAAATTCAGCCGGGCTGACGTAGCGCTGAACCGGCAGGTGGTGACGGCTCGGCTGCAGATACTGGCCCAGAGTCAGCATGGTGACACCGTGGCGACGCAGATCGCGCATCACTTCCACGATTTCGGCGTTGGTCTCACCCAGCCCAACCATCAGACCCGATTTGGTCGGGATATCCGGATGCGCTTCTTTGAACCGCTCCAGCAATTTCAGTGACCATTCGTAGTTAGCGCCCGGCCGCACCTGGCGGTAGACGCGTGGTACGTTTTCCAGATTGTGGTTAAACACATCCGGTGGCGTTGCGGTGAGAATTTCCAGCGCACGGTCCATGCGGCCACGGAAGTCCGGAACCAGTGTTTCAATTTTAATCGTGGGATTTTTTTCGCGAATGGCGCGGATACAGTCTGCAAAATGTTGTGCACCGCCATCACGTAAATCATCGCGGTCAACAGAGGTGATCACGACGTAGCGCAGGCCCATATCGGCAATCGTCTGCGCCAGTTTTGCCGGTTCGTTAGCATCAGGCGCATTAGGACGGCCATGTGCCACATCGCAGAACGGACAGCGACGGGTACAGATAGCACCAAGAATCATAAAGGTGGCAGTACCGTGGTTGAAGCATTCAGCAAGGTTAGGGCAGGAGGCCTCTTCGCAGACTGAGTGCAGCCCGTTTTTACGCATCGCGGCTTTAATGCCCTGAATACGACTGGAGTCAGCTGGCAGCTTGATTTTCATCCATTCCGGCTTACGCAACATCTCCTGCCGTTCAACAGCCACGGTTTTCACCGGGATCAGCGCCATTTTGTCTGCGTCACGATATTTGACGCCGCGTTCCATCTGAATTGGTTTACTCATAAATCAGCAGGTTCCGGTCGGATTGCGATTTGAAAGCGTTCCCACTCAAACCGGGAAGGGGGCTTTCAACTTTATTTGAAAAAAGTGCAAAAATTATATCATCACATCGCCTGCGAAGCAGCCACAGTCAGCACGGATACGTTACATATTTGTAAATTCGCATTCTGCGTTAAGGCTTAACAGGGAGATCGCCTGATATCCATTCAACATTTTCATAACCTGACAGCCGCGCAAAGGCGCTGACCAGCGGAGAACGTACCTGCTCCGTTGTCACCTCTGGCTCAAAATTTTTCAACTGGGTCATGCTCATCCCGGCGTAACCACAGGGATTGATGCGCAGGAAAGGAGATAAATCCATGGCCACATTCAGCGCCAGGCCGTGAAATGAACAGCCTTTGCGGATGCGTAATCCCAGTGAACAGATTTTCTCTTCCCCGACATAAACGCCAGGAGCATCCGCGCGGGCGCGGGCGCTGACGCCGAACTCTGCCAGCGTCGCGATCACCGTCTCTTCCAGAATGGTCACCAGCTGGCGCACGCCGAGTTTACGGCGTTTCACATCGATGAGGACGTACATCACCTGCTGTCCCGGCCCGTGATAGGTCACCTGACCGCCACGATCGCTCTGCACCACCGGAATATCGCCTGGCATCAGCAGATGCTCCGCTTTTCCCGCCTGACCCTGCGTAAAGACCGGAGGATGCTCGACCAGCCAGATTTCGTCACGACTCTGGTCATCGCGCTGGTCGGTGTAGTGATGCATGGCGTCGGAGACAGATTGCCAGTCGCACAGACCGGACTGACGGACAAAGAGGGTTTCAACTGACAAAACGATAGCCCGCTAAAGGAAATAACGTTAAGAATAACGTCGGCAAACCGTCAGGCAGAGGCGCCTTGCCGACCCGTAAATTACAGGACCATCCGCACGATTTCGATGTTGCCCAGCTCTTCGTACAGGCGTTCAACCTGCTCGATGTGGGTGGCGGTGATAGTGATGTTTACGGAGTGATAGTTGCCTTTGCTGCTCGGCTTAACTTCAGGGCTGTAGTCGCCGGGCGCATGACGTTGCACCACTTCAACCACTTGATCAACCAGCTCCGGTTGCGCCAGACCCATTACTTTGTAGGTAAACGGGGTAGGAAATTCGAGCAGCTCATTCAGTTTGGTTTTCATATTAACTCCGGTGCATAAAAAACAGGCTCCCGCCTGAGCGGGAGCATCATAATATCCTGTAATGGGGGCAGAAGGGTGATTTTTCAATCACCCCTTACGCTTAACCGAACCAGTGATGGAACATCAGTTTGATGTAATCAACGATACGGCCAAAGAAACCACCCTCAGAAACTTCGTTCAGCACCACCAGCGGACGCTGTTCAATAGTTTTGCCATCCAGCTGGAAGTTGATGCTGCCCACAACCTGGTTTTTCTTCAGTGGCGCGTGCAGTTCTGTATTGGTCAGCACATAGCTGGCTTTCAGATCTTTCATACGGCCACGTGGAATGGTCAGGTAAGCATCTTTTTCCACGCCCAGTTGTACACGGTCATTATCACCGAACCAGACTGGCTCAGAAGCGAACTCTTTGCCTGCTTTCAGTGGCGCAACAGTTTCAAAGAAACGGAAGCCCCAGGTGAGCAGTTTCTTGCTCTCAGTTTCACGGCCTTTATAGGTATGACCGCCCATCACAGCGGAGATCAGGCGCATCTGGCCTTCGGTCGCTGACGCCACCAGGTTGTAACCGGCTGAGTTAGTATGACCGGTTTTGATCCCATCCACGTTCAGGTTGGTATCCCACAGCAGACCATTACGGTTCATCTGACGGATATTATTGAAGGTGAACTCTTTCTCTTTATAAACAGCATACTCTTCCGGTACGTCGCGGATCAGCGCCTGGCCGATCAACGCCATGTCGCGCGCGGAGCTGTACTGACCTTCCGCGTCCAGGCCATGAACGGTCCCGAAGTGGGTATTCTGCAGGCCAAGCGCTTTGACGTAGTTGTTCATCAGGTTAACAAAGGCATCCTGACTGCCAGCGACATAGTCAGCCATCGCAACGCAGGCGTCGTTACCGGACTGCAGGACAATGCCACGGGTCAGCTGTGAAACCGGCACGCGATCGCCTGGTTTCAGGAACATCAGCGAAGAACCTTTAAACACCGGGTTGCCGGTCGCCCAGGCATCCGGGCCGACGGTCACCAGATCATCCTGATGAATTTTGCCCGCTTTCACGGCCTGACCAATGACATAGCTGGTCATCATCTTGGTCAGACTGGCAGGATCGCGGCGTGCATCGGCGTTTTTCTCTGCCAGCACTTTGCCTGAGTTGTAGTCGATGAGGACATACGCTTCGGCATCAATGTCCGGCACGCCCGGAATCATGGTCTTGAGATTGACGTCATCAGCAATAGCAGCATGGCTGAGAGAGATAGCGATCAGTGATCCCACTGTCAGGCGTTTCAGTAAACGAGATGATTTCAGCGTGTTCATGTGTAGGACTACAACATCCGTGAGTTTGAGGTTAAAAATGTCACTCATCATAACCAATGCCAGATTTTCTGGCACCGGGCATGATGATTGGGTTGTTAGCAGACGTAACCTGCAGTGCTCTGAACCACGGTTCAGCGACGTGTGTTCGTAATAAATGACGCGGCCTGGCCTTCACTGCTCAGGCGCTGTTGCAGCGCAGCCGCTTCGGCGCGGGAGGCATAACCACCAAGCTGTACGCGATAGACATTGTTGCCCGCGTTTTCAACCTTGCCGGGCACACCATAACGCTGGCTCAGGCTTTTCATCATCTGCTGCGCACGCGCCGGATCGTTCAGCGCACCAACCTGCACCACATAGCCATCGGCGGAACCACTGCTGGCTGCAGGCGAGGCACTGGCTGCTGCGGGTGCGGAACTGGCAGGTGCGGCGGCTGGCGGCTCGTTACCTTCCAGTACACCGTTCGCTAATGGCTGGGGTGCGCCAAGAAAGCCGCTGCTCTGGACTGGCGCGCCCATGTTGTCACTGCTCTGCAGCGTGCTGTTGCTGATGGCTTCAACATTCTGTGCAGGCGGTTCAGAAGGGGCTGCACTGCCGCCGTTCATCACCGCGCCGCCACTCAGATCCGGGCGGGCAGGCAGAGAGTAGCTCTGTTTGGCTACCACGGTTCCGATGGTGCCGGGACCTGAGAGCGTGCCGTCGGGTGCGACCTTGATGTAGTCGACGCGTACCCGCGAATTGTTGGAGATATTCAGGCGATCACCGGCAGCCCGCGACAGGTCGATAATGCGTCCCGGCGTGTAGGGACCGCGATCGTTAACGCGCACCACAATCTGACGGCCATTCGCGATATTGGTCACACGCACATAGCTCGGCAGCGGCAGAGTAGGGTGAGCCGCAGTCAGCGCATCGGGATCGTAAGCTTCACCGGTGGCGGTGCGGTTTCCCTGTGCCTCTTCACCGTACCAGGTTGCCAGACCGACTTCGCTGTAGTTCGACGGATCTTTGATGATGCGATAATTTTTGCCGTTAACGCTGTAATCCTGGCTGGTGCCCGGATTGATTGGCTCATAACGTGGCTCAACGCCTGGAATCTCTACCACCGGTCCGTTGTAAGCCGGTTGCGGCGGCGCCGTATTTTGGGGTTCGGGCGTGGTACAGGCCGCCAGAACCAGTGATGCCAGTGCAACGCCAAGCCATTCCTTACGCATCTGCAGCCTCTTAGACACTTTTAGATAACATTTTTCGGTGAGTGTGGATCGACATCACAATGCCAAATCCCGCCATAAGCACGATAAGCGCGGAGCCGCCATAACTGACCAGCGGCAGCGGCACGCCAACTACCGGTAAGATACCACTAACCATGCCAATGTTAACGAAAACATAAACGAATAAAATCAGCATTAAACCGCCCGCCATAACACGGCCAAAGGTGGTCTGCGCCCGGGCTGCTACCACCAGTCCCCGCATGATCAGCAGCAGATAGAGGGCCAGCAGCAGCAGCACGCCGACCAGCCCTAACTCTTCGGCCAGGACCGCGAAGATAAAGTCAGTATGACGTTCCGGCAAAAACTCCAGCTGAGACTGGGTGCCCTGCAACCAGCCTTTGCCGCGCAGTCCGCCCGAGCCAATCGCGATTTTCGACTGGATGATGTGATAACCGGCACCCAGCGGGTCCGTTTCCGGATCGAGCAGCATCATGACGCGGTCGCGCTGATAGTCGTGCATCAGGAAGAACCACAGAATCGGGATAAAGGCGGCGACCAGCAGTACCGCCACGCTAATCAGTTTCCAGCTCATTCCTGAGAGGAAAAGCACAAACAGGCCCGAGGCGGCAATCAGAATCGAGGTGCCGAGATCGGGCTGTGCGGCCACCAGCAGAGTAGGCAGGAAGATCAGAATCAGCGCGATACCGGTATTTTTCAGCGTCGGCGGACAGACATCGCGGTTGATAAAGCGCGCCACCATCAGTGGCACCGCGATCTTGGCAATCTCCGAAGGCTGGAAACGCACAAAGCCGAGATCGAGCCAGCGCTGGGCCCCTTTACTGATCTGTCCAAAAGCATCCACTGCCACCAGCAGGATGACGCAGACAATATAGAGATAGGGCGCCCAGCCTTCATAAACGCGCGGCGGCACCTGCGCCAGCACAATCATGATCACCAGACCCATCGCGATCTGCCCGAGTTTACGCTCCATCATGCCAGGATCCTGTCCGCTGGCACTCCAGATCACCACGGCGCTGTAGGTCAGCAGCGCGAGAATGATCAGCATAAACATCGGATCGATGTGGATGCGCATCCAGATCGATCGTTTCTGCGGACTATCTTGCATCGACATGTTTATTCACCTTCATAACCGGGCGGCACAGGGGCTGCGTCCGGCAGAACTGTATTGTTATCACCCAACATAATGTGATCCAGAATCTGGCGCATGACGGTGCCGACAGCCGGACCGGCGCCACCGTTTTCCAGGATAATGGTCACAGCGACCCGAGGTTTGTCATAAGGGGCAAACGCGGTCATTAATTTATGGTCGCGTAATCGTTCAGCAATTTTATGGGCGTTATACGTTTCGTTCTCTTTCAGGCCGAAGACCTGTGCGGTACCGGACTTGGCGGCGATTTTATAGGGCGCATCAGCAAAACTCTTGTGCGCGGTACCATTAGGGCGATTCGCCACGCCGTACATGCCATCTTTGGCGATTTCCCAGAAGCCGGAATGGATATCACCAATCGGGGCCTCAGGCGGCTGACGATAGGGCACCAGGGTACGACCTTCGCGGGTAGCACGCAGCATATGCGGCACCTTGACGACACCGTCATTGATTAAAATCATCATCGCTTTGTTCATCTGCAGCGGGGTTGCCGTCCAGTAACCCTGACCGATCCCCACCGGAATGGTATCACCCTGATACCACGGCTTTTTAAACCGTTTCATTTTCCAGTCGCGGGTAGGCATATTACCGGCGCTCTCCTGCGGCAAATCGATGCCGGTACGGCTGCCATAACCAAATTTGTTCATCCACTCCGACAGGCGGTCAATACCCATGTCGTAGGCGACCTGATAGAAGAAGGTATCAGCAGACTCTTCCAGTGCTTTGGTGACGTTCAGACGGCCGTGGCCCCACTTTTTCCAGTCACGAAAACGCTTTTCTGAACCCGGAAGCTGCCACCAGCCGGGATCAAACAGACTGGTGTTACGGTTGATCACGCCCGCACTCATGGCAGAAACCGCGACATAAGGTTTGACTGTGGAAGCCGGTGGGTAAGCCGCCTGAATGGCGCGGTTGTAGAGCGGGCGGTTTTCATCTTCCAGCAGTCCACGGTAATCCTTACTGGAAATACCGTCGACAAATAAGTTGGCATCGTAGCTCGGCGTAGAGACCATGGCGAGAATTTCGCCGGTGCGCGGGTCGCTGACCACCACTGCTGCGCGACTTCCCGCCAGCAGAGTCTCGACATATTGCTGCAGTTTGAGATCGATCGTCAGATAGATATCACGCCCAGCCTGAGGTGACTCCTCATGCAACTGGCGAATAACGCGGCCACGATTGTTAACCTCTACCTCTTCAAAGCCGGTTTTGCCGTGCAGCAAACTCTCGTAATACGCTTCAATCCCCAGCTTACCGATATCGTGTGTAGCGGCATAGTTCGGCCATATGCCCTCTTTATCGAGGCGGGCAACGTCACGGTCGTTGATTTTTGACACGTAGCCGACGACATGCGTCAGCGTGGCACCGTAAGGATAGTAGCGGCGCTGATAACCTTTCACTTCCACGCCGGGGAAACGGTACTGATTAACCGCAAAGCGCGCCACCTGCACTTCATTCAGACCGGTTTTAACCGGGATAGAGGTGAAACGACGTGAGCGTTTACGCTCTTTCTGGAAATTATCGAGGTCTTCATCCGTCAGCTCAAGAACCGGACGTAAGTTTTCCAGCGTCTGTTGCAGGTTATCGACTTTTTCCGGGACAAGTTCAGCCTGATAGATGGTGCGGTTCAGTGCCAGCGGGGTGCCGGTACGATCGTAAATTATGCCGCGACTGGGCGCGACAGGCACCAGTTTGATGCGGTTCTGGTTAGAGCGGGTGCTGTAATCATCAAAGCGAAGAATCTGCAGGTGGTAGAGGTTAACCACCAGAATTGACGAGAGCAGTAAGATACCGACGAAGGCGATAAACGCCCGACGGACAAAGAGTTTCTGTTCGGCGCTGTAATCGCGAAAGGCGTTGCTTTGTAATTTCATCCGCTACTTGTCATGTCTGATGTGGGCTGATCGGTCATTCACGATGATAAGGATGATTTGTCGTTATACTCCAGGCACGATACAGACTTTCGGCTACCAGCACGCGCACCAGCGGATGGGGCAACGTCAATGCTGACAGTGACCAGCTCTGTTCTGCCGCCGCTTTACAGGCGGGGGCCAGGCCTTCGGGCCCGCCAATCAGCAGGCTGACATCGCGACCATCAAGCTTCCAGCGTTCAAGCTGCTGCGCCAGCTGCGGGGTTTCCCACGGTTGGCCCGGAATATCCAGCGTGACGATGCGATTACCTTTGCCGACCGCCGCCAGCATCGCTTCACCCTCTTTTTCAAGAATGCGTTTGATATCAGCATTTTTACCGCGCTTACCTGCGGTAACTTCGATCAGCTCAAACGGCATATCTTTCGGGAAGCGGCGCAGGTATTCCATAAAACCGGTCTGCACCCAGTCAGGCATTTTGGTGCCGACGGCAACGAGTTGCAGTTTCACCGATTAGCTCCAGAGTTTTTCCAGCTCATACAGCTGGCGACTCTCTTCCTGCATCACATGCACGATGACATCGCCCAGATCAACCACGACCCAGTCTGCCGCGCTTTTACCTTCAATGCCTAATGGCATCAGGCCAGCTAAACGGGATTCCTGCTCAACGTGTTCTGCGATCGAAGTCACATGACGCGTGGAGGTGCCGGTGCAGATGATCATGTAATCGGTGATGCTGGATTTGCCCTGAACGTCGATGGTAACAATGTCCTGGCCTTTAAGATCATCAATCTTATCAATAACGAACTCTTGGAGTGCTTTACCTTGCAAAAGGTTCCCCTTGGAATCTGGTAGTAACGAGCCGGCTGTAAGCCCGGAGAGTGCAGCCAAAAAATTAAGCGGCGCAGTATAGCATGCCCGGATCAGTCGCGATATAAGCCTTCGCGGTCGATATAGTCGATAACCGCAGCGGGTAACAGGTCATCGCAGGGCTGATTTTGATGGCGACGGCGGCGAATTTCGGTCGCCGAAATATCATAGAGTGGGGTTTCCGCCAGCCAGATATGCCCCGCGGGCTGCTGATGAAGCTGCCGGATATCCTGAGCGACGTGTTGCTCAAGCCACGCCTGCATCTCTGGCGAGTCGAACCGGGTCGGATAGCCGGGACGCTGGCAGACCAGCAGATGGCAGAGTGACAGCAGATCCTGCCAGCGATGCCATTTTGGCAGGCTCAGCAGGGAATCCTGACCAATGATAAAGGCCAGCGGCTGCTCTGCACCGCGTTCTGCGCGCCAGGCTTCCAGGGTGGTCACGGTCCAGGAGGGGGTGTCACGTTCCAGCTCCCGGGTATCTATCTCAAACAGCGGTAAGCCATGGATAGCACAGCGCAGCATAGCAACCCGCTGAGACGCGCTGGCTTCCGGTTGTGGACGATGCGGGGGCACATTATTGGGCAGCAGCGTCACACGCTGTAAGCCGGTCTGCTGAGCCAGTGCTTCCACCGGGCGCAGATGGCCAAAATGGATCGGATCGAAGGTGCCACCAAACAGTGCGTGTAACTCAGACATGGGCAAAGCTCGTCGGAAAAGCGCGACTGCTGAGCAGCAGCGTCAGGGTTTGCAACTGCGGCCACACTGACTGACCATAATCCTGCTTCAGGGTGATCTCAATCTGACTCAGCAGATGGATGGCGCGTTGCAGACGGGTGGCATCCAGTCGCTGGAGTGCGTCGGAGAACAGCGCGCGGCGGTTTTGCCAGATACGCTGCTGATCCATCAGCGTGCGCAGTGGTTGCCGGGCCTGATGGCGTTGCAGATGCAACAGTGTCAGCAAATCGCGCTGCAGCGTACGCAGCAGAATCACGACTTCGCTCTCTTCTTTCTCCAGTTGGTGCAGGATATGCAGCGCGCGACGACTTTTACCCGCCAGCAGGGCATCCACCCAGTGGAAGGGCGTGAAGTGCGCGGCATCACTGACCGCCTCTTCGACCCGTGGCAGTGTCAGCTTGCCGTCCGGCCACTGCAGTGAGAGCCGCTCCAGCGCCTGCGCCAGCGCCAGCAGATTACCCTCATAGCAGTAACACAGCAGCTGTACTGCCGCGTCATCCACGGATAATTTCAGCGCTTTCGCGCGATTTACCACCCAGCGTGGCAATTGTGCCTGCTCTGGCGTCTGGCAGGGCACGACAACCGCAGAGGCAGCCAGTGCCTTAAACCAGGCGCTGTTTTCCTGCGCTTTGGTCAGCTTTGGCATCCGGCAGATCAGCAGAATATCGGCGTGCAGCAGCTGAGAGAGCTTAACCAGCTGCTCGGCCATGGCGGCGTTGGGGCCATTCTCGGGGAATTGCAGTGTCATCGTCTGACGCTGGGCAAACAGACTCAGTGACTGGCAGCTGACGAACAGGCTCTCCCAGTCGGTCTGGGCATCCAGCGTAAAACTAAAATGTTCGTCGAATCCCTGTGTGGTTGCGGCGGCACGGATGGCATCCGCGCTTTCCTGCAACAGCAGCGGTTCGTTACCGGCTAACAAATAACAGGCGCGCAGCCCCTCACGGAGCTGCGCGCTGAGTTGCTCAGGATAAATCCTGATCATTGCAGGCTGGTAGCAGAGGAAGAGGGCGCTTCCTGTGAACCCTGACCCGGCACCGAAATCACTGACGCTGGCAGAGTATCTTTGCTGTTCATCTGCGCGGCATGCACCGACAGCAGCTTACGAACCAGCTGTTCAGCTGCACGCTGACGCATCTCCTGCGTAATCAGGTCCTGCTCGGCATCTTTTGCCAGCGCCGCATTCGGGTTATCGAAGAACGAACGATAAACCGTGGTGCTGATGGGATAGATACCTTTGCCCGGCAACAGCACCTGCGCAGTGAGGGTCATCACCAGCTGATACTCGGCAGTGGTGCCGCTGATAAAGACCGAGGCTGTGTTACGCCCTGACATTTCAGGACCCAGACGCAGTGTCGGAATATCGGTACGGGTCTGCTTGCTGTCTTCAACAATGGTGACATCGTTGATGCGCAGTTGCTGACGTACAGTACGTGCCAGCGGACCATAAGGATCGCCGGTTGAAACAATCAGGGTTTTCAGTTCGCTGGGCACCTGCGTGGTGCCGCGCGGATGAAAACCACAGCCAGCGGTGATCACCACCGCCAGCATGACAAACAGCCTGATAATCGGATGTCGCACAGTTCCTCCTGAACTTAACCTACGACCAGGTTAAGCAGTTTGCCCGGTACATAAATGACTTTACGGATAGTCACGCCGTCCAGGTACTTTGCCACCAGATGCTCCTGCGCAGCGCGTGCCTGAACCTGTTCCTGTGTTGCATCGGCGGGTACGGTGATTTTGCCGCGCACTTTACCGTTAACCTGTACCACCACAAGCAGTGAATCTTCAACCATAGCGGCTTCATCAGCAACCGGCCAGCTCGCTTCATCAATGGTGCCTTCGCCGCCCAGCGTCTGCCACAGAACATAGCAGGCGTGCGGGGTAAACGGATAGAGCAGACGGACGATAGCCAGCAGCGCTTCCTGCATCAGGGCGCGATCCTGCTCGCTCTCCTGCGGAGCGCGGGCCAGCTTGTTCATCAGCTCCATGATTGCCGCAATAGCGGTGTTGAAGGTCTGACGACGGCCGATATCATCCGCCACTTTGGCGATGGTTTTGTGCAGGTCACGACGCAGCGATTTCTGCTCGTCATTCAGGCTGTCCACATCCAGTGCCACGGTCGCACCCTGTGAGGTGTGCTCGTAGACCAGCTTCCAGACACGTTTCAGGAAGCGGTTAGCCCCTTCAACGCCCGATTCCTGCCACTCCAGCGTCATATCTGCTGGCGAAGCAAACATCATAAACAGACGTACGGTATCGGCGCCGTAACGCTCAACCATCAGCTGTGGATCGATGCCGTTGTTTTTCGACTTCGACATTTTGCTCATGCCCGCGTAGATCACGTCGCGGCCCTGCGTGTCGGTCGCTTTAATAATGCGGCCTTTCTCGTCACGCTCAACTTCAACGTCAACCGGGGAAACCCAGTTACGTTCGCCGTTGTTGCCCAGGTAGTAGAAGGCATCAGCAAGTACCATGCCCTGGCACAGCAGACGTTTTGCTGGCTCATTAGAGTTCACCAGGCCCGCGTCACGCAGCAGCTTGTGGAAGAAGCGGAAATACATCAGGTGCATGATGGCGTGTTCGATACCACCCACATACTGATCGACCGGCAGCCAGTAGTTTGCTGCGGCCGGGTCCAGCATGCCTTCCTTGTAGCTGGCGCAGGTATAACGCGCATAGTACCAGGAGGACTCCATAAAGGTGTCAAAGGTGTCCGTTTCACGCAGCGCTGGCTGACCGTTTACTGTGGTTTTCGCCCACTCCGGATCCGCTTTGATCGGGCTGGTAATGCCATCCATCACCACATCTTCCGGCAGGATAACCGGCAGCTGGTCTTCAGGTGTCGGCATCACAGTGCCATCTTCCAGCGTCACCATCGGGATAGGTGCACCCCAGTAGCGCTGACGGGAAACACCCCAGTCGCGCAGACGGTAGTTAACTTTACGTACGCCCACGCCTTTTGCCGCCAGTGAATCCGCGATAGCGTTAAAGCCAGTTGCGTGATCCATGCCGTTGAACTCACCCGAGTTGAACAGGGCGCCTTTATCCGTCATCGCCGCAGCGCTGACGTCAGGAATGGAGCCATCCAGGTTGAGGATGACCGGCTTGATCGACAGATCGTATTTAGTGGCAAACTCCCAGTCACGCTGGTCGTGTGCCGGAACCGCCATCACGGCACCGGTGCCGTATTCCATCAGGACGAAGTTGGCGACCCAGACCGGAAGCAGCTCACCGGTCAGCGGATGAATAACAGACAGGCCGGTCGCCATGCCTTTCTTCTCCATGGTCGCCATGTCGGCTTCGGCCACTTTGGTATTACGGCATTCAGCAATAAAATCGGCCAGTGCCGGATTATTTACCGACGCCTGAGTCGACAGAGGATGGCCTGCTGCGACAGCCACATAGGTTGCGCCGATAAAGGTATCCGGGCGGGTGGTGTAGACAGTAACTTTCTCTTCGCTCTCTGCCACGTCGAAAGTGATTTCGACGCCTTCAGAACGACCAATCCAGTTACGCTGCATGGTTTTGACCTGTTCAGGCCACTCTTCCAGCGTATCCAGATCGTTCAGCAACTCTTCCGCATAATCGGTGATTTTGATAAACCACTGCGGGATCTCTTTACGCTCAACTTTGGTGTCGCAGCGCCAGCAACAGCCATCGATCACCTGCTCGTTCGCCAGCACCGTCTGATCGTTCGGGCACCAGTTCACTGCGGAGGTTTTTTTATAGACCAGGCCTTTTTCATACAGTTTGGTAAAGAACCACTGTTCCCAGCGGTAGTACTCAGGCTGGCAGGTGGCCAGTTCACGACTCCAGTCATAGCCAAAGCCCAGCAGTTTGAGCTGGTTTTTCATGTAGGCGATGTTGTCGTAAGTCCACGGGGCAGGTGCAGTATTGTTTTTAACCGCAGCGCCTTCTGCAGGCAGGCCGAAAGCATCCCAGCCAATCGGCTGTAGCACGTTTTTGCCGAGCATACGCTGATAGCGCGCGATTACGTCGCCGATGGTGTAGTTACGAACGTGACCCATGTGCAGGCGGCCAGAAGGATAGGGCAACATGGAGAGGCAATAGTATTTCTCTTTACCTTCCTGCTCAGTCACTTTAAACGTTTCGTTTTCATCCCAGTGCTGCTGCACACGGGATTCAATTTCTTCCGGGCGGTATTGCTCTTGCATGGCTGCCTGTGGTCCTTTATGAAAAACATTTTTCTGGCTCTAAGATCCGCATAGCATACCCATAAGGCCGCGTATCAACAACACTTCCCACTTTTGCTGGCACGATTTCTGCCGAAAGCGTCAGCCTCTTCACCCTTTTGTAATTCACTGTACAGACGACACGGCAAAAGCAACATTACGACTAAACTTAAGTCAGCGAGGGTCTGCATAAAGGAGAACAAAATGAATAAAGTGGCTCAGGAGTATCGCGAGTCGTTAGCCGTATTGACTGAACGTCTTCGTCAGGGCGATCGTAACCTTGATGAGCTGATTGCCGGGCGGCGAAGTCAGTTGCTGGTGCGCGATGATATGTCAGAAAGTGAGATTGACCAGGCGCTGCGTTCGGTGCGCCGTGATTTAGGCGAGTTTGCCCGAAGTTACAGCGATGCTGAAGAACCGCTGGCGGACTCACTGTTTATGCGCATTATCCGCGAGAGCGTCTGGAAAGAGCTGGCGGATATTACGGATAAAAGTCAGCTGGAGTGGCGTGAGGTCTTTCAGGATCTGCATCACCATGGTGTCTATCAGAGCGGTGAAGTGGTCGGTCTTGGCAATCTGGTGTGTGAAAAGTGCCAGTTTACCCGGGCAATCTATACGCCTGAGACCTTATCCCGTTGTCCGGAATGCGGCCACGATCAGTTCCAGCGTCAGCCTTTTGAACCCTGATAACAAACATTATGCGGGCCACATTGAGTGACCCGCATACGTTGTTTAGTGCAGAATTTTAGCGAGGAAATCTTTAGCGCGGTCAGACTGCGGATTATTAAAGAAGTCATCTTTGTTGGTGTCTTCGATAATTTTCCCTTCATCCATAAAGATCACGCGATTGGCGACTTTACGGGCAAAGCCCATCTCGTGTGTCACCACCATCATCGTCATTCCTTCCTGCGCCAGTTCAACCATCACATCCAGCACTTCATTGATCATTTCCGGATCCAGCGCGGAGGTCGGTTCATCAAACAGCATCGCAATAGGATCCATGCAGAGCGCACGCGCAATGGCTACACGCTGCTGCTGACCACCCGAGAGTTGCCCGGGGAACTTCTCAGCATGCGCTGACAGTCCCACACGCTTCAGCAGCTTCAGCCCTTTATCGCGGGCCGCCGCTTTGTCTCGCTTCAGCACTTTTACCTGCGCCAGCACCAGATTGTTAATAATGCTCAAATGCGGGAACAGCTCGAAGTGCTGGAACACCATTCCGACCTGACTGCGAAGCTGCGCCAGATTGGTTTGTTTGTTGTTCACTTCGGTGCCGTTGACGGAAATCACACCCTGCTGAACGGGCTCAAGTCCGTTCACGGTTTTGATGAGCGTCGATTTACCGGAGCCGGACGGGCCGCACACTACCACCACTTCACCGGTTTTGACTTCGGTTGAGCAGTCGGTCAGCACCTGAAAGTGACCATACCACTTAGAAACATTTTTCAGGCTAATCATTTAAACCGTCCTTTTTCTTTTTAGATAGCTGACCAACAGCGATGCGCTCAGGCTGATAACGAAGTAGACCAGACCTGCAAACAGAACCATTTCAACCTGGGTGCCGTCGCGCTCACCGATAGTCGACGCGGTACGGAAGAAGTCCGCCAGGCTTAACACATAAACCAGAGAGGTATCCTGGAACAGCACGATACCCTGCGTCAGTAACAGCGGAACCATGGCCCGGAATGCCTGCGGCAGAATAATCAGTTTCATGGCCTGCCACTGCGTCATACCCAGCGCCAGCGCGGCATTACACTGGCCGCGTGAGATACTGATGATGCCGGCACGAATGATCTCTGAGTAGTACGCCGCTTCGAACAGTGAAAAGGCGACCATGGCTGAAATCAGGCGGATATCGGTTTTAGGCGACAGGCCCAGCACCTGTTGCAGGAAACTCGGCACCACCAGATAGAACCACAGCAGCACCATCACCAGCGGTACTGAGCGGAACAGGTTGACATAAATTTTGGCGAACCAGCTGATGGGCTTAAAGGTCGACAGACGCATTACCGCCAGCAGGGTGCCCCAAAGAATGCCGAAAACCACGGCGGTAATCGTGATCTTAAAGGTAATCACTAAGCCGTTAAGCAGATAGGGCAGGCTGGGCGCAATCGAACTCCAGTCAAAGTCGTACATTACTTGCCTCCCGCATTGCCTGGCAGCCGGACTTTGCGCTCGACCAGACTCATCAACAACATAATCACCAGGTTAATCGCGACGTAGGCCAGCGTAATGGCGGTAAAGGATTCATAGGCGTGAGCAGAATAGTCGAGCAACTTGCCCGCCTGTGCTGCCATATCCACCAGACCAATGGTGGAGGCGATAGCGGAGTTCTTGACCAGGTTCAGCATTTCCGAGGTCATCGGCGGAACAATCACGCGATACGCGTTCGGCAGCAATACATAGCGGTAAGTCTGCGGCAGTGTTAATCCCATCGCCAGACCGGCATTTTTCTGTCCTGCCGGCAGTGACTGAATGGCTGCGCGCACCTGCTCGCAGACGCGGGCGGCGGTAAACAGGCCGAGACAGATCATGGAAGAGAGGAAGAACTGAATGTTGGGGTCCAGCTCAGACTTAAACCACATGCCGAGATTCTCGCCCACCAGCTCGGGCGCCACCAGATACCAGAAGAAGAACTGGACGATCAGCGGGATGTTACGAAACAGTTCGACATAGCAGGTGCCAATGGTCGACAGCAGGCGATTCGGCACGGTGCGCAGAATGCCAAAAAATGAACCCACGCAGAAAGCGATAATCCAGGCGCAGCAGGAGACGGCTATCGTCACCTGAAAACCGGACCACAGCCAGCCGAGGTAGGTCGTGTTACCGAACGGGGCCTGTTCGAGAAATATGCCCCAGTTCCAATCGATACCCATAACGAGCTCCGGAAAAAAAGGGTAGCTAAGCTACCCTGAAGATTGATGAACGGCGTTTTATGTCCTGACGCAGGGGAACGACCCGTGTCAGTCTGTCTGTCCATGCCGCGGTTTCAGCAATCGAGAGGGCAGCCAGGCCGCCCTTGTTATACCCGCCGTCTTTCAGGCTGCATTTTGTTGGCTATGTATGTCCACGCATCCGAATCATCTACCTGAGTAGGTTCCCCGGGATGCATGCTCTCCTGCCGACTCAATGTGACCTGAAATCCATTGGGTATTTTTTTGTTAATTGAGTGCTTTGTCGTTTGGCGTTTTGAACAGCGCTTTCATGTCATCAGACAGCTCAAAGTTCATGTTCAGGTTCTTAGGCGGAATAGGCTTTTTGAACCAGGTATCGAACCATTTTTCTGCCTGACCCGACGTCTGGGCTTTGGCGATGGTTTCATCTACCAGCGCTTTGAACTGCGGATCATCTTTACGCAGCATGCAGCCATAGGCCTCTTTAGACTGTGGCGTGCCTAAAATTTCCCAGTTGTCCGGCTTTTTGGCTTTGGCGCGTTCGCCAGCCAGCAGGGCATCATCCATCATAAAGGCCACGGCACGGCCGGTTTCCAGTGTACGGAACGAGTCGCCATGATCTTTTGCGCTGATGATGCGCATATCCAGTTTCTGTTCGTCGTTGAGTTTGTGCAGCAGCACTTCAGACGTAGTCCCTGAGGTTACGACGACGGTTTTGCCTTTCAGGTCGGCGAAATCTTTGATCGGGCCATCTTTCTTAACCAGCAGACGGGTGCCAATAACAAAAATGGTGTCAGAGAAAGCCGCCTGTTTCTGGCGCTCAAGGTTATTGGTGGTGGAGCCACACTCATAATCGTAGGTGCCGTTTTGCAGCAGTGGAATACGGTTTTGTGAGGTGATCGGAATCATTTTGACCTGCAGGTCAGGCTTATTCAGCTTCGCTTTGATGGCTTCCACAATGGCGTTTGAGTAATCCTGTGAATAGCCGACGACTTTTTGCTGGTTGTCATAATAAGAAAAGGGAACTGATGATTCGCGATGCCCGACCACAATGACGCCATTGTCATTGATTTTCTTCAGGGTGCCGCTGAGATCTTCCGCCTGGGCCGCTCCCGCCGCTGCACCGATCAGCAGAAGAGATAATGCCACTTTGCGTAGTTGCATGTTCCAACTCCTTCGTATGAAAAAGGCACAGGATATAACCTGCGCTGATTATGATGTTGTGTCTGTTTTGTGCTGCGTTTCTGCTCATTCTGCGGATTAAATGGGCGCAGAAGAGTCACTAACATAGCTGATTGTTAACGCAATGAAACAAAAAAGTTTCTTTTTTGCGAGGTGATCCGCACCAAAAAAAGGCAAATTTCTCACGCTGCGCGTTTACGGTGCAGGAGGTGCGACAGTTTTGGTGCAATCCGCCTCGCGGCAGCGTCTGCAATCAGGCCGTTAGCGAAAAACAGTGAAACATTTTGCAATCATCGTGCCAGAAAGCGGTGCAGGGTGAGAAAGGCAGCAGAGTATGCGGTCAGGGAGTGGGAGTATCAGAGAATAACAAGGAGAAAAGGCGAAACTTGCACCTCGCACCGACGGCAGATAAACGTCAAGCGAGGGGAGCTTTCGCCTGTAGCAGCGCATCGCGGGCCATAGATGGCCCGCGATGCGCAAGGCAGGGATGGCGGTGTTTGCGTCTCTGCGTAAGGCGTTTACTCCCTGAGCACCGCGCGTTTTCAACAACCTCAGGCGAAGCATTCGCTTCGCCATGACGCCTCTGCGCTGTTATCGGCGTCGGCGCAGCAGGGCAATCAACGCCGCCAGCAGCGTGAGTGACCAGACAGGCCAGATGCCAGCCCGCGCGTACGGGGTTTCTCCCTGCGTAGGCGTAACTTTGCTGGTCAGGACATCGCGCGTAAATTGCGGCAGCATGGCTTCCACATCACCACTGGCATTCACCACTGCAGTTACGCCATTGTTGGTACTGCGCAACAGCGGACGACCCAGTTCCAGCGCCCGCATCCTCGCCATCTGGAAGTGCTGCCACGGGCCGATAGAGTGGCCAAACCAGGCATCGTTCGAAACGGTCAGCAGGAAGTTGGTGTCGGGATGGAAGTTGGCCCGCACCTGTTCACCCAGCACGATCTCATAACAAATGGCGCTGGTCAGGTTATAGCCCGCCACGCGGAGTTGCGGCTGGAGATAGTTGCCACGGCTGAACGCCGACATCGGCAGATCAAAGAACGGAGCCAGCGGACGCAGCAGATCGGCCAGCGGCACAAATTCGCCAAATGGCACCAGGTGATTTTTCTGGTAACGATTGCCGCTGAAGTAGTTGTACGGCGTCTTGCCACCCAGCACGATCACGGTGTTGTAATCGTGATAGCGGTTCTGCTCCAGTCGGGAGTCTACGATACCCGTGACCAGCGAACTGCCGCGTTCACGCAGTTCATCATCCAGTGAATGCAGGAACGGCTGCTGATTACTTTCCAGATCGGTAATCGCCGATTCAGGCCAGATAATAATCGGCGCTTTGCCCATTAGCGGCTGGCTCAGACCGTGATAAATGCGCAGGGTGTTGAGCAGTTGCTGCGGATCCCACTTCATCGACTGCGGGATGTTTCCCTGCACCAGCGCCACTTCGACGGCACGCTCGGGCATCGGCTGAACCCACTGGATATAGCGCAACGGCCACGGCAGGGCCAGCAGCAGCAATGCTGCGACCAGACTTCTGATGCTGCGCTGCTGCAGGGCATATGCCAGCAGGCCAGCCACCACCATCAGCAGGAAGGTCAGGGTCTCGACCCCCGCCAGCGGGGCCAGACCTTTTAACGGGCCGTCAATCTGGCTGTAGCCAAACTGCAGCCATGGAAAGCCGGTCAGCACCCAGCCGCGCAGGAATTCCGTGATCTGCCACAAGGCGGGTGCGGCCAGCGCCAGTCGCCACAGCGTTGTGCGCGGCCAGATGCGATTCAGTACACCGGCAAACAGCGCCGGGTAGATCGCCAGATACGCCGCCAGCAATGCCACGATAAAGACATTCACCGGGCCAGGCATGCCACCAAAGGTGGCGACACTGACGTAAACCCAGTTGATGCCGCTGCCGAATAAGCCCACTCCCCAGACAAAACCGATTGCCGCAGCCTGCGGACTTGAGCGGTTCAGGGTCAGGAGCTGTAAGCCGCACAGCGACAGCAGTGCGGCGGGCCAGAAATCGTAAGGAGAGAAGGCGAGGGTGCCCAGCGCACCCGTCATTAAAGCCAGCAGCAGGCGAACCCGCTGGCGCGGGTAGAGTGAGGCTAAAGCCATAGACTTATTCGTCTTCCAGTTGAGGTTGTGGCGAGTTTTCCGGAATGGTCACGTGAACCTGGATAATGCGGCGGCTGTCAGCCATTGCTACCTTGAACTGGTAACCCTCAATCTCAATGCTTTCACCGCGCGCGGGCAGATGGCCGAAGCCCTGCATCACCAGACCACCAATGGTATCGACTTCATCGTCACTGAACTGCGTGCCAAACACCTCATTGAAATCTTCAATGGCGGTCAGAGCGCGCACCGTAAAGGTGTGACGGTTGAGCTGACGGATATCACGATCTTCTTCATCGTCATACTCATCTTCGATCTCACCGACAATCAGCTCCAGAATATCTTCAATGGTCACCAGACCAGAGACACCACCAAACTCATCGATAACGATCGCCATGTGGTAGCGCTGGGAGCGGAACTCTTTCAGCATCCGGTCAACGCGCTTACTTTCAGGCACAACCACCGCAGGACGCAGGACTTTCTCAATGCTGAAAGGCTCAGATTCGCTGCTCATAAACGGCAGCAGATCTTTCGCCATCAGAATCCCTTCCACATGATCTTTATCTTCGCTGATCACCGGGAAGCGGGAATGGGCGGATTCGATAATGACATCCAGACACTCTTCGAGGCTCTGATTACGTTTCAGGGTGATCATTTGCGAGCGCGGGATCATGATGTCACGCACGCGCTGCTCCGCAATATCCAGAACCCCTTCAAGCATGTCGCGGGTGTCCTGGTCAATCAGCTCTTTGTTATTCGAGTCGCGGATCAGCTCCAGTAGCTCATCACGGCTTTTCGGTTCACCGTGAAAAAGTTGGTTGATCAACAGGGAGAAAAATCCCTTTTTACTACTGGGTGCATCGCTGTTTTGAGAATGGTCGTCGCTCATGGCGGTTTTTATAGATCTCTCTGGTGAGGAATAGGTGCTGTCAGCAAACCGTGCTGACAGCCGGATAGCCAGAATTCGGGATTCAGGCGTCTTCTTTCTCCGAAATGTACGGATCAGGATACCCAAGAGCAAGCATTATCTCGGTCTCCAGTCCTTCCATCTCGTCTGCTTCGTCGTCTTCAATATGGTCGTAACCCAGCAGATGCAGCGTGCCGTGTACCACCATATGCGCCCAGTGGGCTTCAACGCTTTTGCCCTGTTCTGCGGCTTCCTGCTCAACCACCTGGCGGCAGATGATCAGATCGCCCAGCAGAGGTAACTCGATGCCCGGTGGTGCTTCAAACGGGAAGGAGAGCACATTTGTCGGCTTGTCTTTGCCGCGATAAGTCAGATTTAACTCATGACTCTCCGCTTCATCGACCAGACGGACGGTGACTTCGCTTTCGGGCTGAAAAGGGGTAACAGCCGCGGAAAGCCAGCGATGAAACAGGCTTTCATCCGGCAGGTCCGCCGTGTTCTCACAGGCGACCTGCAGGTCGAGAATGACCTCACTCATTTGCTCTCCTGCGTGGCGCTCTGTGCAGCCAGTGCTTCACGTTTACGCTCTTCAGCCTGCTGATCGCGACGGGTCTGATCGGCCGCTTCCCAGGCTTCATAGGCGGTAACAATGCGGGCAACCACCGGATGGCGCACCACATCTTCACTGTGGAAGAAGTTAAAGCTAATCTCTTCAACGTCTGCCAGCACTTCAATGGCATGCCGCAGGCCCGACTTAACGTGACGTGGCAGGTCAATCTGGGTGACGTCGCCGGTAATTACCGCTTTGGAGTTAAAGCCGATACGCGTCAGGAACATCTTCATCTGCTCGATGGTGGTGTTCTGGCTCTCATCAAGAATGATAAATGCATCGTTCAGGGTACGGCCACGCATGTAAGCCAGCGGAGCCACCTCAATGACGTTGCGCTCCATCAGCTTTTCTACCCGCTCAAAACCGAGCATTTCAAATAGGGCATCGTAGAGCGGACGCAGATATGGGTCGACTTTCTGGCTCAGATCGCCAGGCAGGAAGCCGAGTTTTTCACCCGCTTCGACGGCAGGGCGCGTCAGCATGATGCGGCGAATCTCCTGACGCTCCAGGGCATCCACTGCGGCTGCCACCGCCAGATAGGTTTTACCGGTACCCGCCGGGCCGACGCCAAAGGTGATGTCGTGGTCGAGCACATTCGCGATGTACTGCGCCTGGTTCGGCGTGCGTGGCTTAATCACACCACGCTTGGTCTTGATATTGACCGCTTTGCCGTACTCCGGCACGCTTTCGGCGGTTTGTTCCAGTACCCGGCTCTCTTTGATGGCCAGGTGAATCTGGTCAGGCTCAATATCCGGGATCTCACCACGCATCGGCGCGGTGTCGACATACAGGGTTTTCAGAATATCTGCGGCGGCATTGACGCACAGTGGACGTCCCACCAGCTTAAAGACATTGTCGCGACGATTGATCTCAATGCCCAGACGACGCTCAAGCTGTTTCACATTATCGTCGAACGGCCCGCACAGGCTCATCAGTCGACGGTTATCAGCCGGTTCAAGGGCGATTTCACGAGTTTCGATATTCAAACGAATCCTTTGGGTCACTCAGGGCCAGTTATGGGATGTGTCTGACGCACCGTTGGGCTTAACCGTGTGCACCATAACGAAATTATTTATGCCGTAACGCCTGGGCGCAAGCTTAAGGAGAGATATTTGGGCGACACTTTCAGAAAGCAAGTGTCGCGGCGTGAAATTGGCGGCAACGCGCTGCGCGCTGCCGCCCGGTAGTGCAGGGATCACGGCTGGAACAGGCTCACGCCGATTTCGTTTTCTTTGCGGGTACGGGCAATCACAGAGGCCGGGCTTTCCGCCATACGCAGGCCCATATCTTCTTCGGTACGCACCAGTTTGCCGCGCAGCGAGTTGGTGTAGACATCGACAATTTCAACATCCACAAAACGGCCAATCATCTCAGGTGAGCCTTCGAAATTAACCACACGGTTATTTTCGGTGCGGCCGGAAACTTCCATGACGTTCTTGCGGGAGATGCCTTCTACCAGAATACGCTGCACGGTGCCCACCATGCGGCGACTGATCGCCTGCGCCTGCTGGTTAATGCGGTCCTGGAGGATCCACAGACGCTGCTTTTTCTCCTCTTCGCTGACATCATCCGGCAGGTCAGCGGCTGGCGTGCCAGGACGGGCAGAGTAGACAAAGCTGAAGCTGACATCGAAATTGATCTCGGCGATAAGCTTCATGGTCTGCTCGAAATCCTGCTGCGTTTCACCCGGGAAGCCGATGATGAAGTCAGAACTGATCTCAATATCGGGCCGCGCTGCGCGCAGCTTGCGGATAATCGCCTTATATTCCAGCGCGGTGTGCGCACGCTTCATCAGCGTCAGGATACGGTCCGATCCACTCTGAACGGGCAGATGCAGGAAGCTCACCAGCTCCGGGGTATCGCGGTAGACCTCGATAATGTCGTCAGTAAACTCAATCGGGTGGCTGGTGGTGAAACGAATACGGTCGATACCGTCGATAGCAGCGACCAGGCGCAGCAGCTCGGCGAAGGTACAGATCTCGCCGTCAAAGGTGGCGCCCCGATACGCGTTGACGTTCTGGCCAAGCAGGTTAACTTCACGCACACCCTGCGCCGCCAGTTGTGCGATTTCCAGCAAAATGTCATCGCTGGGACGGCTCACTTCCTCGCCGCGTGTGTAAGGGACCACGCAGAAAGTACAATATTTGTTGCAGCCTTCCATGATAGAAACAAAGGCTGTGGGACCTTCTGCGCGCGGATCCGGCAGGCGGTCAAATTTCTCGATTTCCGGGAAGCTGATGTCGACCACCGGACTTTTGGTACCGCGCACGGTGTTAATCATTTCCGGCAGACGATGGAGTGTCTGCGGACCAAAAACGATATCGACGCAGGGTGCACGCTGGCGAATATGATCCCCTTCCTGCGACGCGACGCAGCCGCCAACGCCGATAATGACATCCGGATTGCGCTCTTTGAGTTTTCTCCAGCGTCCCAGCAGGTGGAACACTTTCTCCTGCGCTTTTTCACGAATAGAACAGGTGTTAAGCAGCAGGATATCCGCCTCTTCAGGGACCTCGGTCAGCGTGTAGCCGTGCGTCGTGTTCAGCAGATCAGACATCTTGGATGAATCATACTCATTCATCTGACATCCCCAGGTTTTGATATGCAGTTTTTTTGTCATCGCGCTAGCCATTGATTCAGTGCAGTGAAGTGAGGGGCGCGTATTGTAATGCTTTGATGCTGTTGTGACCAGCCTGAGGGCTTTTCTGCCAGCCTTCGGGTTTTCCGGTACACTTTGCTCTATTCAGACCCGTGTTGCGCAGGCTGGCGGGAATAAGAGAGGAATATAAGCAATGCAGGATAATCAGTTTGATGTCGTGATTGTCGGCGGTGGCATGGTCGGTGCTGCGCTGGCCTGTGGACTGACACAGCAACATTTTCGCGTGGCGGTCATTGAGCGTGCCGAACCCGCTCCATTTGAGGCCGACAGCGATCCCGATTTGCGAATTTCAGCGATCGGATCCTCCTCGGTGGCGTTACTGAAGCAACTTAACGTCTGGCCGCGGGTAGACGCGATGCGCAGCGCGCCCTATCGGCGACTGGAAACCTGGGAGTGGCAAGCGGCGCAGGTAAGTTTTGATGCTGCCTCGCTGGGCTTACCTGAACTGGGTTTTATGGTTGAGAACAGCGTGCTTCAGCGGGCGTTGTGGGAGGAGATGCAGTCGCTGGGCGTGACCTGCTATTGTCCGGCCACGCTGGAAAATCTGCAGCCAGAAAATGGCGGCTGGCGCGTTGATCTTAACGACGGCGTGGCCTTACACACCCGGCTGGTGGTTGGCGCAGATGGTGCGAACTCACAGGTGCGGCAGATGGCCGGCATCGGGATTCATGGCTGGAGCTATGCGCAGTCCTGTTTACTGATCAGCGTGACCTGCGAACATCCGGCAGGAGATGCCACCTGGCAGCACTTTACGCCGCAGGGGCCGCGCGCCTTCCTGCCGCTGTATGGCAATCGCGCCTCGCTGGTCTGGTACGACGCGCCTGCAAGAGTGCGCCAGCTACAGGCGATGCCGATGGCCCAGCTGGAAAAAGAGATTGCCAGCCACTTCCCGGCGCGGCTGGGACGTTTCAAAGCCCATGCGGCAGGGGGTTTTCCGCTGGTGCGTCGCCATGCTTCACGCTATGTCCTGCCAGGACTGGCGCTGGTTGGCGATGCCGCGCATACCATTAACCCGCTGGCCGGGCAGGGCGTGAATCTGGGCTATCGCGATATTGATGCGTTGATTGAGGTGCTGGTCAGCGCACGCGGTGCGGCGGAAGACTGGGCGTCAGAGCGGATATTGCAGCGCTATCACCGGCAGCGTCGTAAAGACAATATGCTGATGCAGGGCGGAATGGATCTCTTTTACTTTGCTTTCAGCAATCAGCTGGCACCACTGCGCTTCGCGCGTAATCTCGGACTGATTGCTGCCGAGCATTCCGGTGTCCTGAAGCGACAGGTATTACGATACGCACTGGGTTTATAGACCATTGCGCATTGAGGCTCGCCGCAGGGCGGGCCGGCAATCAGGAAGCGTGGAACGTTTCAGAAGGGACAAAAACAACAAAGCCCGCAAAAGCGGGCCTGGTTGTGCAATTTGGCTGGGGTGCAGGGATTCGAACCCCGGAATGCTGGTATCAGAAACCAGTGCCTTACCGCTTGGCGACACCCCAATAATGGTGTTTTTCAAATTGTCTTTGTATGGCTGGGGTGCAGGGATTCGAACCCCGGAATGCTGGTATCAGAAACCAGTGCCTTACCGCTTGGCGACACCCCAATTATATGGTGGCTACGACGGGAATCGAACCTGTGACCCCAGCATTATGAGTGCTGTGCTCTAACCAGCTGAGCTACGTAGCCTAATTGTACTGCATTTTTCAATGATGGCTGGGATACCTGGATTCGAACCAGGGAATGCCGGTATCAAAAACCGGTGCCTTACCGCTTGGCGATATCCCATTCGTCCGTTCTCAGCATACAAGAATCATCGAAATTGGCTGGGATACCTGGATTCGAACCAGGGAATGCCGGTATCAAAAACCGGTGCCTTACCGCTTGGCGATATCCCATCCACGCTGCCGAATAATGAAATGGTGCGGGAGGCGAGACTTGAACTCGCACACCTTGCGGCGCCAGAACCTAAATCTGGTGCGTCTACCAATTTCGCCACTCCCGCAAAAAAAGATGGTGGCTACGACGGGAATCGAACCTGTGACCCCAGCATTATGAGTGCTGTGCTCTAACCAGCTGAGCTACGTAGCCATCTTTTTTTCGCGTTACCTTCATCGGCGTTGCGGGGCGCATTATGCGGAGTTGACCAGACAGCGTCAACAAGTTTTTTACCGTTTTTTGCCAGATAATTGCTGTTTGACTGGCTTATAACCAGCCTGGCGGTTTATTCGGCAATTTTTCAGTGAATACAACGCTAATCGTAAAAAAAATGGGCCGCAGCGGGCCCATTCTGACGGCTCTCTGCCTGCTTATTTGTAAGCTGACTGATGCACACCGACGGCACGTCCGGATGGATCGTCCATGTTTTTAAACGCTTCATCCCACTCAATTGCTTTGGCAGAAGAGCAGGCGACCGATGGACCACCAGGCACACATTCTGCCGCGCTCGCTAATGGGAACAGCTCTTCGAAGATCTCACGATAAAGATACGCTTCTTTCGAACCTGGCGTGTTGAACGGGAAACGGAAGTGGGCGGTTGCCAGCTGCTGATCGCTGATTTGCTTCGCCGCGACTTCTTTCAGTGAGTCGATCCAGCTGTACCCCACGCCATCCGAGAACTGCTCTTTCTGACGCCACGCCACGCTCTCTGGCAGGTAAGAGGAGAAACATTCACGCAGAATGTGCTTCTCCATTTTACCGTTGCTGCCACACATTTTGTCGGCCGGGTTAATCCGCATCGCCACATCCAGGAATTTTTTATCCAGGAAGGGTACACGTGCCTCAACGCCCCAGGCTGACATCGCTTTGTTAGCACGGGCGCAGTCGAACATATGCAGCGCCTGGAGTTTACGCACGTTTTCCTCGTGGAACTCTTTGGCGTTTGGCGCCTTATGGAAATAGAGATAGCCGCCGAAGACTTCATCTGCGCCTTCGCCAGACAGCACCATCTTAATGCCCATCGCTTTGATTTTACGCGACATTAAGTACATCGGCGTAGAGGCGCGAATAGTGGTGACGTCATAAGTTTCAATGTGATAAATCACATCGCGAATCGCATCCAGTCCTTCCTGAACGGTGAAATGAATTTCGTGGTGCACGGTGCCCAGATGTTCCGCTACGGTTTTCGCCGCTTTTAAATCGGGTGAACCTTCCAGTCCGACTGCGAAGGAGTGCAGTTGCGGCCACCAGGCATCACTTTTGTCCTGATCCTCAACCCGCTTTGCTGCAAAACGCTTGGTCACAGCTGAAATGATGGAGGAGTCCAGACCGCCTGACAGCAGCACACCGTAAGGTACATCTGACATCAGGTGGCTTTTCACAGACTCTTCCAGCGCATGCTTCAGGCCAGCGGCGTCGGTGGTGTTGTGCTCAACGTTTTTGTATTCCATCCAGTCACGCTGCCAGTAACGACGGATTTCACCATCGGTGCTGGAGAGATAGCTTCCCGGCGGGAATTCTTTGATGGAACGGCAGGCTGGCACCAGCGCTTTCATTTCTGAAGCAACAAACAGGTTGCCGTGCTCATCGTTACCCATATAGAGCGGGATGATGCCAATGTGGTCGCGACCAATCAGCCAGGTTTTTTTAACGGTGTCATAGAGGATAAAGGCGAACATGCCTTCCAGCTCGTCGAGGAAATCGACACCTTTCTCCTGATAGAGCGCCAGAATGACTTCACAGTCAGAGCCGGTCTGAAATTCGTAGCGATCGCTGAGTTCAGCGCGCAGTGCCTGATGGTTGTAAATTTCGCCGTTAACCGCCAGTACGTGGGTGTGATCGGCGTTGTACAGCGGCTGTGCGCCATTGTTAACGTCAACAATTGAGAGGCGTTCATGCGCCAGAATAGCATGATCATCGGCGAAGACGCCTGACCAGTCCGGGCCGCGATGACGCATTAAGCGTGAACATTCCAGCGCTTTTTTGCGCAGCTCAACAGGATCGGTTTTCAGATCCAGCACACCAAAAATTGAACACATAACTGACTCCTGAGCTCACCTTACGGCGATGTTATCTTTTACGTTTGTCCGGCAGCCTGTCGCTGCGTGATACATAAGAAAATGCGCTATTTAGTGCATTCAATGCAAGAGGAATCGTGATTTACTGATAAAAATATTGTTCACATGGCAATAATTTTGAATAAACGATAATTTAAACGTTGTTTTGTTGATGGATCAGCAATGGAATGGCTTTTGTGAACAAAAAACAGGCAGTGAAACCCGCGGGAACAGGGGAAAAAAGGGGGACGCATCACAGATTAGCCGGATGCGTCATAAGAGAAATGAATCAGAACAGGTCAATATCGGCAACAGAAGGGTAGATCCAGTCCGGGCGGAACGGCATAGCATCAATATCCGTCAGCGTGGAGACGCCAGAGAGAACCAGCACCGTCTCCAGACCCGCCTGAAAACCGGCCAGAATATCGGTTCGCAGATTGTCGCCAACAATGACCGTCTCTTCAGAGTGAGCCTGCATTTTGTTCAGCGCGGCGCGCATGATGTAGGGGCTGGGTTTGCCAACAACAAACGGGCGACGACCAGAGATTTTCTCGATACCCGCACAAAGCGCGCCACAGGCAGGAATAAAACCGCGCGCATGCGTATCCGGGTTAGTGGCAATGAAGCGAGCGCCGTTAGCCACGAAAAAAGCCGCTTTATGCATCATGTCCCAGTTAAACGAGCGTGTCTCACCGACAATCACGAAGTCGGGATTCACATCAGTAATCGTAAAGCCCGCTTTGTAGAGTTCGTGAATCAGCGCGCCCTCACCAATGACATAGGCCTTTTTGCCTTCCTGACGGCGCAGGAAATCGGCTGTGGCCATTGCCGAGGTATAGAAAACGGATTCAGGAACCTCAACACCGGCCGAGGCAAAACGGTTAGCCAGATCCTGCTCGGTTTGCGAGGGATAGTTTGTCAGCACCACCAGCGGCATCTCTTTGGCCAGAATGCGCTGTAAAAATTCCTGCGCGCCGGGAACGGCCGTGTTGTCGTGCATCAGCACGCCATCGATATCACAAATTACGCTTTTAATGGTCATAGTCAGATCCGATGTGGCCCGCCACAGCAGCGGGTTAGCTTAGTCTTCCAGAAGATGTTGCAGCAGAATGCCGTTAAGCATGGCACGTTTGGCGAGCGCAAACGCGCCAATGGCAGAACGATGATCCAGGGTGGAGCGCACAACCGGCAGATTTTTGCGAAAGGCGGCTAAGGCCTGGGTATTGATGCAGCCTTCGATAGCGGGCAGCAGCACTTTTTCGGCCTCTGTGATCTCACCCGCCAGCACCACTTTTTGTGGATTAAACAGGTTGATTGCGATTGCGATCGCTTTGCCAAGATAACGGCCAACATGCTCGATCACTTCACACGCCAGCGCATCACCCTGATTGGCCGCTTTGCAGATATGGGACATCTGGCTCGCCTCCAGCGTCAGCGTGCTGGGATGGCCCTGACTCAACAGATGTCGTACGCGATTTTCAATGGCGCCGTTGGCGGCAATGGTTTCAAGGCAGCCAAAGTTGCCGCAGTGGCAGCGTTCACCAAGGGGATCGACCTGAATATGGCCGATCTCGCCGACGTTGCCGTTGCTGCCAAGAAAGATATGGCCGTTAGCAATAATGCCGGCACCGGTGCCACGGTGTAAGCGCACCAGAATTGAGTCTGCACAGTCACGGCTTGCACCGAAGTAGTGCTCGGCCAGGGCCAGACTGCGGATATCGTGACCGACAAAGCTCGTGACGTTGAAACGTTTTTTCAGACTGGCGACCAGCGGCCAGTGGCTGACGGAAATATGCGGCATATAGCGGATGACGCCGTTAATCGGATCGACCAGCCCTGGCAGGATAACGGAAATCGCGATCAGCTCGCGTATTTTGCGCTGGTGCTGCTCAATGAAGCTGCTGATGGCGTTAAACAGCGCATGTTCCAGCGTCTCCTGAGTGCGTTCCGGCAGGGCGTAATCTTCCTGCGCCAGTGATTTACCACTGAGGTCGAACAGGGTCAGGGTGGCATCATTGCGTCCGAGACGGACGCCGATGGTATGGAAATGGCGGGTTTCAGTAATAATCGAAATGGCGCGGCGACCACCGGTAGAGGCCTGCTGGTCTACCTCTTTGATCAGGCCGCGCTCAATCAACTGGCGGGTAATTTTGGTGACACTGGCGGGGGCAAGCTGACTGAGTTCAGCAATCTGAATGCGCGATATCGGCCCCTGTTGATCAATCAGCCGGTAAACCGCTGCGCTATTGAGTTGCTTAACAAGATCGACATTTCCTATTTGTGACTGGCCGCCAGTGGTCATTCAGTGCTTACTCGCTCAGGACGTCGTCTCCGTTGACAAACGTCTTAATGATTTTAAAGTCGCGCGTAAACACAGTCAGGTTCGCGATTTTTCCTGCTTCGATCGAGCCCAACTGCCTTTCCACGCCCATCGCCCGTGCCGGATAAAGTGATGCCATGCGCAACGCTTCATCCAGTGCGATACCCACATGCTCGACGCTGTTTTGTACCGCTTCGATCATCGTCAGGGCAGAACCACTTAATGTGCCGTTTTCGTCGACACAAAGCCCATCACGATAATAGATTGTTTTGCCTGCAAAAATAAACTCGCTGATGTCAGCACCAGCGGGGGCAGTGGCATCCGTTACCAGCACCAGTTTGTCGCCTTTAATGCGCTTTGCATTCCGTACGTTAGCGTAATGTACATGTAAACCATCCGCAATAATGCCGCAGTATACATCAGGTGAATCAAACAGCGCACCGATAAGCCCGGGTTCACGGCCGGCAAATGTCGGCATGGCGTTGTAGAGGTGCGTTGCGAAACGCACGCCAGCAGAAAAACCCGCTTTCGCCTCTTCATAAGTCGCATTCGAGTGACCCGCTGAAACGATGATTCCGGCGTCTGTCAGCTGACGAATCACCTCGCTGCCGGCGTTTTCCGGTGCCAGCGTGACTTTGGTGATGACGTCTGCGTTGTCACAAAGATACTGCACCATCGCAGCATCCGGCAGGCGAATCAGCGCCGGATCGTGGGTGCCTTTTTTCGCCTTACTCAGCCAGGGCCCTTCCAGATGCAGACCCAGGGCCTGATGCTGATGTTTCTGCAGATAGGCGCGCATGGTTTCAATCGCACGCTTCATCAGGGCATCGCTGCTGGTAATCAGCGTCGGTAAAAAGCTGGTGCAGCCAGACTTCTCATTGGCGCGCTGCATCGTTTCCAGGGTTTCGATACTCAGTGCATCCAGGCTGTCATTGAACTGCACACCGCCGCAGCCGTTGAGCTGAAGATCGATAAAACCTGGCGCAATCATCGCGCCCGCCATATCCCGCTGCTCAATATTGGCCGGGAGCGATTCACGCGGGCAGACGCGTGCAATAAGCCCGTCAGCCACCACGACGGCATGATTGTCCAGAACCTCATGGCCACTGTAAATTCGACCGTTTACTAATGCGTACATCTCTTTTCTCCCGTCCTGGCCTGCTGTCACTCAGCGTAACAGCAGGGCACGACAATGTTCTGTTACACGCCTTTCATATTTTCCGCTTCCATTTCGCGGAAATATTTCACGGTTTTCACTTTCAGTTCCATGGTGGCGGGTTCATCACAGACCACCACCGATTTGGCATGCAGCTGCAGACAGCTGATTGTCCACATATGATTCACGTTGCCTTCCACTGCCGCCTGCAGTGCCTGCGCTTTAACGTGGCCGGTAACCAGAATCATCACTTCTTCTGCATCCAGCAGCGTGCCGACGCCCACGGTAAGGGCATATTTAGGCACCTGATCAACATCGCCGTTAAAGAAGCGAGAGTTTGCCACGCGGGTGTCATGCGTCAGGGTTTTAATGCGGGTACGGGAGGCCAGTGAAGAAGCCGGCTCGTTAAAGGCGATATGACCGTCGTTACCGACACCGCCCATAAACAGGTGAATTTTACCCAGCGTGCGAATTTTCTCTTCGTACTGACGACATTCTGCGTCAATATCCGGCGCATTACCATTCAGCAGGTTGATATTTTCCGGTTGAATATCAACGTGATCAAAGAAATTGCGATACATGAAACTGTGATAGCTTTCCGGATGCTCTTTCGGCAGGCCAACATATTCGTCCATATTGAAGGTGACGACATGCTTAAAACTGACCTGGCCCGCTTTGTGCATATCAATCAGGTGCTTGTACGCCTCCAGGGGTGTACCGCCGGTCGGCAGACCCAGAACAAAAGGTTTATCCGCCGTCGGATTAAATGCATTGATGCGGTTAACAATATGTCGGGCGGCCCATTTACCTACCTGGGTTGGCGTCGCTAAAGGAATCAGTCTCATGTTTCACCTCATTAGAAAATGGAAAGGGGATCGCTAAACCGTTGCGTTACTCATCAGCCTGAGCAGATTTTCTATTCTCGCCACGGGCGGAGCGTAATTCAATATTTCGGATCATAAAATAAGTTTGCAGTCATTGCCAGATGTTGCCGTATGACACGATGTTTTTTAGTGATAAAAATCACATCTGGCAGGGTTTTAATTTGCGAAGCGAATTAATTTATTATTACACTTCGCTGCGTGATATGAAGTGTATTAACGATCTTTGCAGCTGACACAACAACATTAAGCAGCGCAAAGCGACAAGTCAGGCTCATAGGGGGAAGGGTTATGTTAGGTTACTTACAAAAGGTGGGGCGTGCACTGATGGTGCCGGTCGCTACCCTGCCAGCAGCAGCAATACTAATGGGGGTTGGCTACTGGATTGATCCAGACAGCTGGGGTGCAGGCAATGCGCTGGCTGCCTTACTGATCAAATCAGGTTCTGCCATCATTGAGCACATGTCAGTCCTGTTTGCGATTGGTATCGCCTATGGCATGTCAAAAGATAAAGATGGTGCGGCAGCCCTGACCGGCTTTGTCGGATTCCTGGTGGTCACCACGCTTTGCTCACCGGCCGCGGTGGCAATGATTCAGAAAATTCCTTTAGCTCAGGTACCTGCAGCGTTTGGCAAAATTGAGAATCAGTTTGTCGGTATTCTGGTCGGTATCCTGTCAGCAGAAGTCTATAACCGCTTCAGCCATGTTGAGCTGCCTAAAGCGCTCTCCTTCTTCAGCGGACGGCGGCTGGTGCCGATTCTGGTTTCGTTCCTGATGATCTTCGTCGCTTTTATCCTGATGTACATCTGGCCAGTTGTGTTTAACGGCCTGGTCAGCTTTGGTGAACACATCCAGAAGCTGGGCTCTGTCGGTGCCGGCATCTATGCCTTCTTCAACCGCCTGCTGATTCCGGTCGGTCTGCATCACGCGCTGAACTCCGTGTTCTGGTTTGACGTTGCAGGTATTAATGACATTCCTAAATTCCTTGGCGGTGCGCAGTCACTGGCTGACGGAACCGCAACCGTAGGGATTACCGGTCGTTATCAGGCGGGCTTTTTCCCGATTATGATGTTTGGTCTGCCGGGTGCAGCACTGGCTATCTACCACTGTGCGCGTCCAGAGAACCGCGTCAAAGTGGGGAGTATTATGCTGGCTGCTGCGTTTGCTGCCTTCTTTACGGGTATCACCGAACCGCTGGAATTCTCCTTTATGTTCGTGGCGCCGGTGCTCTATCTGATCCACGCCGTTCTGACCGGTCTCTCTGTTTTTATTGCTGCCAGTATGCACTGGATTGCCGGATTTGGTTTCAGCGCCGGGCTGGTGGATATGGTGCTGTCGACCCGTAATCCTCTCGCGACACACTGGTACATGCTGATTCCGCAGGGGCTGGTCTTCTTCGCTATCTACTATGTCGTGTTCCGCTTCACGATTAAAAAATTCAACCTGATGACGCCAGGCCGTGAGCTGGCGGTTGACGGTGATGAAAGTGATGGTTACGACGTCAACGTGGATAAAACCGACAATGGTGAAACGGCGACTGAATCACTGGCGCGCCGTTACATCGGTGCAGTGGGTGGTTCAGAGAACTTAACCAGCATCGATGCCTGTATCACCCGTCTGCGTCTTAATGTGAATGATTCCGCTCAGGTTAATGAAGGTGTGGCGAAGCGTCTTGGTGCGTCCGGCGTGATTCGTCTTAACAAACAGAGCGTGCAGATCATCGTGGGCACCCAGGCAGAAAGCATCGCCTCGGCCATGAAAAAAGTGCTGACCAAGGGTCCGGTTGCTGCAGCGACAGCCAGCAGCGCACCGACTGAGCCGGCTGTGGCACCGCAGGCGGTGCTGAACAGTGAGAAGCGTGTCATCGCAACCCTGCTGGCACCAGTCAGCGGTGAAGTCGTGGCACTGGATGATGTGCCGGATGAAGCCTTCGCCAGCAAAGCGGTGGGTGACGGTCTGGCGATCAAACCCAGCGACAAATGGGTCGTGGCACCGATAGCGGGTACGCTGGTTAAAATCTTCAACACCAATCACGCCTTTTGTCTGGAAACGGAGAATGGTGTAGAGATTGTGGTGCATATGGGGCTGGATACCGTAGCGCTGGAAGGCAAAGGCTTTACCCGTCTGGCAGAAGAGGGGGCCAGCGTGGTCGCCGGTCAGCCGGTGCTGGAGATGGACCTTGAATTCCTGAACGCGAACGCCCGCTCAATGGTGAGTCCGGTCGTGGTCAGTAACAGCGATGACTTCGCAGGGCTGACATTACTGGCTCGCGGCCAGGTGGTAGCCGGTGAAACCCCGCTATACGAAGTGAAAGGCTAATCCCCGCAACAGAACCCCACAGGCAGGAAGCGATTCCTGCCTTTTTTGTTTTAAAGGCTTAACAAACGGTTGTTTCCCTCAGACGCTTTGTGGATCATACTCCGTTACTTCGTGGTACAAATCACCCGTTATTCGTATTGAGGATTTTTGAGATGAGTGAGGCTGAAGCCCGCCCAACTAACTTTATTCGTCAGATCATTGACGAAGATTTGGCGAGCGGTAAGCACAGCAGCGTGCATACCCGTTTCCCGCCAGAGCCCAATGGCTATCTGCATATTGGTCATGCGAAATCGATCTGTCTGAATTTTGGCATCGCCCAGGATTATCAGGGGCAATGCAACCTGCGTTTCGACGATACCAATCCTGTTAAAGAGGATATGGAATTTGTTGAATCCATTAAGCGTGACGTCCAGTGGCTGGGTTTTGAGTGGAGCGGTGAGGTCTGTTACTCATCAAACTATTTTGATCAGCTCTACAATTATGCCATCGAGCTGATTTCTAAAGGTCTGGCTTACGTTGATGAACTCAGTCCGGATGAGATTCGCGAATATCGCGGCACCCTGAAAGAGCCTGGCAAAAACAGCCCTTATCGCGATCGCAGCGTGGAAGAGAACCTGGCGCTGTTTGAGAAAATGCGCAACGGTGAGTTTGCCGAAGGCAGCGCCTGTCTGCGTGCCAAAATCGACATGGCCTCTAGTTTCATCGTGATGCGTGATCCGGTGCTGTACCGCATCAAGTTCGCAGAACACCACCAGACGGGTAACAAGTGGTGCATCTATCCGATGTATGACTTTACCCACTGCATCTCCGATGCGCTGGAAGGCATCACGCACTCACTGTGTACGCTGGAGTTTCAGGACAACCGCCGTCTCTATGACTGGGTGCTGGATAACATCACCATTCCGGTTCATCCGCGCCAGTACGAGTTCTCGCGTCTGAATCTGGAGTATGCGGTGATGTCGAAACGCAAACTCACTCAGCTGGTGACCGAGAAGCACGTAGAAGGCTGGGACGATCCGCGCATGCTGACCGTTTCAGGTCTGCGTCGTCGCGGTTACACCGCAGCCTCTATCCGTGAGTTCTGCCGTCGTATTGGCGTGACCAAACAGGATAACATCGTGGAGATGGCCTCGCTGGAATCCTGTATTCGCGATGATCTTAACGATAATGCACCACGTGCCATGGCGGTGCTCGATCCGCTAAAAGTGGTGATCGAAAACCTGCCAGCGGGTCACAGCGAAACCCTCACCATGCCCAATCATCCGGGTAAGCCGGAGATGGGCGCGCGTGAAGTGCCGTTCAGCCGCGAGATCTGGATCGACCGTGCAGATTTCCGTGAAGAGGCGAACAAGCAATATAAACGTCTGGTGCTGGGCAAAGAAGTTCGCCTGCGCAACGCCTACGTGATTCGTGCTGAGCGAATTGCTAAAGATGAAGCGGGCAACATCACCTGCATCTATTGCACCAGCGATGTTGATACGCTGAGCAAAGATCCTGCTGATGGCCGTAAGGTCAAAGGCGTGATTCACTGGGTCTCTGCCGATCACGCGCAGCCTGCTGAGTTCCGTCTGTATGACCGCCTGTTCAGCGTGCCAAACCCGGGTGCGGCTGAGGACTTCCTGGCGGTAATCAACCCTGAGTCACTGGCGATTAAACAGGGCTTTGTGGAACCGAGCCTGCGCGATGTAGAACCGACCACACCGTTCCAGTTTGAACGTGAAGGTTATTTCTGCGCCGACAGCGTTTACTCTACGCCCTCGCAGTTGGTATTCAACCGTACCGTTGGTCTTCGTGATACCTGGACGAAAGCCGGCGAATAACGTGGTGAGGCTGACCTCATAAAATGACAAAAGGGCGATTTATCGCCCTTTTTTATTGTCCCTATTTCGACCATTACCGACGTTTGTTCTGAACTAACTGCAATCCATTAAATGCCATACTGTGAGAGAAATCTGAGTTTAAAAAAATTAATCAATTTCAGGATGTGAATTAGCAGCTTTCAGGTAGGCTATGCGCTCTCAGAGGTCGCACAGCGGGTTACAGAAGGAAAAAATATGACCGTTCTCGCCCAGGAAGCCAAACACAGTGTCGTCGTTTTACATCAGCTCATTGAACGTATTTTTAATAAGCCCGCCGGATCAGACGACAGTTTTGAGCTGCTGATGTCCTATTTTCATCCTGAATTCCGCATGGTGACCCCTAAAGGCAAAGAGTACAATCTGAACGAGGTCGAGGATCTTTTCCGGCAGTTGCAGGGGCAGCGGGAAGGGATGCGCATTGCCACCTGCGAACATGTGATCCTCTCTCATCATGATAAAGAGATCACCGTGCAGTATCGCGAAATGCAGATGATGAATGGCAATAACAATAGCCGCATCTCGCTGGCCATTCTCGATTGCAGTAGCTCTATTCCGCGCTGGCGTTATCTGCAGGAGACGCTGGTCGCCTGACTGACAGCAGACATCAGACGAAAAAAAACCGGTGAATTCACCGGTTTTTTTATTTCAGCTCGCGTTACTGGTCGTGCAGGGTTTCATTTTCCCGGCAATCGCCCAGTGTGCAGTGTCCGTAAAGATAGAGGCTGTGGTTAGTGAGCTTGATGCCGTGGCGGGTTGCGATTTCACGCTGACGCGTTTCGATAGACTCGTCGCTGAACTCAATAACCTTGCCGCAATCCAGGCAGATCAGGTGATCGTGATGATGCTGCTGCGTCAGTTCGAAGACCGATTTGCCGCCTTCGAAATTGTGGCGCGTCACAATACCCGCGTCATCGAACTGGTTAAGCACACGGTAAACGGTAGCCAGTCCAATCTCTTCGCCGATATCAATCAGGCGTTTATACAAATCTTCCGCACTGACGTGATGGCACTCAGGTTCCTGAAGCACTTCCAGAATTTTCAGTCTGGGCAGTGTCACTTTCAGGCCAGCCTTCTTTAATGCGGTGTTGTTGTCAGTCATGCGGATTTTGTCCTGTTACTAATATTCACTTTTGTGGCTTGTCGCCTTGAATGTCGATCTACACTCATTCTCATTTGCGTCTCATTATAGAACTGAAGCGATGAAATGAAAACCAGAGGGCGTGCCTGAATCATCATGGGCTGCTGGGGAGGCGTCACCGGGCCGGGGAGAATTCTGGCAGATGTCTGTTTGTACATCGCTTAGTCTTGCCGCGTGAGAAAATAAGCGGAAGATCGATGCGGGTATTCTACAGATTAAACGGAGAAAGTTAAAAAAATGTGGCTATTATTTCTATAGGAATTTCCATTACCTCAATGTGAGCTGGCGCTCACATTGAGTCAGACACCATCACGCTTCGATGATCTCTTTCAGTTGCAGTTCATCAAAAATCTGCTTAACCCACTGATCAACTCGCTGGTTAGTCAGTTCAGGCTGACGATCTTCGTCGATAGCCAGACCCAGGAAGTGGGTATCATCCGCCAGACCTTTTGAGGCTTCGAAATGGTAGCCCTCAGTTGGCCAGTGTCCGACAATCACGGCACCGTGTGGCTCAATAATGTCGCGGATAGTGCCCATCGCATCACAGAAGTACTCTGCGTAATCTTCCTGATCGCCGCAGCCAAACAACGCCACCAGCTTGCCATTAAAGTCGATCTCTTCCAGCGTCGGGAAGAAGTCATCCCAGTCACACTGTGCTTCACCGTAGTACCAGGTTGGAATACCCAGCAGCAGGATATCAAATGCTTCCAGATCTTCTTTTGTGCTTTTCGCGATGTCATGCACTTCTGCAACGTCTGAACCCAGCTGTTTCTGGATCATTTTTGCAATGTTTTCGGTATTACCGGTATCGCTGCCAAAGAAGATGCCTACGAGTGCCATGAGTAAAATAACCTCTTAAATCCTGATGATGAGATGTGTGCCGCAGCACATTTCAGCGAATAATAGCAGACGAGAGAAAACCGGTGAACGGTTAAAGCCCCGACATTTGCTCCTGCGTGCGATTTGCCCGCATCAATCCAGTTTGAGCTGCGCCAGCAGCATCTGTTCAATCAGTTCGCTGCGGCTGAGATTACGCTGTTCTGCCAGCGTATTAAGTGCATCGACGGCTTCACTGTTCATTTTCAGTTCGACACGACGAAGTCCGCGTCCTTTGTCACGTTTAAGCTGGTTGCGCTTGTTGATGCGCAGCTGTTCATCACGCGAAAGCGGACTGGTTTTGGGTCGACCGGGGCGGCGCTCATCAGCAAAGAGATCGAGCGTCGTGCGGTCAGTCTGTTCTTTTGCCATGGCTTAGTAAAACTGAATGGGGGCGGGCGCCAGACACTCACCGCGCAGATTATAAATTATTGGCCATTGCCGCAGCAAAACTGACCAGCGGCAAAATTTTAGCGCGCCATCATACTTCACGCGTACTCCCGACGCCAATCCTAAACTTTTACCGCCATCTATTTGCTTTTAAAGCGCAAAAAAACGACGAATGCTGCGCAAAACGGCATCAGGTTTCTCTGCATGAACCCAGTGCCCGGCGCCGCCAATGACATGTGCCTGAGCCGCCGGAAACTGTTGAAGTAACACGTCGCGGTAGCGGTTATCCAGATAGCTTGAGTCGCCGCCACGAATAAACAACGCGGGATGATCCCAGGCAGGAACCGGCTGCCAGCCAGAAATCGTGGTGTAGTTATCCCACAGTACCGGCACATTGAAGCGCCACTCACCCTCCTGAAATGACTTCAGCAGAAACTGGATAACCCCTTCTTCATCAATCAGCGTGCGCATAATGCGGGCTGCCTCGCTGCGGGATGAAACGCCCGCATCAGTGACGGCACGAATACCGGCAAAAATCTCATCGTGGCGGCGGGTCTGGTAGTCCACCGGTGCGATATCGATCATCACCAGTCGCTCAATGCGATCCGGCACCAGCGCGCTCATGGTCATCGCGATTTTACCGCCCATCGAGTGACCGATAACCGCGACGCGTTCGATGCCCTGTGCATCCAGCGTGTCGACCATATCCTGCGCCATTACAGCGTAGTTCATCTCGTCGGATCGTGGCGAAAGACCGTGGTTACGGACATCAACCTGCAGCAGGGGACCGGCATCTTTCAGCCCGCGCGCCAGCACACCAAGGTTATCCAGGCTGCCAAACAGACCATGGATAAGGAGGATGGGCAGGGAATCAGGAGGGGATTGTTCAGTTTGCAGACGGGCGTTCAAAATCATAGCAAAGTTCTTAAGTTTGAGACCTGAGCTTAGGTTATCATGGTTTCACCTTTTCAGGTGCGCCGGTTCCGGTGGCATTAGGACATATTCTGACTTTTGCCCGTAAACCGTTTGATTGCTAACAACCCGCCTGAATTTAACTTTATAATCCTGATGTTAGAACCCACACACCTTTTGAATTGCCTGACTATACTCAGTGCTTTTCAGGAAACAGGTGGTTCTGTCATGAGAAAGAACCGTACGGAATAAGATGAAAACGATTGAAGTTGACGAAGAGCTCTACCGTTATATTGCCAGCCATACGCAACACATTGGTGAAAGCGCATCCGACATTCTGCGTCGTATGCTGAAATTCACGGCCGGTCAGACTGCACCTGCTTCGCCTGCTCAGCCAGCGTCAAAAGAGGCAGCGAAAGAGTCCCAGGCCTCTGTGGGTTCCCGCCCGCAGGATCGTGTTCGCGCGGTGCGTGAGCTGCTGCTTTCCGATGAATATGCGGAGCAGAAGCGGGCGGTGAATCGCTTTATGCTTATTTTGTCAACGCTCTATCGTCTTGATACCGCAGCCTTTGCTGAGGCTACTGCATCGCTGCAGGGGCGTACCCGCGTCTATTTTGCAGGCGATGAGCATACGCTGTTGCAGAATGGCACCCATACTAAGCCGAAGCATGTGCCCGGCACGCCGTACTGGGTGATCACCAACACCAATACTGGTCGTAAATGCAGCATGGTTGAACACATCATGCTCTCGATGCAGTTCCCTGCGGAACTGACCGAGAAAGTTTGCGGCACCATTTAAAAACTTAAGCGTCAGGGAGCAGCGCCAATGGCCAATCACCCACGTGCCGGGCAACCCGCCCAGCAGAGCGATTTGATTAACGTTGCACAATTAACGTCACAATATTATGTCCTGCAGCCCGATGTGGCGAACCCGGAACATGCGGTGAAATTTGGCACCTCTGGCCATCGCGGCAGTGCAGGGCGCCAGAGCTTCAACGAGATGCACATTCTGGCCATCGCTCAGGCAATTGCCGAAGAGCGCAAAAAGAACGGCATCACCGGACCTTGCTACGTCGGTAAAGATACTCATGCGCTGTCAGAACCGGCGATTCTGTCTGTTCTGGAAGTCCTGGCGGCGAACGGCGTTGATGTGATTGTTCAGCAGGATAATGGCTATACGCCAACCCCTGCGATTTCCAACGCCATTCTTGAGCACAATAAAGCGGGTGGCCCGCTGGCAGATGGTATCGTCATCACACCTTCGCACAACCCACCGGAAGATGGCGGCATTAAGTACAATCCACCTAACGGTGGACCGGCGGATACCAACGTCACTAAAGTGGTGGAAGATCGCGCTAATCAGCTGATCAAAGATGGGCTGAAAGAGGTGAAACGTCTGCCACTTGAACAGGCTATGGCGAGCGGTCACGTGGTCGAGAAAGATCTGATCCAGCCTTACGTTGAAGGTCTGGCAGAGATTATCGATTTCCCGGCAATTCAGAAAGCTGGCCTGAAGCTGGGTGTTGATCCACTGGGCGGTTCAGGTATTGCTTACTGGCAGCGTATTGCTGAGCATTACAAGCTGGATCTGACGCTGGTAAACGATGCGGTCGATCAGACCTTCCGCTTTATGCATCTGGATAAAGATGGCGTTGTGCGCATGGACTGTTCGTCCGAAAGCGCAATGGCAGGCCTGCTGGCTTACCGCGACAAGTTCGATCTGGCGTTCGGCAACGATCCCGATTATGACCGTCACGGCATCGTGACCCCGGCGGGTCTGATGAATCCAAACCACTATCTGGCGGTTGCGATCAACTATCTGTTCCAGCATCGTCCACAGTGGGGCCAGGATGTTGCCGTGGGTAAAACCCTGGTGTCCAGCGCCATGATTGACCGTGTGGTCAACGACATTGGTCGCAAGCTGGTGGAAGTGCCGGTTGGTTTCAAATGGTTTGTTGATGGTCTGTATGACGGCAGCTTCGGTTTCGGCGGTGAAGAGAGCGCGGGCGCTTCATTCCTGCGTTTCGACGGCACGCCGTGGTCAACGGACAAAGATGGCATCATCATGTGTCTGCTGGCGGCTGAAATTACAGCGGTAACCGGTAAAAATCCGCAGCAGCATTATGATGAACTGGCTGCGCGTTTTGGCGCACCAAGCTACAACCGTCTGCAGGCATCCGCCACTTCAGCGCAGAAAGCTGCACTGTCGAAGCTGTCACCAGAGATGGTGAGCGCGGATACGCTGGCGGGTGATCCTATCACCGCGCGTCTGACGGCGGCTCCAGGTAACGGTGCCTCAATCGGCGGTCTGAAAGTGATGACGGAGAATGGCTGGTTTGCTGCCCGTCCTTCAGGCACCGAAGATGCCTACAAAATCTACTGTGAAAGCTTCCTGGGCGCAGAACATCGCGAGCAGATTGAGAAAGAAGCCGTAGAGATTGTCAGCGAAGTGCTGAAAAACGCCTGATAAGTCAGGATGATAAAAAGGCGCATCGCGCGCCTCAGACTGAAGACAACCTCACATCCGGGTAAATCTGGCAGCAACGGACTTACTCAATGCGGCGGGAACGGGGTCAGAAGAGGAAAGCGTCCCGCGGCAGGACGGCGCGGGCCGAGCGTGTCATGGATGACGGCTTTTGCGTCTTTCCGATCTGACCCTGTTTCCTGAGCAGGCTCGGTTTCACAGCGAACCAGCTTAAACGTTGTTAACAGCTTAAGGCGCCTCTGGCGCCTTTTTTTATGGCATAAAACGGTAGCCGATCCCGGTTTCGGTCAGCAGATGGGCAGGTTGTGTCGGATTCGCTTCCAGCTTCTGGCGCAGATGGCCCATATAGATGCGCAAATAGTGGCTGTGCTCCACGGCATTGGGTCCCCACACCTGGCTCAGCAGCTGTCGCTGTGTCAGCACCTTTCCGGCGTTATTCAGCAGAATACTCAACAGACGAAATTCTATTGGAGTGAGGTGAATCTCATTGCCGCCGCGCTGCACCCGCCGTGCGGCGAAATCGACACTGACGTCGGCAAAGTGAACTCTGGCATCAGGTTGCTGGCCACTATGACGACGCAGCGCAACCCGGACGCGCGCCAGCAGTTCGCCAATACCAAAAGGTTTGGTCAGATAGTCATCCGCGCCTGCATCCAGTGCGGCGATTTTATCCTGCTCATCGCTGCGCGCTGACAATACAATTACCGGGATGGCGCTCCACTGGCGCAGGTCACGGATAAAATCGGTGCCATCCCCATCTGGCAGGCCAAGATCGAGGATCACTAAATCGGGCTTACGGGTTGCCGCTTCAATCAGTCCGCGCTGCAGCGTATCGGCATCAAACACCTTAAGATCTTCATTTTCCAGCGCCAGCCGGACAAAGCGACGGATCTCTTTTTCATCTTCAACGATCAAAACCGTGGTCACGCAATACCTGCCTTGGATAGGGGCCGAACTACCATTTTATCAATATTACAGGCTGCCGTCCGTGAGCTTCACCTTCCGGGCGTTTAAACCCTCATGTAACCAGACGATAACTTATCTGTAACTTAATTACAGGCTGATTCTTAAACCGTGTAAATAGCGGCAAATAAGTGGTCAGACGAGTAGTAAAATTACACAACCTGGCGTAAAGTCAGACACAGATCACATTCAAACACTTTTGCTTACCGGGAGGAGAACCATGTATCAGGCTTATCCACGTTACAAAATTATCGCGCGTCGTACGCTGGTGGTTTTTCTCGGCGTGCTGGCGCTTCCTGTCATGCTGTTTCGACAGGACCGGGCACGTTTCTACAGTTACCTGCACCGTGTCTGGTGCAAGACCAGCGCAAAGCCGGTCTGGCTGGCGCAGTCTGAAGCCGGTGGCGGCGCGTTCTGGTAAGTCGTACTGCCACAAAACAGGCCTGGTCAATTGACCGGGCTTTTTTTTGCGTTTTTTCTGAGTATAAGCAGATCTGAACCGCGTTTTCCTCCTTTATTCCTGACCATTTTGCGCTACACTTAAACCTCTACAAGATTTCTGAGGTTGTACAAGTATGAGCAAAAAAATCCCCGTTGGAATCAGTGCATGCCTGCTCGGCGACCGCGTCAGATTTGATGGTGGGCACAAGCGTCTTACTTTTGCGACCGACGATCTTACCCCGTTTGTGCGTTTTGAACCGATCTGTCCGGAAATGGCGATCGGTTTGCCAACGCCGCGCCCGGCATTACGCCTGGTAAAGCAGGGCGACGATGAGCTGCATCTCTGCTTCAGCAAAGATGGTGGAGAAGAGGTCACCACACAGATGCGTGACTGGTCTGCCGAGCGGGTAAAATCGCTGCATCATCTCTGCGGCTATATTCTGTGCGCCAAGTCCCCCAGCTGCGGCATGGAGCGTGTGCGGGTCTATGAGCCTGACAACAATAACAACCGCAAAGTGGGCACGGGTATTTTTGCTGAATTCCTGCAGCGCGAAATGCCCTGGCTGCCGCTGGAGGAAGATGGTCGTCTGCACGATCCCGCTCTGCGTGAGAACTTTATTGGTCGTATCTGCGCGCTGCACGAGTTCAATCAGATGTGGGAAAATGGCCTGACCCGTCAGGCTTTAATCGCCTTTCACAGCCGCTACAAACTGATGATGCTGGCACATTCGCAGGAGAAGTATCGCGAACTGGGACCGTTTGTCGCCTCAATGAGCCAGTGGGAGTCGCTCGACGCCTTTGCCTTCGAGTACCGCAATCGTATGATGGAACTGATGTCACGCCCCGCCTCACGTCGCAATCACACCAATGTACTGATGCATGTGCAGGGCTACTTCCGCACCCATCTGAGCTCACCGCAGCGCCAGGAGCTGGCAACCCTGATTGACCGCTATCGTCAGGGCACACAACCCTTGCTGGTGCCGATCACCATTCTTAAGCACTACATGGCCGAATACCCGCATCCGTGGCTGGCCCAGCAACGCTATTTTGATCCCTATCCCGAAGCCTTGTGCTTACGCTACGGACAATAATTCAGGAGGAGTATGACCACCCATCTGGTCTGGTTGCGTAACGATTTACGCATCAACGACAACCTGGCGCTGCACGCCGCCTGCCGCGACAGCGATGCAAAAGTGATTGCGCTCTACCTCTCCACGCCAGAACAGTGGCAGCAGCATGACATGTCCCCAAAACAGGCGGCGTTTATTCACGCCAGTCTGCTGGAAGTCCAGAGCGCCCTGGCTGAGCGGGGCATTCCACTTCACTATCAGGCCTGTCATGCCTTCAGCGACAGTATTGATGCGCTGGCGGAATTCTGCGAAAAGCAAAAGGTCGATCAGCTTTTCTACAACTATCAGTATGAGGTCAACGAGCGCCAGCGCGATGCCCGGGCTGAAAAGCGTCTTGATGATGCGGGCGTCATTTGTCAGGGTTTTGATGACAGCCTGTTGCTGCCGCCCGGCAGCGTGCAGAGCGGCGACCGCTCGATGTATAAGGTTTTTACGCCGTTTAGCAAAGCGTTTGTCCGCCGTTTGCAACAGAGTCTGCCGGAGTGCGTGCCAGCGCCGAAACCGCGTGAAGGTTCGCCGCTGAAAGTCACCCCGATTCCTGCTTTTGACTATCCGACCAAGGCTTTTGATGAAGATCTGTTCCCGGCAGGCGAAGCAGCTGCGCTGAAGCGTTTACGTCATTTCGCCACTAAACCGGTAATCGATTACCCTGCGAAGCGTGACCTGCCGGCGCTGGATGCCACCAGCCGTCTGTCGGTTTATCTGGCGACCGGCGTGCTGTCACCCCGCCAATGCCTGCATCGTGTGTTGCATGAGCATCCCGATGCACTGGACAACAGCCGCGCATTTACCTGGCTGAACGAGCTGATCTGGCGTGAGTTCTACCGCCATCTGCTGGTTGCCTACCCGGCGCTTTGTCGGCATCAGCCGTTTATCGACTGGACGCGTAACGTTGAATGGCAGCGTAACGACGCACACTTTGACGCCTGGAAAGCGGGTAGAACGGGTTACCCGATTGTCGATGCGGCGATGCGTCAGATGAAGGCGCTGGGCTGGATGCACAATCGCTTAAGAATGATCACAGCCAGTTTTCTGGTCAAAGATCTGCTGATCGACTGGCGTGAAGGCGAACGCTATTTTATGCAGCAACTGATCGATGGCGATCTGGCCGCGAACAACGGCGGCTGGCAGTGGGCAGCATCGACGGGCACTGACGCGGCTCCCTATTTTCGCATCTTTAATCCGACGACACAGGGCGAGCGCTTCGACGAGAAGGGGGATTTTATCCGCCACTATCTGCCGGAACTGGCCGACGTCCCTGACAGCGACATTCACCAGCCCCACGTCTGGGCGGAGAAGCATCACAAGAAACTCGATTATCCGGCACCGATCGTGGATCATAAGGCCGCCCGTAAAAAGACATTAGATGCCTTTGAGCGCGCCAAAAGCGCTGCCTGAGGCCTCGAAGGAGCCTGAATGAAACATTACGAATTAGAGACGCTGATCAATCAGCACCTCGACAGCCACAGCTTCAGTGACTACGCCCCCAACGGTTTACAGGTTGAGGGACGCAGCGAGGTCAAAACGATTATCACCGGCGTGACGGCCTGTCAGGCACTGCTGGACGAGGCGGTGGCACGTCAGGCCGATGCGATTATTGTCCATCATGGCTATTTCTGGAAAAGTGAACCGGCCGCGATTAAAGGTATGAAGCGTCGTCGTCTGCGCACTCTGCTGGCTAATGATATTAATCTCTATGGCTGGCACCTGCCGCTCGACGCGCATCCTGAACTGGGCAACAACGCCCAGCTGGCAAACTTGCTGGATATTGAAATAAAGGGTGAAGTGATGCCGCTGGTGTTCTGGGGTGAGCTGGCTGAGCCGATCTCCGGTGAGCAGCTGGCACGTCGAATCGGTGACCGACTGGGACGTGAACCGCTGCATTGCGGCGACAACGCGCCCGCGCTGATTCGTCGTATCGCCTGGTGCAGCGGGGGTGGCCAGGGCTTTATCGACCAGGCCGCTGCCGCAGGCGTCGATGCTTATATCACTGGAGAAGTCTCTGAACAGACCATTCACAGCGCACGTGAGCAGGGGCTGCACTTCTTTGCTGCAGGCCATCACGCTACCGAGCGCGGCGGCGTAAAAGCGCTGGGCGAGTGGCTGGCGCAGCACCACGAGCTTGATGTGACTTTCATTGATATTCCCAATCCTGCCTGATCCCCTTCCCAGGTCCTGTGCGCATGCGCAGGACCTAAATCTATTGACACTTCCCTGTCACTTTCGCATAACTATTTGCTTTATGTAGATAAGCCATCGGCTGATTCGGGCATCCGGCACGGTCAGCCGGTCGCGATCTCAACTGAGCGGGAGGTAGCTGTTGCAACGAGCACGGTGTTATTTATTGGGTGAACGCGCTGTCGTGCTGGAGCTGGAACCCCCGGTCTCACTGGAGAGTCAGCAACGTATCTGGGGACTTAACCAGCGATTGCAGTCCTCTGCGAGCGTGCTGGAGGTCATTCCCGGCATGAACAACATCACCTTGATTTTGCGTGATCCCCAGCAGAGTGCGCTGGATGCGATTGAGCGACTTCAGCGATGGTGGGAAGAGAGTGAAGCGCAATTACCTGAGTCGCGTCTGGTAGAGATCCCGGTGATCTACGGCGGTGAGGCCGGTCCCGACCTGACGGCGGTGGCTGAACATGCCGCGCTGACGCCTCATCAGGTGGTTGAGCTGCACAGCAGCAGCGAATACGTCGTGTTTTTTATTGGCTTTCAGCCGGGTTTCCCCTATCTGGGCGGACTGGATCCGCGCCTGCACATTCCGCGTCGTAGTGAGCCCAGGGTGGCCGTGCCCGCGGGATCCGTGGGTATCGGTGGCAGCCAGACCGGCGTCTACCCTCTGGCGTCGCCCGGCGGCTGGCAGTTGATCGGCCAGACACGCACCGCGCTGTTTGATCCGCTGCAGCAACCGCCCACGCTGCTCCGTCCGGGTGACAGAGTGCGCTTTGTGCCGCAACAGGAGGGCGTATGTTAAACATTCTGCGGGCCGGGCTGGCGGCCACTATTCAGGATGCGGGTCGATACGGCTGGCGTCAGTTCGGTATCAGCCCCGGCGGTGTGCTGGATTATCCCGCCATGTTCACCGCCAACGTACTGGTAGGCAATGCGCCCGACAGCGCGGTGCTGGAGATGGTGCTCGGCCAGTTCAAAGCAAAGTTTACCCGCGACGGCTGGTTTGCGCTGACGGGTGCAGGCTGTCATGCGGAGCTGGACGGCCAGCCGGTCTGGACGGGCTGGCGCACGCCAGTGAAACGCGGACAGGTCCTGTCGCTGGCGATGCCGCAGCGTGGTATGCGCAGCTATCTGGCGGTGCAGGGTGGTTTTGACATCCCCGCGGTGCTTGGCTCTGCCAGTACCGACCTGAAAGCAAAATTTGGCGGATTTCATGGGCGCGCCTTGCAGGATGGCGATCAGGTCCCGCTGGGGAAACCGACGCGTCAGTTCGACCGCAAAGTCGGGGTACGACAACTGCTGTGGGGCAACCGCATTCGCGCCTTGCCTGGTCCGGAGTATCACGAATTCAGTCCCGAAGCGCAGCAGGCGTTCTGGCGCACCGCATGGAAACTCAGCCCGCAAAGTAACCGGATGGGATACCGGCTGGAAGGACGTGAGCTTAAACGTGAGCGCCCGCGCGAGCTGCTGTCACACGGCGTGATGCCAGGTGTGATTCAGGTGCCGCCGAACGGACAGCCCATCGTATTGATGGCGGATGCCCAGACTACCGGTGGTTATCCGCGCATCGCTTCTGTTATCGAAGCCGATCTTTATCACCTGGCGCAAATCCGTCTGGGTGAGCCGATTCACTTTATTCACTGCACCCTGCCGGAAGCGATGCTGGCCCGTCAGCATCAGCAACGCGCTCTGGACCAGATGAAATGGGGACTCAATGAAAATTGATTTAAACGCCGACCTGGGTGAGGGCTGCGCCAGCGATGAAGCGCTGCTGCAACTGGTGAGCTCTGCCAACATCGCCTGTGGCTTTCACGCCGGTGATGCACAGACCATGCTGCAGTCGGTGCGCTGGGCAAAGGCATCCGGCGTCGCCATCGGGGCGCATCCCGCCTTTCCCGATCGCGAGAACTTTGGCCGCAGCGCCATGCAGTTGCCGCCGGAAACGGTCTATGCCCAGATGATCTATCAGATTGGCGCGCTGAAAAGTCTGGCAGAAAGTGAGGGCGCGCGCCTGGTGCATGTTAAGCCACACGGCATGCTCTATAACCAGGCTGCATCTGACCCGGTGCTGGCTGATGCCATTGCCCGCGCCATCAGGGCGGTGGACAGCCAGCTGATTGTGGTCGGGCTGGCGAATAGCGAATCGATCCGTGCTGCGGCGCATTACGGTTTACACACGCGGGAAGAGGTGTTTGCTGACCGTGGCTATCTCAGCAGCGGTGCGCTGGTGCCGCGCAACCAGCCGGGCGCGCTGATTGAGAATGAACAGCAGGCTATCGATCAGACACTGACAATGGTACGGCAGGGCAAAGTGAAAAGTATCACCGGAGAATGGGTGGCGGTGAACGCGCAGACTGTCTGCTTACATGGCGACGGCGAGCATGCCCTGCAGTTTGCACAGCGGTTACGTGATGCGTTTGCCGACCAGCAGATTCGTGTCACCAGCGCCTGAATAATCACACTTAGCCCGGCTTATGCCGGGTTTTTTAACTCGGGGAAAATCCATGGAAACTGCAGTGAATCTCTGGCCACTACTGGGCATTGCCGCGATCATCGTCGGCTTCGTATTACGTTTTAATCCGGTGCTGGTGGTGATTGTCGCCGGATTTGTCACCGGTCTGGCTGCGATGATGCCGCTGGCGGACATTCTGGAAAAACTCGGCGCAGGGTTTCTTAACACCCGGAACCTGCCGCTGATTCTGCTGCTGCCACTGGCGGTCATTGGCCTGCTGGAACGTCACGGGCTAAAAGAAAGGGCGCAGGCGTGGATTGCTCAGATTAAAACCGCCACCGCCGGACGGCTGCTGATCGTCTACCTGTTTGTGCGTGAAATTACTGCGGCACTGGGGTTAACCAGTCTTGGCGGACATCCGCAGATGGTGCGTCCGTTACTGGCACCGATGGCGGAGGGCGCCACAGAAAATCGCTATGGCGAGATCTCGCCTGAACTGCGCCATAAGCTGCGCGCCATGTCAGCGGCGACCGATAACGTCGGCCTGTTCTTTGGTGAAGATATCTTCGTGGCATTTGGCGCGATTATCTTTATGCACAACTTTATGCAGGCGTCGGCCGGGATTCAGACTGAGCCGCTGCACATCGCCTTATGGGGCATTCCAACTGCCGTTGCTGCGTTCCTGATCCATTCAGCGCGTCTGGTTCGTCTGGATCGTCAGCTGGCACGTGAGCTGCAGCAGCTCAACAGCCAGGCGCTGAAAGCCAAAGGAGGCCAGTAATGTTTCAGCAACAATATCTGATGTGGCTGGCGGGCATTATCCTGCTGGTGGTGGCTATCCTCTCATGGCGTGACCGCGCTAATCCGCGTCGCTTTACCACCGGGCTCTTCTGGGCCTTATATGGCCTGGTTTTTCTGGTCGGTGACTGGACGACGGCGCTGATGAGCAGCCTGATGGGCTCGGACGCGGCGGGCACCCGAATGCTGCACATCACCATCGGTGTCATTGTGGTGATCATGGCGCTGATTGCGGGTTTAGGGGGTGTCCGGCTGGGTCGTTATCATCAGCGCACTAATGAAGAGAAACAGGCAAGCGCACAGCGTCTGCGGAATAAGCTGTTTCTGCCTGCACTGGCGATTCCGGTTGTGACCGTTGTCGGTGTGCTGGCGTTCAACAATATTCCGGGGTTGCAGGATGCGGTGTTCGGTCCCGGTAATCACGCCACGCTGGTGACATTGTTTTCAATGATGGCCGGCTGTGTGATTGGCTGGCTGGTGGCGTTAAAACTGACCCATGAAAAACCGGTACAGTCGATGCAGGAGACCCGTCGCCTGCTGGATTCAATTGGCTGGGCGTTTATCCTGCCACAGATTCTCGCCACCCTGGGACTGCTGTTTACCGCCGCGGGCGTAGGCAGTGCTATTTCGCATCTGACTGAAACCTGGCTGGCGGTGGATAACCGCTTTATCGCCGTCACCGTCTATGCCGTCGGGATGGCCCTGTTAACCATGGTCATGGGTAACGCGTTTGCGGCATTTCCGATTATTACTGCAGGCGTTGGCATTCCGATTCTGGTGCTGCAGCACGGCGGAAATCCGGCGGTAATGGCGGCGATTGGTATGTTCTCCGGTTACTGCGGCACGCTGATGACGCCGATGGCGGCCAACTTCAATATTGTTCCGGCGGCGCTGCTGGAGCTGCCCGATCGTAACGCGGTCATTAAGGCTCAGATTCCAACCGGTGTGCTACTGTTAATCGTTAACATTTTCCTGCTCTATTTCCTGATGTTTCTGTGAGGCTGCATGAAAACTGTCCTGATGACCGCTTTTGAACCCTTTGGCGGTGAAACGATTAATCCCTCCTGGGAAGCGGTGCGCGCGCTGGAAGGCAAAAAGATTGGCGGAGCGACGATCGTCATCCGACAGCTGCCGGTGGTATTCAGTGAGGTACTTAATGTGCTGAATCAGGCACTGGAAGAGGTTAAACCGGACGCGGTAGTGTCAGTCGGGCAGGCGGGCGGTCGCAGCGACATTACCGTGGAACGTATCGGTATCAATGTCGATGACGCCCGCATCCCGGACAACGCCGGCCAGCGGCCTGTAGACGAACCGATTGTGGCAGGCGGCCCGGCAGCCTATTTTTCCCGTCTGCCCATCAAAGCGATTGTGGCGGCAGTGCGCGACGCGGGGATCCCCGCGTCGGTCTCACAGACCGCCGGGACCTTTACCTGCAATCGGGTGATGTATGGTCTGCTGCACTGGCTTGAGCAGCAGGGGAGTCCGGCGCGGGGTGGCTTTATTCATATTCCTTACCTGCCTGAACAGGCAGCGCAACATCCTGGTGCGCCGAGCATGGCGGTCGCGACCATTATTCAGGCGCTGGAGATTGCGGTGAAGGTGACGCTGGAGACCGGCGAAGATATTAAACAGGCTGGCGGCGCCACCCATTAAGAGGAAGAACGATGCCAGAAGGACCGGAAATTCGCCGCGTGGCGGATAAGCTTGAAGCCGCCATTGTGGGTCAGCCCTTAACGGAAGCGTGGTTTGCGTTTCCTCAGCTCAAGACCTATGAACCTTCACTGATTGGTGAGCAGGTGCAGGCGATTGAGACGCGGGGTAAAGCGCTGCTGACTCATTTCAGCAATGGTCTGACGCTCTACAGTCATAATCAGCTTTATGGTGTCTGGCGTATTGTGAAACCCGATACCGAACTCAATACCACGCGTCAGTTGCGGGTGCGGCTTGCTACAAAGGGTAAAGCGATTCTGCTTTACAGCGCGTCAGATATTGAACTGCTTAACGCTGATACGCTGGCGGCACATCCGTTTCTGACCCGCATCGGACCGGATGTGCTGAACAGCGCGCTGACGGTTGAAGAGGTGCGAGAGCGGCTGCTGTCACCCCGTTTTCGGCGGCGTCAGTTCAGTGGTCTGCTGCTGGATCAGGCTTTTCTGGCCGGGCTGGGAAACTATCTGCGTGCCGAGATTCTCTGGCTGGCGCAGTTGCTGCCAAATCATCGGGCGCAGGATCTCAGTGACGATCAGCTGACTGCTTTCAGCGAGGCGCTGCTGTCAGTGCCGCGTCATGCCTATCGGATGCGAGGGACCATGAAGAAATATCATGAGGAAGCGGCGTTTCAGTTTGAGGTGTTTCATCGGCAGGGCAAAGAATGCCGGCGCTGTGGCACGGCGATTGAGAAGGGCACGCTGTCATCACGGCCGTTTTACTGGTGTCCGGGGTGTCAGAGATAGACAGTAAAGTCAAAAGGGTAAAATGCTCTTACGGCTGACAGAGCCAGGCCCGTGTGAATCTTATAGCAATAAAATAGCTTAACGCGCAGGGAACACGGTCAGAGGAGGAAAGCGTCCCGCGCCATGGACAAAAACGCCGGGAGCGTTTTTGAACAACGCAAAGCGTTGGCCCGGAAACGGGCGCACCTCTCGGATGAGGTGCGTAATCGCGCGGGCCGAGCGTGTCATGGATGACGGCTTTTGCGTCTTTCCGATCTGACCATGTTCTCTGCGCAGGCGCGGTATCACAGCCAACCGCCCCCGGTTTTTAAGCAACATCAAGCGGAGAAATCTCCGCCCTCCGAATCTTACTTCTTCAGCTGTGAACTGAATTCGCGCTCGGTATAACCGGTGTAGAGCTGACGCGGACGGGCAATCTTCATGCCTTCGTCGTGCATCTCTTTCCAGTGTGCAATCCAGCCAACAGTACGGGCCATCGCGAAGATCACCGTAAACATGGAGGATGGAATACCCATCGCTTTCAGAATGATACCGGAGTAGAAGTCCACGTTTGGATAGAGTTTACGCTCGATAAAGTACGGGTCGTTCAGCGCAATGTGTTCCAGCTCCATCGCCACTTCCAGCAGGTCATCCTTCATACCCAGCTCATTCAGCACTTCATGGCAGGTATCTCGCATCACGGTTGCGCGTGGATCGTAGTTTTTATACACGCGGTGACCAAAGCCCATCAGACGGAATGAGTCATTTTTGTCTTTGGCGCGCTTAACAAATTCCGGGATGTGCTCGACGGTGCTGATCTCTTCCAGCATACGCAGGGTCGCTTCGTTGGCACCGCCGTGCGCCGGCCCCCACAGAGAGGCGATCCCGGCGGCGATACAGGCAAACGGGTTCGCGCCGCTTGAACCGGCGGTACGTACGGTCGACGTAGAGGCGTTCTGCTCATGGTCAGCATGCAGGATCAAAATGCGGTCCATCGCGCGTTCCAGGACCGGATTCACTTTGTACTCTTCGCATGGGGTAGCAAACATCATGTGCAGGAAGTTACCGGCATAGGAGAGGTCGTTGCGAGGATAAACAAATGGCTGGCCGATAGAATATTTGTAACACATTGCTGCCATGGTCGGCATTTTGGAAAGCAGACGGAATGCCGCGATTTCGCGGTGGCGCTCAATGTTTACATCCAGCGAATCGTGGTAAAACGCAGCCAGAGCACCCGTAACACCGCACATTACCGCCATCGGATGTGAGTCACGACGGAAGCCGTGGAACAGGCGGGTAATCTGCTCATGAATCATGGTGTGGCGGGTAACAGTGGTGCGGAACTCATCAAACTGTTTCTGGTTCGGTGCTTCGCCATTCAGCAGAATGTAGCAGACTTCCAGGTAGTTAGAGTGGGTCGCCAGCTCAGAAATAGGGAAACCACGGTGCAGCAGGATACCTTCATCACCATCAATAAAGGTGATGGCAGATTCGCAGGACGCAGTAGACGTAAAACCGGGATCGAAGGTGAACAGGCCACTTGAACCCAGAGCGCGGACATCAACCACATCCTGGCCCAGCGTACCTTTCAGCACGTCCAGTTCAATAGATGTTCCATCTTGCAGGGTTAGCGTTAATTTTTTATCTGTCATTTTCGTCTCCATAGCGCCTTATGTAGGTAAGGATCTTTAGACACCTGAAACGCGTTCATGTTGCGGTTGGCAAAACTACACAGTATCACTCTGCGGGGATAAAGCGGGTGCAGGGTACAGAGTGAGCGGCGCGTTCCCAGCGGGAACCGGTGAGCCATGGACATGCTGCATATCGCGGTTGTTAAAGATCCGGTCAGGACATAACTTCTTGGTAACCAATAACCTGATGCTTTTTAAAGCTCATTATCGCAATGTTACATAACTTGCGCTTAGGGGAAAGTGTATCCCCATAACTTTTGTGCATCATAGGAATTTATAGGCTTAGTTTGTAACTGAATTGTTGAACTATTGTCAAATCAGATAATTAAAATTGTATCAATTGTGAAAATCGTGAGTATGATCACTGTTCTACCTAAAATATACCAAAGAGTTTGTAGGGGAATTGTAATCAGAATGTGATCCTCCTATACTCCAGGCAGGTCTCCGGAACACCCTGACACCAGGAGCCACCCAGCGTTTACTACCGCGTCAATTAACACTGGATGTTGCTTTATTGGTGACGGTTAAAGTCTGCCACGCGTTGTGATTAGACTCCGCCTCAGGTCCGGAGGAAGCAAAATAAAAAAGAGCTGTGTGGGCAAAACCGTGAAAAAACAAAGACCTGTCAACTTGGATCTCTCGACGATCCGGTTTCCCGTTACTGCAATAACGTCCATTCTTCACCGCGTCTCCGGCGTAATCACATTGGTTGCTATTGGCATCCTGCTGTGGCTACTCGGTCTCTCTCTCTCTTCTCCTGAAGGTTTCCAGCACGCTGCATCCATCATGGACGGCTTCTTCGCGAAGTTCATCATGTGGGGCATTTTAACGGCGCTGGCCTATCACGCGGTGAGCGGGATTCGTCATATGTTGATGGATTTTGGTTATCTGGCCGAAACGCTGGAATCAGGTAAGCGTTCCGCTCATATGACTTTTGTGATCACTGTCGTGCTGGCAATTCTGGCGGGAGTCCTCGTATGGTAAGCAATGCATCCGCGTTGGGTCGCAACGGCATTCAGGACTGGCTGCTGCTGCGGGCAACGGCAATCCTCATTACGCTCTACATCGTCTACATCCTCGGTTTTGTTGTGATGACAGACACGCTGACCTATGACCTGTGGCGTGGCTTCTTCGCGTCCGCATTCACCAAAGTGTTCACGCTGCTGACGCTGTTCTCCATTCTGGTCCACGGCTGGATCGGGATGTGGCAGGTGTTAACAGACTACGTCAAATCGCTGCCGGTTCGCTTGCTGTTGCAGTTTGTGATTGTCGTGGCGCTGTTGTGGTATGCGATTTATGGCTTTGTTGTGGTGTGGGGTGTGTAAATGAGTTTGCCAATCAGAGAGTTCGATGCCGTGGTAATCGGCGCAGGTGGCGCAGGAATGCGGGCCGCACTGCAAATCTCCCAGGGCGGCCAGACCTGCGCTCTGTTATCTAAAGTTTTCCCGACCCGTTCCCACACAGTATCTGCGCAGGGCGGTATTACCGTTGCGCTGGGTAATACCCATGAAGATAACTGGGAATGGCATATGTACGACACCGTCAAAGGGTCCGACTATATCGGTGACCAGGACGCGATTGAATATATGTGCAAAACCGGCCCGGAAGCGATTCTGGAACTGGAGCACATGGGCCTGCCTTTCTCGCGTCTGGAAGATGGTCGTGTTTATCAGCGTCCGTTTGGTGGTCAGTCGAAGAATTTCGGTGGCGAGCAGGCGGCACGTACCGCGGCCGCAGCTGACCGTACTGGTCATGCGTTGCTGCACACGCTTTATCAGCAGAACCTGAAAAACAAAACCACCATCTTCTCTGAGTGGTATGCACTGGATCTGGTGAAAAATGCCGATGGCGCAGTCGTCGGATGTACCGCAATCTGCATCGAAACCGGCGAAACCGTTTATTTCAAAGCGAAAGCGACCATTCTGGCAACCGGCGGTGCAGGCCGTATTTACCAGTCCACCACCAATGCGCATATCAACACCGGTGACGGCGTCGGTATGGCACTGCGTGCGGGCGTGCCGGTGCAGGATATGGAGATGTGGCAGTTCCACCCAACCGGTATCGCCGGTGCGGGCGTGCTGGTCACAGAGGGCTGTCGTGGTGAAGGCGGCTATCTGCTTAACAAACATGGCGAACGCTTCATGGAGCGTTATGCGCCAAATGCCAAAGATCTGGCGGGCCGCGACGTGGTTGCGCGCTCAATGATGATTGAAATTCGTGAAGGTCGCGGCTGTGATGGCCCGTGGGGTCCGCATCTGAAGCTGAAACTGGATCACCTCGGTAAAGAGGTGCTTGAGTCACGTCTGCCAGGCATCCTTGAGCTGTCTCGTACCTTTGCCCATGCTGACCCGATTAAAGAGCCGATTCCGGTTATTCCAACCTGCCACTACATGATGGGCGGTATTCCGACCAAAGTGACCGGTCAGGCACTGCGCGTGAATGAGCAGGGCGAAGATGTGGTGATTCCAGGCCTGTTCGCTGTCGGTGAAATTGCCTGCGTATCCGTCCATGGTGCCAACCGTCTGGGCGGTAACTCACTGCTCGACCTGGTGGTCTTTGGCCGTGCAGCCGGTCTGCATCTGCTGGAGAGTATCAAAGAGCAGGGCGACCTGCGCGATGCTTCTGAAGATGAGATCGCCGTGGCGATGGCGCGCTTCAATCGCTGGGAAAACAACACCACCGGCGAAGATCCGGTTGAGATTCGTAAAGCGCTGCAACGCTGCATGCAGAACAACTTCTCTGTATTCCGCGAAGGTGACGCAATGGCGCAGGGTCTGGAAGAGCTGAAAGAGATTCGCGAGCGTCTGAAGTCAGCGCGTCTGGATGACCGCTCACCAGATTTCAATACGCAGCGTATTGAGTGCCTGGAGCTGGATAACCTGATGGAGACGGCTTTTGCCACGGCGGTAGCGGCTAACTATCGCACCGAGAGCCGCGGTGCACACAGTCGCTTCGACTTCCCGGATCGTGATGATGAAAACTGGCTGTGCCACAGTCTTTATGTCCCGGAAACCGAAAGCATGACGCGCCGTGAGGTGAACATGCAGCCGAAACTGCGCGCGGCGTTCCCGCCGAAAGTGCGTACCTACTAATTTCGGAGACGATCATGAGACTTGAGTTTTCAATTTATCGCTACAATCCGGACGTCGATGACAAGCCGCGCATGCAGGATTACACCCTGGAGTCGGAAGACGGTCGCGACATGATGCTACTGGATGCGCTGATTCGCCTGAAAGAGAAAGATCCAACGCTGGCGTTTCGTCGCTCCTGCCGCGAAGGCGTCTGCGGCTCTGATGGCCTCAACATGAACGGTAAAAACGGACTGGCCTGTATTACGCCCGTCTCGGCATTGGGCAACGGCAAACAGAAAATTGTTATCCGTCCGCTGCCAGGTTTACCGGTAGTGCGTGACCTTGTCGTAGACATGAGCCAGTTTTATGCACAGTATGAGAAAATTAAGCCTTTCCTGCTGAATGATGGCGAGAACCCGCCAGCACGTGAGCATCTGCAGTCACCGGATGAGCGCGAACACCTGGATGGTTTGTATGAATGTATTCTCTGTGCCTGCTGCTCAACCTCATGCCCATCTTTCTGGTGGAACCCTGAGAAGTTCATCGGTCCTGCTGGCCTGCTGGCAGCATACCGCTTCCTGATTGACAGCCGCGACACGGAAACCGAAGCGCGTCTCGACAATCTGAATGATGCTTTCAGCGTATTCCGCTGCCACAGCATCATGAACTGTGTGAGTGTCTGTCCGAAAGGGCTTAACCCGACGCGCGCCATCGGCCATATCAAGTCGATGCTGCTGCAGCGCGGCGCATAAGTTATCTCCGCCGGGAACCTCAGGTTCCCGGTGTTTTACGGAAGCCTCTGTAAGCGCGGTGACTACCACGTTTACAAAGGTTCCCTTACGGGCCACGCGCGCTGCGCAAAGTGCTCGTATCGCTGAACTCACTACGGCAAACCGCGAAAGCGGCAACAAATGAAACCTCAAAAAAGCATAGCAATGCTTAAGGGATCACAATGCAGAACAGCGCGATGAAGCCCTGGCTGGACTCTTCCTGGCTGGCCGGCGCGAATCAGTCTTACATAGAGCAGCTCTATGAGGATTTCCTGACCGATCCTGACTCTGTCGATGCAGTGTGGCGCTCGATGTTCCAGCAGTTACCGGGCACCGGAATGAAACCTGAGCAGTTTCACTCCACCACACGTGAGTACTTCCGTCGCCTGGCGAAAGATGCATCTCGTTACACCTCATCTGTCTCCGATCCGGAAACCAACTCCAAGCAAGTGAAAGTGCTGCAGCTAATTAACGCGTTTCGTTTCCGCGGTCATCAGCATGCCAATCTTGATCCGCTCGGCCTGTGGAAACAGGACCGTGTCGCCGATCTCGATCCCGCTTTTCACGACCTGACCGAGGCCGATTTTCAGGAAAGCTTTAACGTAGGTTCATTTGCCATTGGCAAAGACACCATGAAGCTGGCCGATCTCTTCCAGGCGCTGACGCAGACTTACTGCGGCTCGATTGGTGCAGAATATATGCACATCAACAACACCGATGAAAAACGCTGGATCCAGCAGCGTCTTGAGTCGGTTGCGGGCCGTGCAGCGTTCAGCAACGAAGAGAAAAAAGGTTTCCTGAAAGAGCTGACTGCGGCAGAAGGGCTGGAAAAATACCTTGGGGCGAAATTCCCGGGTGCCAAACGCTTCTCGCTGGAAGGCGGCGATGCGCTGGTTCCGATGCTGCGCGAAATGATTCGTCACGCTGGCAAGAGCGGTACCCGTGAAGTGGTACTGGGTATGGCGCACCGTGGTCGTCTCAACGTGCTGATCAACGTGCTGGGCAAAAAGCCGCAGGATCTGTTCGACGAGTTCGCCGGTAAGCATAAAGAACATCTGGGCACCGGTGACGTGAAGTACCACATGGGCTTCTCCTCTGACGTGGAAACCGAAGGCGGCCTGGTTCACCTGGCGCTGGCGTTTAACCCGTCACACCTGGAGATCGTCAGCCCGGTGGTTATGGGTTCTGTGCGTGCCCGTCTGGATCGTCTGGATGAGCCAGCCAGCAATAAAGTTTTACCGATCACCATTCATGGTGATGCGGCCGTGATTGGTCAGGGCGTGGTTCAGGAAACCCTGAACATGTCACAGGCGCGCGGTTATGAAGTGGGTGGTACGGTTCGCATCGTTATCAACAACCAGGTTGGCTTTACAACGTCCAACCCGAAAGATGCGCGCTCAACCCCTTACTGCACCGACATCGGCAAAATGGTGCTGGCACCGATTTTCCATGTCAATGCTGACGATCCGGAAGCGGTCGCGTTTGTAACCCGTCTGGCGCTCGATTACCGCAACACCTTTAAGCGTGATGTGTTTATCGATCTGGTCTGCTATCGCCGTCATGGTCACAACGAGGCGGATGAGCCAAGTGCGACCCAGCCGCTGATGTATCAGAAAATCAAAAAACACCCGACGCCGCGCAAAATCTACGCCGACCGTCTGGAAGGTGAAGCCGTTGCCACGCAGGAAGATGCGACCGAAATGGTCAATCTCTACCGTGACGCGCTGGATGCGGGCGAGTGCGTGGTGCCGGAATGGCGTCCAATGAGTCTCCACTCCTTTACCTGGTCACCTTACCTGAATCATGAGTGGGATGAGCCTTATCCGGCGCAGGTCGACATGAAACGTCTGAAGGAACTGGCGCTGCGTATCAGCCAGGTGCCTGAAGAGGTGGAAGTGCAGTCGCGTGTTGCCAAGATTTATAACGACCGTCGTCTGATGGCTGAAGGCGAAAAGGCCTTCGACTGGGGCGGCGCGGAAAACCTTGCCTACGCCACGCTGGTTGATGAAGGTATTCCGGTTCGCCTGTCGGGCGAAGATACCGGTCGCGGTACTTTCTTCCACCGTCATGCGGTGGTTCATAACCAGGCGAACGGCTCAACCTATACCCCTCTGCATCATGTGCACAGTGGTCAGGGTCAGTTCAAAGTGTGGGACTCCGTGCTGTCAGAAGAGGCGGTACTGGCCTTTGAATATGGCTACGCCACCGCAGAGCCGCGCATCCTGACCATCTGGGAAGCGCAGTTTGGTGACTTCGCCAACGGTGCACAGGTTGTTATTGACCAGTTCATCAGTTCCGGTGAGCAGAAATGGGGCCGTATGTGTGGCCTGGTGATGCTGCTGCCGCACGGTTATGAAGGTCAGGGCCCGGAGCACTCCTCTGCGCGTCTGGAGCGTTATCTGCAACTTTGCGCTGAGCAGAACATGCAGGTTTGCGTGCCGTCTACACCCGCACAGGTTTACCATATGCTGCGTCGTCAGGCGCTGCGCGGTATGCGTCGTCCACTGATTGTGATGTCACCAAAATCTCTGCTGCGCCATCCGCTGGCTATTTCCACGCTGGATGAACTGGCGAATGGCAGCTTCCAGCCTGCGATTGGTGAAGTCGATGATCTGGATCCGCAGGGCGTTAAACGCGTCGTACTGTGCTCCGGTAAAGTGTATTACGACCTGCTTGAGCAGCGTCGTAAAAATGAGCAGACCGATGTGGCTATCGTGCGCATCGAACAGCTTTATCCGTTCCCGCATCAAGCGGTTCAGGAAGCATTGAAAGCGTATTCTCACGTACAGGATTTTGTCTGGTGTCAGGAAGAGCCACTGAATCAGGGCGCCTGGTACTGCAGCCAGCATCATTTCCGTGAAGTTGTGCCATTTGGTGCCACTTTACGTTATGCAGGCCGCCCGGCCTCCGCCTCACCGGCCGTGGGTTACATGTCCGTACACCAACAACAGCAGCAAGACCTGGTTAATGACGCGCTGAACGTTAATTAATTAAAAGGAAAGATAATGAGTAGCGTAGATATTCTCGTTCCCGACCTGCCTGAATCGGTTGCCGATGCCTCAGTGGCAACCTGGCACAAAAAACCAGGCGATGCAGTCACTCGCGATGAAGTGCTGGTCGAAATCGAAACCGATAAAGTGGTGCTGGAAGTACCAGCCTCTGCTGACGGTATCCTGGAAGCCGTTCTGGAAGATGAGGGTGCCACTGTTACCTCCCGCCAGATCCTGGGTCGTCTGAAAGAGGGCAATAGCGCCGGTAAAGAGAGCAGCGCGAAGTCTGAAAGCAAAGAGTCTACCCCGGCTCAGCGTCAGACTGCGTCACTGGAAGAAGAGAGCAACGATGCGCTCAGCCCGGCTATCCGCCGCCTGATTGCAGAGCACAATCTCGACGCCTCTCAGATTAAAGGCAGCGGTGTTGGCGGACGTCTGACCCGTGAAGATGTTGAAAAACACCTGGCCAACAAGCCGCAGGCTGCTAAAGCGGCAGCACCTGCTGCTGATGCGGCTACCGCGCAGCAGCCAGTGGCTAACCGCAGCGAAAAACGCGTGCCGATGACGCGTCTGCGTAAGCGCGTTGCTGAGCGTCTGCTGGAAGCGAAGAACAGCACCGCGATGCTGACCACCTTCAACGAAATCAACATGAAGCCCATCATGGATCTGCGCAAGCAGTATGGTGAGGCGTTCGAGAAGCGTCACGGTGTGCGTCTGGGCTTTATGTCCTTCTACATCAAAGCGGTTGTTGAAGCGCTGAAACGCTATCCGGAAGTGAACGCTTCTATCGATGGAGAAGATGTGGTTTACCACAACTACTTCGACGTCAGCATTGCGGTCTCTACACCACGTGGTCTGGTTACGCCAGTCCTGCGTGACGTTGATGCGCTGAGCATGGCGGACATCGAGAAGAAAATCAAAGAGCTGGCAGTGAAAGGCCGTGACGGCAAGCTGACAGTGGAAGATCTGACCGGCGGTAACTTCACCATTACCAACGGCGGCGTCTTTGGTTCACTGATGTCTACCCCGATCATCAACCCACCGCAGAGCGCCATCCTGGGCATGCACGCCATCAAGGATCGCCCGATGGCGGTCAATGGTCAGGTTGTAGTGCTGCCAATGATGTATCTGGCGCTCTCCTACGACCACCGTCTGATCGATGGCCGTGAATCAGTTGGTTATCTGGTTGCAGTGAAAGAGATGCTGGAAGATCCGGCGCGCCTGCTGCTGGATGTCTGATTTTCACCGGGCGCGCCTGGCGCGCCCAACCTCAATACTCTTTTCAGACCTGAATGGATAGAACATCATGAACTTACACGAATACCAGGCGAAACAACTGTTTGCACGGTATGGCATGCCTGCACCAACGGGTTACGCCTGTACTACACCACGTGAAGCGGAAGAAGCTGCCTCTAAAATTGGCGCAGGCCCGTGGGTAGTTAAATGTCAGGTTCATGCCGGTGGCCGCGGTAAAGCGGGCGGTGTGAAAGTAGTTAACAGCAAAGAAGAGATTCGCGCCTTTGCTGAAAACTGGCTGGGCAAACGCCTGGTGACCTATCAAACTGATGCAAACGGCCAGCCGGTAAACCAGATTCTGGTTGAAGCAGCGACCGATATCGACCAGGAGCTCTATCTGGGCGCTGTGGTCGATCGCGCAACGCGTCGCGTCATTTTCATGGCGTCGACTGAAGGCGGCGTGGAAATTGAAAAAGTGGCGGAAGAGACCCCGCACCTGATCCATAAAATGGCGCTGGATCCGCTGACCGGTCCGCAGCCTTACCAGGGCCGTGAGCTGGCATTCAAACTTGGCCTGACTGGCAAGCTGGTTGGTCAGTTCACCAAGATCTTCATGGGTCTGGCGACACTGTTCCTGGAGCGCGATCTGGCGATGGTTGAGATCAACCCGCTGGTGATTACCAAGCAGGGCGACCTGATCTGCCTGGACGGTAAACTGGGTGCCGATGGCAATGCCCTGTTCCGTCAGCCAGAACTGCGTGAAATGCGCGACCCAAGCCAGGAAGATCCACGTGAAGCACATGCGACACAGTGGGAACTGAACTATGTTGCGCTGGAAGGCAACATCGGTTGTATGGTTAACGGCGCAGGTCTGGCGATGGGTACCATGGACATCGTTAAGCACCATGGCGGTCAGCCAGCCAACTTCCTTGATGTCGGCGGCGGCGCGACCAAAGAGCGCGTAACCGAAGCCTTCAAAATCATCCTGTCTGACGATGCGGTTAAAGCCGTTTTCGTTAACATCTTCGGCGGTATCGTACGCTGTGACCTGATTGCCGACGGCATCATCGGCGCAGTGGCTGAAGTGGGTGTGAACGTGCCAGTAGTGGTACGTCTGGAAGGTAACAATGCCGAGCTGGGCGCCCAGAAACTGGCGGACAGCGGTCTGAACATCATTGCAGCAACCAGCCTGACAGACGCCGCACAGCGTGTTGTTGCTGCCGCGGAGGGTAAATAATGTCCATTCTGATCGACAAAAACACCAAAGTCATTTGCCAGGGTTTCACCGGTGGCCAGGGGACTTTCCATTCTGAGCAGGCGCTGGCTTACGGCACCCAACTGGTTGGCGGCGTGACGCCAGGCAAAGGCGGCACGACTCACCTCGGCCTGCCGGTGTTCAATACCGTGCGCGAAGCCGTAGAAGCGACGGGCGCAACTGCCACCGTGATCTATGTCCCCGCACCATTCTGTAAAGATGGCATCCTGGAAGCGATCGAAGCGGGCATCAAACTGATCATCACCATCACCGAAGGTATTCCGACCCTGGATATGCTGACCGTGAAAGTGAAGCTGGATGAAGCAGGCGTGCGGATGATCGGTCCAAACTGCCCGGGTGTTATCACCCCTGGCGAATGTAAGATCGGCATCATGCCGGGCCACATTCACCAGCCGGGCCGCGTTGGTATCGTATCGCGTTCAGGTACGCTGACCTATGAAGCGGTTAAGCAGACCACTGACATCGGCTACGGCCAGTCAACCTGCGTCGGCATCGGCGGTGACCCGATCCCAGGCTCTAACTTCATCGACATTCTGAAAATGTTCCAGGATGATCCACAGACTGAAGTTATCGTGATGATCGGTGAAATCGGCGGTAGCGCTGAAGAAGAAGCCGCAGCCTTCATTAAAGAGCACGTGACCAAACCGGTTGTGGGCTATATTGCTGGCGTAACCGCGCCAAAAGGCAAGCGTATGGGCCATGCAGGCGCCATCATTGCCGGTGGTAAAGGCACAGCAGATGAGAAATTTGCTGCGCTGGAAGCGGCAGGCGTGAAAACCGTTCGCAGCCTGGCTGATATCGGTGATGCAGTTAAAGCCGTATTACCGGCCAAATAAGTCAGCGTCATCTGAAACTAAGCCACCTTCGGGTGGCTTTTTTTATGTCCGTTATCAACGGGCATAATGCTGGCAGTGAAAGCGAAGAATACGCTGTTAAATAACCTGCTCACCGTTTATCACGTTAAGAAAAAGTGGCAAAGGTAAACTATTTCTTCACGTCTTATTTCATTAATGACAATTTTTTAACAGGAAACTGACCCAGCTCTATCTGGAAACTTATTACGTTAATCCAGATCAATAAATCACGTTTTATATCCAACTATATCTCTGGCAAAGCGCAACGCTAAGGGCGTAAATTGCGCTGCATCAATCCAGCCTTTTACACAAATTTTCATACGTCTGCTCAACCCGGGATGACACCCACTTTTCTCCTGTTAAAGCAGCCGTTAATAAAGCGCTGATTGACATTTTTCAGAGCTGCTTCATTCGTTACTCGCCTTTTCGGGCAGCTCACAGACCTGTTCTGCTGGTAATAAAAAACTGGAATCAATAAACAGTCGTTCCTGACTCCGATTACGTTCGATCTGATCGCGCGCGTGACGGAGACAAAGCGAGGAGCAAGGAGTCCTTATGTTAGATATCGTCGAGCTGTCGCGGTTACAGTTTGCCTTAACGGCGATGTACCATTTTCTGTTCGTCCCTTTAACGCTGGGTATGGCGTTTCTGCTGGCGATCATGGAAACGGTCTATGTCCTGAGCGGTAAACAAATTTATAAAGATATGACGAAGTTCTGGGGCAAGTTATTTGGTATTAACTTTGCGCTGGGCGTCGCTACCGGACTGACCATGGAATTTCAGTTCGGGACAAACTGGTCATATTACTCTCACTACGTCGGCGATATCTTCGGCGCGCCGCTCGCCATTGAAGGTCTGATGGCGTTCTTCCTGGAATCGACCTTTGTCGGGCTGTTCTTTTTTGGCTGGGATCGGCTGGGTAAAGTGCAGCACATGGCGGTGACCTGGCTGGTCGCCCTGGGCTCGAATATGTCTGCGTTGTGGATTCTGGTCGCCAACGGCTGGATGCAGAACCCTATCGCTTCAGAGTTCAACTTTGAAACCATGCGCATGGAGATGGTCAGCTTCTCAGAGCTGGTGCTGAACCCGGTGGCACAGGTGAAATTCGTTCACACCGTCGCGGCCGGTTACACCACAGGCGCGATGTTTATCATGGGCATCAGTGCCTGGTACATGCTGAAAGGCCGCGACTTCGCCTTTGCTAAACGCTCGTTCGCTATCGCGGCCAGCTTTGGCATGGCGGCGGTGCTGTCAGTGATCGTGCTGGGTGATGAGTCTGGTTATGAAATGGGTGATGTGCAGAAAACCAAGCTGGCCGCGATTGAAGCGGAGTGGGAAACCCAGCCGGCGCCGGCGTCCTTTACCCTGTTTGGCTTGCCCGATCAGGCCACTCAGGAGAACCGGTACGCCATTCAGATTCCCTGGCTGCTGGGCCTGATTGCCACCCGATCCACGGATACGCCGGTGACGGGCCTGAAAGAGTTAATGGCACAGCATGAAGTACGCATCCGCAACGGCATGAAAGCCTACGCCTTGCTGAACGAACTGCGCGGTGGCAGTCAGGATCAGGCGGTACGGGACGCGTTCAACAGTCACAAACAGGATCTCGGTTACGGTCTGCTGCTGAAACGCTATACCGATAACGTGGCGGATGCGACAGAAGCGCAGATCAAACAGGCGACGCAGGACTCTATCCCGCGTGTTGCCCCGCTTTATTTCGCCTTCCGTATCATGGTGCTGTGTGGTGTTCTGCTGCTGGGCATTATCGCGCTGGCGTTCTGGAGCGTGTTGCGTAACCGCATCGGTAAAAATCGCTGGTTACTGAAAGCGGCGCTGTTTGGTATCCCGCTGCCGTGGATCGCAATCGAATCCGGCTGGTTCGTCGCGGAATATGGTCGTCAGCCCTGGGCTATCGGTGAAGTTCTGCCGACTGCGGTGGCGAACTCTTCTCTGACTGTAGGCGATCTGTTGTTCTCGATGATCCTGATTTGCGGACTCTACACGCTGTTCCTGGTGGCTGAGATGTACCTGATGTTCAAATTCGCCCGCCTTGGGCCGAGCAGCCTGAAAACCGGGCGTTATCATCATGAGCAGATCACGGCAACCACGCAGCCGGTTCGGGGATAAGGAGAGCGACCATGTTTGATTATGAAGTTCTGCGCTTTGTCTGGTGGCTGTTGATTGGCGTGCTGCTAATCGGCTTTGCTGTCGCAGATGGTTTTGATATGGGCGTCGGCATGCTGACGCGCATTCTGGGTCGCACCGATACTGAGCGTCGCATTATGATTAACAGTATCGCCCCGCACTGGGACGGCAACCAGGTCTGGCTTATCACTGCCGGTGGCGCACTGTTTGCCGCCTGGCCGATGGTCTATGCGGCGGCCTTTTCTGGCTTCTACGTGGCCATGATTCTGGTGCTCGCCTCGCTGTTCTTCCGTCCGGTTGGCTTCGATTACCGCTCGAAGATTGAAGACAACCGCTGGCGCGGTGCCTGGGACTGGGGCATCTTCATCGGCAGCTTCGTGCCGCCGCTGGTCATTGGCGTGGCGTTTGGCAACCTGTTACAGGGCGTGCCGTTCCATGCCGATGAGTATCTGCGTCTGTTCTACACCGGCAACTTCTTCCAGCTGCTGAATCCGTTTGGCCTGCTGGCTGGTGTGGTCAGCGTAGCGATGATTCTGGCACAGGGCGCAACCTATCTGCAGATGCGCACCACGGGCGAACTGCATCTGCGTTCACGCACCGCAGCACAACTTGCCGCCCTGGTGATGATGGTCTGCTTCATCCTGGCCGGTGTCTGGGTGAAATATGGTATTGATGGCTATGTGGTGACCAGCACGATGGATCACTTTGCTGCCTCTAACCCACTGGGTAAAACGGTAGTGCGTGAGGTAGGTGCCTGGATGGTCAACTTCCAGAACCATCCTGTGCTGTGGCTGTTCCCGCTGCTGGGCGTGGTGTTGCCGCTGCTGACCATACTTTGCTCGAGGGTTGAGAAGGGCGCCTGGGCATTCCTGTTCTCTTCACTGACGCTGGCCTGCGTCATCATGACCGCCGGCATTGCGATGTTCCCGTTCATCATGCCATCCAGCACCGTGCCGGGTACCAGCCTGACGATGTGGGATGCAACGTCCAGCCTGCTGACGCTGCAAACGATGACCGTTGCCGCCGCTATCTTTGTTCCAATCATTCTGATTTACACCACCTGGTGTTACTGGAAGATGTTTGGTCGTATTACCAAAGAGCATATTGAAAGCAACAGTCACTCACTCTATTAATTAAGGAGAAGTCGCATGTGGTATTTTGCCTGGATTCTCGGCACGTTGCTGGCCTGTGCCTTTGGTATCGTGACCGCGCTGGCGATTGAACACGTTGAAGCGCAGGATGAGCCTCACTGATGCGTACGCCAATTCGGATGCTGTATGATCTGATGGATAAGGGCCCGTTACGGGCCCTTTCACTGCTGCTGGCGCTGCTGGCGGCTGGCGGCGTGATGTGGGACCCGACCCGCTTTGCTAACCACGCGGGACAGCTGCCCGCGCTGCAGGGTCTGGTGCTGATCTGGGCGGTCTGCAGTGGTGTGATTCACGGTACAGGCTTCCGGCCACAGCAAACCCGATGGCAGGCGCTGTTTAGCCCGTTACCCGCCATGCTGGTGTTATTTATCGCGCTTTACCGTTTTTACCTGTAACACCCCGCCTCACCAGCGCTGTCAGTGAATATTTGTCAGCGTCTGGTCAATTAATCTTCCTGAAATCGTTCCATTTGTTACCGAGCGATAATTATTTTCGCCTGGCTCTGACGAGCCATTCCCAACCCCAATTCTCTTGCGTATAGTAGCAACGTTTAAAACGAGGCCGGGATGTAGAGTGAGTACAACGCTGTTTCGCTGGCCGGTTCGGGTCTACTACGAAGATACTGATGCCGGTGGTGTGGTTTATCACGCCAGCTATATCGCTTTTTATGAACGAGCACGTACCGAAATGTTGCGACAGCACCATTTCAATCAGCAGATGCTGTTAGAACAGCAGATCGCTTTTGTGGTACGGCGCATCACGGTGGACTATCTTGCAGCGGCGCGTCTTGATGACCTTCTGGAGATCCAGAGCGAGGTCACCTCAATGACTCGGGCTACCATGACGTTCACTCAGCGTATCGTGAATACTGAAGGCAAAGTGCTCAATGAGGCAGAGGTCCTGATTGCCTGCATTAACCCTCATCTAATGAAGCCGATTGCGCTTCCCAAGTCTATTGTCGCGGAGTTCAAGCAGTGACTGACATGAACATTCTTGATTTGTTCCTGAAGGCGAGCCTTCTGGTCAAACTTATCATGTTGATTTTGATCGGCTTTTCTATTGCCTCCTGGGCCATCATTATTCAGCGCACACGTATTCTGAATGCGGCGGGAAGAGAAGCTGAGGCATTTGAAGACAAATTCTGGTCCGGCATCGAACTCTCCCGACTGTATCAGGAGAGCCAGGAGCGTCGGGAAGAGCTGGGCGGCTCGGAGCAGATTTTCTACTCCGGCTTTAAAGAGTTCGCCCGACTGCACCGCGCTAACAATCATGCGCCGGAGGCGGTTATTGATGGTGCAAGCCGTGCGATGCGCATCTCAATGAACCGTGAGCTGGAAGCGCTGGAAAACCACATTCCGTTCCTCGGTACTGTCGGTTCAATCAGTCCCTATATCGGGCTGTTCGGTACTGTCTGGGGGATCATGCACGCCTTTATCGCGCTGGGCGCGGTGAAGCAGGCAACACTGCAGATGGTGGCACCGGGTATCGCTGAAGCATTGATTGCAACCGCAATCGGTCTGTTTGCGGCAATTCCGGCGGTAATGGCGTACAACCGTCTGAACCAGCGCGTCAACAAACTGGAGCAGGGCTACGACAACTTCATGGAAGAGTTCACTGCCATTCTGCATCGCCAGGCTTTCTCCAGCGATAGCGCTAAGTAAATAGAGGTTAATGATGGCCAGAGTACGTGGTCGCAAACGCCGCGACCTGAAGTCGGAAATCAACATCGTTCCGCTACTGGACGTCCTGTTGGTGCTGCTGCTGATCTTCATGGCAACGGCACCCATTATTACCCAGAGCGTGGAAGTGGATCTGCCTGATGCGACCGACTCTAAAACCGTTTCCAGCGATGATAATCCGCCGGTAATTGTTGAAGTGGCGGGCGTGGGGCAGTACAGCCTGGTCGTGGATCACGATCGAATGGATCAGCTCCCCCCCGAGCAGGTGATCAGCGAAGCGCAGCGTCGACTGGAAGCAAATCCTAAGACGGTGTTTTTGATTGGGGGCGCGAAAGAAGTGCCTTACGATGAAATCATTAAAGCGCTCAACCTGCTGCACCAGGCGGGTGTTAAATCTGTCGGTTTGATGACGCAGCCGATTTAAAATCGAACCGTTTTTTGGGAACCGAGTGTGTCGAAGGCAACCGAGCAAAACGAGAAGTTAAAGCGCGCGATAATCATTTCGGTGATTCTGCATATCGTGTTGATCGCGCTGCTGATTTGGAGCTCGTTTAATGAGCACGTTGACCCCAGCAGTGCGGGTGGCGGAGGCAGCGATATTGATGCTGTGATGGTCGATCCCGGTGCCGTCGTGAGTCAATACAATCGTCAGCAGAACCAGCAAAGCGACAGCCAGCGGGCTGAGCAGCAGCGTAAAAAGCAGGCGCAGCAGCAGGCGGAAGAGCTGCAACAGAAACAGGCTGCTGAACAACAGCGTCTGAAAGCGCTGGAAAAAGAGCGTTTAGCCGCGCAGGAAACCGCGAAAGAAGAGGCTAAACAGCAGGCTGAGCAGCAGAAAGCGGCAGAAGACGCCGCTAAACAGGCTCAGGAACAGCAGAAAACGGCCGAAGCGGCAGCAGCTAAAGCCAAAGCCGATGCGAAAGCCCAGGCGGATGCCCAGGCCAAAGCGACCGCCGAGCAGGCAAAGCAGGCCGCGGCTGAAGCAAAGAAGCAGGCTGATCAGCAGGCGAAAGCCGCTGCTGCCGCTGCGGCAAAAGAGAAAGCCGTTGCGGAAGCGAAGGCAAAGTCTGAAGCGGATGCAAAAGCGGCGGCTGAGGCCAAAGTGAAGGCGGCTGCGGATGCCAAAGCTAAAGCCGCCGAAGAAGCGAAAGAGAAAGCCGCAGAAGCGAAAGAAAAAGCTGCTGAGGCAGCAAAAGAGAAAGCCGCTGAAGCCGCTAAAGAAAAAGCCGAAGCCGCCAAAGAAGCTGCCAAAGAGAAAGCTGAGGCGGCGAAAGAGGCCGCTAAAGAGAAGGCGGAAGCGGCTGCTAAGGCGAAAGCCGATGCGGCCGCCAAAGCGAAAGCCGATGCTGCCGCGAAAGCCAAAGCAGATGCCAAAGCGAAAGCTGCCGCCGATGCGGCCAATGACAGCGATGTTGATGATTTGCTGGGTGGACTCACTTCCGGTAAAAATGCACCGAAAAGCGGCACCTCAGGTGGCGCAGCGGGGCAGGGCAACCAGAAGAAAGCGGGGGCATCGGGCGCTGAGATCAACTCCTACATGGGTCAGGTGGTGAGTGCGATTCAGAGCCGATTCTACGATGCCGATCTGTATCGCGGAAAAACCTGTGATTTGCGGATTAAACTTGCGCCTGATGGCTTGTTGATTGATGTTAAGTCAGAGGGTGGTGATCCCGCGCTCTGCCAGGCCGCGATTGCTGCTGCCAAACAGGCACGTATTCCGAAGCCGCCTTCTCAGGCGGTCTACGAAGTGTTTAAAAACGCGCCGATGCGTTTTAAACCGCAATAATGCAGTCACGGTCGGCAAGTTGATCTATGTTTAGCTTGCCGTACTTATGTTGTACTCGTGGTTTCCAGGAACAGTGCCAATTATCGTGGACTGAGGTTCAGATAAGGGAGATAAAATGAAGCAAGCTCTTCGCGTTACGTTAGGCTTTTTTATCCTGCTGTGGGCAGCCATGCTGCATGCAGAAGTTCGAATTGAGATCACCCAGGGTGTGAATACCGCGCGCCCGATTGGCGTGGTGCCGTTTAAATGGGCCGGTTCTGGTGCAGCGCCGGAAGATGTCGGCGGCATCGTGGCGGCTGACCTGCGCAACAGTGGCAAATTCAATCCACTGGATCGCTCACGTCTGCCACAGCAGCCAACCAGTGCGCAGGAAGTGCAGCCTGCCGCCTGGAGCGCACTCGGCATCGACGCCGTTGTCGTCGGTCAGGTCGCGTCTAACCCGGATGGCAGCTATCAGGTTTCTTACCAGCTGGTTGACACCGGCGGTGCGCCGGGTACAGTGCTGGCACAGAACTCATATAAAGTGACAAAGCAGTGGCTGCGCTATGCCGCTCACACTGCCAGTGACGAAACGTTCCAGAAGCTGACAGGCATTAAGGGCGCTTTCCGCACCCGCATCGCCTATGTCGTGCAGACCAACGGTGGTCAGTTCCCTTATGAACTGCGCGTCGCTGACTACGATGGCTATAACCAGTTCGTCGTACATCGTTCACCACAGCCACTGATGTCGCCAGCCTGGTCTCCGGATGGCAGCAAAGTGGCCTACGTGACCTTTGAAAGCGGCAAGTCCGCGCTGGTGGTCCAGACGCTCTCTAACGGTGCCATCCGTCAGGTTGCCTCATATCCGCGTCACAACGGTGCTCCGGCATTCTCGCCAGATGGTTCTAAGCTCGCTTTCGCACTCTCTAAAACCGGTAGCCTGAACCTCTATGTGATGGATCTGGCGTCAGGTCAGACGCGTCAGGTGACGGATGGTCGTTATAACAGTACTGAACCGACCTGGTTCCCGGACAGCCAGACTCTGGCTTATACCTCCGATCAGGCGGGTGCCCCTCAGATCTATAAAGTCGGTATTAATGGCGGCACGCCACAGCGTATTACCTGGGAAGGCGGTCAGAACCAGGATGCGGATGTGGCAACAGATGGTAAATCTATGGTGATGATTAGCACCAACGGTGGTGCTCAACACGTCGCCAAACAGGATCTGGAAACGGGAGCCGTTCAAACGTTAACGGACACGTTCCTGGATGAAACGCCGAGCCTGGCACCAAATGGCACAATGGTAATCTACAGCTCTACTCAGGGTATGGGTTCCGTGTTGCAGTTGGTTTCAACCGACGGCCGTTTCAAAGCGCGTCTTCCGGCAACTGATGGACAGGTAAAATTTCCTGCCTGGTCGCCGTATCTGTAATGTCTGACACTTCAGACATCGCAAACAATAAACAATAATGGGATTTTTGAAATGCAACTGAACAAAGTGCTGAAGGGTTTGATGCTGGCTCTGCCGGTTCTGGCAGTAGCGGCTTGTAGCTCACACAAAAACAACAACAATGACCAGACTGGCATGGGTGCTGATGGCGCTTACGGTGCAAATTCTGGCATGAACGGCAACGGCGGCAACATGTCTTCTGACGAGCAGGCTCGTCTGCAGATGCAGCAGCTGCAGCAGAACAACATCGTGTACTTCGGTCTGGACAAATATGACGTTCAGTCTGATTACGCACAGATGCTGGATCAGCACGCAACTTTCCTGCGCAGCAACCCATCATACAAAGTGACCATCGAAGGTCATGCGGATGAGCGCGGTACGCCGGAATACAACATCGCCCTGGGCGAACGTCGTGCTAACGCCGTTAAGATGTACCTGCAGGGTAAAGGCGTGTCGGCTGATCAGATGTCTATCGTTTCTTACGGTAAAGAGAAGCCAGCCGTTCTGGGTCATGACGAAGCAGCGTATTCTAAAAACCGTCGTGCCGTTCTGGTCTACTAAGAGAATCACATGGTTAGTAACTTCAGACGTCATCTGTTGAGTCTGTCGTTACTGATTGGCGTAGCGGCCCCCTGGGCCGCTAATGCCCAAGCGTCAATCAGTAGCGTTGGCTCCGGCTCGGTCGAAGACCGTGTCACCACTCTTGAACGAATCTCTAATGCCCAGGCACAGCTGATGCAGCAATTGCAGCAGCAGATGAGCGATAACCAGCGTGATATTGATGCGCTGCGTGGGCAAATCCAGCAAAACACGTATCAGTTGAATCAGGTGGTTGAGCGGCAGAAGCAGCTTTACCAGCAGATTGACACGCTGAGCAGCGCCAGCAGCAACGGCGGGCAACAGGCAGCCGGCAGCGATGCCGCAGCAGATACAGGCGCAGCAGCAACCGCAGGCGCGGCAGCATCAACGGAGAGCGCACCTGCGCAGACCGGCGATGCGAACAGCGATTACAATGCGGCTGTGGCGCTGATTCTGGAGAAGAAACAGTATGACCAGGCGATCAGCGCGCTTCAGGCGTGGGTAAAACGTTACCCTGATTCGACCTATCAGCCGAATGCGAATTACTGGCTGGGTCAGCTGAACTACAACAAAGGCAAAAAGGACGACGCGGCGTATTATTACGCCACGGTAGTGAAAAACTATCCGAAGTCGCCGAAAGCTGCAGAAGCGTTGTTGAAAGTGGGTGTGATCATGCAGGAGAAAAAAGACACGGCGAAAGCCAAAGCGGTCTTCCAGCAGGTGATCAAACTTTATCCAGACACTGAATCTGCTAAACAAGCTCAGAAACGTCTGAGCGGTCTGTAATTTGTCCGGTTCAGACCAGATATCGTGTGATTTCTGGTCTTGCCGTATGAAAGGTAAGCAACTGAAGCGTTTAGCAGAAATAAGAGTTGCGCTACCCCGCTAAATCAGTAATATATGCCGCCGTTGCCGGGACACATTGAAAAGTGTCTGGTAAGCCTGAAGATGGGTCGTTAGCTCAGTTGGTAGAGCAGTTGACTTTTAATCAATTGGTCGCAGGTTCGAATCCTGCACGACCCACCATCTCCTTCAGACGCGCTTTTTACCGCGCAGTTTCAAGAAGAACACTTCAGCATTGCTTCACAACCTAAGATGGGTCGTTAGCTCAGTTGGTAGAGCAGTTGACTTTTAATCAATTGGTCGCAGGTTCGAATCCTGCACGACCCACCATCTTATCTCAGCCGCCTGGTGCGCTGAACGGTTGTAAGCCCCCAGCGGGTCGTTAGCTCAGTTGGTAGAGCAGTTGACTTTTAATCAATTGGTCGCAGGTTCGAATCCTGCACGACCCACCAATTAAGAAAGAAGCGCCTTTTGGGCGCTTTTTTCGTTTCCGGGGCACGGACTTTACCGTGCAGGGTGAGAACCTGCAGCAGGTTCGACTGAATCGCCCGGCGATTCAGGCTGTTGCGTCAGCATCACCCGGAGGGCGAGGCCCTGGGAAGGGCCGAGGCAATCCTGCACGACCCACCAATTAAGAAAGAAGCGCCTTTTGGGCGCTTTTTTCGTTTCCGGGGCACGGGCGTTACCGTGCAGGGTGAGAACCTGCAGCAGGTTCGACTGAATCGCCCGGCGATTCAGGCTGTTGCGTCAGCATCACCCGGAGGGCGAGGCCCTGGGAAGGGCCGAGGCAATCCTGCACGACCCACCAATTAAGAAAGAAGCGCCTTTTGGGCGCTTTTTTCGTTTCCGGGGCACGGGCGTTACCGTGCAGGGTGAGAACCTGCAGCAGGTTCGACTGAATCGCCCGGTGATTCAGGCTGATGCGTCAGCATCACCCGGAGGGCGAGGCCCTGGAAGGGCCGAAATCCTGCACGACCCACCAATTAAGAAAGAAGCGCCCTTTGGGCGCTTTTTTCGTTTCTGCTGTATCTATTTATTATTCAAAAGCACAATGCATCTGGCATTTAAGATAGTGATCAAGCCTGGCCTGTATCGCTATGAGATCCAGCCTGCGCAGAGAACACGGTCAGATCGGAAAGACGCAAAATCCGTCATCCATGACACGCTCGGCCCGCTCCGTCCCTGGAGCGGGACGCTTTCCTCCTCTGACCGGGTTCCCTGCGCTTTAAACTCATTTATTACGGTCAGATTCAGCCGGATGATGGTTTGCCAGCAGATTGGAAGCTTTTTATGGCGCTTTTATTATTTCTGCGATACTGCTTGTGCAAGTCTGGGTGATAACCTGCATCTCTGTATCCATCCTCACGGCTTTTTCTTCACCTTCGCCACTGCCAGGCTCTCCCAGATATGCATCACCGCATAGCTGCGCCAGGGACGCCAGGATTGCGAGCGCGCTTCTGCTTCTTTAGATGACATGCCGCCCAGGTTATTACGGATGGCGATATCCTCTTTGGGAAAGGCATCCGGCCAGCGCAGGGCGCGCATCGCGATATAGTGCGCGGTCCAGGGACCAATGCCCGGCAGGCTGACCAGCTTTTTTATCACCTCATCAGGCGGCTGCGCGGCACTGAGACGCAGATCGCCGCTGGCGCAGGCGGTGGCAAAGGCGATGATGGCGCGGGAGCGGGCGGCGCTGACGATGCCCATCGGCGCAACGTCATCCACCGTCAGCGCTGCGATGCGTTCAGGAAGCGCGGTGTAACGGGTCAGGTCGGCAAAGGGCGTTTCACAGGGCTCGCCAAAGGCGGCGGCAAAACGGCTGCTGACTGTGGTGGCGGCTTTGACGGTCACCTGCTGGCCGATAATAGCGCGCACGCCAAGTTCAAAAGCGTCGAAGGCGCCCGGCACACGCAGACCAGGATGTGCAATCAGGCTGGGTGCCAGCAGCGGGTCCTGAGCCAGACAGGCGGCGATACGCTGCGGCTGCGCGTCCAGGTCAAACAGATCGCGCAGGCGGCGCAGCAGCAGCGGCAGAACCGGCGTCAGTGAGGTTGAGAGCGTCACCTGCAGCGCGTTCTTCTGCGGCAGATGGGACACACTGACCCAGCCCCGAAAACGTCCCAGCGCCACGGTGCGTCGCCAGCAGCCATCTTCCACTGCCTCAACTTCCTTCATCAGGTGTGTCTGCAAAAACCAGAGCATCGCCGCCCAGTCGTAGGGCGGGCGATAGGCCAGCCGCAGCGTCACGCGGTCGCCGGGCTGCGCACGCTTCGCGCCTGTATCCTCGCGGCGCAGCGCGCTTGGCGTCATGCGGTAGCGAGCCTGGAAAACATCATTAAAACGGCGCAGACTGCTGAAGCCACTGGCGTAGGCGACCTCCGTGACCGGCAGTTGCGTTTCTGTCAGCAACTGCTTGGCCAACAGCATTCGCCGTGTCTGCTTCAGCTCCAGTGGTGAGACACCGAGTTCATGTTGCACGATACGGCGCAGCTGACGCAGGCTGAGACTGAACTCAGCGGCAATCGCCTCCAGACCTTCGCGCTCCTCCAGCATGCCTTCCTCAATGCGCTGAATCAGCTGCTCCGCGACGCGATGCGGCTGATCGACAGGCGCATTGCCGGGAGCCAGCTCAGGCCGGCAGCGCAGGCAGGGGCGAAAACGCGCTTTCTCCGCCGCCTCGGCGCTGCTGAAGAAAAGACAGTTTTTCTGCATCGGCGCTTTTACCGGGCAAATTGGGCGGCAATAGATACCGGTTGAGGTCACGCCCACAAAGAAAACGCCGTCGAAGCGGGTATCACGTGAGGTCAGCGCCTGATAGGCAATGTCGGGATCGAGCATGGCATTTCTCCGGTAAATAAGCGCAGCCTACAGGGGGGAATCCCGGCAGACTGGCTGTTTTCGGACAGCACAACAGTTTATAACCATGACCGAAAACAGCCAGTCAGGCTGATGAAAAGTGCGATACTGGACGACGGAACCGTGACGGGAGAATCACCATGTACTACTTCAAACAGATAGTTACCCCGGTGGGCGAGCTGAAGCTGGTCGCCAGCGATATCGGCCTGGCGGGGATTTTGTGGGAAAACGACGATCCAAAACGCACCCGGTTTTTACCTCAAACGCGCAATGACGATCATCCCATTCTGATCGAAACCGCGCGTCAGCTCAGCGAGTACTTTACCGGTGCGCGACGCTGTTTTGCGTTGCCGTTCGACATGGCCGGCACCGACTTTCAGAAAAAAGTCTGGCAGGCGCTGGTGGCGATACCGTTTGGTGAGACGCGCAGCTACAGCCAGATTGCACGGGAGATCGGCCATCCACAGGCGGTGCGCGCGGTCGGCGCGGCCAACGGCCGTAATCCACTTTCCATTGTCGCACCGTGCCATCGCGTGATCGGTGCCAACGGCAAGCTGACCGGCTTTGCGGGCGGCCTGGAGACCAAAGCTTTCCTGCTGGCACTGGAAGCGCCGCAGAAAACGCTGGTGCTGGCAGATGAAACGCAGCCGGGCAGGGTCGGTGCTGTAATGCAGGCAGAGTAAAAATCTCACGACACAGTGTGGCTTTTCCGCTATCGTGTTTAGCATATAAAACACGACGGCGGGTTCATCGCCAAAATTTGCCTCCTAAGGTGATTTTCGTTAATTAGACAAAACGAGAGCTGTGTCATGAGTGTAATGTTCGATCCTGAAAGCGCCGTTTATCCTTTTCCGCCGAAACCCGCCCGCCTGAGTGACGATGAGAAGACGTTTTACCGTGAGAAAATCAAAGCGCTGCTGAAAGCGCGAAACGCGGTGATGGTGGCGCACTATTACACCGATCCGGAAATTCAGGCGCTGGCGGAAGAGACAGGCGGCTGCGTCTCCGACTCGCTGGAGATGGCGCGTTTCGGCAGCAATCATTCGGCGACCACGCTGCTGGTGGCGGGCGTGCGCTTTATGGGTGAAACCGCCAAAATCCTCAGCCCCGAAAAAACCGTGCTGATGCCGACCCTGCAGGCGGAGTGTTCACTGGATCTCGGCTGTCCCATTGAAGAGTTTAACGCCTTCTGTGATGCGCATCCCGATCGCACCGTGGTGGTCTATGCCAATACCTCGGCGGCCGTCAAAGCCCGCGCCGACTGGGTGGTCACTTCCAGCATTGCGGTAGAGCTGATTGAGCATCTCGACAGTCTCGGCGAAAAGATCATCTGGGCACCGGATCGTCACCTTGGTCGCTATGTTACCCGGATGTCGGGTGCAGATGTGTTGTGCTGGCAGGGTGCCTGCATTGTGCATGACGAGTTCAAAACCCAGGCGCTGCAGCGCATGAAAGCGCTCTATCCCGATGCGGCGGTGCTGGTGCATCCTGAGTCACCGCAGGCGATTGTCGAACTGGCGGACGCGGTCGGCTCGACCAGCCAGCTGATTCAGGCGGCGAAATCCCTGCCGCATCCGCAGATGATTGTGGCGACCGACCGCGGCATCTTCTACAAAATGCAGCAGGCGGTGCCGGATAAAGAGCTGCTGGAAGCGCCGACCGCGGGTGAAGGGGCAACCTGCCGCAGCTGTGCGCACTGTCCCTGGATGGCAATGAACGGCCTTAAAGCCATCGCAGAGGCGCTGGAGTCGGGTGGGGTGGAACATGAGATTCAGGTGGATGAGACGCTGCGAGAGGCGGCGTTACTGCCGCTTAATCGCATGCTATCCTTTGCGGCGGAACTTAAACTCAATGTGAAGGGCAACGCTTAAGCGTTCCCGGACAGGTGCTCTGCATGGACTTCTTCAGCACACATAATATTCTGGTTCATATTCCTCTGGGTGCCGGAGGCTACGATCTCTCATGGATTGAGGCCATTGGCACGCTGGCGGGCTTACTCTGTATCTGGTTTGCCAGCCTGGAAAAAATTATTAACTATCCGTTTGGCCTGATTAACGTCACGCTGTTTGCGGTGATCTTCTTTCAGATCCAGCTCTATGCCAGCCTGCTGCTGCAGCTCTTCTTCTTTGCCGCCAATCTCTATGGCTGGTACGCATGGAGCCGACAGACCGAAGATCACCAGGCGGCGCTGAAAATCCGCTGGCTGCCGCTGCCTAAAGCGCTGGCCTGGACAGCAGGGTGTGTGATTGCGATTGCGCTGATGACCCTCTATATCGATCCGGTGTTTGCGCTGTTAACCCGTGCGGCGGTAACGCTGATGAACGGTCTGGGCCTGTCGGTGGCGATGCCTGCGCTGCAGCCGGATGCCTTCCCGTTCTGGGATTCCTGCATGATGGTGCTGTCTATTGCCGCGATGGTGCTGATGACGCGCAAATATGTGGAGAACTGGCTGCTGTGGGTCATCATCAACGTGATTAGCGTGATGATCTTCGCCCGCCAGGGTGTCTATGCGATGTCGCTGGAGTATGTGATTCTGACGCTGATTGCGTTGAACGGATCACGTATGTGGATCCGCAGCGCGCGGCAACAGGGTTCCCGCGCGCTGTCAGCTCAGTGAGTGTGCTTGTCGCCTTTAACATGAGCAGGGCCATGATCGTGGTCGTGAGAATGACTGTGGTCATGGCCGGTGGCAGCCGCACTGCCTGAGCCGAGTTCACACTCGGCACCAGCGCAGGGCTGGTACTCCATCTGCACCGTCGCGTGCGCGATCTGATAGTTCTCGCGCAGATAGTCGTGAATGCGATGCAGCAGCGCATCATGATCGTAAGGCGGGATCACCTGCGCATGCAGCGTCAGCATCGGCTTTTCGCCCACCTGCCACAGATGCACATGGTGAACATTGCGCACCTCGGCGATGTTCAGGGTGAGATCCCGTGTCAGCTTATTCACATCCAGTGAATGCGGAGCCCCTTCCAGTAACTCCTGCAGACTCTCACGCAGCAGCGACCAGGCGCTGCGTAGCACCAGCAGTGACACCAGCAACGACAGTATCGGGTCGATGGGCGTCCAGCCGGTCAGCATTATAATTACTGCCGCCACAATCGCGCCCACTGAACCGAGCAGGTCACCCATCACATGCAGCGCCGCGGCCCGCACGTTGAGGTTCTTCTCTCCGCTGCCATGATGCAGCAGCCAGAACGAGAGCAGATTGGCCAGCAGGCCGCCGATCGCGATTCCCAGCATCAGTCCGCCGGTCACCGGTTGCGGGTCGGCAAAGCGGCGCACTGCTTCCCAGACGATCAGTGCAGTAATGCCGAGCAGTGCAATGGCGTTAACAAATGCGGCTACCGTGGTCAGACGCAGCAGGCCAAAGGTGTGACGTGCATTGGGTTTACGGCGTGAGAAATGGACCGCCAGCAAGGCCATCAGCAGTGCGGCGGCATCGGTCAGCATATGCCCGGCGTCCGCCAGCAGCGCCAGTGAACCAGAGAGCCAGCCGCCAATGACTTCAGCAACCATGAAGACGACGGTCACCCCGAAGGCGGCCGCCAGACGCGTGCGATTACTATCCTGCCCGCTATGAGTGTGGGTATGTGCCATAAGTTTCCAGTTTTTTCAGTAACCTGTTTGCTAATAATATCAGTAATTGCCACGTCTCAGACGGGTCCTGATGCTGTTTTACCTGCTCCGTCAATTGCTGGCTGAGCTGCGCGCCATGCTCCAGCCCTACCAGTAAAAAGCTTCCTTTCATCCTGTGTGCCGCCTCAGCGAACGGCGTCCAGTCCGCACGATCATGCGCCGCCTGCATCGCAGCCAGATCCTGCGTGACCGTGCTGTGCAGCGTCTGGCTCAGACGGTTGAGGAATTTTTCATTCTGCTGTGCCAGTTGCCACAGATTGTCATCCAGTGACGCCAGCGGATCGTCCTGCCACGCTTGCTGCCACTCTGCCAGCAACGCGCTGAGATCGCCTAACTGCACCGGTTTGATCAATACCCGCTCCCGCTCCTCAAGCGAGCGCGACAGCAGCTGCGCATCAGCCGAGCAGAGTACCCGCATCGCCTGCCGTCTCCGCTGGCGGTCACGCCGACGCAGTATCCGCAGCAGCAGCGTGCCGTCGGGACGCGGCATCATCTGGTCGATAAACAGCAGGTCATAAGGTTGCTGCGCATCGGCCTGCAGCAGCGCACGTCCCTGCTCAAAGATGTCAGCCTGAATGGCAAAGCGTGCCAGCTGCTGCTGCATCACCAGCAGGTTAGTCGGGTGGTCATCCACAATCGCCACCCGCAGCTGCGGAAAACCGGGCAGGGCGGATTCATCCACGTGGTTTGCTGGCGTGCAGATCTCAAGCGGCAGCGTCACAGTGACCTGAGTGCCGAGCCCCGGTTCTGAGGCGAGCCGGATATCGCCGCCCATCCGCAGCACTATTTCGCGGCAGATAAACAGCCCCAGGCCGCTGCCCTGCACCGAAACTGATTTTCCGGACGGCGCCTGATACCAGGGATCAAACAACTTCTGCTGTTCCTCCGATGGGATACCGCTGCCGCTGTCGCTCACTGTGAGAATCAGCTGTTGATCCTGGGCAGCCAGGGTCAGGCGAATCGTGCCGTGACGCGTAAATTTCAGCGCATTGGTCATAAGGTTGTTGATCACCTGCTGCAGGCGATCGGCATCGATGAGCACCGTGTCAGGCAGCGGCGTCAGCGCCTCGACAATCAGACGCGGCCCGTCACCGCGCATTAACGGGTGATAAAAGTGCTGCTGCTGGCTGAGCCATTGCGCCAGCGCCAGTGGACGGGGTGCCAGGGTAAAACTGTTGCTCTCAATGCGGGCATGGTCCTGCAGGTCATTCAGCAGCGTCAGCAACGATTGAGCGCTGCTGTGAAGCAGCGTCAGGTTCTGGCTGCTGTGCTGCTGTTTTTCCAGCTCAAGCAGCCCCAGGATAGCCTGCATCGGCGTGCGCAGCTCATGACTGACGGTTGCCAGAAACTGGCTTTTCATCGCATTGGCATGCTCTGCCTGTTCACGCTGCTGACGCTCGCGGCGCTGTTGCCAGTAACGGCGTGCCAGCAGCAGCAACAGCAGCACAATGGCCGCACCGGCCACCGCCAGCACCATCATTGGCAGCGAACCCATTGCCATCACGCTGCCGGGCTGCGGCGGGGTAGACCAGCTGTCGCGCATCTGGCTCTGGGTATCGGCCGGAATCTGCTGCAGAGCACGATCCAGCAACGTGCGCAGCACCGCCTGGTCGGGTGTGACGCCCAGCGCGATGGGCCAGGCGATGTCGCTGGCGGCAAAGGCCAGGTGGATGCGCGCATCATCGCGGCTGGCAATACGCCAGCGGGCGGAAAGCACATTATCGACCAGCACATCGATCTGCCCTTTTGCCAGCGCGTCATAAAGGCTATTACGGTCGGCAAACTGCAGGGGCTGCAGATCCGCAGGCAACAGACGCAGCGCCAGGTCATCCTGCAATACACCAATCCGTTTGCCGCGCAGGTCGCGCCAGTGCGCCAGCGTGTCAGACTGGATGCTGTAGATGCCCCACAGCGCCCGCCACACCGGCAGCGACGTACTCTGCATCGCATCGCCGTTCAGCGGCTGCAACAGCTGCAGCATCGCCTGCTTTTGCTCAATCAGGGTGCGTGCCTGACGGGGATTGCTGACCCATACCGGCTCAAACTGCAATCCTGTGCTCTGTGCTATCGCTTTCAGCAAGTCCACGCCATAACCTCTGGCGGTGCCGCTGGCATCGCGGTAGCTCCAGGGATAGTTGTCCGGTTCGGCGGTGTAAGTAACGCGCGGATGATCGGCGATCCAGGCGCGTTCAGCGGGGCTGAGCATCAGGGTCTGTGTATCCTGATAGCGCGGCAGGTTACTGCTCCAGCGCGCCTGTAGCGTGTTCATCAGTTCCGCTGGCAACTGACGCAGGCTCTGATTAATCCAGCTGATAAGCTGGGGATCACGTGCCACCGCGCGCAGGTTTAGCTGTCCTGCATCAATGTGAGAGGCGATCTGGTAAATCTGGCCCTGCTGAAGCTGGCTTAACAAAAAACCGGCGCTGGTCTCATCTGCCACCACATAGTCATTCTGCTGATTGAGCAGGGTGTAGAGCGCCTGCAGATCGCTGCTGTAGCGTCTGAAGCTGTGGCGGGCCGCCAGCGCGGGCGGCAGTTGGGCCAGCGTGCTGTCGCTGATCGCCAGTTGGGCATTCTGGCTGTTAAACATCACGGCACGCTGGTTTTGCTGATTGCGGTAGACCCGCAGCGGGCTGCTGTACCAGTTATCGCTGCTCAGGGTGCCGGCTGGCAGGGGCGTGACCCACATGCCCAGCGCGAAATCAATCTGGCCGCTGCTCAGTGCCTGTATGAGGTGCGGCTGATCGCTGTAAAGGTTGAGGGTGAACTGCGCGCCGGTCAGTTGCCGCAGCGCGGAAAGATAGTCGGCATTGATGCCATAGAGGTCATTGCCGATGCGCATTGTCCAGGGCGCGTGGTTCTCTTCCAGCAGGCCAACGCGCAGAATTTTGCCCTGCATGGTTTCCGCGTGCGTCACCGGCAGCATCATCGGCAGATTGACGCTGCTCACCGGACGCACCTCAGCCAGCGCGGAGCCGCACAGCAACAGCAGCATCAGCAGAAAAACTCTCACTGCTGTGCCTTCCACAGATCGGCCAGTTCTACCACCGAGCGGGCGCCGGTTTTTTCCAGAATATTTTTCTTATGGGTGCTGACCGTTTTATTGCTGATGTGCAACTGGGCAGCAATTTGCAGATTAGACAGCCCGCTGGCCAGTAGGGCCAGAATCTGACGCTCTTTCTGGGTCAGCGGGAGTTCAGGCTCATCATCCATCTCCGGGAAAGCCGTCTGTCCGCCGAGCACGGCAAGGATAGCGCTGAGCAACTGCGCCATACGCTGGCTTTTCACCACATAACCGGCGGCACCCAGCGCCTGAGCGCGACGCACATAGTGGCGGGTCTGCTGCGCGGAGTAGATGAGGACCGGGCAATCGGGTCGATGGATCTTCAGGCGACGCAGGAACTCCAGCCCATCGCTATCCGGCAGGCCGATATCCAGCACGATAATGTCCAGTGACTGCTGAAGCAGGGGACGGGCGGCTTTTTCACTGCTGGCAGAGAGGAGCTGAACCGGAATAGGTGACTGGCTCAGGGCGGCTTCAAGTGCCACTTCAACCAGCGGATGATCGTCTATCAGAAGCAAAACAGCCATGAAGGATTCCCTGTAAATTTCACAGGATTAGCATAGCGGAAGAGTGGGGCAGAGGGGAGAAAAACCCGGAGAGCCGAAGCGCGCCGGGTTAAACAGCATTACTGGGTGGTGCCGTCGGTTTTGGTATCTACGTCACCGCCGCCCACTTTAGTCTGAACTTTTTTATTAATGTTCGGACATTTGCCATCTTTACACTGGGCGTTCTGGTCCATTTCGTTAGCAGACATATTTCCATTGCTGGTGGTGCTGCCAGAGGTTGCAGGATTGGTGTCATTGCCAGTGTTATTAATTTTGTTGTTATCGACTTTATTTGGCGGCAGATTTTCGTTCGCTCCGCCCGCTGCTGCACCTGCACTGGCTGCCTGGTTAGCTGTACCGTTATTGCTGCTGCTGTCCGCAGCCAGTACCGCACCGCTGCTCAGTGTCATTGCTGCTGTCAAAAAAACTAAGGCAAACTTTTTCATCATTATGCTCCCGTTAATAAATGAAGTTGCTTTAAGCCCAGAGGTGCAATTTCGGGTAATAAAATCCCTGACGAAATAAAATTCGCCGGTTGGCTTAAACAGGGTGATTAAATTTGGTAAGCGGGATATTCCTCAGTGCTTACTATTAAAAAGTTTAGTCGCTAACCTGATTAATGCAAATATGACCCGCACATTTAACCCGCAGCGGGAATTTACACCCCTGGCGCTTCGGGCTACATTGGGCAGGTTGTGTCCGGCGGGCGCCGGGCCAGAAATAATATGGAATCAGTATGAATTACCAGAACGATGACTTACGCATCAAAGAGATTAAAGAGCTGTTACCTCCGGTTGCGCTGCTCGAAAAATTCCCGGCGACCGATCGTGCTGCACAGACCGTTTCACAGGCCCGTCAGGCGATTCATCAGATCCTGCAGGGCAAGGATGACCGCCTGCTGGTGGTGATTGGTCCCTGCTCCATTCATGACACAGACGCGGCGAAAGAGTATGCCGATCGCCTGCTGGCGCTGCGTGATGAGCTGAAAGGCGAGCTGGAAGTGGTGATGCGGGTCTATTTTGAAAAGCCGCGCACCACGGTGGGCTGGAAAGGGCTGATCAACGATCCGTATATGGACAATAGCTATCAGCTCAACGACGGTCTGCGTCTGGCGCGTAAGCTGCTGCTGGACATTAACGACAGCGGTTTACCGGCGGCGGGCGAGTTTCTGGATATGATTACCCCGCAATACGTGGCTGACCTGATGAGCTGGGGCGCGATTGGTGCGCGTACCACAGAATCTCAGGTTCACCGTGAGCTGGCATCGGGTCTTTCCTGTCCGGTGGGTTTCAAAAACGGCACCGATGGCACCATTAAGGTCGCGATCGATGCGATTAACGCGGCAGGTTCGCCACACTGTTTCCTGTCAGTGACGAAGTATGGTCACTCCGCGATTGTTGAAACCAGCGGCAACGGTGATTGCCATATCATTCTGCGCGGCGGAAAAGAGCCAAACTACAGCGCGCCGCATGTGGCTGAGGTCAAAGAGGGTCTGGCAAAAGCGGGTCTGCCACAGCAGGTGATGATCGATTTCAGCCATGCCAACAGCAGCAAACAGTTCCAGCGTCAGATGGTCGTGGCAGACGATGTTGCACAGCAGCTGATTAACGGTGAGCAGGCGATTGTCGGTGTGATGATTGAGAGTCATCTGGTGGAAGGTAACCAGAGCCTGGAGAGCGGCGAGCCGCTGGTCTATGGCAAAAGTGTTACCGACGCCTGCATTGGCTGGGAAGATACTGACAAGGTGCTGCGTCAGCTGGCGGCAGCGGTTAAACAGCGCCGCGGCTGATTTGCCTGGCCAGACGTTGTCATCAATAAAAAAAGGCCAGACTTTCGTCTGGCCTTTTTGCCTTTCAGCGAGGAATTACTTCGCTTTACCCTGATTCGCAACGGCTGCAGCTTTCGCGGCAATCTCGTCCTGGTCGCCCAGGTAGTAGCGTTTCAGCGGTTTGAAGTTTTCATCGAACTCATACACCAGCGGTACGCCGGTAGGGATGTTCAGTTCGAGGATTTCATCTTCGCTCAGGTTATCCAGATATTTTACCAGTGCACGCAGTGAGTTGCCGTGTGCGGCAATGATCACTTTCTCACCGCTTTTGATGCGCGGCAGAATGGTGTCGTTCCAGTAAGGGATAACGCGGTCGATGGTCAGCGCCAGGCTTTCGGTGGTTGGCAGCTGCTCTGGGGTCAGTTTCGCGTAACGCGGGTCATGGCCCGGGAAGCGCTCATCTGAACGATCCAGCTCTGGCGGGGTGACGGCAAAGCCGCGACGCCACTGCTTAACCTGCTCGTCGCCATATTTGGCGGCAGTTTCAGCTTTATCCAGACCCTGCAGCGCACCATAGTGACGCTCGTTCAGACGCCAGGTTTTCTCAACCGGCAGCCAGGCCTGATCCAGCTCATCCAGCACATTCCACAGCGTATGAATGGCACGCTTCAGTACGGAGGTGTAAGCAAAATCAAAAACAAAGCCCTCTTTCTTCAGCAGCTGACCTGCTGATTTGGCTTCGCCACGACCTTTCTCAGAAAGGTCAACATCATACCAACCGGTAAAGCGGTTTTCGTTGTTCCACTGGCTTTCGCCGTGTCGCACCAGAACCAGCTTAGTTACAGCCATAGCTTAACTCCTTAATACTGTGATGTTTCTGTGAGATTGGAAACCTGCTGCTGCCCGCCTGATACACGAGCTGATTGCGCCATACCATAACGGAAAAGCGGGCAGCGCGTAAGCCTGTGTGTGACGCACTGCGCGTTTTTCAGCCGGAGGCTCAGCGTGGCGTGAAGCGATAACGCGTCACCGATTCCCAGCGATCTCCCGGCTGCAGCCAGCAATCAGGCTGAGGCCACTCAGCGTGATTAGGCGAATCCGGTAAAAATTCACTCTCCAGCGCAATGCCCTGAAAGGCATTATAGCTCGCCTGCTCACGGGCACGGGTGCCCGCCAGATAGTTGCCGGAGTAGAACTGCAACGCCGGGGCCGAGGTAGTCACGCTGAGCTGTAATTTTCCATCTTCTGACCAGAGTTCTGCCGCAGGCTGACTCTCGTCGCCGGCGCTGTTCAGCAGAAACGCGTGGTCATAGCCCTTTACTGCACGCTGGTCGTCATCTGCCAGGAAATCCTGCGCCACGACTTTAGCGTTGCGGAAATCAAAGCTGGTATCGGCGACCGCTTTTAGCGGCGCATTCGGAATGCCTTCGCTGTCGACCGGTAAATACTGGTCGGCGTGCAGTTGTAAGCGATGCTGGCGGACATCGCCATGATGCGCATCAAGATTAAAGTAAGCATGGTTGGTCAGATTGACCGGGCAGGACTGATCGCAACGCGCTTCATAACTGATGCTCAGGCAGTTCTGATCATCCAGCTGATAGCGCACGTCAGCAATCAGATTGCCCGGATAGCCCTGATCGCCATCCGGTGAATCGATGCGGTAATGCACTTCGCTGTCAGACTGACTGACGATTTGCCAGCGGCGTTTATCAAAGCCTTCCGGTCCGCCATGCAGCTGATGTACGCCCTGGTTAGGCACCAGCTGACGGTTAAGTTTATTGAGTTTTGCGCCAGCGATGCGGTTAGCGTAGCGGCCCACGGTGGCGCCCAGATAGGCATCCTGGTGCAGATAGTCAGAGGGCGTGGCGCAGCCGAGCAGCGCTTCACGCACCGTGCCATCCTGCATCGGTACGCGGGCAGAGAGCCAGGTCGCCCCCCAGTCCATAAAAGTTGCCAGCATGCCGTTGGCATTGCGCAGCACGGTTATGCGCCACGGCTGACCGTCGGGCGCATGGGAGTTGACGTCATTCAGCATTGGCCGGCTCCTTCAGAGGCTTTACAGACGTAGAAGGTCTCTTTGATGCCGGTCGCGGCTTCATACTGTTCTGCCACGGCGGCTTTAACCTGATCGACGAGGTCCAGTGGCATCAGTGCCACGATGCAGCCACCAAAGCCGCCGCCGGTCATACGGACGCCGCCGCGCTCACCAATCTGCGCTTTCACGATCTCAACCAGCGTATCGATCGGCGGCACGGTGATTTCGAAATCGTCACGCATTGAGGCGTGAGATTCGGCCATCAGCTGGCCCATACGGGTCAGGTCGCCCTGCGTCAGCGCATCGGCGGCTTCCAGGGTACGGGCGTTCTCGGTCAGAACGTGACGCACGCGTTTGGCGACCTGTGGATCGAGCTGCGACTGTGCCGCTTCAAACCCGGCCAGTTCAACGTCACGCAGCGCTTTCTTATTGAAGAAACGCGCGCCCGCTTCACACTGCTCGCGGCGGGTGTTGTATTCGCTGCCGACCAGCGTACGACGGAAGTTGGAGTTGATGATCACCACCGCGATATCTTCCGGCATCGACACCGGACGGGTGCCCAGGGTGCGGCAGTCGAGCAGCATAGCGTGATCTTTCTGGCCCAGTGCGGAGATCAACTGGTCCATGATGCCGCAGTTACAGCCAACGAACTGGTTCTCCGCTTCCTGACCATTAACGGCGATGGCTGCGCCATCCAGCGGCAGGTTATAGAGCTGCTGTACCACGGTGCCGACCGCCACTTCCAGCGAGGCCGATGAGCTGAGGCCCGCACCCTGTGGCACATTGCCGCTAATCACCATGTCGATGCCGTCGAAATCGGCATGACGCTTCTGCAGATGTTTCACCACGCCACGCACATAGTTGGCCCACATCGGTTCCTGCACGCTGACAATCTCTTCATCCAGCGAAAACGTGTCCTGCGCATTCTCATAATCGGCAGCGACCACGCGAATCTGGCGATCGTCACGGCGGGCACAGGCGATGACCGTCTGATAATCGATAGCGCACGGCAGCACGAAGCCGTCGTTATAGTCCGTGTGCTCGCCAATCAGATTAACGCGGCCCGGTGCCTGAATGGTATGGGTGGCAGCGTAGCCAAATGCGTCAGAAAAAAGCTGCTGCGTGATGGTTTTTAAGCTCATTGTTGTGCCTCACGGAAGTGAACGTCGCTGACAGAACGCAGACGTTCCGCCGCCTGTTCCGCCGTTAAATCGCGTTGGGTTTCGGCCAGCATTTCATAGCCAACCATAAATTTACGCACCGTTGCTGAACGCAGCAACGGTGGATAGAAGTGAGCGTGCAGCTGCCAGTGATCGTTGGCTTCGCCATTAAACGGCGCGCCGTGCCAGCCCATTGAGTAGGGGAAGGAGCACTGGAACAGATTGTCGTAGCGGCTGGTCAGCAGCTTAATGGCTTTTGCCAGGTCGGCGCTCTGGGCTTCGCTGAGGTCCGTCAGCTGTTTAACGTGCGCTTTCGGCAGCAGCAGCGTTTCAAACGGCCAGGCCGCCCACCACGGCACCACAGCCAGCCAGTGTTCGGTTTCCACCACGGTGCGGCTGCCATCCTGCTGCTCACGGGCCAGATAATCGACCAGCATCGGCGAGCCATGTTTAGCGAAATAGTCGCGCTGATGATCATCTTCACGCTGCGCTTCATTTGGCAGGAAGCTGTTGGCCCAGATCTGACCGTGCGGATGCGGGTTGGAGCAGCCCATCGCCGCGCCTTTGTTCTCAAACACCTGCACCCACGGGTAGTGCTGACCCAGATCGGCGGTCTGCGCCTGCCAGGTTCGCACCACTTCCTCCAGCGCGCTCAGTGACATCTCCGGCAGCGTTTTACTGTGATCGGGCGAGAAGCAGATGACCCGACTGGTGCCGCGTGCGCTTTCACAGCGCATCAGGATATCGTCGCTCTCGGGCGCGTCAGGCGTGTCGGTCATCAGTGCGGCAAAGTCGTTGGTAAAGACGTACGTGCCCGCATAGTCCGGGTTTTTATCGCCGGTAATGCGGGTATTTCCGGCACACAGGAAGCAGTCCGGATCGTGCGCCGGTAAAGTATTGACCGCCGGGGTTTCCTGCGCGCCTTGCCACGGACGTTTGGCCCGATGAGGTGAAACTAAAATCCATTGATCAATCAGTGGATTGTAACGTCGATGCGGGTGATCGACCGGGTTGAATTTGTCCATGTGAGATCCTGGTAAGCGTCAAAAGCCAAAGAGGCATCGGTAAAAAGTAGCACATCAGCGCGCCCGAAAGCGTGATCAAGTCTGGATAAATGGTATCGTTTACACAAGCTGAATATTCTTATTTCGAGGCATTGTGTGCGGTTATGCGGGGTTAAAGACGGTGCTGAATGGTAGCGCTTACACCAATATGCTTTAAAACGCCGCGGTAGCGGCGTTGAAAGACGTGATGTGAATGCTTTAGCGCACCGTTTCCTGCTGAAAAACGTAGCCGCCATTATCGGGAACAAAGCTCAGGCGATGCGTGATGCAGGCGGGCGCATCTTCAGCGTGATGCGAAACGAACAGCAGCTGAGTCCGCCCTTCGCCAATCAGCACATCCACAAAGCGCCGCACCAGCTGGCGGTTAATCGGGTCCAGTCCCTGCAGTGGCTCATCCAGAATCAGCAGCGTCGGATGCTTAACCAGCGCGCGGGCAATCAGCACCAGTCGCTGCTGCCCCCAGGAGAGTGAGTGGAACGGCGCATCGCCCAGCCGATTATCCATTCCCAGCAGCGTAAGCCATTGCTGTGTCAGCGCTTTTTGCCGGTCAGATGCCGCCTGATAGAGACCGATAGAGTCGAAGAAGCCCGACAGAATGACCGTTCGCACATTGGTGCTGACGCGGTAATCAAGATGCAGGCTGCTGCTGACATAGCCAATATGCTGTTTGATCTCCCAGATGGTTTCGCCGCTGCCGCGACGGCGCCCAAACAGGGTTAAATCATTACTGTAGCCCTGCGGGTGATCGCCGGTCACCAGGCTGAGCAGGGTCGATTTTCCGGCACCGTTTGGTCCGATGATCTGCCAGTGCTCGCCGGCGTTGACCTGCCAGTTCAGCCCCTGAATCACCGGTTGATCGTTGTAGGAGACGGTGCCGTTGCGCAGAATAACGCGCGGGGCATCATCTGTCAGTGAGGGTAACTGATCCGGCGCATCCGCCTCGGGTAACGCCATTCCCATCAGCTGTTCACTGTGCGCCAGCTGTGCCACCAGTGCTTCCGTTAAAATGGCCTGGCGCGGCCCGCTGTGGGTGAGGGTACATTCTGCCAGTACGCCAACCTGCTGAATGAAATCGGGAATGTCGTCAAAGCGATTGAGCACCAGCACCAGGGTAAACGCAGGATGCTGCAGGCTGCGCAGCGTGTCGGTCAGGCTGGCGCGTGACGCCACATCCAGTCCGTCAAATGGCTCATCCAGAATCAGCAGATCGGGCTCGCTCATCAGCGCCTGGCAGAGCAGGGTTTTACGGGTTTCGCCGGTGGAGAGATATTTGAAGCGACGGGACAGCAGCGGTTCAATGCCAAACTGCCGGGCAAGCTGTTTGCAGCGATCGGGCTGCTGCACCTCCGCCTGAATCACCTCTGCCACGGTCAGTCCGGTATCTTCTTCGCCTTCGCTGAGCATATCGGTGTTGTTGCGCTGCCACTCCTGCGCCACCAGGGTCTGTAACTGCTCCAGCGACAGCCGGACCGGCCGTCTGAAATCGCTGCTGACGGAACCGGCCAGCGGTGGCAGTTCACCGGAAAGCGCGCGCGCCAGAGAGGATTTACCGCTGCCGTTGGCACCGACAAAAGCCCAGCTTTCGCCGCGCTGCAGTTCCACCTGATTCAGGTTCAGTGTCCGTGTATCGCTAAGATGAAACGTGCCTTGCAAAATCTGCAATGAAGCCATGATCTGTTCCATTTTCTGCATCGTGTCACTGAGTTGTAACCATTGCCCGTAATGAAGTCAAATCAACGGCTAGAGCAGGGTAGCGACAATGGCATTTTCCGCGTTAAAGCTGGCAATCACAGCGTCGCCTGGCTGAAGCTTCAACTGCTGCAGCTGATCGTGACTCAGGGTGGCGCACAGGGTTTCGCCGCTGGCGAGCTGCATCAGCACTTCGCTCATCTGCTCACCGGGCTCGATGGCACTGACGGTGGCTGGAAGCTGATTATCTTCTTCCGCGGCGTCACGGCTGATACGGATCCACGGGGCTTTAATCAGTACCAGCACCTCTTTACCTGCCGCCAGTTGCAGACGATCGGCGCTGCGCTGGGTCAGCGCCACATTGAGCTGTGTGACGCCATCAGCAAGCTGAATCATAAGATGCTGAACCACCTGCTGCGCATCGTTGCTGATCACGGTGCCAAACAGTTGATTGCGGGCGCTGGTCTGCAGAGAGAAGCGGGCGATGGCCGCCAGCAGACTGTCGAGCGGCAGCGTATCCTGCTGCAGGGCATCGAACGCTTTCTGCTGAATCTTTTCCATCAGCTGAAACAGCTGTATCAGGCGTTCACCGTAGCGGGTCAGCGTGGCACCGCCGCCGCCTTTACCGCCCGTTGCCCGCGCCACCAGCGTTTCATCCGCCATCTGGTTCATCTCATTGATCGCATCCCAGGCACTTTTGTAGCTGATGCCCGCCAGCTTCGCCCCCTGACTGATCGATCCGGTCTGTTGCACGCGTTTCAGCAGCTCAATACGCCGGGGATCGGCAAACAGTTTCTGTTGTAAACGGATATGAAGGGACAGTTCGGCTTCCATGACAGCTCCGGCAAAGGGTTAAGGCGAAGGCCGATGATAGCGGCGTTTTGTGACCAAAGTAAAAGCACGAAAAGGGCTGCGCAAAATTTTCCTGACCCGTTACAATCACTTTTTTGTTAGCAGAGTGAGACTCTCCATGCTGGAATTACTGAAAAGCCTCGCCTTCGCCGTCCTGATGGTGCCTGTGGTGATGGCGCTGATGCTGGGTATGATTTATGGCCTGGGTGAAGTGTTTAACGTCATTTCTAAAATTGGTCATCGCGAAAAATCCTCAGCCCGTTCGCACAATTAATTGCTGCCACGCCCGCCATCGTCGCGGGCGTGGTCGTTATTATTCCTCTCTGATTTAACCTTTTGTTCCTCCTGCCGATAATTTACTGAACCTCCCGGTCATTGCGTTATATTATCCACTACACAACGTATAGCCGGAGAACATCATGTCATTGAATTACACTCGCTGGGGCGCAGCGGCGCTGATCACTGTTTCGCTGGCCGGGCAGGCTGTGGCCGCCGATAACATTACCGTGTTTGCCGCAGCGTCACTGACCAACGCGATGCAGGATATTGCCAGTCAATACAAGCAGGAAAAAGGGGTGACGGTGGTCTCTTCATTCGCCTCATCGTCAACGCTGGCGCGCCAGCTGGAGCAGGGTGCCCCTGCCGACCTGTTTATCTCTGCCGATCAGCAGTGGATGGATGATGCGGTGGCGAAAAAAAGCGTGATCACCCGCACTCGCTACACGCTGCTGGGCAACGATCTGGTGCTGATTGCACCACGCAGTGCGCCAGCTAAAGCGGTGACGCTGGACGCAAAGACCGACTGGAAAACACTGCTGCACGGTGAACGTCTGGCGGTTGGCGATCCGGACCATGTTCCGGCCGGCATCTACGCCAAAGAGGCGCTGCAAAAGCTGGGCGCCTGGGAAAGCGTTGCGCCTGTGTTAGCGCCAGCCAATAATGTGCGTGCGGCACTGGCGCTGGTGGAGCGAAACGAAACACCTTATGGCATTGTCTATGGCTCGGACGCTGTTGCCAGCGACAACGTGCAGGTGGTCGGGCGTTTTCCGGCAAAGAGCCATAAACCGGTGGAATATCCGATGGCGATCGTGAACGAGCACGACAATGCGACTGTTAAAGCGTTTTATGATTATCTGAAAGGACCGCAGGCCGCGGCTATCTTCAAACACTACGGATTCACACCGACGAAATGATACTCAGCGATCCCGAATGGCAGGCGGTACTGCTTAGCCTTAAAGTCTCTGGCATAGCCGTGCTGGGCAGTCTGCCGTTTGGCATCCTGATGGCCTGGATTCTGGTGCGCTGCCGTTTTCCCGGCAAAGCGCTGCTCGACAGCCTGATCCACCTGCCGCTGGTGCTGCCGCCGGTGGTGGTGGGTTATCTGCTGCTGATTAGCCTGGGCCGGCGCGGCATCATTGGCGAAAAGCTTTTTGACTGGTTCGGTTTCAGCTTTGCTTTCAGCTGGCGTGGCGCCGCACTGGCGTCTGCCGTCATCGCCTTTCCGTTGATGGTGCGTGCCATCCGGCTGGCGCTGGAGGCGGTGGATATCCGGCTGGAGCAGGCGGCCCGCACGCTGGGTGCCGGGCGCTGGCGGGTCTTTTTCACTATCACGCTGCCGCTGACGCTGCCTGGCGTTATTGTCGGCACGGTGCTGGCGTTTGCCCGTTCGCTGGGTGAATTCGGGGCCACCATCACCTTTGTTTCCAATATTCCCGGCGAGACGCGCACGCTTCCGCTGGCGATGTTTACCCTGATAGAGACTCCCGGTGCAGAGGGCGCGGCGGCGCGCCTGTGCGTTATCGCTATCGTGCTGGCGCTGGCGTCACTGCTGGCGTCGGAATGGCTGGCTCGCGCAGGCCGTAAGCGGATGGGAAGCTGATGCTATCACTTAACTTTATGCAGCAGCAGGGCGATCACCAGCTGGAGGTTGACCTGCAGATCCCGGCCAAAGGGATCACCGCTATTTTTGGTGTTTCCGGTGCCGGTAAGACGTCCCTGATTAACGCGATTAGCGGGCTGACCCAGCCGCAGCGCGGGCGGATCCAGCTTAACGAGCGTCTGCTGTTTGATGCGGAGCAGAAAATTGCGCTGCCGCCTGAAAAACGACGCATCGGTTACGTGTTTCAGGATGCGCGGCTGTTCCCGCACTATCGGGTTCGTGGCAACCTGCAATACGGTATGGCGCCGGCAATGAAAGCGCAGTTCGACAGCCTGGTGTCGCTGCTGGGTCTGGAGGCGTTGCTGCCGCGCTTTCCGCTGTCGCTGTCTGGCGGGGAAAAGCAGCGGGTCGCGATAGGCCGTGCGCTGTTGACCGCACCGGACATGCTGCTGCTGGATGAGCCGCTGGCGTCGCTGGATCTGCCGCGCAAACGTGAACTGATGCCGTATCTGCAAAAACTGGCGAAACAGGTCGATATTCCGATGCTTTACGTTTCTCACAGTCTGGATGAGATCCTGCATCTGGCGGATAACGTGCTGGTGCTGGATGCGGGCAAGGTCAAGGCCTTTGGTCCGCTTGAGCGGGTCTGGAGCAGCAGCGCGATGCGGCCGTGGCTGCCAGTAAGCGAACTGACCAGCGTACTGCGGGTGCTGGTGCTTGAGCAGCATCCCGACTATCCAATGACCGCGCTGTCGCTGGGCGACCAGCATATCTGGGTCAGCCGGGTGAATCAGCCGGTGAAAACGCCACTGCGTATTCGCATCGCCTCTTCTGATGTCTCGCTGGCGCTGCAACCGCCGCAACACAGCTCCATCCGCAACATTTTACCGGCGCAGGTGGTAGAACTGCTGGAGGTCGGCGATCAGGTGGAAGTGAAGCTGCGTATTGGTATCAGCGAGCTCTGGGCGCGCATTACGCCGTGGGCGCGTGATGAACTGGGCATCCGGCCGGATCAGTGGCTCTATGCCCAGATCAAAAGCGTCTCCGTGACGCCCTGATTACAACACGTACTGACGGAGGGTATCGGCAATACCGGTTTCAAGGTTGGTGCCGATCACCCGCTTCGCCCGCGCTTTGATCGCGTCGTCGGCATTGCCCATCGCCACACCCAGCCCGGCCGTTTCCAGCATGCTGAGATCGTTGTAGTTATCCCCGAATGCGATCACATCAGACATGTCCAGCCCCAGTGATTCAACCCACTGCGCCAGCCGTTTGCCTTTGCTATTGCCGCCTTTGGCGATATCCACCTGATCGTGCCATGACCATTCGCAGGCCAGACCCAGCTCCGCTTCAGCACGGGTGGCGAACTGCTGCAGTTCCTCATGATTGTCGTGCGACAGGGCAAACTTCCAGATTGAACCGGCGTCACGCGCCGCCTGTGCTAAGTCTGGCACCTGAATGAACAGCGGACGCTGATGAGCAGGCAGTGATTCGGCCCACTTCAGGGTGCGCATCACGTGACCGGTCGGCGTCTGATAGAGCATTGCATCATCCACGTAGAGCAACCCGTGAATACGCTGCTGATCCAGCATCTCAATGACCCGTAACGCCAGTTGCGGGTCCATAGGATCGGACGCCAGCACCTTTTTCGCCTGGTAATCATACAGGTAGGTACCATTACAGCAGATTGCGGGGGTATCCAGCTGTAACGCCTGATAAAAAGGATGAATAGCGCAGTGATGGCGTCCGGTGACGATAGCGACATGAACGCCCGCCTGTCGGGCCTGGTTTAACACATCGATTGACTGCGGCAGAATCGTCTTGGCTGGGGTCAGCAGCGTGCCGTCGAGGTCGAGGGCAATTACACGGTAGCTCATTAATCCTCACGTTTTTCCAGGTTTGCAGGGGCTGAAGTCTACACCTGACCACGGCCCGGAGACAAAAAACAGGGCACAAATGATTCCAGCGTAGGGCAATAAAACGCGCTACAGTGATTCAAAGATCATGACAAGGCAGCAAAAAAGGAGAATGCATGAAACAGGTTGTTTACACCGCCAGTCCCGAGAGCCAGCAGATTCACGTCTGGCAGATGAATGATGAGGGTGCGCTGACGTTGCTTCAGGTGACCGATGTCGCCGGCCAGGTTCAGCCGATGGTGGTGAGTCCGAAACGCGATTTTCTCTATGTCGGCGTGCGTCCCAATTTTCGCGTGCTGGCGTTTAAGATTGCCGCTGATGGCACGCTGACCGAAGCGGGTCAGGCACCGTTGCCCGGCAGTCCGACCCACATTTCCACCGATCGTGAGGGCCGGTTCCTGTTCTGCTGCTCCTACAATGATGCCTGCGTCAGCGTCAGCCCGATTGGCGATGACGGCATTCCGCAGGCTCCGCTGCAGGTGATCAACGGTCTGGATGGCTGCCATTCGGCCAATATCGACACTGACAATAAGACCCTGTATGTACCGGCACTGAAGCAGGATCGTATCTGTCTGTTCTCGCTGGGCGCTGACGGTCAGCTGACGCCGCGTAAGCAGGCGCAGGTCACGACAGTAGAAGGTGCAGGCCCGCGTCACATGCAGTTCCATCCGGGCGGTCAGTTCGCTTATTGCGTAAATGAGCTCGACAGCACGGTTGAGGTCTGGGCATTAAATACGGGTGAAGGTGAAGCAGAAAGCGTGCAGACGCTGGATATGATGCCACCGGATTTCAACGGTACGCGCTGGGCTGCGGATATTCACCTGACGCCGGATGGCCGTTTCCTCTACGCCTGCGATCGCACCAGCAGCACTCTGGCGGTGTTCAGCGTCAGCGAGCTGGGTGACGAGCTGACCCTGGAAGGGTTCCAGCCGACAGAAACACAGCCGCGCGGATTCAATATCGATCACAGCGGACGCTATCTGGTGGCAGCGGGACAGAAATCGCATCACATCGAAGTCTATGCGATTAGCGAACCAAAAGGGCTGTTACAGCCGCTGGGACGTTATGCAGTAGGGCAGGGCCCGATGTGGGTCGTGATTCATCAGTTGCAGGCGTAACGCACCACGAAAAATGCCTCTCCCGGGCGGGAGAGGCGTGGCTGCCAGCTGTGAGATCCTGCAGACACAGGGAACAGGGTCAGATCGGAAAGACGCAAAAGCCGCCATCCATGGCATGCTCGACCCGCGCAATTACGCACCTCATCCCTGAGGTGCGCCCGTTGCCGGGCCAACGCGTTGCGTTGTTCAAAAACGCTCCCGGCGTTTTTGTCCCTGGCACGGGACGCTTTCCTCCTCTGACCCTGTTCCCTGCAATTTAAGCTAACGCGTTGCTGCCAGATCATTCAGCTTTAGGCTTGTCAGTGGTCAGTCTTACTGAATTACTGATAATTCACGGTCAGCGAGGCGCTCGCCAGTGCGTGGAAATGCACATTAAAGCCGACCATTGCGCCGCTGGCGCCTTCATCCACCTCAATCGTCTCCACATCCAGCGCATGTACGGTGAAAATGTAGCGATGGGTTTCACCCTGCGGCGGCGCCGCGCCACCGTAGCCCGCCTGACCGAAATCGGTACGGGTCTGAATTGCGCCTGCTGGCAGTGACGCTTTGCCAGAACCGGCACCCTGTGGCAGTGACGTGGTGCTGGCCGGAATATTCGCCACCACCCAATGCCACCAGCCTGAACCGGTCGGCGCATCAGGATCGTAGCAGGTCACCACGAAACTTTTGGTGCCTTCCGGCGCCGCTTCCCAGGCAAGATGGGGAGAGATATTCTCGCCCTGATAACCCATGCCGTTGAAAACATGCTTTTCAGGCATCTTCTCGCCGTCATTAAAATCCTGACTAAAAACGCGCATCACATCTCCTCAATTGTCGATGAATAGCCTTTCATCATAACCAAAAGCGCCACCAGTGCCAGCGGTCAGCCCGCTTCAGGCAGCAAAATGTTGCGAATGTTCCAGCGCGCCGCCTATCGCCTGCACCAGCTGACTCAGTGCCTGTGGCGTGATGATGTAGGGCGGCATCAGGTAGATCAGACGACCAAATGGCCGGATCCAGACGCCCTGTTCAACAAAGAACTGCTGCAGCGCCGCCATGTTGACCGCCAGATGCGTTTCCACCACGCCAATTGCGCCCAGCACGCGCACATCAGCCACCTGCGGTGAGTTGCGTAGCGGCAGCAACTCAGCGCGCAGCTGCTGTTCGATGGCGGCCACCTTATGCTGCCAGTCTCCTTCCGCCAGCATGGTCAGGCTTTCTGCCGCGACCGCGCAGGCCAGCGGGTTGCCCATAAAGGTCGGGCCATGCATGAAACAGCCTGCCGCGCTGCGACTGATGGTGTCGGCCACGTCACGGGTGGTCAGCGTCGCCGCCAGCGTCATCATGCCGCCGGTCAGCGCTTTACCGACGCAGAGTATATCCGGCGTGATGTCCGCGTGTTCACAGGCGAAGAGTTTGCCGGTGCGGCCAAAGCCGGTTGCGATCTCATCGGCGATCAGCAGCACGCCATAGCGATCGCAGGCTTCCCGCACCTGCTGCAGATAGCGTGGATGGTAGAAACGCATGCCGCCCGCACCCTGTACTATTGGCTCCAGAATCACCGCCGCCAGCTGCCGGTGATGCTGTTCAATCAGACGGGCGAAATCATCGAAATCGCGCTCGTCCCACTCATCATCAAAGCCGCAGGCGGGAGCCGCCGCAAAGTGATGCTCCGGCAGATAGCCGCGCCACAGGCTGTGCATTGAGTTCTCAGGATCGCACACCGACATCGCGGCAAAGGTATCGCCGTGATAGCCGCGTTTCAGCGTCAGGAACTGCTGGCGGGTTTCGCCCCGACCCAGCCAGTACTGCAGCGCCATCTTCATCGACACTTCCACCGCCACCGAGCCGGAATCGGCCAGGAAAACGCACTCCAGCGGCTCAGGCGTTATCGCCACCAGCTGACGGCAGAGCGCCACCGCCGCCGGGTGGGTAATGCCGCCAAACATCACGTGCGACATCTGTGTGACCTGCTCCGTCAGCGCCCGGTTCAGGCGGGGATGGTTATAGCCGTGGATCGCCGCCCACCATGATGACATCCCATCTACCAGCTCACGGCCATCGGCCAGTTGCAGCTGAAAACCCTGCGCGGTAACAACCGGATAGCAGGGCAGTGGATCCTGCATTGAGGTGTAGGGATGCCAGATATGCTGGCGGTCAAAACGGGCATCATCTGAGGAAAAAACAGGGGTAGTCATCGGAGTTGTAAACCAAAATAAAAAAATATAGTTTACAAGTATACCCCTGCTTTTCGTCGGGATGACACCCTTTTCTGGAGTAAGTAATGGCTCAACGCTGGACAATTGCACAGGCGCAAGCGCTGTTTGATCAACCTTTTCTCGAACTGATGTTTCAGGCGCAACAGGTGCATCGTCAGCACTTCGACCCGCGCCAGGTGCAGGTCAGTACCCTGCTGTCGATTAAAACCGGTGCCTGTCCGGAAGATTGCAAATACTGCCCTCAGAGCGCGCGCTACAAGACCGGCCTGGAGTCGGAGCGTCTGATGGAAGTGGAAGAGGTGCTGACCTCCGCGCGTCAGGCCAAAGCCGCGGGTTCAACCCGTTTCTGCATGGGAGCCGCGTGGAAAAACCCGCACGAGCGCGATATGCCTTACCTGGAAAAGATGGTCGAAGGCGTGAAGGCGATGGGGATGGAAACCTGTATGACGCTGGGCACGCTCAGCGACGACCAGGCGCAGCGCCTGGCGGGCGCGGGCCTCGATTACTACAACCATAACCTCGACACCTCGCCGGAATTCTATGGATCCATTATCACCACCCGCAGCTATCAGGAACGTCTGGATACGCTGGGTAAAGTGCGTGACGCCGGGATCAAAGTCTGTTCGGGCGGCATCGTTGGCCTGGGCGAAACTGTGAACGACCGTGCCGGTTTGCTGGTGCAGTTAGCCAACCTGCCGACACCGCCGGAGAGCGTGCCGATCAACATGCTGGTGAAAGTGAAAGGTACACCGCTGGCGGATAATGATGACGTCGAACCGTTCGATTTTATCCGCACCATCGCGGTGGCGCGGATCATGATGCCGACCTCGCATGTGCGTCTCTCCGCGGGCCGCGAGCAGATGAGCGAGCAGACCCAGGCGATGTGCTTTATGGCCGGGGCGAACTCGATTTTCTACGGCTGCAAACTGCTGACCACACCGAATCCGGAAGAGGATAAAGACCGCGTGCTGTTCCGCAAACTGGGGCTGAACCCGGAACATACTCACACCCAGCATGGCGATCAGCAGCAGGAGCAGCAACTCAGCGAGCAGCTGTTCCATGCCGACACTGAACAGTTTTACAACGCGGCGCTGTAATGAGCTGGCAGCAACGACTCCGGCAGGGGCTGGCGCAGCGCCGTGCGGCTGATGGCTGGCGGCAGCGTCGGGTTATCGATGAGCAATCGACCCGCACACTGCAGAGCGGTGGTCGCAACTATCTTCACTTCTCAAGCAATGACTATCTCGGCTTAACCCGCCATCCGGCGGTGATAGCCGGCTGGCAACAGGGTGCGGCGCTGGCCGGTGCGGGGGCGGGCGCTTCAGGGCATGTCACCGGTTATCACCGTCAGCACGCCGATCTTGAGGCGCAACTGGCCGACTGGCTCGGCTATGACTGTGCGCTGCTGTTCATCTCTGGCTTTGCCGCCAATCAGGCGGTGATTCATCTGCTGGGTGAGAAAAACGATCGTATCCTGGCCGATAAGCTCAGCCATGCCTCGCTGCTCGACGCTGCCAGCCACAGCCCGGCGCAGCTGCGTCGTTTCAGTCACAACGCACCTGAGAGTCTGGCGGCGCGGCTCGCATTACCCTGCGAGGGGGAAACGCTGGTTGTGACCGAGGGCATTTTCAGCATGGATGGTGACAGCGCGCCGCTGGCTGCACTGGCGCAACAGACGCGCCAGGCTGAGGGCTGGCTGCTGGTGGATGATGCGCACGGCATCGGCGTGGTGGGTGAGCAGGGGCGTGGCAGCTGCTGGCAGCAGGGCGTTAAACCGGAACTGCTGGTGGTCACTTTTGGCAAAGCCTTTGGCGTCAGCGGTGCCGCGCTGCTCTGTGATGCGGAGACTGCCGACTATTTCCTGCAGTTCAGCCGGCATCTGATCTACTCCACCGCGATGCCCGCCGCGCAGGCTGTTGCACTGCAGGCGGCGCTGCAGGTCATTCAGCAGGGCGATGCATTGCGCCAGCAGCTGCAGCAGAACATCCGGCATTTCAGGCGCGGCGCAGCCTCACTGCCGTGGCAACTGATGAACTCAGAGAGTGCGATCCAGCCGCTGCTGGTGGGTGAAAATAGCGATGCGATGGCGCTCTCTCAGCGTCTGGCTGAAGCGGGCTGCTGGGTCAGCGCCATCCGGCCGCCCACCGTGCCGCCGGGAACGGCACGGCTGCGCATTACCCTGACGGCGGCACATCGCCCGGACGATATCGATCGGTTACTGGAGGTGCTGCATGACGCTGCGGATTGATAAGCAGGCGGTTGCACGCGCTTTTGGCCGGGCGGCCAGCCATTACGATGCCCATGCGGCGCTGCAACGCCTTAGCGGCGATGCGCTGCTGGCTCTCGCACCGGCTCACAGCGGGGTTCAACTGCTGGATGCCGGATGTGGCACCGGCTGGTACAGCAGGCTGTGGCGCGAACGCGGCAAACAGGTGACGGCACTGGATCTCTCGCCACAGATGCTGCAACAGGCGCGGGATAACGACGCGGCGCACTGCTATCTGGCGGGCGACATCGACGCGCTGCCGCTGGCGGATAACAGCATCGACCTGGTATGGAGCAACCTGGCGGTGCAGTGGAGTGAAGATTTGCCCGGGGCGCTGCGCCAGTTCCGGCGGGTGCTGCGACCCAATGGCACGCTGCTGTTTTCCACGCTGGGCGACGGTTCGCTGCAGGAGGTTCATGAAGCCTGGTCTCATCTGGATGCGTTGCCGCACGCCAACCGCTTTCTTAGCGAGCCGCAGATTGCAGCGGCCTGCCAGGCAGAGCAACTGCGTTGCAGCTCAGAGGAGGTGACGCTGCATTTCCCCGATGCGCTCAGCGCCATGCGATCCCTGAAGGGGATTGGGGCAACCCATCTGCATCAGGGCCGCGACGGGCAGATACTTACCCGGCGACGGCTTAACCAGTTAGAGGCGCACTGGCCGCGCGATCGGCACGGTTATCGCCTGAGTTACCATTTAATTTATGGAGTCACGCTTTCATGAAACGGTTTTTTATTACCGGCACCGACACTGAAGTCGGTAAAACTGTCGCCAGCGGCGCACTGTTGCAGGCCGCTGCCACAGCAGGCTTTCGCTGTGCGGGCTATAAGCCGGTTGCGTCGGGCTGTGAGATGACACCAGAGGGGAACCGCAACAGCGATGCGCTGGCGTTGCAGCGATTCAGCAGTGTGCCGTTAACCTATCAGCAGGTGAATCCGCTGGCGTTTATGGAACCCACCTCGCCGCACATCGTCAGCGCTGAAGAGGGCAGACCGATTACCCATCTGGCCCTGTCAGCCGGTCTGGCGGCGCTGGAGCCACTGGCGGACTGGATTCTGGTGGAGGGCGCGGGCGGCTGGTACACGCCGCTGTCAGAGACACACACCTACGCAGACTGGGTAGTCAGGGAAAAGCTGCCCGTGATTCTGGTGGTGGGAATTAAGCTCGGCTGCATCAACCACGCGATGCTCACCGCAGAGGCGGTGCGGGCGCGTGGCCTGCCGCTGGTGGGATGGATCGCCAACACCGTGGAACCGCCTGGCAAACGCTATCCCGAGTATCTCACCAGCCTGAAAAACCGACTGCCTGCGCCCTGTCTGGGCACAATTCCGTATCTTACCGATGCGGCGCAGCAGGCGTCATGTGGTCACTACCTGACGCTTCCGGCGTAAGCCTCAGGCCACCGTCAGCCACTTATCGACGGTGTGGTCATCCAGCTGTTCCATGCTGCCCTGCGCCACATTGCGACCGCGGTGCAGCAGCAGAAAATAGTCTGCCACGCGACGGATCAGCGACAGTCGCTGTTCAAGGAGCAGGATGGTCAGCCCGTAGTCGAGATTAAGACGACGAATCAGGTTGCCCATCTCCTCTTCCAGCCACGGCGACATCCCGTCAGTCGGCTCATCCAGAATCAGCAATTTGGGCTGCAGCACCAGTGCGCGCGCCAGGGCCAGCTGTTGCTGTTGATCGATCGGCAGATCGCCGCTGCGCTGCTGTCGCAGTGAATAAAGCGCCGGAAACAAATCAAATACCATTTCGGGAATGGCGCGATGGCGATCACGCTGGCTGGCCCCCGCCAGCAGGGCAATCAGCAGGTTATCTTCCACGCTCATCTGCGTAAAAATATGGCGGCCCTGTGGCACATAGCCAATGCCCATCTGTGCCCGCTGTTCAGCGGGCTGCAGCAGCAGATCTTCCGGCGGTGAGCCATCCTCTTTCCAGGAGATAGAGCCGCTGTTAATCGGCAGTCTGCCCATGATGCAGTTGACCAGCGTGGTTTTCCCCATGCCTTGACGACCCAGAACGCCCGTGCAGGTGCCAGGTGCCAGATCCAGATCCACATCCCACAGAATATGGTTCTGACCGTAAAATTGATTGACCGAACGTAGACTCAGCATCTGACACTCTCCTTCCCGATCATTAGCCTGATTGCATCCGCTCTCTGTCGTCTGGCAAACAAGTCATCAGCAACAGCTGTCTCGCTATTGCAGCACAGTGCGCGTGAAGCGCGTTGACGCCAGTCATTCCTGCAATTCTCAGGCCAGATCTAAAAACGGTCCTGATTCCGGCCGGGATGCCATGTTTAAGGGATGAAAGTTGAGAAAAACTTATCAATTCCCCACGGTAGTCACGCCGCTGCACTTTTGCAGTGCCTCGGGGCGCTGTTTCTGGTGCAGACGGTGTGTTAAGAGGCAATAAGTCTGATTAAGAATCTTAGTGGATTGATGAAAATTTGCGTGATACATCAGGTGGACGATGAAAAATGCAGAATATTCCGTCAGCGGCTGACGCGAAATTTAACGCAAAAAAAATTATTTTTCGAGGCGATGAAGGAGCAGGGAAAAATTATACACAGCTGATGGCGGCGGGGCTGCCATCACTTATCCACCATTCCTGTGGATAACCTTGTGCATTAGGTAATGAAAACCAGTTGGAAGCGAGGAAATACGCGGCCTGGTAACATTATGACGAGAATCTGGCCTTGTGGCCTAAAGTAAATTAAATCAGTAGGTTATCAAAAAACAAGCCTGCGAATTATCTGTCAGGTAACCGAACTGTAATTTTGTGACGCTCTATTGACAAATGTTAAATCTGATCCGGGTCTGGGGATAACATTGCGCAACAGACTTTGTGCTATCGCTACGACGTCGCCGGTTCAAAAAGTCTCATTGTGCTGACGTTAACAATGCATCATTACTGTTTTTATATCCAGTATTATTTTCTGGCAAAATCACCATAGCAGAGTAAAATAAGTGCCTGCCCGCCGACTTCTCCAGCAGGAACTGCATTCATGACCAAAGCCTTTAAATTGAATTCCGCTTTCAAACCTTCGGGCGATCAGCCTGAGGCGATCCGTCGCCTGGAAGAGGGGCTGGAGGATGGACTGGCCCATCAGACCTTACTAGGCGTAACCGGCTCCGGTAAAACCTTTACCGTCGCCAACGTCATTGCCGACCTCAACCGCCCGACGATGGTGCTGGCACCGAACAAGACGCTGGCCGCCCAGCTCTACGGCGAGATGAAAGAGTTTTTCCCGGATAACGCCGTCGAGTTTTTCGTCTCTTACTACGATTATTACCAGCCTGAAGCCTATGTACCGAGCTCGGACACTTTTATTGAAAAAGATGCATCGGTTAACGAACACATTGAGCAGATGCGTCTCTCGGCCACCAAGGCGCTGCTGGAGCGGCGCGATGTTATCGTGGTGGCGTCGGTTTCGGCGATCTATGGTCTGGGCGATCCCGATCTCTATCTGAAAATGATGCTGCACCTGACCCGCGGCATGATTATCGATCAGCGTAGCATCCTGCGCCGCCTGTCAGAATTGCAATACACACGTAACGACCAGGCGTTCCAGCGCGGCACCTTCCGCGTGCGTGGCGAAGTGATCGATATCTTCCCGGCAGAGTCGGACGATATTGCGCTGCGCGTTGAACTGTTTGATGAAGAGGTGGAGCGTCTGTCGCTGTTTGACCCGCTGACCGGTCAGATCGATTCGGTCGTGCCGCGTTTTACCATTTACCCAAAGACGCACTATGTCACGCCACGCGAGCGCATTCTGCAGGCAATGGAAGATATCAAAGTCGAGCTGGCGGACCGCCGCCGGGTGCTGCTTGAGAATAATAAGTTGCTGGAAGAGCAGCGCATTACCCAGCGTACCCAGTTTGACCTGGAGATGATGAGCGAACTGGGCTACTGCTCTGGCATCGAGAACTACTCGCGCTATCTTTCCGCACGCGGACCGGGCGAAGCCCCGCCGACACTGTTTGATTATCTGCCGGCGGATGGCCTGCTGGTGGTGGATGAGTCACACGTCACCATTCCGCAGATTGGCGGCATGTACAAAGGTGACCGGGCGCGTAAAGAGACGCTGGTTGAGTATGGCTTCCGCCTGCCGTCGGCGCTGGATAACCGTCCGATGAAGTTTGAAGAGTTTGAAGCACTGGCGCCGCAGACCATCTATGTTTCTGCCACGCCGGGCAAATATGAGCTGGAAAAATCGGGCGACGAAGTGGTCGATCAGGTGGTACGTCCTACCGGCCTGCTGGACCCCATCATTGAAGTGCGCCCGGTCGGGACTCAGGTCGACGATTTGCTGTCAGAAATCCGTCAGCGCGTGGCAATCAATGAACGTGTGCTGGTCACGGTGCTGACCAAACGCATGGCTGAAGATCTCACCGAGTATCTGACGGAGCATGGCGAGAAGGTGCGTTATCTGCACTCCGATATCGACACTGTGGAGCGTATGGAGATTATTCGCGACTTACGTCTGGGGGAGTTTGATGTGCTGGTGGGCATCAACTTACTGCGTGAGGGGCTGGATATGCCGGAAGTCTCTCTGGTCGCGATTCTGGATGCGGATAAAGAGGGCTTCCTGCGTTCTGAACGATCGCTGATTCAGACCATTGGTCGTGCGGCGCGTAACATCAACGGTAAGGCGATTCTTTACGGCGATAAAATTACGCCGTCGATGGCACGCGCCATTGAAGAGACCGAGCGTCGCCGTGAGAAGCAGCAACTGCACAACGAGCAAAACGGCATTGTGCCGCAGGGGCTGAACAAGAAAATCACCGATATTCTGGAACTGGGTAACAACATAGTGAAAACCCGCGGCAAAGCGAAACCGGCACGTCCTGGCGAAGCCCAGGCACTGGCCGATTTCAAGCTGCTAACGCCGCAGGCTCTGCAGAAAAAGATTCACGAGCTGGAAGGGCAGATGCAGCAGCACGCGCAGAACCTGGAGTTCGAAAAGGCTGCAAATGTGCGTGATCAGCTGCATGAGCTGCGAACGCTGTTTATTGCGGCCTCGTAGCGCCGTCAAAGCCCTGAATGGCGTGTTCCAGCGCCACCCGTAATAGCTGGCGGTCGTGACGATATTTGATGTCGGCGGCCTCCAGCGGTTCCCGGACAATCAAACGGTTTTCAATGCCCTCTGTTGCCACTGACGGGCCGACCACCACCGCATCAATGACTCGCTTGCCAATGTAACGCTCCATCATCTGAAGCTTATCAGCCACAGACAGACTGGCGGCAGCGGGACTGAGCTCACGGCCCAGATTGCCGATAAACACCATGGTGGCGGGCGTGCGACGCAATGCCTGCGCCATCTCTTCCATCAGCAGAATCGGCATCAGGCTGGTGTAAAAACTGCCTGGACCAATCAGGATCAGATCCGCGTCACCTATCGCCTGCAATGCTTCCCGCGTGGGCTGGACATTAGGATGCAGCATCAATTCCTGTGGCGGCTGTTTCATCTCGTCAATGGCGGTTTCACCGTAAACCATATTGCCTTCGGCATCCATCGCCACCAGATCCACCGGCTGTTCTGACATCGGGATTAAAAAGGCATCCACTTTCAGCAGGTTGCGGATGATATTAATCGCTTCAAGCGGGCGTACACTCAAATGATCCAGCGCCCGCAGCATAAGGTTACCGAGATTGTGTCCGGCCAGTTCGCCGTTACCGGCAAAGCGATACTCAAACATCGCTGAGGCGACGCTGGGTTCCGCAATCAGCTGGTTAAGGCAGTTACGCATGTCGCCCCAGGCGATCCCGCCTTCGGAGCGGCGAATACGGCCGGTTGATCCGCCGTTGTCGGTGGTGGTGACGATACCGGTGAGACGCGAGCCCAGCGGGGAAAGGGCAGACATCACGCGGCCTAAACCGTGTCCGCCTCCCAGTGCCACAACGCGATCAAGATCGGCCAGTGTGCGATTCATACTTCTCCTTAAAATCCGTTCGCGTGGCGAGGCTCTAAACGCTAAGCCCGCGCGGATGACATGCGTCAAAATCTGGATCGCATTTTAACGTATCCTGTCGCTAACATGCGGTGAAAATTCGATATGTATAAGAATATATAGCGAAAAGAGCACATGGAAGAGTGGCGAAATACACGCTACCATCATGCTTACCGCGCTGATCAACGGGTCAGCGTACACTCAAGCCTGAATGCCTAAGTCTGCGGATAGGGGGTTCAGGCCGTAGCCATCGAGCTGCCAGGGTGCAGGAAGAAATGACTGCATCTCCCAATCTGGAAAGGTGTTCTGGTGTCACAATTTACTGATGCATACGCGCGTAAGTTCTATTACCTGCGCCTGTCGGTCACGGATGTCTGTAATTTCCGCTGTACCTACTGCCTGCCTGACGGCTACAAACCGCAGGGAATTCGTAACAAAAGCTTTCTCTCTCTGGATGAAATCCGCCGTGTCACGCGGGCCTTCGCCGCTGCCGGCACCGAAAAAGTGCGGCTGACCGGCGGTGAGCCGTCGCTGCGCCGTGATTTCACCGACATCATTGCGGCGGTCCGTGAAAACGCTTCTATCCGCCAGATCGCGGTGACCACTAACGGCTACCGGCTGGCGCGTGATGTGAAGCAGTGGCGCGATGCGGGTTTAACCGCACTTAACGTCAGCGTCGACAGTCTGGATGCCCGTCAGTTTCACGCTATTACCGGTCAGGATAAATTCCATCAGGTGATGAGCGGCATCGATGCCGCGCTGGACGCCGGTTTTCGCCAGGTCAAAGTCAATAGTGTGCTGATGCGCGATCTCAACAGCCGTAATCTGGCGACGTTCCTCGACTGGATCCGCACCCGCCCGATCCAGCTGCGCTTTATCGAACTGATGGAAACCGGCGACGGCGGCACGCTGTTCCGCGATCAGCACGTTTCCGGCATGGTGATCCGCGATCAACTGATCGCCCAGGGCTGGCAGCGCCGCGAAAGTGGACGCAGTGACGGGCCGGCGCAGGTCTTTTACCATCCCGATTATGTCGGCGAGATTGGCCTGATCATGCCTTACGCCAAAGATTTCTGTGCCAGCTGCAACCGTCTGCGTGTCTCAGCGCACGGTAATCTTCACCTGTGCCTGTTTGGTGACGGCGGCGTACCGCTGCGCGACCTGCTGGCGTCCGATGAGCAGCAGGCCGAACTGCAGGCGCGCATTGCCAGCAGCCTGGGGCAGAAAAAGCAGACCCACTTCCTGCATCAGGGCAACACCGGCATCACACAGAATCTCTCTTACATTGGCGGCTAATTTCAGGAGGAAGTATGGGTAAACCAGCCAGCGAATTTCAGGCATTGCAGATGGCGGTGATGACGGTGTCAGATCGCCGCGATGCCAGCAACGATACCTCCGGCGACTACCTGCGCGAGGCGGCAGCAGAAGCGGGTCATGAGGTGGTTGATCACGCCATCGTGCCGGATAATCTCTATCGCATCCGCGCCACCGTGTCGCGCTGGATCGCCAGTGAAGATGTACAGGTGGTGATTATTAATGGCGGCACCGGCTTTAACCTGAAAAACAGCACCCCGGAAGCCCTGCTGCCACTGTTTGATCGCGAGATTGACGGCTTTGGCGAACTGTTCCGGATGGTCTCCTATGAAGAGATTGGCGGTTCAACATTGCAGTCGCGCGCCGTTGCCGGTCTGGCCAATGGGACGCTGATTCTGGCTGTGCCGGGATCGACAAGCGCCTGCCGTACTGCCTGGGAGCGGATTATTGCTGATCAGCTTGATGCGCGCACCGCGCCCTGTAATTTTGTCTCACATCTGAAGAAACGGTAAGAACGGTAAGTATGTCTCAACTCACACACATTAACGCCGCGGGCGAAGCACACATGGTGGATGTCTCCGCCAAGGCTGAAACCGTGCGCCAAGCGCGGGCAGAAGTGCTGGTGCTGATGCAGCCTGAAACGCTGCAGATGATTATGGAAGGCAGCCACCACAAAGGGGATGTCTTTGCCACGGCGCGCATCGCCGGGATTCAGGCAGCAAAACGCACCTGGGAGCTGATTCCGCTCTGTCATCCGCTGATGCTGAGCAAAGTGGAAGTGAATCTGGAAGCGGAACCGGATCATAATCGGGTTCGCATTACCACGCTCTGTCGCCTCACCGGCAAAACCGGCGTCGAGATGGAAGCGCTGACGGCCGCCTCGGTTGCCGCCCTCACCATCTACGACATGTGCAAAGCGGTGCAGAAAGATATCGTCATCGATCAGTTGCGTTTAATCAGCAAGAGCGGCGGTAAAAGCGGCGATTTCCAGGCGGTCGCGCATGATTAAGGTGCTGTTTTTTGCCCAGGTGCGTGAGCTGACCGGCACGGCATCACTTGAGGTCGGTGCTGATTACCCGGATGTGGCCACGCTGCGCAGTGCGCTGGCCGACCGCAACGATCGCTGGGCGCTGGCGCTGGAGTCAGGCAAACTGCTGGCGGCGGTCAATCAGACGCTGGTGCCGATGACGCATCCGCTGCACGCCGGGGATGAAGTCGCCTTTTTCCCGCCCGTGACCGGAGGCTGAGATGGAAACGCAGATTCGCGTTGGCCCTGCACCCTTTGATATGGCGGAAGCGTATCGCTGGCTGGCGGCCTGTGATGAAGATGGTGCGGTGGTAACCTTTACCGGCAAAGTCCGCAACCACAATCTGGGTGATAACGTGGCGGCGTTGACGCTGGAGCACTATCCCGGCATGACCGAAAAAGCGCTGCAGGAGATTGTAGATGCGGCGCGCGAACGCTGGCCACTGCAACGGGTTACCGTGATTCATCGCGTCGGCGAACTGTTTCCCGGCGATGAAATCGTGCTGGTGGGTGTGACCAGTGCGCATCGCAGCAGCGCCTTTTCTGCCGCAGAGTTCATCATGGATTACCTGAAAACCCGCGCCCCCTTCTGGAAGCGTGAAGCGACTGAGCAGGGCGATCGCTGGGTGGACGCCCGCGACAGCGATCACCAGGCAGCTCAGCGCTGGGACTAAGGCGGCGTTAATGGCTCAGCGGGCCAGACCCTTTTCGCCCGCTGAGTCTCCTCTGTGTATCCACACGCCACTGCCAGAAAACACGCTTATCACGTCGCTTAAGGCTGCTTTAGCTGCTCCGCCGGGCCAAAGCCGGTCTGGCCGTGGCTGTGTTCACCACCGCCAGTGGTGCGCTTCAGCTGAATAACCTGACCCTTTTCCCAGGCATTGGCGCCCGGTGCCGCCGGATGCGCTACGATATCCGCTCGTTCGGCACGGATCTGTTTACTGTCGACGTCAAAGCGGCGATCGCGATCCGCCAGCAGTCGCGAATCCATCTGACCATCCTGTGTAAAGCCCATCATCAAGGCCGGAATGCCAATTGGCAGCGTTTTATCACGATCCGTGTGCCAGGTGTGCCAGGTCTTTCCGTAGGTGTTCGCGATGCGTGTCATCAGGGCATGGTCGGCGGCGGCGGGTAAGCCCGGCGCAATCAGCGTGCCCGATTTCACCTCATACTGATGGCTGTGCCACAGTTTCTTCTCTTCCGGCGGCAGGGTCTTAAACAGCCGTTCGCTGATAATGTACTCCACGCCCATCAGCCGTGCGTCGCGCGTATTGCCGTCGTAAATCACCGCCTGCATCACATCGTCGTTCAGCACGGTGACATAGTGGTGCGCCTCCATCTGACCGTTCCTGTCGCCGTTATAAAAATGGAAGCCATCGAGATAGGTGTTAATGGCGTCGATAGGCGGACGTGACTGCATCACGCTGGCACCCGTCTCCAGCACCTTAAGCGAGGAGGAGGTGGGCGCGCCCGGTGACTGCACCTGGGCAGGCGTATTATTGGCGCCGCAGCCGGTTAATAACAGGCTGAAGGCCGCAACAGGCCAGAGTTTAAACATCGTAAGTTCCTTTAACGTTAAAAAAGGTAACCTTAGTTCAGTTCTCGCCTGCCTGCGAAACGCTGGCAATGGTAGAGTAGGGCTTTCGTTCATTCTGAGGACAGGCATGTCATCCACCCCGATTCTGCAACGTCTGACACTGGTCGCCGCACTGGTGCTGGCGGGTTGTAGCAGCAAGAAAACCCCTGAGGCGCCCGTGCGGCAGCCCGAAGATGTCAAAGCGCAGATCCAGCGACTGCTGCCGTCGCACGTCAGTAATAAAGCCGCATGGAGCGACGACATCTACACCACCTTCCGCACGCAGCAGATCGATCCCAGCGCCAGTAATCTCTGCGCAGTCATCGCCGTAGCGGATCAGGAGAGCAACTTCAGCGCGGAGGCCGCCGTACCGGGCCTGCCAAAAATTGCCTGGGGCGAGATCAACCGCCGTGCGGCGCAGGTGCATGTGCCGGCCTTCCTGGTGCGCACCGCACTGCTGATCAAGTCGCCGACCGGGGAAAGTTACGCGGCCCGTCTGGACAAGGTGCGCAGTGAAAAAGATCTCAGCGCTATCTTTGATGACCTGATCGACATGGTGCCGATGGGCCAGACGCTGTTCGGTAATCTCAACCCAATCCACACCGGCGGGCCGATGCAGGTCAGCATTGCGTTTGCCGAAGCACACGCCAAAGGCTACCCGTGGCCGATCGATGGCACCATCCGCCGCGAAGTCTTTACCCGTCACGGCGGAATCTACTTCGGCACTATGCATCTGCTCGGCTACCCGGCTGACTACAGTCAGCCGCTCTACCGCTTTGCCGATTACAATGCGGGCTGGTACGCCAGTCGCAATGCGGCGTTCCAGGCGGCAGTGTCAAAAGCCACCGGCATGAAGCTGGCGCTGGATGGCGATCTGATTCTTTATGGATCGGATGCGGCAGGGGGGACTGAACTCGCGGTGCGCACACTGTCGAAGCAGATCGACATGAGCAACAGCGATATTCGCCGCGATCTGGAGAAAGGGGAAAAAGCGTCGTTCAGCGACAGTGAACTCTGGAAACAGGTCTTTACCCTGGCGGACAAAATGGCGGGTCGCAAACTCCCGCGTGAAATGCTGCCGGGCATCAAGCTGGAAAGCCCGAAAATCACCCGTAATCTGACCACGGCGTGGTTTGCGCAGCGCGTTGACAGCCGCTATCAGCAGTGCCTGTCGCGCCGTTAAGCGGCATGTTGTGGCGCAGTTGAGCTGAGCTGTGCCACACTTAGCCTCTGGCATGTCTCCCGGTTGGGAGCGCATCTGTTCATCCGTCTAACAAGAGGTGCATCATGGACCGATATCCACGCAATGATTCCATCGTTCAACCCGCATCTCGCGGTTTACAAGCCTATATGGCGCAGGTCTATGGCTGGATGACCTGTGGTCTGTTACTGACCGCATTTGTCTCCTGGTTTGCGGCGCGTACGCCCGCGGTGATGGAGCTGGTGTTTGCCAATCGCATTACCTTCTTCGGGCTGATTATCGCGCAGCTGGCGCTGGTGTTCTTCCTGTCAGGCATGGTGCATCGTCTGAGCGGAGCCGTAGCCACCGGGCTGTTTATGCTCTATTCGGCGCTGACCGGCATTACCATGGCGAGTATTTTCCTGGTCTACACCTACTCCTCCATCGCCAGCACCTTCTTTGTCACGGCAGGGATGTTTGGTGCGATGAGCTTCTACGGCTATACCACCAAACGCGATCTGAGCCGTTTTGGCAGCCTGCTGTTTATGGGGCTGATTGGCATTGTGCTGGCGTCGCTGGTGAACTTCTGGCTCAAAAGCCCGGCGCTGATGTGGGCGATTACCTATATCGGCGTGGTGCTCTTTGTGGGATTAACGGCTTATGACACGCAGAAGCTGAAAAACATCGGTGAGCAGATTGATGCCCGCGACACGGAAAACCTGCGTCGCTATTCGATCATGGGCGCGCTAACGCTCTATCTCGACTTCATTAACCTGTTCCTGATGCTGCTGCGGATCCTCGGTAACCGCCGCTGATTTTCAGTGTAAAAGGGAGAGGCGCGAAGGTTGCGCCTCCCCTTTTTTATGACGATTTCTGTAACTTCTGCTCGTTCTTCTGACGCAGATGCTTCGCCCGACTCTCCAGTACCAGATAGAGCACCAGCGCTAACAGCAGCGGCAGGATAAAGTAGAGCACGCGATAGGCCAGCAGCGCCGCAATGATGGTGCCATGCGAAGCGTGCTGACCGCTGAGCAGCGCCAGGAAAACCGCTTCCAGAACGCCAATACCCGCCGGAATGTGAATGATTACCCCGGCAATACTGCTGATCAGCAGGACGCCCAGCACCATCGGATAGCCCACGTCGCGTCCCAGCAGCAGCCAGATAATCGCGCCCATCACCATCCAGTTGGCACAGGAAACCGCAAACTGCAGCAGCGCCATGCGCAGTGAAGGCAGCTGCAGCGTCTGGCCTTTAATCGTCCAGCGACGCTGTTTTGAGAAGGCGCAGGCCCAGAGGTAAATCGCCACCAGCACCAGCAAAACCCCGCCAATCAGCCGCAGTGTGGTCTCGCCGATAAACCAGCCGCTGGGGATCGAGACCATGCCCGCACTGAACACCACGCCCGCCAGCAGAATATAGCCCAGCCAGTTAGTCGCGATACTCAGTGAGAAGATGCGGGTAATGGTGCCGCTGTCGAGGCCCAGCCGGGAATAGAGCCGGTAGCGCATGGCGACACCGCCCACCCAGGTACTCAGCGTCAGGTTAAAGGCGTAACAGATAAACGACACCAGCATCACCTGACGCTTCGCCAGTTTGTGGCCGCAGTAGGCGCGGCCAATCAGGTCATAGCAGCCATACACCAGGTAACTCAGCACCACCAGTCCGGCGGCGGTCAGCACCACAAAACGGTTGTAATTAACGATGACGTTATAAACATCTTCCCAGTTCACTTTGCGGGCATAAACCACCAGCAAAACCACCACCGCGATGAAAAACAGTACGGTGAGGATTTTTTTCGCCAGTTGCCAGCGTGGATGTTTTTTTGCCATCAGGATTTTGCTCCCGGATTATCAGCTTCAACGCGATCCTGCGTTTCCATTTCAGGTTGTACCGGCGGACTCACCTGAGCCAGCAAGGGCGTATGCGCCGGAAGCCAGCCCGCGATGGCCGGGAAATGGCGCAGGAAGTGAAACACCACCACGCTTTTACTCAGTTGCCACCAGTTTCGCGGTGGCAGGTGCTCCTCCTGCACGCGCTTGCAATCGTTGGCCAGCAGCGCTTCGAGGTTGTCACGCAGCGTCTGATTAAAGGGATGATCGTGAATGATCAGGTTGGCTTCCAGGTTTAAAGAGAGGCTGAGCGGATCGAGATTGCTGGAGCCGACGGTGGCCCAGTGATCGTCTTTTACAGCAATCTTGCCGTGCAGCGGACGACGAATATATTCATACACTTCGACGCCGCCATCGACCAGATAGTTATAGAGCAGCTCCGCACCCACTTTTACTATCGGCATATCTGGCTCGCCCTGAACGATCAGGCGTACCCGGACGCCACGCTGTGCGGCATTACGCATCTCACGCAGCAGCCGGTAGCCAGGAAAGAAGTAGGCGTTGGCAATAATGACATCCCGCTTCGCCTCGCGCAGCATCTCAAGATAATGCACTTCGATGTCGTCGCGATGCTCGTCGTTATCGCGATAGACATAGAGCACCTGGGCATCGCCAGGTGTAGCGTTCACTGCCGGACGATGAGAACGCGAGCCCCACCAGCGGCGGGTAGGCTGCTCGCTGCCAATCGCCTGTTGCAGATAGCGGGCAATATCGGCCACAACCGGGCCTTTGACCTGCACTGAGTAATCCTGTTTCGCCTCCGGGCCATAATCGGTGTTGTGCTCAGCCGAGAAGTTGATGCCGCCCACAAAGGCGACGACATCATCCACCACCACGGTTTTGCGGTGCAGACGGCGAAATACGTTGGTGCGCATCCCCATCACCAGCGGACGGGGATCGTAATAGATGAAACGTACGCCCGCGCTGGTCAGGCTGTTCACAAATTTATCTGAGAGTTCAGCGGAGCCATAACCATCGACCATCACTTCAACCCGCACGCCGCGCTGCGCCGCAGCCAGCAATTCACGGTGCAGAGCGTTGCCTACCTCATCCTCAAACAGAATAAAGGTTTCGATTAATACCGTGCGTTCTGCCCGCTGAATCGCGCCAAAGACGCGCGGGAAAAACGCTTCGCCATTTTCCAGCAACAGCAGCCGGTTGCCTTCCTGCCAGCTAAAATTCATAGGTGGATCTCCACGGCCAGCGGTGCATGGTCCGACAGATGTGACCAGGGTTTACGTGGCAGCGCCCACGGATGACTGACCGTGGCGTTGCGCACATAGATGCGGTCAAGTCGCAGGATCGGGAAGCGTGCCGGAAAGGTCCGCGCCGGGCGTCCGGTTTTCATGCTGAATACCTCTTTCAAACCCGCACCCTGTTTTAAAATTGAGTTAGCGCGTCGCTGCCAGTCGTTGAAATCACCCGCCACGACGACCGGTGCGTCGCGCGGCAGCGAGTTAACCATTTCACATATTTTCTTCATCTGCGCGTGACGATGCGCCTCTTTCAGACCCAGATGTACGCAGATGACATGCAGCGTGCCGTGCGGTTCAGGCAGGGCAATCTGGCAATGCAGCATGCCGCGATTTTCACTGCCTGCCACCGAGATATCCCGGTTTTCATATTCGGTGATCGGGAAGCGTGACAGCACCGCATTGCCATGATGTCCCTCCGGATAGACCGCATTTCGCCCATAGGCGAAATCGTTCCATATGGTGTCGGCCAGAAACTCATAATGCGGAGAATCGGGCCACGCCTCATGATTAAGGGCATGAATAGCATGCGTGCCCATTACCTCCTGGAGAAAGACCACATCCGCCTCTGTTGCGCGAACGGCGTCGCGTAATTCGGGCAGGATGAATCGGCGATTAAACGGGGCGAAACCCTTGTGTGTATTGATCGTCAGGACTTTTATTGAAAATCCTTGCGTGTTTTGTGGCATACTCGCGACGCACTCCTTTTCATCATCATCAGAATCAAAGTGTAGTCTTTGTCACAAATGGGTGGTGAAAGAGGGCAATAATTAGGGCGTTATCCGAAAATTGTTTTACATTGAGGAAATCGTTTCCGGCTTCTGCCGGTAGCACTTGGGCGACCTGTTGGGTCTGCCAGGAGAACTGAATGAAATGGTCTAATCGTATTCAAATCATCACGGGTCAAACGTTATTGCATATTGCTATGCATTTACTGGTGATCGCTGCGCTGATCTGGGGCTGGAAGCACAAGGCTCTGGTTGATGTCTGCAGTACGCTGGTGGCGATGTATGCACTGGTTTTTGTTGCCATGCTGGTAACACAGCGCATCCCACGTTTACGTACTCTCGGCGATTATCTTGAAGAAGCGACCACCACTTACTACTTTGGCGCTGCCATGATGACACTGTTCCTGGTGTCGCGAATTTACCACAACAATCTGCTGCTGGCCTGTCTCGGCGTAGTGATGTTGCTGGGTCCGGCGCTGGTCTCGCTGCTGGCGAAAGAGCCGCCGCGGCGAATCGAAAACAAACGTAGTTAAGTTGAAGGCCACCGGAAGGTGGCCTTCCTGTTTTCAGGCGGTTAAGTTGTGTCAGTAAATGTGAGCTATCTCGCACACTGTCTATAAAGCTGATACACTCGCTCGCTTACGCATCGTAGTTTGTGCCCTTTTCACGCGTCAGCCCCAGCTGGCGTCATTATCCCTCTGAAAACTACACCGTGAATCACGGCCAGAGCGGACCGGAGTAAATCACGTAATGTCTTTTGACTCTCTCGGCCTGAGTGCCGATATTTTGCGCGCGGTCGCCGAACAAGGCTACAGCGAACCTACACCTATCCAGCGCCAGGCAATTCCTGTGGTGCTGGCTGGCCGCGATCTGCTGGCGAGTGCCCAGACCGGCACCGGCAAAACGGCCGGCTTTACTTTACCGCTGTTACAGAAACTCTCTGCCACTGCCACGCCAATCCGCGGTCGTCGCCCGGTGCGCGCCCTGATCCTGACCCCAACCCGTGAACTCGCGGCGCAGGTCGGTGAAAACGTCAGCGACTACAGCAAGTATCTTTCGCTGCGTTCGATGGTGGTGTTTGGTGGTGTCAGCATCAATCCCCAGATGGTCAAGCTGCGTGGCGGCGTTGATATTCTGGTCGCAACACCAGGCCGCCTGCTGGATCTGGCGCAACAGAATGCCGTTGACCTGTCACAGGTCGAAGTTCTGGTGCTGGATGAAGCGGACCGCATGCTGGATATGGGCTTTATCCATGATATCCGTCGTGTGCTGGCGCGCCTGCCGGCGAAACGTCAGAACCTGCTGTTCTCTGCCACCTTCTCTGATGAGATTAAAGGTCTGGCTGAGAAACTGCTGACCAATCCGGAAATGATTGAAGTGGCTCGCCGCAATACCGCCTCTGAGCAGGTTGCGCAGCAGGTGGCTTTCGTTGATAAGAAGCGCAAGCGTGAACTGTTGTCGCAGCTGATTGGCGAAGGTAACTGGCAGCAGGTGCTGGTCTTCACCCGTACCAAACACGGTGCGAACCACCTTGCCGAGCAACTGGGCAAAGATGGCATCAGCGCTGCAGCCATTCATGGCAACAAGAGCCAGGGTGCACGTACCCGTGCGCTGGCCGACTTTAAGTCAGGCGGTATTCGCGTGCTGGTTGCGACCGATATCGCGGCCCGTGGCCTGGATATTGAAGAGCTGCCACACGTCGTGAACTACGAGCTGCCTAACGTCGCCGAAGATTATGTTCACCGTATTGGCCGTACAGGTCGTGCAGCCGCGACCGGTGTCGCACTGTCGCTGGTCTGCGTCGATGAGCATAAACTGCTGCGTGATATTGAGCGTCTGCTGAAGCGTGAAATCCCGCGTCTGGCCGTTGAAGGTTATGAACCCGATCCGAGCATCAAAGCGGAGCCGATCATTAATGGTCGTCAGCAGCAGTCTCGCGGCGGTGCAGGTGGCGGCGGCCGGGGTCGTGGTCAGGGCGGACAGGGTGCAGGCGCATCGCGTTCATCTTCATCCGGCGACAAGCGTCCTCAGGCGCGTCGTCAGAGCCAGGCCGCGCCTCAGGGCGATAAGCCCGCGTCGCGTCCACGTCGTCCGGCAGCCGCGAAGCGTACCGGTAACGTCTGAGTATGAGGGTTTTACTGGCGCCGATGGAGGGCGTGCTGGATTCACTGGTGCGCCAGCTGTTATCGGAAGTGAACGACTACGATCTCTGCATCACTGAGTTTTTGCGCGTGGTCGATCAACTGCTGCCGGTAAAATCTTTCTACCGTCTCTGCCCCGAACTGCATAACGCCAGCCGCACGCCTTCAGGCACGCGGGTGCGTATGCAGCTGCTGGGGCAGCATCCCGAATGGTTAGCCGAGAACGCCGCACGCGCGGTGGAGCTGGGTTCCTGGGGTGTTGATCTCAACTGTGGTTGTCCCTCTAAACTGGTCAACGGCAGCGGAGGCGGCGCGACCCTTCTTAAAGATCCCGATCTGATTTATCGCGGCGCGAAAGCGATGCGTGAAGCCGTCCCTGCGGATTTACCGGTAACGGTAAAAGTGCGGCTCGGCTGGGATTCCAGTGCCCGCAGTCTGGAGATTGCCGATGCGGTTCAGCAGGCGGGAGCCAGCGAGCTGACGGTGCATGGGCGGACCAAAGAAGAAGGCTATCGCGCAGAGGCGATCAACTGGCAGGCAATTGGCGAGATTCGTCAGCGGCTGCGCATTCCGGTGATTGCCAACGGCGAGATCTGGGACTGGCAAAGCGCGCAAAATTGTATGGCAGTGACGGGCTGCAGTGCGGTAATGATTGGCCGTGGTGCACTGAACATCCCCAACCTGAGCCGGGTGGTGAAATACAACGAACCACCGATGGCCTGGACGGATGTGGTGCGGTTACTGCAGAAGTACAGCCGGCTGGAGAAGCAGGGCGATACCGGCCTCTATCACGTGGCGCGTATCAAACAGTGGCTGGGTTATCTGCGCAAAGCCTATGGCGAAGCCGATGGCTTATTCAGTGAAATCCGCGCGTTAAAAAACTCGGGCGATATTGCGCAGGCAATCGATCGTCACGCGATTGTTCATGGTTTGTGATAAAAAACCAGGCGACCCCTTCGCGACCTGACGGTATAGTGGGCAAAATTTCCTATACCACTAGCCTGCTATGTCTGACACCGCTGTACTGAGCAACAGCCAGCTCAACAAACGAATCCTCTCCGTTATTATCTTCACTTTCTTCTGTTATCTCTCCGTCGGACTGCCGCTGGCCGTACTGCCGGGCTTTGTCAAAAATCATCTTGGCTTCAGCTCCTTTATTGCCGGACTGATTATCAGCATTCAATATTTTGCGACGCTGCTCAGTCGTCCGCAGTCGGGCCGTCTGGCCGATCGGCTGGGGCCAAAACGGGTGGTGATGCTGGGACTGCTCTGCTGCGGCATGAGCGGGGTGCTGACTATCGTGGCCGCAATGCTGAGCAGCTGGCCGTGGCTGAGTCTGGCGCTGCTGGCTATCGGGCGACTGTTTCTCGGGGTAGGCGAAAGCTTCAGCAGCACGGGCTCTACGCTGTGGGGCATGAATATCGTCGGGCCGTTGCAGACCGCGCGCGTCATCTCCTGGAACGGTGTCGCCACGTATCTGGCGATGGCTGTGGGTGCACCGCTGGGCGTGCTGCTCAACAATCAATTTGGCATGAGTGGATTTGCCGGACTGATTGCGCTGATGGGCGTCGCCGGTTATCTGATGGCCAGCCGCAAACCGTCGGTCACCGTCAGCGTCGGCGAGCGCATTCCGTTTCACCGCGTCTTCTCCCGCGTCTGGCTTTATGGTCTGGCGCTGGGCTTCGGCACGATCGGTTTTGGCGTCATCGCGACCTTTATTACCCTCTATTTTGCCAGTCGTGACTGGCAGGGCGCAGCCTATGCGCTAACGCTGTTCAGCCTGGGTTTTGTGCTGGTGCGGCTGGGGTTTGGTCGCTTTATTACCCGCTTTGGTGGATTGCGTGTGTCGCTATTCTCTTTTCTGCTGGAGTGTCTGGGACTGCTGATTATCTGGCAGGCGGATAGCGCCTGGCTGGTGGGCGTGGGCGCATTCCTGACCGGCAGCGGTTTTTCGCTGGTCTTTCCGGCGCTGGGTGTTGAGGCGGTAAAAAGGGTTGAGCGTCAGGATCAGGGCTCGGCGCTGGGAACCTATTCCGCTTTCCTCGATCTTGGGCTGGGTTTAACCGGCCCGGTGGCGGGACTGTTTATCGGACACTGGGGAATGCAGTCGGTTTATCTGGCTGCTGCGATGATGGTGCTGGGCGCATTACTGATTACGCTGCGACTCTATGGGCAACAACGGCTCAGCGCCTGATTATGGTCAGCATTGGCTCACCCCCTGACTGGTGGTGAGCCAGAGATGCATCAGAAATGGGTAAACAGCCAGTAGAGCAGGGCGGAAAGCAGAATAGAAACCGGCAGTGTTAATATCCAGGCGACAGCCAGATTACGCAGGGTTGAAAACTGCAGACCTGAGCGGTTGGCCGCCATGGTGCCTGCCACGCCAGACGACAGCACATGTGTAGTCGACACCGGCAGGCCAAAGCCATCCGCTGCGCCTATCGTCATCATCGCCACCAGTTCGGCGCTGGCACCCTGCGCATAGCTCAGGTGCGTTTTACCTATCCTTTCTCCCACTGTCACCACAATTCTGCGCCAGCCCACCATCGTGCCCAGACCCAGCGCAATCGCCACCACCACTTTCACCCACATCGGGATAAAGCGGGTGGCGCTGTCGAGTTCCGCTTTCACCGCCTTAAGGTTGCGTTCCGTCTCCTGCGGCATTGCAACTTTCGTGTTTTGCAGATGCTTAATCGACTCTGAGGCCAGATACATCTGGTTGCGGGTGTTGGTCACCGCCTGAGCAGGAATATTGTCCATGGAGCCGTAACGGCGAATTTGATCGCCTACCTCGTTCAGCGTCCTCGCCAGCGCCGGCAACACATCGGCATTCATCTGGTTACTGCCGACAAAGCCGGTCAGCACGTCGCGGGCCGCCGGCGGGTTCGCCGTCGCCGGTTGCAGCTGCAACAGCTGATGCGCGGTCACTTCAGTCAGCGCGGCTACGCGTGGGATCTGATCGGCAGGCAGCGATCGGTTGAGGGCGTAGGCGATCGGCATGGTACCGACCAGGATCAGCATAATCAGCCCCATCCCTTTCTGCCCATCGTTGGAGCCGTGCGCAAATGAGACGCCGGTACAGGTCAGGATTAGCAGGCCACGAATCCAGACCGGTGGCGGTTGATCGCTTTTTGGCGCCTGATAAAGCTGCCGATTGCGGATAAAGATCTTCATTACCCAGAGCAACAGCCCGGCGCAGACAAAGCCGACCACCGGTGACAGTAGCAGAGCGTAGCCCACCTTCAGCGCCTGATCCCAGTCTACGCCGCTCACACCGCTGCGCCCGTGCAGCATGGCGTTGGCAACCCCGACGCCAATAATCGAGCCAATCAGGGTATGCGACGACGACGACGGCAGGCCGAAATACCAGGTGCCGAGATTCCAGATAATGGCGGAGAAAAGCAACGCATAGACCATGGCGAAGCCGTTGCCGCTGCTGGCCTGCAGGATCAGCTCGACCGGCAGCAGCGAGATAATGCCAAATGCAACCACGCCGCTGGAGAGCAGCACGCCCATAAAGTTACAGAAACCGGACCAGACCACCGCGACGCCGGGCGTGAGCGAGTGTGTGTAAATCACTGTAGCAACTGCATTGGCGGTATCGTGGAAACCGTTGACGAACTCAAAGCCGAGCGCAATCAGCAACGCCAGTCCCAGCAGAAAGAACGGCAGATAGCTGGTGACCGGCATATTGGTCTGTTCGACGTCATTGACCAGGTTGAGTCCGGCGAAGGCCAGTCCGGCGACCAGCAGAATAAAAAATAGCGGCTTGCTGAAGCGACTGCCCTTGCCGTTGAAATCGGGCCGTCCCTGGGCTGATGAGGAGGAGAGACTGTTTTCGCTCATGGTGTACCTCATATGGCTGATGCCGGATGCTGATATGCATCGGGTTAACGGAGTGTGATACGCGCTTTATATGACAGATTAATGATGGTCACGTGGGGAAGGAGAGGAGAAATATTCGTCAATTTGCCTTTATGCAGGCAATAAAAAAGCCAGCGACAGGCGCTGGCTTCTGAGGGCAGAGTGACAGTTACGAGCTGGTATTTGCCGCTGCTGCTGGCGCTGCAGGTGTTACCGGCGCAGCAGGTGCAGCAGGTGCAGCTGGCTCAGTGGCTGGCTGCTGTGGCTGAGTAGCATCGCTGCTTGCACCCTGTGGCGTTACCGGCGTCATTGGCTCTTCCTGAGGAACAGCCTGTGAATTTTCGGGTACCGGAACAGGCGCAGTCTGGACATTGTTTTCCACACCATTCACTTTTACTGGCATACCGGTACGGCTCTGAATCGCGGCATTAACCTGATCCTGATTCACGCTGGCATCAACCACAATTTTGCTCACGGCCTGAGTCAGGGTAATCGGCACCAGCTCACGTGAGTTGAACTGCTCTTCAGTGGTCGACAGTGGGTTATGCACTTCCACATAACGTGAACCGTCCGGCTCTACCGTCGCTTTCACGGGCTGATCAACGAACTGTACGCGTGTGCCAACCGGCACATTCTGATACAGCCATTTGATATCGTCAGCACGCAGACGCACACAGCCATGGCTCACGCGCAGGCCGATGCCGAAGTTGGCGTTGGTGCCGTGAATCGCATAAAGACGACCAATGTAAAGCGCGTAAAGGCCCATTGGGTTATCCGGGCCTGCCGGGAACACCGCTGGCAGCGTTTCGCCGCGAGCCGCGTAGTCCGCATGCATACCTTTGGTTGGCGTCCAGGTCGGGCCATCTTTCTTACGTTCTACCGCGGTAGTCCAACTGATCGGCGTATCTTTACCCAGTTCACCGATACCAATTGGCAGAACCACGACGGTTTTGCTGCCCTTCGGGTAGTAGTAAAGACGCATCTCCGCGCTGTTAATCACAATGCCTTCACGCGGTGCGTCAGGCAGGATCAGCTGCTGTGGGATGATCATTTTGCTGCCAGCCTTTGGCAGATAAACGTCAACGCCCGGATTGGCTTCCAGCATATTGCTGAGGCCCATCTGGTACTGTGCCGCAAAAGCTTCCAGCGGCAGTTTGCTGTCTTCAGGAACAGTAATTTCGATATTTTCCCCGATCAGACGGCTGTTGGCCGGCGGCAACGGGTAAACCACAGCAAAGGCTGACTGGCTGAACGCCGCCAGAGCCAGTGCGATTGAAGCGAAAGCGCGAATGATTTTCATATTTTACAATTCTTTATCGCCATATTTCAGGCTGTTCAGTGTGTCGAATTCATGCTGGCCAATGTGACCTGCTGCGCATTATATGTTCATTAAACTGACGTTGTGAATCGGGATTTTAACCTCCCTGCAATACTTTACGTAATTTCAGCGCGGATGTTAGCGCATTTCCGTGAATCAGGAGGGTAAAAATGGGGCTTTCCGGGGTTACCACCGATCAAGGTTGCCACTGCGTCTGTTCGCCACTGAGTTTGCGGTTCAGGAAAAAGGCGGCACTGATCAACGCCAGATGAGTCAGCGCCTGCGGTGTATTCCCCAGCGCATGGCCGTGACTGTCAAACTCCTCGGCATAAAGGCCCAGCGGATTGGCGTAGCTCAGCAACTTCTCGAATTCAAAATGCGCCTCCTGAATCCGCCCTGCGCGTGCCAGACATTCGACATACCAGAAGGAGCAGGCGCCAAACGAACCTTCCGATCCTTTAAGACCGTCGGCGGGCGTCTCATGCGTATTGTAACGCCGCACCATACCATCACTGACCAGGTTGGCTTTGATCGCATCCAGTGTGGCAATCCAGTCCGGATCGGTGGCACCAACAAAGCGTACCAGCGGCATCAGCAGCATGGAGGCGTCAAGGTATTCGCCATGCCGGGTCGAAGAGAAGTGACCGCGTTCGCTGTTCCAGAAGTTCGCCCAGATATCTTCGCGGATCTCACGGCGTGCCCGATCCCAGCGCTCGTAAGGCATCGGCAGGGATCGCTTCATGCCGAGACGCAGCGCACGATCCATCGCTACCCAGCACATCAGACGTGAATGCAGGAAATGCTCCGGTTCGCCGCGCATCTCCCAGATACCGGCATCGGGCTGATCCCAGTTCTCGCTTAGCCAGTCGATCATTTTGACCACATGTTGCCAGCCGCGCTGAGAGATCGCCTCGCCATATTTGTTGGCCAGATAGACCGCATCCATCAGTTCGCCATAGATATCGAGTTGCGTCTGCTGCCAGGCATCATTGCCGATGCGCACCGGTCGGGAGTCGGCATAGCCGGAGAGATTCAGTAATTCCATCTCATGCAACTCAGTGCCGCTGTCGAGACGGTACATCACCTGCAGGCGCATTTCATCATGATGGCTGTTTTCAACGCAGCGACCCACCCAGTGAGTAAAGTGTTTAGCTTCATCGATATAACCCAGCCGCATCAGCGCATACATGCTGAAGGACGCGTCGCGGATCCAGGAGGCGCGATAGTCCCAGTTGCGTTCGCCACCCAGTTCTTCAGGCAGACCAAACGTTGCCGCCGCCGCAATGGAGCCGTGCTGATACGAAGTCAGGAGCTTCAGGACCAGCGCCGAACGCTGCACCATTTCACGCCAGCGTCCCTGATAGGTGCTGTGGCTGCTCCAGTGTCGCCAGTAATTCAGTGTCTCTTCAAAGCAGTGTTCAGTGGCCAGCGCTTCGATATGCGCATCATCCACGCTGCCAAATTCGAACTGCGCATATTCGCCGGGCTGTAACGTGAAGTGGGCTGTCGCACTCTCATCCTCCAGCGTCATCACCACCGAGGCTGCAAGGCGCAGCGACGGCTGGCCCTCAGCATGAAAGTCGATACAGCCATTATGCGCTTCTGCACGGGTCTGCGCCCGGGCATAGTCGTGGCGGGGCGAACAGCGCATCTGAAAGGTGGCACTGCCGCGGACCATTTTGAGCCGACGGATCAGGCGCGGCATCTTATCCCTGTCATCACAAATCGGCATGTAGTCGGTGATTTCTGCCACGCCTTCATCATCCAGCCAGCGGGTCTGCAGGATGTTGGTGTCGGGCAGGTAGAGTTGCTGACGTCGTGCATTGGGCCAGTCAGGAGCCAGAGAGAAAAGTCCGGCGTCATCGCTATCGAGCAGGGCGGCAAAGACCGACGGGCTGTCGAGTTCAGGCCAGCAAAGATAATCAATGGTGCCGTCATTGGCGATCAGCGCACAGGTGCGCAAATCGCCAATGACACCGTGGTCTTCAATCTTACGTTTTACCTTACTCATTCTCATCTCCCTGTCAGTGTCCCTGCTAACTATAGCTGAGCTATTCGATGCGGCTTCGGTTGGGCACAGATGGTTAACGTAAGGTTGAATAAGGCAGGGAAGGGAAAGCGCGTAGAACAGGGCAGGTGAAACTGACGACGTGGTCAGCAGGGTACCCGGGCGCTGATGCGTGTCTGGCGACCCTGCTGACGTTCACTGCCAGTGACGCCTGCTGGCAACGGCGTTGTTTATTTCATTTATTCCTGATCGGCCCGACGGTTATGCCAGCGGCGGATGAACCAGCGCAGCACAAAGGCAAAGATGACCGCGCCCACCAGCCACAGCAGATGTTTCAGATGCTGATCGAGTTTGTGCAGCCACGGCGCGATGATGCCGCCCGCGAAATAGCCGAGGGTCACGAAAATCACGGCCCAGATGGCCGCTCCGATAACGTTAAGAATGAAAAATTTCATTGGATTAAGGCGGCTGGCACCGATAATAATCGGGCCAATCAGTCGGAAGCCATACATAAAACGCACGCCAATTACAAACAGGCTGGGACGGCGTTTAATCAGTCGGTTCGCCTTGACCACTTTATCCTGATGCTTTTTAAAGCGGCGCAGGATGCGCGTGCCCCAGCGGCGGCCTACCCAGTAGAGCAACTGATCGCCGACAATGCCGCCACCCATCGCGGCCAGCACCACGCCCACGTAACGCAGCAGCCCCTCATGCGCGGCCACGCCGCCCAGCAATGTAAATGTTTCCCCTTCGGCAATACAGCCAATAAAAAGTGCCAGATAGCCGTACTGTGTAATTAATGCGTTGATATCCAGATGCAAAATGACTCTCCCTGTGCATTGGGTGATGGTTTCTTTCAGTCTATACGCGATTTGGCCTCCCTTCCGCCCGTGCACGATGGAGGGGTTTATTTACGCTGTTTTTTTGTCCGGTCACCACGAAAGTTTTACTGCCGTTTATACTTGAGAAGACGCTGCCCCCAAAGACGCATGCATCACCGGGCGGCCCATCGCATCAGAGGAGTGACTGTATGAACCATGTCTGGGGACTTCTGGCGCATCCGAACCAGGAAATGCGTCATATCAAGCAAGAGAATGAAAGCGTATCGCACCATTACACCCATCATGTTCTGCTGATGGCGGCGATCCCGGTGATCTGCGCCTTTATCGGAACAACTCAGCTGGGCTGGAATCTGGGTGACGGGCAATATGTGCAACTTAATCTGGCGACCGGGATCGGGTTGGGCATTCTGTTCTATCTGATTATTCTGGGTGGCGTGGCGGTAATGGGACGCGTGATTCACTGGATGGCGCGGGATTACCCTCAGCGTCCCGGCGTTCAGCGCTGTACGGTCTTTGCCGGTTACGTCGCTACGCCGCTGTTCCTGAGCGGACTTGTCGCATTCTATCCGCTGGTCTGGCTCTGTGTGCTGGCAGGTGCGCTGGCGCTGCTTTACACCGGCTATCTGCTCTATATCGGCATCCCCCTGTTTCTGAATATCGACCGCGAAGAGAGCCTGCGCTTTTCCGGCTCAACGCTGGCCATCGGCGTGCTGGTATTTGAAGTGTTACTGGCATTAACTGTCGTGCTGTGGGGATATGGACCGCATCTTTTCTGATAGAACGCTGCCGCCGCTCTGGCGGCAGTTCTCTTTTTACGCCCGGAAACAATCTCACCAGGAAATTTCTTAACCTTACGGGTATGATACCGCTGCCAGCCCGCGCTGCGATTTTACTGAGGCGGGCGGCCTGTGTCGGTCTGACACAGTACATCTTCATAACCGGGTTTTTTTCTACGATGCCTGCAAAAATTCGTTTTACTCTGCTTTCGCTGGCGCTGCTCGTTTCAGGGCAGATTGTTTCACTTCCGGCGCAGGCGACTACCACACTGTCGCAACTTGCGCCTATCGCTCAGCCGCAGATCGCCTCTGGCAGTGCGATGATTGTCGACCTCACCACCAATAAAGTGCTCTTTTCCAGCCATCCGGATCGGGTCAGGCCTATCGCGTCGATCACCAAGCTGATGACGGCGATGGTCGTGCTGGATGCGCATCAGCCGATGAACGAGATGATACCTGTCGATATCAGCCAGACGCCGGAAATGCGTGGTGTCTTCTCACGCGTGAAGCTCAACAGTCAGATCAGCCGCCGTAATATGATGCTGCTGGCACTGATGTCCTCGGAAAACCGTGCTGCTGCCAGTCTCGCGCACGCCTATCCGGGCGGTTATAACGCCTTTATCCGGGCAATGAACGCGAAAGCGCGATCGCTGGGCATGAAACAGACCCGCTATGTCGAGCCGACCGGTTTGTCGACGCAAAACGTCTCAAGTGCACAGGACCTGGTTAAGTTGCTCAAAGCCACACGGGAATATCCGGAGCTGGGCGCGCTTAGCACCACGAAAGAAGAGACGGCGGTTTTTGCTCATCCGAGCTATGCGCTGCCGTTCCGCAACACCAACCATCTGGTCTATAAAAATGACTGGCATATTCAGCTGACCAAAACCGGTTACACGGATGAGGCAGGCCACTGCCTGGTGATGCGTACCATGATTAATAATCGTCCGGTGGCGCTGGTGGTACTGGATGCCTTTGGCAAATATACCCACTTCGCCGACGCTAACCGTCTGCGTAGCTGGATCGAGACCGGTAAAGCGGCACCGGTCCCTGCGGCCGCACTGGCTTATAAAAAACAGAAGTCGGGCCAGGTCGCCAGCAATGGTGCCAGCAGTGCCGGCGTCGAGTAAAAATAGCCGACATGTTGTATTGCGCGACAGGCATTGCCTGCAGGCTGAGCAGGATGCCAGAATAGAATGTGGTCAGAGGCTTCAGGCCCTTTTTTGCCTCTGACCGCCCGGAATCAGCCCCAAAAAATGCCCGTTATTCCTATATTGCCCTCCCTTGCAAAGCCCTACACTACGCGCGACTGGCGAGGGAAGATCGCCTGATTTAAGCTGCCGGAATCTTACTCATATGTTTATACGATCCTTTTTTGCATTGTTAATGCTGGCGCTGGTGGGGTTTGCCCCGGCGCTGGCGCTGGCCGCGGATAATACGGCCACGCCTGCTCAGGAACAGGATGCGCCGCCGAAGCTGAATGCTGCGGTGGAACTGCCGAAAATGCAGAAGATCCTCGATAAAATTAAAAGTCAGGTCTCCGTCGATGCCGGCGAAAACAAGCTGACACAGCTGAATGAAATGGCGCTGGAACTCTCTGGCAGTGCCGATACGCTCGGGCAGGCGCTGGTACCCGATCGCCAGCAGGTCGATGCACAGCTGGGTGTACTTGGCCCGGCCCCGAAAGCCGACAGTGGGGTGAAAGAAACCCCGGAAGTGACACGCAAGCGTAACGCGCTTGAGAGCCAGAAAGGCAAACTCGACGACCAGATTAAACAGGCAGAAGGGATTAAAAATGGCGCGCTGATGCTCTCCTCGCAGATTGTTAACCTGCGTCGTGATCAGCTGAAAAGCCAGCTGGCGTTGAACTCCGGCAGCATCCTTGGTGCACGCTTCTGGTCACCGTTGCTCAATAGCCAGGATCTGGATGGTGAGAAGATTGGTGAGTTCCTGCAGGAGTTGCAGGACACCGCCGCGCTCTCATGGGAGCCGGGCTGGCGCGTGGGCAGTGTCTTCTGGCTGCTGGCGGCATTGCTGGTGATGACGGTCGGTCGTCGCTACAGTGAAGAGTTTCTGGCCTGGGTCAGCATTAATAAACTGCCGGAAGGAAAACTGCGCCGCAGTTTCCTGGCGGCAGCGGTAGCGCTGACTACGCTGGCGGCTGTTGTCCTCACCTTTAACTTTCTCTCTCTGGCCTTTACCCGCCGGGATGAGGTCTCTGAAAACGTTCAGGACTTTGTTGATCGTCTGGTGCAGCTAAGCGTCTTTTGTGGCCTGATTGCCGGACTGGGGCGCGCATTCCTCTCTACCCGCAGGCCCAGCTGGCGCTTACCGGCTATCTCCAATGAAGTGGCGATGGCATTAAAGCCGTTTCCACCCATCACCGCTGTGCTGGTGTTTATCTTCCAGACGGTCGAGGCGTTTAACTACAGCGTCGGCACCAGTCTGAATACCACCATTTTTGCCAACGGCCTGACGGCACTGTTGATTGGCAGTACTGCACTGGCGATCAGCATGCGCACCAACCGCGTACGCCGTCGCCTGACCCAGGCGGGCACACCGCCGGAAGCACGCTCAACGCTGGTCGGGCTGATTCAGATGGGCCTGACGCTGACCGCGGTTGCCATCCTCGTGTCGCTGCTGATCGGTTACGTTACGCTGGCGCGCTTCCTGAGTTATGAAGTGATCTGGTGCGGTCTGCTGTTTGGTTCGTTCTACTTCCTGAGTCACCTGCTCAAGGATGGTTGTGAGAGTCTCTTTTCGACCAGTAATGCCACCGGTCGACGCATTCAGAGTTCACTTAACATCAATGAGCGTCATTTGCAGCAAACGGCTACGCTGCTGACGGCCATCGGTAAAACCTTCCTGGTGCTGGTGGTGGCGCTGGCGCTGGTCAACGGCACCTTTGCCTCTTCAACGCCGATTGAGCTGCTGCAAAAAGTCATTGAGTTCTGGGGCGGTAAAGGCCTCGAATCCCTGAACATTGTGCCAGCGCATATGGTGAATGCGATAATTTGCCTGATTGTCGGCATCTATGTGCTGCGTTCGGTGCGTCGCTGGCTTGATACCGATTTCCTGCCAAAAACCACCATGGATGTGGGGATGCGGGTGTCGCTGGTGACGCTGTTCAGCAACATCGGTTATGTGCTGATTATTCTGCTGACCCTGTCGATTATGGGGCTGCAGTGGAACAAGCTGGCCTGGATCGTCAGTGCGTTGTCGGTTGGTATCGGTTTTGGCTTACAGGAGATCGTGAAGAACTTTATCTCCGGTCTGATTCTGTTGACCGAGCGGCCAGTGAAAGTCGGCGATCTGGTGAGCATCAGCGGCATTGAAGGGGATATTCGCCGGATTAATGTGCGTGCCACGGAGATTCAGCTGGGCGACAAATCCACCGTGATTGTGCCGAACTCGCAGTTTATCTCGCAGAACGTGCGCAACGCGACAATGGGTAATGCGCAGGGTGTGGTCACCATTACGCTGACCTTCCCGCTAAATATCGACCCGGTAAAGGTGCGCGATATTCTGCTGGAAGTTTATAACGAAAACGAACGTATTCTGGAAACACCTGAGCCATCGGTTTCGTTTAAAGATCTGACCCAGCAAGGGATTGTCCTGAGCGTCACCGGTAATGTTGCCGGTCAGCGGCAGATAGCAGGAGCGAAGAGCGATCTGCTGTTCGATATTCTGACGCGTCTGCGTAAAGAGGGCATTCTGCTCTCCACTCCGCAGACCATGATTATTGAGCGCCGTCAGCAGATAGCAGATGTGGAGCCGGTACCCGAAGAGAAGCTGGTTTAAAAGAACCCGTTTCAGAGGTGAAAGGGCCGACGTCTGTCGGCCTTTTTTATGTCCAAAACACGGGCTTTTGCGCCTGTTTTCTCACTCCCGCTGACTACAACGTTTCCTCACGGCTGGTGCGCTGGCCATCGCTGCTCACCGACCGAATGGCGACAGTACCGTTGACCTGCGGCGGTCTGTTGGCGTCGTAGCGCTGCCAGTTCTCACCCTTGTCCAGGCTGTATTCCAGCGTAATGCCAGGCAACGCCACGTTCATCAACAGAATACCATCAGCAATTTTTGCTCCCGGTACGGGCAGGCGATAATCAATACCCGCTTTATCCAGTTTTGCCAGTTCCCGTTGTCCCAGCAGGTTGGCAAATCGCTGCCAGTCGTTCAGAAGCGCCTTCTGATCAACAAGTTGTGTTTTGCCACCGGTATACTCCTCACCCGGCTGATAGTCCCGCTCCCAACTGGCGCGGTGCCAGCTGCGTTCTGCGACTGAAAGGAGGCGAGGATAGTTCATGTACTCCATTTGATCGTCAGTGCGCACGGTCTCGCTCCACAGCTGGGCCGAAATACCATAAGCCCCTTTCCAGGGTTTCGCGGATTTGGCGCTGAAAACGTTACCGTCGCGATCTACCGAAGTTTCAGCATTCTGCGGCAGGTTGTCCGGTGCGAAGCCAAAGATTTTTCGCTCATCGTTGAAGCGAGTGCCCCAGTAATAGCCGCGCTCCAGTGGGTTAACTTCATACGGGAAGTCCAGATAGAGGTAGTCAGGGCTGGAGATGACTACGTCGTACCCTTTCTGTGACCAGTCACCGGCGCTGTCAAAACCGCCCCAGTAGAGGGTATCCCAGAAGTTGACTGCGACACGCGGCGTCGCGAACTCTCCGGCATGTTTGACATCTTTCAGGCCATCCTGCCAGGCCTGCATTTTGCCAATACCGTGCCGGTTCACGATTTCGTTCACGGTCAGGGCAAAATAGCTCGGCAGATGGGCCAGATCTTCCACTTTGCCGCTTTTCACCAGTGCCTGACAGGCCTGTGATTTTGCCCATGGCAAATCTTCGCGGCTCAGGTCTTGCAGACCGGTACCCGGTTTTGGACTGTTTTTGTCAGAGTAGCCTGCGCCCAGCCGGATATTCTTCGCTTCATCACCGCCAAAATGCCAGACGCTGAGTGGCTGGCCTGCCTCCTGGTGCATCGCCTTGATTTCACCAATCACTTTGTCCACGAAGCGTTGTGAACTTTCAATGCAGGGGTTGAGATAGCTGGTACGGTCGTAAAACTGCACTGAGGTGGTGTTGGAGTTATCGGTTGGATCGATCAGGCGCCAGGCGTTAGCCTCGTCAGGTTTCCCCTCCTTCATCAGCCGCTGATAGCGCGCTTCCATTGAGATGACCGCCGCCCGGGCATGGGCGGGCATGTCAATTTCCGGGATGACCTGAATGTGGCGCGCCTGCGCATATTTAACAATCTCTATATAGTCAGCGCGACTGAAATAGCCGCTGCCATTGTTATCACTGAAGGGGCCGGAACCCAGTTGCGGCAGCGAGACACTTTTGTTCGGAAAGATCATGACAGCGTTTCGCACCCACTTCCGTGAGTTCCGGTAAGCCGGGAATCTCAATCCGCCAGCCTTCATCATCACTGAGGTGGAAATGGAAACGGTTCATCTTCCACGATGCCATCTGATCAAGCTGTCGCATCACCGCCTGTTTACTGTGGAAGTTACGGGCAACGTCAAGGAAGGCACCGCGATAAGCAAAGCGCGGCGCATCATGGGCTTCCAGCGTGGCAATCCGTGGCGCGCCCTCTGAGGGGACCAGTGACAGAATCGACATCAGACCGTAGAACGCACCGGCAGCGTCGTAGCCGACTATGCTCGCACGGCGGGAAGTAATATCGAGGTCGTATGCGCCCGATATCGCTTTTTTGCCGCTAAAGTGACCCGGTTTGACCTGCGTGGTAATAGCGAATCCATCAGGCGATTCTTTGAGGCCAAGCAGTGCCATACGCTGTCTCACTGCCTCAGCGGTTTCACGGCTCAGTCCAGTCAGTGACAAGGTGACGCCACGGCTGAGATCGGCATCCTGCGAACGAAGTTTAACGTCCAGCGGCGTGGGTGTGATTTGCCCCCGCAATGCTGAGGCTGGCAGGGTGGCGACATCGCTGTTTTTCTCAAACCGGCTGACAGGCTGCATCAGGACGTTATTGTCATCGGCACTGCGTCGCCAGTGGTTATCCAGCGGCAATACAAACTGGCTGGGATCTTCGTAGTCAGTGCTGGCAATAATTTTTGGCGTCGCCTCACCGGAGGTGACATACCAGCGCGGCATCACATCAGTCACGAACAGTTGCCAGTATTCGTTAACGATGGGGATCTGCACTGATTCGCCCGCGCCAATACCCGTGAATTTCTCTGTTGGCTCCAGTCGCGTTAAGTCTCCGACCAGATGCGTCAATGTAAACTGATCGTTATCGACCCGCAGCGTCTGGCGGATGTTGCTCATGTAGATGGCCCAGTTTTTGTCGGTCAGTGCAGGGCCGTTATTGGTCAGCGTGATAATGGCGCGGTTACAGGAGGCAAAATCGGCGCCTAACGCGGCGCAATCTGTACCGTGCAGTCCCGCCTGGTTGTCTGTTACCTGATAGGTCACGCCAAACTGGCTGATTTGATCAACCACCTTCTGCCCTGACGAGCTGGCGTGGCCTGTGGCGGTAACGCTCAGCAGAGTGAGCGCGATAAGGCTTAACTTGAACATGTTGATTCATCCTTAATGGTGAAAATAGTTCCGAAAGTCCGCAGGGCGTCAGAACAGCGTAAACGGCGCGATAACAATAAATTTGATGTCCTTCTCGTCCTGGAAAATGTTGTTGTATCCATTGCTGAAGCTGGGCAGGTCGCTGTGATTTTTGTAGCGGGTATAGTGAAGATGGAACTGGGTGTCTTTGGCCCGGCCCTGCTGGATTTGATAGATCAGATCAAAGTTCCAGGCCGACTCTCTCAGTCGCTGACTCTGGTCAACGGTGGGGAGCGTGGCGGGTTTTGCATCCCAGCCCCAGACGTAAGATGCGCCGGCTTTCCAGCCCGTCAGCTGCCACGGCGATAAATCGAGCATCGCGCCCGCAAAGATCGCTTTTTCACCATTGGCGTTCCAGTCAGAACGCGAATCCCACCAGATATCCATTCGTCCGTTGGAGGTGGCGTAGCCCGGCGTCATGCGCTGCAGGAAAAAGCCCTGATTCCCTTCAGCTTTAACCCAGCTGCCTTCAAGTCGGAGATCCACCGGGCCGACGGTATAACCGACGGTGATCGCCTGTAACCAGGCCAGGCCATCATAGACATCACGCGGGTTTGCGGCACCCCCCGAGACTTTGTCGCGTGCGCCATAAAACTGATAGCTGGTGCGCAGTTCGTTACCACCTGGGCTGGCAGACCAGGATGCTTTGGCAAAATATTGATCCATATAATGTGCGGCCTGACCAAATGCACCTTCAAGCACCAGATTATTTTTGAAGTCATATTTCATGCCGAATGAATGCAGGTAGCTGACAGGCGTTTTATTATCAGCCTGCCGGAAATCATATAAATCACGATACCAGGGGGCTTTATATTTATCGGTCCACATCCAGGAGAGTGATAATGCGCCTGCTTGCTGGAAATCATAAAGTGCACCCGTTTCAAATCCGCGATAGGTGCCGGGCAGGAAACTCCAGTGAGGCGCAATCAGTGTCTGTCCGGTTGGCTGGATATAACCCGCGCGTAACCAGTAGTCGTTATGTTTTAATTTCAGTGCGGCTTTATAAACCGATGCGCCACTGCTGTCGCCATTCCATTTTTCATTCCAGCGGGAATGCGATTTACTGAAGCCAATTTCATTGGGTGCGGCGGGACCGCTATTGGAAAGTTCAACGGCGCCAAACACGGCGAGGTCCATGCCAATCCAGTCCCCGGCATAGCCGGACTGATAGTCGAGGTTACTGTTGAGTGAAGTATGGTGTAAATTAGCCTGGTACTCTCCCTGATGCTGACTGGCGGGATCGCTCTCTTTTCGGTCTCGCTGTCGCTGCCAGTAAAAAACATTTCCTGTCAGCGTTGAGTCGTCAACAAATCCGGCAGCATAGGCTGGCGTTGATGACATTGCCGTTACGCCTGCTGACAGCGCTATTATTTCCATCAATACTAATGTGTAGTTTTTTTTAGACATGGAAGATCCTGCCCTGAGGTAAATTAATATTTGTGGTTTTTTATTTTTGTGTCGTGAATATATTTTTCGCGACGCGAATTATCAATTGTCAGGGTGGTTTTTTGTGAGGCGTTGCGCATAACCCAGAGACATAAAATAATGTGGGTTCAATATGGGAGGATGGATTAATTTTTTATTAAAATATTATTAGCAGACAAGGTAAGGGCAATCGGTAATCAGGGAAAGCAGTCAGGCTGGATTAAGTGATGACTATTTCATTAACTGAATAACCAAATAGTCTGCAGGTTTTATGGGGTCTGCTGGTTCGGCTGTTTTGAACGTCAGCCTGCAGAGAAGGGCAGGCTGACAGATAACAGCGAGTTAAACCTGTTTCACCGCCCAGCCTTTTTGCTTGCTGGTTTTGCCAATGCCGGGATTGAAGCTGTTAGTCGGATCGAGCCGGCGATAGAACGCCGCCAGTTGCGGTTTCGCCTGATAGAGATGCCCAACGTTATGTTCAGCGGGATATTCCGCGCCGCGCGCCTGAAGGATCTCCAGCATCTGCGCTTTCAGCGCGTGCACATCGACCCCTTTTCTGACGATGTAATCCTGATGGAAGACATGACAGAAGAAGTGACCATAGTAGAGGCGATGGCTTAAAGATGCGCGAATCTCATCGGGCAGAGTTTCAAACCAGTCCGCATCGTTGCGACGCAGGGCGATATCCAGCGCCAGAATATCCTCGACCTCATCGGCATGCACCGCGTGGTAGCGCACGGCCGCACCTGCCGCCGCGAAGCGATGCAGAAAGGCGTGCGCACCTTCTTTGCCTTCACACTCAAAGAACTCGCCGCCGCCTTCGCGGAAGTAGTCACGCAGGAACTGACGCGCTTCTGCCACGCCGTCGCCCGACATCTTCAGCATCAGATGATGTTCATATTTATCGCGATACTGCTTCATGCGTTTGGGCAGATGCGCCGGAAACAGTTTACTCAGGCGCTGCAGCAGGCGATCGCTGAAGTGCGGTTTAACGAAGGAGAGCTTGTTCAGCCAGGCATCAATCCGCCCCTTCAGCGTGAAAAACAGCGGCATCTTATCGGTGCCCAGCTTGTCGATCATCAGGAAGGTGTCTTTGCCATAGACTTCCGCAATGTCATAGATGTCGCGGTGCATATATTCGCCCGCCACCGGCAAATGAGTAAAATGCGCCAGCATGTGACGGCGGATATCGTTGAGCACAGCGGGTTCGTTAGTGCCAATGTAAAACACCTGCTGCTGCGGTTCAGTGGGGAAGGTATCAAGTCGCACCGCGAAGACCGCCAGTTTCCCGGCACAGCCGGATGCTTCGAACAGACGACGCGCATCAGCGTTGTAACGCGCTGGCGTATCGGCATCAACTTCACGCACCCGGTCTGCATATTCATGATCGGAAGCGTGACGGCCATCGTGCTGCACATCTTTAGGCTGCCAGCGATCGTCATCCAGTCGCCCCAGAATCTCTTCCGGCGACGTTCCCAGATCGATGCCGAGATGGTTAACCAGCTTCAGTCTTCCCTGTGCATCAATCTGAGCAAACAGGGCCATTTCGCTGTAGGCCGGGCCGCGCTTAATCAGCGATCCGCCGGAATTATTGCAGATGCCGCCCAGCACCGAGGCACCAATACAGGAGGAGCCAATCACCGAGTGAGGCTCGCGCCCCAGCGGCTTCAGCGCTTTTTCCAGCTGATAGAGTGTACTGCCGGGGAACGCCAGCACCTGCTGGCCACTGTCAATCAGCTGAAGCTTATCGAGTCGCAGGGTACTGACGATCACCAGCGGGCGATCGTAATCGTCGCCATGCGGCGTTGACCCTTCGGTCAGGCCGGTATTGGCCGCCTGCATCAGGATGATGACATCCGCATTCACCAGCGTTTGCAGTACCCGCCAGAGCTCCAGCAGCGTACCAGGAAACGCCACGGCCAGCGCGTCACCTTCGCCGGAGCGAAAGCCCTTGCGATAGCGGGCGGTCTGTTCAGGTTCTGTCAGCAGATGAGAGGGGCCGACCAGGCGGCGCAGGTCAGAAAGCAGGGCAGAGGTTTGTGTCATGAGCAATTCCCTTGTCTTATCAGTGCGTCCTAACTGTAGCACGTCAACTGACCACAACGCAGTGTGACCCTGACCGCTACCTGCTATTCTCATCTTGTGGCACACTGCCGCCTGTTAATTCGATATTGCGCAGTTACTTAAGAGAACCCAACCTGATGAAATGGATTTGCTCTGTTAGTCTCGCTGTCTCCCTCGCGATGCAACCCGCTTTAGCTGAGACAGTGCAAGGTAACCACCCGATGACCGAACAGGCGCGGGATGCCTTCGTTAACCAACTGCTTAAAAAAATGACGCTGGACGAGAAAATCGGCCAGCTGCGTTTAATCAGCGTCGGACCTGATAATCCGAAAGAAGTGATTCGCGACATGATTCAGAAGAGTCAGGTTGGCGCGATCTTTAATACTGTGACCCGTCAGGATATCCGCGCGATGCAGGATCAGGCGATGCAGCTCAGCCGCCTGAAAATCCCGCTGTTTTTCGCCTACGACGTTATTCATGGCCAGCGCACCATTTTCCCGATTCCTTTAGCCCTGGCGTCGAGCTGGGATCTGGATGCGGTGAAAGAGGTGGGGCGCGTCTCCGCCTATGAAGCGGCCGACGATGGGCTGAATATGACATGGGCACCGATGGTCGATGTCAGCCGTGAACCGCGCTGGGGCCGCGGCTCAGAAGGATTCGGTGAGGATACCTACCTTACCAGCGAAATGGGTCGCAGCATGGTGCAGTCGATGCAGGGCAAAAGCGCGGCCGATCGCTACAGCGTCATGACCAGCGTGAAGCATTTCGCACTCTATGGCGCAGTGGAAGGGGGACGCGACTACAACACCGTGGACATGAGTCCGCAGCGTATGTTTCAGGACTATCTGCCGCCCTACAAAGCCTCACTGGATGCGGGCAGCGGCGGCGTGATGGTGGCGCTCAACTCCATCAATGGCGTACCGGCCACGGCAGACAGCTGGCTGCTGAAAGATCTGCTGCGTGATAAGTGGAAATTCAAAGGCATCACCATCAGCGATCACGGTGCGATTAAAGAGCTGATCAAACATGGCGTCGCCAGCGATCCGCAGGAAGCGGTGCGCATCGCTCTGAAGTCGGGCGTCGATATGAGCATGAGCGACGAATATTACAGCAAGTATCTGCCTGCGCTGGTGAAGAGCGGCGACGTTACCATGGCTGAAATTGATGATGCGGCACGGCATGTGCTTAACGTCAAATATGACATGGGACTGTTTAACGATCCCTACAGCCATTTAGGTCCGAAAGAGAGTGACCCGCAGGATACCAATGCGGAAAGCCGTCTGCATCGGGCTGAAGCGCGCGACGTCGCGCGTAAAAGCATCGTGTTGCTGAAAAACCGTCTGGAAACGCTGCCGCTGAAAAAATCGGGCACCATTGCCCTGATTGGTCCGCTGGCAGACAGTCAGCGCGACATTATGGGCAGCTGGTCTGCGGCGGGCGTGGCGAAGCAATCCGTTTCGCTGCTGCAGGGCATGCGCAATGCCACCGAAGGCAAAGCGACGCTGCTGTATGAGAAGGGCGCGAACGTCACCGACAACAAAGGGATTCAGGACTTCCTGAACCTCTATGAGCAGGCTGTTTCTGTTGATACGCGTTCACCGCAACAGATGATTGATGATGCAGTCGCCAAAGCGAAGCAGGCCGATGTGGTGGTCGCCGCCGTGGGTGAAGCGCAGGGTATGGCGCACGAAGCCTCCAGCCGCAGCGATCTGGTGATCCCGCCGAGCCAGCAGAAGCTGTTAGCCGCGCTCAAAGCTACCGGTAAGCCGCTGGTGATTGTGCTGATGAACGGCCGCCCGCTGTCGATAGTGAACGAAGATCGCATGGCTGATGCCGTGCTGGAAACCTGGTTCAGTGGCACCGAAGGTGGCAACGCCATCGCCGATGTGCTGTTCGGTGACTATAACCCATCGGGCAAACTGCCGGTCTCCTTCCCGCGTTCAGTGGGTCAGATTCCGATCTACTACAACCATCTGCCAACTGGCCGGCCTTACAACTTTGCGAAGCCGAACAAGTACACCTCGCACTACTATGATGCGGTTAACGGCCCGCTCTATCCGTTTGGTTACGGCCTGAGCTATACCACGTTCACCGTGTCGCCGGTAAAAATGTCTTCACCGACCATGCCGCGTAATGGCAGCATTAAGGCCAGCGTAACGGTAACTAACAGCGGTAAGCGTGATGGTGCGACGGTGGTCCAGATGTATCTGAACGATCCGGTCGCCTCTATCAGCCGTCCGGTGCAGGAGCTGCGTGGTTTCAAACGCATCATGCTGAAAGCAGGCGAGTCGCAAACCGTGACCTTTAAGATCGACGTCGATGCGCTGAAATTCTGGAACCAGCAGATGCAGCATGTTGCCGAGCCAGGCAAATTCAACGTGATGATTGGACTCGACTCCGTGCGTACTCAGGATGCGCAGTTCAACTACCAATAACCGTCAGCCTTTCCCCTGAATGCAGGGGAAGGTGATGCGGCGCGTCGTGAGCGTCCTGCTATCGCGCGTCGCATCATATCCACTATCAGAGCCGCTATGATTAATCTGCGTGACCGCATTCAGCAGCAGGTCTTCCGCCTTAATGGTCTGTCGATGAATGAATTTGACCTCTCTCAACCGCCAGGCGATCCCGGCCTGTATGGCCCGGACAGCGTGATCTGGCGCGTCCACGGTGATTTCACCTCCATGATGTGCGGCGGGATCAGCGCGCTGCTGTTGCAGATGCTGCATCCAGCGGCGCTGGCGGGCGTCTGGGATCACTCCAATTTCCGCGAAGATATGATGGGCCGCCTGCGGCGCACCAGTCAGTTTATCGCCGTGACCACCTACGGGAATTCGCAGGATGCCCGGACGCTGATTGAGCGGGTGAAACGCATCCATCTGAAAGTCAGCGGCGTCGACAGCGAAGGCAAACCTTATGCCGCCAGCGATCCACATCTGCTGACCTGGGTGCATGTGGCGGAGACCAGCCGTTTTCTGGCGGCCCATCTGCGCTATAAAAATCCGCAGCTCAGCCGCGCCGAACAGGATCAGTACTATCAGGAAGCGGCGCAGATTGCCGAGGCGCTGGGCGCGGAGAAGGTGCCGAAAAGCGTTGTTGATGTGGCGGATTACCTGCAACAGATGCGAGCAGAGCTGCGCTTTGATGAGCGTACCGCCGAAGTGACGCGATTGCTGATGAACGCCCCTGCACCGAGCTGGCAGGCGAAACCAGTGATGAAGATCATGCTGAAATCAGGCTTCGGGCTAATGCCAGCCTGGGCGCAGGCGATGTCCGGTAGAGAAATCGGCCGCTTTGAGCAGGCGATCATTGACCAGAAGATTAATGTCATCGCGTTGGGGTTGAGATGGTCGATTCAGCGCGGAGCGTGGTATCGGGCGATGGTAAGGATGGGGAGAGATCCGCACTGAGGTGACTGGTATCTTTTTTACTCGTTTTTTAAGTAAGTCAGATGGTTAAGTTTTATCAGCATAACGACGCGGGTTCAGTGCTTTAAAAGTAACCCTACAGGCGCTTTTATGGCTTCCCGCAGAACCGAAAATGTCACGCGAGAGCAAGCAGCGTTTCCTGAAGCTATGACCACGAAAAAGCAGGTTATGCTCTGACGTTTATAGTCTGTTCAGGCTTCTGCATGTCTTACACTGATAATCTTTTGTACAGCAGTTTCAACAATTGATCGTTCCGGGCCAGCCATAAAGCTTACAGGCTGAGACAGATTATGGCTGTTTCTCCAGGCCTGGTTTCCAGCAAAGGATAAGTTGGGCATATCCGTGAGCGTTTATAATAAGTATTTTCTTTTGACTAACGACTCTGGGGGAAAAGTGTTTTCTGACAGCAAGAACATTCCGATACTTAATTCTCTGACCGGCTATCAGCTCTCCCGCTTGCATACTTTTGAGTGTGTTGCACGGCGATTATCATTTGCGCTTGCTGCCGAGGAGTTATTCGTTAGCCCAAGCGCGGTGAGCCATCGTATCAGCCAGCTTGAAAAAGAACTGGGTTTCAGCTTGTTTTACAGGCTCCATCGTAAAATAGCTCTCACGCCTGAAGGAGAACGGATGCAATGGGCACTAAAAAATTCTTTTAATCTTTTAAATCAAGAGGTTAATTACATAAGGAATAGCGGGCTTACAGGTGATCTGACTGTTTATTCACATCCGTCTATCGTTCAGTGCCTTCTTCTTCCTCATCTTAATAAGTTTATAGAACAGAATCCTGCCGTTCAGCTGAAGATTCTGACCGGACTTGAAGCTATTAATCTGGCTAATCGGGGAGTAGACCTGGCAATATACTTCGGAAAACCTTCGTTTTCTGAAAGCTATACCGAAGAGATCTTCATGAAAGAAGCCATAACGCCGGTCTGTACTCCGCGGTATGCCAGAAATCATGGTCTTTATAACAATCCCGAAAAACTGTCAGATTGTATCTTTCTGCACGATCGTTTTAACTCAGGTGAAAATGAATGGGCAAATTGGACAAGTTTTTTTCAGCTGGATATTGATACTGATCTAAAAGGAATATCCTTTGACCGTTCTGATTTGGCTCTGATTGCAGCTTCCCGGCATCTTGGTATTGCGATGGGAAGAATTAATCTTGTCCAGGAATGGACGGAAAGAGGAGAATTAATTTTTCCTTTCCCGGGCATGCTGATGCCCGTAGAGCACTGTTACTTCAACTGCATAATATCCGACAGGCAGTGGCCAAAAATCATGGCTTTTAAGCGATTCCTGAGTTGTCTGCCTGATGTATATTAATATTTTTTTTTAGCCCAGGTGTCGGGGCTATACCAGGAAATAAGATTGAACCTGAAGATTTTTCCATGTTTAAAATAATCGATATGTGACCTGGTTTCGTTCCATGCTATTGCTGTATCGTCGCCAAATCGAAGTATCTCAATACGTTGATTTTTTGCAAGACTAAACCATTTTCTATTTCTCATGATTTCAAAGCTGGCCTTGTCACTCAATGTGATGAGAGGCGCACCGTGAGAGTAATTTGTTACCTGAATCATAATGTTATTACCTCCAGTGCAGTTTATATTATAACTTAAAATATCGTAATTCATTCTACTGACTTATTTTTTGAATGCTGTTGATGCGTTTTTACTGTAATAAAAAGCAGGCCAATAATAAGCAGCACTGTGCCAGCAATAAAGTTGGCCTGAACTTTTTCATGCAATATTATTATGCCCGAAAGTATTCCGAAAAAAGGTGTCATAAATGTCAACATTGAAAGTGAGGCTACCTGATAATTTCGCAGCAGGCTGAACCACACAAGATAACTGATTACTGAAACAATTAATGTCTGGAATATCAGGCTTCCATATGCCACTGTACCTGGCTTGAAATGATAACCATCATTAAAGAGCGATATGGTCATTAGAATGATAAATGCACCTGAAAGCTGATACAGCAGGGTCTGTTTTGCTGAGCACACAGAAAGTGGCGTTGTACGTATAACTACGGTAGTGCATCCCCAGGCCAGGCCAGCAAGTAGTCCGCACAAATCGCCATAATTAATGCTGTCAAAGCCAGCATGAGCGACTGTATTGATCATGCTTACCACCAGCCCAAAAAATGCAATCATCACACCAAACCACTGTCGGGCAGTAAGTTTTTCTTCGGCAGAAAAAATATGCAAGCCTACAGCAGAATAGAGTGGAGCAGTATAAAGAAGTACCGCCATATGCGATGCGCTGGAGTAGCGTAGTCCTTCAGAAAGAAAAAAAAATTCCAGCGCAAAGAGGACTCCTGCACAAACGCCTGCGAAGAGTGTCATTTTCTCCATTGAAAATTTTTCTCCTTTAATCTTTGCATAAACGTATATTACTAATGCCGCGAGACCGGATCGCATAGCAATCTGCAGAGTGAGTGAAACCTCTTTTTCGGCAGCCTTGATTGCAACCTGCTGTAGTCCCCATACAAAGCAGATGAGCGTCATGATCATGATCGCTTTGCTGTTTAAAGGTAAACGCATAATATTTTCTTTAACTCCAGGCTATAGACGATATCAGGCGTGTCCGGATATCATAATTCGTTTGTATGAACGAAAAATTGTGAGTTTTTTATTTTTAGCGCTGATTCAGGATGGTGCATTATATTTTTAACATCTTTCCGGTATGGATATTCGCGTTTCTTTGTCCGCTTTCGGGTTATTTAATTTTTCCTGCAGTGTTACGGGGGAATAGGGTAATTTTTAATGGTATTATTATTGAAAATATTAGCGTTCAGGATGCGCAGAATGACATTCTGCAATACAGGTCGGGGATTGCAAAACTACTATAATCAGATGTGCCGGATTCAACCTTCCGATTTGGTTACATGGATTTAGTTCGATAGGGATATTTAACGTTTTTTTGCCTTAAGCTTCAAATGATATATATCATGCTTTACATGATATGAATTCATCTCAAGGGTAATATCATTTCTTTGAGGATTTCCGAGCTATTTGAAAAAAAGATGCAGTTAGCCACAGCTGATTTTTTATGATTGATATTTGCTCAGTTTCTGCATAGGAACATCAGGCAGTCGGATTTACGCATAGGGCCGGTCATTATCGATGCAAACAGACGCTATTCTTTTAGAAAGCCCTGTATGGTTTTATGATTAGCATGAGGCGATGATCGTCTCATCCTGTGTTAAAACCTTAGTCTTTTTTTAATCGCATCGCTCTGGAATTTCACACTGTTTATCCGGGTCGTGTAAAAGTGTTTTTGGTACAAGAATCCTTCATCAGCTCCTCGCTCTACATCATCCTGAGATGCACTTTGAGACTATTACCCTTGTCTCATATCGCCGTAGCCAGGATCCTGCTCTATTCTCGGGGAAAATGGATTCCTCCAGGCTTTGTCGAGGCACTATGACGTACAAATCCCTGATTGCTGAAGTCCACAATCAGCAGCGCACACTGACCGCAATTGTCGAACAGGATGAGCGCACCGCCTATTTTTACATCTGGCCCACCGACCTGTTCCGCAGTCAGTATGCTGTGCGCGGCTGCTGGCTGCGAAACCTGCTGCCTGCGCCGGCGCAGGAAGACCGCGAGGCGATGGAGCAAGGCATAGCGCCGCTGCTCAGCGCAGAGTATTGCCGTAATCTGGAAGCGGAACCCGCACTGGACCCGGCCGGTCTGCAGATCCTGTGGGAGCCTTCTGATGATGGTGCAGCACTGTGGTATTACGGCCAGCTGCTGGCTGTCATCCCTGGCTGGAGCCTCTATCAGGAGAAACAGGTGAGTTTCTCCGCAGGCTGCATCAAAAAGAACCGGCTGACGGCCCCACTGGGGTCAGCATCAACCAATGACTACTATGCCCGTGCAGAGCATCAGCGTCAGTTCTGGCGAGAATGGCACGACGGCAGCGAGTGGGATAAGGTCCAGCAGGATCTCATGGCCTGCTATCAGGCTCGTTTCGGTGAGTCGGTGAAATATTACGCGATTGATCAGGGTAGCTGGCCGCCAATGGCAATCTCGCAGCACTGGCATCAGGGCGTCTGGTATTTCCTGACGCTTGGCATGAGTATCCGGCCCATGCCGCAGGTCGATTATCTGTTTGATGAGCTGGCACCGCAGTATCGACGTATCGAACTGGGTATGGCGGTTGACGGTGAAATCATGACGGAAGGCAATGCGGTGCAGATGGCCAGCACATTGGCGGAATTTGTACATCTGCCCTGGGCGCGTCTCACCTGGCTGGGCGAGGGCCATACGCTGGCGTCAGAAGTGGCACCGGTCGGCTTTGAAAGCTTCCTGCTGGCGAATGAACTGGCAACCGAAAAAGGGCAGTTCACGCTGCCCAAGCGTGATGGCGATCGCCCGACGCTGCTCTGGACAACGCCGATTACTGAAGCGGAGCGGCAGTTCGCGCAGGCCGATGAACACGGCGGCCAGAAGTTACGGGAGTTGTTAACAGCAGACGGTAACGATCACGTTTTCCGTCCACGCCAGCAGGTGGTCGATTCGCCAGAGTAGCTCAGCAATGACGCGCCTGTAGACACTTTCCCCGGCGGCTGTCGGGGAGGTGATAGTCCCGGAGTGAAATTAAATTTCACATAAATCATACATTTCTTAAATATGTGATCCCGCCCATCTCAAGTTCCCCTTAAGCGAGCCGTTAACCCGAATAAGGCAATCGCGCCGTACCAGGGGCAGGGGCATGAAGATGTTCAAAACAACACAATCCCGCTTTACCGCAACAATGATCGCATTCTTTGTTGCGCTTTTACTCGTTACAGTCTGGGTGATTAATCAGTTCGTCGCACCACAGCTCGTCGACAGCGAAAGCCGTCTGGTTCGCTATCAGGTTGATTCACTGGCCTCTGGTATCGTTGAACAGATGAACCGCGTGCAGGCTCAGCAGCGTGCGATTACCGAAGCGGCCTCCGTTATGGAAAGCGCGACTATCGACACCCTGTTACCGACGCTGGTAAACCAGTATCAGGACAGCAATGTGTTTGGGGGCGGTATCTGGCCACTGCCAAACCGTCGTGATCCGGCCAAAGAGAAAGACAGCAGCTTCTTTGCCCGTAATGCCAGCAATGAACTGCAGGTCAATACCTACTGGAACTCCGACGCCGCCGACAAATACTGGGAGCAACCCTGGTATAAAGATGGCATGGCTGCTGCAAAAGGGCAGTGTGCCTGGGCTAAAGCCTATCAGGATGCCGCCAGTCCGCAGCCGCGTACTAACTGTGCTATGGCCATCTACAAAAATGGCACGGCCTGGGGTGTTGCCACTATCGACGTCACGCTGGGGTTCTTTAATCAGCTGGCGAAGCAGATGGGTGAAACCATTCATGGCAACGTGCTGATTGTTGAAGCCGACGGCAAAGTCGTGGGCAATGGCGCGCTGGTGAATGCTGCACCGAAGCTGGAGAACCTGGCTGACGTGCAGATGCCGATGGCAGCACCGCTTAAAGCGCTGCTGAACGGTGTTGGCAGCCAGCCGCTGGAAACCACCTATGACAGCAGCGAAGGCGAGCAGACCCTGTTCGTTCAGGCGATTCCCGGCAGCCCGTGGTATCTCGCCAGTAGTCTGCCGACCAGCCTGCTGAAAGCGCAGTCGCATAACATGCTGACCCGACTGGGCCTGGTGCAGATTCCTCTGGCGGTAATCCTGCTGCTGGTGTCGCTGGGCTTTGTCCGCGCCATGATGAAGCGTCTTAACGTGCTGAACAGCAACATCGAAGCGCTGTCGAAAGGGGGCGCCGATCTGACGCAGCGTCTGCCAGCCAGCAACAGCCCTGAGTTCAATGCCGTCGCGCAGAGCTTTAACCAGTTCATCAGCTATCTGCAGGGGCTGCTCCAGCAGGTGGGCGATAGTGCGCTGGCGATCACCGCCGCATCGCGGGAAATTGCCAGTGGTAACGCCAATCTCTCCTCCCGTACTGAAGATCAGGCCAGCTCAATTGTAGAAACCGCCGCGTCAATGGAACAGCTGACCGGCACCGTCCGTCAGAACGCCGACAACGCGACGCATGCTAACCAGCTGGCGGCCGATGCCTCCCAGGTGGCTGCGCGTGGCACCGAAGTGGTCCGTCAGGTGGTCACCACCATGGGTGAGATTCATCACTCGTCCCGTAAAGTGGTCGATATCATCAGCGTAATCGACAGCATCGCATTCCAGACCAATATCCTGGCGCTGAACGCCGCAGTCGAAGCTGCACGTGCCGGTGAACAGGGTCGCGGTTTTGCGGTGGTGGCATCGGAAGTGCGTAACCTGGCACAGCGTTCAGCTAATTCGGCACGAGAGATTAAAAAGTTAATCGAAGAGTCAGTGGCGAACATTGATACCGGCAGCGCGCTGGTGGAACAGGCGGGTCAGACCATGGATGAGCTCATGCAGGGCGTGAGCAGTGTGACCACCCTGATGAGCGAAATCATGTCAGCCAGCCGTGAGCAGAGCATGGGTATCGAACAGGTCAACGTGGCAATTACCCAGCTGGATGGCACCACACAGCAGAACGCCGTGCTGGTGGAGCAGGTTTCCGCTGCCGCGCAGGCGATGGAATCACAGAGTACCCAGCTTGAGCGGGTTGTTCAGAGCTTCCGACTGTAATTCTCTTCCAGGCCAGCCTTGCTGGCCTGATTTCCCCTCTGCTTCATCCGCTTATCTCTGACGGACCTGGGTAAAAAATCCGCGATGATCCGCCCAAACTGCGCATTCTGTGCCAGAATAGTTGGGAATAATCTCAAGGAAACGCCATGTCTGCTATTGAAGTTATCCTCGTTGACCACCTCGATCGTCCCACCGGCAAAATGGAAAAGCTGGAAGTGCATGAAAAAGGATTGCTGCACCGCGCGGTGACGGTCTACATCTTCAATTCCCGGCAGGAGCTGTTATTGCAGCGGCGCGCCAGCGATAAGTATCATTGTGGTGGTTTATGGAGTAACACCTGTTGTGGCCATCCTTATCCCCATGAATCGACCCGCGACGCCGCCGAGCGCCGTCTGCGTGAAGAGATGGGTATGACAGTGGCACTGACGCCGGTGTTTGAACTGAGCTATAACCTGAAGCTGAGCAATGGCCTGACAGAGCATGAATATGGTCATGTCTTTTTTGCGATCTGTGACAGCCTGCCGCAGCTTAATCCTCAGGAAGCGGATGCCTTTGATTATCGTCCGATGGCGATGATCGAGCAGCAGATGCAGCAGCAGCCACAGCAGTTCACGCCGTGGTTTTTGCATACCTTCCCGCGTATCCCGGATTATCTGGAGCAGTTTCCATTTCCGGCTGTCACGGCATAAAAAAACCGCACTAAGGTGCGGTCAGACGGTTTGAAATTCAAAGCGATGGGCGCAAACGTCCATCGCTAAACATCGCGGCCAGGGATGGCGTCTTTTGCATCTTTGCAGAGGACGTTTGTTCCCTGAGCCTGCGTGCGCGCCACGCCCGGAATGTTGTTTAACGCGGCAGCTCAAAATCCTCCGCATCCACATCATAGCCCGACGGCTCCCAGCGGATGGCCAGCAGCGCCAGAAGACCGGCCAGCGGCGCCAGGAAGATCACCCAGAACACGCCCGTGCCCAGCGCCGCGACCAGCACCGGAAACAGAAACAGCGAAACGGTTGAACTGCCGCGCATCAGTGTCTGGTTGAAGCCCACGCCCACGCCGCGCAGTGAAGTGGGATAGCTGAGTGAGGCAAACGTCATGGTGTGCGAGCCAGGCCCGAATCCCTGACCAAACAGGAACAACGCCAGCATGGCGATAGCCATTGCTGCCTCCTGACCGCCTTCCGGGCGACCAATCAGCGCCAGCCCAAGCAGCGCCACACACTGACAACCATATCCCGCCACTGACATCTTCCACGCACCCAGACGCGGCACCAGTCGCACCGCCAGAATCCCGCCGACAAAGGCAAACAGCAGATTCAGTGCCAGCGACACCAGAATGGTGGTGAGCATCGACTGAGCAAAGAAGCTGGAGATAATCACCGGCAGTCCAAACGCCACAGCGTTATAGGCAAACGACGAGGCGATAGAGGTAATGGTCGCCAGCAGCGTACGGCGGCGATAGACGCCCTGCAGCAGCGCACCATAGTTACGCCAGCTTGCCTTACGCACCGGCGTGGCAGCGGTCAGTGCGGCGTCGGACGCGACCTGAGCGTTGATATTCCACGCACTGCGTAAAATCGCCGCGGCCCCTTTCAGGTCGCCCTGATTAGCTGCCCACACCGGGGATTCGCTCATGTAACGGCTGCGGATAGCGATGATGACAATCGCCGGAACGGCGCCAAAACCGAGGATCAGCCGCCAGAGCCAGTCGGTGTGACTTTCGGGCAACACCGCATAGAGCAGCAGCACCAGCAGATAAGAGATGCTGATCGCCGCGTACCAGGTCGGACACCACATCGCCACGCTGGCCGCTTTATTCCCCTTACCGCGCAGCTTTGAAAACTCCGCCAGAAAGGCCATCGCCACCGGCAGATCGATCCCGACGCCCAGCCCCATTACGAAGCGCGCGCCAGCCAGCACATATTCATTGGGCGCAAATGCACAGGCGATAGCCGCCACCACGAAAAAGAACATATCGGCCATGAAGACCCGATAACGGCCAATTTTGTCGGTGAGATAGCCGCCAATCAGCGCGCCGATAATCGCCCCGAAGGTAATGGCCGAGGCGACCATGCCGGTGCCGGCTGGGGTGAGATTAAACTCGCGTGTGATGTCTTTGATGCCAAAGGCCAGCGCACCCAGGTCGTAGGCGTCGAGAAAAACGCCTCCCAGCGCAATCGCCACCACAATGCGGGCATTATTACGGGCGCTGTCGCCGCTGTTGACTAATCGGGAGACGTCAGCTGCGCTACGAATCCACTGTGTTTCGCCACCGGGCGAACTCCCTGCTGTTGCCACATGGGCGGAAGAAGTCAGATCGGACATGATGTTATGTATCTTTTATTTTAAACAGATTACCGAGAATAGCCGTTTAGACGCCCAGACGTAAATTCATTTCAGTTATATAAAATAACCTTATAATCCCAAATTGTTATTAATTTTCGATAAAGTCAGCTGCATCCCCGCTATGCCAGGCTACGCTTTTAAAGCAGATAATTTATCGCTGCACGCCTTGCCAGCAACACTCTCAGCGGCAGGAGAGCAGCCTGCACCCTCAGGCGCATGACGCCTTGTAAGTCATCACGCACTCACGAAACACAAAAACAACACGCGAAAATGCGATAAGGAAAAGGCCATGGTCAGAGTTCGGGGTTGGATGGGCGTCAGCGCGTTGCTGCTTAGCATGGGGATGGCACACGCGGCCGATCCTGTGCGGGTCGGCTCAAAAATTGATACCGAAGGATCGCTGCTGGGCAATGTGATTCTTCAGGTGCTGGAAAAGCATGGGGTAAAAACTGTCAATAAAATCCAGCTCGGCACGACCCAGGTCGTCCGTGGCGCCATTACGGCGGGCGAACTCGACATCTACCCGGAATACACCGGCAACGGCGCATTCTTCTTTAACGATGAAAAAGACAGTGCCTGGAAAAATGCCGGCGCAGGCTACGAAAAGGTGAAGAAACTGGATGCGGAGAAAAACCATCTGGTGTGGCTGACACCGGCTCCGGCCAACAACACCTGGACCATCGCCGTGCGTAAGGACCTGGCGGAGAAGAACCAGCTTACCTCGCTGGCCGATCTCAGCGCTTTCCTGAAAAAAGGAGGCACCTTCAAACTGGCGGCCTCAGCCGAATTTATCGAACGCAGCGATGCCTTACCGGCCTTTGAAAAAGCTTATGGCTTCGACCTTAAGCAGGATCAGCTGTTGTCTCTGGCGGGTGGCGATACCGCTGTCACCATCAGCGCGGCAGCACAGCAGACGTCGGGCGTGAACGCGGCGATGGCCTATGGCACCGACGGTCCGGTGGCGGCACTGGGCCTGCAGACGCTCAGCGATCCTAAAGGCGTACAGCCGATCTATGCGCCGACGCCGGTGATCCGCGAATCGGTGCTGAAAGCCTACCCACAGATTGCCGACTGGCTGAAGCCGGTCTTCAGCGCGCTTGATGAGAAGACGCTGCAACAGCTCAATGCGAAAATCGCGGTCGACGGTCAGGATGCGAGCAGTGTAGCGACTGAGTGGCTGCAGCAGAAAAAGCTGCTGTAACCGATGCTGATAGCGCGGGACGCGATACGCCGCCCGGCTCAGCAGCCGGTAGCATTGTTGCTGCTGACGCTGTTGAGTCTGGCGCTGGTGACCTTGCCGTTTCTTAACTTCGCTCCTAACCGGCTGGTGGCGGGTGAACCGCTGATGAGCTGGCAGGTCAGCAGCGCCGGGCTGTTACTGCTGCCGCTGATGATGCTGTGGTTGCTGCTGTGGCGTCAGCCTGGGCGTACTACGCTGATACTGGCCCTGCTGGCGGCAGAGCTGCTGCTGGCCGCCATGCTCTGGCTCAGCGGTCATCAGGCGACACTACTCAGTCAGCAGGGCAGCCGTCTGGCACGAACCAGCTTTGCCAGTGGCTTATGGTGCAGCGGTGCAATCATTCTGCTGCTGATTACCGATCAGGTGCGTCAACTCACTTCCCATCGGCTGGCTCAGCTGCTGCTCAATCTGCAGGTCTGGCTGTTGCCACTGTTGCTGCTGTTCAGCGGCCAGCTCAGCGATCTCTCCCTGCTGAAAGAGTATGCCAACCGTCACGCGGTGTTTGATGCGGCACTGAGCCGTCATCTCACTCTGCTGGTGGGTACAGTACTGCCAGCCTTAATGTTTGCACTGCCGCTGGGCGTCACGCTTTTCCGGCGGCCTGACTGGCAAGGCAGTGTGTTTGGCGTCCTTAATGTTATTCAGACAGTGCCGTCAGTGGCGCTGTTTGGTCTGCTGATTGCGCCACTGGCCGGGCTGGCGCAGCATTTTCCGTGGCTCAGTGACTGGGGCATTAGCGGCATCGGCATGGCTCCAGCCTTGATCGCGCTGGTGCTCTACGCCCTGTTGCCGCTGGTGCGCAGCGTGGTGGTGGGCTTGCAACAGGTGCCGCAGGAGGTGCGCGAAAGCGCGCGCGGCACGGGCATGAGTGGCTGGCAGCAGTTTGTCGCGGTGGATGTACCGCTGGCGCTACCGGTCTGGCTGGCGGGCCTGCGGGTCGTCGTGGTACAGACGCTGGGCATGGCGGTGGTGGCGGCATTAATTGGCGCGGGCGGCTTTGGCGCGATTATTTTCCAGGGGCTGTTAAGCAGCGCGCTTGATTTGGTATTGCTCGGGGTGATCCCGGTGATTGCGCTGGCGGTCGTCATCGATGCGCTGTTTCGCCTGCTGATCTCACTGCTGGAGAGAGAAGATGATTGAGTTTGATAGCGTTTCCCGCGCGTTTAACGGCAAGGCGGCGGTGAAAGATCTGTCGCTGCAGGTGGCAAAAGGGGAGTTCTGTGTACTGCTCGGCACTTCCGGCTCCGGCAAATCGACCACCCTGAAGATGATTAACCGGCTGGTGGAGTATGACAGTGGTGAAATCCGCTTTGCCGGTGAGTCGATTCGCCAGCTCGATGCCCGCTCGCTCAGGCAACGCATGGGCTATGCCATTCAGTCGATAGGGCTGTTTCCACACTGGACGGTGCGAAAGAATATTGCCACGGTGCCGGTGCTGCTGGGCTGGTCCAGAGCAAAGATCAACGAACGCATCACGACGCTGCTGGCGCTGCTCAATCTCGACGAGCACCTGCTGAATCGTTATCCGCATCAGCTCTCAGGCGGTCAGCAGCAACGTGTCGGCGTGGCGCGTGCGCTGGCGGCTGATCCGGAGGTCCTGCTGATGGATGAGCCGTTTGGTGCGCTCGATCCGGTGACGCGCGGCGTGCTGCAACAGGAGGTGCTGCGTATTCATCGCCTGTCGGGGCGAACCATCGTGCTGGTGACGCATGATATCGACGAAGCACTGACGCTGGCGGACCGCATCGTGCTAATGGATAACGGTGAGATTGTTCAGCAGGGCAGGCCGGTTGAGTTGCTGACCCAGCCGAAAAATGATTTTGTGCGCGACTTCTTTGGCCGCAGCGAAATGGGCGTACGGCTCTTGTCGCTGGAGCAGGTGGGTAATGCCGTGCGACGCGGCGAGTGGCTGGCGGGTGAACCGATTGCTGCAGGGCTGACGCTGCGCGACGCCCTGTCGCAGTTTATTGCCCGGGGCACAGACAGACTCCCGGTCATTGACGATCAGGAGCAGCCGCTGGGCGTGCTTTACTTTGGCGACCTTCTGCGACAGCGCGAGGCATTAACATGCGCAGGCTAAGGGATCCGCTGTTGTGGCTGGTACTGCTCTATGGCGCGCTGCTGACGCTCATGCCTTTGAGTGGGCCGCTGTTCCATCTCTGGTTTCCGGAGCTGGCCCGGCCACTCTATCAACAGGAGAGTTTCTGGCAGTTGACGCTGGCGCATCTGTTTCTGGTGATCACCGCCAGCCTGCTGGCGATCGTCATCGGCATTGGCAGTGGCGTGCTGGTAACCCGGCGGGCAGGGCGTGCGTTCCGGCCGCTGATAGAAACTATCGTGGCAGCGGGCCAGACTATTCCGCCGGTAGCCGTGCTGGCCATTGCGGTGCCGGTGATGGGCTTTGGTGCCTGGCCTGCCGTGGTGGCACTGCTGCTCTACGGTTTACTGCCGATTTTACAGGGAACCCTGGCGGGCATTGATAGCGTACCGTCCAGCAGCCGGGAGATCGCTATTGGCGTAGGCATGAGCAACTGGCAGCGGCTGTGGCAGATTGAGCTGGCGCTGGCTGCGCCGGTGATCATTGCCGGGATACGCACCTCGGTGATCATCAACATCGGTACCGCGGCCATCGCCTCAACGGTCGGGGCAAAGAGTCTCGGGTCGCCAGTGATTATCGGCCTAAGCGGCTTTAATACCGCCTACGTGATTCAGGGAGCGCTACTGGTGGCGCTGCTGGCGATAGTGAGCGACCGCCTCTTTGAGCGCCTGCAACGTCGGCTTAGCGTGAGTGAACGATGAGAGAGTATCCCACCAGCATGAGACCGCTGGTGCCGCCAACCGCCATAATAAAAAACAGCGTGGCGAAAAAGGCTTTTTTGACATTCATGACGGAAACCTGAACTTGTTAACAGTGAGGCGGGGATAATAGCGCGCGCAAGGCAGCAGGCAAAGCGCCCGGCGTGCGTTTTTTGTTATCAGCCGGGTTCATGTAACCGCACGGCATAGCCCTGTTCCTGCCAGTGTGACAGCTGTTCCTGCTGGCGACGGGTTAATTTTTTACCGGTAAATACAAACATATTCATGCCAGGAAAAAGTTCAGGACGCGGGACATCAAGCGGTTCAGCCAGCACATCAATCCGCCAGCCATGCTGTGAAAGACGCCAGCCTTCCAGCCAGATACGGGTACGATCGTCGGTACCCCAGCCAATGATCAGCGCATCTTTTCCCGATTTTTTGCGGCTGCCGGTCAGACAGAAAGCGACATAGTCGATCAGCAAACCATCCAGCAGGCTGCACATGGTTCGGGCAGTATTCTGGTCCAGACTCAGTTTCTGGCGTACAGGCATGAAAACGTGATCAATTAGCGCATCAATCGGATGTTCGCGACCAATCGCAGCAATTTTGTTACGCAGTTTAGCGGGTCTGACATGACGTAATACGCTGATTAGCTCATCCTGCAGTGTGGTCCAGCCATCGTGTGCATCAACATCGCCACCTTCCAGCAATGCCTTTACTTTACCGACCGGCACGCCGCTTTCAATCCAGCGCATGATCTCTTCAATACGCTGCACATCCTCTTCATCAAACTGACGATGTCCGCCTTCGGTACGTTGCGGCTTCAGTAAGCCATAACGACGCTGCCAGGCGCGCAGGGTAACTGGGTTTATGCCACAGCGCTCGGCGACGTCACCGATACTGTATAAGGTCATAAATTCCTCTTTCGATTGGTCTGAGTGTAATTACCATAACGAAGCAAACTAAGTTGTACAATACATTTCTCAATGTACAACTTGACTGATACGGCCCTTTTCAGCTATATCTCATTTGAGAGAATATTTCCCATGAGTGAGAAAAGTAATGTCTGAGCTGAATACTGAGCAACGACTGGCTGTGAGGCTGTCAGAGTTACGCCTGCAACGCGGCTGGTCGCTGGATGAACTTGCAGTGGCCACGGGCATCAGTCGTGCGACATTATCGCGCATTGAGCGAGGCGAGACCAGCCCTACTGCTGCACTGCTTAACCGTCTGTGTGTCGCCTACGGATTAACGATGTCACGCCTGCTGAGTGAGGTGGAGGAGGAGTCCAGTTTGCTGGTCACCAGCCAGCATCAGCCGGTGTGGCAGGATGAGGCCAGCGGATTTATTCGCCGCAATATATCCCCTCCTGCACTTCATTTCAGATGCGAACTGGTTGAGGGCAGGTTACGGCCTGGGGCGCGTATCGATTACGATTCACCACCCATCCAGGGACTGGAGCAGCATATCTGGCTGCGTGAGGGCGGTCTCACCGTCACGATGGGATCTCAGGCGTGGACGTTGCAGCCAGGTGACTGTTTACGTTTTCATCTGACAGGAAAATCGGCTTTTGAGGCGCACCTGACCGACGGCGCGCGCTATCTACTGGTGGTGGCGAAACCATGATTGAGTACGTAACCCTCAGCGCCACCCAGGCGCAACAGAATCTGGCCGAACTGACCCATGTTTTACAGGGCTGTGTGGCAGATGGGGCCAGCGTCGGGTTTATTGATGCTGAAGACAGTGAGGTGATGACGCGATTCTGGCAGCAGCGAATCATCAGCATCACAGGCGGCGACAGCGAGTTAATCGTGGCGCGTCAACAGGGTCGCATTGTGGCGACGGTGATGATCAATAGCAGCGGCATGCCAAACGGCCGCCACCGGGCGGAGATCAGCAAACTGCTGGTGCATCCGCAGGCACGCCGACAGGGCATCGCCCGTGAACTGATGCAGCGCGCCGAGCAGCGGGCGCGCGAGCGCGTCAAAACCCTGCTGGTGCTGGATACGCGCAGCGGCGATGTCGCCAGCGATCTCTATCGCTCGCTGGGCTGGCAGGTAGCGGGATCGATCCCGTTTTATGCGGAATCCACCGCAGGCGTGCTGGACGCCACCACCGTAATGTACAAAGTGCTGGCGTAAATCACCGCCGCCGGGCACGCACTGAAATTTACGACAGCGCACGAAAAATTCGGCGTGAAAGCTGACGCCGCCGGGATACTGTGTAAAAATACAGGCCATATTTTCAGTGTGGTAACGCAAATCATGGCCCTGACAGCCGCAGTAAAAAGCCAGATAGCGCAATGGTATAAAGCGCTTCAGGAGCAGGTGCCTGATTTCATCCCGCGAGCGCCGCAGCGCCAGATGATTGCCGAAGTGGCAAAATGCCTGGCCGGTGACGATTCGCGCCATCTGGCGGTTGAAGCGCCGACCGGCGTGGGTAAAACTCTTTCTTATCTGATCCCAGGCATTGCGGCCAGCCGCGCCCAGGAAAAGCAACTGGTCATCAGCACCGCCAATGTGGCGTTGCAGGATCAGATCTTCACCAAAGATCTGCCGCTGTTGAAGAAAATCATCCCCGACCTCACCTTTACCGCTGCTTTTGGCCGCGGGCGCTATGTCTGTCCGCGCAATCTGGCGGCGATGGCAGCCGACGCCGATCAGCAGGGCGATCTGCTGCTCTATCTGGACGATGATGCGGTCAGCAGCACCAAAGAGGAACAGACGCAGTGTGGCCGCTTACAAAAATCTCTGGACCGCTATCAGTGGGATGGCCTGCGCGATCACAGCGAAGAGAACGTCAGCGACAGCCTGTGGCAGCGCCTTTCTACCGATAAAGCAAGCTGCCTGGGCGCGCACTGCCACTGGTATCGTGAATGCCCGTTCTTTGTGGCGCGACGCGAAATCGAGCAGGTGGATGTGGTGGTGGCGAATCATGCGCTGGTGATGGCGGCGATGGAGAATGAGTCGGTGCTGCCACCGGCTAAAAACCTGATGCTGGTGTTAGATGAAGGTCACCATTTGCCCGACGTAGCCCGCGATGCGCTGGAGATGAGCGCCGACATTACGCCGGGCTGGAGCAGCCTGCAACTTGACCTGTTTATCAAGCTGGTTGACAGCATCATGACGCAGATGCGGCCAAAATCGCCGCCGCCGCTGGCTAACCCTGAGCGGCTGAAAGCACACTGTGATGAGCTGCGCGAACTGCTGACCGTGACCGCGCAGGCGCTGAATCCGCTGCTGCCACCGCATAACCAGCCGGGCGAATTTCGCTTTGTGCTGGGTGCGCTTCCGCAGGAGCTGCTGGATCTCTGTGCCCGGCTGTTCAAACTCAGCGACGCGCTGCGCGGTTTGAGCGAAGGCCTGATCAATGCACTCAGTGAGCAGACTGGCAAGGTGGACGTGGTGCGATTGCATCGCAATCTGCTGCAGCTCAATCGTCAGTTTGGCTGGTTCGAGTCGGTGAGCAAATTGTGGCGGCTGGCGGCGATGGAAAAAGCGTCTGGCGCACCGGTATCGAAATGGATCACCCGCGAGCTGCGCGAAGGTCAGGCGCATCTGCTGTTTCACTGCGCCGGTATTCGCGTCAGCGATCAGCTGGAAAAGCTGCTGTGGCGCAAAATCCCACATGTGGTGGTCACCTCTGCCACACTGCGATCGCTCAACAGTTTCAACCGCCTGCAGGAGATGTCGGGACTCAGCGAAAAAGCAGGCGATCGTTTTGTGGCGCTGGACTCGCCGTTTAACCATGTAGAGCAGGGCAGGCTGGTGATCCCGCAGATGCGCTTCGAGCCGCTGATGACGCACGAAGCGGAGCACATTGCGGAGATGGCCGGTTTCTTCCGTCAGCAGATGGCGGAGAAAAAGCACAAAGGCGTGCTGGTGCTGTTTGCCAGCAACCGGGCCATGCAGCAGTTTGTCGCCTGTCTGCCTGACCTGCGGCTCTCGATGCTGGTGCAGGGCGAACAGCCGCGCAGCCGGCTGGTCGATTTGCATCGCCAGCGCGTCACCAAAGGGGAAACCAGTATTCTGATTGGCCTGCAGTCCTTTGCCGAAGGGCTTGATCTGAAGGGCGATCTGCTGAGTCAGGTGCATATTCACAAAATCGCTTTTCCCCCGGTGGACAGTCCGGTAATTTTGACCGAAGGCGAGTGGCTTAAAAGCCTGAAGCGTTATCCGTTTGAGGTGCAGAGCTTACCCAGCGCCTCATTCACCCTGATTCAACAGGTCGGGCGCCTGATTCGCAGCCATCAATGTTATGGCGAAATCGTTATTTACGACCGTCGTCTGCTGAGCAAATCCTACGGCAGTCGGTTATTAGCCGCGTTGCCGATCTTCCCGATTGCGCAGCCGGAAACGCCAGAGCCGGAAGCGATACCGGCCACCGTGGTGCCAAAAAACACGGTGCGAAAACGACGTCCCACGCGGCGCTAAGCCGCGCACTTAACCGGAAGCGAGTGATGGAACTGAATAAAATCATTAAAGAGATTGGTCGCGGTAAAAATCATGCCCGCGACATCGATTTTGATACCGCGGTGGCGCTGTATGGCGCAATGCTGGCGGGCGAGGTGCCGGACCTGGAACTGGGCGGCATCCTGATTGCGCTGCGTATCAAGGGCGAAGGCGAAGACGAGATGCGCGGCTTTTATCAGGCGATGCAGGCACAGATGATGCAGCTGCGAGCGCCAGAAAACCGGCCGATGCCGATCGTCATCCCCAGCTACAACGGCGCGCGCCGCCAGGGCAATCTGACGCCGTTGCTGGCGTTGCTGCTGGTGAAACTCGGCTTCCCGGTGGTGGTACATGGCGTCAGCGACGACGCGACGCGTATCACCAGTGAGGCGGTGTTTGCCGCACTGGGTGTAACACCTGTCACCACCGCAGAGTTGGCGCAGGCGAAACTCGACCAGGGCGAACTCGTTTTTATCACTATCGATCACCTCTGCCCGCCAATGGCGAAACAGCTCTCACTGCGCTGGCGGATGGGCGTCCGTAACAGCGCACATACGCTGGCAAAACTGGCAACCCCGTTTGCAGAGCGTGCGGCGCTGCGGCTGTCGAGCGTGTCGCATCCGGAGTATGTGCCGCGCGTGGCGAAATTCTTCAGTGACATTGATGCGCCAGCGATACTGCTCAATGGCACCGAAGGGGAAGTCTATGCGAATCCGCAGCGCTGCCCGGCGATCAGTATGATTCAGGGCGCAGGCGTGGAAGCGGAAGTGTGGGTCGAGCGTCAGCCTGAAGTGGCGGTTGAACTGCCGGCGGACAAGACGGCAGAGGTGACGGCGCGCTGGATTGATGAGGTGCTGAATCAGCAGCGCCCGGTGCCTGCGTCACTGCGATTGCAGCTCGCCTGCTGCCTGCGCGCCAGCGGCCAGTGCGACTCGCTGGCGGCGGCCGGGCAGCAGATTGCCGCTGCCGGATACTGAGTCAGGCGGCTGGCAGCGCCTGTTCAACCAGGTTCTGCCAGAAACGGATGCCAATCGGCAGCAGCGCGTCGTTGAAATCATAGCGAGCGTTATGTAGCGGCGCGGAGGGCGTCTCGCCATCCGCGCCCAGCCAGAAGTAAGCGCCGGGACAGGCTTCCATCATGCAGGCAAAATCTTCTGACGCCATCGACGGATTGACCTGCCAGTGAACCTGTTCTGCACCCAGCGTTGCCCGCGCCACGTCGCGCACCTGCTCTGCCGGGGCCGCATGGTTAGCCGTGACCGGATAGCCCGGCAGCCAGTTAATCTCGCCGCTGACGCCAAACGGACGTGGCAGAGTCGTCACAAACTCATCAATCAGTCCGCGTACTTTTTCGCGCACGCTGGTCTGCAGGCAGCGCACTGTGCCGCGCAGCATAATCTGTTCCGGAATCACGTTGATCGCTTCACCCCCGTGGATCTGCGTTACACTGACCACCGCAGAGGCAAGGGGCGAGAGCCGACGCGAGGGAATCGTCTGCAGCGCCAGAATCAGCTCGGCCGCTACCACCATCGGATCGGCGCCGCTTTCCGGCATCGCCGCATGGCAGCTTTTACCGTGCAGGGTAATTTCGAATGAATCCAGCGACGCCATCATTGCGCCAGGATTAACAGCCAGTGACCCCAGCGGCAGCCCCGGCCAGTTGTGCATCGCGTAGATCGCATCCATCGGAAAGCGCTGGAACAATCCCTCTTCCACCATTTTGCGCGCCCCGCCCAGATTCTCTTCGGCAGGCTGAAAGATGAAATGCACCGTGCCGCTAAACTGACGCGTGGCAGCCAGCTGTCGGGCGGCGGCCAGCAGGATAGCGCTGTGACCATCGTGGCCGCAGGCGTGCATGACGCCAGGCGTCGAAGATCGCCACTCAGCGTCGCCTTTCTCTGTAATCGGCAAAGCATCCATATCCGCACGCAGCCCGATAACCGGACCGGGACCGTTTTCCAGCGTACCGATGACTCCTGTTCCCGCCAGCCCACGAAACACCTGCAGCCCCGCCCGCGCTAATTCTTCAGCAATAAACTGGCTGGTTTGCTGTTCCTGGTAACCTAATTCGGGGTGGCGATGAAACTCACGGCGCCAGTGCAGGGCGTCTTCAAGCAGGGAAGGAGAAAGGGTCATGCAGCGTCGCGCTCCATACAGAATGAGAAGATTTCACTTTAGTGATTGGGTGGCGCGGCGTCTATCGCTGTCGGGACTAAATATGGCTATAGGCTAAATCAAAATGGAATAAGTAATAAGGAAGTGATTTCAGAGAGGGGTTTCACAATGGAAAAGTCAGAAAAACGGGGCAGGCCACAGCGCGCCCCGTTTAGTGAACGATATCAGACTATTTTTGCATTGGCAGGTTCAGGCCGTGCTCTGCAGCACAGCTCTGCGCCAGCTCATAACCTGCATCGGCGTGACGCATGACACCGGTGGCCGGGTCATTCCATAACACACGACCCAGACGCGCATCGGCCTCTTTGCTGCCATCGGCAACAATCACTACGCCAGAGTGCTGCGAGAAGCCCATGCCGACACCGCCGCCATGATGCAGGCTGACCCAGGTCGCGCCGCCCGCGGTATTCAGCAGCGCGTTAAGCAGCGGCCAGTCAGAGACCGCATCCGAGCCATCTTTCATCGCTTCGGTCTCGCGGTTTGGTGAGGCAACTGAACCGCAGTCGAGATGGTCGCGGCCAATGACCACCGGCGCTTTCAGCTCGCCGTTGCGCACCATTTCATTGAACGCCAGACCGGCAAGGTGTCGCTCGCCCAGTCCCAGCCAGCAGATACGTGCCGGCAGGCCCTGAAAAGCGATGCGCTCCTGCGCCATATCAAGCCAGCGATGCAGCGTTTTGTGGTGCGGGAACAGCTCCTTGAGTTTGGCATCGGTCTTGTAGATATCCTCCGGGTCGCCTGACAACGCCACCCAGCGGAACGGGCCTTTGCCTTCACAGAACAGCGGACGGATATAGGCCGGGACAAAGCCAGGGAAGTCGAAGGCGTTGCTGACACCCTCATCCAGCGCTACCTGACGGATGTTGTTGCCGTAATCCACGGTCGGAATACCCATATGACAGAAGTCGAGCATCGCCTGGACGTGAACCGCCATAGAGGCACGCGCGGCTTTCTCAACCGCTTTCGGCTGTGAAACGCGCGCCTGTTGCCAGCGCGCCAGATCCCAGCCAATCGGCAGATAACCATTTATTGGGTCATGTGCCGACGTCTGGTCGGTCACGATGTCCGGCTTCGGCCCGCCCGCCCGGGCGCGTTTCACCAGCTCTGGCAGGATTTCAGCGGCATTGCCCAGCAGCCCGACTGAAATCGCTTTTTTCGCAGCAGTGGCTTCGCTGATGATGGCCAGCGCTTCGTCCAGCGTGGTGGCTTTGTAGTCTACGTAGCGGGTACGCAGACGGAAATCGATGCGTGACTCCTGGCACTCAATCGCCAGTACGCAGGCACCGGCCAGCACACCCGCCAGCGGTTGCGCGCCGCCCATGCCGCCCAGCCCGGCGGTGAGAATCCAGCGTCCGCTGAGGTCGTTGTTATAGTGCTGACGTCCCGCTTCCACAAAGGTTTCATAGGTGCCCTGCACGATGCCCTGTGCACCGATATAGATCCAGGAACCGGCGGTCATCTGGCCGTACATCATCAGGCCCGCTTTATCCAGCTCGTGGAAGTGATCCCAGGTCGCCCAGTGTGGCACCAGATTAGAGTTCGCCAGCAGGACGCGCGGCGCATCCGCGTGGGTGCGGAAGATGCCGACCGGTTTGCCGCTCTGGATCAGCAGCGTCTCATCCGGTTGCAGCGCCCGCAGCGAACGCAGGATCTGCTCGAAGCATGCCCAGTTTCGCGCCGCTTTACCGATGCCGCCGTAAACCACCAGATCTTCCGGCCGCTCGGCCACATCGGGATCGAGGTTGTTCTGAATCATGCGGTAAGCCGCTTCAATCAGCCAGTTAGCGCAGTGCAGTGTGGTGCCATGTGGCGCACGAATTTCACGTGCCACAGCCTGAGAAAGAGTTTCGCTCATAAGAGATTCCTTAATTCAAGAAGTTGGGCGCATGCTCGGCAGCAGCGCGGTCAATGCCTGAGGCCAGTCAGCGCGACTTGCCCACTGACGCATGGCCTCGATATCGGGTGCCAGCAGGCGATCTTCCTCAAGGAAAGCGACCTGCTCGCGAATGGTGTCGATGGCCTGCTCAATCAGCACAGAGCTTTTCAGCGGCCGGTTAAATTCAATACCCTGCGCGGCGGCCATCGCTTCAATACCGACCACCGCGGCGCTGTTAAAGCACATGCTGCCGAGACGGCGGGCGGCATAGGTCGCCATTGAGACGTGATCCTCCTGGTTAGCGGAGGTCGGCAGACTGTCTACGCTGCCCGGATGGGCCAGCGATTTGTTCTCAGAGGCGAGCGCGGCGGCGGTGACCTGGGCGATCATAAAGCCAGAGTTCACGCCACCGTCACGCACCAGGAAAGGCGGCAGGCCAGATAAGCCGCTGTCCAGCAGCAGCGCCAGGCGCCGCTCGGAGATGGCGCCGACTTCAGCAATGGCCAGCGCCAGGATATCTGCGGCAAAGGCCACGGGTTCGGCGTGGAAGTTGCCGCCGGAGATCACATCGCCGCTGTCGCTGAACACCAGCGGGTTGTCCGAGGCTGCGTTTGCTTCGATTTCCAGAATCCGCGCCGCGTGGCTGAAATTGTCCAGGCAGGCACCCATCACCTGCGGCACGCAGCGGATGGAGTAGGGGTCCTGCACGCGGCCGCAATGGGTATGCGACTGCAGAATTTCACTGCCCTCTATCAGAGCGCTGACGGCGGCGGCGACCGCAATCTGGCCCTGCTGACCACGCGCTTTATGAATACGGGCGTCGAACGGTTTCAGCGAGCCTTTGATCGCCTCCAGCGAAAGCGCACCCGCCATCAGACCGGCAGCAAACAGATTTTCACCTTCAAACAGGCCACGCAGCGCCAGCGCAGTCGAAACCTGGGTGCCATTGAGCAGCGCCAGTCCTTCTTTTGGACCGAGCACAAACGGCGACAGGCCGACGCTTGCCAGTCCTTCTGTGGCCGGGATCAGCTTACCAGCGAGCCGTACCTGACCTTCACCCAGCAGCATCAGCGACATGTGCGCCAGCGGCGCCAAATCGCCAGAAGCCCCGACAGAGCCTTTTTCCGGGATGCAGGGCATCACACCCGCGTTAAACAGGGCAAGCAGCGCCTCAACGAGTTCGATTCGCACGCCAGAGTGACCGCGCGCCAGACTGATGATTTTGGTTGCGACCACCAGCCGGGTGACATTGTCGGGCAGCAGATCGCCCAGTCCGACGCTGTGTGACAACACCAGATTACGCTGCAGATCCGCCAGCCGGCTGGCCGGAATTTGGGTCTGCGCCAGTTTGCCGAAGCCGGTATTAATGCCATACACCACGTTACCGGAGGCGACAATGGCATCTACGGTTTGCTGCGCCGCTGCAATCGCCTGACGCGCACGCTCATCGAGACTTAATGTGACATTACCCTGATAGATAGCGCGTAATGTGGCGAGGTCCACCTCGCCTGGCACCAGGCGCAATGCCTGAAACGAACCTGACATAGCCTACTCCTGTCGATACAAGTGTGCTGGTGTGGCGAAGCTGCTTCCCTTGCCCTGAACCAGCGGGATAATTCGAGTGAAACATAAGCATTAAATCTTGTCTATGCTTGTCTATACAATCAAGCAAAGGAAGCAAAGGACGTGCCAGGCCGATCACAAAAATCGAATCTCCATGTGCTGCGGGTCGGGTGTTTAGCATTTGGGAGAAGCTGCACCATCAGGATGCGGAGGCTGCACCATCGGAGCATCGCGTGCTCTGCTGGATGTATATACATTCACGCAGTGAGACAGTAAACTCAGGGGACTTTCAGCATAAGGAACAGCAAATGGTTGAGCATACGGCACTGGCACAACTGGCGGCGGCAATGAGCGATGAACCTGCACCGATCTATCAGCGGGTGAAACAGGCCATTGTCAGCCAGATTCGTGAAGGGTTGTGGAAAGCGAATCAGCGTGTGCCATCAGAAAGTGAACTGGTCAATGAACTGGGCGTCAGTCGCATGACCATTAACCGGGCGCTGCGTGAGCTCACCAGTGAGGGATTTCTGGTGCGGATGCAGGGTGTCGGGACCTTTGTGGCGGAGATGAAAGGCTACACCGCCATGCTGGAGGTGCATAACATCGCCGATGAGATTGCCCAGCGCGGTCATCAGCACAGCGCAAAAATCCTTACCCTCGGTCAGAACAAAGCCGATCCCGAGCAGGCGGCCGTACTGGGTCTCACTACCGGGCAGACGCTCTTCCATTCGCTGATTGTGCACTACGAAAACGATCTGCCGGTGCAGCTGGAGGATCGTCTGGTCAATCCCCTGGTCGCGCCCGACTACCTGACGCAGGATTATGAGAAGATGACGCCGTACACCTATCTCATGCGGGTCGCGCCGCTGACGGCGGGTGAGCACATCGTTGAAGCGGTGCTGCCCGATGCGCGTCAGCGTAAGCATTTGTCGCTGGATGAGCACGAACCCTGCCTGCTGATTCGCCGTCAGACCTGGAGCGACACGAAAATCGTGACCTATGCGCGATTGCTCTATCCTGGCTCACGTTACAAACTGCTGGGCCGCTTCAGAGGACACGGTTAAGTCGGGTAAACAGCAGCCGGGCATCCGTGTCACACGGGCTGAGTTGTGTCTCATCATCGACCCACCACGTCCCCTGTTGCGCGCTCAGCTTTTCCCCGTCAGCCGTCTGCCATGCGCCAGCCAGCACCCAGGCGACGCCATGCAGCGCGCTGACCTCTGTGGTAACCACCTCCACCGTTGCCTGCCATTCACCACGTCGCGTCATGATATTAAAATCTTCGCTGACGCTGCCCTGCAGTTGTGCCGTTAAGGCGAGTTCGCCGGCAAACGCCCACGGCTTTTGCGGCGTCAACAGATGCTGCACGCCGGGCGCGGTTAACAACACCGGATCGCCGTGCAGCAGGGTGATAACCCGATCAATCTCCGGAAAGGGAGAGAAGGGGCCATTCTGCGCCAGGGTCGCAATACTGGCGCGCCAGCCAAAGCGATCTGCGCCGGGCGGGAAACTGATAATCTCACGGGTCTCACCGCCACCGTTGCGCCAGCGGCTGACTGCCAGATCGGCATATGCGAACCGGGCGATCATCGCAGCGCCGCCATTGCCTGAGCAAAGCGTGCGGCACACGCTGCCTGGTGCGGATGCACGCCATCTTTCACCACGGCTTTACCTGCAACATAGACGTCGCGAATCTGATCGCGCTGTCCGGCAAACAGCCAGCGGTTCATTACGGCGTGTGATTCCACGCTGCCGAGCCATGCCTCATCACGCAGCACCAGCCAGTCAGCACGTTGTCCCACCGCCAGCGTACCCTGCTGAATGCCGCACGCCTGCGCACCCCCTGCTGCAGCCTGTTGCCAAAGCAGATCGCCTACCGAGGGCTGGTCAGGCAGGGTGATTCGGTTGCGGCGCTGGTCGCGCAGGCGCTGCGCATACTCCAGCCAGCGCAGCTCTTCCTGGGGGCTCAGCGAGACGTGACTGTCGGAGCCAATGCCCCAGCGTCCGCCCTGCGCGATATACTCCACCGCCGGAAAAATGCCGTCACCGAGGTTGGCTTCGGTGGTCGGGCAGAGACCCGCCACCGCACCGCTGCGGGCAAGGCGTGACAGTTCGCTCTCATCCAGATGCGTGGCGTGGATCAGACACCAGCGCGTATCTACCTTAAAGCGGTTGAGCAGCCAGGCAACCGGCCGTTCGCCGCTCCACGCCAGCGAATCATTGACCTCTTTCTGCTGTTCAGCCACATGGATATGGACCGGCAGCCCAGGATCGCTGGCCGCCAGCACGTCGTGCATCTGACTTTCACTTACTGCCCGCAGTGAATGGAAACAGAGGCCACGATTCAGCAGTGGCCGCTGCTGCTGCCACTCCTCCAGCCGCGCCTGCTGTTGCAGATACTGGTCGGTCTGCTGGATAAAACGTTTCTGACCCGCCGTTGCAGGCTGACTGCCAAAGCCGCTGTAGCTGTAGAGCACCGGCAGCAGGGTCTCGACCGATACCGGCGATCTCCGCCGCCTCGATCAGCTGTTGCAGCATCGCATCATCACCATAGGGTGCGCCGCTGGGGTCGTGATGCAGATAGTGAAACTCCGCCACCTGGGTGTAGCCGCCCTTCAGCATTTCGATGTAGAGCAGGGCGGCAATATCGCCCACCTGCCGGGGTGTCAGGCGCTGCACCATGCGGTACATCAAATCCCGCCAGGTCCAGAAGCTGTCCTGAGGATCGCCCGCGACTTCTGCCAGCCCCGCCATGGCACGCTGAAAGGCGTGCGAGTGCAGGTTGGCGATCGCCGGAATTACCTCGCCGTTGAGCTGGACAGCATTCTCCGCATGGCTATCCGGAGCAATGGCATCGATAAAACCCGCCTGATTAACTGTGATACGAACCTGCTGCTGCCAGCCCTCTGCCAGCAGTGCACGCGGGGCAAAAAAAGTTACCATGGTTGATCCTCTCCGGATGTGGTTGTATATACATATACATACTTTGAGGCACAGTGTAAACGGTGGAGGCTTAGGCAGCGATGGCAGAAGAGATGCGTGTAGATACGGTATGGACCGGGGCCGACCTGGTTACCATGCGTGACGGAAAGTACCATCTGATTCCGCAAGGCGCGCTGGTGGTGCGGGCAGGTAAACTGGTATGGGTGGGCCCGCAGGCGGAGATGCCCGCGTTCGTCGCCGATCAGCATCATCAACTGCCAGGCGGCATCGTGACGCCTGGGCTGGTGGATTGTCATACCCATCTGGTGTTTGGCGGCGACCGCAGCCAGGAGTTTGAACAGCGCCTGAATGGCGTCAGCTACGCAGAGATCGCCGCGCAGGGCGGCGGCATTCTCTCCACCGTGCGCGCCACCCGCGCGGCCACGGAAGAGGAGCTGGTGGCGTCGGCTCGCTGGCGGCTCGATCGGCTGCTGGCCGAAGGCGTCACCACCGTGGAGATTAAGTCCGGCTATGGTCTGGATGAAGAGAGCGAACTGCGGATGCTGCGGGCGATTCGCCAGCTGGGAGAGAGCGTGTCCGCCGATGTGCGTTCCACCTGTCTGGCAGCACATGCCTTTCCGCCGGAGTTTAAGCACGACCCGGATAGCTGGGTCGATATCATCTGCGATCGACTCCTGCCGCAGGTGAAGGCGTTGGGGCTGGCGGATGCGGTGGATGCGTTCTGTGAGCATCTCGCCTTTTCCCCTGCGCAGGTAGCGCGGGTGTTTGACCGGGCGGTGGCGCTGGGTATGCCGGTGAAACTGCATGCCGAACAGCTTTCGGCACTGGGGGGCGCAGCACTGGCGGCGCGCTACGGCGCACTCTCTGCGGACCATCTTGAATACGCCACGGAAGAGGATGCCAGGGTGATGGCAGAGCATGGCACCGTCGCGGTGCTGCTGCCTGGTGCGTTTTACCTGCTGCGTGAGACCCAGCGCCCGCCGGTGGAAAGCTTCCGGCGACATGGGGTGCCGATGGCACTGGCCAGCGATGCGAATCCTGGCACCTCGCCTGCGCTGTCGCTGCGTCTGATGCTGAATATGGGTTGCACGCTGTTTGGCATGACACCGGAAGAGGCGCTGGCGGGCGTCACCCTGTGGGGAGCAAAAGCGCTGGGGCTGGCTGACAGTCACGGCTCGCTGGAGGCGGGAAAAGTAGCAAACTTCGTGCACTGGCCGCTGGCTCGTCCCGCGGAACTGGTTTACTGGCTGGGTGGTGAGCTGCCCTGTACCGTTATTTATCGTGGAGAACCACAATGAACCCTTTCTATTTCACCCAGGGCAGCCTGCCGCTGCTGGTCAGCATTCCTCACGCCGGGACCGACCTGACACCCGACGTGGAGGCTGGATTAAGTGAGGCCGCGCGCGGCCTGCCTGACACCGACTGGCATATCCCGCTGCTGTATGATTTTGTGCGTGGCCTCGGGGCCAGCGTGTTAATTGGCCGCTACTCCCGTTTTGTGGTTGATCTTAACCGTCCGCCGGATAACCAGCCGCTCTACACGACGGCCACCACTGGCCTGTTCCCGGAAACGCTGTTCGACGGCACGCCGACCTTTGCGCCAGGTAAAACGCCTGATGCCACGGCGCGTCAGGGCTACATCGATCAGATCTGGCAGCCTTATCATCAGCAGATTCAGCAGGAGCTGGCGCGGCTTAAAGCGCTGCATGGTTATGCGCTGCTGTTTGATGCTCACTCCATCGCCAGCGAAATTCCCCGCCTGTTTGAGGGCCGTCTGCCCGATATCAATGTTGGCACCAACGACGGTGCAAGCTGTACACCTGCCATGAGCGCGGCGATTGAAGCAGTATGCGCGGCACAGAACGACTACAGCTGGGTGATTAACGGACGCTTTAAAGGCGGCTACATCACCCGCGCTTATGGACAGCCGCAGCAGCAGATTGAGGCAGTTCAGCTGGAGCTGGCGCAGCTGAACTACATGGATGAAACCCCGCCTTATGCCTGGCAGCAGGCGCGTGCCGCAGGGTTACAAAAAGTGTTAAAGGCGATGATCCACGCCATGCTGGCACAGGCCAGACCGCAATAAATCTGCGATGCGCCGCCCTGGTGCAGCGCTGCGCTAATCGGGTGCAGGTGAGAGCAGCCTGTCTGGCTGCTCCCTTGCTTCCGCCTCCATTCGTCGCTTTTGCAGAGCTGGCATAACCTTTGCTTGGTTGTATGTACAAGTGCTGCAGTGCGTGCTCAATCTGAATAAATCCCGTCTGGCTCACAAAATGATAAAGCCGGCAATGAACTGCACTGCGTTAACTTGTATATACATGACATATCATCCTGTGAAATTTATGTTAAATCTCGCAGGGCGATCACCAGGCCGCTACTTTCAGGAGAACCGTATGATGCACCCTCTGACCCTTCGTCGTTTATGTCTCACTACGCTGGTTTCCAGTCTGCTGCTCTGTGGCGTCAGCGCCCAGGCTAAAGAGTGGAAGTCCATCACCATTGCCACTGAAGGCAGTTATGAACCCTGGAACCTCACCCTGCCGGGCGGCAAGCTGGGCGGTTTCGAACCAGAGCTGATGGCGGATCTCTGCCAGCGCATGGCGATTCAGTGCAAGCTGGTGGTACAGAACTGGGATGGCATGATCGCCGGACTGAATGCCGGAAAATATGACGTGATCATGGATGCGATTGTGATTACGCCCGACCGCAAAAAAGTGGTGAATTTCACCGTCCCTTACGCCTCCACGCCCGCCACCTTTATCACGGTAAAAGGGTCACTGCTGCCCGCCGACAGTAAGATCATCAAACTTACCGACGATGAAAAAACCATAGCGCCTGCCATTGCACCCCTGAAAGCCGCGCTGAAGGGCAAAACGATCGGTATCGCCTCCGGCACGGTCTACACGCCGTTTATCGACAAATACTTCAAAGATGTGGCGGATGTGCGCGAATACACCAGTTCAGCCGATGCGATCCTCGATTTGCAGGCCGGACGCATTGATGCGGTGTTTGACGATGTGACCTTTGCGCAGTCGATGCTGGCACGACCGGATAACCGTAACCTCAGCTTCAGCGGTCCGCAGCTGGGCGGCCCGATCTGGGGTGAGGGCGAGGCGTTGGGCGTGCGCATGGCAGACAACGATCTGAAAGCCCGACTGGATCAGGCGATCAAAGCCGCGCTGGCCGATGGCACAGTGAAAAAGCTGAGCGAGAAGTGGTTCAAAACTGACGTCACACCCTGAGAGAGGTAACGGATGATAAGCCTGCTGAGTTTTGGCCCGGACGGCTGGGGACGGTTGATTCTGAGTGCCACGCTGACCACGTTGCTGCTGTCGTTTTGCGCGCTGCTGGTCGGCGCGGTGGTGGGATCGGGCGTGGCCGCCGCAAAGTTATCCCCGCACCGGGCGGTACGCTGGCTGGGTGAAAGCTACTCGGTGATCTTTCGGGGTATCCCTGAATTGCTGGTGATCTACCTGTTCTACTTCGGTGGATCGGGACTGATCACGCAGATCGGACAACTGTTTGGCGCAGACGGTTTTATCGAAGCGCCGCCGTTTCTGATCGGGGCATTGGCGATCGGGCTTATCTCCGGCTCTTACCAGGCGGAAGTCTATCGTGCCGCGCGGCTGGCTCTGGCGAAAGGGGAGATCGAAGCCGCCGTCGCTATTGGCATGCCGCGCTGGCGCATCCGGCAACGTATCCTGTTGCCGCAGGTGGCGCGCTATGCGCTGCCCGGCCTGTCTAACGTCTGGCAGATGAGCCTGAAAGATTCCGCGCTGGTATCGGTGACCGGCATTGTCGAGCTCATGCGGGCCAGCCAGATAGCAGCCGGTTCTACCCGGGACTACTTCTCCTTTTACCTGGTGGGCGGTGCCTGTTATCTGCTGCTGACGCTGCTGTCGAATCGCGCCTTTCTGCGCGCCGAATCCCGTCTGGGTCGCGCCTGGCAAAGCCGCACCGCTGCACAGCATTAAGGAGAGTTATGATTGATTTTGCGTTCCTTACTGACACCTTCCTGAAACTCAGCGCGGCGCTGCCGGTCACGCTCGGCCTGTTTATCAGCGCCTTTCTCTGCGGGGGCGTGCTGGCGGTCGGTATTCTGGCGCTGCGCATGAGCCGCTGGCGGCTGCTGAGTGCATTCGCCCGCGGCTACATTCTGGTGTTTCGCGGCTCGCCGCTGATGATTCAGTTGTTCCTGATCTACTACGGGCTGGGACAGTTTGGGGTGATCCGCCACAGCGTCTTCTGGCCGTTTCTGCGTGAGCCTTTTACCTGCGCGGTGCTGGCCCTGTCCCTCTGTACCGCCGCCTACACGGCGGAGATCCTGCGCGGCGCGCTGCTGGCGGTCCCGCCCGGTCAGGTGGAAGCGGGGATGGCATGCGGCATGTCGCGCGGCCTGCTGCTGCGGCGCATTATCGCACCGGTGATGCTGCGCTATGCGCTGCCTGCGTACTCCACCGAAGCGATTCTGCTGGTGAAATCAACCGCGCTGGCGAGTCTGGTGACGGTGTGGGATGTCACCGGGGTCGCGCAGCAGATTATCCAGCGTACTTACCGCACCATGGAGGTGTTTCTCTGTGCAGCGGCGATCTATCTAATCCTCAACTTCATCATTGTTCAACTGTATGCCCTGCTGGAGCGGCGTCTGACACCGGTTCATCAACCGGAAAAAAAGCCGTTACCGGCCGCTAAGCCGATCCCCGGAGGAGAAAAAAATGTCTGAACTGCCACCCGTCACGCTGTCGGCCAGCGATATCCATAAATCCTTTGGCGCGATGGAGGTGCTGAAGGGCATCTCGCTGCAGGCGCATCAGGGCGATGTCATCTCTATTCTCGGTGCCAGCGGCTCCGGTAAAAGTACGCTGCTGCGCTGTATCAACCTGCTGGAGACGCCTGATTCTGGCGTCGTCAGCGTGGGCGGTGAAACCATTGAGATGAAGCGTCATGCACGCGGGCACCAGCTGGCGGCTAACCCGCGTCAGATTGAACGGCTGCGTTCCCGGCTGGGGATGGTGTTTCAGAGCTTTAATCTCTGGTCGCATCTCACCGTACTGCAAAACGTTATTGAAGGGCCGCACTACGTGCTGAAGCGCGATAAAAAAGCCTGCATCGCTCAGGCAGAACAGCTGCTGGATCGGGTTGGCCTGCTGAATCGCAAAGACTTCTATCCCGCTCAGCTTTCGGGCGGCCAGCAGCAGCGGGTGGCGATCGCCCGCGCGCTGGCGATGGACCCGGAGGTGATGCTGTTTGATGAACCGACATCGGCACTGGATCCGGAACTGGTGGGTGAGGTGCTGAAGGTGATGCGCAGCCTGGCCGAAGAGGGGCGCACCATGCTGGTGGTCACGCACGAGATGGGCTTTGCCCGCAACGTCTCAAACCGGGTCGTGTTTATGCATCAGGGCACGATTGATTGTCAGGGCACGCCAGAGGCGATGTTCGGCGAGGCGGGATCGGCGCGCTTTAAGCAGTTTATTTCCAGCCATCATCAGGTGGAGCCGGTGGTATGAGCGACGTCATGAGTCAGACGCGGGTCTGGGGCGATGGTCCGCTTAAATGGCAGGAGCTGGTGAAGGTCGCCCGGCATGGCGCGACTCTGACGCTGAGCGACAGCGCCTGGCAGCGAATTGCCCGGAGCCGTGAAATCGTCGGCAACATCGTCGCGGCGGGGCAGGTAGCCTACGGCATTAATACCGGATTAGGGGCGTTGTGCAACATTACTCTTTCCGAAGATGAACTGAGCCAGCTGTCGCGCAATACCTTACTGAGCCATGCCTGTGGTGTCGGGCCGGTGCTTAAAAAAGCGGAGGTCCGCGCCATTCTGTGTGCCGCGATTGCCAACTACAGTCATGGCAAATCGGGTGTGTCAGTGGCGCTGGTGCAGCAGCTGCTGGCGCTACTGAATCTGCAGATTACCCCTCAGGTGCCGTCCCAGGGATCGGTAGGCTATCTGACCCACATGGCGCATATCGGTCTGGCCCTGATCGGCATCGGCGAGGTGGAGTGGCACGGCGAAATCATGCCCGCGCAGCAGGCGCTGGCCCAGGCGGGCTTAGCGCCTTACCGGCCAGGTGCCAAAGAGGGACTGAGCCTGGTCAATGGCACGCCTTGCATGACCGGCTTAGCCTGCCTGGCGCTGGACGATGCCGGGCGTCTGCTGGACTGGGCGGATGTGACAGGCGCAATGAGTTTTGAAGCGCTGCGCGGTCAGCTGGTGGCGTTTGATCCAGAGGTGCTGGCACTCAAGGCCAGCCCGGGAATACAGCGCAGTGGTGAACGTCTGCGCCAGTTGCTGAGAGACAGCCCGCTGCTGAACGCGAGTGTCGGCATCCGCACTCAGGATGCGATGAGTCTGCGGTCGATGCCGCAGGTGCACGGCGCCTGCCGCGATCAGTTTGATCACGCCGCACGTCAGGTGGAGACTGAACTCAACGCCTGTACCGACAATCCGCTGATTCTGGGCACGCCGCAGGAGTGGCGCGTGGTGTCACAGTCACATCCGCACGGTGAATCGGTGGCGATGGCCTGTGACCTGCTGGCGATTGCGCTGGCGGAGCTCGGGAGTATTGCCGAACGACGGCTGGATCGGCTGGTAAACCCGCTGGTCAGTGGCCTGCCGCCGTTTCTGGTGGCCGAGCCTGGCGTCAATTCTGGCATGATGATTGCGCAGTACGTCGCGGCCTCACTCTGCGCGGAAAACCGTCAGCTGGCCCAGCCTGCGGTACTCGACAACTATGTCACCTCAGGATTACAGGAGGATCACATCAGTCTTGGCACCGGGTCGGCGCTGAAGCTGCTGAAGCTGGTCAGCAACGTCGATCACATCATTGCGATTGAGTATCTGCTGGCGGCGCAGGCGCTGGAGTTTCACGGTGAATCACAGCTGGCAGCCGGCACGCGGCGCGCCTGGCAGCATCTGCGGCAGGTGGTTGAGCGCTGGCAGCAGGATCGCTGGCTGGCACCCGACATCGACCGTGCGGTGGCGCAGATAAGGGCGCACCGGACCGATGCGCTTGTGGAGTGAGGATTATTTGCGGCGTGCGTCCGGACGGACTAAATCAAAGCGCTGCGCTTCACTGATGCCGTAATAGGCGCTGGGACCACCTGCACGAAGTATCGGTTCGGCTTTTGCGGTCTGATAAATGCCCGCTTCCAGCAGCGATTCATCGATGTGGATCGCGACCGCTTCACCCAGCACCAGCCAGCTGTCGACCAGATTGCCACTGGCATCCTGCAACTGAATCAGCTGGGTCAGACGACACTCAAAGTTGACCGGGCTTTCCGCCACCAGACTGGCACCTACCTGTGATGCCGCCAGTGGTGTTAACCCTGCAAAGGCAAACTCATCCTGATCGGCAGGCAGTGAAGCGGAACTTTCGTTCATCGCTTCGGCCAGCGGGCGGGTAGCCAGGTTCCAGACAAACTCTTTGGTGTCCGCAATGTTCTGCACGCTGTCTTTCCAGCCGCTGCTGGCGAAACCGATAATTGGCGGATGATAGTTGAAGCAGTTAAAGAAGCTGTAAGGGGCCAGATTGCGCTGGCCGCTGGCGCTGACAGAGCTAATCCAGCCGATTGGTCGTGGTCCGATAATGGCGTTGAGCGGATCGTGGGGCAGACCGTGACCAGCACGGGGTTCATAGGAATAGCGTTTCCGGGTCATAACGTCTCCAGCAGGTGATTTTATTTATCTTAGCCCGACAGCATCACCCGACGGAATCGGAAAGCGGTAAGCGGATGGTGCGGGTTTATTTTCCGCCGCCTACAGCGTATTGTACGCGCGCCTGAATAATTGAGAGAACGTATGAAAAAGTCAGCCAGCACGTCGCCCTTCCACGCCCGCAATCGCCATCAGGGCGAATACGATTTTGCCGCGTTAACCGCTGCTCATCCGCCGCTGAAGGCTAAAGTCCGGCCTAATGGTTATGGCGTGAAGTCTGTGGATTTTGCGGACCCGGAGGCGGTGATGCTGCTGAACCAGGCGCTGATCAAACTCTTTTACGACATCGACTGGCAGCTTTCTCCCGGCTCACTCTGCCCGCCAGTACCGGGACGCGCCGATTATCTGCACTACCTGGCCGATCTGCTGGCGCTGGATAACAACGGCGTTATCCCGATGGCGGACATTCTCGATGTTGGCTGCGGCGCAAACTGCATCTATCCACTGATTGGTGCGGCAGAATATGGCTGGCGCTTTACCGGCACCGAAATTGATGAAGCCGCCATCAAAGCCGCTAACCGCATCGTTGCGGCCAACCCACGCCTGACGCGCCAGATCCGTCTGCGTCGTCAGAAAAACAACGATGCGGTGCTGGCGGGTGTGGTCAGCAAAACGGAATTCTTCAGCGCGGTGATGTGTAATCCGCCGTTCCACGCGTCGCCGGATGAGGCAGTGGCCGGTTCACAGCGCAAGGTCCGCAATCTCGGACTGGACAAGAGTGCGCCACTTAACTTTGGCGGGCAGCACAATGAGCTGTGGTATCCCGGTGGCGAAAAGGCGTTTATCGGCAAGATGATCGCCGAGAGCGTGGCGCTGGGTCGTCAGATCGGCTGGTTTACCTCGCTGGTGTCGCGCAAAGAGAACTTGCCGGCACTGGAAAAACAGCTGCAGGCGCTCGACGTTGCTGAAGTGCGGGTGGTGAACATGGCCCAGGGTCAGAAACAGAGCCGCTTTCTGGCGTGGAGTTTTATGCCTGCCGCACAGCGCAGCAAACTGCTGAGTCGTCTGGGAAGTTAGGGTTTTCCCGGTGCAGGCACGGTATTAGTGCGGGCAGGGGCATAAAAAAAAGGGCCGCTTAGCGGCCCGTTTTTATCAGGAGACGTGCTGCAGGAATTCGCGCAGACGGTCACTGGGTGGATTACTGATCAGGCTGTCAGGATCGCCATCTTCTGCAATCCGGCCTTTATCAATAAAGATCAGGCGTGAGGCGACCTTCTGTGCAAAGCCCACTTCATGCGTCACAATCACCATCGTCATGCCTTCTTCCGCCAGATCCTGCATCACTTTAAGGACTTCATGACGCAGTTCCGGGTCCAGTGCTGAGGTTGGCTCATCGAACAGCATCATCTTTGGCTTAACCGCCAGCGCACGGGCAATCGCCACGCGCTGCTGCTGGCCGCCGGACAGCTCAGACGGAAAATGATGTGCACGCTCTGCCAGGCCCACTTTGCCCAGCAACTCACGCGCCAGCTGGCGTGCCGCTTCTTTACTGGCGCCACGCACCCGGATAGGACCAAAGGCAACGTTGTCCAGCGCACTCATCTGTGGGAACAGATGAAACTGCTGAAATACCATGCCCGCTTCCTGACGAATCAGGCGGTCATCAACTTTCGGGTCATTCACGCGCAGGCCATCAACAATCAGCTCGCCGCTGGTGATCTCTTCCAGCTTGTTAATGCAGCGTAAAAGGGTGGATTTACCGGAACCGGATGGGCCGATAATCACCACCACTTCGCCCTGGTTAATCTTCAGATCAATATTGTGCAGCACCTGGGTCTGGCCAAAATGCTTGGAGACATCTTTAAATTCAATCACAGGATTTTCACCCTTTTCTCAATGCGGCGCAGCACAAAGCTCAGCACCAGCGTAATCACCAGATAGATGATCGCGACGGCGCTCCAGATTTCCAGAGCGCGGAAGTTACCGGCAATAATCTCCTGACCCTGACGCGTCAGTTCAGCCACACCAATAACGATAAACAGCGAGGTATCTTTGATGCTGACAATCCACTGGTTGCCCAGCGGTGGCAGCATACGGCGCAGCGCCAGCGGCATAATCACGTAGCGCAGCGTCTCACGGCTCGACAGGCCAAGCGCCAGTCCGGCTTCGCGGAAGCCCTTATTAATCGACAGCACGGCACCACGCGTAATCTCCGCGATATAAGCGCCAGAGTTAATCATGATGGTCACTACCGCTGCGCTGAAGGGATCAATGCGCAGGTCGGGGAACGCCATCGGCAGAGCAAAGTAGATGAACATCACCTGCACCACGATAGGGGTGCCGCGGATAATTTCGATAAACACCAGTGCGATGTTATTGGTGATCCAGCCGCCGTAAGCGCGGGCAAAACCGGCAATCAGCCCGATAAACAGGCCGCCAACCAGTCCAATAACAGAGATTATTAAAGTCAGTTTAGCGCCTTCAAGCAGCGCTGGCATGGCGGGCCAGATGACGCTCCAGTCAAACTCCATGGTGTCACTCCAGATATGTTGCGATGGAAAAAAGCAGGGAAAAAGTTTCCCTGCTGAAATCAGATAACGGGCAAATTATTATTTAGGTTCGGTGCCGAACCATTTTTTATAGAGCGTGTTATAGGTGCCGTTCTCTTTCAGGGTTTTCAGTGCGCCGTTTACTTTTTCACGTAAATCGTCGCTGCCTTTCGGGAAGGCGATACCATACTGCTGCGCTTCAATCGAATCGCCTACCGCTTTAAAACGGCCTTTACCGGCGGTGTGGATGAAGTAAAGAATGTTTGGCGTGTCATGCAGCACGGCGTCCGCACGGTTGGTGCCCAGCTCCATATAGGCGCTGTCGATGTTCGGGAACTGACGCAGGTCTTTAGATTTGATGTGGGCTTTTGCGTATTCCACAGAGCCGGTGCCGCTTTTCACTGCGACGACTTTACCGTTCAGATCGCTGATGCCTTTGATGTCGTTTTCATTGTTACGCACCATTACCTGCAAACCGCTTTTGTAATAGCCATCAGAAAACTCGATCGCTTTTTTACGTTCTTCGGTAATGGTGATGCCCGCAAGGGCCAGATCGACATTGCGCGTTTGCAGTGCAGGGATGATGCCGCTGAAGTCCATTGGCTTCAGGGTATAATCCAGCTTCAGCTCTTTCGCAATGGCATCCCACAGATCCACATCAAAGCCGACATATTTGTCACCCTGTTTGAATTCGAACGGAACAAAGGCGGTATCGGTAGCGACAACCAGCTTCTTATCTGCTGCAGTGGAAGAGAGGGAGAAGGCCAGCGCCAGCGCGGCCACAGAAACTTTTAACAGTGACTTCATCATTTTTCCTTTTTTTACTACCAGGCGGCAGGGCCTGCGTTTGCGGCTTGTCATATGAAATAATTATGCCAACTTTGCAAGTTTCGCGAAATCAGAGAGTTAAATAACATAGCTGACACGATTTTGCAGTTAATTCTGCCTTTGCACCATTTAGGTGCTCAGTTTTGGTGCATATGGCTGTTTTGGTGCAAGCGGTAGTGTGCCTCAGATGTTAAGGCTGTGAAGCGAAGGAAGGAAGAACTGTTAACAGGGTCATAAAAATGCGGTAACGCAGACGTAAAAAAGGCGGGTTTCCCCGCCTGATTGACTGCATTGAGTTTTATTCAATGTTGGCTTCGATGAACCACAGGAATTTGTCCAGGTCACGTGATGCCGCAGTAAAGATATCAGCGGTATCTTCATCTTTCACTTCAGTAATGGCTTTACGGGTATCATTAGCCACGACGCTGTAACGGTCTGCGAGCGCTTTCAGATGATCCTGAACGCTGTGAATATTCAGCGGATAGCTTTTCAGCGGCGTCGTATCGTTAACAACCTGCGTGGTGCCCAGTGCAACGCCGCCCAGCTGTACCACACGCTCAGCAATGGTGTCCTGATGCTCGGTGATTGCAGTACGGAAGCCGTCCAGCATTTCATGTACACCGATGAAGTTAGCACCGCGCATGTTCCAGTGCGCCTGCTTAGTAATCAATGACAGGTCAATAAACTCGACTACCAGACGGTTCAACACCGCGATGGTGGCTTTCTTCTCATCTTCGGCCACGTCATTACGGGTATAAATCAGGTCAGCAGATTTAGTTTTAACCAGTTTAGCGGTACTCATCGTTTCAGTCCTCTCTTTGATGGTTGTCCTAATCAAGTACCGGATAAGTATAGCAGCGCTTTTCAGCTTTGCAGAAACGACTTTATCGATAGATGAAATAGTACAGGTCTTTATTAAAAGCGGGAAGGCACAGACGAGGTTAACGCAATGTTAAAATAAAAGCGCTTGTATTTAATCAATTAAATCAATACTTTAATTTTGTATGTAAATAACAGGTAAGCGTCTGTTTCAAAATAGTCAGAGCATGGACAGGGGATGGTTAAGAATAATTCTCATGATGAGCATGATTGTTATTTAGCCCACCACAAAGGCAGGCTAAAGGCGTTTATTTCTGACCAGAATCTGATAATTCCACGCTGCTTAACTGGCTCTTTTTCGGTCGCATGGTCAGCGTTGACCCTGCCGAAGCGATGATGATTGCCAGTAGCGCCAGCCACTGTAGCCCGGTCAGCGTTTCACCCAAAAACAGCATGCCAGAAAAAGCGGCCATGGCGGGTTCCAGACTCATCAGCGTGCCGAAGATGCGCGCCGGTAAACGGGTAAGGGCGATCATCTCCAGTGAGTAGGGTATCGCGCTGGAGAGCAGGGCAACCAGCAATGCGATCGGCATTACGGCCCATGTCCAGATGCCACTTTCTGCAAACGTCAGCCCCAGCGGTACAAAAATCACCGAAGCAATCAGCGAACCAATAGCCACTGTCGCAGGACCATGTTCTGCGCCTGCCCGCTGCCCCGCCAGGATATAGATTGCCCAGCAGGCACCCGCACTCACGGCCAGTGCTGCGCCCAATGGATCAATCGCGGTCATCCCTGTCCCAAACGGCAGCAGGAACCACAAACCAATCACCGCCAGCAGCACCCAGACAAAATCCAGTGGTCTGCGCGATCCAAACAGCGCCAGCGCCAGTGGACCGGTAAACTCCAGTCCCACCGCCACGCCCAGCGGCACAGTGCGAATCGCCAGATAGAATGTGAAGTTCATGGTGCCCAACGCCAGACCATACATCAGCAAAGGCAGACGTTGTTCCCGGCTAAAGCGTAAACGCCAGGGTTTAAAAATGACACAGAGTATCAGGGTGCCAAAGCCCAGACGCAGCGCGGTGATTCCCGTCGCACCAACAGAAGGAAACAGGCTTTTTGCCAGAGAAGCACCGCCCTGCAGCGACAGCATCGCAATCAGCAGTACGGCAATTGGCAACACGATTGGCGCAAGATTTTTAGAAGCGGGAGAGGCAGACATCCTGTGTACTTTTCCTGGTCATCAACGTAACGAGTGGGCCAGTGTAAAGGAAATGTCAGGCAAAAAATCATGAGTCAGCGTTTTTAATTTGCCTTAACTGCGCAAATTTTGGCCAAAATCAGTGCCATTTAGGTAAAGAAATGTCAGGTTTTTTTAGGAATTAACTTAAAGGGCAAATTGAGCACAAAAAGATTATTGCAGGAAGATGACGGATTTTATAAGAAAAATGAATGACATAGTATGTCGCATTAACGTCCTGTTACACCAAACTTTCTGTTAGACAACAAAATCCGGGCAGAGTTTCTCGCTATTTTTTGTTATATTTTCAGCGTTGTCAGGAGAGAAGTATTTTCACATTTGAGGTGGTTATGAAAAAAATTGCATGTCTTTCAGCATTAGCCTGTGTACTGGCAGTATCTGCAGGTTCAGCAATGGCACAGAGCACCGTAACTGGTGGCTATGCTCAGAGCGATTATCAGGGCGTAGCGAACAAAGCTAACGGCTTCAACCTGAAATACCGCTACGAAGACGGTTCTAACCCACTGGGTTGGATCGGTTCATTCACCTACACTGAAAAAGATCGTACCGAAGATGGCGTTTACAACAAAGGCCAGTACTACGGTGTGACCGGTGGTCCAGCTTTCCGTCTGAACGACTGGGCTAGCATCTATGGTGTTGTCGGTATCGGCTATGGTAAATACCAGGGCAACGAAACTGCATCACGTGATAAAACTGACACCAGCGACGTAGGTTTCTCTTACGGCGCAGGCATGCAGTTTAACCCAATGCAGGACATCGCACTTGACGTTGGTTACGAGCAGAGCCGTATCCGTAGCGTTGACGTCGGTACCTGGATTGCTGGCGTAGGTTACAGCTTCTAAGTTTAGCTTAGCTGACCTGCAAAAAAACGGCCCCTTGTGGGCCGTTTTTTATTGTGCTGATTTTACCCGCCACCCCGACTTACCTGTCGGTCTCCCGTCTCATTCTCTGACAGACGCTGATCTGCAGGCATTCCCCTTCAAGCCTCAGGGCAGTTTCTTATGAGGGGAAAAAACAAAGAGAACAAACAGTGGGGCGTGAGCCTTTCAACCGCAGGCAAAAAGGCTCTGAATCAGGATTAGCCGCGCCAGATAAGATTCGGACAGCGAGGTTCGGCAGGCTTATGGCCCAGCAGTTTTTCAATCAGCATCAGACGCAGTGTGAAAGGGGAACGCGTCAGCAGGCACAGCCAGGATTTAAACTCCGTGGTTGTTTTCTTCTCTGTCTGGAAGCATTTGCTGCAATCTAAGCAACATTTCAGAGTGCTCATAGAATTACCTCCCAATCCTGATCGACGCGGTAATCAGCAGCGTGAGGTGAGAGCGTCATCATCACCAGAGCAACAGAAGATCACTAGGGATCATGCGTTGGCTGCTTACATTATCAACAAATATAGCACTGGCTATATCGTTTAGCCAAGGCTAATGACGAAAAATTTGAGCTTCTTTGTGGCTGGTTTACAATGAGCGCAGCTAAATCCGTACAGCAGCGTCAGTACGGGAAATAATAATGAGGAAGCTGAATGAGTCGTCGTGCTAAAAGCGTGGTTTCTGCGCCGAAAGGACCACTGAAAGATATTGAAGAGCATGTCGAAGGTTTTCGGCAGGTGCGTGAAGCGCATCGTCGGGAGTTAATTGATGACTACGTTGAGTTAATCTCTGATTTAATTGGTGAATTTGGCGAAGCACGTCAGGTCGATATGGCAGCCCGTCTGGGCGTTTCGCAACCGACAGTGGCTAAAATGCTGAAACGACTTGGCAGTGCCGGGCTGGTTGAGCAGGTCCCTTACCGCGGTGTCTTCCTGACCAGCGAAGGGGAGAAGCTGGCAGAGGAGAGTCGCGCCCGTCATCATATTGTTGAAAGTTTTCTGCTGGCGTTAGGCATCAGTCCCGAAACGGCCCGACGCGATTCAGAAGGAATTGAACATCACGTCAGTGATGAAACTCTGGCTGTATTTAAGAAGTTCTCCGAAACCCGTTAACGCTAAGGCGTACCCTCACCATGCCACAACTGCTTCGATCTTTTTTGCATGACTCAATTTTGCATTTATTAATCGTGATTGGTGTAGTTCTGGCATTCCTGGCGGATTTTCGCTGGGCCGATCTGCCCGGAGCCGTAGACTGGCACACCATTATCACACTCACCGGGTTATTGATTCTGACCAAAGGGCTGGAAACCAGCGGCTACTTTGACGTGCTGGGAGGACGCCTGATTGCGCGTTTCCGGCACGAACGTGCGCTGGCGCTATTTATGGTGCTGGCTGCCGCGTTGCTCTCCACGTTTTTAACCAACGATGTTGCGCTGTTTATTCTGGTGCCGCTGACATTAACGCTGCGGAAGTTCTCTCATTTACCTATCTCGCGACTGATCATTTTCGAGGCGCTGGCAGTGAATGCCGGGTCGCTGCTGACGCCGGTCGGCAATCCGCAAAACATTCTGCTGTGGAGTCACGGCAAGCTCAGCGTTATTGCATTCATTGTGCAGATGCTGCCGCTGGCCGCCTGGCTGCTGCTGAGCCTGGTCGTGCTGACCTGGTTTAGCTTTTCAAAGCGGACGATTGATAAACATGACAACCCGGAGCAGCCGGAGTGGCAGAAGCCGCTGTTTATTGTCAGCGTGGTGTTATACCTGCTGTTTATCGCCGGTCTGGAGCTGGAAATCACCGGCTGGATACTGCTGGTTATCCTCGCCACCTTTATGGTAATGGCACGTCCGGTGCTGCAACGTATCGACTGGAGCCTGCTGGCGGTGTTTATCGCCATGTTTATTGACGTCTTCCTGCTGACACGTCTGCCGGTGATGCAGGCTCACTTTGATGCGGTGGCGCATTTCGGCCAGGGGCAGCTCTATCTGCTGGCGATTGGTCTGTCACAGGTGATCAGCAATGTCCCGGCGACGATTCTGCTGCTGCAAAAAGTCCCGCCAACCGATGTGCTCGCCTGGGCGGTCAACATCGGTGGATTCGGTCTGCTGCCAGGTTCACTGGCTAACCTGATTGCTCTGCGTATGGCGAAAGATCGTGCCGTATGGTGGCAATTTCATCTCTTTTCCCTTCCTTTGCTGGCCTGGTCAATGGCCAGCGGCTGGCTACTGCTGCGGTTGCTCAATTAGGCCCGATACATCCTGCTATCGCTGTCAGGTGGCAGGATGTGCGGCATTCCTCAAGTTTCGTAAAGTTGCACTGGATTTTGTCAATTTCCGATATAAGGTTAACAGGACCTTTATGCCCGGAATCAGGGCCTTAGCCAGTGATGGGAACTATGAGCGAGAACAATCAACGCGATCCACATCAGCAGGACGCAGAAAACACGACGGATCAAAACCGTCAGTCAGAGGAAAATCAGGACAACGACCAGCAGCCTGAGCGTAAACGCCCCGGTAAAAAGCCGCTGATTATTCTGGCGGTGGTGGTGGTGATTATGCTGATTGTCGGTCTCTGGTTCTGGTTATCTACCCGCAATATTGAAACCACCGACGACGCCTTTACCGAAGGCGATGCCGTTACTATTGCGCCTAAAGCATCCGGCTATGTCGTGAAGTTGCTGGTGAAAGATAACCAGCGGGTGAAGAAGGGCGATCTGCTGGTGGAGATTGATCCCAGCGATAACCGTGCCCAGCGTGAACAGGCTAACGCGCAGCTCGGTTTAGCCGTTGCACAACTGCATCAGGCGCAGGCCCAGCTGGCGCTGTCAAAAGTACAGTATCCGGCTCAGCGCGATCAGGCTCTGGCCGATCAGGCGAAAGCAGAAGCCAATATGCTGAATGCGCAGGCGGATTATCGTCGCCAGCGTGGCGTCGATCCACGTGCGACCAGCCAGCGTAATATCGACAGCGCGTCTGCGCAGCTACGTTCGGCGCAGGCACAGTTACAGAGTGCGAAAGCCCAGGTTGAAGTCGCTTCACAGGTTGCCCTGCAGATTCGTCAGCAGGAGACCAATGTTGAAGCGCGTCAGCAACAGGTTGAGCAGGCGAAAGCACAGTTAAGCACGGCCGATCTTAACCTCTCCTATACCCAGGTTCGCGCGCCCTATGACGGGTTTATCACCAAGCGTAACGTTCAGCTGGGCACGCTGGTGCAGGCGGGTTCCTCTCTGTTCTCGCTGGTTTCGCCTGACATCTGGGTTACTGCAAATTTCAAAGAGTCTCAGCTGGAACGCATGAATCCTGGCGATAAAGTGAAAATCAGCGTTGATGCCTGGCCGGACATGAAGCTGGAAGGACACGTCGACAGCATTCAGATGGGTTCCGGCTCACGCTTCTCGACCTTCCCGTCAGAAAACGCCACCGGTAACTACGTGAAAATTGTTCAGCGTGTGCCAGTGAAAATCGTTATCGACAAGGGCCTGGATCCGAACCATCCGCTGCCGCTGGGTCTCTCCGTTGAACCCGAGGTAACAGTGGAATGAGTACGGCGCAGAGCTGGAAACCGGCCAGTAATCCGTGGTTAGTGGCAATCACGGTGACGCTGGCGGTGTTTATGGAGATCCTCGACACCACCATCGTTAACGTGGCGCTGCCGCACATCGCCGGTTCGCTCTCCTCCAGTTATGATGAGTCAACCTGGGTGCTGACCTCCTATCTGGTGGCGAACGGCATTGTGCTGCCTATCTCTGCGTTCTTCAGCCGGCTGTTTGGCCGTAAACAGTTTTTCCTGATTTGCATTGTGATGTTCACCATTTGCTCGTTCCTGTGCGGCATCGCCACTGAACTCTGGCAAATCATTCTGTTCCGCGTGCTGCAGGGCTTTTTTGGTGGCGGATTGCAGCCCGTTCAGCAGTCCGTGCTGCTGGACTACTTCAAGGCAGAAGATCGCGGCAAGGCATTTGGTCTCTCCTCCATCGCTATTATCGTCGCGCCGGTGATTGGCCCGACATTGGGTGGCTGGATCACTGACAACTACAGCTGGCGCTGGGTATTCTTTATTAACATCCCGGTGGGCGTGCTGACTGTGCTGGCAATCTATCAGCTGCTGGAAGATCCACCGTGGGAGCGTAAGTGGGCCAAAGGTAAGCTGAAGATCGATTACATCGGGATCAGCCTCATTACCTTAGGCCTGGGGTGTCTGCAGGTGATGCTGGATCGCGGAGAAGATGAGGACTGGTTCGCTTCGCACTTTATCGTACTGTTCGCTGTTCTGGCGCTGGTTGGCATCGTTGGCGCCATTTACTGGCTGATGTATGCGCGTAAGCCGGTGGTCGATATTCTGGTAATGAAAGACCGCAACTTCTGGGTGGCCGGGCTGTTGATGGCGGGAATGGCAATGATTCTGTATGGCAGTTCTGTGGTGTTGCCACAGCTGGCGCAGCAGGATCTGGGTTATACCGCCACCTGGTCAGGGCTGGTGTTGTCGCCCGGCGCGGTGCTTATTGTGCTGACCATTCCACTGGTGCTGAAACTGATGCCGATTGTGCAGACGCGATACATCATCGCCTTTGGTTTCAGCTGTCTGGCCATGGCGTTTTTCTATTCAGCTACCCTGACGCCGAATGTCGATTTCAAAACGCTGGTGATGATGCGTAGCGCACAGTCGATCGGGCTGGGTTTCCTGTTTGTTCCGCTGACTACGATTGCTTTTGTCACCATTCCTCAGCGACTTAACGCGGACGCCTCCGCGCTCTTTACCATGTTCCGTAACGTGGCCGGATCCATTGGGATCTCGCTTTCGACCGCGGCCATTACCGAGCGCGCACAGGCGCGGTCTGCGCATATGGTGCACAACATGACGCCGCTTAACGAGCCGTTCAACATTACGCTTGAGCACTGGGCGCAGGCGATACGCGACTTCACGTCGGCGGTGGGCGATCCCATTACGCTGGCAACCGGTCAGCTCTATCAGGAGATGATTGCGCAGTCGCGTATTCTCGCATACATCGATGTCTTCTCAGGCCTGAGTATTGTCGCCCTGATTTTGATTCCATTTTGTTGGCTGCTGTCGCCGATCAAGAGCGAAGGCAGTGCAGGAGCACACTAACATGAAGGTTTTTTATACTCATCGCCTGAAACCCCTGAGCTTACTGCTGGCCCTGGGGCTGGCGGGCTGCGCTGTCGGACCTGACTATCAGGCACCGAAACCTGCCGTGCCAGGTAGCTACAACACGCTGGATTCGCAGGAGGCGTCAAAGCCACAAAACGCCGCGATTAATTCCCGCTGGTGGCGGAGCTTTAACGATCCGCAGCTCGACAGCCTGATTGAGCGGGCGATAGCGGGGAACCTGAGCCTGCAGCAGACAGTGCTGCGGATTGCGGGTGCGCGTGAACAGCTGACGCAGGCCCAGGGCAGCCTGTTCCCCAGTCTGAGCGGTTCGGCCAAAGTCACCCGTCAGCAGCTCGGCCTGAAAGGCTTGCTTGAGTCCAATGGCGTCACCGATCAACTCGACAGCAGCGTGGCCAGCCAGCTCAATGGCCTGACCCAGCCGGTTAACCTCTATCAGGGCAGCTTCGATGCCAGCTGGGAGCTTGACCTGTGGGGCAAAGTTCGCCGTCAGGTTGAGGCCGCCAATGCCCAGCAGCAGGCAGCGATAGAGCAGCGTAACGATGCGCTGGTCTCACTTGAGGCTGAAGTTGCGCGAGCCTGGCTGCAGCTGCGAGGCGCGCAGAGCACCGTTCAGACTCTGCAGGAGCAGATTAATGTGGCGCAGCAGACGACCGAGCTGACGCAAAGTCAGCAGCGTAATGGTCTGGCTCCGTTAACTGATGTAGAAAATGCCCGTGCCCAGCTCAGCACGCTTCAGGCCCAGCTGCCGCAGTATCAATCGCAGGCACGGCAGGCGATGAACGGATTAGCGGTGCTGCTCGGCAAAACACCGGGTGCACTGGATGCTGAACTCAGCACACCTAAAGCCTTACCGCCGTTGCCGCAGTTTGTACCGGTTGGTATTCCCTCCACGCTGGCACGTCGTCGTCCTGATATTCGCCAGGCTGAAGCGACGCTGCATGCACAAACCGCGGAGATTGGCGTGTCTGTTGCGCAGCTCTTCCCAAGCCTGTCGCTGACCGGACAGCTGGGCGTCCGCAACACTGACGCCAGTTATCTGGATAACTGGAGCAGCCATTTCTACAGTTATGGCCCCTCGCTTTCGATCCCGATTTTCCAGGGTGGACAACTGGTATCGAGCGTCAAGTTAGCGCGGGCGCAGCAGGCCAGCGCCGCGCTGGATTACCGTCAAACTGTGCTGACGGCGTTACAGGATGTCGAGAATGCGCTGGTCAGCTACCGCGCCGACCAGCAGCGCGTGACTGCGCTGGATGAGACGACCGGCGCCCTGCAGCGGGCCTTTAACCTCGCCAGCGACAGTTACCGCCAGGGGCTTTCGACCTTCCTTGACGTGCTGGATGCGCAGCGCCAGCTGGCACAGGCTCAGGAGCAGGCGACTCAGGCGAGAATGCAGAGCGCTCTGGATTTAGTGGCGCTTTATAAAGCGCTGGGCGGCGGATGGGAAACGTATCAGAACGTTGAGATGCCGCAATATCCGGTATTTGGTCCGGCCACACAGGCGAATTAATCCTTTCGCGGTCGCTGCCTGTGCGCAGTGACCGCTTTATCTCTCCCTTTTAACCGCGTTAAGTTAAGGGTTCTCACCCACTCAATGTAAATCTCAATGGTCTAAGCCATTGAATTAGCATACATCGCAGCCCCAACGCGTCCGGTCCGGACTGCAGAAAATAAACAGCCAGTCTTAGCCGGAATATTATCAGCGCTTTTGACCGGCAATTATTTTTACGTTACCGGCCATCCTGGATTCTGAGCCGTGTCACCTTTCTGAATTTATTTCTTTGACGATTCTTTAATGCAACTTACGACTGTTAAGGTGAGAGCACGTGATCATTCACCAGGCGGAGCCAGACCCTACAGTTATTGCACAGCCGGTCGGGCTGCGAATAATCTGACGCTGCTGGAAATCTCACCGTTAAAAAAGGGCTGGCTGCACGCTGAGGGATAATTAAAAAAACACGCGAGCGGTAATAATTTTGCACTATTTAAGGTGGGGGAGGCGGTTTTTCAGGCATGATCTGTAAGCTGGTGTGACAGAGATCTCAATCAGGGCACGCGTTTAATCAGCTATCAACGAACCTTTAATTGCAATTAATGACGCGCTGTAGTGCGCGTTTAGCCAAAATCGTTAACGCCTGTTGCCGGTATAACAAGGCTGAAATCGTTTTCATCGGTTGAGTAAAAGGGCGATTTGTTGTTAATTCAGCGTTAATAAATTACCAGCCACTGCCGATTTAATAGTAAGATTTTAACTGAAATTAAAACTTAGGAATTATCTGTAGCGTAAAAATAATTTATTTTTTTATTTGAATTAGGTAGTCTTGGCGCTACAGTTTTATTAACCCCCCTTAATCAAGGACATTGTGATGAGTGACGCATTTAAGGTACTGAACAATATTCGCACATTACGTGCCCAGGCTCGTGAACTGCCACTGACCGATCTTGAAGAGATCCTGGAAAAATTAACGGTAGTCGTTACTGAGCGCCGCGAAGAAGCAGAAGCGGAAGAGACACAGAATCGCGAAAAAGAAGAAAAGCTGTCTAAATATCGCGAAATGCTCCTGGCTGACGGCATCGATCCTAATGAATTATTAGGTGCGCTGGAGAGCGGAAAAAAACGCACCAAGCGTGCGCCGCGTCCGGCTAAATATTCTTACACCGACGAAAATGGTGAGCAGAAATCCTGGACTGGCCAGGGCCGTACCCCGGCAGCGATTAAAAAAGCGCTGGATTCCGGTAAAAGCCTGGACAGTTTCCTGATCGATTGATCAACACAATCCTTGTAAGTGGGAGCCGGGGGGCCAATATGGCCCTCCGGCTTTTTTATTTCTGCCGGGATATCAATCACCCCGCCAGGAATCCACGCCTGACGCTGGCGTGCGCTGCGTCACATCTGGCATAATAGCCGCCGTTTTTTCATCCATTCTCTTCACAAAGGTCAATGCCGTGTTAGTTAGCAGCAATATCACCATGCAGTTTGGCAGCAAGCCACTGTTCGAAAATATCTCCGTTAAATTTGGCGGCGGTAATCGTTACGGTTTAATCGGTGCGAACGGCAGCGGAAAATCCACCTTCATGAAGATTTTGGGTGGCGATCTGGTGCCTTCAGGCGGCAACGTCTCTTACGATCCTAATGAGCGTATCGGTAAGCTGCGTCAGGATCAGTTTGCCTTTGAAGAATTCAGCGTACTGGACACCGTAATCATGGGTCACCATGAATTATGGGAAGTGAAGCAGGAGCGCGACCGTATTTATTCTTTGCCCGAGATGAGCGAAGAAGAGGGGTATAAAGTCGGCGATCTTGAAGCGCTCTACGGTGAGATGGACGGCTATAGCGCCGAGTCCCGTGCCGGTGAGTTATTGCTCGGCGTGGGTATTCCGGTTGAGCAACATTACGGCCCGATGAGCGAAATTGCGCCGGGCTTTAAATTGCGTGTGTTGCTGGCACAGGCGCTGTTTTCAAATCCCGATATTTTGTTACTCGACGAACCGACGAACAACCTGGACATCGACACTATTCGCTGGCTGGAGCAGGTGCTGAACGAGCGTGACAGCACCATGATTATCATTTCGCATGACCGTCATTTCCTTAATATGGTCTGCACTCACATGGCCGATCTGGATTATGGCGAGCTGCGGGTTTATTCCGGTAATTATGACGAATATATGACCGCTGCAACGCAGGCACGTGAACGTCTGTTATCAGATAACGCGAAGAAGAAAGCGCAGATTGCTGACTTACAATCGTTCGTCAGTCGTTTTAGTGCTAACGCCTCTAAATCGCGTCAGGCGACATCACGCGCCAAGCAGATGGATAAAATTAAACTGGATGAAGTGAAAGCTTCCAGTCGTCAGAACCCATTTATCCGCTTTGAGCAGGACAAGAAGTTGTTCCGTAATGCGCTGGAAGTGGAAGGTTTAACGAAAGGCTTTGATAACGGTCCGCTGTTTAAGAATTTAAATCTGCTGCTGGAAGTCGGTGAGAAACTGGCGGTCATCGGTGCCAACGGTATTGGTAAGTCGACGCTGTTGAAATCGCTGGTGGGTCAGCTTACGCCAGATAATGGCACTGTTAAATGGTCAGAGAACGCACGCATTGGTTATTACGCTCAGGATCATGCCGATGATTTTGCCAATGACCTGACAGTATTTGACTGGATGAGTCAGTGGAAACAGCCTGGCGATGATGAGCAGACCATTCGCGGTATTCTGGGTCGTCTGCTGTTTTCGCAGGATGATATTAAGAAGCCGGCGAAAGTGCTTTCGGGTGGTGAGAAGGGTCGTATGCTGTTCGGTAAGCTGATGATGGAAAAACCGAACATTCTGATTATGGATGAGCCGACCAACCACCTGGATATGGAGTCGATTGAATCACTCAATATGGCGCTGGAGATGTATGAAGGCACGCTGGTGTTTGTTTCACATGACCGCGAATTTGTCAGCTCGCTGGCAACCCGCGTGATTGAGCTGAAAGCAGACAAGGTGGTGGACTTCACCGGTAATTATGAAGATTACCTGCGCAGTCAGGGTATCGTCTGATAAAAACGGGGTGGCGCAGGCCACCCCGTTTTTTTGGTGCTGATGAGAGAGCTGAATGCTTATTGATTGTCAGAGGGTGTGGGTTGGGCTGAATGCCACGCTCATAGGTTATCTGACAGCAACGCAAATGCTCAAGGCGCAGGGAACACGGTCAGAGGAGGAAAGCGTCCCGCGCCAGGGACGGCGTGGGCCGAGCATCCATGGATGGTTTAAGCGACTTTCCGATCTGCCCGTGTTTCTGAAGCAGATCTCAATCTGATCGCTAAGCATTCACACTCTTATCAGCTGAGCGGGCTTCAGGGAGCATACGTGTTTCGCAAAGACATAAAAGACCCCATCCCTGGCATGCTCAGCGCAGGCGATTACGCACTTCATCCCTGAGGTGCGCTCGTAACCCGGCCAACGCATTGCGTTGTTCAAAAAACGCTCCCGGCGTTTTTATCCGGGCGGCGCGATGCTTTGCTACAGGCGTATGCTCCCTTCGCTTTAAGTTTTGAGCTGTCTGCGAACGGATATCTGCAGAAGGTTAATCTCCACCGCCACACACTTCACAGTGCGCGTCCTGAGCGACTTTCATGCTGCGGAACTCCGCGCTCATCGCATCGTACATCAGCAACCGGCTGGTGGCGGGTGTGCCAAAGGCGGTCAGTACTTTAATCGCTTCCATCGCCTGCATTGCACCAATGACGCCAACCAGCGGGGCCATGACGCCCGCTTCCACGCAACTCAGGGTCTGTTCGCCAAACAGGCGGCTGATGCAGCGATAGCAGGGCGTGCCGGGCTGCCAGTTAAATACGCTGATCTGACCTTCCATCCGAATTGCGGCGCCCGAGACCAGTGGCACCCGCTGCTGCCGACAGAGCCGGTTAAGCTGCTCACGCACCGCAACATTGTCGGTGCAGTCCAGCACCACCTGCTGCCGGGCAATCAACGCCAGCAGCGCTGCGTCGTCCAGCTGTCCATTAACCGGATGCAGCTGGCAGTGCGGATTGATAGCGGCCAGGCTTTGCGCGGCAGAGTCCACTTTGGCGCGGCCAATATCCACGTCATGGTGCAGAATCTGCCGTTGCAGATTAGAGTGCGACACGGTATCGAAGTCGAGCAGTGTCAGGTTGCCGACGCCCGCAGACGCCAGATAGGGCGCGGCGGCGCAGCCGAGTCCGCCCAGCCCGACAACCAGCGCATGACTCGCTTTAAGCCGCTCCTGACCGTCGAAATCAAAGCCGCGCAGGACAATCTGCCGGTTGTAGCGCAGTATCTCCTCATCGCTTAATTCAGGCAGCATTTATGCCTCCAGCAAGGCGTTGAACGGTTCTACCTCGACCCATTCGCCCGGCTCAACGTTTCCGCGTTCACGTTCCAGCACGATGAAACAGTTCGCCTGGGCAAAAGAGCTGAAGACGTGTGAACCCTGCATTCCGGTCGTCTCCACCTCCAGATCACCCTGTGCGTTCTGGCGCAGGATGCCGCGCTGGAAGTCGAGGCGGCCCGGCGACTTTTTCAGTCGCGAGGCGCTGCGCACTTTCTGACGGGGCGGCAAGGCGGATTTTTGCTGGCCGGTAAGGGTGGCAAGCAGCGGCTGTACCAGCTGATAGAAGGTCACGGCGGCGGAGACCGGATTGCCGGGCAGACCGCAGAACCAGCTGCTGTTAAGACGACCAAAGGCAAATGGCTTGCCAGGCTTAATCGCCAGTTTCCAGAAACTAATCGCGCCCAGCTCTTCCAGCATATTTTTAGTGAAGTCCGCTTCGCCGACCGAGACGCCGCCGGTGCTGATCACCACATCCGCCTGCCGATCGGCTTCCTCAAATGCGGCGCGAAGGGCAGCAGGATCATCTTTGATGATGCCAAGGTCGATGACTTCACAGTTGAGCTTATGCAGCATCAGCGAGACCGCAAAACGGTTAGTGTCGTAAATCTGGCCCTCTGCCAGCGGCTCACCGACCGGCTGAAGCTCATCACCGGTGGAGAAGATAGCGACCCGCAGTTTACGTAGCACGTTCACCTGCGCGATACCCAGCGAAGCCAGCAGCGGCAGCTCGGCGGCACCCAGACGTGTTCCCGCTTCCAGCACCACATGACCTGGCTGAATGTCGTCGCCGGTCAGGCGGATGTTTTGTCCTGGACGCACGGGCGCGGTAATCACAATCGCATCGCCCTGAGATTCGGTCTGTTCCTGCATCACCACCGCTTCACAGCCTGCGGGCACTGGGGCACCGGTCATGATGCGAATCACGCTGCCTTGCGGCCACTCACCGCTGAACGGCGCGCCCGCAAAGGCTTTGCCCGCGACGGGTAACGGCTGGCCGCTGCTGACATCGGCCAGCCTGACGGCGTAGCCATCCATCGCAGAGTTATCAAAGGGCGGCACGGCGATCGGGGAGGTGACGGCTTTTGCCGTGATGCGGCCGACCGCGTCGGCCAGCGACACGCTCAGTGAGTCGGTAACGGGCGTCACCTGTGACAGCATTTTTTGTTGCGCCTCCTCAAGGGAGATCAAACCTGCAGTAAAACTTTCCATAAACAGTCCAGCCTGGTTAACTCAGATGCTGCCTATTATGAGTCGGATTAGCCGCTGAGTCACATCGGTGTCGGTCAGACGCGCCGGTTGTTATGGCAAAAATGAATCAGGGTGGTAAGAAAAGGTTATAACCACAGGAACAGTTTCCGCTTTACAACACTTAGCAGGCTTTCTATAGTCAAAAATCACCCAAAATGGGTGAAAACCATTTTAAATCAGTGTTTTTCGTCCTGATGCAACCACAGGGTAAAGCGTTATGGTCAATGCAGTGATCGCCATTCACGGCGGCGCGGGTGCAATTTCGCGCGCAGCAATGAGCGCTGAAAAAGAACAACACTATCGTCAGGCGCTACACGATATTGTTACTCAGGGTCAGCAGATACTGGCTCAGGGTGGCAGCGCACTGGATGCGGTGACGGAGACCGTGCGACTGCTGGAGGAGTGTCCACTGTTCAACGCCGGTAAAGGCGCGGTGTTCACCCATCAGGGCACTCATGAACTTGATGCCTGCATCATGGATGGGCGTACGCTGGATGTGGGCGCGGTCGCGGGCGTGACGCGGGTGCGTAATCCGGTGCTGGCGGCACGTGCCGTGCTGGAAAAAAGCGAGCATGTGCTGTTTATCGGCGAGGGTGCAGAGCAGTTTGCCGTAGCGAACGGGCTGGAAATGGTTGCACAAGATTACTTCTCAACGCCGGAACGCTGGGAGCAGTTGCAGCGCGCGCTGAACAGCGATACCGCGGTGCTGGACCACGATGGTGCCGCGCACAGCGACGACCCGCTCGATCCGGACCGCAAGTTCGGTACGGTAGGCGCCGTCGCGCTGGATCTGGCAGGCAACCTGGCTGCAGCTACCTCAACGGGCGGTATGACCAATAAACAGGCCGGGCGGGTCGGCGACTCACCGCTACCGGGTGCGGGCTGCTACGCCAGCAACGACAGCGTGGCCGTCTCCTGTACCGGCACCGGTGAAGTCTTTATGCGCACGCTGGCGGCCTACGATGTGGCTGCGCAGATGCGCTACGCCGGACGTTCGCTGCAGCAGGCTACGGTTAATGTCATTCATGACAGCGTGCTGGAACTGGGCGGCAGCGGCGGGCTGATTGCGGTGGATCGTGCAGGTAACGTGGCGCTGCCGTTTAACAGCGAAGGCATGTATCGGGGTGTAGGGCGCGTCGGCGAAGCGGCGGACGTCGCGATATATCGCGAAAGTTAAGGAGCAGTGATGAGCGACAGGCAAACGTTACCGCCGCTGGCCCCTGAACAGGTACTCGCGGTGCGCGATCTCAATGTGCGTTTTCAGCACGAAGACACCGTCACGGATGCGGTGCGTCATTTGTCACTCGATCTGTTTCGGGGCGAAACGCTGGCGCTGGTGGGGGAGTCAGGTTCGGGGAAATCGGTCACCTCGCTGGCGCTGATGAGACTGATTGAGCAGGCGGGCGGAATCGTCAGCGGAGAAGTGCAATTGCGCCGTCGCAACGGCGACGTGCTGGATCTGATGCGCGCCTCAAAAGGTCAGATGCGCCGGGTGCGCGGCGCGGATATGGCGATGATCTTTCAGGAGCCGATGACCTCACTGAATCCGGTCTTCTCCGTGGGCGAGCAGATTGCCGAATCCATTCGTCTGCACCAGGGTCTGAGCCACGCCGGGGCGCTGGCAGAGGCGCGCCGGATGCTGGATCTGGTGCGCATTCCCGATGCGCAGAATGTCTTATCCCGCTTTCCGCATCAGTTGTCGGGTGGGATGCGCCAGCGCGTGATGATTGCGATGGCGCTCTGCTGCAAGCCGGCGTTACTGATTGCCGATGAACCGACCACCGCGCTCGACGTCACCATTCAGGCGCAGATTCTGCAGCTCATCCGCGTGCTGCAAAAAGAGATGCAGATGGGAGTGATTTTTATCACTCACGATATGGGCGTGGTCGCCGAAATGGCCGACCGGGTGCAGGTGATGTATCGCGGCGAAGTAGTGGAAAATGCTCCGGTCGCCGAGCTGTTCAGCGCACCACAGCAGCCCTATACACAGGCGCTGCTGGCGGCGGTGCCAAAACTCGGCTCGATGCAGGGGCAGCCTTTGCCCGCCAAATTCCCCTTGCTGCACAGTGATGCCGTTGATGACGTGCCGCAGGATACGGTACGCCGCCTGCAGCCGCCGATTTTGCAGGTGCGCGATCTGGTCACCCGCTTTGATATTCGCGGTGGTCTGCTGAATCGGGTTAAAAGCCGGGTTCATGCCGTCGAAAAAGTCAGTTTTGATCTCTATGCCGGTGAGACGCTTGCACTGGTGGGGGAGTCTGGCTGTGGTAAATCGACCACCGGCCGCTCGCTGCTGAAGCTGGTGGCCAGTCAGGGCGGCACGCTGACGTTTGACGGCCAGCGAATAGATCATCTCTCCGGTGCCGCGCTGGCCCATCTGCGGCGTGATATTCAGTTTATCTTCCAGGATCCCTACGCCTCGCTGGATCCCCGGCTGACGGTCGGCTTCTCCATTATGGAGCCGCTGCTGGTCCACAAGGCGATGCCGCGTCGCGAGGCGGAGCAGCGCGTTGCCTGGTTGCTGGATAAAGTGGGACTGCTGCCGGAACATGCTCAGCGTTATCCGCATGAATTTTCTGGCGGGCAGCGTCAGCGCATCTGTATAGCCCGCGCGCTGGCGCTGAACCCCAAAGTGGTGATTGCCGACGAGTCCGTCTCGGCGCTGGATGTGTCGATTCAGGCGCAGATTATTAATCTGATGCTCGACCTGCAGCGCGAGTTTGGCATCGCCTTCCTGTTTATTTCCCACGATATGGCGGTGGTGGAGCGTATCAGCCACCGCGTGGCGGTGATGTATCTCGGTCAGATTGTCGAGATGGGGCCGCGTCAGGCGGTGTTTGAACAGCCTCAGCATCCATACACCCGAAAACTCATGGCAGCGGTGCCGGTCGCCGATCCGGCTCACCGGCGTCGTGAACGCGCCTTACTGGTCGATGAGATCCCCAGCCCGATCCATGCGTTAGGGGATGAACCTGAAGTGGCGCCGCTGATGGAGGTGGCTCCGGGCCATTTCGTCGCCCGCCACATTATCAGCGCGACCTGAACAGTGACAATGTCGCCCCGGCGACCAACCCGACAGGGATTACAGGAGAACAAGATGCAGATGACGATGCGTAAAGGGTTACTGGCAGCTGGCGTGTTAAGCAGCGCAATGACATTGCCCGCCTGGGCAGCACAGGATGCGGTGATTGCCGTCGCGTCCAACTTCACCACGCTCGATCCCTATGACGCCAATGACACACTGTCGCAGGCGGTCGCGAAATCCTTCTATCAGGGTCTGTTTGGCTTCGATAAGGATATGAAACTGACTAACGTGCTGGCAGAGAGCTATCAGGCTAGCGCCGACGGCCTGACGTATACCATCAAGCTGCGTCCTGGCGTGAAGTTCCAGGATGGCACGGATTTCAATGCGGAAGCGGTAAAGGTCAACCTCGATCGTGCCAGCAACCCGGATAACCATCTCAAGCGCTACAACCTGTTTAAACGCATCGCCAGTACGGAAGTCGTGGATCCGACGACGGTAAAAGTGACGCTGAAAGAGCCGTTCTCTGCCTTTATCAACAACCTGGCCCATCCGGCGGCGGCGATGATTTCGCCAGCCGCGCTGAAAAAATATGGCAAAGAGATCGGTTTCCATCCGGTAGGAACCGGACCGTTTGTGTTTGAAACCTGGAACCAGACCGATTTTGTGAAAGTGAAGAAGTGGGACGGTTACTGGAAGCCGGGCTATCCGAAGCTGGACAGCATCACCTGGCGTCCGGTGGTGGACAACAACACCCGTGCGGCGATGCTGCAGACCGGCGAAGCAAACTTTGCTTTCCCGGTGCCTTATGAGCAGGTGAAACTGCTGGAAAAGAACAGCAAGCTGGATGTGGTGACCTCACCTTCCATTATGCAGCGTTATATCAGCCTCAACGTCACTCAGAAGCCGTTCGACAACCCGAAGGTACGTGAGGCGCTGGAATATGCCATCAACCGTCAGGCGCTGGCGAAAGTGGCTTTCTCCGGTTACGCCACACCCGCGACCGGCATCGTGCCGTCCGCTGTCGACTTTGCACAGACCTATCCGGCCATCAGCTACGATCCAGCCAAAGCCCGTGCGTTGCTGAAAGAGGCGGGTTATCCGAACGGGTTTGAAACTACGCTTTGGTCATCACATAACCACAGCACCGCGCAGAAAGTGTTGCAGTTCACTCAGCAGCAGCTGGCGCAGGTTGGCGTGAAGGTGAAAGTCACGGCGATGGATGCGGGCCAGCGTGCCGCAGAAGTGGAGGGCAAGGGCCAGAAAGAGAGCGGCGTGCGGATGTTCTACACCGGCTGGTCTGCTTCAACGGGCGAAGCAGACTGGGCGCTGACGCCACTGTTTGCTACCGCAGCCTGGCCACCGGCGATCTTTAACACGGCGTTTTACAGTAATCCTAAGGTGGATAAAGATCTGGCCGATGCGCTGAAAACCACTGACCGTGCAGAGAAAGCGCGCTTGTATAAAGATGCGCAGGACACCATCTGGCAGGACCATCCGTGGATCCCGCTGGTGGTGGAGCAGCTGGTTTCTGCCAACAGCAAAAACCTCAGCGGTTTTTATGTGATGCCCGATACCTCATTCAATTTTGATGAGGCCACTCTGAAGTAACGGAGCCGGCCAGCCTGCGTGGCTGGCCGCAGCTGCAGGATGTTGCATGTTTAACTATTTTCTTAAACGACTGTTGGGGCTGATTCCAACGCTGCTGATAGTGGCAGTGCTGGTGTTCCTGTTTGTTCATATGCTGCCGGGCGATCCGGCACGCCTGATTGCCGGGCCGGAAGCTGATGCCTCCGTGGTGGCGCTGGTGCGTCAGGAACTGGGGTTGGATCAGCCGCTGCCGCAACAGTTCTGGCACTTTATGCTGAATGCGCTGCAGGGTGATTTCGGCCAGTCGATGGTCTCAAAGCGGCCGGTTGCGGATGAGATCGCCTCGCGCTTTATGCCGACCCTGTGGCTGACGCTGGCCAGCATGATCTGGGCGGTGATTTTTGGCATGACCATCGGCATTGTTTCGGCTGTCTGGCGCAACCGCTGGCCTGACAGGCTGGGGATGACGCTGGCGGTATCGGGCATCTCGTTTCCCGCCTTTGCGCTGGGCATGCTGCTGATGCAGGTCTTCTCAGTGGAGCTGGGCTGGCTGCCAACCGTCGGTGCTGACAGCTGGAAACATTACATTCTGCCCTCGATCACCTTAGGTGCGGCGGTGGCGGCGGTAATGGCACGCTTTACCCGCGCGTCGTTCGTGGAGGTGATGCAGGAAGATTACATGCGCACCGCCAGGGCTAAAGGGGTACGCGAGTCGCTGGTGGTGGTGAAACACGGCCTTCGCAACGCGATGATCCCGGTGGTGACAATGATGGGGCTGCAGTTTGGTTTTCTGCTGGGGGGATCGATCGTCGTCGAAGTGGTGTTTAACTGGCCGGGACTGGGCCGTCTGCTGGTCGACTCGGTGGCGATGCGCGACTATCCGGTTATTCAGGCAGAGGTGCTGCTGTTTTCACTGGAGTTTATTCTGATCAATCTGTTTGTCGACATGCTCTATGCGGTGATCAATCCCGCTATTCGCTTTAAGGAGTCGCGATGAAAAACTGGCGACGTGAAGCGGCCCTGAAAACAATGCCGCTGATTGCGGAGAACCGGGTTCGTACGCCATGGCGAGAGTTCTGGCGGCGCTTCCGGCAGCAGCCGGTGGCGCTGCTGGCCGGCGCGTTTGTACTGCTGCTGATTGTGCTGGCGGTTATCGCTCCGTGGATTGCGCCGTTCGACGCAGAGAACTACTTCGATTATGACCGGCTCAATGAGGGCCCGTCCCTGATTCACCTGTTTGGTGTCGATTCGCTGGGTCGTGATATTTTCAGCCGGGTGCTGGTCGGGACGCGTATTTCCCTGATTGCCGGTTTCTTTTCGGTGGTGATCGGCGCATTGATTGGCACGCTGTTTGGGCTGCTTGCCGGGTATTACGAAGGCTGGTGGGACCGCATTACCATGCGCATCTGTGACGTGCTGTTCGCGTTTCCCGGCATCCTGCTGGCAATTGCGGTGGTGGCGATCATGGGCAGCGGCATGAGCAACGTGATTGTGGCGGTGGCTATCTTCAGTATTCCCGCCTTTGCCCGCCTGGTGCGCGGCAATACGCTGGTGCTGAAGCATCAGACCTATATTGAGTCAGCACGCAGTATTGGCGCGTCTGACTGGACCATTCTGATGCGGCATATCCTGCCCGGTACGGTATCGCCGATTGTGGTCTATTTCACCATGCGGGTCGGCACTTCGATCATCACCGCTGCCAGCCTGTCGTTTCTGGGGCTGGGTGCACAACCGCCCACACCGGAGTGGGGCGCGATGCTGAATGAGGCGCGTGCCGACATGGTGATTGCGCCTCATGTAGCGATTTTCCCCAGTCTGGCCATTTTCTTCACGGTTCTGGCATTTAATTTACTGGGAGACGGGCTGCGTGACGCACTTGATCCTAAACTAAAGAGATGAAACCTTTCGATTATGATCAGGACTTCAGCACGATTGATTTCCGCCAGCATCCCGAGCGTTATCAGGTCGGGCGAGGCGAGCAGGGTGTGCTGATGGTCGAGCCTTATAAGAGCGAAATTCTGCCGCACTGGCGTTTTCGCACTGTCCCCATTGCTGAAGAGTCGGCTGAGAAAATCATGGCGCTGTTTGAGGATTACCGGCGTCAGGATGATTTTGTCGGTATGGATATGGCGCGCAAATTTATCCAGATGGGGTATACCCGAGCGCGTCGCTACAGCAATCATAAAGGCGGACGCAAGTATGACGCAGACGGCAAAGAGCTGCCGCGCGGCGTCAACGAAGAGAAAGCCGCAGCGGCGGCCATTTTCAAAGCGTACTGGGATAAACTTCGGGAAGATGAGGACTATCTGAAACGTAAAAAAGCGCATCAGCAACAGTATGGCTGAGTGCTGATTCCCCCCGGCGGCCTGTCGCGCAGCATTGCGGTTCAGGCGGCCCTCCAGCGTGTGCCACATCCGCTGACGTAAAAGTGAAAGTACGTCCACCTGCTATGTCGTGCGTAAAGTAGTGAAAAAACGCGTAAAAGCGGAGCGCGATCTCAGGTAAAAAAAGCAGACGGATCAAACGTTACCTTTTCCAGTAACTTCCCGTGCTATAAAAAGAAATCAACCAGGATGCTTCTGGCTGACCGATAAGCGAAACGCTGACAGTGGCGATGGTCCAGGGCTGACTGCAAAACTCGGGTTGATATTCACTTGTTTTCATTAATAATAAACCAGCAAACCCCACTGAGGAGGCTATGCTCCTCAGGTAATGAAATGGATAATGTGAGAGCTAAATAATGAAAGAGATCATCAACGGATTTCTGAATTTCCAGCAGAATGTGTTTCCTGAAAGGAAGGATCTTTTCAAAAGCCTGGCGTCAAATCAAAATCCGAAAGCGCTGTTCATCTCCTGTTCAGACAGCCGTCTGGTGCCTGAACTGGTAACACAGCAGGAGCCAGGAGAGCTGTTCGTTATCCGCAATGCGGGCAACATCGTTCCCTCATTCGGCCCGGAGCCAGGCGGTGTCTCTGCCACTATCGAATATGCGGTTGTCGCACTGGGTGTCTCCGACATCATCATCTGTGGTCACTCTAACTGTGGTGCCATGAATGCCATCGCCTCCTGCGCCTGCATGGATACCATGCCAGCGGTTGAGCACTGGCTGCGTTATGCCGATGCGGCAAAAGCGGTGGTTGAGCAGCGTCAGTATGACTCGCCAGAGAAGAAGCTGAACGAAATGGTCAAAGAGAACGTTATCGCCCAGCTCAACAACATGAAAACCCATCCGTCGGTCTCCGTTGCCCTGCGTAATGGCAAGCTGCGTCTGCACGGCTGGGTCTACGATATCGAAAGCGGCACCATTATGGCGCTGACCCAGGGTGGCAAGCAGTTCATCACCCTGTCGGATAATCCGGATACCTGTTTCGAGTAATGCCTTTCACCCGCTGCGTCCTGCAGCGGGTTTCCTGTTTAATCTTTTGTAAATCCTCAGGTTCACCCCGCGACGGATGACTACGCTTAAGGTCAAGCCATCCTGTCAGGAGATCCCTATGTCCCGTTTTTCGACCGCTCTGCTGCTGAGTAGCGCGCTATTCTGCGCTTCGCCGCTGTTTGCCGCTGACGTGAAAGTTGAGGTATTACAGGATAAGTTACAACATCCATGGTCCGTTGCCTTTCTGCCCGACAACAAAACCCTGCTGATTACCGAACGTAGCGGACAGTTGCGCAGCTGGAGCCCGGAGAGCGGTCTGTCGCAGCCAATCAAAGGGGTGCCGACAGTCTGGGCACAACGGCAGAGTGGTTTGCTGGACGTGGTGCTGGCACCCGATTTTGCGACCAGCCGTCGCGTCTGGCTGAGCTACACCGAGGCGAACAGCAGCGGCAAAGCGGGCGCGGTAGTGGGCGTCGGGACGCTGAGCCAGGATAACCGGCAGCTCAGCGATTTTCGTGAGGTGATTCGGCAGACGCCGATGCTCTCCAGCGGCAACAATATCGGCACCCGGCTGGCCTTTGATACCCAGGGTTATCTCTGGATTGCATTCGGCGATAATTTTGTCAGCAGTGCGGCGCAGGATCTCGATAAGCTTCAGGGCAAGCTGCTGCGGCTGAATGCTGATGGCAGCGTGCCTGACGATAACCCGTTTGTGAAAAAGGCCGGCGCACGGCCAGAAATCTGGGCCTATGGTCTGCGTAATCCGCAGGGACTGGCGCTTAACCCCTGGACCGGCATGATATGGGAAAACGAGCATGGCCCGCGAGGCGGCGATGAAGTGAATATCATGGCCCGGGGCAAGAATTACGGCTGGCCGCTGGCGACGTACGGCATTGACTACAATGGCGACAACGTGCCGGAGTCAAAAGGCACTCATGTCGCGGGCACCGAACAGCCGCTGTATCACTGGAAAGTTTCTCCGGCTATCAGCGGCATGGCGTTTTATAACAGCGCCCGTTTTCCCCAGTGGAAAAACTCGCTATTCATCGGTGCACTGAAAGAGAAAAACCTGATTCGTCTGAGTATTAACGGCGAAAAAGTGGTGGAGGAGCAGCGGCTGCTGGGGGATCAGAATGTGCGGATTCGTGATGTGCGACAGGGGCCGGATGGCTATCTCTATGTGCTGACCGATGAGGCCAATGGCAAGCTGTTGAGAGTGGGATTAGCGCAGGACGCTGGCGCATCCCGCGGCTAAAAACCTTGTCCATCAGGTGAGTTAATTTTTCAGTCTGCACCTGGCTCTGCTTGCAACCCTCGCGTACTCCATGTGCGTTCCGATTGTTCAGCGCCCGGGCTGTCTGCAAAAATTACGCCCGATGGACACGACGCTGAATCAGCGAGCCCAGTGATAAACCTGCCATCCACGGTTTAACGCTTCCTGGTGTAGCTGCGCATCCGGGTTGATGACATGGGCATGATCGGCCTGCTCCAGGAGCGGCAGGTCGTTCATTGAATCACTGTAGGCCCAGGTGCGCTCAAAGTGCTCCTGCTGCTGCAGCGCTTTCCAGTCACCCAGTCGGGTCACTTTGCCCTCTTTATAGGTCATGGTGCCGTAGGTGTTGCCGCTGTAACGCTCGTCCACGATTTCAACACCAATCGCCAGCGCGCCGCAGGCTCCGAGTTTCTCAGCAATCGGCACCACCAGATGCTCGCCGCTGGCAGAGATGATCATCACCCGGTCGCCGCGCGCCCGATGCCATTCGATCCGCTCGCGGGCGGCCGGATAGACACGAGGCAGGATGTCGCGCTGAATGAAGCGACGCACCCAGCCTTCAACGGTCAGCGTCGCCATGCCCGCCAGCGGTGAGAGCGTCTTATTCATATACTCTTCAATCGAAAGCGTACCGGCATAATACTGATTCATTAATGCCTGTTCCTGATCAATCAGTTCGCTGGGAGCAAATCCCTGTGATACCAGCCAGCGCAGCCACAGGCTGGTGCTGTCTTCACAAATGAGTGTTTCATCAAGATCAAAAAGGGCTAAGTCCATGGTCGGTCTCCTCGGCTGACTGGCGTTCAGGTTAGCTGATATTTGTGACGGGCTTAACTCTTCTGCGAAAAATCGGAATTTCACGCAGTTTTGGTGGCGACAGAATCGGAAAAAAGGGGCACGCGCGCGGCGTTTATGCCAGGGTTACTCTACTAAACTCTAAAAAACTTTACGATTCGACGGTTTTTTTCAATGCCGTCAGGGGGTAGCGTTTGAGTGAGAATTTTCTGCCCCTGGAATTTCGATTTAACAAGGACAATCCGGCCAAGCTCATGACAAACACTCGCTTCTCATCTCGCCTGCGGCACTTTGCTGCCACCTCATTACTGATTCTTGCCCCCATCAGCGTTTTTGCTGAGCAGGCTCCCGCCGCGCCCGGCATTGATGCTAAAGCGTGGATTCTGATCGACTACGCCAGCGGTAAAGTGCTGACTGAATCCAGTGCCGATCAGCGTCTCGATCCCGCCAGTCTGACTAAGATGATGACGAGCTACGTAGTGGGTCAGGCAATTAAAGCAGGCAAAATCAAACCGGATGATCTGGTCACCGTCGGACAGGATGCCTGGGCGACTGGCAATCCTAAGCTGCGCGGCTCTTCGCTGATGTTCCTCAAGCCTGGCGACCGCATTCCGGTGCATGAGCTGAATAAAGGAATTGTGATTCAGTCCGGTAATGATGCCTGTATCGCGCTGGCGGATTATGTGGCAGGCAGTCAGGATTCGTTCATTGGCCTGATGAATAACTATGTGAAGGCGCTGGGACTGCAGAACACCCACTTTATGACGGTGCATGGTCTCGATGCAGAAGGGCAGTACAGCACTGCGCGGGATATGGCGCTGATTGCTCAGGCGCTGATCCGCGATGTGCCTGAAGAGTACGCCCTGAATAAAGAGAAAGAGTTCACCTTTAACAATATTCGTCAGATCAACCGCAACCGTCTGTTGTGGAGCACCAACCTCAAAGTGGATGGCGTTAAAACCGGCCATACCTCAGGCGCAGGCAATAACCTGGTGGCCTCCGCGACGGAAGGCGATATGCGTCTGATCTCGGTGGTACTCGGCACCGCCAGCGATGCGATTCGTTTCCGCGAAAGTGAAAAGCTGCTGACGTGGGGCTTCCGATTCTATGAAACAGTGACGCCAATTAAAGCGGATGCACCATTTGCGCAGCAGCGGGTCTGGTTCGGTGACAAGAGTCAGGTGAATCTGGGCGTGGCGAAAGATGCCGCGCTGACCATCCCGAAAGGGCAGATGAAGAATCTGAAGGCGAGTTTCAAACTCAATGCGCCGCAGCTTGAAGCGCCGCTGAAGAAGAATCAGGTGGTCGGCACCATCGACTTCCAGCTGGATGGCAAAACGATTGAGCAGCGTCCGCTGGTGGTGCTGCAGGACGTGCCGGAAGGCGGCTTCTTCAGCCGGATGATTGATTTCGTGATGATGAAGTTCAACGGCTGGTTCGGGAAGTGGTTTTCATAAGTCTGAGGGACGCTGAGGCGTCCCTGCTGACTGCTGGCAAACCCAAATCAGGATGCATCTGGCAGCAATGAATTAGCTTACCGTGCAGGGAACACGGTCAAAGGAGGCAAGCGTCCCGCGCCATGGACAAAAACGCCGGGAGCGTTTTTGAACAACGCAACGCATTGGCCCGTTTACGGGCGCCCCTCAGGGATGAGGGGCGTACTAAAAACGCCGGGAGCGTTTTTGAACAACGCAACGCGTTGGCCCCTTTACGGGCGCCCCTCAGGGATGAGGTGCGTACTAAAAACGCCGGGAGCGTTTTTGAACAACGCAACGCGTTGGCCTGTTTACGGGCGCCCCTCAGGGATGAGGGGCGTACTAAAAACGGCGGGAGCGTTTTTGAACAACGCAACGCGTTGGCCCCTTTACGGGCGCCCCTCAGGGATGAGGTGCGTACTAAAAACGCCGGGAGCGTTTTTGAACAACGCAACGCGTTGGCCCCTTTACGGGCGCCCCTCAGGGATGAGGGGCGTACTAAAAACGGCGGGAGCGTTTTTGAACAACGCAACGCGTTGGCCCCTTTACGGGCGCCCCTCAGGGATGAGGGGCGTAATCGCGCGGGCCGAGCGAGCCATGGATGGCAGTTTTGCGTCTTTCCGATCCGAGCGTGTTTCCTGTGCAGGCTCAGTCTTACAGCAACCAGTCCAGACTTTGTCAGCAATCTCAGTAACGCTAACATGTCCCTTTTTAATCCTGCGTCCAGCCTTTACGAATCGGTACGGCAAACAGCGCCCGATAGAGCGGGTTGATCACTGCCAGCATCCGCTCGCCATAGAACTGCCACGCCAGATGAGACGCCAGACAACTCAGCAGACCCACCAGGAACCCACCCAGCATATCCATTGGCCAGTGAACGCCCAGGTAGACCCGCGACCAGGCGATAGCGCAACCCGCTATCATCAGCACTACGCCCGACCAGAGGCGATGCCAGAAGATAAAGGCCAGCGCAAAGGTGAAAATCGTGGTGCCGTGATCGCTGGGATAGGAGTCATCGGCGGCGTGGTGCAGGAACTGATAGCCGTAACCAATGGCAAAAGGGCGGGGATGCGGCAGCAGATGGCCGACACACCACGAGATTGCCAGCGCATAAATCAGCGCCATACCGGTTTTCAGAACCAGCGCCCGTTGTGAAGAAACCTGATCGCGCGGTCCCCAGAGCCACATCGCCACAATTAACAGCGGCACAATGGCAATCAGGTCTTTGGCAATAAAGGTCGCGAGGTGTATTAACCAGGCGGGTGACGCCGGCGTGGCATTGATGGCAGTAAACAGTGAGTGGTTCAGCTCTTCCATTTCGGGATACATTCCTCAGCACAAATAGCTAACTTAACAGCGCACCATCCTGCTTTTTAAGACGCAATTCGTCTACGGAAAGGCTCCGAATCTGATAATGAGTTGCACAACTGTTTAAGTTTTATGACCGTTTCGGGTCAGTTTGTGGTGCTAGTGAGTGGCGCAGGGAGGAAAAAAGGGCATAAAAAAACCCGCCAGGAAAAAGACCAGCGGGCTCCACAATTTGGGGATTTCAAAGAAAAGCAGTGGCACTTATTATGACTATCGCTTAACTATAAAGTTCTGGACGCAGGCAAAAAAATTTTATAAAGGCAAAATTGGCCAGATGATCACAATCAGTGTCCCCGCCAGCGTGAGCAATACGTTGGCAATGGCATAGGTTCCGGCATACCCCAGCGCCGGAATATTGCTGCGTGCGGTATCACTGATAATCTCCATGGCCGGTGCACAGGTTCGCGCACCCATGATGGCACCAAACAGCAGGGCGCGGTTCATCCGCAACACATAGGCACCAAACAGATAGCAGATGATCACCGGAATCAGGCTCACCAGCAGGCCGCAAAGTAGCATCAGGGCACCGTCACTGCTCAGGCCGTGATTAATGCCGCTGCCAGCGCTTAATCCTACTCCCGCCATAAACACCATCAGCCCGAACTCTTTCACCATCGTCAGCGCGCCCTGCGGAATATAACCAAAGGTCGGATGGTTGGCACGGAGGAAGCCGAGCATGATACCGGCGAACAGCAGACCCGCTGCGTTACCAATACCAAAACTGAAATTGCTGAACTGGAAAGTAATCAGGCCAATCATCAGACCCACGATAAAGAAGGCGCAGAAAGCTAAAAGATCGGTCATCTGACTGTGAATCGCGATGAAACCAATGCGATCGGCCACACTTTTGACCCGTCGTGCCTCACCGCTGACCTGCAGCACATCACCTTTGTTCAGTATGATGCTGTCATCGATCGGCATCTCAATCTGACTGCGTATCACACGGTTCAGGAAGCAGCCGTGATCGGTGAGGTTTAACTTGCTCAGGCGCTTGTTTACCGCATTATGGTTCTTCACCACGATCTCTTCGGTAACGATGCGCATATCCAGCAGATCGCGGTCAAACACCTCTTTACCATTACGAAAGCTGGGGTCGAGCCGGGCATGGGCATCAGGATAGCCCACCAGTGAGATATCATCACCCAGCTGCAGTACCGCATCCCCATCGGGACTGGCGAGAATACCGTTGCGGCGAATACGCTCAATGTAGCAACCGGTCTGACGATAGATGCCCAGTTCACGCAGGTTTTTGCCCCCGCTCCACGCCACCAGTTCCGCGCCCACGCGATAGGCGCGAATGACGGGAAGAAAGACTTTGCGCTGGCTGTCCGCATCCAGACCGCGTTCCCGGGCAATTTGCTGGGCACAGGTGGGCAGATCCTGATGTTGCAGACGGGGCAGGTAGCGTGCGCCAAAAATCAGACTCACCAGGCCAATCAGATAGGTTACGGCATAGCCGAGGCTCAGCTGATCCTGCATGAGTGCGAGCTGCTTTGGATCGGTGATGCTTTGCCGCAGGGTATCACCCGCGCCGACCAGTACCGGCGTTGAGGTCATCGAACCGGCCAGCATGCCAGCGGTGAGGCCAATATCCCAGCCAAAGAGTTTGCCCAGTCCCAGCGCCAGCAGCAGTGCGCTGACCACCATGACGATGGCGAGCATGAAATAATTTTTGCCGTCGCGGAAGAAAATGGAAAAAAAGTTGGGACCGGCTTCAACGCCGACACAAAAAATAAACAGCATAAAGCCCAGGCTCAATGCATCGGTATTGATCGTGAAGTGTTGCTGGCCTAATAAGAGCGAAACGACTAATACGCCAATCGAATTTCCCAGCTGAACGGAGCCAAGACGCAACTTACCCAGACAAAGGCCAAGCGCTAAAACGACAAATAATAACAAAATGTCATTTCCGCTTAACAATCCTGCGACGTTAATATTCACTGTTTAACTTCTTGTTTACATGTAAGCTATTGAAGAGTAGCCTGTTTTTCGTTATCGTGAGCAGGCCGTTGAGGTTCTGTTGTATCAATGCTGTAAATAGAACCTTTACCGCGGCGCTATTCTAATCACAATTATCTTTCTCAGCCATTGGCTGTTTTCATTCGTTGCCACAACGAACTGTTTCTTTTTATTTCCATCTGAACGCATCAGGGATATCAGCAGGTTATTGTCGGGGTTATTTTTAATCAGTGGGGTAGTATGCCGCAGCGCTCTTATCTCTGGACAACCCGCCTGTGCGGCGTGGTGTTGTATAGTCTGGTGTTTGTTTTTACCTGTCGTTTCTGGCAAGTCGGTCCCGGCCCGCTTCGTGGTCAGCCCGAATTACTGCTCTTTATGTTGCCCGGTATTGTGATGGCGTTGATGCAGGTGGAAAGCCCGCTAAAAAGCACGCTGCTGATGGGACTCTGGGGAACGTTACTGGCAGCACTGCTGTTAAACAACAGCCTGTTTATTCACAGTAGCGGATTCTTTTTAGTGGCCTGGAGCCTGAGCGCCCTGTTCTGGGCAGGTTGCGGGGCATTGCTGGTGCGATTGATGCAGATTGTCATGGCGTCACTCAACTGAAGGGTGCCGTTTGATTTCCCACAGCCAGAGAGCAAAAAAGCGAGACAGAATTTTCTGCCTCGCCTTTTTTATTCCGGCCCTTTGCGCTTACGCGACAAATCCCAGATTCTCTTTAGTCCATGCAGCGAACTCGGTGTAGCCACCGATATGTTTTTCGTCCACGAAAATCTGTGGGACGGTGCTGACCGGTTTACCGGCGCTGGCTTCCAGATCGGCTTTTGTAATGCCTTCTGCGTTAATATCAACGTACTGGTAGCTAAAATCATCGCGCTCAGCGGTCAGTTTATCGGCCAGTTCGTGGGCACGCACACAGTAAGGACAGCCCGGACGACCAAAAATAACAGCAATCATAAAGAACTCCTTGCAGCGACTATTGTGTGATGACTATCACATAACGAAACAGAGAATGGGCACCATCATGCCCGCTCGTATCGCTTAAGGAAAGCAGGATTTGCCTGTTAGTCTGATGCCCGCACGCTATTGCCGCGCGTTCAGGAAGCATCTGAAACAGGGGCTTTTTCGCAGCAGCGGCCTCTATATCCCGCGCAATTTTTGGGTTGTTGACCATAATTGACGCTCAGTAAGCCGCTAAGGCAGGAGGATGTGATGCAGAGTGTAGCCAGATTGCCCCGGTTTGTGGTGGTGATGGAGGCGGCAGGTGGCCTGTTGATTTTAGGCGCGCTGCTGCTGATCAACCACTGGCTTCCGCTGCCAGACATGGCTGACGTGAAAACGCTGGCCACTGTGCTGTTCATCGCCGGCGTGGTTCTGATGCTGCCTGCTGCCTGGCTGTTAATGTGGCGCACCGCGAAAGCGATAGCACCACAGCTGTTCAATCAGATTGATAAAAAAAGATAATTTTGCTGGAGACTTTATGACACCGACCATTGATTTACTGTGCAGCCACCGTTCGATCCGCGCCTTTACTGACCAGCCGGTCAGCGAAGAGCAGCGTGAAGCGATTATTAATTCGGCGCAATCGGCGTCCACATCCAGCTTTTTACAGTGCTCTTCTATTATCCGTATCACCGACAAAGCGCTGCGTGACAAGCTGGTAACGCTGACCGGCGGGCAGACGTGGGTCGCAGATGCGCCTGAGTTCTGGATTTTCTGCGCGGACTTTAATCGCCACCTGCAGATTTGCCCGGATGCACAACTGGGCCGTGCCGAGCAATTGCTGCTGGGCTGTGTCGACACCGCGCTGATGGGGCAGAATGCCATGGTCGCAGCGGAATCACTGGATCTGGGCGGCGTCTTTATCGGCGGGATTCGTAACAGCATTGCGGAAGTGACAGAACTGCTGGGCCTGCCGAAGTTTGTGCTGCCGCTGTTTGGTTTCTGCCTGGGTCATCCGGAATCGAAGCCGGACGTCAAACCGCGTATGCCACATGCGATGCTGGTACATGAGAATCGCTATCAGCCACTGGATCCGGCGGTGCTGGCAGAATACGATAGCCGCACAGAACTCTATTATCAGCAGCGCGACAGTAACCAGCGTAGTGAAACCTGGAGCGAGCTAATCCAGCGGCTGATCATTAAAGAGACGCGTCCGTTTATGCTCGATTATCTGCATCAACAGGGCTGGGCCACGCGTTAATTCAGAAAGGGAGAGCAGCGATGAAGATAGCCATCCTGTCACGTGACGAAACGCTCTATTCCAGCCGACGATTGCGTGATGAGGCCGCTGCGCGCGACCACGAAGTACAGGTCATCGATCCGCTCTCCTGCTATATGAATATCAATCCTGCCTCGCCAGCGGTTCACTATTGTGGTGAACCGCTGGGTCATTTCGATGCCGTTATCCCGCGCATTGGTAACGCCATCACTTTTTATGGCGCGGCGGTACTGCGGCAGTTTGAAATGTGTGGCAGCTATCCGCTGAATGAGTCCGCCGCCATTACCCGCACCCGTGACAAATTGCGCTCGCTGCAGCTGCTGGCACGAGAAGGCATCGACATGCCGGTGACCGGCTTTGCCTCTTCGCCCGATGATACCGATGATTTGATTGCCATGGTGGGTGGCGCACCGCTGGTGGTCAAGCTGGTAGAAGGAACCCAGGGCATTGGTGTCGTACTGGCCGAAACACGTCAGGCGGCAGAAAGTGTTATTGATGCCTTTCGCGGCCTGAATGCCCATATTCTGGTGCAGGAGTTTATTAAAGAAGCGCAGGGACGTGACATTCGCTGTCTGGTAATCGGCAATCAGGTCGTGGCCGCGATTGAGCGTGTCGCGAAAGAGGGCGATTTCCGTTCCAACCTGCATCGTGGTGGCAAAGCGTATCCCGTCGAGATCACGTCACTGGAGCGGCAGATGGCCGTGAAAGCGGCAGCCACACTGGGACTGGAAGTGGCGGGCGTCGATATTCTGCGCGCTCATCGTGGCCCACTGGTGATGGAAGTTAACGCCTCGCCAGGTCTGGAGGGCATCGAAACCAGCAGCGACCTTAACATCGCCGCGTTAATGATCCAGCGGATCGAGCAGCAGGCTATCCCCGGGCTCCGTCCTAAAACCGCTGGCTGACGCGCGCTTTTCAGCAGTTTTCGTGGCATCGCCGCGCATTTTTCCGTAAGCTAAGTCGCCTGTTTATCACCCCACTGGGATTTTACGATGGATTCTCTTGTCGTTCCGGATATCGACCTGCTGCGTCGCTGGCTGGATCAGCAAAATATCACCTGGTTCGAATGCGATGCCTGTCAGGCACTTCATCTGCCTCACATGCAAAACTTTGATGGGGTGTTTGACGCCAAAATCGATCTGGTCGACAACGTCATTCTGTTTTCGGCGCTGGCTGAAGTGAAGCCAACGGCGCTGATTCCGCTGGTCGGCGATTTGTCGCAAATCAATGCCAGTTCACTGACGGTGAAAGCATTTATCGACATTCAGGATGATAATCTGCCGAAGCTCATTGTCTGTCAGTCAATGACCACCACGGCAGGATTAACGTTTGGTCAGTTCTCACACTTTATGAAGCAGAGTGAAGAGCAGATCTCCATGGTCATTCTGGAAGCCTTTGCCAACAATTTGCTGATTGTGGGCGAAGAAGAAGAGCACGTTCCGGTGACCAGCGTCCATTCTGTGCTGCACTAAGCCCGACAGGGTCGCCCACTAAGCCGTCCCTGAGACGGCTTTTTTATGCCCGCTATCCGCCGCCGCCTTTTTTTATTCTGCACTTTGCCCTTTAACGCCAGATATTTGTCGTGGTTTATGCCATCAAAGCCGAACCTCATAGCTTAAACATGCATAAAATATCGGTTTCAGGCGTTTTTTACGCTGAGGTCTGGTACAGCATGACGGGTGGGGCTATGCTTGCGGGGCTGTAACAGGCGCGTAACTGCGTCTCAGCTATAGGTTTTTGCTATTAAACTCCCGCTGAATAATGATTCATTGTGTCACTGACGTTTTGTCCGGAACGCAATGCAGGGATCTCTGATTTGCAGCGTTGTAATGACCCGCTCAGGAGGATGGAAAAATATGTTCAACTCACGTCAGAAATGGCTGTCAGCTGTGGTAGCTGCTGCGCTGATGGCCGCGTCGGCCAGCAGCATGGCGGAAGATAAAACGCTGCACGTCTACAACTGGTCCGATTATATTTCGCCAGATACCGTGCCGAACTTTGAAAAGCAGTCCGGCATCAAAGTGGTCTACGATGTGTTTGACTCCAACGAAGTGCTGGAAGGCAAACTGATGGCGGGCAGTACCGGCTACGATGTTGTGGTGCCATCTTCCAGTTTCCTGGCGCGTCAGCTGCAGTCCGGGGTATTCCAGCCGCTGGATAAGAGCAAACTGCCTAACTATAAAAACCTCGATCCGGCACTAATGGAAAAAGTGGCGCAACACGATCCGGGTAACAAATATGCCATTCCATATCTGTGGGGCACCACGGGTATTGGCTATAACATCGATAAAGTTAAAGCCGCACTGGGCGCCGATGCGCCAGTCAACAGCTGGGATCTGGTGCTGAAGCCAGAAAACCTGGAGAAACTGAAAAGCTGTGGCGTTTCCTTCCTGGATGCACCAGAAGAGATTTTTGCCACGGTACTGAACTATCTGGGCAAAGATCCGAACTCCTCTGATGCTAAAGACTATTCCGGCGCGGCTACTGACCTGCTGCTGAAACTGCGTCCGAATATCCGCTACTTCCATTCGTCGCAGTACATCAACGATCTGGCTAACGGTAACATCTGTGTCGCCATCGGCTGGTCGGGCGATATTCTGCAGGCGAAAAACCGTGCTGATGCCGCGAAAAACGGGGTGCACCTGGGCTACAGCGTACCGAAAGAGGGCGCACTGGCCTTCTTCGATATGATGGCGATCCCGAAAGATGCGAAAAACCTCGACGGTGCTTACGCCTGGCTGAACTACATCATGGATCCGAAAGTGATCGCCGATGTCTCTAACAAAATGAACTACGCCAACGGCAACAAAGCGTCGCTGCCGCTGATCAATGCTGATGTCCGTAACAATCCAGGTATCTTCCCGACACCTGAAGCGATGTCGAAATTGTTCGTGCTGAAAGTCCAGGATCCGAAACTGGATCGTGTGCGTACGCGTGCATGGACTAAAGTAAAAAGTGGTAAGTAGTTCGTCCTTAACGGATTGACCTGTCACGCATCAGCAACAGAGGCGCAATCCCGGCCTCTGTTGTGCCATTTTTAGCGGCAAATTTTGCCGCAATGTTCCGCCTGGCTCCGGAGAGAACCCTTTGTGAACGATGCCATTCCCCGTCCTCAAAATAAAACCGCAAAAGCGTTAACGCCGCTGCTGGAAATTCGCAATCTGACCAAATCCTTTGACGGCCAGCACGCCGTGGATGATGTCAGCCTGACTATCTATAAAGGTGAGATCTTTGCCCTGCTGGGTGCATCGGGCTGTGGCAAATCCACGCTGCTGCGCATGCTGGCCGGTTTCGAGCCGCCCACCAGCGGCCAGATTGTGCTGGATGGACAGGATCTGTCGCACGTTGCTCCCTATCAGCGCCCGATTAACATGATGTTCCAGTCCTACGCGCTGTTTCCGCACATGACGGTGGAGCAGAATATTGCCTTTGGTCTGAAGCAGGACCGGCTGCCGAAAGGGGAGATAAACAGTCGGGTGGCCGAAATGCTGGCGCTGGTGCACATGCAGGAGTTTGCGAAACGCAAACCGCATCAGCTCTCTGGTGGCCAGCGTCAGCGCGTGGCACTGGCCCGCAGCCTGGCGAAACGCCCAAAACTGCTGCTGCTGGATGAGCCAATGGGTGCTCTGGACAAGAAACTGCGCGACAGGATGCAGCTGGAAGTTGTCGATATTCTGGAGCGCGTTGGCGCGACCTGCGTGATGGTGACGCACGACCAGGAAGAGGCGATGACCATGGCGGGGCGCATTGCGATTATGAATCGCGGTAAATTCGTGCAGATTGGCGAGCCGGAAGAGATCTATGAGCATCCGACCAGCCGTTACAGCGCGGAGTTTATCGGTTCGGTTAACGTCTTCGAAGGGTTACTGCGTGAACGTCAGGCGGATGGCCTGGTGATCGACAGTCCCGGCCTGATGCATCCGCTGAAAGTCGATTCCGATGTCTCGGTGGTCGATAACGTGCCGGTGCATGTGGCGCTGCGTCCTGAAAAAGTCATGCTGTGCGATGAAGTACCCGCCGATGGCTATAACTTTGCGGTGGGAGAAGTGGTTCACATCGCTTATCTCGGCGACCTCTCTATTTTCCATGTCCGTCTGCACAGTGGACAGATGATTAGCGCACAGTTGCAAAACGCGCATCGCTACCGCAAAGGGTTGCCAACCTGGGGCGATGAAGTCCGCCTCTGCTGGGAAAGCGACAGCTGCGTGGTGTTGACGGTTTAAGGAGCGGCTATGAGCCAGATTTTCCAACGCGCCAAAGCGCCTGCCCGACTGGTCGGCACGCCGCTGCAACGCTGGGCCACGCGGGTAAAAATGCAGCATGGCCGCAAGCTGGTGATCGCACTGCCTTATGTCTGGCTGGTGCTGTTATTCCTGCTGCCGTTTCTGACGGTGCTGAAGATTAGCTTCGCAGACATAGCGCGAGCGATTCCCCCTTACACCGAGCTGGTGAGCTGGGCAGATGACCAGTTCAGCATTGTGCTCAATTTCGGCAACTACCTGACGCTGACTGACGATCCGCTCTACATCGACGCCTATCTGCAGTCATTGAAAGTAGCGGCGATCTCCACGGTCATCTGTCTGCTGATTGGCTATCCACTCGCCTGGGCCGTGGCGCACAGTAAGCCATCGATGCGCACCATTCTGTTGCTGCTGGTCATTCTGCCGTCGTGGACCTCGTTTCTGGTTCGCGTTTACGCCTGGATGGGCTTGCTGAACAACAACGGCATTCTGAACCGCTTCCTGCTGTGGCTGGGCGTAATCGATCATCCGCTGGTGATCCTCTACACCAATACCGCGGTCTATATCGGTATCGTTTACTGCTATCTGCCGTTTATGGTGCTGCCGATCTACACCGCGCTGACCCGTATCGACTACTCGCTGGTGGAAGCCTCACTGGACCTGGGTGCGCGTCCGCTGAAGACCTTTTTCAGCGTGATTGTGCCGCTGACCAAAGGCGGCATCATCGCCGGATCGATGCTGGTCTTTATCCCGGCGGTAGGGGAGTACGTGATTCCTGAACTGCTGGGTGGCCCGGACAGCATCATGATCGGCCGTATCCTGTGGCAGGAATTCTTTAACAACCGCGACTGGCCGGTGGCTTCCGCGCTGGCGGTGATCATTCTGCTGATCCTGATTCTGCCGATCATCTGGTTCCATAAGCATCAAAACCGTGAAATGGGAGAGAAGGCATGAATAATTTGCCAACTATTCGCTCGCCATGGCGTACCGCTATTCTGGCCTGCTGCTTCCTGTTCCTTTATGCGCCGATGCTGCTGCTGGTGGTTTACTCCTTCAACCGCTCCCCGCTCGTGACGGTGTGGGAGAGCTTTTCGTTCCACTGGTACAGGGTACTGTTCCAGGACAGCGCGATGATCGACGCGGTGGTGCTGAGTCTGAGCATCGCCGGACTTTCTGCCACGATGGCGGTGGTGTTGGGCACGCTGGCAGCAGTGATTATCGTTCGCTTTGGTCGCTTCCGTGGACACAACGGTTTTGCGTTTATGCTGACCGCGCCGCTGGTGATGCCCGATGTGATCACCGGGCTGTCGCTGCTGCTGCTGTTCGTCGCAATGGGTAACGCGTTTGGCTGGCCGAGCGAACGCGGTATGCTGACCATCTGGCTGGCACACGTCACCTTCTGTACCGCCTATGTGGCGGTGGTGATTAACTCGCGTCTGCGTGAGCTGGACCGCTCAATTGAAGAGGCGGCAATGGATTTAGGTGCCACGCCACTGAAGGTCTTTTTCGTGATTACCGTGCCAATGATTGCGCCGGCGATTGTCACCGGCTGGCTGCTGGCGTTTACCCTGTCGCTCGACGATCTGGTGATTGCCAGCTTCGTGACCGGACCGGGCGCGACGACATTGCCGATGGCGATTTTCGCCACCGTACGACGCGGCGTTAACCCGGAAATCAATGCGCTGGCTTCATTGATCCTGTTTGTGGTCGGTTTAGTCGGTTTTATCGCCTGGCGATTTATGGCGCACGAAGAAAAACAGCGTTTAAGCGATATTCAGAAAGCTAAACGTGGCTGAAATCCCTGAGTTTTGCCACTATATAAACGGGCCGGTTTAACCGGCCCGTTTTTCGATCAGGTGGAGTCACGGACTATGTCAGACATCTTCAAAAGCAGCGCTACGCTCTCAGGCGCACCGGTTCCGGTGACGGTTGCGGGCATTGCTATTATCGCGACCCGCTGCCTGAGCGTTCTGATGCTGGCAAACGAGCTGGGTTACAGCGAACTCGCCAACTTTGTGCACCGCAGCGCCCAGTCCTGGGACTCGACACTCATCTTTATCGCCAGCCAGCTGATCTTCCTGTTCGAACTGCGCTGCGCCTTTATTCTGATGCGCGGCAGTAACCGTGGACGCTGGGGCTATGTGGCGACACAGGGGGTTGTGCTGATCTATATGCTGTTCGCTTCGCTGGGGGGAATCTACCCGGAAATTTTCAGCATTGATGGCGACAATAATGTCCAGATAATCCACCATACGCTGTCGCAGAAAATTCCCGACCTGCTGGTGTTGATGCTGCTGTTTCTGCCTGCCAGCAGCCGCGCTTTTTTCAGGAAGCGATGATACAATCGCGCTCCGCCCGACCCCATCGTTAAGGCTTTACCATGCACTGCGCGCTTTATGACGCTAATCGTTGCCGCTCCTGTCAGTGGCTGGAAAAACCCTATCCCATTCAGCTGAGCGACAAGCAGTCGATGCTGGAGCAGTTACTGGCTGAGCAGCCGGTTGCAGCCTGGCTGCCGCCGGTAACCTCACCACAACAGGCATTCCGTAACAAAGCCAAAATGGTGGTCAGCGGCAGTGTTGAGCGTCCGGTGCTGGGTCTTATCCATCGTGATGGTGAGGCTGTCGATCTGTGCGACTGTCCGCTCTATCCCGCCAGCTTCCAGCCGGTGTTTACGGCACTGAAGCCCTTTATTGCCCGTGCCGGGCTGACGCCTTATAACGTGGCACGTAAACGCGGCGAACTGAAATTCCTGCTGATCACTAAGAGCCAGCAGGGCGGCATCATGCTCCGTTTTGTCCTGCGCTCAACCGCTAAACTGGAACAGCTGCGTGCGGCATTGCCCTGGCTGCAACAGCAGTTGCCGCAGCTGGCGGTGATCTCTGCCAATATTCAGCCGGTGCATATGGCGATTCTGGAAGGGGATGAGGAGATTGCGCTGACGCCCGCGCAGTCGCTGGCAGAGAACTTCAACGGCGTGCCGCTGTGGATCCGCCCGCAGAGCTTCTTCCAGACCAATCCGCAGGTTGCCAGTGCACTCTATGCCACCGCACGCGACTGGGTGCGTGCGCTGCCGGTTAACAGTATGTGGGATCTCTTCTGTGGCGTAGGCGGTTTTGGCCTGCATTGCGCGACACCAGAGATGGAACTGACCGGCATTGAGATTAGCGCTGAGGCGATTAAATGCGCCCAACGTTCCGCTGAGATGCTGGGGCTGGAGAAAGTGCAGTTTGCGGCGCTGGACTCTACGTCGTTTGCGACCGGACGCGATGCCGTACCGCAGCTGGTGCTGGTGAATCCGCCGCGTCGTGGGATTGGAGAGGCGTTGTGTGATTATCTCAGCCAGATGGCCCCGGATTATCTGCTCTATTCAAGCTGTAATCCGCAGACCATGGCGCAGGACATTGCCCGGCTGAGCGCGTATGAGGTCACGAAGGTTCAGCTGTTCGATATGTTCCCTCACACCGCCCATTTTGAAGTGCTGACGCTGTTAACCCGCCGTCACCACTGAGTCCGGTGAAATTCCCGGAGTTACTCCGGGAACCACTTCTGATTAAGCTGCTGCCAGCTGCCGTTGGCTTTCAGTTCGGTCAGCGCCTGATTGAACTGATCGCGCAGCGCGGTATTGCCTTTCCGCACCGCAATGCCGAGGCCGGTGCCAAAGTAGTCTGCATCCGTCACATGTTCACCGACCGTAGCGAGATCGGGATTGGTTTTCAGCCACTGATTCACCACCGCGCTGTCGCCAAACACGCCATCCAGTCGGCCATTCTTCATATCCAGAATCGCATTCTGATAGCTGTCATACGCCACTACTTTCACTTCCGGATGCTTATCCTGCAGGAACTTCTGGTGAGTGGTGCCGTTTTCAACGCCGATGCGTTTGTCTTTCAGATCGCTGAAGCTACTGAACTTGCCCTTCTGCGCGATCACAATGGCGGAGTTAGCGTAATAAGGCTGGGTAAAATCGACCTGCTTGCTACGTTCAGCGGTGATATCCATGCCGGAAATGACCGCGTCATAGCGGCGAAACTTCAGTGACGGAATCAGGCTGTCGAAGGCGTTGTTGGTAAAAGTGCACTCTGCTTTCATCTGCTGACACAGCGCTTTGGCCAGATCGATATCAAACCCCACCAGATTATTTTCCCGATCCAGCGTTTCAAACGGTGGATAGGTTGCTGAGGCGGCGAAGCGGATCTTTTCCGCGGCCTGCGCGTTGATCGTAAGCGTTGCCAGCGCAGCGGCAATAATCCATTTTTTCATTTTATGATTCCTGTGATGTGGTCAGCCAGAGAGGGCAATACCCTGCCATAAAATGAATTTTTATGCAATTAGGGTGATTTTTCAGGCGGAAAGGGCGAGAGGCCTCGCCCGGAATTCAGTTACGCCGCTCAAATGCCAGCGCGCGTCTTTCGATCAGTCGCATCATCAGCGTCAGTAAACCGTTAACGCAGAGATAAATCAGACCTGCCGCGGCATAGACTGTGATGTCGTAGGTGCGGCCATAGAGCAACTGGCCGTGGCCCATGACTTCCATCAGAGTGATGGTGTAGGCCAGCGAGGTGCCTTTAAACACCAGCACCACTTCATTGGAGTAAGAGGAGAGGGCGCGTTTAAATGCATAGGGCAGCAGGATGCGCAGGGTGTCTTTGCGACCCATGCCAAGTGCCGCGCACGATTGCCACTGTCCGGAAGGAATCGCCCGGACCGCACCGTAAAACAGTTGCGTGGTGTAAGCCGCGCTGTTCAGCGACAGCGCCAGCATCGCGCACAGCCACGGCTGCGACAGGAGATGCCACAGCCAGGGGATCTGCTGGATCGACGGAAACTGTCCCGGACCGTAGTAGATCAGGAAGATCTGTACCAGCAGCGGCGTGCCGGTAAACAGTGTGATAAAGCCCTTCACCAGCGGATTAAACACCGGCGTTTTCAGCGACAGCACCACGGTGAAGATCAGTGCAAGCAGCAGTGCCACCACCAGCGAGGCCGCCGTCAGCGTCAGGCTGGTGTGCAGCCCTTTCAGAAGTTCAGGCAGATAGGCCAGCATCAGCTGTTCCCCCGTTCAAAGCGGGTCGTGCGCAGTTCAATGCGGCGTAACACCGCCTGGCTGAACAGCGTAATCACCAGGTAGATCGCGGCCGCCACCAGGAACCAGGTAAAGGGCTCCTGCGTTCGGGTAGCAATACTTTTGGTTTGCAGCATCAGATCGTTGACGCTGATCAGCGAGACCAGTGCGGTATCTTTTAGCAGCACCAGCCACTGATTGCCCAGACCGGGCAGGGCGTGACGCCACATCTGGGGCATAATCAGCCGCAAAAATATGGCCGATTTTTTCATGCCCAGCGCCTGTCCCGATTCCCACTGACCGACAGGCACCGCTTTAAGTGCGCCGCGCAGCGTCTGTGAGGCGTAGGAGGCATAGAGCATCGCCAGCGCAATCACACCACACAGGAAAGGACTGACATCAAAGTTCTCAATCTGCATCTGAACCGGCAGCGTAAACAGTCCGAAGTTCAGCGTGAAACCATCAGAGAGAGTGAGCAGCAGCTGTGATGCGCCAAAATAGATAAACAGCACCACCAGAATTTCCGGCAGGCCACGGATCAGCGTCACCAGGCCGGTGCCAATCCACGCCAGTGGTCTCAGGCGCAGTGACTCCCAGCCAGCGAAAATCATCGCCAGCACCAGGCCAGCGATGAGAGCACAAACAGCAAGGCCGACGGTCATCCCGGCGGCGCTTGCGAGGGTCATCATTTCATTCATCGGAGATTACTGCTGGAACCATTTGCTGTAGATGGTCTTGTAGGTACCATCCGCTTTGATTTTATCCAGCGCGCCATTGAATTTGGTCTGCAGCTCGGTGTTACCGGTGCGTACCGCAATGCCCAGGCCAGTACCAAAGTAGGCTTTATCTGTAACTTTATCGCCGACGGCAGCCAGCGCAGCATTCTGCTTCAGCCACTCGTTAACCACGGCGGTGTCACCAAATACGGCATCAATGCGGCCATTTTTCAGATCCAGCACCGCGTTCTGATAGCTGTCGTAAGGAACGATGGTGATGTCGCTGTGTTTATCCGTCAGGTATTTCTGATGTGTGGTGCCATTCTGGACGCCAACGCGCTTGCCTTTCAACGCTTCAACACTGGCGACTTTACCTTTCTGGGCCACAAACAGCGCCGAGTTGTCGTAGTAAGGCTTGGTGAACAGGACCTGCTTTTCACGATCCGGCGTGATATCCATGCCCGCCATCACCGCATCAAAGCGACGGAATTTCAGGCTTGGGATCAGGCTGTCGAACGCCTGGTTAGTGAAGGTGCAGGTCGCGTCGATCTCTTTACACAGTGCGTTAGCCAGATCAACATCAAAGCCCTGAATCTTGTTATCTGCATCCACATACTCAAAAGGAGGATAAGAGGCTTCGGTCGCAAAACGAATTGTCTGTGCCGCGGTAGCGCTCAGGCTAAAACCGGCAAGCAGTGCAGCAAGTACCATTTTTTTCATTTTTAGCATCCTGACTTAGTGCGAAAGATAGTGAGCAAACGCGTCGGTTTGCGGCTGTGTAAAGCGGCTGGCGTCGCCCTGTTCCACAATGCGACCGTTCTCCATGTAAACAACGCGGCTGGCCGTTTTACGTGCCACTTCGACTTCATGGGTCACAATCACCTGGGTAATGCGGGTCTGCGCCAGTTCGCGAATGATACTGACAATCTGTGCGGTAATTTCAGGGTCCAGCGCGGCCGTTGGCTCATCGAACAGCAGCACCTGCGGTTCCATCATCAGGGCGCGGGCAATCGCCACACGCTGCTGCTGACCACCAGAGAGGTGCAGCGGGAAGCGATCGCTGTAAGGCGTGAGGCGCAGACGATCAAGCAGCTTGTCGGCGCGGGCACGCGCTTCACTTTTGCTGAGGCCCAGCACCCGGCAGGGCGCTTCAATCAGATTCTGCAGCACGGTGAGATGCGGCCAGAGATTATATTGCTGGAACACCATACCGACGTTCTGGCGCAGTTCGCGAATCGCGGCGTCAGAGGGTTTCTGAGTGAAGTCGAACTGATTGCCGGCAATCTGCAACTGACCTGAACGAGGCTGCTCCAGCAGGTTAAGGACCCGCAGCAGCGAACTCTTGCCCGCCCCGCTTGGGCCAAGCAGTACCAGGGTTTCGCCTTGCGGACACTCAAGGTTGATGTCGAACAGCGCCTGATGAGCACCGTAGAAGCAGTTTATTGCGTTTAGTTGAATACTCATGCGCCAGATTTGAATAGCTATTAGTGTCGCGGATTTTAACGTCACCAGAATAGTTATGCAAATAAGGTGGGTTAAAATTTGTAAAACAACAGGTAAACAGCAAAAGCTTAGCACAATATCATGCAGTGTCTGGTGCCAGCCCGATGCCGTGGGGCAGGCTGCGGCAATAAAAAAGCGCAGTCACCTGAGGTGGCTGCGCTTTTCATACCGCTAAAATATCAGGTTATTTTTTTGACTTTTCAAGCATCTGGCTCAGGCTTCCACCCTCGGCATGCACAGGGTTAGCCATGTAGCGCACGTCGTCAACGACCCAGCAAGTGCCCTGATGAATCATCAGCACTTCATCCTGCCACTCCTTTCCGTCGCGGCTCAGTTTTACTCGTAGCGGGATGTTGCGTGCATCACGGTTTGGAATAGTAGATGCATCAGCGACGCTGGCGGCTGTCGGGCCCTGTGACAGGCTGGAGAAGAGATCACCGTTCCGCCACTGTGCGCCGGCATTGCTGCCGCTGGCCGCCTGCAGGGAGTGGTAAAGCGCATCACTCAGGTAAGGGCGATATTTTGCCAGTGTGTTGCTGTCAGGCAGACCCTGCGTGGGCTGTTCAACACGCAGGTCATAAAACTGTTGGGCAACCTGATCAGGACCGCCTTCAATGCAGGGGGCGGTTCGCGGGCCATTATCCTTAATGACTGGCTCAACGGTGGTACAGGCGCTAAGCAGCAGAGCCGCCGGGATCATTAGCGCAAACGCGTTGTTTCTCATCTCGATTTCCTTATGGTTCTCTGGCAAGGTGCCCTTTTTAGCATAGAGTATAGCTGTGCTTTTTAGTCGAAAGAGCCTTAGCCTGATTTCAACAAGGAGAATGCGATGAAATTTTCAACAACCCCGACGCTGGAAGGCCACAGCATCAGTGAATATTGTGGTGTGGTCACTGGCGAAGCGATTCTTGGTGCGAACATTTTCCGTGATTTTTTTGCGGGCATCCGTGATGTGGTCGGCGGCCGTTCCGGCGCGTATGAGAAAGAGCTGCGTAAAGCACGCGAGATTGCGTTTGAAGAGCTGGAAGAACAGGCAAAAGCGCTGGGTGCCAACGCGGTGGTCGGTATTGATATCGATTACGAAACGGTCGGCAAAGATGGCAGTATGCTGATGGTCAGCGTCAGCGGCACGGCAGTGATTATTCGTTGAAACGCGGGCTGTTGCTGATACTGGCACTGCTGCTGGCGGGCTGCCACTCCGGGATAGAATCCCGTGACGGCTACTGGGCCGATCTGCGGCATCCCGCTCAGGGGGCGCGACCGCGGGTTAAGGTGATTGTCATCCACTATACCGCCGAAGATTTTTCTTCGTCGCTGGCGACCCTCACCGATCGGGAGGTCAGCGTCCATTATCTGATCCCCCGTCAGCCGCCTCAGCGCGCCGGCAAAGGCATTGTCTGGCAGCTGGTGCCGGAGCAGCAACTTGCCTGGCATGCCGGGCCCAGTTTCTGGCGCGGAGCCAGTCGCATCAACGACACCTCGATTGGCATTGAGCTGGTGAACCGGGGATATCGCCGGACGCTGACCGGTCTTGAATGGCAGCCCTTTACCGCCGCGCAGATCATCACGCTGGAGGCCCTGGTGCGTGATATTGCACAGCGCTACGGCATCCCACCGGAAAATATTGTCGGTCACAGCGATATCGCGCCGCAGCGCAAGCAGGATCCGGGTCCACTTTTCCCGTGGCACCAGCTGGCGCAGCGCGGACTGGGCGCATGGCCTGATGCCGGACGGGTGCAGTTTTATTTAGCGGGTCAGGATCCACACGCACAGGTGCCGGTGCAGCCACTCATGGAAAACCTGCAGCGCTTCGGTTATGCGGCGACGGCGGAGATGAGTAAGCGTGAGCAGCAGAAAGTGATTGCCGCGTTTCAGATGCACTTCCGGCCTGCGGATTATCGCGGTCAGCCCGATGCCGAAACCGCCGCGATAGCGGCCGCGCTACTGGAGAAGTATGGCGCGGCGGAATAGCGGATTACTGTTGCAGAAACGCTTTCCAGTGGGCGACAACCTGCTCCAGTGCCGCACGATCAGCATCCAGATGGGTGACCAGCCGGGTACGTGTCCCCACGCTGATTAACACGCCGCGCGCTTTCATCCACTCACCTAATGGTTTGACCTGTGCTTCCGGCACCGCCACAAACAGCATGTTGGTCTGTTGATCGATAACGCTGACGCCCAGCTCATGCAGCTGCTGTCCCAGCCAGGCAGCATTGTCATGATCCTCCTGGAGTCGCGTCACGTTGTGTTCCAATGCGTAGAGACCCGCCGCCGCCAGAATACCGGTCTGACGCATGCCGCCACCGGTCATTTTACGCCAGCGACGGGCGCGCTCAATCAGCGCTGTATCGCCACACAGCAGTGAACCCACCGGCGTGCCCAGGCCTTTTGAGAGACAGATGGTCAGGGTGTCGCAATAGCGGGCCATCGCAGCCAGCGTGGTTTTTTGCGCCACCACCGCATTGAAAATACGTGCGCCATCAATGTGCAGCGCCAGCTTATGCTCACGGGTAAAAGTCCACGCCTGTTCCAGATACGCCAGCGGCAGGACTTTACCATGATGGGTGTTTTCCAGACTCAGCAGGCGGGTGCGGGCGAAGTGAATATCGTCCGGCTTGATGGCAGCCGCCACCACGTCGAGCGGCAGAGTGCCATCGTCGGCGGCCAGCACCGGTTGAGGCTGAATGCTCCCCAGCACCGCCGCGCCACCTGCTTCATACTTGTAGTTGTGCGCCTGCTGACCGACGATATATTCATCGCCGCGTTCGCAGTGGCTGAGCAATGCCACCAGATTAGCCTGAGTGCCGGTAGGGAAAAACAGCGCTGCTGCTTTGCCGCTTAATCGTGCGGCTTCTGCTTCCAGCGCATTGACGGTAGGATCGTCACGGTAGACATCATCGCCTGTTTCGGCAGACATCATCGCGTTTAGCATGGCGGCGCTGGGCCGGGTCACGGTATCACTGCGTAAATCGATCACCTTATGCTCCTGGATGTGGCGGAAGAGAAAAAAAAGGCGGGCATCGCGCCCGCCTGGATGGAACCTCTGTTTTACCGTAGCCAGTTGGTTTTCGCCAGTTCTACCACCTCGTCACCACGACCATTCATGATGGCGCGCAGCATGTAGAGACTGAAGCCTTTGGCCTGCTCCATTTTGATCTGCGGCGGCATTGCCAGCTCCTCTTTGGCGGTAATCACATCCACCAGAACCGGGCCATCGTGGGCAAATGCCTGCTCCAGCGCACCATTGAGTTCAGAGGCCTTTTCCACCCGGATACCCCGGATGCCACAGGCCTGGGCGATAGCGGCAAAGTCAGGATTTTCCAGCTCGGTGCCGTCGGTAAGATAGCCGCCCGCTTTCATCTCCATCGCCACAAAGCCCAGCACGCTGTTGTTGAAAATCACCAGTTTCACCGGCATTTTCAGCTGCGCCAGCGAGATAAAATCACCCATCAGCATGCTGAAGCCGCCGTCGCCGCACAGCGCGACAACCTGACGATTGCGATCGATCGACTGCGCACCCAGCGCCTGTGGCATCGCATTCGCCATCGAGCCGTGGTTAAACGAACCCAGCAGGCGACGTCGGCCGTTCATCTTCAGATAGCGCGCCGCCCACACGGTTGGGGTGCCGACATCGCAGGTAAAAATAGCGTCATCGCTGGCGTAGTGACTGATCTGCTGTGCCAGATATTGCGGATGAATTGGCTGTTTGTCGTTGGGCTGCGCCAGTTCGTCGAGACTTTTGCGCGCCTCGCCATAGTGTTTAACCGCACTGTCGAGATGTTTGCGATCGCTTTTGGTCGTCAGTTGCGGTAGCAGCGCCTGCAGCGTGCTTTTCACATCGCCGACATACGCTTCATCGACATGACAATGCGATCCCAGGCTGCCCGGGTTGATGTCAATCTGAATGATCTTCGCGTTTTCCGGATAGAATGCGCGATAGGGGAACTGGGTGCCCAGCAATATCAGCGTCCCGGCATTCATCATGGCGTGGAAGCCGGATGAGAAACCGATCAGACCGGTCATGCCAACATCATAAGGGTTGTCATATTCGATGTGTTCTTTGCCACGCAGCGCATGCACAATTGGCGCTTTAAGCGCTTCTGCCAGCGCCACCACCTCCTGATGCGCACCGGCACAGCCACTGCCGCACAGCAGCGTGATGTCAGAGGCGTCGTTGAGCGTCTGTGCCAGCCGGGTCAGTTCGGCTGGCTGAGGCAGGACCTGCGGCAACTGCGGTGGATACCACTCAGTGCGGGCGCTTTCTGGCGCCAGTTTCAGGGCGATATCACCCGGCAGCACCACGACTGAGACACCGCGATTGAGAATGGCTTTGCGCATCGCGATGCCCAGCACCTGCGGTAACTGCTCAGGATTCGAGACCAGCTCGCAGTAGTGGCTGCATTCGCGGAACAGCTCCTGGGGATGAGTTTCCTGGAAATAACCGCTGCCGATTTCGCTGGAGGGAATGTGTGCCGCAATCGCCAGCACCGGGACGCGGTTACGATGGCAGTCGAACAAGCCGTTGATGAGGTGTAAGTTGCCTGGTCCGCAGGAGCCGGCGCAGACCGCCAGTTCGCCGCTGATGTGCGCTTCCGCACCCGCCGCAAAGGCGGCGACCTCTTCATGGCGTGTCGGCATCCATTCAATAGTGCCCATGCGATTCAGGCTATCGCTCAGGCCGTTAAGGGAATCTCCGGTGACGCCCCAGATGCGTTTTACGCCCGCGCTTTCCAGCGTTTTGGCGACCAGCGCCGCCACGGTTTGTTTCATGATCTTCTCCTTTGTCGGCCCGCCATGAAGAGTGACGTGACCAGAATCGAAAAAAGAAGCGTAGACGACACGGCAGAAAAGCAGGCGTGAAAAAATGCGCTGGCAGAGCTCAGCACATCTCAGACCGAATTCAGGCAGAGAAGAGGGCGATCAGAATCGGGGCCAGCAGGCTCATCACAAAACCGTGCACAATAGCGGCAGGGACAATCTCGTTGCCGCCCGCCCGCTGCAGTACCGGCAGGGTAAAGTCCATTGAGGTGGCACCGCACAGCCCCAGCGCGCTGGAACGATGACGGCCAATCAGCGCGGGGATCAGCATGATTGCGACCAGTTCACGCACCAGATCGTTGAAGAAGGCGGCGCTGCCAATGACCGGGCCAAAAGCTTCGGTCATCAATATGCCAGAGAGAGAGTACCAGCCAAAGCCGCTGGCTAGCGCCAGACCGGTTTTTAGCGGAACACCCAGCAGTAATGCCGCGATCATGCCACCTGCCAGCGCGCTGACCAGCACCACACTGGCAACCAGCAGACCGCGACGGTTCAGGATAATCTGACGCAGAGTCATTCCACTGCCGCGCAGCTGAATCCCCACGAGGAACAGCAGGAAGATCAGCGCATATTCACTGGCCGTCGAGGCGTGGTGCAGCAGTGACCACTGGGTCAGACCTAGCAGAAAACCGATGACAACCACGCCACATAGCTTCAGCGAGTCCAGTGCCATATGCAGCCGCGAGGGAAGCTTCTCCTGCCGGTGCGCATGCTGCCACGGTGCATATTTCTCCAGCCCGCGCAACGCCAGTACATTGCACAGCAGAATGCAGAACGCCGCCACCAGAGCCGTATGAAAAACGGCCAGCAGATTGCTGCTCAGGTTGTCGAGAAAGGCCAGGCTGATGCCCATAAAGAACAGAATGACGTAAACCATCCAGCCCAGCAGTTGATTTACCCGACGCAGGGTGGCGGTTTTACGGAAGGGTAACAGCCAGCCTGCGATAAGCGGCAGCAGAATAATCAGAAGTCCGGAGTACATATCATTGCCATCCCTGGGAGAAGAGGTCACACGCTAGCGAAAAAGCATAACGGAGTAAACCCTGATAAAGCGGCTTGACCGGCGCGCGGGCGACAACCATGCTGTCTATAAACTGAGGATGGACGCCTATGATTCTGGAACATATCGACATTCGCGGCTTCCGCGGTATCAATAAGCTCTCACTGCCTTTAACGCACACCACTCTGCTGATTGGTGAGAATGCCTGGGGTAAATCCAGCCTGCTGGATGTCATGAGCCTGCTGCTCTCTCCTCATGAACCGGCCTATGTTTTTACTGGGGCGGATTTCCATTTTACACCGGGTGATGTGACCGATCCGATGCGCCGTATTTCAGTGGTGTTCCACTTTCGGGATGACGGAAGCGATCCGGACGCGGTGCTCTCGACCTTCTGGCAGCGTGATGCGCAGGGCCAGCGTCGGCTTTATTACAGCGTCAGCGCCACCTGGCGTGACGGCGGCATCGACACCCGTCGCCGTTTCGTTGACGTAAATGCCCAGCTGTTGCCTGAGCAGAATTGTGCGGACGCAATCGACCTGTTGCTGACGCGTTATCCGGTATTGCGGTTGCGCGACGCGCGTTTCAGCAAGCGAACGCGGAACCGTGCGCCCGTGACCGGTCCCCATCCTGAGCTGCTGGCGGGCATGGAGACGCTGGCGCGCGATCTGGAGCAACATCCTCAGCAACTCAGCGATGAGGTGCTGAGACAGGGCCTCAAGACGATGCAGCAATTGATGCAGCACTATTTTCTGGTGCAACCGCCTGGTGCAGGCAGTGAGGCCCGGTCACGGGATCCGCAGATGCGCGATGGGGTGCAGGGATGGCGGGCGCTGGATCATCTGAATCAGCTGATTGCCGGAACTGACTCCCGCAGCCGTCAGCTGATTTTGCTGCAGATGTTTACCCTGTTGATCGAAGCACGAGGCGACGTTCCGCTAGCTGCCGGTGCGCGGCCGCTGCTGCTGATTGAAGATCCGGAAACCCGCCTGCATCCGATTATGCTGTCCGTGGCCTGGAACCTGCTGAAGCTGCTGCCGCTACAGAAAATCGTCACGACCAATTCAGCTGAACTGCTGTCGCAGGTGCCGGTAGAAAACGTCTGCCGTCTGGTGCGTCAGTCCTCACGCGTAGCAGCCTGGCGCATCGGTCCGGAAGGTCTGAGTGCCGAAGAGAGTCGGCGTATCGGCTTTCATATTCGCGTCAATCGACCGGCGGCCCTGTTTGCCCGTTGCTGGCTGCTGGTCGAAGGTGAAACCGAGGTCTGGATTATGAATGAGCTGGCGCAGCAGTGTGGTTACAACTTCGCGGCGGAAGGGGTGAAAGTGATTGAGTTTGCGCAATCGGGCCTGAAGCCGCTGCTGAAATTTGCCCGACGCATGGGGATCGCCTGGCACGTGCTGACAGATGGCGATCAGGCGGGTAATAAATATGCCAGCACGGCGCGCACGCAGTTACAGCCGGGTGATCCTGAGCCGCGTTTTCTGACGCAGTTACCCGCGCTGGATATGGAAAACTTTCTCTATCACCAGGGGTTTCAGGATGTTTATCATCAAATGGCGCACCTGCCGTTAAACGCGCCGATGAGTTCCAGGCGTATTATTACCAAAGCGATTCACCAGAGCTCCAAGCCGGAACTGGCGATCGCAGTGGCGACATCGGCGGCGGAACGCGGGCCGGAAGCCATCCCGCCGTTAATGCGGCAGATGTTTGCCCGGGTGATTGGGCTGGCGCAGGGTCAGGCGGACTAAGCCTGTCAAACATGGCCTGTCAAAAATGAAAAATGCCAGCGGCACTGGCTGGCATTTTTAGGGCTCTGTACAGAGGTGGGTTCAGTATCAGGCCACGGCCTGTACCTCAACAACCGGCACGATGAGGCTGGCGTGATTGCCTTTCGGACCTTCATGCACATCGAACTGAACCTGCTGGCCTGCCTTTAGCGTTCGGTAGCCTTCCATCTGAATGGTGGAGTAGTGCGCAAAAATATCTTCGCCACCACCAACCGGACAGATAAAGCCAAAGCCTTTGGAATTATTGAACCATTTAACGGTGCCCGTCTCCATGCTTTTACTTCCCTCGCAAGACATTTTATAAGTAGGTGAGGTCTTTGAAGCTGTGAGTCGGATTTGATTAAAACTCAATCAGCCTGTGCAGGTAGAATGTAGAGAAAGCGCCGCTGGCGTCAAGCAAACCACCGGGCCGGATGGGGAAAAAATCATCAAAATTTGAGGCAGTTAACGCTATTGCAAATTTTGTGATGCAGGTCGCGCAAGGTTATTTCTGAATAAATTTTCAGCAGCGGCCCGCAGCTTGACAGGCATGTTAAACTCTCAACATGTAGCCACTTAAAGGCTAAAAGCAAAATCTCAACGGAACACTATGGCAAACACAAACGACTGGCTTAACTTTGAACATCTGGCCGAAGACAAAGTACGTGAAGGGTTAAAGCCGCCTTCTATGTATAAAGTCATTCTGAATAATGACGATTATACACCTATGGAATTTGTTATTGACGTCGTGCAAAAGTTCTTTTCTTATGATGTTGAACGTGCAACGCAGCTGATGTTGAAAGTTCACTATCACGGCAAGGCGATCTGTGGTGTATTTACTGCAGAAGTCGCCGAAACAAAAGCGGCCCAGGTGAACAATTATGCGCGGGAAAACCATCATCCGTTGCTGTGTACGCTGGAAAAAGCCTGAGCCCGTCTCCATATAGGAAACAGGTAAGGGCGATAATTGGGGGAGGTGCCTAATGCTCAATCAAGAACTGGAACTCAGTTTAAATATGGCTTTCGCCAGAGCGCGTGAGCACCGTCATGAGTTTATGACCGTCGAGCATCTGTTACTGGCATTGCTCAGTAACCCGTCGGCCAGAGAGGCACTGGAAGCCTGTACGGTGGACATGGTGGCTCTGCGGCAGGAACTCGAAGCCTTCATCGAACAAACCACACCGGTGCTGCCTGCCAGTGAGGAGGAGCGTGATACTCAACCAACGCTCAGCTTCCAGCGCGTTCTGCAGCGCGCGGTTTTCCATGTCCAGTCATCCGGTCGCAGTGAAGTCACCGGGGCGAATGTGCTGGTCGCCATCTTCAGCGAGCAGGAGTCGCAAGCGGCCTATCTGTTACGCAAACATGAAGTCAGCCGCCTTGATGTGGTGAATTTCATCTCTCACGGTACGCGCAAAGACGAACCGGGCCAGGCGCCAGGCGCTGAAAACCCGGTTAACGAAGAGCAAGCAGGCGGGGAGGATCGTATGGAAAACTTCACCACCAATCTTAATCAGCTTGCTCGCGTCGGTGGGATTGATCCACTGATTGGTCGCGACAGAGAGCTGGAACGTACTATTCAGGTGCTGTGCCGTCGCCGTAAAAACAACCCGCTGCTGGTGGGCGAATCCGGTGTCGGTAAAACGGCTATCGCAGAAGGTCTCGCCTGGCGTATCGAGCAGGGCGATGTACCGGAAGTGATGAAAGATTGCACTATCTACTCGCTGGATATTGGTTCACTGCTGGCAGGCACCAAATATCGTGGTGACTTTGAGAAACGCTTCAAAGCGCTACTGAAACAGCTGGAGCAGGACGAACACAGCATTCTGTTTATTGATGAGATCCATACCATCATTGGTGCGGGTGCGGCATCAGGTGGCCAGGTAGACGCAGCGAACCTGATTAAACCGTTACTTTCTGGCGGTAAGATTCGGGTAATGGGGTCTACCACGTATCAGGAATTCAGCAACATCTTCGAAAAAGATCGTGCTCTGGCGCGTCGTTTCCAGAAGATCGATATCACTGAGCCTTCTGTTGAAGAAACCGTGCAGATCCTGAGCGGCCTGAAGACCAAGTATGAAGCCCACCATGATGTGCGGTATACCGCGAAAGCGGTGCGTGCAGCGGTGGAACTGGCAGTGAAATATATCAACGACCGTCATCTGCCTGACAAGGCGATTGACGTGATTGATGAAGCGGGTGCGCGTGCGCGCCTGATGCCTGCCAGCAAACGTAAGAAAACCATCAATGTTTCTGACATTGAAACTGTGGTGGCCCGCATTGCCCGTATTCCTGAACAAAGTGTGTCAGCAACCGATCGCGATACACTGAGAAATCTGGGCGAACGGCTCAAGATGCTGGTGTTTGGACAGGACAAAGCCATTGAGGTGCTGACGGAAGCGATCAAAATGAGCCGCGCCGGTCTGGGTCAGGATCGCAAGCCAGTTGGTTCCTTCCTGTTTGCCGGGCCAACCGGTGTGGGTAAAACGGAAGTGACTGTGCAGCTGGCGAAAGCGCTGGGTATTGAGCTGCTGCGTTTTGATATGTCCGAGTACATGGAGCGTCACACCGTCAGTCGTCTGATTGGTGCACCTCCGGGCTACGTCGGTTTTGATCAGGGCGGTCTGCTGACGGATGCGGTGATCAAGCATCCACATGCGGTGGTGTTACTGGATGAGATCGAGAAAGCGCACCCGGATGTCTTCAACCTGCTGCTGCAGGTGATGGATAACGGCATGCTGACAGATAACAACGGTCGCAAAGCGGACTTCCGCAACGTGGTGCTGGTGATGACCACCAACGCCGGTGTGCGTGAGACGGAACGTAAGTCGATTGGCCTGATTCATCAGGACAACAGCACCGATGCGATGGAAGAGATCAAAAAGATCTTTACGCCAGAGTTCCGTAACCGTCTCGACAACATCATCTGGTTCAGTCACCTGTCACCAGCGGTGATCCATCAGGTGGTCGACAAGTTTATTGTCGAGTTGCAGGCGCAGCTGGATGCGAAAGGTGTGTCGCTGGAAGTCAGTGATGAAGCGCGCGACTGGCTGGCTGAGAAGGGCTATGACAAAGCGATGGGTGCACGTCCGATGGCGCGCACCGTGCAGGACAGCCTGAAGAAACCGTTAGCCAATGAACTGCTGTTTGGTTCGCTGGTGGATGGTGGCTCAGTATCTGTTGCGCTGGATCGTGAGAAAGGTGAACTGACCTATCACTTCCTGAGTGCTGAGAAACGCAAAACCGAAGGCACTGTGCACTAATCACTTGCTGCAGATGTGAAAAAGGCCGGATATGAATATCCGGCCTTTTTTATCGCTTCAACATGCAGAGCGATGAAGTTACTGCAAATTAGCGACTACGGAAGACAATGCGGCCTTTGCTCAGGTCGTACGGGGTCAACTCAACGGTCACTTTGTCACCCGTCAGGATGCGGATGTAGTTTTTGCGCATTTTACCGGAGATGTGAGCAGTGACCACGTGTCCGTTCTCAAGTTCTACGCGGAACATGGTGTTAGGTAACGTATCCAGTACGGTACCTTGCATTTCAATATTGTCTTCTTTGGCCATCGAATCCTCTGGGTGTACTACCTTTCAGTTGAACCGGCAAGATAATGCCCAATTCAACGATTTATGTAAAGAACCGTCGGCGATTTTGCCAACGCTTTGCCGGGGTGCACGTCAGTTACGTGCATCCGGTAAAATTAGGGTGTTTATGGTGGCGTCTGCAGGGGATTAGCGGGCTAAGAATCTGTATCAACCGGTAACACGCGCACGATTGAAAACAGTTCCGAGAGTGCGTTGAGATTCCCAGCCTGGCAATTCCGGCTCGTTATTGCGAAGCGCGGACGACATACCAAACTCGACTATTATACCACTTATGCGCCTTTATGTGTGCAAAACATCTCAGTAGCACTAAAAAAGCGTTTGTGTCTGCCAGCATCCATCGCTGACCGGCTGACTGGCAAGGCTTTGTACATATTGCAGATAATCAGCGCGCGGGATCTCCTGCGCGCCTAATGACGCGGTATGGGGATTAAGCACCTGGCAATCCACCAGACGGCCCTGATGTCGGATAAAATGCTGGCAAAATACCCAAAGTGCGGTTTTAGAGGCATTCTGCTGACGGCTGAACATCGATTCGCCGCAGAAGATTTGCCCCATCGCCAGCCCGTACATGCCACCCACCAGCTGATGTTCATCCCACACTTCAATGGAGTGGGCATGGCCCAGCTCATACAATCGCAACCAGGCGCGCTTCATTTCAAAAGTAATCCAGGTGCCTTCTTCGCGACCGGTAGCGCAGCCCTCGATCACCTCGTCGAATGACTCGTTCATCGTTACCCGATAAGGTGAACGGCTGTGAAAGCGTTTCATGCTACGACTCAGGTGAAACTGCTCGGGCAACAGGACTGCTCGGGGATCGGGTGACCACCAGAGGATGGGATCGCCGGGGGAAAACCATGGAAAAATGCCGCACTGATAAGCATTTAGCAGCCGGGCAGGGGAGAGATCCCCACCCATAGCCAGTAAGCCATTTGGCTCACGAAGTGCCATTTCAGGTGGGGGAAATTGCAGAGATTCCCGTGACAGTTGTACCAGTCTCATCGCGTTGCGTTACTCATCAGCATTTCGCTATGACTATAACGCAATCCGCTGCCGGAAACGCCAGTAGCGGCCCGCTTTTGAGATTAATTCCGCATGGCTACCCTGTTCAACAATGGCACCATTATCCATTACGCAGATGCGATCCATCAGCTCCAGGCCGCTGAGACGATGCGTGACCATGATCATCGTCTTCCCGGCGGTCAACTGCTGGAGCAGCGTCAGAATATGCTGCTCGGTAGTGGCATCCAGCCCTTCAGTAGGTTCATCCAGCAGCCAGAGATCGCCATCGTGTAATAATGCGCGCGCCAGCGCCAGCCGGCGCAGTTCGCCGCCTGACAGCGGGCGACCGCCTTCCCCCATCCAGGCGTTCAGGCCTTCCTGATTTTCAAGCAGGCGCTGCAGGCCGACGTCGTTGAGTGCGCGAGTTAACTGCTCATCACTGGCATCAGGGCAAGCCAGCAGTAAATTATCGCGCAGGCTCTGGCTGAAGAGGTGAACCCGCTGCGTTACCACGCTGATGCGCTGGCGCAACGCGGGTTCTGACCAGTCGCGAATCGGCCGATCATTTAAACGGATAACGCCATGCTGGCTCTCCCAGCCACGGGTTAACAGCGCCAGCAATGTTGATTTTCCGCAGCCGGTCGGCCCCAGCAGCGCAATATGCTCACCGGCTGCTACCGAGAGAGTACAACGGTTTAGCACCTTATCCCGACGGTCGGGATAGCTGAAGTCGAGCTGATCGATCCCGATCGAAAGAGGTCCCGGTCGGGCCTCGGAATGTGCCGGGAAAGTGATCGCAGGAGACTGGTCGATAATGTCATTGACTCTCTGAGCGGCGCTTATCACCTGTGACATAGGCAGGAAGGCGCCTGCTACCGGTGCCAGCGCCTCAAAGGCGGCCAGGGCGCAAAACACCACCAGCGCAATCAGCGAACCGGGTAACTGCTGTTCGCTGATGGTGGCGGCACTCAGCCAGAGCAGAAGAGTGACCGTTACACCGCTGATCAGCAGCAGCAGACTCTGTGCGGCGGCCTGTAAGCGTTGTTGTTGACTTTGTGCCTGCTGCCAGCGCTGTTCATCTTCATCGAGCTGCTGTCGCCATCCCTGCGAGGCACCGTACAATGTCAGTTCAGCCTGAGCCGCCAGCCACTGCATCAGTTGTAAACGCCAGCGGGCACGGCCCTGGGCAATGGCAACACCTGCCGGCGATCCCAGACGATAAAACAGGGCTGGCATCAGTACCAGCGTACTCAACATGATGCCGCCCAGCGTCAGTGCCAGATGAAAATTGATAAAACTCATCCCGAAGGTCACCACGACACTCACGATAAAAGCGCCAAGCAGTGGCGAGATGACGCGCAGATAGAGATGATCCAGCGTATCGACATCAGCCACAAAGCGGTTGAGCAGGTCCGCCTGCCGGAATCGCGAGAGCTGGCCGGGAGAAAGGGCCATCAGACGGCTGAACGTATGGACACGCAGATGCTGAAGCACCCTGAACGTTGCATCGTGGCTGACCAGCCGTTCAGCATAGCGTGCGGCGGTGCGAATGATGGCTGCGCCACGGACGCCCGCCGCAGGCAGCATGTAGTTGAAGGTATAGAGACCCGCGACACCGGCCACTGAGGAGGCGGCCAGAAACCAGCCAGAGAGCGTCAGCAGGCCAATGCTGGCCAGCAGGGTAACAATCGCCAGCACGATGCCCAGCGTCAGGCGAAAAGGGTGGCGCAACCAGAGACGAAGAAAAGGACGCAAGGCGGACATCAGCGGATCTCCTGTTGGCGATGCTTCAGCATCTCGCTAAAGGCACCTGGCTGTTGTGACAGCTGCTGCCAGTTACCCTTCTGGACCAGCTTACCCGCTTCCATCACCCAGAGGGTCTGCCAGCGGCTTAGCGTATCGATCTGATGAGTAATCATCAGTGTGGTCTGCCGATCTGCCGCCTCGTTCAGCGCCAGCATCACATGGCGTTCGCTGAGTGCATCCAGGCTGGCTGCCGGTTCATCAAGCAGCAAAAAATGTGAGGTTTTATAGAGTGCACGTGCAACCGCGACCCGTTGCGCCTGGCCCACCGACAGCTGATGACCGCCATCGCCAGGCGGGGTCTCAATGCCTAAGGGCAGACGCGGCAGGAACTCATTGATGCCGCACGCTTCCAGCAGTGCTGCAAAGCGCTCGCTGTCCCAGGCGGCATTCATCAGGATGTTGTCGCGCAAGGTGCTGGCCGGTAATTGAGGATTCTGTCCTACCCAACTCAGTTGCTGATGCCAGTCGCTCCGTCGTATATCGCGCAGTTCGACGCCATTGGCTTTCAGCGAGCCCTGATAGGGCAGAAACCCGAGCAGAGCGTTCATCAGTGCCGTTTTACCCGCCCCGCTTTGACCGACGAGCGCAATCTGCTCACCCGCAGCAATGGTAAAAGTTAGAGGGCCACACAGCACCTGGCCATCAGGTGCGCAGACACAGAAATCGTCAGCGCTTAGCGCGATGGCGTGATCGGTAGTGAAAGGGCGCTGGCCTCTCTGCGGCGCGGCGTCGGGCGTCGCCTGCATAAAGGCTTCAAGCGCATCGGCACCACCCACCGCCTGCGCTTTGGCGTGATAGAACGCACCGAGATCGCGCAGTGGCTGGAAAAACTCCGGAGCGAGGATCAGCACCAGGAAGCCGGCAAACAGCGTCACGCCCTGGCCATACGCACCGAAATGCGATTCGCCCAGATAGGAGAAACCAAAATAGACGGCCACCACGGCAATCGCTAACGAGGCAAAAAACTCAAGTACGGCGGAGGAGAGAAAGGCGAGGCGCAGCACTTCCATGGTGCGCTGGCGAAAATCGGTGGTAGTGGCGGCAACGGCCTGCTGCTCTGCTTCACCACGATGAAACAGTCGCAGCGTCTCTCTGCCGCGCAGGCGGTCCAGAAAATTCCCGCTCAGGCGAGCCAGTACCAGGAAGTTTCGGCGGTTGGCCTCGGCAGCACCCATTCCAGCCAGCGCCATAAACAGCGGTATCAACGGCGCGGTGGCAAAAAGAATCAGACCTGCCGTCCAGTTCAACGGGAAAATGGTCAGCAGAATGCAGCAGGGGATCACGACTGCCAGTGTCATCTGCGGCAGATAGCGGGCGTAATACTCCTGCATCTCTTCGATCTGTTCCAGCAACAGCGTTGCCCAGCTACCGGCTGGCCTTCCCTGAATCCACGCCGGGCCGAGATCAGATAACCGGTCAAGAACCTGCTGTCGTAAAGCCTGGCGTATAGCCTGCCCGGCACGGTAACCGGTCAGTTCGCGGGCGTAGTTAATCAGGGCACGGAGCACAAAGCAGAGCAGTAACAGCAGGATGCTGACCGTCAGCGTTTCGCGCGGCTGTTGATCAATAATCAGCGCCTGAAGCAGCGAGGCCAGTAAACCGGCCTGGGCAATGATCAGCAGTGCACTCGCCGTGCCGAGCAGCGTGTTGAGTCGCAACCAGCGACCGGCGAAACGACGTTGCTGACGAAGCCAGCGGGTAAGATGCTGCTGCCGCGATTTGTCCATGCGAGACCATGATAAATATCGATGATGGGGGAAAATGGAAAGACATTTCCATCTCTTCAGGCGCAAGAATCTAGCATGAGAGCAATAAAAAAGGCGACGGAAAAACCGTCGCCTGGAACATTTGAGATCAGAGGGTTAACAACTTACTGATCGTTTTTAACTAACCCGTCAAGAAAACGCTCAGCGTCTAACGCAGCCATGCAGCCAGTGCCCGCAGAGGTAATCGCCTGACGATAGATATGGTCCATCACATCACCTGCTGCAAAAACGCCAGGGATGCTGGTCTGGGTGGCGTTGCCGTGTAAACCGGACTGAACTTTGATGTATCCGTTCTCCAGCGCCAGCTGACCTTCAAAGATGGCCGTATTCGGGCTGTGCCCGATAGCAACAAACAGACCCGCCACTTCCAGTGCTTCCGTCTCATCACTGTTCTGGGTAGAACGCAGCGTCAGACCTGTCACGCCCATCTGATCGCCTACCACTTCTTCAAGCGTGCGATGAGTGTGCAGCACGATATTGCCGTTACGCACTTTTTCCATCAGGCGGTCAATCAGGATCTTCTCAGCGCGGAAGCTGTCACGACGGTGAATCAGGTGCACTTCAGCCGCAATGTTTGCCAGATAAAGTGCTTCTTCAACGGCCGTGTTGCCACCGCCAATCACCGCGACTTTCTGATTGCGATAGAAAAAGCCGTCACAGGTTGCGCAGGCAGAAACGCCTTTGCCTTTGAACGCCTCTTCAGATGGCAGGCCCAGATAACGTGCCGACGCACCCGTTGCGATGATAAGCGCATCTGCTGTGTATTCGCCGCTATCGCCAGTGAGGCGGAACGGACGATTCTGCAGATCCACCGTGTGGATGTGATCAAAAATGATCTCAGTATTGAATTTTTCGGCATGCTCGTGCATGCGCTCCATCAGCGATGGACCTGTCAGATCGTGCGGGTCGCCCGGCCAGTTTTCCACTTCAGTGGTCGTGGTCAGCTGTCCGCCTTTTTCCAGACCCGTGATCAATACGGGGTTCAGGTTGGCGCGTGCAGCATAAACGGCTGCGGTATAACCCGCTGGGCCAGAGCCCAGAATGAGTAACTTACTGTGTTTGGCCGTACTCATGCGTTCCTCAGTTTCATTCGGCTGACATAGCCTGCGATTGTAGGGAATATCCGGCGACAATGACAAGGCTTAGCCAATTTTGTTAACGATAGCTGCAAATGGCGTAGACGATGAACGGCAGTTTTGCCTGGCGAATGCGCCAAAAGGGGGCAAAACTCGGGCTGAATGGGTGCAAAAGTGCAAAAATACTCATTTAAAAACAGATACCCAGCTAACTGTCTGGCATCTTGTCCTGAATTTGGTGATTTTACTTTGACAATCGCCTGCGCTTTTGCGAAAACATTATCAGAAGCGAATAACATTTATCGGAACAAAACAGGTTTTCCTCGCCTGTTTTGCACTTAACGCCGAATAAAAGCAGCCTGATATGGATAATGACGCATGATGTGGACAGACAATATGCGTCATGTCGATAGATTTCAGAACACAGGCTCTGTTAGCTCACTTCAGAAATGCCCCGAACAATGAGCGTTTTCAGGGCGTGGCAGGTAAAGGGAAGGAATTAAGAGAGACAATAATAATGGTAGACAATAAGAAACGCCCCGGAAAAGATCTCGACAGAATTGACAGGAACATTCTGAATGAACTTCAGAAAGATGGTCGCATTTCAAACGTAGAGCTTTCCAAACGCGTAGGCTTATCGCCTACGCCATGTCTTGAACGCGTGCGTCGTCTTGAACGTCAGGGATTTATTCTTGGCTATACCGCGCAGTTGAACCCGCACTACCTTGATGCATCGCTACTGGTATTCGTTGAGATTACTCTGAATCGTGGTGCGCCGGATGTGTTTGAGCAATTTAACGCCGCTGTGCAAAAACTTGAGGAAACTCAAGAGTGTCACCTCGTTTCCGGCGATTTCGACTACCTGCTGAAAACGCGCGTACCTGATATGTCTGCCTACCGTAAGTTGCTGGGTGAAACCCTGTTGCGCCTGCCCGGCGTAAACGACACGCGAACTTACGTGGTGATGGAAGAGGTCAAACAGAGCAATCGACTGGTGATCAAAACCCGCTGATGCGGGGCAGGTGCAAAACCTGTTAGATTTCGGTACACTCCTGTGAATTCATACAGGATCAGCGTCGGGCTCGCCCGGCGCTGTTGCTTCTTACTTTACAGGCACCTGGAGAGTCCTCTTGAGCCAGGAATATACAGAAGATAAAGACGTTTCGTTACAATCGCTGAGCAGTGGACGTCGTCTGCTGGAAGCGTTGCTTATTCTGGTGGCGCTGTTTGCCATCTACCTGATGGTTTCTTTAGTCAGTTTTAACCCTTCCGACCCGAGCTGGTCGCAAACGGCCTGGCATGAACCTATCCACAATATCGGCGGCAGCGTCGGTGCCTGGCTGGCTGACACCTTACTCTTCATCTTTGGTGTGATGGCGTACGCCATTCCGCCCGTCATCCTGGGTCTGTGCTGGATTGCTTTCCGTCAGCGCGACAGCCAGGACTACTTTGACTACTTTGCTGTCGGGCTGCGCTTAATTGGCGTCCTGGCACTGGTGGTGACGACCTGTGGTATGGCGGCGCTAAATGCCGATGATATCTGGTACTTCGCCTCAGGCGGCGTGATTGGTAGCCTGGTGAGTAATGCGATTGCCCCCTGGTTCAGTCCAGCGGGTGGCACGCTTATGCTGCTTTGCGTCTGGGCGGCGGGCATTACCCTTTACACCGGCTGGTCATGGCTCACCATCGCAGAAAGAATTGGTGGCGTGGTGATGGGCGTGCTGACGTTTGCCAGCAACCGTTCACGTCACGATGAACCCTGGCAGGAAGAGGATGACGAGCAGGACGCGCATGAATACGCGGATGTGCCTGAACTGCATGCTGCCAATCAGGAGGAAGATGTGCTGCTTTCTGCTCCACGCGCAGCCGCCCAGCCTGCGGCGTCACAGCCGGATCCTCTGCTGGCTAAAGCGGCAGCAGCAACCAGCGCGGCGGTAGCGGCAACGGCGGAAGCCGCAGAGGTGACGCTCGCGCCGGCCGCTCCGGTAACACCTGCGCCTGCCGCTGTTGCAGCGCCTTCTGCGGCGGCATCTGCGCCTGCCGCTGTTGCAGCGCCTTCTGCGGCGGCATCTGCGCCTGCAGCTATGCCAGCATCGCCGACGGCACAACCTGCGCCTGCGGCAGTGCAGAGCGCGCCAGCATCCTATGGTGCAGCAACGGCTCCGACTCCGGCGCAGAGTGCTTCTGCACCTGCGACCTCACCACCGCTTTATCACTTTGAAATGCCGGACGAGGCCCCGGCTGCGCCGTCGTTCAGTGCTTACGACGACGATGAACCTAAAATGGGGAACTGGCGCGACACACCAGCAATGCCTGCGGCTCCTGCAGCTGCGGCCGCCGTCGCTGCCACTGCGGCCCAGGCGACCACGCGTACTGCCCCTGTTTTCGATTTAGCCCCTGAAACCAATCCCAACCCGCAGGTTAAGCAGGGCATCGGACCGGCGCTACCGCGTCCTAACCCGGTAAAACTGCCAACCCGTCGTGAGCTGGCCTCTTATGGCATTAAATTGCCTTCTCAGCGCATGGCTGAAGAGAAAGCAAAAACGGAAGAGAGCGAAACGGCCCCGGCTGGATCAGTTTCTGCTGCACCTGATGCTGAAGAGGCGCTGCAGCAGGCTGAACTGCGTCAGGCCTTCCAGTCTGAACAGCAGCAGCGTTATGGCACCAGCTGGCAGCAGGACGAGGAAGATGAGCAGGATGCTCAGCATCAGGATGCACTGGCACGTCAGTTCGCCGAGCAGCAGCAACAGCGCTATGAACCTGAAGTGAAAAAAGAGCCGGTATTTAATATTGATACCGCCTCAGCGTTTGATTTTTCACCGATGAAAGATCTGGTGGATGACGGCCCGTCTGAACCGCTGTTTACGATTGCCGCGACGCCAGAACCGGAAGCTCCTGCGGTTTCACACGAACCATGGCAGCAGGTGAGTGAGGTTTCACAACCTCAGGCTCCGGCTCAGGTTCCTGCACCTGACCGCTTTATCCCGGCAGAATCAGATTACAGTACGCCAGCAGCCTCGTCTGAGCCTGTGTATGCAGCGCCTGCAGCACCCTCTGCGCCCGCTTATGGTGCGCCAGTGGCTTCTCAGGCTCCGGCTTATTCTGCTCCAGCTTATGGTTCGCCAGCCGCCGTGCCGGCTCAGCCGGTTGAAGAAGCGAAACCTTCGCTGCATGACAGCCTGATTCATCCGTTCCTGATGCGCCATGAACAGCCTCTGGAGAAACCGTCTACACCACTGCCTTCACTGGATCTGCTGACTGCGCCACCTGAAGAAGAAGAGCCGGTGGACATGTTTTCGCTGGAGCAGACCGCCCGTCTGGTTGAGTCGCGCCTGGGTGATTATCGTGTGAAAGCGGAAGTGGTTGGCATCTCGCCTGGCCCGGTTATTACCCGTTTTGAACTCGACCTGGCACCTGGCGTGAAAGCGGCGCGTATTTCAAACCTGTCGCGTGATTTAGCACGTTCGCTGTCCACGGTTGCGGTTCGTGTGGTGGAAGTGATTCCAGGCAAGCCTTACGTGGGTCTGGAACTCCCTAACAAGCATCGTCAGACAGTCTATCTGCGTGAAGTACTGGATTGCCCTAAATTCCGCGACAATCCGTCACCGCTGGCTGTTGTGCTGGGTAAAGATATTGCGGGTCAGCCTGTCGTCGCCGATCTGGCGAAAATGCCGCACTTACTGGTAGCCGGTACCACCGGTTCCGGTAAATCTGTGGGTGTGAACGCCATGATTATCAGCATGCTTTATAAGGCGACGCCGGAAGAAGTTCGCTTCATCATGATCGACCCGAAAATGCTGGAGCTGTCGGTCTACGAAGGCATCCCACACCTGCTGACCGAAGTCGTCACAGACATGAAAGATGCCGCCAATGCGCTGCGCTGGAGTGTTGGCGAAATGGAGCGTCGCTATAAGCTGATGTCGGCGCTGGGCGTGCGTAACCTGGCAGGTTACAACGAGAAAGTGGAACAGGCTGAAGCGATGGGCCGTCCGATTCCCGATCCGTTCTGGAAGCCGGGCGACAGTATGGATATGACGCCGCCGGTCCTGGAAAAACTGCCTTACATCGTGGTAATGGTCGATGAGTTTGCCGACCTGATCATGGCAGTGGGTAAAAAAGTTGAAGAGTTGATTGCGCGTCTGGCACAGAAAGCCCGAGCCGCAGGTATCCACCTGGTGCTGGCAACACAGCGCCCATCCGTGGATGTGATTACTGGCCTGATCAAAGCGAACATCCCGACGCGTATCGCCTTTACCGTGTCGAGCAAGATTGACTCACGTACCATTCTCGATCAGGGCGGCGCGGAGTCACTGCTGGGGATGGGTGACATGCTCTATATGCCGCCAAACTCCTCCCTGCCTATTCGTGTGCACGGTGCCTTTGTTCGTGACCAGGAAGTGCATGCCGTGGTTCAGGACTGGAAAGCGCGTGGACGTCCGCAATATATCGACAGCATTACCGCGGGCGAAGAGAGCGAAAGTGCCGGTGGCATCGACAGTGATGAAGAGCTCGATCCGCTGTTCGACCAGGCAGTCGGCTTTGTGGTTGATAAACGTCGAGCATCGATTTCAGGCGTTCAGCGTCAGTTCCGCATTGGTTATAACCGTGCGGCACGTATCATTGAGCAGATGGAAGCGCAGGGCATTGTCTCTGCACCAGGTCACAATGGTAACCGTGAAGTCCTGTCTCCGCCGCCACACGACATGTAGCAGTTAAATGTTTTGAAACACTACTCACTGAGCCAGTTCCGACTGGCTCATTGTTTTTTATACGGTTAAGCCCCATATCTGAATCAGCTTTCGGTTTTTTCTTCTGTTCTGATGGCGGAACGGCGACCAGGCTTAATGCAGTTATCGATGGGAACGTTTAAATAAGGAATTGAAGCAGATGAAATTACGCGTAATCGCTCTGGGCCTGTTGGCCACCTTTTCTTCAGCCAGCGTATTGGCTGATGCTTCCAGTGATCTGCAGCAGCGCCTGAATAAGGTCAGCAGCTTCCACGCCAGCTTCACGCAAAAAGTGACCGACAGCAGCGGCGCCAATGTGCAGGACGGCGAAGGTGAGTTGTGGGTAAAACGTCCCAGCCTGTTTAACTGGCACATGACCGCACCGGACGAAAGTATCATCATCTCCGACGGCAAATCGCTTTGGTTCTACAACCCGTTTGTTGAGCAGGCTACTGTCAGCCTGCTGCAGAATGCCACCAGCAACACGCCGTTTATGCTGATTGCCCGTAACCAGTCAAACGACTGGAAGCAATACAACATCAAACAGCAGGGTGACAATTTCGAACTGACGCCGAAAAACAGCGACGGCAACCTGAAACAGTTCACTATTCAGGTGACGTCCAGCGGCACCATTAACCGCTTCAGCGCGATTGAGCAGGATGGTCAGCGCAGCGATTACCAGCTGAAAAGCCAGCAGAATGGCGCGATCAGCCCGGATAAATTCACGTTCACACCGCCAAAAGGCGTGACGGTGGACGACCAACGTCAGTGAGGTCACGGTGAGTAACCTGTCCCTGGATTTTTCCACCGAGAATTTCAAACCTCTGGCCGCACGTATGCGGCCAGAAACGTTGAAACAGTACATTGGTCAGCAGCATCTGCTGGGCGCGGGTAAACCGCTGCCGCGTGCGATTGAAGCCGGGCATCTGCATTCAATGATCTTATGGGGACCGCCCGGGACCGGCAAAACCACGCTGGCTGAGATCATCGCGCATTACGGTAATGCCGATGTAGAGCGTATCTCTGCAGTGACCTCCGGCGTGAAAGAGATCCGTGAAGCCATTGAGCGTGCCCGACAGAACAAACACGCCGGACGGCGCACTATTCTGTTTGTGGACGAGGTCCATCGGTTCAACAAGAGCCAGCAGGATGCTTTTTTGCCCCATATTGAAGATGGCACCATCACCTTTATTGGTGCCACCACCGAAAATCCCTCTTTCGAACTTAACTCCGCATTGCTGTCACGCGCCCGCGTTTACCTGCTGAAATCACTGACGCTCGAAGATATTGAGCAGGTGCTGGATCAGGCGATGCAGGATAAAGCGCGAGGTTATGGCGAGAGTGACATCGTGCTGCCGGATAATACCCGCAGGATGATTGCTGAACTGGTTAATGGTGATGCACGCCGGGCATTGAATACGCTGGAAATGATGGCAGATATGGCCGAAACCACCGCCTCAGGTCAGCGTGAACTGACGCCTCAGTTGCTTAACGAAGTCTCGGGTGAGCGATCCGCGCGTTTTGATAACAAAGGCGATCGTTTTTACGATCTGATTTCGGCGCTGCACAAATCGGTTCGCGGCTCCGCGCCAGATGCAGCGCTCTACTGGTATGCGCGCATCATCACTGCAGGCGGCGATCCGCTCTATGTGGCACGCCGGCTGCTGGCTATCGCCTCCGAAGATGTCGGCAATGCCGATCCACGCGGTATGCAGGTGGCGATTGCAGCCTGGGATTGCTTCACGCGCGTGGGTCCGGCAGAAGGGGAGCGCGCCATCGCTCAGGCCATTGTTTATCTGGCCTGTGCGCCGAAAAGTAACGCGGTCTATAACGCCTTTAAAGCCGCGATGCGTGATGCGCGTGATAATCCTGATTACGATGTGCCGGAACATCTGCGCAACGCGCCGACTAAGCTGATGAAAGAGATGGGGCTGGGCAAAGAGTACCGTTATGCTCATGATGAAACCAACGCCTATGCTGCCGGTGAAGTCTATTTTCCAAAGGAACTGGCCAGCACGCGCTATTACACGCCAACCCAGCGCGGGCTTGAGGGTAAGATTGGTGAAAAGCTAAGCTGGCTGGCTGAGCAGGATCAAAATAGCCCGACAAAACGCTACCGCTGAAACAGACCTTACGGTAATGTGGGCAATGTTTTCAACGCATTCCACAGGAATGCGTCCCTTCTTTCAACCAACTTTTTATACACAGGATAAGCATGCTCGATCCCAATCTGCTGCGTAACGAGCCAGACGCAGTCGCAGAAAAACTGGCACGCCGGGGATACAAACTGGATGTGGAAACGCTGCGTTCGCTTGAAGAGCGTCGCAAAGTACTGCAGGTGGAAACAGAAAATTTGCAGGCAGAGCGTAACTCCCGATCCAAATCCATCGGTCAGGCCAAAGCACGTGGGGAAGACATCGAGCCGCTGCGCCAGGAAGTGAATGCGCTGGGCGAACGCCTGGATGCCGCTAAAGCAGAACTGGACGAACTGCAGAATCAAATTCGTGACTTCGCGCTGGCAATGCCGAACATTCCGGCAGACGAAGTGCCGCTGGGCAAAGATGACAGCGAAAACCAGGAAGTGAGCCGCTGGGGTACGCCGCGCGAGTTCAGTTTCCAGGTTAAAGATCACGTTGAGCTGGGTGAAGCGGCTAAAGGCCTGGATTTTGCGGCTGCCGTGAAACTGACCGGTTCGCGCTTTGTTGTCATGCAGGGGCAGATTGCCCGCCTGCACCGTGCACTGAGTCAGTTTATGATTGACCTGCACACTGAGCAGCATGGCTACCTTGAAACCTCCGTGCCTTACCTGGTTAACCACGCAACCCTTTACGGTACCGGACAGTTGCCTAAGTTTGGCGAAGACCTGTTCCACACCCGTCCGCTGGAAGAGGAGTCAGACAGCAGCAACTATGCACTGATTCCTACCGCGGAAGTGCCGCTGACCAACCTGGTGCGTGACGAGATCCTCGAAGAAGATACCCTGCCGGTTAAACTCACCGCACATACACCGTGCTTCCGTTCCGAAGCGGGTTCTTACGGTCGTGACACACGCGGTCTGATCCGTATGCACCAGTTCGACAAAGTTGAGATGGTGCAGATCGTTACCCCGGAACAGTCTATGGAGGCGCTTGAAGAGCTGACCGGCCACGCTGAAAAAGTTCTGCAACTGCTGAACCTGCCATACCGCAAGGTTTTACTCTGTACCGGCGATATGGGCTTCGGAGCGACTAAAACCTACGATCTGGAAGTCTGGTTACCGGCGCAGAACACCTACCGCGAGATTTCATCCTGTTCCAACATGGGTGATTTCCAGGCGCGTCGTATGCAGGCGCGTTGCCGTAACAAACAGGATAAGAAGCCGCGTCTGGTTCATACCCTGAATGGTTCAGGTCTGGCCGTCGGCCGTACCCTGGTGGCAGTGCTGGAAAACTATCAGCAGGAAGATGGTCGCATCGCCGTACCGGAAGTTTTACGCCCTTACATGAAGGGCGTCGAAATTATCGGCTAAGCAATCAGGCATCTTAAGACCCGGCCATGGCCGGGTTTTTTTATGTCCTGCATCTGAAAAATAGGATTTATATCTCGCTGATTTAATCACAAATAAACGTTATCGATAACAGATGTGCTGGAGTGCTTAAAAACCTAATTTTTCATAGAGATAGCATTTAGCCCTATGTCGCTTAAGACGATTGTAACCCACTGAAGATTTGTAAATTAAATTGTCGGGCAGCAAAATGTGCTGCCGTTAAATTCCTTCCGTTGACTTTAAAAAAGCTAATGGCAAACTGCGCGCAATTTCCTTCATTTGCTCTGGTTTCTATCCACTATGTCAACCTGGTCACGCCCCGTGATACTGCTGCTTTGCGGCCTGATGTTAATGACTGTCGCAATTGCCGTGCTGAATACGCTCGTTCCACTGTGGCTGACGCATGACTTACTGACAACCTGGCAGGTGGGTATAGTAAGTTCGTCTTATTACACCGGTAATCTCGCAGGCACGCTGCTGGCTGGCTGGTTAATCAGACAGTACGGCTTCAATCGCAGCTATTACCTGGCTACCGTGATGTTTGCCGTCGCGACCCTGTGCCTGGCGATGATGTCGGGCTTCTGGGCCTGGAGTTCAATGCGATTCATCGCGGGTGTCGGCTGTGCGCTGATGTGGGTGGTGGTTGAGAGCGCACTTCTGTGCAGCGGCACGGTGCGTAATCGCGGACAACTGCTGGCGGCCTACATGGTTGTCTATTACATCGGTACTGTGACCGGCCAGTTACTGGTCAGCAAACTCTCTACGGAATTACTCAGCGTGATCCCGTGGGTAACCTCGCTGGTCTTCTGCGCCGTGCTGCCGCTGGTCTTTACCCGCGTTTCCAGTAATGGTGAAGCGACAGAGGCGGCTCCGGCCCGCATCTGGCCGATGCTGCGTCGTCGTAGTTCCCGCCTGGGTATTAATGGCTGCATCATCTCTGGCATCCTTCTGGGCTCGCTTTATGGCCTGATGCCGCTTTACCTGTCACATCAGGGAATGAGTGACGCAAATGTCGGTTACTGGATGGCGTTGCTGGTCAGCGCAGGTATTGTGGGCCAGTGGCCCGTTGGCCGCCTGGCTGATCGTTTTGGTCGCATGCTGGTGCTACGGGTTCAGGTTTTTGTCGTTATCCTGGGCGCGATGGCCATGTTGACCAATGCCGCGATGGCGCCTGCGCTGTTTGTGCTGGGCCTGGCAGGCTTCACACTCTATCCGGTGGCGATGTCCTGGGCTTGTGAGACGGTCGCCCACCATGAGCTAGTTGCAATGAACCAGGCGTTGCTGATGAGTTATACCGTAGGCAGTCTGGCTGGACCGGCAATGACCTCTGTTCTGATGCAGAATTATTCTGACCAGCTATTGTTCGTGATGATCGCGGCTGTGGCGCTGATTTATCTGGTTATGCTGCTGCGCAAAACGAATCATCAGGCTACGCCAGTGGCACATGCCTGATCGCCATTTGGCCAAAAGGGAGCATTAAGCTCCCTTTTTTGTGGCCGATTGTTAGTACATCACTTCGTGGCCGTAACTGGCGAGAATGTTTTTCACGCGCTCCATCGTCTCTTTACCCGGCGGCTTTACGCCATCCAGCTTGTACTCTTCACCCATCGCAATCCATTTATGCTTACCCAGTTCGTGATAGGGCAGCAATTCAATCTTCTCAACGTTCTGCATATCACGGGTGAATTCGCCCAAGCGATGCGCGGTGTCATCGTCATCGGAATAGCCCGGTACGACAACGAAACGGATCCAGGTTCTCTTGCCTTTTTTCTGCAGATAACGGGCAAAGTCCAGGGTACGGTGATTAGAGACCCCCACCAGAATCTGATGCACATCGTCATTCATCTGTTTCAGGTCGAGCATCACTAAGTCAGTAACATCAAGCAGTTCATCGATCACCGGATCATAGCGGCGTACGAAACCGTTCGTGTCGAGACAGGTATGAATGCCTTCCGCTTTACAGGCGCGAAACCAGTCGCGCACAAATTCAGCCTGAAGAATCGCTTCACCACCAGAGGCCGTAACACCGCCGCCAGAGGCGTTCATAAAATGGCGATAGGAAAGCACATCCGCCATCAGCGCTTCAACGCTGATCTCTTTGCCGCCGTGGGTATCCCAGGTGTCGCGGTTGTGGCAGTAGAGGCAGCGCATCAGGCAGCCCTGAAAGAAGGTGATAAAACGGATGCCGGGACCATCGACGGTGCCGCAGGATTCAAATGAGTGGATACGACCGTTAACTGACATTGCGATGTGTTCTCCAGTGAGTCTGCCGGGACAGACGGCGCAATCTCTGTTGCGCTCAGGGCAGGAAATCGATTCTGGTGGGAACCTTGATAAAGATGACCAACAAAACAGACTTTTAAGGAAAAGGCTCCGCGAGGAGCCTTTTTATATCGGGTTGAGCCGTGATTACAGTGACTGTGTGAAGGTACGGGTAATCACATCCTGCTGCTGCTCTTTAGTCAGGGAGTTAAAGCGCACAGCATAACCGGAAACGCGGATGGTCAGCTGCGGATACTTCTCTGGATGCTCCATCGCGTCCAGCAGCATTTCACGGTTCATGACATTGACGTTAAGGTGCTGACCGCCTTCGATGCTCGCTTCATGATGGAAGTAACCATCCATCAGACCGGCAAGGTTAGTTTTACGCACGTTATCATCTTTACCCAGCGCGTTTGGCACGATTGAGAAGGTATAAGAGATGCCATCTTTCGCATAGGCAAACGGCAGTTTCGCGACGGAAGTCAGTGAAGCCACCGCACCTTTCTGGTCACGGCCATGCATTGGGTTAGCACCGGGTCCAAACGGTGCACCAGCACGACGTCCATCCGGTGTGTTACCGGTTTTCTTACCATACACCACGTTTGAGGTGATGGTCAGAACAGACTGTGTCGGCACGGCATTACGATAGGTGGTCAGCTGCTGAATTTTCTTCATGAAGCGTTCAACCAGATCGCAGGCCAGGTCATCAACGCGGGAGTCGTTGTTACCGAACTGTGGATATTCACCTTCGATGTCGAAGTCGATCGCCAGACCATCTTCATCACGAATCGGTTTCACTTTGGCATATTTAATCGCAGACAGTGAATCCGCAGCAACGGAGAGACCAGCGATGCCACACGCCATGGTGCGATAGACGTCACGGTCATGCAGGGCCATCAGCGCTGCTTCGTAGCTGTACTTATCATGCATGTAGTGAATGATGTTCAGCGAAGTCACATACTGTTTTGCCAGCCAGTCCATGAAGTGATCCATACGCTCCATGACGGTGTCGAAGTCCAGCACATCATCGCTGATTTTGTCGCCTTTCGGTCCAACCTGCATTTTCAGTTTTTCATCCACGCCGCCGTTGATTGCGTAGAGCAGGGTTTTCGCCAGGTTTGCACGTGCACCAAAGAACTGCATTTGTTTGCCGACAATCATCGGGCTGACGCAACAGGCGATGGCGTAGTCATCATTGTCGAAATCAGGACGCATCAGGTCATCGTTCTCATACTGCAGAGATGAGGTGTCGATTGAGACTTTAGCGGCATATTTTTTGAAATTAATTGGCAGTTTTTCTGACCACAGAATGGTCATGTTCGGCTCAGGTGAAGGACCCATGGTGTACAGGGTATTCAGGAAGCGGAAGGTACTTTTTGAAACCAGAGTACGGCCATCAACGCCCATACCTGCCAGTGATTCGGTTGCCCAGATTGGGTCACCTGAGAACAGCTCATCATATTCAGGAGTACGCAGGAAGCGAACCATACGCAGTTTCATGACCAGATGGTCAATCAGTTCCTGTGCCTGTTCTTCAGTCAGTTTACCGGCTTTAAGGTCACGCTCGATGTAAACATCCAGGAAGGTTGAGACGCGGCCAAAGGACATGGCAGCACCGTTTTGTGATTTAACGGCAGCAAGGTAGCCATAATAAGTCCACTGTACGGCTTCAACGGCATTGGTTGCCGGGCCCGAAATGTCGTGGCCATATTTTGCGGCCATCTCTTTAATCTGCGCCAGCGCACGATGCTGATCCGAGATCTCTTCACGCAGACGAATGGTCGCTTCCAGATTCACGCCATTCTCTAAATCGTTCTGCAGAGAGGCGAACTGGGAGAATTTATCCGCCATCAGGAAATCGATGCCGTAGAGAGCCACGCGACGATAGTCACCGATGATGCGGCCACGTCCATAGGCATCGGGTAAACCGGTCAGGATACCTGATTTACGGCAGCGCATGATGTCCGGGGTGTAAACGTCGAACACGCCCTGATTATGCGTTTTACGGTATTCGGTGAAGATTTTTTTCAGTGAAGGATCGAGTTCACGGCCATAGACTTTGCATGAACCTTCGACCATTTTGATGCCGCCAAAAGGAATCAGCGCGCGTTTTAATGGTGCCTCAGTCTGCAGACCAACGATTTTTTCCAGCGACTTATTGATGTAGCCTGCGTCGTGCGAGGTAATCGTTGAGGCGAGGTCGGTGTCGAAGTCAACTGGCGCGTGGGTGCGGTTTTCAATTTTGATGCCTTCCAGCACGCTTTCCCACAGTTTAGTGGTCGCTTCAGTTGCGCCCGCCAGGAACGACTCATCACCTTCATAAGGAGTGTAGTTTTTCTGAATGAAGTCGCGCACATTGACGCTATTCTGCCATTCGCCTTCAGCAAATCCTTCCCATGCTGAAGCCAGTTTTGCATTAAGTTCGGTCATAATATACCTGCCTTATATGAAGAGACTTTACGGTCGGGCACAGTCAACGTCCTGTGCCGTCAAAATGTGTTTAATGGACCTGGTCACCTTTACGGAGATAGATAACCCAGTAGGTCAACCCAACCAGAATGCCGCCGCCAATGATGTTGCCAATGGTCACAGGAATCAGGTTGTCGAGAATAAAGTTGCTCACGGTAAGCGAGTGAAACTGTGCCGCCGTGGTGCCAGCAGCCTGCCAGAATTCAGGTGCCGCGAAGTCGCGAATGACAATGGCATAAGGAATCAGAAACATATTGGCGATGCTGTGCTCGAAACCGCTGGCGACAAACATGCCAACAGGCAAAATCATTACCACCAGCTTATCGGTCAGGGTACGGCCGGAGTAACTCATCCAGACGGCGAGGCAGACCAGCAAATTCGCCAGCGTACCCAGACAAACCGCTTCGATGAATGTGTGATGCATTTTGTGATCGGCGGTTTCCAGGACATTCAATCCCCAGGCGCCATTCGCGACCATATGCTGTCCGGCAAACCACATCAGGGCGACAAAGAAGAGGGCACCTGCAAGGTTACCGGCGTAAACGTTAATCCAGTTGCGGGCCAGCTGTCCCCAGCTGATGCGGCCACTGGCTTTGGCGACGACGATTAAGACAGTAGAAGTAAAGAGGTCAGCGCCACACACGACGACCAGCATCAGGCCGAGTGAGAAACAGACACCGCCAATCAGTTTGGCTATGCCATAGGGCATCGTGCCGCTGCCGGTGGTCGCTGTAATATAAAAAACGAATGCGATGGAGATAAATACGCCAGCGTTTATCGCCAGAAAGAAGGTGGTGAAGGGATGTTTGGTTGCTTTATAGATACCGGCGTCTTCGGCCACTTTCGCCATTGCGGCTGGTAATAAAAGATTAAAAGGGTTGTCAGTTTTCACACTAACTTACTCCAGAAGTTGTCTGGAAAAATACTAACAAAGGAATATAGGTCAGGAATTGATATGGATCATGTTTGCCGACGTGGCAGCCTGTAAATCGCAGAGGAAAAGCGAAATAAATCTCTAACTTTTTGAATTTATTTAGTTAAATAAATTTTAAAAATGCAAAATTTTTTTAATGTAAAAAGACTTACCCTTTTTGAAGGGCCTGCCTGATGAGTAATTAATGGCTGATATGTTATTTAAAATGATTTGATGTAATTGAATGGATTTTAATACAGCTAATGTTCCACAAGGAAGGCAGAAAATTATGGCACCAGAAAACGCCGGTGCCATGTTAATCCTCTTTTTGGATCAGTCGCGTTATAACTTACGCATTTTTCCAGTAGAGACGCTTAGCCGCCTGCAGTTTTTCGTAAGCAGCAAGCAGGGACTGATGGGCCGGGAATGCCTGCAGTTCATCATCAACGGCCTGCAGACCGTTAAATGGATGTTCACCACTGATGGCGGCTGAGGCTGCTTCCATCGCGCTTTCACCGTACATACGCAGGAAGGCGTGATGATACTGCAGCGGATCACGCTCATCTTCCATTGCCAGTAACAGCAGAGTCTGCAGACAACGATAGTAGTTAGCCCGCTCTGGCGTAAAGATGGAGCTGTTAAACTCCATTGTCCACTCTGTCCAGATCAGTGCCTGATCCAGATCGCCGCCCGCCAGCGCCAGCATCGCTTTTAATTCGCCAACACGCAGTGTGTACCAGCCGTTGTCTTTACCGGTTGCCAGACCCAGCAGTTCGCGAACGCGAGTGAAGTCGTCAAAACCTTCATCATCAAGCTGTCCAATCAGATCCAGATACTCTTCCGGATTCCAGTTGCTGTCAGGCAGGGCCAGCAGGGTTTCACGAATGCCAGCGCCCATGCTGTTATTCGCCAGGAAGAGATCTTCGGCAGGGTAGATATCAGACATCCCCGGTACGATGATGCGGCAGGCATAGACACCCAGATGCTCGTAGTCAGCAATATAGACTTCCTGATCTTCCGAGGCAAAGATGGCCATCAGTGTGGAGAATTCCTGCTCGGTGCTGCCTGCAAATGACCAGTCAACAAAGGGATAGTCCGCTGTTTCTTTAAACAGATCCCATGAGATCAGACCGCTTGAATCAATGAAATGGGTCTCCAGATTGGCATGTTCAGCGACTTCTTCATCATCAAAAGTCGGTGGCGTGAACACATCAAGATCTTTCAGGCTTCGGCCCTGCAGCAGCTCAGTGACAGTTCGTTCCAGTGCCACACCAAAATCGGGATGGGCACCAAAGGAGGCAAAACAGGTTCCGTTGATCGGGTTAAACAGCACCACACAAATCACCGGATATTTACCGCCCAGCGAGGCGTCATAAGCGAAAATCGGGAAGCCTTCCGCTTCAAGGCGGGCAATCGCTTCGATCACCTCCGGATAACGCTGCATCACCTCATCAGGAATCGCAGGCAGGCTGATTGCTTCCGCGATGATGCGGTTCTTGATGTAGCGCTCAAACACTTCAGACAGGCCCTGAACACGTGCTTCATTCGCGGTGTTACCTGCGGACATGCCATTTGAGACATAGAGGTTGCCGATGATATTCATCGGGATGTAAACCGTTTGCTGATCCGACTGGCGGGTAAACGGCAGGGCGCAGATACCGCGCTCAGCATTGCCAGACTGCAGATCAATCAGGCCGGAAGCCGTCAGAGCATTGTCGGGATCGTAAAACGCGTTCAGGCGCGCATCCAGAATGCCTTCAGGTAAGGAATCATCCTCAGGTAACGCGAACCATTTTTCATTGGGATAGTGAACAAAGTCGCCGTTCGCGATCTTTTTGCCCAGCCAGAAGTCAGCAAAAAAGTAGTTAGTTGAGAGACGCTCAAAATATTCGCCCAGTGCAGAGGCCAGCGCAGCTTTTTTACTGGCGCCCTTGCCGTTGGTAAAGCAGAGCGGGCAATCGCGGTCGCGGATATGCACTGACCAGACATGGGGAACAGGATTCAGCCAGGAAGCTTCTTCAATGTTAAAGCCGAGATCCTGCAGCTTGTTCTGGAAACGCGCAATGGAGTCTTCCAGTGCGGCATCTTTGCCCGGGATAAATGTTTGCGTCATAGTGCCGCTCTCTCTGTTGTCATGGGGTGCGTAAAGCGCGCAATGATACGGATTTTGCTTACAGACCGCTATCAGGGCGGGACATTTTTACGGGCTTAGTTTTTATCACATCGGCTCTCAGGCCAAACGTGGATTAATGGTGCTGGATGAAGCCTCACAAAATTCCGCGCTGGTTTGCATTGGTAACATAACCTCCGGCGAGGCATATTCAGAAAATGTGACCGCGCCCTGATTTATGATTGCAGCTATCAGTATGCAGTGATAAAACCGAATGGTTATTCATAACCGTTCGATATGACAGTGGTGAGGGGAAATGACGCAAGTTTATAATTTTAGCTCTGGCCCGGCGATGCTACCGGTTGAAGTCCTTCGTCGTGCAGAACAGGAACTGACGAACTGGCGCGGTCTGGGTACCTCTGTAATGGAGATCAGTCACCGCAGTAAAGAGTTTATTCAGGTAGCTGAAGAAGCAGAGCAGGACTTCCGTGATCTGCTAAAAATACCGGCCAATTACAAAGTTTTATTCTGTCATGGCGGCGCGCGCGCGCAGTTTGCTGCTGTACCCGGTAATCTGCTTGGTCAGGCGACAACTGCTGACTATGTTGATGGCGGCTACTGGGCGCATAGCGCAATAAAAGAAGCGGAAAAGTATTGTTCCCCACGCACGCTGGATGTCAAAACAACCCGCGACGGTAAACGCGCTATCCTGCCGATGAGCGAATGGGCGGTAAGTGAGGCATCCGCTTACCTGCATTTTTGCCCGAATGAAACCATTGATGGCATCGCCATTGATGAACAGCCTGACTTCGGCAGTAAAACCGTTGTTGCTGATTTCTCCTCTACCATTCTGTCTCGTCCGATCGATGTGAGTCGTTATGGCGTGATTTATGCGGGTGCGCAGAAAAATGTAGGCCCGGCCGGATTAACGCTGGTGGTTGTGCGTGAAGATCTGCTGGGCCAGGCGCATGCCTCAGTGCCTTCAATCCTCGATTACAAAGTACTGGCCGATAACGATTCGATGTTTAACACCCCACCAACGTTTGCATGGTATCTGTCGGGGCTGGTATTTAAATGGCTGAAAGAGAAGGGCGGTGTCGCTGAAATTGATCGTATTAATCAGGCAAAATCTGACCTGCTTTATGGCGTCATCGATCACAGTGGTTTTTACCGTAATGATGTGGCGACAGGAAACCGTTCACGCATGAACATTCCTTTCCAGCTGGCGGATGCGTCACTGGATGCGCTGTTCCTGGAAGAGTCATTTAAGGCGGGATTGCATGCGCTTAAAGGACATCGTGTAGTAGGCGGTATGCGCGCCTCTATCTATAATGCGATGCCGCTGGAAGGTGTGAAAGCGCTGACCGATTTCATGGTCGATTTTGAACGTCGCCACGGCTGATTATTAAAATATCAGCACTAATGCTGATGCCAGACCTCGTCACACGGCGAGGTCTCTGTATTTTTGAGGATTTCGTTTCACATGCAGGACTCCCTGACTCTCCAACCCATTTCGCGTGTCGATGGCACCGTGAACCTGCCAGGTTCTAAGAGCGTTTCTAATCGCGCATTGTTGCTGGCTGCGCTGGCTAAAGGCACTACCCGTCTCACCAACCTGCTCGACAGCGACGATGTAAAGCATATGCTGAATGCGCTGACCGCGCTGGGCGTAAGCTATACGCTTTCAGACGATCGTACCGTGTGTGAAGTCACGGGGAATGCAGGACCACTGAACGCATCTCAACCGCTGTCACTGTTTCTGGGCAACGCCGGCACCGCTATGCGTCCGCTGGCTGCCGCGCTTTGCCTGGGCGCGCACGATATCGAACTGACCGGCGAACCCCGCATGAAAGAGCGTCCAATCGGGCATCTGGTCGATGCGCTTCGTCAGGGTGGCGCAACCATTGAGTACCTGGAAAACGAAAACTATCCGCCGCTGCGTTTACGCGGTGGTTTTACCGGCGGTGATGTCAGTGTGGATGGCAGTGTTTCCAGTCAGTTCCTGACGGCGCTGCTGATGACCGCGCCGCTGGCGCAGCAGGATACCTGCATCACGATTAAAGGTGATTTGGTTTCCAAACCTTACATCGACATTACGCTCAATCTTATGCAGTGCTTTGGCGTCGACGTTGAGAATCAGAGCTATCAGCGTTTCCTGATTAAGGGACAGCAGCAGTATCAGTCACCGGGCGATTACCTGGTGGAAGGTGATGCCTCTTCCGCTTCTTATTTCCTGGCGGCTGCAGCCATAAAAGGCGGAACGGTCCGGGTCACCGGTATCGGACGCCAGAGTATGCAGGGTGACATTCGGTTTGCTGACGTGCTGGAAAAGATGGGTGCTGCGATCGAATGGGGCGATGATTACATTGCCTGTACGGCTGGAAAGCTGCAGGCCATTGATATGGACATGAACCATATCCCGGATGCTGCAATGACCATTGCCACCACGGCGCTGTTTGCAGAAGGCACCACCCAGTTACGTAATATTTATAACTGGCGGGTAAAAGAGACCGATCGATTGAGCGCAATGGCGACAGAGCTGCGTAAAGTCGGCGCGGAAGTCGAAGAGGGTCATGACTACATCCGTATTACCCCACCTGCGACGCTAAAGCATGCTGATATTGGCACCTACAATGATCACCGTATGGCAATGTGCTTTTCTCTGGTAGCACTGTCAGATACGCCAGTGACCATTCTTGATCCTGGCTGTACAGCTAAAACCTTCCCGGACTACTTCGTTCAGCTGGCTAAAATCAGCCAGAGCGCCTGATATCTCTCTCTTCCGGTGCGGTTCCGCACCGGATCTCCCCGGATTTAATCTGGCTGTAACGGCCCAGCGATCCTCTGAATTAACTAAAATTACGAACCCGGTTAGTGCGAAACAGTAACCAAGCCGCGCTATGCAGCGTATAATGCGAGTCATTAATGGTGACCGAAAGGTCAGGAAGCACGCAGCAACAGGAGGGAATAATGACAGTAACTGCCCCGGTCATAACTATTGATGGGCCAAGTGGAGCGGGAAAAGGAACACTGTGTAAAGCGATGGCAGAATCGCTGCAGTGGCATCTGCTGGACTCCGGTGCTATTTATCGCGTGCTGGCATTAGCCGCGTTGCATCATCAGGTCGACATCGAATCTGAAGAAGCGCTTGTGCCGATTGCTGCACACCTCGATGTGCGCTTTGTGTCACAAAATGGTGACATGCAGGTCATCCTTGAAGGTGAAGATGTTACCGGTGAAATCCGTACTCAGGAGGTCAGCAACACCGCGTCACGTGTTGCCGCGTTTCCACGGGTGCGCGAAGCGTTATTACGCCGCCAGCGCGGTTTCCGCGAGCTGCCGGGATTAATTGCTGATGGACGAGACATGGGCACCGTGGTTTTCCCGGAGGCGCCAGTGAAAATTTTCCTGGATGCCAGTCCGGAAGAACGTGCTCAGCGCCGTATGCTACAGTTGCAGGACAATGGCTTTAATGTTAACTTTGACCGCCTTTTAGCCGAGATAAAAGAACGCGACGACCGCGATCGCAACCGCGCAATCGCACCTTTAGTAGCCGCTGGCGATGCACTGGTTCTGGACTCTACCGAGATGTCTATCGATCAAGTCATCGAAAAAGCGCTACACTATGCCCGCGAGAAGCTGGGTATTACGGCTTAACTGAATTTATCACCCTGTACCATGGATCAGGTGCCGGGCATGTGAAACAACCCCATCCGACATGAAGTCAGATGGACGTTAAATTGAAGAATCCTGAAGATTATCAATATGACTGAATCTTTTGCTCAACTATTTGAAGAATCCTTAAAAACAATCGAAACCCGCCCGGGTTCTATCGTTCGTGGCATCGTCGTTTCTATCGACAAAGATGTCGTTCTGGTTGATGCGGGTCTGAAATCTGAATCTGCAATTCCTGCAGAGCAGTTCAAGAACGCAGCCGGCGAACTGGAAATCCAGGTAGGCGACGAAGTTGATGTTGCTCTGGATGCAGTGGAAGACGGCTTCGGTGAAACCCTGCTGTCCCGTGAGAAAGCGAAGCGCCATGAAGCATGGATCACGCTGGAGAAAGCTTACGAAGACGCTGAAACTGTTACCGGTGTTATCAACGGCAAAGTTAAAGGCGGCTTCACAGTTGAGCTCAACGGTATCCGTGCGTTCCTGCCAGGTTCACTGGTAGATGTGCGTCCGGTGCGCGATACGCTGCACCTGGAAGGCAAAGAGCTTGAATTCAAAGTGATCAAGCTGGATCAGAAACGCAACAACGTCGTGGTTTCACGTCGTGCGGTTATCGAATCCGAAAACAGCGCAGAGCGCGATCAGCTGCTGGAAAACCTGCAGGAAGGCATGGAAGTTAAAGGTATCGTTAAGAACCTCACTGACTACGGTGCATTCGTTGATCTGGGCGGCGTTGATGGCCTGCTGCACATCACTGACATGGCATGGAAACGCGTTAAGCATCCAAGCGAAATCGTTAACGTGGGCGACGAAATCACCGTTAAGGTGCTGAAGTTCGACCGCGAGCGTACCCGTGTTTCTCTGGGTCTGAAGCAGCTGGGCGAAGATCCATGGGTTGCTATCGCTAAACGCTATCCGGAAGGCACCCGCCTGACCGGTCGTGTTACCAACCTGACTGATTACGGCTGCTTCGTGGAAATCGAAGAAGGCGTTGAAGGTCTGGTACACGTGTCTGAAATGGACTGGACCAACAAAAACATCCATCCGTCTAAAGTTGTTAACGTAGGCGATGTTGTTGAAGTTATGGTTCTGGACATTGACGAAGAGCGTCGTCGTATCTCCCTGGGTCTGAAGCAGTGTAAATCTAACCCATGGCAGCTGTTCGCTGAGACGCACAACAAAGGCGATCGTGTTGAAGGTAAAATCAAGTCAATCACTGACTTCGGTATCTTCATCGGCCTGGATGGCGGCATCGACGGTCTGGTTCACCTGTCTGATATCTCCTGGAACGCGACTGGCGAAGAAGCCGTTCGTGAGTACAAAAAAGGCGACGAAATCGCTGCCGTTGTACTGCAGGTTGATGCAGAGCGCGAGCGTATCTCTCTGGGCGTTAAACAGCTGGCAGAAGATCCGTTCAACAACTACATCACTTTGAACAAGAAAGGTGCCATCGTCACCGGTAAAGTGACTGCAGTTGATGCTAAAGGTGCTACAGTTGAATTAGCAGACGGCGTTGAGGGTTACCTGCGCGCTTCTGAAGCTTCACTGGACCGCATTGAAGATGCAACTCTGGTTCTGAACGTTGGCGACGACGTTGAAGCTAAGTTCACCGGCGTTGATCGTAAAAACCGTGTCGTAAGCCTGTCTGTCCGTGCGAAAGACCAGGCTGATGAGAAAGAAGCTATCAATACTGTTAACACCAAACAGGAAGAAGGCAATTTCTCTAGCGCTATGGCTGAAGCGTTTAAAGCGGCTAAAGGCGAGTAATCGACCTGAAGCACCGGGTGGGCAACCACCCGGTTTCGGTAAAAGCTGTCATACATTCCTGTAGGGATAAACCGGAGGTTACATGACCAAGTCAGAACTGATCGAAAGACTGGCGGGACAGCATACTCATATACCGGCGAAAGTCGTTGAGGATGCAGTCAAAGAGATGCTTGAGCACATGGCCACTACGCTGGCACAGGGCGAGCGCATCGAAATCCGGGGATTCGGCAGCTTTTCTTTGCACTATCGCGCTCCTCGTACTGGACGTAACCCGAAAACGGGTGACAAAGTGGATCTGGAAGGTAAATACGTTCCCCACTTTAAGCCAGGCAAAGAGCTGCGCGATCGCGCAAACATCTACGGCTAAGCCGATACCGAACCCAATAAACGACATCTCCGGATGTCGTTTTTTTTTGCCTGCTATTCAGGCTGAGCACTGATATCCAGATTACTGTCGTCAACACTGCAAGGCCGCATTCTGTTTGTGAGGGCGCTCCAGCCTGCCTGATTGTTCCCTGTTAGTTTCACCTCAATTGCCCAGAATAATCGAACTGAAACAATGGATACGATTATGCTGACATGGACCGTTCTGGCGCGACTGGTGATCGTTGCAACATTACCGCTATTGCTAATGGCCCAACTGCCCTCAGGTAAGATGATGGTGATGCTGGTACTGATGGGCCTCGCTCTGCTCCATTGCCATTACCCATCCTTTCGCTGGACCGGTATTACGCTGCTGTTGCTGGCATGGGCTTTTAACGATGCCCGTCTGATGGTGCGGGATATTGATCAGCTCTCCGTACGTCCCGCCACCTTTACGCTTGAGATCAGTGAACTGCGGAAAGAGAGAAAGCAAATCCGGGTTCGGCTGCTGGAAGAAGAGGGCAGAATGATATTCCCTCCCCGCTATGCCTGGCTTTATTTCGATACTGATCCGGAAACTTATTGTCCGGGACAACGCTGGACGATGCGACTTCGTTTGAGACCAGTCCATGCTCGTCTCAATGAGGGCGATTTCGATGCGCAGCGTTTTGCTCTGGCTAATAATACGCCGCTCCAGGGCAGGATCCTTAATCAGGTTGCCGTTAGCGAACAGTGTAATGGACGCTGGCGATTTATTTTATGGCATCGCGACAGGACCCACTCCATGCCTGCACGTGCCACGCTGGAGGCACTCTCCTTTGGCATCAGGGATGAAATGAGCCAGCAGACTCGCCAGTTACTTCGGGATACCGGTACTGCGCATTTAATGGCGATATCGGGCATGCATATCGCCCTGGCCGCCAGCACCGGCTGGATCATTACGCGTGGGGTGCAATTTATCCTGCCAGCCCGGCGTATCGGCTATCTCCTTCCGCTTATCGTAAGCTGGCTATTTGCTGCAACCTATACCTGGCTCTCAGGAGCACAGCCTCCCGCAGCGCGTGCATTGCTGGCCCTGACGCTGTGGGCAATAACACGGTTTGCAGGTGTACAACTCAATAGCTGGCAGGTCTGGACCTTCTGTATTGCATTGCTGCTGGTGACGGATCCGCTGACCGTTTTGTCTGACAGTTTCTGGCTCTCGGTTCTGGCTGTAGGCATGCTGCTGGTCTGGTACCACTGGTTTCCCTTGCCTGCACGATTCCGTCATCAAAAGCGATGGATTCCGGTACAACTGCTGCATTTGCAGATGGGCATGATGATTTTAATGGTGCCGTTGCAGGTAGCGATATTCAACGGGATCAGCCTGACCGCACTGCTGGCAAATCTGGTGGCAATTCCGGTCATCTCGTTCATTACCATGCCATTGATAACGTTCGCGTTGCTGCTGCCGATGGCGCCTGTATCGGGCTTCTTCTGGGGGGCGGCCGATCTCTCAGTACGTGCACTGTTTCATTCTCTGGCTTTACTGCCGCCAGGATGGTGGCCGCTGAGTGGCACAACCTGGTTTACGATTATGGTATGGGGAAGTCTGATTCTCTGGCGTGCGCAGTTCTTCTTTTCTTTGCCATTGAGCAGCTGTGTGTTGGCGCTGGCGATGATATGGAGTCGCCAGTCCCATCAGGAGCCGGGCTGGCGCATTGATATGCTGGATATCGGGCACGGATTAAGCCTGGTGATCAGTCAGGGCAAGGAGGCGGTGATGTATGACACAGGGCCGCGCTGGCAGAACGACAACGCAGGGAGTCGGGTAATCATTCCATGGCTGGAGCGCAAACAGTTACGGTTAAAACAGATCATCCTGAGTCATAAACATCTCGATCATACCGGCGGGCTGGAGGCGATTACGCAACGCTGGCCAGCGGTAGAAGTCAGAAGCGCGCTGGCAGAGAAAACGCATTTACCCTGCGTACGCGGCACGCAGTGGCGCTGGCGGCAACTCCACTTTCAGGTAGTCTGGCCGCTAACGGCACCTTTGCCGGGTGACAATAACGATTCCTGTGTGGTAATCGTTGATGATGGTCAGGTCCGGCTGATGTTAACCGGCGATATTGAAGCGAAAGCGGAACGTCAGTTGGTGGCGCTGGAAAAGCAGGGGCTGAAGGTGGATATTCTGCAGGTACCGCATCACGGCAGCCGTACCTCGTCGACCTCATTGCTGCTGCGCAAAACCGGCGGACACACCGCGATTGCCTCGCTCGCACGCTACAACGCATGGCGTATGCCCGCGAAAAGTGTTCTGGAAAACTATCGAACAGCCGGTTTTAGATGGCTGGATACGGGCCAGTCCGGACAAATCAGTATCAGGATAGAGCAGGGCAGCGTGCAGGTTTACACCCTACGGGAACAATTAATGCCCCGTTGGTATCATCAGTGGTTTGGCGTCAAACGCGAATCCAGGTAGAATGGCCGGCTATTTCCAACAGCGTGAATAAATAATGCATCAAGATAAAGATCTCTCTACGTGGCAGACGTTTCGCCGACTCTGGCCGATGATCGCGCCTAATAAAGCGGGATTAATTGCGGCTTCAGTCGCCCTGATTATCAATGCTGCGGGCGACGCCTTAATGCTCTCACTGTTGAAACCATTACTGGATGATGGTTTTGGTAAAGCTGACAGGTCGGTGATGCTATGGCTGCCGTTAGTGGTCATTGGCCTGATGCTGGTACGCGGCGTGACCAGTTATATCTCCAGCTACTGCATCTCCTGGGTCTCAGGCAATGTCGTGATGAATATCCGCCGTCGGCTGTTCAGCCATATGATGGGAATGCCGGTTTCATTCTTTGACCAGCAGTCGACCGGCACCCTGTTGTCACGCATTACTTACGATTCCGAGCAGGTCGCCTCCTCTTCTTCCGGCGCGCTGGTGACGGTGGTGCGTGAAGGTGCTTCCATTATTGGCCTGTTTGTTATGATGTTCTACTACAGCTGGCAGCTGTCGTTGATCCTGATTGTTCTGGCACCCATCGTCTCATTTGCGATCCGTACTGTTTCAAAGCGTTTCCGCACTATCAGCAAAAGTATGCAGAACACCATGGGTCAGGTGACAACCAGCGCTGAGCAGATGCTGAAAGGTCACAAAGAAGTGCTGATTTTTGGCGGTCAGGAAATCGAATCGGAGCGCTTTTCCCGCGTCAGTAACCGTATGCGTCAGCAGGGAATGAAGCTGGTATCAGCATCCTCCATTTCGGATCCCATTATTCAGCTCATCGCATCGCTGGCACTGGCGTTTGTACTTTATGCCGCGAGCTTCCCAAGCGTCATGGATACGCTGACCGCCGGGACGATTACCGTGGTCTTCTCCTCGATGATTGCCCTGATGCGCCCGCTTAAGTCGCTGACCAACGTTAATGCCCAGTTCCAGCGTGGCATGGCGGCCTGTCAGACGCTGTTCTCTATTCTGGACAGTGAGCAGGAAGTGGACAATGGCACACGCGAAATGACCCGGGCGAAAGGCGATATCGAATTCCGTGATGTGACCTTTACCTATCCGGGCCGTGATATTCCGGCACTGCGTAATATCAATCTGTCACTGCCAGCAGGAAAAACGGTGGCGCTGGTGGGCCGTTCAGGTTCTGGTAAGTCGACGATGGCGAGCCTGCTGACCCGCTTTTATGACATTCAGCAGGGCGAAATCCTGCTGGACGGACATGACCTGAGAGAGTACAGCCTGCGTTCGCTGCGTAATCAGGTCGCGCTGGTGTCGCAGAATGTGCATCTCTTTAACGACACCATTGCCAATAACATCGCTTATGCGCGGAGTGAGCAATACAGCCGTGCAGAGATCGAGCAGGCAGCCACCATGGCGCATGCCATGGACTTTATCAATAAGATGGATAAAGGCCTGGATACAGTGATTGGCGAGAATGGCGTGCTGTTATCTGGCGGTCAGCGTCAGCGTATCGCTATTGCCCGCGCACTGCTGCGTGATTGTCCGATTCTGATCCTGGATGAAGCGACCTCTGCGCTGGATACTGAGTCAGAACGCGCCATTCAGTCTGCACTTGATGAGTTGCAGAAGAACCGTACCTCGCTGGTGATTGCGCACCGCCTCTCAACCATTGAGAAAGCGGATGAAATCGTGGTCATTGAAGATGGTCAGATTGTAGAACGCGGTACGCATCAGGTGTTGCTGGCAGAACGCGGTGCCTATGCACAACTGCATAAGATGCAATTCGGCCAATGATTGAACGTATCTGGAGTGGTCGCTCACCGCTATGGCTACTGCTATGGCCATTCAGCCTGCTGTATGGTGCGATCACGGCCCTGATACGTTTCAGTTACAGGCGTGGCTGGCGTAAAAGCTGGCGCGCGCCTTTGCCGGTCGTGGTGGTGGGTAACCTCACTGCCGGCGGCAACGGAAAGACGCCGGTGGTGATCTGGCTGGTTGAGGCGTTGCAGCAGCGCGGCCTGCGTGCTGGCGTCGTCTCCAGAGGGTATGGCGGCAAGGCGGATCACTATCCCTTGCTGGTCACCGCACAGACCAGCACGGAACAGGCCGGTGATGAGCCGGTTTTAATCGCTCAGCGCACCGGGGCGCCGGTCGCGGTGGCGCCCAGAAGGCGACAGGCGATTGAAGCATTACTGCAACAGGGCTCGCTGGATGTGGTCATCACTGATGACGGCCTGCAACATTACGCCCTGCAGCGCGATCGCGAGATCGTGGTGGTGGATGGCGTACGACGCTTTGGCAATGGCTGGTGGTTGCCCGCAGGTCCGATGCGCGAACGCGCTTCTCGTCTGCGGCAGGTTGATGCCGTCATCATCAACGGTGGCGACGCGCAGCCCGACGAGATTGCCATGCAGCTTCAGCCCGGGCTGGCCACCAATCTCCTGACCGGGGAAACCTGTCCAGCTGAGCAACTGGGTGCGGTAGTTGCGATGGCCGGTATAGGCCATCCTCCCCGTTTTTTCACCACGCTGAAAAAGCAGGGCATCACGCCAGTTGCAGAGATCGCCTTTGCCGATCATCATGCCTACAGCGAGGATGAGCTGACCCGATTACTCCAGACAGGCCAGCAGCTGTTGATGACCGAAAAAGACGCGGTGAAATGCCGCGACTTTGCTCAGCCTGACTGGTGGTATCTGCCGGTCGATGCTCACCTGACCGGTAAATCCGTCACGCCATTACTGGCTGATATTGAACAACTCTGTCGCCGCACGCTCTGATACCCGCACCCATTCAGGTGATGCCTGATAAGGAAGAGGATGAACAGCCCGCATTCACTTTCGTTACAGCAAGCACGTCACCTTCATCTCGCCGCGCAGGGCCTGCTGCGCGCGCCGGCAAAACGCGCGGTGTATCAGGATCTGATCAACTGCATCTCCCGCATGTCGCTGCTGCAAATCGATACCATTCATGTGGTGGCCCGCAGTCCCTATCTGGTGCTGTTCAGTCGCCTGGGTAATTATCCTCAGGCATGGCTGGAGCAGGCGCTGGCGCAGGGTGAACTCTTTGAATACTGGGCGCATGAAGCCTGTTTTATTCCCCGCGCCGATTACAGACTGCTTCGTCATCGCATGTTGTCGCCTGAACGTCTGGGCTGGAAATACAACGCGCAATGGGTTGCTGACCACCAGCAGGCGATTGCTGAACTATTGCAGCAGATCCGGGAAAATGGGCCGGTGCGCGCCGCCGATTTTACGCACGCCGATAACCCGAAGTCAGGCTGGTGGGCATGGAAACCGCACAAACGTCATCTGGAAAATCTCTTCAGCGCCGGTGAGCTGATGGTCGCAGAACGCCGCAATTTTCAGCGCGTCTACGATCTGCGCAGCCGCGTAATGCCTGACTGGCAGGATGAACTGCATGGTATCAGCGAAGCCGAAGCGACCCGTCAGATGCTGATGAACAGCGCCCGCAGCTTAGGGGTTTTCCGCGCGGCCTGGCTGGCGGATTACTATCGCCTGAAGCGGGCACCCGTAAAAGACTTTATCGCTGACGCCGAGGCTGCGGGCGATCTGGTCGCCGTCAATACAGAGGGTCTGGGCGAGATGTGGCTGCATCGTGACCTGCTGCCGTTGCTGGAGACGCCGCTGCAGGCGACGCACAGCACAGTGCTTTCTCCGTTTGATCCGGTGGTCTGGGATCGCAAACGCGCGCTTGAGCTGTTTAACTTCGACTACCGTATCGAGTGCTATACCCCCGAGGAGAAGCGCAAGTTTGGCTATTTTGTGTTGCCCATCCTCCATCGCGGGCAAATAAAAGGCCGGCTTGATGCCCGTATGCTGCGTCAGTCAAAACAGCTGGAGATTAAAAAACTCTGGCTGGAAGAGAAAACCCGTGTCACGGCGCGTTTTGCAGCAGATATCCGGCGCGCTATTGAACGCTTCGCAGCCTGGCAGGGCGCAGAAAGCGTCGCCATCCTGCAGGTACCCGATGCGCTTAAAGCGCACTGGCCAGCCCTGTGGACGCTGGATTAATCAAATTTTCGGCAGCCGCTGTGGGATGGTGTTTTACTCCATCCCGCATACGCCGCGCTATGGTATGCTTGAACCCTTACGCATTCGGTCCCTGATGGAGGACATATGGATCATCGTTTACTCGAAATCGTTGCCTGCCCGGTGTGCAATGGCAAACTCTACTTCAACAATGCACAGCAGGAGCTGATCTGCAAACCTGATGGCCTGGCCTTCCCGGTTCGTGACGGCATTCCGGTGCTGCTGGAAACGGAAGCCCGCACGCTCTCCGTCGAAGAGATTCATCCATGAGTTTTACGGCCATCATTCCTGCGCGTTATGCGTCAACCCGCTTACCGGGCAAGCCACTGCTTGATATCCATGGTAAACCGATGGTCGTGCATGTGATGGAGCGCGCCCGTGAATCGGGTGCCAGCCGTGTCATCGTTGCTACCGATCATCCTGACGTGGCAAAGGCCGTCGAGGCGGCAGGCGGCGAAGTCTGCATGACGCGCGCCGATCACCAGTCCGGCACGGAGCGGCTGGCGGAAGTGATCGAAAAATATCAGTTTGCCGATGACGAAATCATCGTCAACGTCCAGGGCGATGAGCCGATGATCCCGGCAGAGATTGTGCGTCAGGTGGCGACCAATCTGGCGGGGTCAGCAGCGGGCATGGCGACGCTGGCGGTGCCAATTACGGATGCGGAAGAAGCTTTTAATCCGAATGCGGTGAAAGTGGTCATGGATGTGAATGGCTACGCGCTCTATTTCTCACGGGCTACCATTCCGTGGGATCGTGAACGCTATGCAGCCTCGCGCGAGCAGATCGGTGACACGCTACTGCGTCACATTGGCATCTACGCTTATCGTGCCGGTTTTATTCGCCGCTATGTTGCCTGGGCGCCTTGCCCTCTGGAACAGATTGAGCTGCTCGAGCAATTGCGCGTTTTGTGGTACGGCGAGAAAATTCATGTCGCCGTGGCGAAAACCATCCCGAGCGTGGGTGTGGATACGCCAGACGATTTGCAACGTGTTCGTATTGCCATGCAGGCCTGACAAGCGGGGAGCCTGTCTCCCCGTTTCAGCACCACGTTATTGATCCGCCGCTAAACTTATAGCCAACACTTCCTTCAGGATAGGGTGATATTCATCTGAGGAGGATGCCGCATGGAACAGCTTAAATCAGAACTCACGCTGGCGCTGGGTGAAACCATCAGCCGCCTCGAAATGATCAGTGAACATCCACCCACCCGGCTCTATGCGTTATACAATCGTGACGGCCTTCCTATGCCAGTGGTGGCGAAATATTTTCGTCACCAGGGCAGGGCGGCGATGGAAGCCAGAAAACTGGCGTTGCTGGGGCAGGCCGGGCTGGTCGCCGTACCCGCGGTCTATGGTCTGGTGCTGAGCCAGCAGCCGCCAGTGCATGAAATGCTTCTGATGGCGCGACTGAATGGTGTGACGGCGGAAGCACCGGCGCGGGATGCTCAGCGCTGGCAACAGTTCTGCGAACAGGTCGTCGAGGGACTGCTGGCCTGGCACCGGCTTGATAGCCACGGCCTGGTCGGCACAGTGGACAGCACGCAGCAGAACCGCTGGCCCGCCTGGTATGCACAGCGGGTTGAAGTGTTGTGGGCGACCCTGAGCTATCTGCGTCCACCCACCTTTACCCTGGACGATCGCCAGGTGCTGTTCCGCTGCCGCGCGCGACTGGCGCATCTGTTTCGCGGCTTCGATGATCCCTGCGTGATGGTTCATGGCAACGTGCGGCTGCAGAGCATGCTGAAAAACAGCCGCAGTGACCAGTTAATCGCGATGACTCAGCCCGGCACGATTCTCTGGGCACCGCGTGAATATGACCTGATCCATCTGGATGCATCGCCAGCCGAAACGGCGCTACTGCATCATTACCTGCAACGGGCGCCGGTCTCAGAGGGTTTTATCTGGCGTCGGTGGGTTTATCAGCTGTGGGACTGCATCGACACGCTTATCCAGACCGGCACCTTTGATCGGCCGCGCTTTGACCATGCTCGCGCACAGTTACTTCCCTGGCTCGGCTGAGCCATCCTCGGTTTTCAGCCGTTGCAATAACGTGCCCAGCGTTTCATAAACGGCACGTTCGCTGTGACTTAGCCAGATCGATGACGGTATGGCCCGTTCCCAGCCATTCAGCGGTGAGGTAATCGCAAGCTGATTGGCGGGCGCGGCAATGGGCTTCAACCCGACCGCGTGGAAAAAGCGTATTGCCCGTGGCATATGATTCGCGGAGGTCACCAGCATTAGCGGGCGATTGCCTGCCACAGTTTTAACTGCCTGCGCTTCGTCTGCGGTATCGCGTGGCTGGTCAAGGATCTGAATATGTTCATGAGGAACGCCCAGACTTTCCGCCACCTGTGCCGCTACCCAGGCGCTGCTCTTCGGATTGGTGCCGCCCGCTGCACCGGTAAAAATCAGGGTCGACTGCGGATTACGCCGCCACTGGCGCACACCCTCTGCCACGCGGGGCAGGCTGTTATTCAACAGGTTCGAGCTGGGCGCCCATCCCGGATTAAAGGTGTAGCCTCCACCCAGTACCACAATATAGTCCACCTTCTCTGCGCCGTTCCAGGTCGGATAGCGGCTGTCCAGTGGCAGCAGCAGACGATCCGCCAGCGGCTGCAGACTCAGCAACAGAAGGAGCAGCCAGCTGACCGAGATCACGGTTTTGCCGCTTTTCTGCCAGCCAGTAAACCAAACCAGTAAAATACCAAGCGCCATCAACAAAAGCAGAAACGGCAGGGGTAAAAGCAGCCCGCCAATGACTTTTTTCAGGGTAAATAACATCAAAAATGCGTCCTGTTGTCCGAAAATAGAGCACCCGGAAGGGAAGATGGGGATGAAAGGTTCATTCTTCTGGTGCCTGTGACAAAATAGCATAAGTCTCACCGCAGCATACCGGAGCGCATGCCATGCAGGATCGTAACTTTGACGATCTCGCGGATAAATTTTCGCAAAATATTTACGGCACCACTAAAGGGAAAATACGGCAGGCCATTCTTTGGGACGAGCTGGAGAAGATACTGCCCGATCTGTCGTCACACCCGCTGTCGGTGCTGGACGCGGGCGGCGGTATTGGCCAGGTCTCCAGCGGGCTTGCGGCACAGGGCCATCAGGTTCTGCTGTGCGATCTCTCTGGTGAGATGCTACGCCGGGCAGAGGAAAATGCGGTGTCGCAGGGTGTGAGCCATAACATGCAATTCAGACAAATTAGCGCTCAGCAGGTGGGCGAACATTTGGATAAGCCGGTGGATCTGGTATTGTTCCACGCTGTGCTTGAATGGGTCGCTGAACCGGAGACGGTGCTGAAAGCGCTGTTCGATCTGCTGCGTCCGGGAGGCGTCATGTCGCTGATGTTTTACAATCTGCACGGCCTGACACTGCGCACCTTAACGCTGGGTAATTTCGGCTATCTGCGCACCAATCTGACCAAACGCAAAAAGCGAACGCTGTCGCCTGATTATCCGCGCGACCCTGAACAGGTTTATCGCTGGCTGGAGGCGTGTGGTTTTGTGATTGAACAGCGTGCCGGGATCCGGGTATTCAGTGATTACATGAAGCCGCCGAAGGGCGAACCAAAAAGCGACGACGAAATTATTGAGATGGAGCGGCGTTACTGCCGTCAGGAACCCTTTTTGAGCTTAGGGCGTTACATCCACGTGACCGCGCGTAAACCCGGGCAGAAGGACGAATTATGAGTGAATTTTCCCAGACGGTACCTGAACTGGTCTCCTGGGCGCGCAAAAATGACTTTTCCCTTGCGCTGCCAGTGGAACGTCTGGCCTTTTTGCTGGCTATCGCCACCCTTAATGGTGAGCGGATGGATGGCGAAATGAGTGAAGGCGATCTGATTGATGCATTCCGTCACGTCAGTAAAGCTTTCGAACAAACCCACGAAACCGTGTTGGTTCGCGCCAACAACGCCATCAATGACATGGTGCGACAGCGCCTGCTTAACCGCTTTACCAGCGAACTGACCGAAGGCAATGCTATCTATCGCCTGACGCCGCTGGCCATCGGCATCACTGACTATTACATCCGTCAGCGAGAATTTTCGACGCTGCGCCTGTCTATGCAGCTGTCGATTGTGGCCAATGAGCTTAAGCGAGCAGCCGATGCGGCGCAGGAAAACGGCGACGAGTTCCACTGGCATCGCAATGTTTTTGCGCCGCTGAAATATTCGGTGGCGGAGATCTTCGACAGCATTGATATGACCCAGCGTCTGATGGATGAACAGCAACAGGCGGTGAAAAACGATATTGCTGAACTGCTGAACAAAGACTGGCGCGCGGCTATCTCCAGCTGTGAAATGCTGCTTTCCGAAACGTCAGGGACGTTGCGTGAACTGCAGGATACGCTGGAAGCTGCGGGCGACAAACTTCAGGAAAACCTGCTGCGGATTCAGGATGCCACGCTGGACAGCCCGGACCTGGGCTTCGTCGATAAGCTGGTGTTTGATCTGCAAAGCAAACTCGACCGGATTACCAGCTGGGGCCAGCAGGCAATCGACCTGTGGATCGGCTATGACCGCCACGTCCATAAATTCATCCGTACCGCCATCGACATGGATAAGAACCGCGTCTTTGCGCAGCGCCTGCGGGTATCAGTACAGAATTACTTCGACGCGCCCTGGGCGCTGACCTACGCCAACGCCGACCGTCTGTATGACATGCGTGATGAAGCGCTGACGCTGCGGAATGACGAAGTGATGGGCGAACTGCCGCCGGAGATGGAATACGAAGAGATCAACGAAATTCGCGAACAGCTGGCAGCGATGATTGAAGAAGCGCTGCAGGTCTATAAATCGCAACAAAAACCGCTCAACCTCGCGTCAGTGATGCGCGACTACCTGGCCCAGTATCCACGCGCCCGCCATTTCGATCTGGCACGCATTGTGGTGGATCAGGCGGTGCGCCTTGGCGTAGCAGAAGCTGATTTAGCCGGTTTGCCTGTGGAATGGCAAGCCATCAATGATTACGGAGCCAAGGTGCAGGCACATGTCATCGACAAATATTGAACAAGTGATGCCGGTTAAGCTGGCACTGGCACTGGCCAACCCAATTTTTCCCGCGCTGGATAGCCAGTTACGCGCCGGACGTCATATCGGTATCGAAGAGCTGGATAATCATGCGTTTCTGATGGACTACCAGTCGTTTCTCGAAGAGTTTTACAGCCGTTATCACGTTGAGTTGATTCGTGCGCCGGAAGGCTTTTTCTATCTGCGTCCGCGTTCAACGACGTTGATTCCGCGTTCCGTGCTCTCTGAGCTGGATATGATGGTCGGGAAGATTCTTTGCTATCTCTACCTCAGCCCGGAACGTCTGGCCAATGAAGGGATTTTTACCCAGCAGGAGCTCTACGACGAGCTGCTCTCGCTGGCGGACGAGAATCGCCTGCTGAAGCTGGTTAACCAGCGTTCCACCGGTTCGGATCTGGATCGCACCAAACTGCAGGAGAAAGTGCGCGCCTCTCTGAGCCGTCTGCGCCGTCTGGGTATGGTGTGGTTTTACGGTAACGACAGCAGCAAATTCCGCATCACTGAATCCGTGTTCCGCTTTGGTGCCGACGTGCGCAGCGGTGATGACGCCCGTGAAGCGCAGCTTCGCCTGATTCGTGATGGCGAAGCGATGCTACTGGAAAACGCGACAGCACCGGTCGACACCGACGAAGGTGACGGTCAGGAAGGCGACGCGAGTGAGAACGCAGAGGAAGAACAGGCATGATTGAGCGCGGAAAGTTTCGTTCGCTTACGCTGATCAACTGGAACGGCTTTTTTGCCCGTACTTTTGATCTCGATGAATTAGTGACCACGCTGTCAGGCGGTAACGGTGCGGGTAAGTCCACCACCATGGCGGCATTTGTGACCGCGCTGATCCCCGATTTAACATTGCTGCACTTCCGTAATACCACCGAAGCGGGCGCAACGTCGGGATCACGTGACAAAGGTTTACACGGGAAGCTGCGGGCTGGCGTCTGTTACTCCATGCTGGATGTCGTGAATTCACGTCATCAGCGTGTGGTGGTCGGTGTCCGTCTGCAACAGGTCGCCGGACGCGATAAAAAGGTCGATATTAAACCTTTCAGTATCCATGGCCTGCCAACCGATACCAACCCGACCGATATGCTGACAGAAGTGCTTAACAGCCGTCAGGCACGCGTATTGCCGCTGAATGAGGTGAAAGAGCGGGTTGAGGCGCAGGAAGGCGTACAGTTCCGCGCTTATAACTCAATCACCGATTATCACGCCATGATGTTTGATCTGGGCGTGGTGCCGCGACGTCTGCGCTCTGCCAGCGATCGCAGCAAGTTTTATCGTTTGATTGAAGCCTCACTGTATGGCGGTATCTCCAGCGCCATCACCCGATCGCTGCGTGATTACCTGCTGCCTGAAAACAGCGGCGTGCGTAAAGCGTTTCAGGACATGGAAGCGGCGCTGCGCGAAAACCGCATGACGCTGGAGGCAATCCGCGTTACCCAGTCTGACCGCGATCTCTTTAAGCATCTGATCTCCGAGGCGACCAGCTACGTTTCGGCTGACTATATGCGCCACGCCAACGAGCGTCGGGGGCATCTCGACAGTGCGTTACAACTGCGCAGTGAGCTGTTCAGCAGTCGCAAGCAGCTCGCCACCGAGCAGTATCGTCATGTTGAGATGGCGCGCGAACTGGCTGAGCACAGTGGCGCAGAGAACGATCTCGAAGTCGATTACCAGGCCGCCAGCGATCACCTGAATCTGGTGCAGACGGCGATGCGTCAGCAGGAGAAGATTGAGCGTTACGATGCCGATATCGAAGATCTGACGCTGCGTCTGGAAGAGCAGACCGAAGTGGTCGCCGAAGCGCGTGAAATTCAGGAAGAGAATGAAGCGCGTGCCGAAGCCGCTGAGCTGGAAGTGGATGAGCTGAAAAGTCAGCTGGCCGATTTCCAGCAGGCACTCGACGTGCAGCAAACCCGCGCCATCCAGTATCAGCAGGCCTTGCAGGCGCTGGAACGCGCCCGCACGCTCTGCCAGCTGCCCGATCTGACCATCGACAATGCCGCTGAATGGCAGGAAAGTTTCCAGGCCAAAGAGGAAGAGGCGACAGAACGCCTGCTGCGTCTGGAACAGAAGCTGAGCGTCGCGGAAGCGGCACACAGTCAGTTCGAACAGGCGCTGGCGCTGGTGACCAGCATTGCCGGTGATGTGTCCCGTCAGGATGCCTGGCAAACCGGTCGCGAACTGCTGCGTGATGCCAGCAATCAGCGTCATCACGCTGAACAGCTCTCATCGCTGCGTCTGCGTCTCAATGAGCTGGAACAGCGCCTGCGCGAACAGCATGAGGCGGAGCGTCTGCTGGCCGAGTTCTGCAAGCGCCAGGGGCAGCATTATGAAGCCGATGCGCTGGCTGGCCTGCAGCAGGAACTGGAAGCACAGATTGAACAGCTGAACAGCAGCGTCTCGGACGCCGGTGAGCAGCGCATGATGATGCGTCAGGAGCTGGAACAGCTGCGTGAACGCATCACCAGCCTTACCGCCCGCGCGCCACACTGGCTGGCGGCGCAGGAGATTCTGACGCAGCTCAGCGAACAGACTGGCCAGGCGCTGAACAGCAGCCAGGACGTCACCGAATATATGCAGCAGCTGCTGGAGCGTGAGCGTGAGACCACCGTCGAGCGCGACGAAGTGGCCGCCCAAAAACGCGATATCGAGCAGCAGATTGAACGACTCAGCCAGCCAGGCGGAGCGGAAGATGCGCGGCTGACCCAGCTGGCGGAACGTTTTGGCGGCGTCTTACTGTCTGAAATTTATGATGATGTTACACTGGACGATGCGCCGTACTTCTCCGCACTCTACGGTCCGTCACGTCATGCGATCGTGGTGCCGGATCTGTCACGTGTTCGTGAGTTGCTGGACGGGCTCGAGGATTGCCCGGAAGATCTCTATCTGATCGAAGGTGATCCGCAGTCGTTCGATGACAGCGTCTTCAGCGTGGATGAGCTGCAGAATGCGGTGGTTGTGAAGGTAGCTGAGCGTCAGTGGCGCTACTCCCGCTTCCCGAAAATACCGCTGTTTGGCCGTGCTGCGCGTGAAAATCAGCTGGAGCTGCTGCATCTTGAACGCGACAAGCTGGCCGAACGCTACGCGACGCTGTCGTTTGACGTGCAGAAAACGCAACGTCTGCATCAGTCGTTCAGCCGTTTTATCGGCAGTCATCTGGCCGTGGCGTTTGACGCTGACCCGGAAGCACAGATCCGTCAGCTGGGCGCACGCCGGGCTGAACTGGAACGGGCGCTGAATCAGCACGAGAGCAATAATCAGCAGCAGCGCCAGCAGTATGAGCTGGCGAAAGAGGGCGTGTCACAACTTAACCGACTGCTGCCACGCGTTAACCTGCTGCTGGATGATACGCTGGGCGATCGTTGCGAAGAGATTCGTGAGCAGGTCGATGCGGCGCAGGATGCGGCGCGCTTTCTGCATCAGCACGGCGCGAAACTGGCGAAACTTGAGCCAATTATCGCCGTGTTGCAGAGCGACCCGGAACAGCACGAGCAGCTGCAGGCGGATTATCAGCAGGCACAGCAGCAACAGCGTAATGCGCGTCAGCAGGCCTTTGCCCTGACCGAAGTGGTGCAGCGTCGCGCCCACTTCAGCTATGACGACTCAGCCAGCATGCTCAACGGCAACAATGACCTCAGCGATAAGCTGCGTCAGCGTCTGGAGCAGGCTGAAGGTGAACGTAGTCGCAGTCGTGATCGCCTGCGTGAACATCAGGCGCAGCTGACACAATACTCGCAGGTGCTCGCCTCGCTGAAAAGCGCCTATGACGCGAAACGCGACATGCTGAAAGAGCTGCAGCAGGAAATGCAGGACATTGGCGTCCAGGCTGACAGCAGTGCAGAAGCGCGCGCGCGCGTTCGTCGTGACGAGCTGTACACAGCACTCAGTCACAACCGTGCCCGCCGCAATCAGCTGGAGAAACAACTCACTTTCTGCGAAGCGGAGATGGATAACCTGCAGAAGCGACTGCGTCAGCTGGAGCGTCAATATCATCTGGTGCGGGAGCAGGTGGTCAGCGCCAAAGCGGGCTGGTGTACCGTACTGCGTCTGGTGAAAGAGAATGGCGTTGAGCGTCGTCTGCATCGCCGTGAACTGGCCTACCTGAGCGGCGATGAACTGCGCTCGATGTCGGATAAAGCATTGGGTGCGCTGCGTCTGGCGGTAGCGGATAACGAACATCTGCGCGACGTGCTGCGGTTGTCGGAAGATCCAAAACGTCCGGAACGTAAGATTCAGTTCTTTATTGCGGTTTATCAGCATCTGCGTGAGCGTATCCGTCAGGATATTATTCGTACTGACGATCCGGTCGAAGCGATTGAGCAGATGGAAATCGAACTGAACCGTCTGACCGAAGAGCTGACGGCACGTGAGCAGATGCTGGCGATCAGTTCGCGCAGTGCGGCCAATATCATCCGTAAAACAATCCAGCGCGAACAGAATCGCATCCGTCAGCTCAACCAGGGCTTGCAGACCGTCAGCTTTGGTCAGGTGCACAGCGTGCGGCTCAACGTGAATGTGCGTGAAACGCATGCCATGCTGCTGGACACACTGTCGGAGGAGCACGAGCAGCATCAGGATCTGTTTAACAGTAATCGCCTGACCTTCTCCGAAGCGCTGGCGAAGCTTTATCAGCGTCTTAATCCGCACATCGACATGGGGCAGCGTACGCCGCAGACCATCGGCGAGGAGCTGCTGGACTACCGCAACTATCTGGAGATGGAAGTGGAAGTTAACCGGGGTTCTGATGGCTGGCTGCGTGCAGAGAGCGGTGCGCTCTCAACCGGTGAAGCGATTGGTACCGGTATGTCCATTCTGGTAATGGTGGTGCAAAGCTGGGAAGAGGAGTCCCGTCGTCTGCGCGGCAAAGACATTTCACCATGCCGACTGCTGTTCCTTGATGAAGCGGCCCGTCTGGATGCCCGCTCCATCGCCACGCTGTTTGAACTGTGTGAACGACTGGAGATGCAACTGGTGATTGCCGCGCCAGAGAACATCAGCCCAGAGAAAGGCACGACCTACAAACTGGTGCGTAAAGTGTTTAATAACACCGAGCATGTGCATGTGGTTGGCCTGCGTGGTTTTGCTGCGGATACTTCGCCGGTGCGTGCGGGAAGCGAAGCCGAAGCATTGCCCGATTTAACGGCTGAAAAATCACAGGCGGAAACGTAGTCAAAAACTGAACCATTCGTTAATCTGGTTACGGCATTTGTCGCATGAGGCAAATGCCGTTTTTGTTTGTATACTCACATGATGAGTCACAGCGCGGTCGCAGCGGATACAGGGAACGCTGCGAAGTTGAAAAATAAGGAGGCAGGGATGTTGCGGGTAAAAAAATTACATCATCATCGCGTTGTATCATTGCTGGCGCTGGCGCTATCCGTTGTTCCATTTACGCTACCGCAGGCTGCTGTCATCGCCGCTTTGCCTGGAACTAGCCAGGCGGCCATCTCCGTATCCGACAGTCAGCAGCGCATTCGGCAGGCGTTCTCCAGCGCCGACCAGCCATTTTATCTGGGACCGCTGGCAACGCTTTATGCATCCCGTCATATGCAACCGCTCTGGCAGGATCCTCAGGCGGTGCAAAAATTTCAGCAGCAGCTGGCAGAAGTGGCGCTGTCTGGCGTTCAGCCGCAGTTCACGCGCTGGATTGAGCGTCTGACCAACCCCGCCATTACCGGCTTTGCCCGGGATGTTGCGTTGTCTGATGCGATGCTGGGTTATCTGCAATTTGTGTCGAATGTGCCGACGCAGGGTGAAACCTGGCTCTACAGCAATGTTCCTTACAGGCTGACCCAGCCCTCCGTGGCGGTGGTCAATCAGTGGCAGAATGCGGTCAATGCCGGTTCTGACAATGCATTTATTGCCTCCTTACAGCCGCAGCATCCACAGTATCAGCCCATGCATGCTGCGCTTATCACCCTGCTTAGCGATAAGCAGCCCTGGCCGCAGCTGAAAAGCAGTGAAACACTGCGTCCGGGCCAGGTCAGTGATGACGTTCCTGCGCTGCGTGAAATTTTGCAGCGCAGCGGCATGTTAACGGCGCAGGTTAATGCGCCGGCACCCAATGACGATGCGGTACCCGTTGCCGCCTCGCCGGTAACGCACAGCGATCAGCCTGTTGCAGTCAGTCCTTCTGCCGCGCCAGTCAGCAATCTGCTTACCCCATCACCACAATCACCGGGTAACGTACAGAGTCAGACGCTCGAAGGAAATACCGCCAATATTTATGATGAGACGCTGGTGGCGGCGGTGAAGCGTTTCCAGCAGTGGCAGGGACTGGATGGCGATGGGGCTATCGGTGCCAGAACCCGTCAGTGGCTTAACGTCTCTCCGCAGATGCGGGCGTCGTTGCTGGCGCTGAACATTCAGCGTCTTCGCCTGCTGCCGGACGATATGCATAACGGCATCATGGTGAACATCGCCAACTACTCGCTGATTTATTACAACAACGGCAATAAGATCCTCTCATCGCGCGTCATCGTCGGACGTCCGGACCGTAAAACGCCGTTGATGCGCAGCGCACTCAATAATGTGGTGCTGAATCCGCCGTGGAATGTGCCAACAACACTGGTGCGAAAAGATATTATTCCAAAAGTGAAGCTGGATCCGACCTATCTTTATAAGCATGGTTATACCCTGCTGTCGGGCTGGAGTGCTGACGCTGAAGTGATTGATCCCAGCATGATCGACTGGCGTATGGTCACCGCTTCATCATTCCCTTATCGCCTGATTCAGGCACCGGGGGAGGCGAATGCGCTGGGCCGTTATAAATTTAATATGCCAAGCTCAGATGCGATCTACCTGCATGACACGCCAAACCATAATCTGTTCCAGCGTGATATCCGCGCGCTCAGCTCCGGCTGTGTCCGGGTGAATAAAGCATCTGAACTGGCGGGATTATTACTGCAGGACGCGGGCTGGAACGATGCGCGTATTTCCAGCACGTTAAAAGAGGGCGACACCCGCTATGTTCCGATTCGCCATCGCATTCCAGTGAATCTCTATTATCTTACGGCGTGGGTCGCTGATGATGGCAAACCCCAGTTCCGCACAGATATTTACAATTATGATGACACCGCCCGTTCGGGCAGTCAGGCTCTCAGTCGGGCTGAGCAGTTACTGCTCTAGTGATTGATTTTAAATCGTTAGCAGCGTCCCGGTCATTTACACTAATATTTTCAAATGGCGATCCCTCCGGGGATCGCCTCACAAACCATGGGCAGATGGGTTGACGCTTCTCTGAGAGAAAGTTATGGTTCGGCCTGTGCGCTTTTTGCACATTTCTCGGGCTTCATTCTCAGGTAAATCGTTACATGTCTACTATTGATTCTTCTCGTCGCAAACTACTGCTGTGTGGTAGTGCCGCCGCCGGACTGGCTTTATTGCCTGCTTCCGCAAGGGCCTCGCTTTCTACGTCTCGTCCGCGTGTATTGATGCTTAATAATCTTCACACCGGTGAAACCCTTAAAACTGAGTTTTTTAATGGTAAGAGTTACGACAAGGATGAGTTGTCACGATTAAATCACTTTTTCCGGGACTATCGCGCCAATAAAGTGAAAAGCATCGATCCGCACCTGTTTGATCAGATTTTTCGCCTGCAGGCGCTGCTGGGTATGCGTAAACCGATTCAGCTGGTGTCCGGCTATCGCTCACTGGCAACCAACAACATGCTACGTGAGAGTGGTCCAGGTGTGGCAAAGCACAGCTATCACACCAAGGGTCAGGCGATGGATTTTCATATCGAAGGCGTTTCGCTCGCCAATGTACGCAAAGCGGCGTTATCTCTGCGCGCAGGTGGTGTAGGATATTATCCCCGCAGTAACTTTGTACATATTGATACCGGGCCGATCAGGCACTGGTAACGACACCGGCAACGCTGCGTGAGCCGGTCATGGAGCGTTATGAATTACCACATTATTCCTGTTACAGCGTTTGCCCAGAACTGCTCAGTGATCTGGTGCGACTCCACGCGCGAAGCCGCGCTGGTCGATCCCGGCGGCGATGCCGAACTTGTCAAACAAACGCTGGAACAACTCGGACTTAAACCTGCTCAGATTCTGCTGACGCATGGACATCTTGATCACGTCGGGGCTGCCGTTGAACTGGCTGCCTTCTGGCAGATTCCGATTATCGGCCCGCAAAAGCGCGATGCTTTCTGGCTGGAAGCGCTGCCTACCCAGAGCCGGATGTTCGGCCTGGACGAGTGCGCACCTTTTACCCCCGATCGCTGGCTTGAAGAGGGGGAGAGCGTTCAGGTAGGGTTGATCACGCTCGAAGTCCTGCACTGTCCGGGACATTCACCTGGCCACGTGGTCTTCTTTGACCGTCAGGGACGATTGCTGATTTCAGGCGACGTTATCTTTAATGGCGGGGTGGGACGCACAGACTTCCCGCAGGGCGATCATCAGCAGCTTATCAATGCTATCCGCACAAAATTACTGCCGCTGGGCGATGATGTGACGTTTCTGCCCGGTCACGGTCCGATTTCTACGCTGGGACATGAGCGCGTGAGTAACCCTTTTCTGCAGTAAAAATCAGCGATCTTTCCTGCAATAAAAAATGGGCCATCAGGCCCATTTTTGTTTCGTCGTCAGCGTTACAGCACCGCGACAATCGCTTCGCACAGTGCCGACATATTGTCTGGCGTCATGCCTGCCACATTCACCCGGCCTGAGTTAACGGCATAGACACCGAACTCTTCACGCAGGCGAATTACCTGGTCTTTGGTTAAGCCACTGAACGAGAACATACCGTTTTGCTTAATAATAAAGCTGAAGTCACGCTGAGCGCCTTTCTCTGCAAGGGTGTTCACAAACAGCTGACGCATGCGCTGAATGCGCTGGCGCATATCTGACAGCTCCTGCTCCCAGATGGTTCGCAGTGTATCGTTGCCCAGAATAGTGGCGACGATAGCGGCACCATGCGCCGGCGGATTGGAGTAGTTAGCGCGGATGGTGTATTTCACCTGACTGAACGCCGTATCTGCCACGCTGGCTTCAGCCGCCACCACGGTGATGGCACCGACACGCTCGTTATACAGACCAAAGTTCTTGGAGTAGGAGCTGGCGACGATCAGTTCCTGATGCGAGGCGGCAAAAATGCGCAGGCCTTCTGCATCTTCATCCAGACCACGGGCAAAGCCCTGGTAGGCGAAGTCAAACAACGGCAGCCACCCATTGGCCTGTGACAATTCCGCCAGCTGTTGCCACTGCTCAGCGGTTGGGTCAATACCGGTCGGGTTATGGCAGCAGCCGTGGAACAGCACCACATCACCTGGCTGAACCTGCTGCAGCGACGTCAGCATGCCTTCAAAATCCAGCGTATGGTTTGCCGCGTCATAATAGTGGTATTCACAGACTTCAAGACCGGCCGCATTAAACACGTTGTTGTGGTTAGGCCAGCTCGGATTGCTGATCCAGACCCGCTTCACGGAGGTCTGCGTCGCGAGGAAATCTGCTGCCACACGTAACGCACCTGTGCCACCTGGCGTCTGCGCCGTACGGGCGCGGCCTGCCGTGATCAGCGGGCTTTGATTGCCGAACAACAGTGCCTGTGTGCAACGGGCGAAATCAGCCAGACCATCAATGCTGAGATAGTTTTTGGTGGTTTCGTTTTCCAGCAGGTATTGCTCAGCTTTTTTAACACTGGTCAGCACCGGGGTCTTGCCGGTTTCGTCTTTGTAGACGCCGATACCCAGATTGATTTTTTCAGGGCGGTCATCAGCACGAAACAGATCGGCCAGCCCAAGAATAGGATCGGCGGGTGCAGCAGAGATCGATTCAAACATGTGTCAGGTCCATTAGCGTGAACGTTAGCGGAAAGAGCTGTCAGGTTAACGTCCGGCCAGGGAAATGCCAACCGTTTGCGAGACAAAATCATCAATTTTACTGTGTTCATTTCACGACGAGGAGAAGCTGAATTTCAGGCGAAGTAAAAAGCGGAGTGTCGGGCAGATTTCAGGAATGACAGCCATAAAAAAACGGGGCTTTAGCCCCGTTTTTTAACACGTCGGAAGCAGGATTAGAACTGGTAAACCAGGCCTACTGCTACAGTGTCATCGGTGTTCAGACCCAGCGCGTTATTGTCATCCAGCTGGTTGATCTGATAATCCACGTAGGTAGACATGTTTTTGTTGAAGTAGTAAGTCGCGCCAACGTCGATGTATTTAATCAGGTCAGCATCGCCAACGCCTTCGATATCCTTGCCTTTAGACTGAACATAAGCAATGGATGGGCGCAGACCGAAGTCGAACTGATACTGTGCAACCAGTTCAATGTTCTGTGCTTTGTTAGCAGAAGCAGCGCTGGTGGTGTTGTTCAGACCAGTCACAACAGAGATTGGTGTAGAGTTACGGGTTTCACCGTACATCGCTGCCAGGTAAACATTGTTTGCATCATATTTCAGAGCAGTTGCCCAGTTTTCAGCACGTTTGCCCTGGCCAACAACGTTACCATTGATATCGGTAGTGCCGTCTGCCTGAGAGTTTGTGCGATCGCTGCTGCTGTATGCGCCAACAACACCAACACCGATTGGTGAGGTATAGCTGGTTGATGCGCCCCAGCCGTCGCCGTTAGCACGACGCGTGTCGGTACGCTCGTTTTTACCCTGATACTGAAGTGCGAAGTCCCAGCCATCTACCAGACCAAAGAAGTTGGTGTTGCGGTAGGTCAGCAGGCCGGTGCTACGACCGTTCATGAAGTTATCTGAGTATCCTGAGTCGCCACCGAACTCTGGCAGCATATCGGTCCAGCCGATTGCATCATAAACCACACCGTAGTTACGGCCGTAGTCGATTGAGCCAGCGTCGCCGAATTTCAGACCGGCAAAGCCCAGACGGGTTTTGTTGCCGTTTTGTGCGTCAGAACCTTCAGAGTTATTCGCCTGAATGTTGTATTCCCACTGGCCGTAACCGGTCAGCTGGTCATTAATCTGGGTTTCGCCTTTAAAGCCGAAACGAACGTAAGATTTGTCGCCGTTGTTGCCGTCGCCATCTGAGCCATCGTTATCAGAAAAATAATGCAGGCCAACAGCTTTACCGTACAGGTCCAGTTTGTTGCCGTCTTTGTTATAGATTTCTGCAGCATTTGCTGCGCCGGCGGCTAACAGAGCAGGGATAACCACTGCAAGAATATTGCGCTTCATCATTATTCATTACCCTCATTGGAGTTATTTGTACACCTGCCACTGCCGTCAGGAAATCTTTACAGAACCCTTAACGAAGTTTGGTGTCTTCCTGTGTCTGCACGCATCTTTCCATCCCACCCGCCGTAATTCTAGCGCTTAAATGCTACTAAACTCGTAATCTTGTTTCAGCAGGAAAATATGTATTACAAAATGTAAAAAATACGGAACTTTGTGAGTGAACTCAAAATTTACAAAAATAAAAAAAGGCCGGCAGTGCCGACCTCGTTATATATATGAATTTCTTATATTTAATGCCGAAATCAGAAACTCGCGTTGCGTGGCGTGCGCGGGAAGGGGATAACATCCCTTACATTTTGTACGCCAGTGACATAGGCGATTAAACGTTCAAAGCCCAAACCAAATCCAGAATGTGGCACGGTACCGTAGCGACGCAGATCACGATACCACCAGTAATCTTCTTTATTCAGACCCATCTCTTCGAGTCGTGCATCCAGCACATCCAGACGCTCTTCACGCTGTGAACCACCGATGATCTCACCAATGCCAGGTGCCAGGACATCCATTGCCGCCACGGTTTTGCCATCGTCGTTCAAACGCATATAGAACGCTTTAATGTCTTTCGGATAGTTTTTCACCACCACTGGCGCTTTAAAATGTTTCTCTGCCAGGTAACGCTCATGCTCAGAAGAGAGGTCGATTCCCCAGGAAACAGGGTTTTCGAAGGTCTGACCGCAATTCATCAGGATTTCAACCGCGTCGGTGTAGTCGACCTGGGCAAAATCAGTGGTAATGAAACGCTGGAGGCGTTCTACAGCTTCTTTATCGACGCGCTCAGCGAAGAAGGCCATGTCATCGGCGCGCTCTTCCAGCACCGCATTGAACACATACTTCAGCATTGACTCGGCCAGTGCGGCGGCATCATCCAGTGTCGCAAACGCAATTTCCGGCTCCAGCATCCAGAATTCTGCCAGATGACGGCTGGTGTTGGAGTTCTCTGCGCGAAACGTCGGGCCAAAGGTGTAGATCTTCGACAGGGCGCTGGCATAGGTTTCACCGTTCAGCTGACCGGAAACGGTCAGGAAAGCTTCTTTGCCAAAGAAATCTTCGCTGAAATCGACTTTGCCCTGATCGTTGCGCGGCAGGTTTTCCATATCCAGCGTAGAGACACGGAACATTTCACCTGCACCTTCGGTGTCGGAGGCGGTAATCAGCGGGGTGGAGACCCAGAAATAGCCATTTTCATGGAAGAAGCGATGCAGCGCCTGCGCCAGGGTATGGCGAACGCGGGCCACTGCGCCAATCAGGTTGGTGCGTGGACGCAGGTGCGCCACTTCACGCAGATACTCAATGCTGTGACGTTTCGCCGCCATCGGATAGCTGTCCGGATCTTCCACCCAGCCAACCACTTCCAGGCTGGTTGCCTGAATCTCAAACGCCTGGCCCTGACCCGGCGATGCCACCACTTTACCGGTGACGATAACGGAACAGCCGGTGGTCAGACGCAGCACTTCATCCTGATAATTATTCAGAGAATTATTGACGACAGCCTGAACGGGATTAAAGCAGGAGCCGTCATAGACAGCGATGAAGGAAAGACCGGCTTTGGAATCTCTTCGGGTACGCACCCAACCACGTACGGTGACTTCACTGTCAACCGCGACGCGACCGTGCAGTACGTCCGCTACAGGCACTACGCTCATAAATATCTCTCTATATAGAAGAAGTGAGTTAAAAGTTGCCCCATCCGGGGTTTTGCTATGTTACTTGCGAGTCTTCAGGAAACAAGCAAAATTCAGGGGGAATGCAGATTTATTACAGCAGAGGCGGGGCGCATCAACGCCCCGATAAGAAGAGGATTAACTCGCTTTTTTCACCAGCGGCAAATCAAAGGCTTTTCGCAGGGCTTTTACAAAGGCTTTATCCTGACAGATAGTTTTGCCGGGGCTGTCTGAGAGTTTCGCCACCGGTTTACCATTGCACTGCACCAGCTTAATAACGATATTCAGTGGCGTTACGCCCGGAATGTCGCAGGTCAGACGGGTACCGATACCGAACACGACATTCGTCCGTTGGCCAAAGTGGCGGTATAACGCCAGGGCTTTGTCGAGGTTTAAGTTGTCAGAAAAGACCAGGTGTTTGCTTTGCGGATCGATACCCAGGCTCTGATAGTGGGCAAGGGCTTTCTCGCCCCACTCAACCGGATCGCCGGAGTCATGGCGCAGTCCCTGATAGCGACGGGCAAACAACGGACCGAAATCGCGCAGGAAGGCGTCCATGGCAATACAATCGGTCAGCGCAATGCCCAGTTGATCGTCATACTCATCGAGCCACGCCTGCAGCGCCGCGCGCTGGCTATTAGCAAGGACCGGGCTGATCTGCTGGAAGGCCTGGAACCACTCATGTGCCTGCGTCCCGACCGGCGTCAGTGACAGACGGCGCGCCAGATCATAGTTACTGGTGCCAATCAGCCACGGGAAATCCTGTTTCAGCGTTGAGACGATCGACTGCTGCACATCCTGTGAGTAGCGACGACGGGTGCCGAAATCCATCAGGCGGAAGCGTGACATATCCAGGTCAGCCACCTGCGTCTTAAAGTCGCCGAGTTTCTGGTGTAAATGGTCAATCGCCTGCTGGGTGGTGACCTGCGGTGTGCGATGACGATGCACAATCTCGCTGATTAGCGCCAGCAGCGGCACCTCCCACATAATGACTTCCCGCCACGGCCCCTGAATACGGATATCCAGTTTGCCATGGTGATTGCGCACCTCAACCTGATCCGGGTTATAGCGGAACTGGCGTAACCAGCTGAGGTAATCCTGCTGGAAGAAGGGGAGGTGAGACAGCCAGGTCGCTTCATCATCAGTCAGCGCCAGGTGTTGCATAGCGGTTATCGCGTCACGAATTTCGTCAGCGTAGAGACCCAGCAGTTCGTCGCCGCGGCAGCGAAACTCCGCCGCCACCGTTACGTCATGATAGCGGTGGAAAACGGCCTGCTGCATATGGAGCTTATAGGCGTCCGTATCCAGCAGCGAGGTCAGTATCGGGGAAGCATGTCCTGTCATGGCGCGTTTCAGCATCCTGTTCGGTGGCGCAGAGCCCGGTGTTGTACACAGTCATAAAGACGCGAAAGTATAATTCACTATCTGAACCCGATCACAGCATATTTCAGTCGGGTGGGTCGAGGCCAATCTGTGCCTTTGTTAACAAACTGTAGCCATTTCACCTTTTAGGTGCATTGTGCGTGGCAAGCTTGTAGTAACAAGCTTAGACTTTGCCGGTAAACTTATAACAACGCGAGACGCAATATGACGCAACAGCCCCAAATCAAGTATCGCCACGATTATCGTGCGCCTGATTACACCATCACCGATATCGATTTAACCTTTGAACTGGATGCGTCCACCACCCGTGTTACGGCCATCAGCCAGGTTAAACGACTGGGCGACAGCCAGGCTGAGCTGCAACTGGACGGCGAAGCGTTAACGCTGATTGCGCTGGAGATCGACGGGCAACCCTGGACGGCTTACCGTGAAGAAGAGGGCGCACTGGTGATCGGCCAGCTGCCGGAAAGCTTCACCCTGAAAATCATCAATGATATTCATCCGGATCAGAACACCGCGCTGGAAGGGTTGTACAAATCGGGCGAGGCGCTCTGCACCCAATGTGAAGCTGAAGGCTTCCGCCATATTACCTGGTACCTCGATCGCCCGGATGTCCTGGCGCGCTTTACCACCACCATTTATGCCGACGGTGAACGCTATCCATTCCTGCTCTCCAACGGTAACCGCATTGACGGCGGCCGGGATGAGCAGGGTCGCAGCTGGGTGAAGTGGGAAGATCCGTTCCCGAAACCGTGTTACCTGTTTGCGCTGGTGGCAGGCGATTTCGACGTGTTGCGTGACAGTTTTACCACCCGTTCAGGCCGTGATGTGGCGCTGGAGATCTTCGTCGATCGCGGTAATCTCGACCGTGCCGACTGGGCAATGACCTCGCTGAAAAACAGCATGAAGTGGGATGAAGAGCGTTTCGGCCTGGAGTATGACCTCGACATCTTTATGATCGTGGCGGTGGACTTCTTCAATATGGGCGCAATGGAGAATAAAGGCCTGAACGTCTTCAACGCCAAATATGTACTGGCGAAAGCGGAAACGGCGACCGACAAAGATTATCTGGGTATTGAAGCCGTTATCGGCCACGAATATTTCCACAACTGGACCGGCAACCGCGTGACCTGCCGCGACTGGTTCCAGCTCAGCCTGAAAGAGGGACTGACCGTGTTCCGCGATCAGGAGTTCAGCTCTGATCTGGGTTCACGTGCCGTGAACCGCATCGATAATGTGCGTATCGTGCGTGGGGCGCAGTTCGCCGAAGATGCCAGCCCAATGGCACACCCGATCCGTCCGGATCAGGTTATTGAGATGAACAACTTCTACACCCTGACGGTGTATGAGAAAGGGTCAGAAGTGATCCGTATGATGCATACCCTGCTGGGTGAAGAGAATTTCCAGAAAGGCATGAAGCTCTACTTTGATCGTCATGACGGCAGCGCCGCCACCTGTGATGATTTTGTGCAGGCGATGGAAGATGCCTCAAACGTCGATCTGTCGCAGTTCCGCCGCTGGTACAGCCAGTCCGGTACGCCGGTACTGACGGTGCGCGACGATTACAATCCGGAACTGGAGCAGTACACGCTACACGTCACGCAGCACACGCCAGCGACCGCCGATCAGAAAGAGAAGCTGCCCCTGCATATCCCGCTGGATATTGAACTCTATGACGGTGAAGGCAAGGTGATCCCGCTACAGAACAACGGCCATCCGGTGCACCATGTGCTGAATGTCACCGAAGAGTTCCAGACCTTTATTTTCGATAACGTCTACTTCCAGCCGGTGCCGTCACTGCTGCGTGAATTCTCTGCGCCAGTGAAACTCGATTATAAATGGAGTGATGCGCAGCTCACCTTCCTGATGCGCCATGCCCGCAACGACTTCTCCCGCTGGGATGCGGCGCAGAGCCTGCTGGCGACCTACATCCGTCTGAACGTTGCACGCTATCAGCAGGGTCAGCATCTGTCGCTGCCGCTGCATGTCGCCGACGCCTTCCGTGCAGTATTACTGGATACCGACTGCGATCCGGCCCTGACGGCGCTGATCCTGACCCTGCCGTCGGAAAATGAGATTGCCGAGCTGTTCGATACCATCGATCCGCAGGCGATTGCGCTGGTGCGTGACGCTCTGCAACGCACGCTGGCCCGCGAACTGGCCGATGAGTTTTTTGCCATCTACAACGCCAATCAGCAGCCTGAATACCGCGTGGAGCATGATGCGATTGGTCAGCGCAGCCTGAAAAATACCTGCCTGACCTATCTTGCCTTTAGCGATGCGCAGCTGGCAGACAAGCTGGTACAGACGCAGTACCACCAGGCGACCAACATGACGGATGCGCTGGCGGCGCTTTCCGCGGCTGTGGCGGCTCAGTTGCCGTGCCGTGATGCGCTGCTGGCGGCCTACGATGAGCGCTGGCATCAGGATGGTCTGGTGATGGACAAATGGTTTGTTCTGCAGGCCACCAGTCCGGCTGCCAACGTGATGCGCAATGTGCGTCAGCTTCTGACTCATCGCTCCTTTACCATGAGTAACCCGAACCGCGTTCGCTCGCTGGTGGGGGCCTTTGCCTCGGCTAACCCGGCCGCGTTCCATGCGAAAGATGGCAGCGGTTATAAGTTCCTGGTGGAGATGCTTACCGACCTGAACACCCGTAATCCGCAGGTCGCGGCGCGAATGGTAGAACCGCTGATTCGTCTGAAACGTTATGACGAAGACCGTCAGGCGATGATGCGCCAGGCGCTTGAGCAGTTGCTGCAGCTGGATAAGCTCTCTGGCGATCTTTACGAGAAAATTACCCGGGCACTGAACGCCTGATGACCCGTCCTGGCATAGGTTGACACGCTATGCTGTTAAAACGCCTGATGCACTGCATCAGGCGTTTTTTATTTCAGCGCTGTTGCGCGTAACGGACGGGCTGCGGGCGTTCCGTGCGCTGCATCACCCGATCCAGTATCTCCGCTTCCAGTTCGGCCAGCCGCGCAGATCCACGACGCCGCGGACGGGGCAGGTCCACCAGCAGATCCAGACCGATCTCGCCCTCTTCAATCAACAGCACGCGATCCGCCATTGCCACCGCTTCACTGACATCATGTGTGACCAGCAACACAGTAAAATGATGCTGTTGCCACAGTGACTCAATCAATCCCTGCATTTCAATGCGCGTCAGGGCATCCAGTGCGCCCAGCGGTTCATCCAGCAGCAGCAAACCCGGTCGATGGATCAGCGCCCTGGCCAGTGCCACGCGCTGTTTCTGACCGCCAGAGAGTGCAGCCGGCCACTCACTGGCCCGATCGGCCAGTCCTACCGCCGCCAGGGCATCCATTGCCGCGCTGCGCCATTCGCGTCCGCGCAGGCCCAGACCGACGTTATCGATCACTTTTTTCCACGGCAGCAGTCGCGCATCCTGAAACATCAGGCGGGTATCTTCTCGCGCTGACTGCAGCGGCGCATTGCCCGCCAGCAGTTCACCGCTGGAACTCTGTTCAAGTCCGGCCAGCAGACGCAGCAGAGTGCTTTTGCCACAGCCGCTGCGACCCACTACCGCCACAAACTGACCTGAAGGAATATGCAGGTCGATCTTATTGAGTATGGTGCGACTGCCATACTGTTTGCTGACGCCGTTGACGCCAACCGGCGTACCGGTGTTGAGGCGGGCCGGTGAGAAAGTCTGGCTCATGCGTTCTCCTCCTTCAGTTGGTAAGCGGGATGCCAGCGCAGCCAGACACGTTCCAGTAACAACGCGGCGACATCCGCCAGTTTGCCGAGCAGGGCGTAGAGAATAATGGCCACCACCACCACATCGGTCTGCAGGAATTCACGCGCATCCATCGCCAGATAGCCGATGCCAGAACTGGCGGAGATAGTCTCGGCGACAATCAGCGTCAGCCACATCAGACCCAGCGCGAACCGTACGCCGACCATAATATTGGGCAGCGCACCGGGCAGGATCACCTGAATAAACAGGCTCCAGCCGGAGAGGCCATAGCTGCGGGCCATCTCAACCAGCCCGCGATCAATGTTGCGGATGCCATGATAAGTATTCAGGTAGATCGGGAACAGCGTGCCCAGCGCCACCAGAAAGATTTTGGCGGATTCATCAATGCCGAACCAGAGGATCACCAGCGGGATCAGTGCCAGATGCGGCACATTACGCAGCATCTGCAGCGAGGTATCCAGCAACCGCTCACCGGTTTTTGAGGTGCCCGTGATCAAGCCCAGCAGCAGGCCGAGAGATCCACCGATGCTGAAACCGATCAGCGCCCGCCAGCTGCTGATCGCCAGGTGCTGCCAGAGTTCACCGCTGGCGGTCAGCTGCCAGAAGGTGGTCACAATCTTCTCCGGTGCGGGCAGAATACGGTTCGATAACCAGCCGGTCTGTGAGGCTAGCTGCCACACCACGACCAGCAGCGTTGGCAGGAGCCAGGGTAACAACGTATCAGCAAGGCGTTTTCGGGTTCTGGCCATCATGCTCTCCTCAGCCCCGGGCGACTTTTTTCTCAGGGGTAAAATCGTTGGCGACCGCTTCACCGTGCGCCTGAACCACACGCGGCTGAGGCACCAGGGGAACCTGCAGATCCAGATGCGGGAACAGCAGTTCGCCAACGCGATACGCCTCTTCCAGATGCGGATACCCCGACAGGATAAAGGTCTCGATGCCCAGCGCTTCATACTCCCTGATACGTGCGGCAACCGTCGGACCATCGCCGACCAGCGCCGTACCGGCTCCGCTGCGCACCAGGCCCACGCCGGCCCACAGGTTCGGACTGATTTCGAGCTTGTCGCGTCGACCGCCGTGCAGGGCGGCCATCCGGCGCTGACCCACAGAATCTGCCCGCTGGAACGCTGCCTGTGCTTTCGCGATAGTGGCGTCATCGACATTGGCAATCAGCCGGTCAGCGGCCTGCCAGGCTTCTTCATTTGTTTCACGCACAATCACATGCAGACGGATGCCGAAGCGTACGGTGCGTCCCTGAGCAGCGGCTTTTGCACGCACCTGGTCAATCTTCTCTTTGACCTGTGCAGGCGGCTCACCCCAGGTGAGATAAACATCGACCTGTTCGGCCGCCAGCTCCTGGGCCGGTTCAGAAGAGCCACCGAACCAGAGGGGAGGACGAGGCTGTTGCACCGGTTTAAACATCAGACGCGCGCCGCGAACCTTCACGTGCCTGCCTTCATAATCGACGGTTTCGCCTTCCAGCACCCGACGCCAGACACGGGTAAACTCGGCAGACTCTGCGTAACGCTCACGGTGATCCAGGAACACACCGTCGCCCGCCAGCTCTTCCGGATCGCCGCCGGTCACCAGATTGAACAGCGCGCGGCCATTGGAGAGCCGATCCAGAGTGGCAGCCTGACGCGCCGCCTGAGTCGGTGAAATCACGCCGGGGCGCAGCGCCACCAGGAAGCGCAGACGCTGAGTGACCGGAATCAGCGAGGCGGCAACCAGCCAGGCATCTTCGCATGAACGGCCGGTCGGGATTAATACGCCACCGAAGCCGAGGCGGTCGGCGGCCTGTGCCACCTGTTGCAGATAGGCGTGATCAACCGGTCGCGCCCCTTCGGCAGTACCAAGATAGTGGCCGTCGCCATGCGTCGGCAGAAACCAGAAAATGGATACGCTCATTATTGTTGCTCCTTATTGCGTTACGGTATGCGGTTGCCAGATGCGATCCTGAATCGTCACTTTTACGGGCAACAGATGATTGGCATAGAACAGGTCAGCGGTGCGCTGCTGAGCCGCAGCGGTTTCAGCGCTCACCGGTGAAATCCGGGTTGGTGGCCGATGGCTGAGATAGCTGGCGATAACCGGCTCAGGCAGACCCATTGCCTGCGCCAGCAGTGTGGTGCTCTTCTGACGCTGGCTGATTGTCAGCGCATCGGCCGCGCTAAAGGTATCGAGAACCTGCTGGATAAAGGCGCCATGGGCTTCGGCATAGCTGCGGGTCGCTAAATAGAATGAGCCAGTCAGATTAAGTGCGCTGCCATCAGTCAGCAGACGCGAATGACCCTGCAACAGCACCGAGGAGTAGTAGGGGTCCCAGATTGCCCAGGCATCAACATCTCCCTGCTGGAAGGCGGCGCGCGCATCGGCGGGTGTCAGATAAACCGGTGTAATATCTTTAAAACTCAGGCCCGCCTGCTGTAAGGCGCGAAGCAGTAAATTGTGCGAGCTGGAGCCTTTTTGGAACGCGACCTTTTTCCCTTTCAGGTCTGCGACCTGTTTCAGAGGACTCTCTTTTGGGACCAGAATCACTTCTGCTTTGGGCTTTGGCGGCTCGGAGCCGACATAAAGCAGATCCGCGCCAGCGGCCTGGGCAAACAGTGGCGGAAGGTCACCGGTGCTGCCGAGGTCAATACTGTTGATGTTCAGCGCTTCCAGCATTTGTGGACCCGCCGGGAACTCGATCCACTTAATCTGAGTATGGGGAAAACGCTTCTCCAGTAACTGATGTGATTTTGCCAGCACCATGCTGACCGAACCTTTTTGATAGCCGATACGAATCTCAGCCGGATCGGATTCGGCGGCCTGAACCAGAGGGGCGATGAGTAAAAGGCCTGCCACCAGCCACTTTCCAACTATTTGCTTCATCGAACTCTTCCTTATACCGCTTGTGCAACGGGGTGGTGGTGACGGGTCAGCGCCAGCCAGAACGCAGTGACGGCTTCATCCAGACGCTGTGACAGTGAATCCTGTAAAACCGGCTGACGATCGTAGTGGGTAATCTGGCTGTCCTCGGCATAAACACCGTGCAGGATCTCCTGCGCCTTTAAGGCGTTAAGAACCGGTTTCAGGGCGTAATCCAGCGCCAGCATGTGGCCGACACTGCCGCCGCTGGCCAGCGGCAACACAACCTTGTGCTCGAGTGCACGTTCAGGTAGCAAATCGAGCAGGGTTTTCAGCGCGCCTGAAAAGGACGCCTTATAAACAGGTGTCGCCACGATCAGGCCATCAGCAGACGCGAGGTCTTCACGGAGGGCCAGGAGTGCGGGTGCATCAAAACGTGCATTGATCAGATCGTCAGGCTGAAAGTTGTGAATATTCCAGGGAATGACTTCAATGCCACGCGCTTCCAGCTTGTGCTGACACAGCGTCAGTAATGAAGTCGAGCGGGAAGGAAATCGTGGGCTGCCAGCCAGCGTAATAACGCGCATCATCACTCCTTATAACTAAAAGTTATTGATTATCTAAAGTTGAGAACTAATGGCTTCATACTGTCAGAGCTACGGAGTGGGCTTAAATGATTTATCCGGCAAAGTAAGGGTGAAAAATGCAAATAGAAGACGCCGCTGCAGAAGGGAACGCATAAGCTTCCGATAATTCTTAATTTAGGTTCCGGCAGGCGGTGAATTGATTAAGGAGTGTGATACGAGATGGTCAAAACGGGGGAGGATGCTGAAAAAAATCGTTTTCGTCTGATTGCTTAATCAATCTTCCTGAGAGTCATACAGCGTTAAAGCGAAGCGGTGAGCATAACAGCCCCTCTGAGCGGCACAGAATCTGCCTGTCTGCGGAAGCCCCTGCCTGAAGCTAAGATTAATCGCAGAAAAAAAACTGCAATGAAAATGAAGTAATGGTGAAGTTATTCACTATTACAGATGTTCTCTTACACATTCCTGAACATGGTTACGTCTGCTTTGCCGGGCTATTTTAAATCGATCATCAACGGTTTTAACATTTACGCGGACTATAGATGCACTTTCATTAACAGTGATTTTCACAGGAAACGTTAAGATAATTTTTACGACTGGTCTTTATTCGCATTACCGGTTTAAGATAATCAGGCCAAATGAAAGCTATCATAATAATAGCGCATTACTCTTTTCGACGTTTCGCCTCTGGTCAGGACCTGCATCTGGCAGGTGACGCGTATTGTCTTTTTTCTAACAGCAGAGAATTGCCTATGTCTGACACTCTATTATCTGTAATTATTCCAACTTACAATGTTGAAAAATATATTGTGGAGTGCGTCGATTCATTATTACGTCAGGTTAAAGCGCCCAATGAAATACTCATTGTGAATGATGGTTCCACCGATGGAACATTAGCCTTACTTGAACAGAATTATGCGCATCTTCCTCAGGTGAAAATAATTACCACTGAAAATGGAGGCGCCGGTCAGGCCCGGGATGTGGGCATTGCACAGGCGAAGGGACAGTTTCTCTTTTTCTGTGATCCGGACGACGTCGTGGCGGACGGCCTGGTGGCCGAGCTGGCCAGGGTGGCGGAAACGCATCCTGAAACGGACCTGTTCTGTTTTAAATCGTGTGTATTCCGCGATGGTCAGATTGACATCACTTCACCAAAAGTGAGGCACGAACTCTTTGGCCAGCAAAAGCCACAGGAGGTCCTGCTGGCGCTGCTGCGTAATGGCAGCTATACCTCGGCGGCCTGGAGTTATGTCATCAGCAAACGCGTTATTGAGCAGCATAAATTGCGCTTTGTTAAACGTGTTCATGAAGACCACAATTTTACCCTTTCCTGTTTTATGAAAAGTCAGCAGGCCTGGGTCAGTCATCAGGTCTATTATAAACAGCGTATTCGCAACGGTTCACTGACCAACAGTACTAAAAGCAATGAGTTTTTCCATCAGCGCTATGACGCTTTTATGCATGCCTACAACACGTTAACCGGATCGATGGTTAAATCAGCATGGCGTGACACCCTGGAAAAAGCCTATTTAGTTCACTCGTTTCGTCTGATGATCTATTTATCACTCTACAATCGAACACCTGTTCCTGAATATGTGCTGAATGCTATTCGCTTTTTGGGGCGTAATGTTAAAGCAGAGAGCTTTAAAGAGCGGTTATTGTTTAATCGTCCTGAACTGTTTATTGCGCTGCAGCATTACAAAGTCAAAAAAGAGTTGAAAAACGCGGCCTGATCACAAAAAACAGCCTGATTCTGAAAAATGTGAAGCGATATTGTTTATGCCTTAGCGAAATGAGAAGGTGAGACATGCAATGTGTATAAGGTTGTTGCGTCATGGCAAAAGTTCTTGATAAAAGTCTGATTATTAATATTTTCTCCCTGCTGGCCTATCGTGGTGCGTCGTTTCTTTTTCCGCTGGCGACGCTGCCCTATCTTGCCCGTGTTCTGGGTGTAGAGCAGATGGGTACGCTGGCACTGGCGATCGCCTGTGTGCTCTATTGCAGTACCATCTCTGACTGGGGATTCAATGTCTTTACCACCAAAGATATTGCTCACCATCGTGATGACAAAGAACGCGTCACTCAGCTTTTCTGGTCAACATTTAACGCCAAGCTGATGCTGCTGGTGGTGACCAGCGGCACGCTGCTGACCGCGACCTGGTTCAATCCTGCCTGGCATCCGTTGTTCTTTATCATCCTGGCGAACTGCACCACGCTGATAGGCTCGTTGTTTTCATTTGGCTGGCTGATGCAGGGCTTTGAGAAGTTGGGTAAGACGGCAATGATCGCTACCTTCGGGAACTTCTGTGCGATTCCGCTAACGTTTTTACTGGTGAAATCCCCGCAGGATACCTGGCTGGCTGCCCTGATCCCTGGCACTGTCTCGATCATCAGTGCAGCGATTACGCTGAAGTTTGTGCTGGAGATGAAGGTCATTGGCCGTTATCGCTTTGAGCCCCGTGAAATCAAACAGCGCATCACCGACAGCATGGATGTCTTTATCGCCATTGCCGGTGCCAATCTGTTCAACAGCGTCAACGTCGTGATTCTCGCCTCCTTTACCTCCACCTATATGGTGGGTATCTATAACGGTGCGGATCGTCTGCGTAAAGCCGCTAACTCTGTGCCAGAGCAAATTGGCAGCGCCTTCTTCCCGCGCGTCAGTCATCTGTTTGGCCGGGATAAACGGGCTGCCATTGCAGCGACGCGCAAAAGCCTGCTGCTGTCGTTTTCCCTGAGTCTGTCGATTGTGATCTTTACCTGGTTCTTTGCTGACCTGGTGGTTTCAATCTTACTGGGTAAGGACTTTATTCCGTCGGCGGATGTGCTGCGTGTCTTTGTACTCTGCTTCCTGTTTGGCAACATTGCTTATCCGGCCGGATTACAGATTCTGATTCCACATGGTTTAGCGCGTCAGCGTATGTGGGTGATGATGGCCGCGGGTGTGATTAACGTGCCGCTGTGCTGTTTCCTGGCGTGGAAGTTTGGTGCGATCGGGGCCGCATGGTCGATGGTCGGGGCAGAAGCGTTCGTCTGCATCGGTATTTTTGGCATCATGCAGCGTCACGGGATCCTCCGGGAATATCTGTTCCCCTCGCAGGTGGAAAATCACCCCGTAAACGATTCCGCTGCGTAAGATCAAGGGATTTTCAGTTAACTTCCCACCACCCCGCAGTTCGATTTACTTTTGCGCCAGAGCACTTTACCATTCTGGCGCACATTTTCCCGTGCACCGACTTCCACGATCGCTTCCGTCCTTCAGGAGAGTGCATGTTTTATCCTATCGTCCGACCGGCGCTGTTTAAACTCGACCCCGAACGCGCACACGAACTCACCTTTCAGCAACTACGCTTTATGAGCGGCACGCCACTTGAGATGTTCTATCGCCAGACTCTGCCGTCGCGTCCGGTTACCTGTATGGGACTGACCTTTAAGAACGCCCTGGGCCTGGCCGCCGGGCTGGATAAGAACGCAGAGTGTATTGATGCGTTTGCCGCGATGGGCTTTGGTTTTGTTGAAGTCGGTACCGTCACGCCGCGCCCTCAGGCGGGTAATGATAAGCCACGCATGTTTCGGCTGGTGGAAGCAGGCGGAATTATCAATCGGATGGGATTTAATAATCTGGGTGTCGATCATCTGGTTGAAAACGTGAAAAAAGCGCGTTTTAACGGCGTGCTGGGAATCAATATCGGTAAAAATAAAGATACGCCAGTCGAGCAGGGCAAAGATGATTATCTGATTTGCATGGAGAAGGTCTATGCCCACGCCGGTTATATCGCCATCAATATTTCCTCCCCTAACACGCCAGGTTTGCGTTCGCTGCAATATGGCGAGGCGCTGGATGATCTGCTCTCCTCAATCAAACAAAAACAAAAAGAGCTGGAACAGCGTCACCTTAAATATGTTCCGCTGGCCGTGAAAATTGCGCCCGATCTCTCGGAAGAGGAGTTAATTCAGGTCGCAGACAGTTTAATTCGTCATCAGATTGATGGTGTTATTGCCTGCAATACCACCCTCGATCGTTCGCTGGTTAGTGGACTCAAATATGCTGAGGAAGCAGGCGGATTAAGTGGCCGGCCAGTTCAGTCCCGGAGCACAGCGGTTATCCAGCGCCTCTCTCAGGAACTGCAGGGACGCCTGCCGATTATTGGCGTTGGTGGCATTGATTCTTTAACGGCCGCACGTGAAAAAATCGCCGCCGGGGCAACATTAGTTCAGATTTATTCAGGTTTTATTTATCAGGGACCGGGCTTAATTAAAGATATCGTTACCAATATCTAAGACAATTCTCACAATGACGGGCCGGGGGCTTTATTTATCCCCTCGGCTCGTTTATATTTTGTCCTGTTGCACGCTTTTTCAGCTTTTCCTTATGTTTCTTTTTCGCTGAATTCTGCGTGATTTTTGGCGCAGCGGTAAATACAGGGCACACGATGAAAATTAAACCCGATGATAACTGGCGTTGGTATTTTGACAGCAGCCACGATCGAATGATGCTCGACCTGGCCGACGGTATGCTGTTTCGTTCCCGCTATTCCCGCAAAATGCTCACGCCGGACGCTTTCGCTGAATCGGGCTTTTGTGTCGATGACGCTGCTCTTTATTACACGTTTGAAGAGACCTGCCGTCATTGCAAACTCAGTGGCAGTCACCGTGCTGAGTTGGTGTTAAACGCACTGGTCGCTGCCCGCTTTCTCAAACCCCTGATGCCTAAAAGCTGGCATTTCACCTCATATGCCCCGGCCATGCAGCCTCGTCCTGGCGAAATGGTACAGGTTACGCTGGCTGAAGAGGGAACACAGGCACGTCTGCTGGTGGTTGAAAGTGGTGATAATGCGGCGCTCTGTCTGCTGGCGCAGCAAGGTCTCACGCTGGCGGGAAAAAACATGGTGCTCGGCGATGCCATCAAAGTGATGAACGATCGCCTGCAGCCCTGGCATGAGGACGTTGCTGCACCTTTCGCACGCGCTGTCTGATCACCTCAGTTCAACATCGCCCGCCGGAATACAGCTACAGCTTAACAGTGTGCCGTCCTGACGCAGGGCACTCTGTTTCAGCGCCTTCACCTCACCTGCGACCAGATTCAGCTTGCAACTGCCACAGAGACCTGCACGACAGGAATAGGGTATGCGAAAGCCCTGCATCTCCAGTTGATCCAGTAACACCTGCTGATTATCTCCGGTGAATGTCTGACCCTGATAAGTAATGTTCACGGTTTCAGGCGCCTGTTTTTCTGGTTTCAACGTTTCAACCACTTCACCCGCCCCATACCTGCGCGATGCATGACGTTTCAGGGCAATCATTTCATCACCCGCACGCACCACGCCGCTGCTACGCGCCACTAAGTTCAGGCCGAAATCGATGTCACCACTGCCATCCTGAGCGGTACGAAAAGTCTGCAACGTCGCCAGCGGATGACCGGTGGGATGCTTAACGCCGGTCTCGGTGCTGACCGTGGTGAGCACACAGCGACTGCAGGGCTTTGGCACCTCGAATATCACGTCGCCAATCTGAATTTCTGCCCAGCTATCTTCATCCCATGCGGCAGCACCGCTGACGACCAGATTCGGACGAAACTGTTCGGCTCGGACGCTGGCCGGGCAGCGTTGTTGCAGATCATGCAGCGACGCGTTGTTGATCAGCAAAAACGGAAAGCCATCGGCAAAGCTAAGCGGAATATGATCAAACTTTTTGACCCGGCGGCTGGGTTGTGGCCCGACCCAGCGCAACTGAACGTCGCGCGGGAAGAACTGGCTCAGCCACTGATTTATCGCAAGGGGCGCTATGCGCGCGGTAAAATGATTACCCCAGACTTCGGTGGGATGATCCTGCTCATCGAAATCGCTGAAGCGGATCAGGGACTGACTCCCATCTGGCGCCGCCAACAGCAGGCCATCCGGCAGAATCGCGGGCGTAAAGCGCACCATCTCCGGGTGCTGGCGGGCGGTAATAAAGGTGCCATCAGGTTCGGTCACCATAAACAGACGATCAAACGCCAGTCCGCTGTCAGTGACCAGCGCGTGTGATAACGCTAATCCCCGCATCGACTTCACAGGATGAATAAATAAGCGGGAAAGCGTGATCATGGTGTTCTCCTTGAACCCGACGCGCGACACAAAAGAAGCTAACTTTATGACATAGGTCTCCGATTCGCTATAATGCGCGACAATTTTCTTAAGAGTTAAAAAGTGACGATATGAATTCTCTGTTTGCCAGCACGGCGCGTGGGCTCGAAGAGCTGTTAAAAAGTGAGCTGGACGCGCTGGGCGCGCAGGATTTGCAAGTGGTGCAGGGAGGCGTTCACTACGAAGCCGACGATCGCGCCATGTACCAAAGTCTGATGTGGAGTCGTTTAGCATCACGCATCCTGTTGCCGCTGGGAGAGTTTGGCGTCTACAGCGATCTTGATCTCTATCTGGGTGTACAGAGCGTGGACTGGCCGACGATGTTCGGCAGCGACAAAACGTTTGTCGTGCATTTCAGCGGCACCAACGACTCGATTCGTAATAGCCAGTTTGGCGCGCTGAAAGTGAAAGATGCCATCGTGGACAGCTTTACCCGTCAAAACCTCGAGCGGCCGAATGTCGATCGTGAGCAGGCGGATATCCGTGTCAACGTCTGGCTGAATGACGATCGTGCCAGTATTGCGCTGGATCTCAGCGGCAGCTCGCTGCATCAGCGCGGCTATCGGCAGCAAACCGGTCAGGCACCGTTGAAAGAGACGCTGGCCGCAGCGATTGTGCTGCGTTCTGGCTGGGAGCCGACCACGCCGCTGATCGATCCGATGTGTGGTTCCGGTACGCTGCTGATTGAAGCCGCACTGATCGCCTGCGATCGCGCACCAGGCCTGCTGCGCAAGCACTGGGGCTTCACCGCCTGGAGTCAGTTTAATGCTGCTCTGTGGCAGGATGTGAAAGCCGAGGCGCAGGCGCGTGCCCGTGCGGGCACCGCCGCCACCCAGGCGCGCTTCTTTGGCTATGATAATAATGGCCGTGTACTGGAGTGGGCGCAGTCGAATGCCCGTCGCGCAGGCGTTTATGAACTCTTTACCTTTGCTCAACAGGACCTGCTGAAGCTGACCAATCCGGTCGATCCGGCTGTGCATGGCACGGTGCTGAGCAATCCGCCTTACGGTGAACGTCTGGAGAGCGAACCCGCCCTCATTGCGCTGCACAGCCAGCTTGGACGTCTGATGAAGCAGCATTTTGGCGGCTGGAATCTGTCGCTGTTCAGCGCCTCGCCTGAACTGCTGAGCTGCCTGCAACTGCGTGCCGACCGCCAGTTCAAAGCGAAAAACGGTCCGCTGGATTGCGTTCAGAAAAATTATCAGCTTGCGGTCAACAGCCATGAAAGCGCCGGTCAGATTGCGGAAGATTACGCGAACCGTCTGCGTAAAAATGTGAAAAAGCTGGAGAAGTGGGCGCGTCAGGAAGGCATTGAATGCTACCGCATTTATGACGCCGATCTGCCAGACTACAACGTCGCTGTCGATCGCTATGGCGACTGGGTGATTATCCAGGAATACGCGCCACCGAAAACGATCGATCCGAACAAAGCGCGTCAGCGCCTGTTCGATGTGATCAGCGCGACCCTGAGCGTACTGGAACTGCCTGCCGACCGTCTGATTATGAAAACGCGTGAGCGTCAGAAAGGCAAAGCGCAGTATCAGAAGCTCAGCGAAAAGGGCGACTATTTCGAAGTTAAAGAGTTTAATGCGCATTTCTGGGTGAATCTGACCGACTATCTCGATACCGGCCTGTTCCTCGATCACCGCATTGCCCGTAAAATGCTCGGCCAGATGAGCCAGGGCAAAGATTTCCTGAACCTGTTTGCCTATACCGGCACCGCCAGTGTGCATGCCGGTCTGGGTGGGGCGCGTTCGACCACCACGGTAGATATGTCGCGGACCTATCTGGAGTGGGCGGAGCGCAACCTGCGTCTTAACGGACTGACCGGGCGTCAGCACCGCCTGATGCAGGCAGACTGCCTGAGCTGGCTGAATGAGAGTGACGAGAATTTTGACCTGATCTTTATCGATCCGCCAACCTTCTCCAACTCAAAACGTATGGAAGAGAGCTTTGACGTTCAGCGCGATCATATGATGCTGATGCGTAACCTGAAGCGCCTGCTGCGTCGCGGCGGCACCATCATGTTCTCCAATAACAAACGCGGTTTCAAAATGGACATGGATGGCCTGAAAGCACTGGGCCTGCAGGCGCAGGATATTACCCAGAAAACACAGTCGCAGGACTTCGCGCGTAACCGTCAAATTCACAACTGCTGGCTGATCACTCACGCCGGTAAGGAATAAGATTACATGTCATTAATCAGTATCCACGGCGCTTATCTCTCCTTCAGCGATGCGCCGCTGCTAGACAACACCGAACTGCACATTGAAGAGAACGAACGCGTCTGTCTGGTGGGCCGTAACGGTGCAGGTAAATCCACACTGATGAAAATCATCAACGGCGAACAGCCGCTGGATGATGGCCGCATTATTTATGAAACCGATCTGGTGGTTGCGCGTCTGCAACAGGATCCACCGCGTAACATCACCGGTTCGGTCTATGACTTCGTGGCTGAGGGCGTTGAAGAGCAGGCTGAGCATCTGAAAGCCTATCACGCCATTTCCCATGTGGTGATGGACGATCCAAGCGATAAAAACCTCAATGAGATGGCGCGTCTGCAGAGTATTCTCGACCATCAGAATTTGTGGCAGCTGGAAAGCCGCATCCATGACGTGCTGGAGCAGATTGGTCTGCAGCCCGATACCGAACTGTCGTCGCTCTCTGGCGGCTGGCTGCGTAAAGCGGCGCTGGGCCGTGCGCTGGTCAGTAACCCGCGCGTGCTGATGCTGGATGAGCCAACCAACCACCTCGATATTGAAACCATCGACTGGCTGGAAACGTTCCTGAAGAACTTCACCGGCAGCATCATCTTTATTTCGCATGACCGTTCGTTTATCCGCAACATGGCGACACGTATCGTCGATCTCGACCGCGGCAAGCTGGTCTCCTGGCCGGGCAACTACGATCTCTATCTGGAAGGCAAAGAAGAAGCCTTGCGCGTTGAAGAGATGCAGAACGCAGAATTCGACCGCAAGCTTGCGCAGGAAGAGGTGTGGATCCGTCAGGGCATCAAAGCCCGTCGTACACGTAACGAAGGCCGTGTGCGTGCGCTGAAAGCGCTGCGTCGTGAGCATTCGGAACGTCGCGAAGTCATGGGCAAAGCCAACATGCAGGTGGGCGAAGCGTCCCGCTCCGGCAAAATTGTGTTTGAGCTGGAACATGTCGACTACGCGGTCGACGGCAAAGTGCTGGTGAAGGATTTCTCAACCCAGGTTCAGCGTGGCGACAAAATTGCGCTGATTGGACCGAACGGTTGCGGTAAAACCACCTTACTGCGTCTGATGCTGCAGCAATTAAAAGCGGATCATGGCCGCGTGCATTCCGGCACCAAGCTGGAAGTGGCCTACTTTGACCAGCATCGCGCTGAACTGGATCCGGATCGCACCGTGATGGACAACCTGGCCGAAGGCAAGCAGGAAGTGCTGGTTAACGGCAAACCGCGCCACGTGCTGGGCTATCTGCAGGACTTCCTGTTCCATCCTAAACGTGCCATGACGCCGGTGCGCGCACTTTCGGGTGGTGAACGTAACCGCCTGTTGCTGGCGCGTCTGTTCCTGCGTCCCAGCAACCTGATGATTCTGGATGAACCAACCAACGACCTCGACGTCGAAACGCTGGAGCTGCTGGAAGAGCTGATTGATGGTTATCAGGGCACTGTCTTACTGGTCAGTCACGATCGTCAGTTCGTCGACAATACCGTCACTGAGTGCTGGATTTTTGAAGGTAACGGCGAAATCGGCACCTTTGTAGGCGGTTATCACGATGCTCAGCAGCAGCGCGCCGCCTACCGTCAGCACAGAGCTGCCACACCCGCAAAAGCGACGGCTAATACCGCTAAGCCTGCCGCAGAGAAGAGTGATGCGAAGCGTAACGTAAATAAACTCAGCTACAACCTGGCGCGAGAGCTGGAACAGTTGCCGCAAAAACTGGAGCAGCTGGAGGCGCGCATCGGCGAACTGCAGGCGAAGATGAGTCACCCGGACTTCTTCAGTCAGGCACACGATCAGACACAGCCGGTGCTGGATAATCTGGCGCAGGCTGAGCAGGAGCTGGAAACCGCTTTTGCGCGCTGGGAAGAGCTTGAGTCACTGAAAAACGGCGCGTAGGGCAGGGCTAACGGATGTGTTCAGCAGTGAAAAGTAACGCGTGGATACTTTGTCCACAATGCGATTTAATGATTAAGCTGCCGGACATTCCCGTTGGCAGCCGTGCATCATGCCCGCGCTGCCACACCTCCCTGACGGCCAACTGGCACGAGCCGCGCAAACGACCGACGGGCTATGCGCTGGCAGCACTGTTTATGCTGCTGCTGGCGAATCTGTTTCCTTTTGTCTCAATGAAAGTTGCGGGGCTGACCAGCCAGATTACACTTTCGCAGATCCCCAAGGTCATGGTGACGGAAGATTACAGCAGCCTGGCGACGCTGTTCCTGCTCTTTGTGCAGGCGGTCCCGGCTTTCTGCATGATCACCATTATACTGCTGGTCAATCCGGTTCCTTTTCCAACCCGACTTAAAATTGGTCTGGCACGCATCCTGTTTCAGCTGCGTAACTGGGGCATGGCAGAAATTTTTATGGCGGGCGTGCTGGTCAGCTTCGTCAAACTGATGGCCTACGGTGAGATTGGCCTGGAGACCAGTTTCTGGCCGTGGGTGCTGTTTTGTCTGTTACAACTTCGGGCCTTTCAGTGCGTTGACCGGCGCGAGTTGTGGGAGAGTCTCTCCCCCCGACCCGCGCTACCTCATCTGCCCGAAGTGGGCATCAGTGGTTTAGAGCAGGGCCTGCGTTCCTGCCCATGCTGTACGGCCATTCTGCCTGAAGCTGAGCATACCTGTCCGCGCTGCGGCGTAACGGCGCAGGCGCGACGAAAGCACAGCCTGCAGTGGACGCTGGCGCTGTTGTTTACCTCCATACTGCTTTATATCCCCGCCAACCTGTTGCCGATCATGGTGACGGAAACCCTCGGCACAGCGTATCCCTCTAATATTATGGCGGGGGTGATTGTGCTGTGGGATGACGGTTCTTATCCGGTAGCGCTGGTGATTTTTATCGCCAGCATTATGGTGCCTACGCTAAAAATGCTGGCGATTGGCTGGCTCTGCTGGGATGCCAGCGGGCGCGGACGGCGTGACAGCCACAGGATGCACAAAATTTATGAAGTGGTTGAATTTGTTGGCCGCTGGTCAATGATTGACGTGTTTGTGATTGCAGTGCTCTCTGCGCTGGTGCGTATGGGGCAATTAATGAATGTTTATCCCGCGTGGGGGGCAGTACTGTTTGCGATGGTGGTGATTATCACCATGATTGCTGCCATGACCTTTGACCCGCGATTAACCTGGGATCGTGTACGCGAAAACAATATGAAGGAGTCGCGCCTTGACGGAAACTAACCACGGCCATGCAAAGGTGGAACAGATTAAGCGCTGGTCGCCGGTCTGGATTGTCCCCATCGTTACGCTGTTAATTGGCGGGTGGATCCTGTTCTACCATTTCAGCCATCAGGGGCCTGAAGTCACCTTAATCACCGAAAACGCCGAAGGCATTGTTGCGGGTAAAACCACAATTAAAAGTCGCAGCGTGGATGTCGGTATCGTGGAGAGCGCGGTGTTAAGCGACGATCTCCACCATGTAGAAATTAAGGCCCGTCTTAATGCGGGTATGGGAAAACTGCTGCATAAAGACAGTGTTTTCTGGGTAGTGAAACCGCAAATAGGACGTGAAGGCATCAGCGGGCTGGGAACGCTGCTGTCAGGTGCCTACATTGAATTACAGCCCGGCACCAAAAGTGAAGCGCCAGAACAGTTTAACCTGCTCGATGCCCCTCCTTTAGCGCCGCCAGATGCGAAAGGTATCCGCATTATTCTCGACAGCAAAAAAGCGGGTCAGCTTAATCCGGGCGATCCGGTGCTGTTCCGCGGCTATCGCGTCGGTACGGTTGAGACCAGCGTTTTTGATACTGATAAACGTATGATGACCTATCAGCTGTTTGTCGCTGCGCCTTACGACCGCCTGGTGACGACCAACGTGCGTTTCTGGAAGGACAGCGGTATCGCCGTGGATATGTCTGCCTCTGGCATGCGCGTAGAAATGGGTTCGCTCACGACGCTCTTCAGTGGTGGCGTCAGTTTTGATGTGCCGGATGGCTGGGAACTGGGTGAGCCTGCGCAGAACAAATCTGATTATCATCTGTTTGACGATCAGCGCAGTATTCAGGACTCACTTTATACCAACCATATTGATTACCTGATGTTCTTCACCGACTCGATTCGTGGTCTTCAGGCAGGCGCGCCGGTTGAGTTCCGGGGTATTCGTCTGGGTACCGTTTCTGAAGCGCCATTGATGAAAGCAGGCCTGGATCAGGCGCTGAATAATGATTACCGCGTACCGGTACTGATTCGTATTGAGCCGGATCGCTTTATCAGCCGGCTGGGTGAAAATTTCGATCTTGAACAGCATCTGCAGGATGGTAAGAAACGCGGTCTGCGTGCCACGCTGAAAACGGGCAACCTGCTGTCGGGCGCACTCTATGTCGATCTCGACTTCTATGACAATGCGCCAGCCTATAAAGGACCACAGAAAGTCTCTGGCTATGAAGTGATCCCAACGGTCAGTGGTGGCCTGAGCCAGATTCAGCAGAAGCTGATGGCGGCACTGGATAAAATCAACAGTCTTCCACTGAACGGCATGGTTAACGAAGCCACAGGTACACTGAAAGAGAGCCAGAAAACGATGCGTGATCTGCAGCGCACCATCGACAACATCAACAAAGTCACTGGCAGTCCGGCGATGAAAACGCTGCCGGAAGATCTGCAGCAGACATTGCGCGAGCTGAACCGCAGCATGAAGGGCCTGCAGCCAGGTTCGCCAGCCTACACCAAAGTGGTAGGCGATATGCAGCGACTGGATCAGGTACTGCGTGAACTTCAGCCGGTACTGAGAACGCTCAACAATAAGAGCAATGCGCTGGTATTTGAGGCGAAACCGGGACAGGATCCCCAGCCGAAGAGGGCGAAACAGTGAAGAAAGGATTGATACTTTGTGCCGCGCTGGTGTTAAGTGCGTGCAGTAGCAGCGTTGACAATACCTGGTATCAGCTGCCCTCCGGGGCGGCATCCATGCAGGTCAGCAGCAGCCAGCTGAATGAAGCGCAGCCGATGTTGTGGGTGCAGCAGGTGACGGTGCCGGATTATCTGGCAGGCAATGGACTGGTTTATCAGACCAGCGATGTCAAATATGTCATCGCCACAAATAATCTCTGGGCCAGTCCGCTCGATCAGCAGTTGCAGCAGACGCTGATCACTAACCTGAGCAAGGCGTTGCCAGGCCGGCTGGTGGCCGGTTCACCGTTAGGTGCGCAACACGATACGCTTAACGTGACGGTCACCGGCTTCCAGGGACGTTACGATGGCAAAGCGATCGTCAGTGGTGAATGGACGCTGGAACATCAGGGCCGTCTGACTAAGCAGGCGTTTAATCTGGTTCTGCCGCAAACCGAAGATGGCTATGATGCTATGGTCCGCACGCTGGCGGCGGGCTGGCAACAGACTGCGCAGAAGATTGCCAACAGTGTGGTTGCGTTAAATTAAGATTAATGTGAATAAATAAGCTAAGCCCTTGTCCGGTTGTCGTGATTTTTCGACGCCGGTCAGGGGCTTTTTTATTAGCTTAATCAGAGAGATGATGTTGATGTGTGCATCACAAAACGTCGTTATTTTTACCGATTAAGGTCACATTTATGACACTGGCATGAAGATTGAGCATTGATCTTTAGATTCGCAGGAGGTAGAACATAAGGGTGGTTGAACATTAAATCACCACTTTTCTTTCCACCAGATTCCACAGACCTTACATGAGGGACACGGAGTATGAAGAGACAGAAACGAGACCGCCTCGAACGCGCCCATTCACGTGGTTATCAGGCAGGCATTACTGGACGCTCAAAAGAGATGTGTCCGTATCAGTTGATTGACGCTAAGTCTCACTGGTTGGGAGGTTGGCGACAAGCCATGGAGGACAGGTCGGTAGCTGCATAACCGGATGTCACTGAAAAGGGAATATAACCTCCGCCATGCGCGGAGGTTTTTGTTTCCGGAGGAAACGCTTAGAAAGCGGCGGTATCTTTAAACAGGCCGACTTTCAGATCGCTGGCGGTATAGATCAGATTACCGTCAACCAGCACTTCACCATCTGCCACGCCCATCACCAGTTTACGGTTGATCACGCGTTTGAAGTGAATGCGGTAAGTAACTTTCTTCGCTTCTGGCAACACCTGACCGGTGAATTTCACTTCACCCACGCCCAGTGCACGGCCTTTACCTTCGCCGCCCAGCCAGCCCAGATAGAAACCAACCAGCTGCCACATGGCATCCAGGCCCAGGCAGCCCGGCATCACCGGATCGCCAATGAAGTGGCAACCGAAGAACCAGAGATCGGGATTGATATCCAGCTCCGCTTCAACAAAGCCTTTGTCATATTTGCCGCCGTCTTCGGTCATTTTGACCACGCGGTCCATCATCAGCATGTTGCCGGATGGAAGCGGCGGACCATTTTCGCCAAACAGTTCACCACGACCTGACAGAATCAGATCTTCTTTGGTATAGGATTCGCGTTTATCTACCATGTTTTCAATAAGCCTTGTTTTAGTGAATCACGAATATTAGCGAACAGTTGTACGCTGAGCAAATCGGATTAACGGTGGTTAAACCAGTTAAGCCAGCGCAGCGCCCAGGGACGTTGCGGACCGTCCGGCTGGTTGAACAGGCTAATGCGTTCCTGGATGGTATTCAGCAGGCAATCACCCAGACCATCCTCGGTACTCCAGATTTTCCCCGTCAGCAGCGGCAGTGCTTCCTCGGCCTGGTCAATGGCCCAGATGTGGAAGCGACCCTGCTCAACCGCCGTGACAACAGCCTGGTTCAGACTAAGATGACGCACATTGCAGGCAGGAATAATCACTCCCTGCTGGCCCGTCAGTTCTCGCTGATGGCAAATATCAAAGAAGCCTTCGATCTTCTCATTCAGCCCGCCCACAGGTTGCACGTTGCCGAATTGATCGACCGAGCCGGTGACAGCAATTTGCTGATTGATGGGCTGATTTGCCAATGCGCTTATTAAGGCACAGAGTTCAGCCAGCGAGGCGCTGTCACCATCCACTTCGGAATAAGATTGTTCAAACACCATTGAGGCCGAGAAGGGCAGTTGCTGATCAAGTTCCAGCTCGGCAGTGAGGTAAGCCTGCATAATCATCATACCTTTGGCATGGATATTCCCGCCCAGCTCCGCTTTGCGTTCGATATCCATGAACTCACCATCACCAGGATGGACCACGCAGGTAATGCGAGAAGTATCGCCCCAGGCGCGCGGGTGGCCAGGAAATTCCACCACTGACAGACCATTAATCTGACCGACAACTTCACCTTCGGTTTCAATCAGAATCTGCCGCAGCAGGATCTCATCACGCATCCGTTCATTGAGATAATTCTCGCGCCATAAGCGCGCTTCCAACGCATCACGTAGCGCTTCAGCGTTGAGTTGTTCATCGCCCATCAGGGCTGACTCGCGCATCTGACGCTGGAGCCAGCGGGGACAAAGTGGCAGGGTATCCTGATCGCCGCTATAGCGAACGCCTTCTTTAATCAGCTCGGGCCAGAAGTCCTCTTCCGGCAGGGGCAGCCCCGCCTGCTGTGCCAGTTCTGCGTTCCAGCGACACCAGGCAAGCATGTCATCCTCATCCAGAATCTGAATGTTCTCTTCAAACTCAGTATAGATGGCCATTTCGTGTGCTTCAGGGTCGAGCTCCTGAAAATCTGCCAGGGTTTCACGTTCGCCACACAGGACCAGATTGAGACTGAGTGGCAGAGGCGGAATGGAAACCGGCAGTGGCTGGCGTTCGTCCTGGGATGTCCACTCGACATAGCCCTGCTCAATACACTTTTTCAGGCGCAACCAGAGAATGGGCTGCGTCATCAGGCTTTGCAACGAAAGCACCAGCGTGCCGCCGTTAGCGCGATGTATCAGGCCCGGCTCGAGCTGGATGCGATCTTTATACTGGCGCACGCAGCCAAACAACTGTTCCATCTCAATCCACTCAGCAAAGTGAATACCACCCTGACTGGTGAACGGGCGTTGTGGATCGGAGGGAGGCTGGAGCGTGACATTATCTGCCATGATATGGTAGTCACCACCATACAGCGTGGTACTGTCGGCCATAACCCGTTGTGCGGCCTGGGCAATGAATGCCAGATAATCGCGATTTTCCTGGCTACGAACCAGCAGTAATGGGAACCCTTGCGTCTGATGGTGTAAATGCGCAAGTGCATTCAGCAAACGGGGCTGTACCGTTGCCAGAGCATCAGTTTCTTCATCAGCAATTCGGGAGAAAACGGATTGGTATTGCGCGCTATCCGGCTGTAAGGTCTGCCACGTAAGTTGGGTGCTGGTCAAAATAATCGCATTTGTCTGTATTAAGAAAAGCGAGATTATACAGGAATCACCCTTGTTAAGCACTGCAGACTTCCTGTTGAAGATGTGATGATGACAGCATGTTTTTCGTTGCTGCATCCGGGAAAAAAGCTGTTATTCTTAGTTCGTTACGTGATCACGATGAGATTCCGATGAAATACCAGCAACTCGAAAATCTTGAATGTGGATGGAAGTGGAAATACCTGGTGAAAAAACATCGGGAAGGTGAACTGATCACGCGTCACCTTGAATTAAGTGCGGCGCAGGCTGCAGTCGATAAGCTTCTGGCGATGGAAAATAATCCGGTCACGGTGAATGAATGGATCGCGGAACATATCCATTCTGATCTGGATAATCGGCTGAAACAGACTATCCGTGCCCGGCGAAAACGCCATTTCAATGCTGAACATCAGCACACCCGTAAAAAATCCATCGACCTTGAATATCTGGTCTGGCAACGACTGGCGGGACTGGCACAGCGGCGCGGCTGCACGCTTTCTGAAACAATTGTTCAGTTGATAGAAGATGCAGAACGTAAAGAGAAATATGCCACTCAGATGTCCAGCCTGAAACAGGATTTGCAGGCGATCCTGGGTAATTCAGGCTCTGAAAGCGAGTAACGTAACGGGAGCAATGTCATCCCTGAACGCCTGATGCCAGCTTTATTACTGGCATAAAAAAACCCCGCCTTGGCGGGGTTTTTTATGACATGTAAACTTAAGCCTGTGGCTGAGTTACAACGTCTTTGATGCCTTTAACATCGATTTCTACGCGACGATCCGGAGACAGGCAATCGATCAGGGCATTACGGCCTTTCACGCTGTCACAGGTATTGCCGGTAACTGGGTTAGATTTACCCATGCCACGTGCAGAGATCTTGTTAGAAGGGATACCTTTAGAGACCAGGTAATCTACGACTGACTGAGCACGTTTCTCAGACAGTTTCTGGTTGTACTGCTCTGAACCGATGCGGTCGGTGAAGCCCAGTACGACAACGGAACCATCTTTAGGATCCATTGAGCTCAGCTGGCTGTACAGCTGATCCAGAGCCTGCTGGCCTTCTGGCTTCAGGGTAGATTTGTTGAAGGTGAACAGAACGTCAGACTTCAGAGTGAAACGCTTGGTTTCAACAACTGGCGCTGGTGCTGGAGCCGGAGCTGGCGCCGGAGCAGCGACGTCATCCTGACCGAAGCGGTATGAAACGCCTACGCTCAGCATGCCATTGTCTGGACGAGCACCAACGGTCTGTGCATCACCGATGTTGTTAACCCACTGGTAATCCAGACGGGTAGCCCAGTTCTGAGTCAGCGCATATTCAACACCAACTGCAGCCAGCGGAGATACGCCGGTGTCGTGGTCGCTGATGCGGCCAGTAGTTGGGTTAGTCTGCGTTGCATCTGCACGCCATACCATGCCGCCCAGACGAGTATACACGTCCAGATCGTCATTAATTGGGTAGCTCAGTTTAGCAGCCAGCTGAACGCCCTGTGCTTTGAATGCGCCGTTAGTCACATTGCCTTTATTAGGCATGCGACCCAGCCAGTCATAGCCCATCTCGAAGCCCAGGTATGGGTTTGCCTGATAACCAACGAACGCACCTGCGCCCAGCTGGCTTTCATGAGTTGGACCGTCATTGTTCTCGTAACCGTGACCGTAGTAGCCAGTGTCGTGATACTGAGACCAGCCCAGTTTAGCACCGGTGTACCAGGTGTTATCTTTCGGAGCGGCCTGCGCTACGGTAGCGAAGCCAGCCAGTGCCACTGCAATTGCGATAGCTGTCTTTTTCATTTTGCGCCTCGTTATCATCCAAATAGGCAATGAGCAAAAAGGTTGCTCTTGGTTTAAATCCTTCGCCGGGTCAAAACGCTCGCTTATGACTCTACCGCAAAAAACGGAGGTTATTGAGCACCCTGGCGAGCTAAAGTCTACAACGAGATTGGAAACTTACAAGTATGATGTGAGGCGCTACTGTAAAAAAACAGCGGTTTATACACAATTTCTAACAATTAGGATGGTCGTAACGTCGCAGCAAAAAGCCCAAAAAACCTGCTAACCCATTGTCACAGCTCGAACTAACAGAATCAGTGGTTTAGCGACAACTGATAAGAATAATAGCCTGGGAAACTTCTTATTTTTACTTAATGAAACAAATCCGACTGAATTTTTATCGCACTTTGCGGTCTCAGAGGCGCTTCCGTTGTCCCACTGGCCCGCAAAATCAAACCCAGCGCTTCACCCTCAGCTGCCGCATTTTCAAGTTGACGACGCTCATTTTCATCAAGATCGTACGGAATCCATGCCAGAACAACGCTGTAATTTCCCGTACGCAACGCTTTAACCATCGCCTCAACCGCATTCAGACGTTCAGAATCGGCGATATGCATACTTTTATCTAATGGTAAGCCTGATTCCTGCAACCAGGTGCGGTTCAGTTTATGTGCCGGTGTTAACCACAACTGCCAGCGTGACTGCTGACTCAGTTGCTGTAATAACGGCAACAGCATCATCTGCATCATACCGGGCTGCTCGCTGTAACGTAACTCAGTAATTCCACCACCCTGCGTGGACGGAACAGAAGAGGACGCATAATGATGAGCATAGCGTGCATTATTAGGATGTTGTGTTCGCATAAGTTAATCACCAGCAGTGGACTGTATGAATATACAGTACTGTCATCCTGGATAAAGATCAACCCAAATTTCTGAAAACGCCTCGCAAAAACGCGACAAGATTAGTTGAAGCACTATTTATTCATTGAACCCGCTGCCACTTTTTTTTATCTTCTAATTACCTGATACACAACGTAATTTACCAGATATTTCTTACATGGAGGTGGTGCAATGAAAAAGATTAATCCGGTTGTCGAGCGCTCCAGAGCGCACCTGGGCCCGTTGGGAACAATTGAGTCCCGGACCCAGTTTGGTGGCTATGCACTGGCTGTCGAAAGCGTGGTTTTCGCGTTAATTAATAAAGATGAACTCTACCTGCGGGCCAGTGAACCCTTGCGGGATTACATTACCGACCGTCCGCTCCAGCCCCTGATTTTTCGCAAACGGGGCAAGTCAGTGAAGCTTGATTACTTTCAGGTCGATGAAGCCTTATGGCGGGATCCTGACCATCTTCTGACGCTCTCCGCGGCCTCTTTAGAAACGGCACAGCGCGAGTTGCAGCACAGACAAGCCTCTCCGCGTTTGAAAGATCTGCCTAATCTCAGTGTACGCATGGAAGTCATGTTGTACGAGGCGGGCGTGATGAGTGTCAATCATCTTTACCAGATGGGAGCCAAACAGTGCTGGCTTAAGTTAAAAGCGATCAACCAGCACGTTGGATTTCAGACACTACTGGCGCTGCAGGGTGCGATTACGGGCCACCATGCGGCCGCACTGCCACTGGCCACCCGTGCCGAGCTGAATGCATGGTTTCAACGCACGCTTTTATCGAAACCAGACTTCAGAGGCGAAGAAGGCTAATCAGCAATAAGCGTGCGGCGCAGGCGAGCCACATCAGGCATTAAGGCTACCAGCAGTCCGAGTTGCTGAAGCACCAGCGGCGCACGCACATCCGCATCTGCGGCCAACTGGCTGATGCGATGAGCCAGTTGATGGCGCATTGTTTCAACATGCTCATCGCTGACTACGTCCGTCTGAAGCACATCCTCAACATAACAAACTGTATCATCCAGCAAGGTCAGCAGTTCTGGTGCCGTAATTTTGTCACGGTGCGCGCCGAGTGCAGAAATGTAACTCAGAAACGAGTGGTTTGAGCAAAGCAGCTGAAAAGCCGATTCGCGCAGTTTCTGACTGGTGCGACTTTCACTGCTCATGTTTGAAACCACGGATGCCAGCTCGGCATCTGCATTGTGTGCGTCACGGCGGGCAATGCGATAGGCGAGACGGTTATCCTTGCCCTGATGATACTGTTCCATGATCGCATCCAGATAGCGGCAGTTCGCTTTCAGGGTTCGTTCAGCCACCGCCGGCAACTGACGAAAGCGCCAGTCTGGCCAGATAAAAGCCACAGCCAGCCAGGCCAGGCCACAGCCGAGTAAGGTGTCCACTACGCGTGGCAGGGCGACCTCAAAGCCTTCCCCTAACAGGTTAAAGCAGAGCAGAACCAGCAATGTGATAAACAGCGTGGCCTGCGCATACTGTACCTGCCTGAAAGCGAAGAACAGCACGCCGGAAATCACAATCAGGATTAACTGCCCTTCAATTGAGGGCACCAGCCATAAAACGGGCAGACCAATAGCAATGCCCGCCAGTGTTCCGCCGATACGTAAGGCCAGTCGCCGCTGCGTTGCGTTGTAGTTGGGCTGGCAGACAAACAGGCTGGTCAGCAAAATCCAGTATCCCCGCTCGAGTCCGGTGATCTTAATGAAGCCATAGCCGATACAGAGCACGACTGACATGCGAACTGCATGCCGGAATAGCGCCGATGAGGGAGAGAGATGACGGCTAAAGCGCAGCCGGATGTCACTCCAGCCACTTAATCCTTCGCGTGACAGCAGATTATCGCTGTGCTGAGGATCTTCACCGGCCAGCGTCTGTTCAGATTCGATGGAGGCAAGGTGGGCATCAATGGCGCGCAGATTGCGCAGCAGCCAGAAAAGGGCACGGGTATGCTCGGCCTCAGGCTCGCGCTGCTCCAGACGTTCAATTGCTTTTTGTAATCGTTCAAACGCGCGCTCAAATCGACTGTCATGCACCCATCTTTCACGCATCAGAATGCAGTGTGCCAGCTGGCGACAGGCTTGTGCCTGCATGTTAAGAAGACGCTGGAAGCGAAACAGAATTTCGTTATAGCGCCAGTCACCGCGCAGCAGATGATATTGCAAATGGGACGAGCTGGCCCGTTCATGAATGTCCTGCGCCACAAAATAGTAGTGCAGACTACGGCGGGTACCGCGTGATCCGCGATCGCCACGCAGTCGACTCTGCAGCGTAGTTTTGGTCAGGTTGAGCTGCGCCACTAACTGGCTGTTGACCATCGCCGCATCGATAAACGCGGCGTCATCCTGCTCGCCAGCATCCGGATCGAAGAGATTCCCTTTGGCATCAAGGTAACGCGCCAGTTGTGAAAAGCTGCCAGCCAGCTGTTCCTGCACCGGCCGGACCGGAAACATCAGATGACCCAGCAGCGTCAGCAGGTTGTACCACAGCGCGCCGACCAGCAGCAGCATCGGCTGCATATACCACTGACTGAACAGCCCGATGCCGAGCATGGTATAGACCGCAATCAGCAGCGCACCAAACGCGATAGTGGCGTAGCGCTGGCCCAGGGCACCCAGCAGAATAAAGCCCCATGTCGAGATCGCCAGCCCGACAATAAAGGCGAACGGATAGGGAAACAGGAGTTCTACTGAAACGGAGGCGATGCAGAAGCAAAGCAGGGTAATCAGCAGATTCTTCAGACGACCGGCCAGGCGATCATCAAGATCGGCCAGCGCAGCCGCGACCACCCCCAGCGTTAAGGGAATCGTCCACTCAATCTGATGCAGCCACCAGGGGATGGCAGCGCAGCCACTCAGCGCAAACAAAATCCGCAGCAGATAGCGCCACGTACTATTAAACAGATATTTTCGCCAGCCAGGCACTGCATCCGACATCATATTAATAGCGGCGGGCATTGGCTTCGCGCGCGGCGCGCGCCTCTTCCACGGACACCACGCGGCGTCCAACCGGCCAGAGGGCGATAGCGGCAATCTTAAAGTTCGCAATCCCTGTTGGAATACCGATGATGCTGATGCATTGCACAATCCCCACCGAGATATGTGAAAGGCAGAGCCACCAGCCAAAGAAAATCAGCCAGAAAATATTCAGGAAAGTTCCGCCGGTATTCAGAATATGACTCTTACTTTCAGGACGAAGCACATCGACATGCACCGCCTCGTTGCCAAACGGCAGCAGCGAGAGCTTTGTAATTTCCCAGCAGGAGCGGGTCAGTGGCAGGGTAAAAATCAGCACGACACTGATTAACGTGGCAAACAGCCAGCTCAGCGTGGTGAAAAAGCCACCCAGGACAAAATTAAGAATATTTAAAACGGTGCGCATGATCGTCTTTTCCTTTTGCATTCCGCAAGATGTGACGCCAAGTTTAGCTTGTTTTAAGGCTGGAGCGCTAAGGGTCTGACAGGTAAACTCCCCTTAATCCTGTTATCTGACGTTGGTGTCGGCGTGGAACTGAAAGCAACCTCGATGGGCAAACGACTTGCCCAGCATCCTTATAATCGTGTCCGCCTGATGGCGGCGGGCGTCGAAGTCAGTGGCGATAAGCACGAGTATCTGATCCCCTTTAACCAGTTACTGGATATTGCCTGCAAGCGTGGGCTGGTATGGGGCGAACTGGAATTTTTGCTGGCCGATGAAAAAGTGGTTCGGCTGCACGGAACGGAATGGCAGGAGACGCAGCGCTTTCACCACTATCTGATGCAGGCCTGGCAGAGCTGGAGTCTGGAGATGAGCGCAGTCTGCCGTGAGGTACTCCAGTCGCTGCATGATGAAATCGAGACCTTTGGCGCGCAGGATCGTTGGCTCAACCGCCACGAACTGCAGGGGCTGAAAACAAAAATTCTCAAACAGTTCGATGCGTTGCCAATGCCTCTTATCCGCTTAAAAGAGTTTGCTGACTGCCGCGAGAACTGGGCGTTTTGTCAGCGCTGGCTGGATCAGGGTGACGCGGCCTTGCAGCAGCGAAACCGCGACTGGACGGCCGCTATGTTAAGCCGTCATCAGGCATTCTTTGCCAGCGTCGAGAGCACGCCACTGAATCAGTCGCAGTGTGAGGCGGTGGTCAACGGCGAAAATTCTTTGCTGGTGCTGGCTGGCGCCGGTAGCGGTAAAACGTCAGTACTGGTGGCCCGGGCAGGCTGGTTAATGCAGCGCAAGCTGGCCAGCGCCGATCAAATCCTGTTACTGGCATTTGGCCGCGAGGCTGCCAAAGAGATGAACGAGCGTATCCAGTCACGGCTCTCCGCGGGTGACATCCAGGCGCGAACCTTCCATTCTCTGGCGCTACATATTATTCGTGAAGGCAGCAATAAGCAGCCGGTTATCAGCAGGCTGGAGAGTGATGCGGATGCGCGTCGCGCGTTATTGATCCGGGAATGGCAGCAGCAGTGCTATGAGAAGAAAGCGATGGCAAACGGCTGGCGTCAGTGGCTGCGTGACGAACTGCAGTGGGAATTACCGGAGGGGCCTTTCTGGGAGGAAGACAGGCTGGCAAAGCGGCTGGCGTCACGACTGGAGCGCTGGCTCGGCCTGATGCGCATGCACGGAGGTGCACAGGCAGCTATGATCGCGGATGTGCCGGAAGAGGTCCGGGATCTCTTCAGTAAACGCATCAAACTGATGGCACCGCTGTTGAAAGCGTGGAAGAGTGCGTTAAAAGAGGAGGGCGCGGTCGACTTTTCGGGTCTGATTCATCAGGCCATAGCTGTTCTCGAAAAAGGGCGGTTTATCAGTCCGTGGAAACACATACTGGTGGATGAGTTCCAGGATATTTCACCTCAGCGTGCCGCCTTGCTCAGCGCACTCCGCCAGCAGAATAAGCGCACCGCCCTGTTTGCGGTTGGCGATGACTGGCAGGCTATCTATCGCTTCAGCGGCGCAGAGATGACGCTGACGACCGCATTCCATCACTATTTTGGTGAGGGTGATCGTTGCGTGCTCGACACCACCTACCGCTTTAACGATCGCATTGGCGATATTGCTAATCGTTTTATCCAGCAGAATCCTCTACAGCTGGCAAAACCACTGAATAGCGTCACCAAAGGCAATAAGAAATCGATTGCATTGCTGGCAGAGGATCAGCTGGACGCCCTGCTGAACAAGCTCAGTGGTTATGCGCAACCGGATGAGCGTATTCTGCTGCTGGCGCGCTATCACTATCTGCGGCCAGACATACTGGATAAAGCCCGAACCCGCTGGCCGAAACTCAATCTGGACTTTATGACGATCCACGCCAGCAAAGGCCAGCAGGCGGATTATGTCATTCTGCTGGGTTTACAGCAGGGCAAAGAGGGGTTCCCGGCGGAAGTTCGCGAGTCAGTTATTGAACAGGGCTTACTGCCGCAGCCCGAACCTTTCCCGCATGCGGAGGAGCGCCGTCTGGCCTATGTGGCACTGACGCGAGCGCGTCAGCAGGTCTTTTTACTGTTCGATAAAGCAGCGCCGTCACCGTTTGTCGATGACTTCCGCGAGCTCGGTGTGCCAGTACTGCGTAAAGCCTGAGTTATTTCAGGCGATCGGCCAGATAGCGCTGATAATCGGGAATCATAATCTCCAGGCTTTGCGCAAACAGCGGCGACTGAATAATAAAGTCCGCTGTGGAGCGATTTGTGGCAACCGGAATATTCCAGACGGTTGCCAGACGCAGCAGCGCTTTGACATCCGGATCGTGCGGCACGGCGTTAAGCGGATCCCAGAAAAAAATCAGTGCATCAATTTTTCCTTCTGAAATCAGCGCACCCACCTGCTGATCACCGCCCATCGGACCGCTCAGCATGGCTGTCACGTTCAGACCGGTATCACGATTAATCAGATTCCCGGTCGTCCCGGTCGCATAGAGGATGTGTTGTTCCAGCGCGGGCTGATTCTGTTTAACCCAGTCAAGCAGTGCGGCTTTGCAGTGGTCATGGGCGACCAGCGCGATATGTTTTATGGTGCCAAGGGTGCGAACAGTCTGTTCCATAGAGGCGTCCTGATAAGGCTCATGCGCAATGAGAGGGATCCTGAGTTTACCTCTGGCCCATTAACGCTATCAACTCGTACGTAGCATTTTGACCAGTGTCATAAATTGCTGGCGCGTCGCTTCATCGAAACGATGAAACCAGCGGTGCAGCGAGGGCAGTTCGGCCTGTGAAGTCCAGTCCAGGTCGGCGGTAAGCCTGACGGAAGAGGGGGGAGCAGAAGCGGAATTTGCAAACCGGGGCACAGAGGCGATCTGGCGGGTGCGGTTATAATTCAGCATCGCTTTTTCCATGTCGGCGGTTGTGATGGCCGGCAGGTGGTCACGCACGCTGGTAATCTCCGTGCCTTTTTCATCCACCAGCTGGAAGTTAAGGCTGCGGTCAAAATGATAACGCTCGCGTTTTGTCTCCAGCGCGGGCAGCCGAATAGTAATGGTTTTGGCTACAGCAGTGAACGTGACAATCATCGGCAGAGACTGATAGGCAATGACATTCTCTTTCAGCCCTTTGCGCTGATGCTCTACCCGGAACAGAAACTGATGCTGACCGCGATCCAGCTCCAGGCTGTCAGCTCCTTTGAGGAGCGAGCCTGAAATTTTTCGACCATCCAGCACCAGTAGCTCGATTTGCGGATCAAGCTTTAATGTGATGGCAGAACAGGACGCCGAAACGAGGAGTGTAAGTAACCCCGTTACAGCCAGCGACAGCTTCATTTCAACTCCGGTAACTGATGACACGAAAGGGGATGTGTAGCAAATTCTTACATTATGGCAGTTAATTTACATTTAAACATATTTATTCGTGCGCGGGTTCAATTAATTGTGCTCAGGACTTACCCGTTAACGAGCGCACCCATCTACACTCAACGCTGGCCTGAAAGGAGAGAAACATGAACGACCAGACAATTCGTGACGTGCTGACGCGAACCCAACGTATCGCCTTAGTTGGAGCAAGTGATCGCCCCGAACGTCCCAGTTACGGTGTGATGAAGTATCTGCTTGATCAGGGCTATGACGTGATCCCGGTCAGCCCGAAACTTGCAGGGAAAACAGTGCTGGGGCAACAGGTTTATGCCAGTCTGGCGGATGTACCCGGCGGGATTGATATGGTGGATGTCTTCCGCAATTCTGAAGCCGCATGGGGTGTCGCCCAGGAGGCTATAGCCGTCGGGGCAAAGACATTATGGCTGCAACTCGGCGTGATTAATGAACAGGCGGCTGTGCTGGCTCAGGATGCAGGCATGACGGTCATTATGGATCGTTGCCCGAAGATTGAAATTCCACGTCTGGGGATTACGCGCTAAATCAGGGGTGGCGGCAGAGCGTGCCGCCACAGATTAGTGTCGCAAATGAGGTGCCTGCAATTGCTGACGTACGGATGCAGCGAGCTCATCCATTGACGGTTGCTCAGGATGTTCAATGCTGGTTTCACCTGAAAGCTGAATCTCTGCGACATAGGTATGAACCTGATCGCCTTCCTCATCTTCCATCACCACATGATACCAGGGTGCGGTACGCATCTTTTCTTCTGCGCCAACATCTTCAATTTTAGGCTCGTCTAACGAGTACTCAGGATCGACATCAACGATAACGCCCAGTACGCCGGACAAACGATGACGAACCTGCTGACCAATACCAAATTTACTGGCAATCATTTTACTGGCAATCATAGTGACCTCCGAAAAAAAGCTCTCCTACCAATATGGGGTCAGGAGCCCATTTTTCAAGTCACATCACGCGGCAGGCAAAACCTTTCAGATAGAGGCCTTCCGGATAGCTGGCGATGACCGGATGATCCGCTGCCTGACGGAACTGTTCGATAAACTGCACTTCGCGTCCCGCATCCAGCGCGGCATCGGCAATAATCTTCTGGAACAGTTCGGTAGCCATCAGACCGGAGCAGGAGAAGGTCATCAGGACCCCGCCCGGATTCAGTAACTGAATGGCAAGCATATTAATATCTTTATAGCCGCGACAGGCACCCATTAACTGGCTTTTGTTTTCGACGAATTTGGGCGGATCCATAATGATCAGATCAAATTTCTCGCCACTGTCACGATAGCGGCGCAGTAGTTTGAACACATCATCACGCTCAAAACGGGCGCGAGAAAGGTCCAGCTCGTTCAGTTCAACGTTCTGACGGGCTATGTCCAGCGCTTCCTGAGAGGTATCCACACTGATGACTTCTTTACACCCACCCATCAGCGCAGAAACAGCGAATCCGCCTGTGTAAGAGAAGCAGTTTAGTACACGTGCATCCTGGGCATAACGACGCGTAGCAAGACGACTGTCACGCTGATCAAGGTAATAGCCCGTTTTATGGCCGCCCTGGATATCAACCAGCAGCTTCATGCCATGTTCTGTGATCGGCAGCAGGGGCGGTGGCAGTTCACCGGTGACGGGGCCTTGTGTCAGCTCCAGACATTCTTTCTTACGCACGGCCACGTCAGAACGGTCATAGATGGCGCAGCCAGGGAAACACTGCTGGAGGGCGGTGATAATCGCCGCACGCTGATATTCCGCGCCAGCCGAGAGCAGCTGCATTACTAAAAAGTTGCCAAAACGATCAATAGTGACGCCGGGCAAATTATCAGACTCACCGGCAATCAGGCGATAACTGTCCAGACCATCACGGGCCGCCAGCCATTTACGCCACTGCTGCGCCTGTTCGAAACGGCGGACAAAGAAAGCGATATCGATGGATTCATCGGCCTGCCAGCTCCAGACGCGGGCGCGAATCTGCGACTCGGGTGAATATGCGGCGCGAGCCAGCCATTTGCCGTTGCTGTCACAAACGTCAAGGGTTTCACCCCGTTGTGCTTTACCTTCCAGACGTGCAACGGCACCTGAAAAGACCCATGGATGGCGACGGAGCAGGGACTTTTCACGTCCCTTTGCGAGAATCAATCTGACTGTCATAGTTTGCTATGCTTACCTGAAAAAATGAGGCGCCATTGTCCGGTGGATAACGGGAAATTGCAACGAACAGCAGCAGGAGAGAATAATGTCAGCAGCCTGTTTTAAAGCATGGGTTCATGGCCGCGTCCAGGGCGTCGGGTTTCGTTACAGTACGCAGGCAGAAGCCAGGACGCTGGGCGTGCTGGGCTACGCGCGGAATCTGGATGACGGCAGCGTCGAGGTGCTGGCCTGGGGCGACGCGGAGAAGGTCGAAGCGCTAATCGCCTGGCTTAAAGCGGGCGGGCCCCGCAGTGCGCGCGTTGATAAGGTGCTGGTGGAACCGCACCAGCCCGCAGAGCCACCCCGCGATTTTACAACCGGTTAATCACAGACACTTTGCCGGTTTAGGCAGGCCGGCAATTTTCGTTGCCTGTTTAGCCGGCCCTTCAGGAAACAGGCGGAAGAGGTAGCGGCTGTTGCCTTTCTCTTCCCCGTATTTCTTCGCCATTGCCTTTACCAGCATCCGCACGGCGGGTGAGGTATTAAATTCCAGATAAAACGCGCGCACAAAATGGACCACTTCCCAGTGTGCTTCGGTCATGGTGAGGCCTTCCCGCTCAGCAATGTGTGCCGCCAGCGCTTCACTCCAGTCGTCGGTACTCTTCAGATAGCCTTCGGCATCGACGGCGATTTCGTTACCGTTAAAATTCACGTGATCTCCTCTCTGTAAATGACGGCGCAGTTTAGCAAACCTGGCCGGCAGTAAAAGCAAAAACCCCGCCGAAGCGGGGTTTTACAGGCCGAATGTCATTGCCGGTTAGTTGCTGCGGGCGAAACCCAGCAGGCTAAGCAGGCTGACGAAGATGTTATACAACGAAACATAGAGGCTTACCGTCGCGCGGATGTAGTTGGTTTCGCCACCATGAATGATGTTGCTGGTTTCCCACAAAATCGCACCGGCTGAAAACAGAATAAACAGGGCGCTGATAGCCAGATGCAAGGCAGGCAACTGCAGGAAGATGTTGGCGACCACCGCAACCAGCAGTACCACAAAACCTGCCATCATCATGCCACCCAGGAAGGACATATCACGACGGGTTGTCAGCACGTAGGCAGAACAGCAGAAGAACACCAGCGCCGTACCGCCCAGCGCCAGTGCGATCACGTCGCCCATGCCTGCGGTTAAGAAGGAGCTCAGAATAGGGCCCAGGCAGTATCCCAGTAAGCCGGTAAACGCAAACGCGGCAAGAATACCCATCGGGCTGTTAGCCAGGCGGTAGGTTAAAAACATCAAACCATAGAAGCCGACCAGCATCAGGATCAGGCCCGGCGCAGGCAAGGCAAGCAGGGTGCTGGCGGTAGCTGTAACCGCCGAAAAGGCCAGAGTCAGCCCAAGCAGAAAATAGGTATTGCGCAGAACTCTGTGCGTTGAAAGCAGTGAAGACTGCGATGAGGTGACAATTCTTTCCATGTTGCGCTCCTTTAAGCAGAACACTAATAAGCAGATCGTTAAATATGTGCCGAGAATACGCAGCCCATTAAAGAGGGAAAAGGCGTTTTACCCTTCTTTACGCGCTAATCTGCTAATTGTTTGAGCAGAGTGGCGATTTTGACACCAAAAAATCACAATCTGGCTGTTTTTCAGGCGAATAAACAGATAGATGCTTTACATCCCTAAACGGGGTGTTTATAGTGCGCGTCATTGCGGAGGGGTGGCCGAGCGGCTTAAGGCAGCGGTCTTGAAAACCGCCGATGGGAAACCATCCGAGAGTTCGAATCTCTCCTCCTCCGCCACTTTATCTGCCACGGGCAATAAAGCGGTAAAAATCAATAGTTTTGCCGATGCAGTACAGTTTCAAAACGGAGGGGTGGCCGAGCGGCTTAAGGCAGCGGTCTTGAAAACCGCCGATGGGAAACCATCCGAGAGTTCGAATCTCTCCTCCTCCGCCACATTTTACAGGCCAGCACTCCGTGCTGGCCTGTTTCGTTTCTGACGTTCCAGCTTCTTCCTCCAGTCCGAAAAACCACGTCTCTGCTGCTGACGCGCGGCTGCGCATTCATCTGTTCGATGCATCTCTGCTATAGTCCACTCACTGTTTTTGCAAACATCTGGCGCTTTTCCGAGGCGAGCTGAGTTACACTGTTGATTACTTCGCTCTGAGGCGAGCTAATCGGTTGATAGCCAGAGTGTTTCTTTACTGAATAAATGGAATAGGCACAATGATCAAGAAACTGAGTCTTTGCGCATTGTCAGTGCTCGCTGCATTGCCGGTCGGAACGGTAGCATTTGCTGCTGAGGGTGACATGCAGCTGCAGCAGGTGCTGATGTTGAGTCGTCACAATCTGCGTGCGCCACTGGCCGATAATGGCAGCGTGCTGGAACAGTCCACCAAAAAAAGCTGGCCGCAGTGGGATGTTCCCGGCGGACAGCTGACCACTAAAGGTGGCGTGCTGGAAGTCTACATGGGTAATTACACCCGTCAGTGGCTGGCACAGCAGGGCCTGGTGAAGAACGGCAGCTGTCCTGACAGTAATAACGTCTTTGTCTACGCTAACAGCCTGCAACGCACCGTTGCGACGGCTCAGTTCTTTGTTAATGGTGCCTTCCCAGGCTGTGACGTCGCGGTCACACACCAGGATGAAATGGGCTCCATGGATCCTATCTTTAATCCGGTCATCACCGATGGCAGCGATGCTTTCAATAAGAAAGCACTGGCCGCGATGACCGCAGCAAATGAAAAACTGTCGCTGAAACCTGCTTTCCAGCGCCTGGAAAAGATTGTCGACTATAAAGCATCGCCTGCCTGCAACAATAAAAAGCAGTGCGATCTCAGCAGCGGCCAGAACACCTTCAGCGCTGAAAACGGTAAAGAGCCAACTGTCAGTGGCCCGCTGAAAGTGGGTAACTCCCTGATGGATGCGTTTACGCTGCAGTATTATGAAGGATTCCCGCTGGATCAGGTTGCATGGGGCCAGATCAAGACGCCTGAACAGTGGAAAGAGCTGTCAGCCATTAAAAATGGTTATCAGGACGCCCTGTTCACCAGCCCGGACGTTTCCCGTGAAGTGGCGGCCCCACTGGTGGATTACATCCGCAGTCAGTTAGTGGATCAGGACAAAGCCAACGCGCCGAAAATCACGCTGATGGTGGGTCATGACTCGAATATCGCCTCGCTGCTTAGCGCGTTGCAGGTCAAACCTTATGAGCTGCCTGATACTTACGAAAAAACGCCGATTGGCGGCCAGGTTGTTTTCGAACGCTGGCATGATGCGAAAACGGATAAAGACCTGCTCAAAGTCGAGTATGTCTATCAGACGGCCGATCAGCTGCGCAACGCTGACGTGCTGAATCTGAAAAACCCACCGAAGCGCGTTACGCTGCAACTGGCGGGTTGTGAGACGGATGCAAACGGCTATTGCAGCTGGGATCAGTTCGCTCAGGCGCTGAATGCTGCGCTGCAGGGCACGCCAATGCAACCTGCGGCGGCACCACAACCTGCAGCACAGTCTGACGACGACAGCGCAAAAGCCGCAGCGACGAATGACGCTGCTGCTGATAAAGCTGAAGCGGATAAAGCGACCGCAGCCAAAGCGAAAGCTGAAGCCGACAAAGCTGCCGCTGAGAAGTCTGAAGCAGATAAAGCGGCTGCTGAGAAAGCAAAAGCGGATAAAGAAGCATCTGAGAAGGCTAAAGCGGATAAAGCCGCTGCTGAGAAAGCGAAGGAAGACAAAGCAGCCTCAGCCAGTGACGCGAAAGCTGACCAGGCTAACGCTGCGAATAAGCCTGCCACAGTGCACAACGACGAATTAAAGTCAGCGGCAACGCAGTAATTGCGCTGTAGCGACCCATAATAAAAAACCCCGTCGAAACGGGGTTTTTTTATGGCTGCAGGGCGATTAACCCGCCACAACGACCAGTTTCTGGTTAGCAAACTCTTTGATACCCAGATCAGAGAGTTCACGGCCATAGCCTGAACGTTTCACACCACCAAAAGGCAGTTCCGCTGAGGTGTCGCTCTGTGAGTTGATAAACACCATCCCGGTTTCAATGGCGGAAGCCAGTTTACGACCGCGAGCCGTATCCCGCGTCCAGACTGAGCCACCCAGACCGTAGTGCGAGTCGTTTGCCAGCGCCACAGCCGCATTATCGTCGCCGACGACATAAACCTGTGCCACAGGACCGAAGAACTCCTGATAATAAGCAGGATTATTCGGGGTGATGCCAGTGAGAATGGTTGGCTGATAGAAGCAACCCGCGCCCTCTGCCGCTTTACCGCCTGTCACCAGTGTTGCGCCATTAGCGACCGCTTCATCGACCTGTTTCACCAGGCGGTCACGTGCATCAGCAGAAGAGAGCGGGCCAAGTGTGGTTTTCTCATCCAGCGGATCGCCCAGCGTTGCAGAACTCAGCGCAGCACTGAACTGGCTGATAAAGCGATCGGCAATTTTCTCATGCAAAATAAAGCGTTTTGCGGCAGTACAAACCTGACCGCAATTGCTGAGACGTGCCTGCACGCCCTGACGCACGGCTTCGTCAAGATCCGCATCATCCAGCACCACAAACACATCATTGCCGCCCAGTTCCAGCGTCGATTTCTTAAGATACTTACCAGCCTGCTCAGCAACGGCGCTTCCTGCGCGCTCTGAACCGGTCAGGGCAACACCCTGCACGCGATCGTCAGCAATCAGATCGGCAACCTGCTCGTTTGATATAAACAGGTTAGTCCAGGCCCCTTCAGGCGCACCCGCTTCACGAACCAGTTTTTCAAACACATCGGCACAATGCGGCACAATATTGGCATGTTTCGCCAGCACAGGGTTGCCCAGCGCCAGATTAGGTGCCAGTACGCGCATCAGCTGATAGTAAGGGAAGTTCCACGGCTCGACGGCAACTAACACGCCAATCGGGTGATACTCAACCCAGGCCTCGCCCAGCTCGCTGGGATAGGCCTGCGGCTGCAGAATACGTTCGGCATGCTCTGCGTAGTAGCGGGCAATCTGTGAACAGATTTTCACTTCGCCACGACTCTGACCAATCAGCTTACCCATCTCTTTACTGGCGATGGTTGCCAGCTCTTCCGCGCGGCTATCAATCAGGTCAGCCAGTTTTTTCAATACCTGCAGACGTGGCTGAATTTCACCTTTGCTCCATGACGAGTGGAAAAGACGATCGGCCACGTCCAGCGCATGGCTGACAGCCGATTCATCATGTGAAGGCCAGCTTTTCATCAATTCATTGTTTGCGGGATTAATGCTTTGATAGGAAGACATAACGTACTCCTTGGTGAGCTAAAAAAGTGAGGGCGGGAAATTCCCGCCCCTGAATCAGACGTTCTTACGTTCTACGGGCTTATCATCCCAGGTCAGGAGATCTTTATCGGTCTTTTCAAAGGCGCGAATGAGCACATCGTCGCTGCCTTGCTGACGCCAGATCTCTTCTGCCAGTCTTTCATCGTAATTCGCCACTTCGAAAATGGCCTCGGCAATTTCAGGGGAGGTATGACGCAAACTTGCCCATTCGCCAACGTGATGTGCTTTCGATTGTTCAGTAGACATACTTTTCTCCTTGATTAAATCAGTCCTGCAGTTTCACAGTCAGTCCGGCAACATGTTCACCCTGAAAACGGGCAATATTGAGTTCCGCCTCTGTAGGCTGACGCGAGCCATCGCCGCCCGCCAGCGTGGTCGCACCATAGGGTGTGCCACCACGAACCTGAGAAATATCAAACAGCTCTTTGGTTCCGTAGCCGATAGGAACGATGACCATGCCGTGATGGGCCAGAGTGGTCCAGACTGACGTAATAGTCTGTTCCTGACCGCCGCCAGTACCGGTTGAGGTAAAGACACTGGCAACCTTGCCAAACAGTGCACCCGATGCCCAGAGACCGCCAGTGCGATCCCAGAACGTCCGCATCTGCCCGGCCATGTTGCCAAAGCGGGTCGGGGTACCGACGATAATTGCGTCATAGTGCGGCAGCATCTCAGGCGAAGCTTCTGCAGCCTGCTGATTGGTTTTGCCGCCCACCTGTGCAAAGCGATCGGCCTCCATTGTTTCTGGTACCCGCAGGATATCCACTTCCGCGCCGGGAACCCGACGAGCGCCTTCTGCAACTGCGTTCGCCATTGTTTCAATATGTCCGTACATCGAGTAGTAGAGCACCAGAATCTTGGCCATAAATCTCTCCAGGTGGTTTTGACGTCCAGAAAAAGTATAGAAGAGCTTTTGTTTTACGCAGGCGATACAGACATCGTGGCGAATGAATCGGGCAATAATCCTGCAGATAATCGGTGATAAACCGGCGTAATGTTCGTTCTTTAAGCAAATTACTGGTGATTACTCTGTTGCGAAATGTGACTGCTGGATGAGTTTATGCAGAGTCTGGCTATTATTTAAGCATGGGCTGGTTTCGGAATTCAGCCTTCTGCTTTTAGTTCTTTATTAATCGCACTACGCGAAAGGAGCAAATCATGACAGCACATCGTGGAGGTTCAGGAAATTTTGCTGAAAACCGTGAGCGTGCCGCTGAAGCGGGACGTAAAGGCGGAAAAAACAGCGGCGGTAATTTTAAAAATGATCCGCAGCGCGCAGCACGCGCCGGTGAGAAAGGGGGACGCAGCAGCCCTAAAAAAGCGGACGCATAACCTGACGTTCACCGCCGGCGCTTACCGGCGGTGAACGTCGTTGCTTTTCCTCCTCGCTCTCCCCACAATATCGTCCGGACACATCATCAGGTGAATTATGTCGGACACACCCCGCGGTTTAACCCTGCGCCTGACGCGGCAGGAGCTGGTATTACTTTTTATCACCATGATCTGGGGCGGCACCTTTCTGGTGGTGCATCGGGCGATGCAGCACTCTGGTCCATTCTTCTTTGTTGGCCTGCGTTTTGCCACCGCCGCGCTACTGCTGGCCTTTTTTTTCCGGCGGTATCTGGTGGGCATGACCTGGCTGGAGGTGAAAGCGGGCACGCTGATAGGCCTGTCGATCGCCGGTGGCTATGGCCTGCAGACCTGGGGAATGCAGACCATCTCCAGCAGTCAATCTGCTTTCCTTACCGCACTTTATGTTCCGGTGGTGCCGTTGCTACAGTGGCTGTTTTTACGCCGTCCGCTGGGCATCATGTCATGGCTGGGGATTGTGCTGGCGTTTACCGGATTACTGCTGGTGGCCGGGCCGCAGGATGGCCGTATTAGCCTGAATGCCGGTGAAATAGCGACGCTGCTCAGCACGCTGGCAATTGCCGCCGAGATCATTCTGATCAGTCGTTATGCCGGCAAGGTCGATGTGCGCCGCGTGACGTTGATCCAGCTGGCGGTGGCGTCTGTGTCTGCCTTTGTTTTGATGGTCCCCAATGGCGAGACGGTGCCCGCAATATCAACACCACTGCTGCTCAGTGCTCTGGGACTGGGTGCGGCCAGTGCGCTGATTCAGGTCACCATGAACTGGGCGCAACGCAGCGTTTCGCCAACCCGTGCCACGGTAATTTATGCCGGAGAGCCAGTATGGGCTGGTGTAGTAGGACGTATTGCGGGTGAGCGTCTGCCTGCTCTGGCGTTGCTGGGTGGGGCGCTGATCGTCTGCGGGGTGATCGTCAGTGAACTGCGGCTGAAACGAAAAAAAGCGGTGCAGCCTGTAGCCACACCGCTGGAGTAGTTAACCCTGCTGCCGCGCAAGCGGCTTTTCCTGCGATGCCCCACTGCGGCGTCGCAGAATGGCATTCAGGATAATCGCGCCAAACGTGGCGGTACCGATTCCACCAAGTGTGAAAGAGCCGATTTTCAGCGCGAAATCCCCTGCACCAAGAACCAGCGTGGTAGCGACCATAATCAGGTTGCTGTTCTGACCTAAATCAACATGGTTCTGCACCCAGATGCGTGCGCCTGCCACCGCAATCAGTCCGAACACCACAATGGATGCGCCGCCAATTACCGGGGCCGGAATGGTGTGGATCAGCGCACCAAACTTCGGCGAGAAACCGGCGAGGATAGCGATGATGGCCGCCGCAACAAATGCCAGCGTGGAGTAGACTTTAGTCACGGCCATCACGCCAATATTCTCGGCATAGGTCGTCACGCCACTTCCGCCGATCGAACCAGAGAGCATGGTGGCCAGTCCATCCCCGACAAAAGCACGTCCCATGTAAGGATCGAGGTTACGGCCGGTCATGCCCGCCACCGCTTTCAGATGCCCGAGGTTTTCAGCCACCAGAATGATCGCCACCGGCGCAATCAGCACCATCGCCTGCAGATCAAAAGTGGGTGCGGTGGTGTGCGGCAGGCCAAACCAGGCAGCCTGTGACAGCATCGTAAAATCGACCGGTTTGCCCAGTCCGAGACCGTTGGTCAGAATCGCATAGATCGCCCACGCCAGAATCAGGCCGACCAGAATCAGCAGACGCTGAATCATCCCGTGGGTAAACACCGCCACCAGACCGATACAGAGCACGGTCATCACCGCGACCCAGCTGTCGAATGAAGAGGCAGAGACGCTGTGAACCGCGATTGGAGCCAGATTCAGCCCGATCGCCATCACCACCGCGCCTGTCACTACCGGCGGCATCAGGTTTTCGATCCAGCGCGTGCCTGACTTCATTACCACCAGCCCAATCAGCGTGTAAAGAACGCCACAGGCGATGACACCGCCCAGCGCCACGCTGAGATTTGGATTCAGTCCCTGACCACTGAAGCCGGTTACCGCAATCACCACGCCAACAAAGGCGGCGCTTGACCCAAGATAACTGGGTACCCGACCGCCGGTAATAAAGAAGAACAGCAGCGTGCCAATACCCGAGACCAGAATCGCCAGATTGGGATCCAGCCCCATCAGCAGCGGCATCAGCACCGTTGCGCCAAACATCGCCACCGCATGCTGTAAACCCAGCACCAGCGTTTGTCCCAGAGGGAGTGTCTCATCCGGGGCGATAATACCGTTTTCTGTTAGTGCCGACTTCTTTTGCCATTGCGGAAACCAGGATCGTGCCATCGTCTACTCCAGAGCGTGATGAATGCCGGTGGGTTACAGGGAAGTGTTAACAGGCATCCTGCCGCATCAGGGGATGATATCCCCGGTCAAACCATGCCAGGCCGTGGGTATCATCGTTACGAACCAGGCCCACGACTTCACAGAACAGCGTGTCATGCGTACCGACGCTGACAATCTGCGTGATACGACAGTCAAAGGAGGCCACCGCGCCGCTCAGTACCGGCGATCCGGTCACGGCCGTTGACCACTCAGCCGCAATGAAACGATCAGCCATTGGCGTTTTTCCGCCGAAAAGATTGGAAAGCGTTTCGTGTCCTGCAGCCAGCGTGTTGACGCAGAGCTGCATGTTTTCGCGGAATACAGAGTAAACCGAGGCAGAGCGATTCAGGCAGACCAGCAGCGTCGGTGGCGAATCAGTGACGCTGCACACAGCAGAAGCGGTAAAGCCTGCGCGGCCAGCCGGTCCTTCAGTGGTAATGATGTTGACCGCAGCACCCAGCCGCGACATCGCATTACGAAACTCAGTTTTCTCAACGGCTGGGGTAAGGGTTTCCAGGCTCATAGTGTTCTCCGCGAAAGGGTTATCCTGCGACGCGCTGCAGCGGCTGCACGTCATCAGTCTGATCCAGCCACTGCAGCAGCAGGGCATTAAATTTTTCAGGGTCGGTGACGCTCATGGCGTGGCCGCCCCAGGCCATCATCTGTTCAGTGGCATTCGGCAGCGTCGCGGTCAGCTCGGTTGAGCAGCTCCACGGCACCAGCAGATCGTCCTGGCTGGCAATCACCAGCACCGGCTGCGGAATGGCGGCGGCCCGTACGCTGAAATCGGCGCTCATCAGGGCGTGCAGCCGACGCATCAGGTTTTCCATCCCCTGAAAATGGGTGATGTGATGGCTATCCTCCTGCTCCAGCCGCGTCTGATGCTCTGCCATCCACTCCGCAGGATAGAGAAACAGCGGCTGAGCACGAACAAAAGCCTCGACGCCGACATTGAGCAGCAGATCCTGCCGTACCTGGAAGCAGCGGCGGGTATGCGGATGCAGTGTCAGCCAGCCGTTAATTACCACGATCCTTTCAATCCGATCCGGATAATCCAGCGCCAGCTGCATCCCCACCAGACCGCCCAGCGCGTGACCGATCAGGCTGAAGCGCAGGATGCCGTGCTGCGCCAGCGCCTCGGCCAGCTCTGCGGCCATCATCGCCATACTGTAACCTTCCGGTAAACTCTCCGCGCTGCGACCGGTCCCGCGCTGGTCATAGAGCACGACCCGATAGCGTGCGGTCAGTGCCGCCAGCTGTGGCTGCCAGAAACCCGCCACCCCGCCCAGACCCGAAGAGAGCACCAGCGTCGGTGCCTCAGGGTTTTGCAGACCCAGAAAATCCAGCTGCATCAGACCTCCGGTTTGCCGATGTGCGCCACGCTGGCGATTTCAATCAGCGCGTCAGGCTTGACCAGTCCGCACTGAATGCAGAAACGTGCCGGTTTTTCACCCGGGAAGTATTCGGCGTAAACCTCATTCACCGCGGCGTAATTCGACCAGTCGGTGATGAAGATCGAGTTAAAAGTCACATCAGCCATGCTGCCACCGGCGGTCTCAATCACCTTTTTAATCGTGTCCAGCACGTGGCGGGTCTGCGCGGCGGCGTCACCCACATGGACGACATTGTTGTCACCATCAAACGGCAACGTACCTGAGACATAGACCACGCCATCCGCCAGCGTGCCGGGGACAAACGGGGCGATAGGTGTGGTGGTGCCTGGCGGAACAATGATACTTTTCGGCATAGTGACGTCCTTTTAGTGGATTAGCGGGTATTCAGGCTTTCGCAGAAGGTATCGACATCCGATACCCAGCCAAAAAAGGTTTCGATATTGAACAGGGCCGCCTGCTGTGCAAAGGGCGGACCCGCCTGGTACGTGGCGTCTTCCAGCACCACACCGAAATATTCCAGGAAGAAGCCGTCGCGTAGTGTCGATTCGACACAGACGTTGGTGGCGATGCCGGTGAAAATCAGATGCCGGATCCCGCGACTGCGCAGCGTGCTGTCCAGTGAGGTGTTATAGAAACCGCTGTAGCGCGATTTTGGCAGCACAATGTCACCCGGCTGCGGCACCAGCTCATCCACCAGCGCGTAATCCCAGCCGCCCTTCGACAGCAGCGTGCCCTGCAGTTCAGGCCGTTTGCGCATGGTTTTTAGCGCATTCGATTTGTGGAAGTTAGGGGAACCGGCATCACCCGCTTCAACATAGTCACTGTCCCAGCCGTTCTGGAACCAGATGATTTGAACGCCAGCGGCACGGGCCGCGGTCACCGCCTGATGAATTTTCGCAATCACCGGTTTCGTGGCAGACACATCGAATCCGGCCAGATCGAGGTAGCCTCCTTCAGTGGCGTAGGCATTCTGCATATCTACGACAATCAGTGCTGTCTGACCTGGCGGAAAGGCGATCGGCTCTGGACGGGCAGGCAGTTCGACCTGATGAAGCGCCTGAGTATGGGCGCAATAAACGGTACTCATCATGCCACCTCCTGCTGTGCATCAAGCAGGGCGCTGCGACAGGTCATCAGTGGCTGAATGTGCTGACCGAAGTTTTCGATACCTTCCAGGAAATCATCAAAGGTCAGCAGCACGCCGTGCGTGCCTTCTACCTGCGCCACTTCATCCAGCATCCGCGCTACGTTTGCGTATGAACCGACCAGGGTGCCCATATTGATATTGACCGCTGAGGTCGGATCCGCCATCTGACGTACATTGGTGTCACTGCCCGATTTGGTGTCCTGCTGACTCTGGGTGGTAAGCCATGAAAGCGCCTCTTCATCCGCTCCCGCTTTGTAGTGTTCCCACTTAGCCCGCGCTTCTTCGTCTGTTTCGGCAGCAATGATCATAAACAGTACATAGGAGCCGACATCGCGACCCGCTTTTTCAGCGGCCTGCTTCATGCGAATCGAGGTCGAGCTGAATGCAGAAGGGGTGTTCACACCTTTGCCGAAGCAGAAGTTGTAATCGGCGTGCTGAGCAGAGAAGGCCATGCCGGCATCGCTCTGTCCGGCGCAGATAACTTTCATCGGGCGCTGTGGCTGCGGACTGACGCGGCAGTCGTTCATGGTGAAGAACTCACCTTTAAAGTCCGATTTTCCGGTGCCCCACAGGTCACGCAGCACGGTAACGTACTCGGTCAGATAAGAATAACGGCTGCCGAAGTACTCATCGCCAGGCCACATTCCCATTTGTTCATATTCTGGTTTCTGCCAGCCGGTTACCAGGTTGACACCGAAACGACCGCCTGAAATGGAATCAATGGTGGACGCCATGCGCGCCACAATGGCCGGAGGCAGCGTCAGGGTGGCCGCAGTGGCATAGATCTCAATACGTGACGTGACAGCAGCCAGGCCTGCCATCAGCGTGAATGACTCCAGGTTATGATCCCAGAATTCTGTTTTACCGCCAAAGCCGCGCAGTTTGATCATCGAGAGCGCAAAGTCGAAATGGTAATGCTCTGCTTTCAGCACAATGGCTTTGTTCAGTTCAAACGTTGGCATGTACTGCGGCGCATTGGATGAAATCAGCCAGCCATTGTTACCAATCGGAATAAAGACGCCTATCTTCATGTGAAACCTCGTTGCGATGGGGGAAAGGTATTTCACGCGCTGCACTGCATCCTGCTACGTCCTTGTGGGCTGCGCTCAGTCACAATTCTGCAAACTGTGTGCCACATTTTTTATTGTTTTAAATAACAATGAGTTAAATTTAACCCGAAAGAGGTAAGTGGAGTCACTGGTCCATTTCGGACCATCTGGTCAAAATTCGCTGCACGTTTTACATGCAACCTGGGCAAAAAAGGTGCAGGTCGTGGATTGGGCAGCAATGAATCCCTTTGCTATGATGCGCTGACACCAGATGGATGAGGTAAACCTGTGAATACCGATGAAAAAAAACCAACGCGTCGATCGCGTGCGGTTGCAGCGAAGCGGGCCGCTATACTGGAAGCGGCGTTAACATTCTTTTCACAGTTTGGCATTCACGGCACCAGCCTTGATAAGGTGGCTGAGCTGGCCGATGTCTCTAAAACCAATCTGCTCTACTATTTTCCCTCAAAAGAAGTGCTTTATGTGGCGGTGCTTAAGCAGATTCTGGATGTCTGGCTGGCGCCGTTGCGTGCCCTGGCCCACGATCAGGATCCGCTCGTCGCTATTCGGCGCTACATCCGGCTGAAGCTGGAAGTGTCGCGCGATCATCCTCAGGCTTCGCGGCTGTTCTGTCTGGAGATGCTGCAGGGCGCACCGCTGCTGAAAGGTGAGCTGGCGGGCGATCTCAAGCAACTGGTGGATGACAAGGCGGCCATTATTGAACGCTGGATTGATGAGGGACGGCTGGCAGGCGTTCAGCCGCAGCATCTGATCTTTATGCTGTGGGCCACCACACAGCATTACGCCGATTTTGCTACCCAGGTTGAGGCTGTCACCGGTCAGACACTCAGCGATCCGGCGTTTTTCGACCAGGCTGTTGATAATGTTCAGCGCATGATCATTGAAGGAATTCGCGTACGCTAGATGGGGACACATTCATCGTTCGGTAACGGAGTGAATTAATGGATTCTGTTTCGCAGTTCGTACTGGGTGCCTCAGTCAGTGTTGCCGTGATGGGACGACGGGCGCCGATCTGGCAGGCCGCGCTGGTGGGCGGTGTCTGCGGCACCTTACCCGATCTGGATGTGTTTATTGACCACGGCGATGCGATACGCAACATGACGCTGCATCGCACAGAAACGCATGCGTTGCTCTGGCTTACGCTGGCATCGCCACTGATTGCCTGGCTCGTAGCAGCACTGTGTCGTCAGCGGGTGAAGTGGCTGGCATGGTGGCCTGCGATCTGGCTGGCTCTGATTACCCATCCGCTGCTTGATTTGATGACGGTTTATGGTACCCAGCTTGGTCTGCCACTCACCGATTATCCCTATGCCATCGGCAGTATTTATATCGTTGATCCCCTTTATACATTTGCACTGCTGACAGGGCTGGGCGTTGCGCTCTGGCGTCGCGGTGACAAAGGCATCCGCGGTAACCGTGTCGGACTGACGCTGAGTACACTGTATCTGGTCTGGAGCGTGGTGATTCAGGGCGTGGCAGGCTGGCAAATTCGGGCGTCGCTGACGACACAGGGGATTGCGGCTAATCACGTGCTGGTAACGCCCACTGCGTTTAATACGCTGGTCTGGCGCAGCGTGATTATGACGCCGGAACGCTACGGCGAAGCTTACTGGTCACTGCTCTCGCCGTCGCGTCCCCTGCAGGTGACATGGTATCCGCGGCATCCTGAGCTGTTTGACGCTTTTCGGGGCAGCTGGTATGCAGAACGTGTCGCCTGGTTCAGCCACGGTTTTTACGCCCTGCGTGAGCAGGATGGAGAGACGACAATTGCCGACCTTCGTATGGGCGAAGGCGATAGCTATACGTTCACCTTTGGTCTGGGCTCGCCTCAGCATCCCGATGCACGGCCACAGCGTTTACCTTATGAACGCCCCTCTTTATCCGCCATTTTCTCGTCACTTGGCGAGCGCCTGTAAAAAAGCCCGGTCAGATGACCGGGCTTTTTCCATGCTGTTACCGATTAGCGGCTGCGACGATTACGCAGCATCCAGCCCACACCCAGCAGGGCAAACCAGAGTGGCGTAACCATCAGCGCCTGGCGCGTATCTTCCTGTAGCGTCAGCAGCACCAGCACAAAGGCGAAGAAGGCCATGCAAACCCAGCACATGAATTTGCCGAGCGGCATCTTAAAGGCCGACTCCGCATGGCGCTGCGGATGCTTTTTACGGTAGGCCAGGTAGCTGCACAGAATGATGGTCCAGACGAACATAAACAGGATGGCGGAGACGGTCGTCACCAGCGTAAAGACCTTCATGACATCCGGGATCAAATAGATCAACGCTACGCCAATCAGCAGGCAGAGGCAGGAGAAAAACAGACCCGTGGTAGGGACCGCGCGGGCGGAAAGCCGGCCAAACGCGCGACTGGCGACACCCTGCTGCGACAGGCCATAGAGCATACGGCTGGTGGAGAAGATACCGCTGTTGGCTGAAGAGGCGGCAGAGGTCAGCACCACAAAGTTGACGATACTTGCCGCAGCGGGCAGACCAATCAGGACGAACATCTCAACAAACGGACTGCGATCGGCCATGACCTGGGTCCACGGCGTTACCGCCATAATGACCATCAGCGCCAGCACGTAGAACATGATCACCCTGAGTGGAATCGCATTGATAGCACGCGGTAAGACTTTATGCGGATCGTGGGTTTCAGCTGCTGCCGTGCCCACCAGTTCAATACCGACGAAGGCAAACACCGCAATCTGAAACCCGGCAAAGAAGCCGCTGAGACCTTTCGGGAACATCCCGCCGTGATCCCAGATGTTGCTCAGTGCCGCCGTGCCGCCACCCGGTGAAGGATAGTGAACAGACACCAGCACAATCCCGGTCACGATCAGCGCCACAATGGCGACGATTTTAATGATTGCGAACCAGAACTCCATTTCGCCAAACAGCTTGACGGTGGCAATGTTCAGCGCCAGAAAAACCACTACGCAGAGCAGAGCGCTCATCCAGATTGAGAAGCCCGGAAACCAGAGCTGGAAATAGGCGCTGATGGCCACCACGTCAGCGATGCCTGTCACCACCCAACAAAACCAGTAAGTCCAGCCAGTAAAATATCCCGCCCACGGACCAAGCAGGTCAGCCGCAAAATCGCTAAAAGATTTGTACTCAAGGTTGGAGAGCAGCAATTCCCCCATGGCGCGCATCACAAAGAACAGCATAAAGCCGATAATCATGTAGACAAAAATGATCGAGGGACCGGCCAGACTGATGGTTTTACCGGAACCCATAAACAGGCCGGTGCCGATAGCGCCACCGATGGCGATTAGCTGGATGTGACGGTTGTGCAGGTTGCGCTGTAATTTATCAGGCGCATCCTGGGTGCGTGCGGTTTCTTTAGATTGATCAACCATAGAATTGTCTTTCCTGTCTTGATGTTGTGTCAGCTCTGCTGGCTGTTAGTTAAGGCATCTGCCTGAGGGCAAGTCGGATAAGATAGAGGAAGTCACCCCAAAGCCGGTAACAATTTTTTACCTGATGTGATACCGGTCAGGCGCAATGACGGTGGCAGCGGGTCATTCTGGTTATTACTGCGTCAGTCTGAGTAATGATTCATCACGTAATGTCAGGCAGACGGCGTAAAGGGTTTTTTGCCCCTACACTTTTTTTTTGCTTATCATCATGCTGCACAGGGGACTATGCGTACGCTTATCCTGTTTCTGCTGTTAATCGCGCTGGGGTGGGGCAGCTTACCCTGGCTTAAGCAGCATCTGCCGCCGCAGTTCAATCCGTTTACACCGCTCTCTGTCACCGACCCGCCGGGCTGGATGACGCAGATTAAGATGAAAAGGCTGGCCAGCGATCCGGACGAATGTCTGGACGTGATGCGTCGTGCTCAACAGGCGGGTTGGGTCAGTTTCACTGAGCGTCCGGCCGTAACAGGTAAATGCCCGCTTACTCATCCGCTGAGGATCCAGAAATTCGGTCCGATCAGCCTCAGCAGCAGTTTTCTCGCCAGTTGCCCTATGGCGGTCGCCAGTACGATGTATGCGCTTCACAGTCGTGAACAGACCGCCAGGGATATGCACAGTCCGCTGGTACGAATTACGCATGTCGGCAGCTATGCCTGTCGTAACATCTATCACCGCACACAAGGGCGGCTTAGCGAGCATGCCACCGCCGATGCGTGGGATGTCACAGGCTTTCAGCTGGCTGATGGTCAGCGGCTTGAGGTCAGTCGTCACTGGCAACAGCCAGAAGAAAAGGCGGCGATGTTACATACGTTGTGGCGTGGCGGCTGTGAGGTGTTCGGCAATGCGCTCGGCCCGGATTACAATGCCGCACATGCCTCACATTTTCATCTGGGTATGCGAGGAGCAGGGTACTGCCGATAAATCATCAGACAGGATTAATACCGTGTTTGGTTAAGAAATGTTCTGACAGCGTTTGCAAAACCCACCCAGTTTTCATCGCAGAACCCGAATCACACGGGATTTAGCCTGACGACAGATTAGGGTGCCGAAAAGCGCCTTTTTCAGGTCCATTATTTAAAATAAATCTACGCCTGCGGGATTAATGGATTGCGCGATTTTTCAGCATCGATGGTGCTAACAGGCTCCACGTTATAATGAAATTTTTTCACGATCTTACTTGTAAGAATAATCGTATTAATATGAATTTGTCTTAAGCGTGATGGGCGATTTTTATTCCGTAAATCTATTTTATGTGGTTCCGGTTTATGGCTATCGATAAAGTGATTTAATTGATTAAAAGAGAATCAGTAATTGATGTACAGATGCTATAAATAGTGTTTTGTGCTATAGCATTATTGACACCGGGAGAGGAGTGAAGCTGATTTTCCCGGCCAGGGCTTAGTGAGGGCAGATAAACAGAAAAGTCCTGCCGTGATGGGAAGGGTTCAGAAGAGAATATCGCCATGCAATGCATGAGCAGAATGTTCTTATTAACAGCGCATGGCCAGGCCTGACGAAGAGAGGCAAAAAATGAAGGTAGATGTGCCATCATGACCTGCTGAATACCTGCCGGAAGCCGGGAATCTGTCGTGAAGATGAGTAAAACAGCCACATAACTGGCTGCCAGTGCCTGGACTTAAGGCGACAATAACTAAGCCGCGCTTATTTCCTGATGAAAAATATGTCAGTCAACCAGGCCTGCCGTCTCGCTTATAATCGCTATTTAACACATTGTTTACTCATTATTTACTCAGCGATGTGACGCGTTATTGAATATCTTTATCTGAAATTACTGGCAAATGATAAAGTGATGCCCGATATTGGGGATTGAAATCCTATCAGAAAAATCTTATTCTCATAGGGTGATTGAAATTGCTGTGATCGACCTCACATTACCATTGCCAGCAAGCTTTTTCACTCCGCTCACAAGGTGAAAGGTTAATTGGCCCCGCAGGGCGACGGGTTCATCCCTGACGATGAATTAAATGACTTATGCTAATTTAATTTATCCGATGAATCCGAATGAATATTACCGCAAGAGCGAGTGAAATTAACGTTGAGGCAATATGAGTACTGAAAATTATTTCGCCTGGCGAAGTGAGGTGAAACAACAATTTCAGGCATTAATGGCATGTTCTGATTTGAAGCCATTATTGCAACAATTTACTGAGTCATTAGGTTTCGATTATTTCGCTTTTTTGATTCAGCATCCGGTGCCCTTTAGCCGGCCGCGTATTCATCTGCATAGCACCTATCCCAAATTATGGGTTAAACGTTATGAGAAGCAGAATTATTACGCTGTCGATCCGGTACTCTCGCTGTGTCAGCGACCGGGAAGAGGGTTGATGTGGACAGAAGAAATGTTCGCTGGTGCCGGCAATCTGTGGCGTGAGGCAAGAGAGTATGGGCTGCAGAGCGGATTTTCTTGCTCTGCAATGGCACCAAATCGCGCGCTTGGTATATTATCTATATCATCGCAACAGCCCATTCCTCTCAAGCTCTGCCACGAAGAGCTTGAAGTAAAACTGCACCTTTTAGCGGAACTAAGCCTGGATACGCTGGAACGCTTTAGCGATGATGCAATGATGGTACTGAAAAAAGAGTTTAGTCAGCGTGAGCTGGAAATTCTGAAATGGACGGGTGAAGGAAAAACGGCGGTCGAAATTTCTCTTATTTTATCCATCTCTGAACATACCGTTAATTTTCACCAAAAAAATATGCAAAAGCGTTTCAATGTTTCCAATAAAACGCAGATTGCCTGCTACGCAGCAGCAATCGGACTGATTTGAACATAAAACAACTGCTACATTTGGCAGTTCCTTTGTACAGGTCTGTTGTCTACCCTGCGCCGGGACTGTGTCAGGCTGGCGCAAAGAAATCATTGTAAAAATGGGGATGTCAGAGGCGCATGATGAAAATAGTGCAAACGCAATTAAAGGATATGCCATCCTCGTTGCTTGCCGAACTCGGCAGCTACCGTTACAGCGTCTTTGCGCGCGGCGAAGGGTGGTCAATACCGCCCCGTCTGAGTACGCCAGGACAGGAATATGATCGCTATGATCGTTCAGATGTGACCTGGTTAATCGCATGGAATGCGCGTGAAGGAATCAGCGGCTGTGCACGTCTGATGCCCTGGTTTGAACCTGAGCAGAGCGAAGGCATTGTGCTGCCTTTCAGCCATGAGAGAGTGTGGGAAATGTCGCGCTTCTCGGCCCGGCTGGAGGTCGACGCCGAACTGCCGCTGAATATTCTCTGGCACGCGGTGCAGATGGCAGAACTCAATGGCATGGAGTACATCATTAGTTCGGCAACGCCGATGCTGGAAAAGATGTTTGAACAGCATGGGGTGGTGTATGAACCGCTTACGCCGGGACTTATTCTGTCAGAAGATAATCTGTTTGCGATCAGGATTCCGGTGGAACAGCCAGCGCTGGCAGAGAAGTATCGGGGAACAAGGCGTTTCAGTCCGGAAGAGGTACTGCCAACGCTGGGCGTTTCCGTTAACTGGCAGGCGCACAGTTAGCGTATATGCCCCCGCCACTGGGGGCAAAAGAATTACTGACGGTAGGCAGTTTTAATCTGCTTAATGGTGTTGCTGAACACTTCCGCCTGAGGCTTGTCACCCAGCGTCTGTACATAGCGTTCCATGTTGATAATCACTTTTCCAGCATCAGCCTGGCCCATACCTTTCAGGATCAGGGTGATCATCATCTTCAGCCCCGCGATTTCATCCGCTAATTTCCGGGCTTCCTGCGAAGTTGCAAAATCTTCATCGCTCATGTGTATCTCCTTGGTGAATGACAACGTGTCGGCAATCTGTCCGAACAGCAGTGCGTGAGTATATCACAGCGTCAGTATGTTGCTGATGCAGCCGGTTCGTTTCGTCTGAAACAGCAGGTTTGTCCAGTGCAACTAATCAATCGCAGAAAGTAATCAACGAGAGCCTTCCACCTGATATTACCTGTCACTGCAGCGCTGGGTAACCGTAGTACCAGTTGTTAATGTCATGAAATAGTGAGACTTTAAGGATTGTTTGACGGTGCTTTCTGTTTCAGGAAATGTCTGAGAACTCAGGCTGGGCCAGGCTAAAAGTGAACAGGCTAAGCCAGGACTGTTTTACTTTGTTGATGTGCTTTTGAGGTAAAAGCGGGTATGATTATCGCTTGAAATCGTTAGTCGCTTCCTCTTTTTCAGCCTCTGGAGTTTCCCCGTTGATCAGTGTGCTTCTTGTTGATGACCATGAACTTGTCCGTACCGGCATCCGTCGCATCCTGGAGGATGTTAAAGGTCTGGCCGTGGTCGGAGAGGCCAACTGTGGTGAGGATGCGGCTAAGTGGTGCCGTGCTAACCAGGTTGATGTGATCCTGATGGACATGAACATGCCTGGCATCGGCGGACTGGAGGCGACGCGCAAAATCGTGCGTTACAATCCCGATATCAAAATCATTATGCTGACTATTCATACGGAAAGTCCGCTGCCTGCTAAAGTTATGCAGGCGGGGGCAGCAGGCTACCTCAGTAAAGGGGCAGCACCCCAGGAAGTGGTCAATGCAATTCGCTCGGTGAATGCCGGACAGCGATATATCGCATCAGACATCGCTCAGCAGATGGCCCTGAGTCAGATTGAGCCGCAAAAAGCGGAATCCCCCTTTAGCTGTTTGTCGGAAAGGGAATTGCAGATTATGCTGATGATCACCCGGGGACAAAAGGTGACGGAAATTTCAGAGCAGTTAAATCTCAGTCCTAAAACCGTTAACAGTTACCGCTATCGGATGTTCAGTAAGCTGAATATCAGTGGCGATGTAGAGTTAACGCATCTGGCCATTCGACATGGCCTCTATAATGCGGAGCCGTTAATCAGTAGTGAATGACGTTTTTGATTCCAAAGCCTTTTTGAGTACGGTAACCAGCAAGCCCGGTGTTTACCGCATGTATGACGCCTCAGGCACCGTCATCTATGTAGGCAAAGCCAAAGACCTGAAGAAGCGTCTGACCAGTTACTTCCGCGTTCAGGTCGGCAGCCGAAAAACCGAAGCGCTGGTCAGCAATATCCAGCACATCGATGTCACCGTCACCCACACCGAAACCGAAGCGCTGCTGCTTGAACATAACTACATCAAGCTCTACCAGCCGCGCTATAACGTTCTGCTGCGCGACGATAAATCGTATCCCTACATCTTTCTCAGCAGCGATACTCATCCGCGACTGGCGATGCACCGTGGGGCAAAGCATGCCAAAGGCGAATATTTTGGCCCGTTCCCGAACGGCTATGCGGTGCGTGAAACGCTGGGACTGTTGCAAAAAGTTTTCCCCATTCGCCAGTGCGAAAATAGCGTCTACCGCAATCGCTCCCGGCCCTGTCTGCAATATCAGATTGGTCGCTGTCTCGGCCCCTGTGTTGCCGGGCTGGTCAGTGAGGAAGAGTATGCGCAGCAGACCGACTATGTGCGCCTGTTCCTGGCCGGTAAAGATGATCAGGTGCTTAACCAGCTGGTTAAACGTATGGAAGAGGCGAGCATTGGCCTGCGTTTCGAAGAAGCGGCCCGGCTGCGCGATCAGATTCAGGCCGTGCGGCGCATCACCGAAAAACAGTTTGTCTCCAATCAGGGCGATGACCTGGATGTGATGGGTGTGGCTTATGAGGCGGGCATGGCCTGTCTTCACGTGCTGTTCATTCGTCAGGGCAAAGTGCTGGGCAGCCGCAGCTACTTCCCGAAGGTGCCTGTGGACACTGATTTGGCCGAAGTCGTGCAGACCTTCGTCGGGCAGTTCTACCTGCAGGGCAGTGAAGCACGTACGCTGCCTGGCGACATCCTGCTGGACTTTACTTTGCCAGAGCGCGAGTTGCTGGCAGAGTCCCTAAGTGAACTGGCGGGACGTCGGGTTAACATTCAAAGCAAGCCACGCGGCGATCGCGCCCGCTATCTCAAGCTGGCGCGCACCAACGCCGCGACAGCGTTAACCACGCGTCTGTCTCAGCACTCTACCATCCACCAGCGGCTGAATGCGCTGGCAGAGTTTCTTGAGCTCGACAAGATCACACGCATGGAGTGTTTTGATATCAGTCACACCATGGGTGAGCAGACCATCGCCTCCTGCGTGGTGTTTGACCAGAATGGTCCGCTGCGTGCCGACTATCGTCGCTACAACATTACCGGCATTACGCCGGGAGATGACTACGCCGCCATGAACCAGGTGTTGCGACGCCGGTATGGCAAAGCGATTGAAGAAGATAAGATCCCCGACGTGATTTTGATTGATGGCGGTAAAGGTCAGCTGTCACAGGCGATACAGGTCTTTGCCGAGCTGGATGTGCCCTGGGATAAAAACCAGCCCATTTTACTCGGCGTTGCTAAAGGCAGCGACCGTAAAGCCGGTCTGGAAACGCTGTTCTTTGAGGCTGAAGGGGAGGGCGTTTCGATGCCACCTGATGCACCTGCACTGCATGTGATTCAACACATTCGTGATGACGCTCACAATCATGCAATTTCAGGTCACCGAAAAAAACGGGCCAAAGTGAAGAACACCAGTGCACTGGAAAGCATCGAAGGCGTCGGGCCGAAACGACGTCAGCAACTGCTTAAGTACATGGGAGGCCTGCAACCGTTAATGAATGCCTCGGTGGAGGAGATCGCAAATGTACCAGGCATCTCGCATGCGCTGGCAGAAAAAATATACTATTCCTTGAAACACTAACATTGAAACGGGGGGGGCAATGTAGGAACATAGGTTAAATTCTACCTATATCCAGACAGTTACCGGCATATGCAATTAAACATCCCGACGTGTCTCACCCTGTTTCGAGTTGTGCTCATCCCGTTCTTTGTGCTGGCTTTCTATCTGCCGTTCATTTGGGCGCCGCTGGCTACTGCACTGATCTTTATTTTTGCTGCTGTTACCGACTGGTTTGATGGCTTTCTGGCGCGCCGCTGGAAGCAGACGACGCGCTTTGGCGCATTCCTCGATCCGGTTGCTGATAAAGTGCTGGTCGCGATAGCGCTGGTGCTGGTGGCAGAACATTTTCACGCATGGTGGATTACTCTGCCAGCGGCAACCATGATTGCCCGCGAGATCATTATCTCTGCGCTGCGTGAATGGATGGCGGAGATTGGCAAGCGCAGTAGTGTTTCTGTCTCCTGGATTGGTAAAGTCAAAACGACTGCGCAAATGTTGTCTCTCTTCGCACTGCTGTGGCGCCCAGATGCCACCGTTGTAGCGATTGGCGTGGTGGCGTTATACATTGCTGCAGTGCTGACTTTCTGGTCGATGTTCCAGTATTTAAGCGCGGCGCGCGGTGATTTGCTCGAACCGTGATCGATACGATTTAAAAAGCAGCAAACGGATGGTCTGTGAGGATAATTTTATTGACTCATTGCGTCATCTAAGTAGAATGCATCGCATCGAACGGCAGCCAGGCTGCCAGAAGATAAACAAAATCAGCAGGTTCGATAAGATTGCTGAAAATTGCGGGAATAGCTCAGTTGGTAGAGCACGACCTTGCCAAGGTCGGGGTCGCGAGTTCGAGTCTCGTTTCCCGCTCCAGATTCGCATGTCAGGTTAGCCTGGCGGCATCATAGTTTAAGGCGCGTTGGCAGAGTGGCTATGCAGCGGATTGCAAATCCGTGTACCTCGGTTCGACTCCGGGACGCGCCTCCAGTTACACCCAGCCCGGGTGGTGAAATCGGTAGACACAAGGGATTTAAAATCCCTCGGCTGTAAGGCTGTGCGGGTTCAAGTCCCGCCCCGGGCACCATATCGCTTTACCAATAAAATCAATGATAAGCAGTGTCGTCAAGCCGCCCCTCAGAGGCGGTTTTTTTGTGCCCGGAATCTGGCATGGCTGGCACCTCACATCCTTAGGCTTTTCAACTGGCATCACGTCTCAGTGCTGAATAACCGTTCATTATCCGTGTCACTGCTTTGCCAATTCAAACCTGATTACATCTGATTTCATCCATTTTTGCGGCCTGAGTCGAATTTCATAACCTGTTGAAACAGGTTGGTTTATCGTAAAGTGGTGGGTATTATTTGCCGTTGCAGAGACGTTAACGTCAATGACCAGACCTTTCAAACATGACTCAGCCCTTTCGGCTTTACCGCCGGTTATTGGTATTGTCGCCAGCCAGTTGCTCAATCCGTATCAACAGAAAATGCTGGACGAGGTAACGCGGCAACTTAATGTTCGCGGTGCTATCACCGTGCTGTTGAGTGCCGATAGCGAAGAAGCTCTGACAGCACTCATCCGGCAGGCGAAACCGCTTGCGACGCGGGGGTTGATACTGCTACCCGGCAACCGCATTACAGATACCTGCAATTTGCCGGTGCTTGAGATTGACGCGGAGCCTGAACTGCAAGCGGATGCGCGGCGGGCAGGGGAAGTAACATCGGAATTACTGCTCGCGGAAGGGCATCAGCGGTTTGGCTTTATGCAAAGCCAGCCTGTTGAAAGCGCGCAAAAGCAGGGCTATAGCACGGCACTACAGGCGGCGGGCAGGGTGCTGAATGCTGTGCTGACTTCAGAGGCAGATGATCGTGATGGCGCGTATCAGGCGATGATGGATTATTTGAAAAAGACCCGTGCCGCCGATCGTATTCAGGCACTCTTCTGTGAAAGCGATCTCCTGGCCTTTGGTGCGATACAGGCAATTCGTGATTTTGGTCAGGGTGCCCACATTGCGGTGGCGGGATTTGGAGACAGTGAGGAAGCCCGGAGCTCTACCTGGCATCTTACCAGCTGGTCACCTGATATCAGGCAAATTATGGGCAACGCGTTAGATCGCTGGTTGGGGCAGCACGTTGTCAGCAGTCAAGTGCAGGGGCAATTAGCGCGTCGCCACTCCCATTTTGGCAAAATTGCGCCAGGAGAAATGTCAGCCTGCGGCTGCGCCTTTCGGCATTAGCCAGCCTGCAACGCAGACTGGCTGAAACAGACTATCCCTGCGGTTGTCCTGCCGGGCCAACACCGCCTGGTGCGCCAACTGGCTGCTGCCCGCCCGGAGGGGGTGGTGGAGCCTCTTTGCCTGGCGGCGGTGGCGGTGGTGCATGCCACAGGCGTCAAACCAGAGCGGGTCAATTGATTATATGCACGATGCGCCGGTCTGCGGCAGACGTTGCCTGACCTTCATTGTGGTGGATGATTTTTAAACGCTAAACGCTAAATGCTAAATGCTAAATGCTAAATGCTATACGCTGACGATAGAAACCGACCTTAATGTCCGGCTCAACGAGTCGTCCCTGGGCTGGACAAGGGCGTGGTAAATCACGACTAATACCTGAAGATGCGGCTGGACTCCGGGCCAGAACAGATCTCATTGGCGCTGGCAGGATGGGCCGAAGAACATGGCGTGCAGCTCGAATTTATCGAGCCGGACATACTGGCTAGAAACCCTGGATTTTTAGCTGCTCATAACACTAAATGAAGCACGAGAAATTACAGAGCGCTGGCTGATAGAATATAAAAATGAGCGGCCTTATGAATCCCTGAGCATCCTGACTCCGGAATGGAGCAACTGATGGCTGAAAATTGGAACTTTTAGAGGTGTGTATGGGACCAACGCTGGGATGCTCACACATCCATCTTCGTTGAGGTAAAAACGGGTGTTTGCATTTGCTTCTTCAATATTTACACCATTGCATTTTAAATTTGAATTGATTAACGTTCATGTGATGAAAAATTCGAATAGAATTTTCAGGTAGACAAGATTTAGTTGATAAGTTATTGAAATCCTATGGTTCCCCATGCAGAGCGAATTTTTCGAAAGATTGATGCTGGTCATAGGAGTCGTTATCAATTCAGGATTCTTAGCTTTCTTCAGGTCATAAACGTTGAAGTTATTCAGGTGCTGAGAGTTAACACGTTTTATTTGGTCGCTAAAGATGTTGCCAAACCGTCTGATGGAATTTGGAAAACTCAGCGCTAGGATGTTGTGTGACGCGAAGATAAGGATAAAATACTGGTAGATCAATGGGTTATGGAGTGTTGAATTAGTCTTTTGTCAAGTGGTATTACTCATCAAGGTTATAAGCAGTATCAAACATAAAATGTAATTGGGGGTGCTATGGACAGAAAACTCAGTGTTTATAACTACACACGCAATAGAGATAAGTTACTGGCAAATCTTGTCAATATTATAGAGGGTATGACATGTGACGGAAAGGTTGATGCAAAAGAATTACTTTACCTTGATACCTGGTTATTAGAAGCAGAGGCCATCAGCGAAAATTATTGCGTACAGGTAATTAGGGATAAAATTACTGCCATTTTAGAAGATGGTATCATCGAAGAAGTTGAATTGAAGAAATTTAAAGACGACTTAATAAATATTCAACAAAATCTTCTCGACACTCCTGATATTGATTTCTATTCAACCGAATCAGATAAACACCTGCTTGAAGGTTTGTGCAAAGGCATGCTGTCGAATCATGAGCTAACGGAAGATGAGATTCGCTATCTTCGTTGGTGGTTATCCAATAATGGTTTGTTAAAGACAAACTTCCCCGGTAAAGACCTTTATCTTCTAATCGAGAAAATTTTAGCTGATGGTGTTGTTACACCTGTTGAAAGAGAAGAACTTAAAGAGGCCATGATAGCTTTTACAGGTTGCGATTTAGCCACTGGATCGGTTGATGGTCTTTCAATTCGTTCACCACTTGAACATGTGGATGAGTTAAAACTCAAGGGCGCTGTGATTTGTCTTACAGGAAAGTTTCTTTGTGGATCGCGTTCCTCATGTGCCGCTGAAATTGAATCGGCAGGCGGAATTGTAATCGATGACATTACTCAAAAATTGGATTACCTGATTATTGGAACTCTAAGCTCAAGAGACTGGCGCTATCAAAGCTATGGACGAAAAATAGAAAAAGCTATTGAGTATCGTGAAAAGGGACACTCCTTGAAGATCATCAGCGAAGAACATTGGCGCCAGCATTCTGCATGATGCTCATTATGTGGTCATGTTTATAAGCCCGAAATATAATATTGATCACTATTGTTATATACAGCAAGGTTTCCTCATTTTTTTTGAGGGACTTGTACAACTGTCAGAAAATCCTAAACTGTAAGCGGGCATGTAATTTTTACACAGCGGGTAGGGGAAATAAGCTAATTTGTAAAAGTTTTGCAACTCGAGGCGTAGCTTTACCCTTATGAGAGAGACTCATTAAAGGTAGCGATTCCAGCACAAATGCGATTGAGGCAGAAGCTCTCACGGTTCGCCTTAGTGAGTGAGTTGGTGATTGGTATGAATTACATGGATGGTCTTTGACCAATGGCGATGCAAGGCTGCAAAAAATTGAAATCACTCTGTCATAACCTTTGTGATCCAGATGCTTTCGCACTAAACCAGGAAATGTATGCGGGCTATCGTAAGCAGCGATTGGCGGGAGACTTCACCGCTAATCCAAAGCATGGTATCAAGAAACTACCGAAAGAAGCTACAGTAAACCGTGAACACGCTTACTTACGTGCAGTGTTTAATCAACTAAAAAGGCTGGGACGTTGGAAAAGTGATAATCCACTCGGTTGTTTACGGCTCTTTCGCGAGAGTGAAAACGAACTGTCATTCTTACACGATGAAGATATTAAAAGATTACTCCATGAGTGTGACGTATCATCAAATAAAGATCCTGGCATTATTGTGCGTATTTGCCTTGCAACCGGCGCTCGTTGGAGTGAAGCCGAGCAGTTGAGGCAATCTCAAGTTATGCCATTTCGAATCACCTATACCAATACGAAAAGTAAAAAGAATCGCACTATCCCAATATCGAAAGGACTTCATGCCTTAATTCCGAAAAGTCGCAGTCGTCTATTTGACAATGCTTATGATGCTTTCGGGTTTGCGATCGAAAGAGCAAATATTGAATTGCCGAACGGTAAACGCACCCATGTTTTGAGACATACGTTTGCAAGTCACTTCATGATGAATGGTGGAAATATACTGGTGTTGCAACAAATACTAGGACACTCAACCATTCAAATGACGATGCGGTATAGCCACTTTTCACCAGAACATTTAGAAGCAGCAATCAATCTTAACCCATTTGATAGATTAGGAAAGGAGGCCGTAAAGTGATTTCTCTTAGACAGTATCTTAATATGAGCACGGCAAGAAATTTTCATCTTCTCACAACTGCATTAGGCGTGATTATTTTTCTTGTTTATTGCTTGAGAATTAATTTTTTCCCAACAGGAATGTCTCTTTCCGATGTAATTTTCTTTCTTCTGGTAACATTGTCTTTTTTGCTATTAATGGGTTTTACATTCTGTGGCTGGTATTCAACAGGATGCATCATAGTATGGTTGTTTTTGAAATCATCCTTGTTAATTTGTAGAAAGATGAATAAAACCCATAGTAAGTTCTATAGAAATACAAAAGGTACATATCGAGCAGCCAGGAAATTGCATCTATTCGAGCCGATGTTTGCATTAATCTCGATATCATTTCTTATAGGTTTTGTGATTTTGAAGTTTTTACTTGATGGAAGGTTGCAAGTATTTCTTGTTATCTCTTCGATTCTTTTTGTGTCGGTAAGCATTTTAATAATTGCAAATGTAAATTATGGGAAGCAAATGACGAGGGAGAAAAAAAGATATTCAACCATTGGGATTTTATTTTTTATGGTTTTTCCTTTACTGTTTATGTCTGGTATGGGAGAAATTATAAGTGATCGCTCCATGAATATAATTGGAGTTAAGAAGGATGACGCCACATTTTTGTTAAAAGATAACGATTTAGAAATGGCAAGGCATTTGACAGGTAACAATGGGCAATCATTCTTCTATGGCGATGTGCTATTTACTGGCGTGGGAGACACATCATTACTCATCATCAACCATAAGCGATTGATCGTGAAAAACGCCAACTTAACAATCTCTTTTTAGGCGAGGTCAGGTCAATTTCTTGCGACTACCAGCAGACGGGTAAACCCCAATAAACCCATTTTTAGCGTCTGCAACCCTTTAAATTGCCGTAAGTGCATGATTTTAAAAGTCCTTAAAAAGTCTTTAAAATCCCTCGGCTGTAAGGCTGTGCGGGTTCAAGTCCCGCCCCGGGCACCATATCGCTTTACCAATAAAATCAATGATAAGCAGTGTCGTCAAGCCGCCCCTCAGAGGCGGTTTTTTGTGCCTGAATTCCTTTTCCTGATATCCATTCATAATATTATTTCCCGTTCACCTGCCATCCGGCGACGGTTAATCCCACGCGCGTGTCGCCAGTGCCACCACGCATATGCATGACGAAAATACTACCCAGCCTTCACCTACAGGGCTTGCCGGTTGGCAGGCAGAGAGCAGCTAACGCCTCAGCGCTCCTGTTCCGCCTTCCGTTTGCGTCGGCCGCTTTCAAAGCGCATTCCTTGGTTCAGGGACGTTCAGGATTTTATTTCCACTGGCGATTCAGTTGTGATTTAAGCTGACAACTGACAAAACACGAAAAAAAAGATAATTTATCGCGGATACCCACAAGGAATGAGGATAGCGATATGAAAAATATTTTGTTGGCTGCGTGCCTGACTGGCTTGCCTTTGATGGTCGGTGCAGCAGAAAAACCGTACCTTTACGACTTTGTGCAGGGAAAGGAAACGGGTAAGGCCTATCATGACCTTATTGCCAAAGAAAAACTGCCGTCCTGGGTAAAAGAGGGCGGCACCAGCACCCCGGCAAACGAGGTGACCATTAATGGCAAAAAGTATCTCGCCCTTTCGGGTTGTAAACCTCATAACTGCCCATCGCAATCAATCGCCATTCTTTATTCATTAGATAAGGGTGATATTCATGGCGTTTACTCTGAATACAATCTCTCTGATAACCGTCAGAGCTTAAAGTGGATGAATCTTGATGCGATGGATTCAGATGATATGAGGCGTGTACTTTTCAGCAGACTTAATGGCGATGTATCAAACTGAATTGCTGAGCCATTCATAAACCTCCTTCGGGAGGTTTTTTTTTGGATAAAGATGGCAGGGGCGCGTATCTGTAACCGCCTGGGGATCAGGGCGGGCTCTCATCTGAAGCCGTCGTCTTGAGATCGTTACCGGCTGCCCGGGAGAGTCAGGAAACTGCGCAAGGTTAAGCCCATTCTGTTTTCATCCGTCTCAATGCAGGGTGATTCACATCATGAAGAGCGCCGCCGAGCGCCACTATAATTTCTGAGGGACGAAGCGGCATCGTATGAAGCGCAGGCAACAGGTTAAATGTCAGCCTGCGGCTGCGCCTTTCGGCATTAGCCAGCCTGCAACGCAGACTGGCTGAAACAGACTATCCCTGCGGTTGTCCTGCCGGGCCAACACCGCCTGGTGCGCCAACCGGCTGCTGCCCGCCCGGAGGGGGTGGTGGGGCCTCTTTGCCTGGCGGTGGTGGCGGTGGTGCATCTCTGCCCGGCGGTGGTGGTGCACAGGCAGTGAGTGTCGCAAGTATAGCCAGCATCGATAACAGGTAAGCAATACGTTTCATCGTAATTCCCAGATCAGGTAAGCGGAACGTTGAGTATAGAGAATCGCCGTAAAATTACCTGGACGAGGTAACATGTCCGAGCCAGAGAGAGAGTTCGTGACGATTATATGAGACGTCTCTCAACCCGAATAAACGGGCGATGCTTTTTGGGCCGGAGCAGGTTAAGGTGGTTCATTATTTAAGAGGAGTCGTTATGAATGGCATTATGAAGTTCGTCCGCGGATGGCTGGTGTTCTCTGTACTGTGGGGCGTATTCATGTGGTTTATGTCATGGCATCAGCAGGGTAAAGAGCCAGGCCTGGCGATTCTGACAAGTCTTTATGCTGGTTTAATCTATCAGGCGCTAATTACTATGGTTGGCCGCTATCGGGCGCGGCGGCAACAGGCAGAGTAAAGTCTGCTGCCGGAGAGGCAGCAGAACGGAGCTATTTATCCGAAATTACCGGTAAGGCGCTGATGGAAATCAGTGCTGCGCGGATCCAGCCCTTCAATCGTCACGTCTGCACCATAACGCTGATAGCGATATTCAATACCATCCAGCGCTGCGACGCTGGATGCATCCCAGATCTGCGCGTGCGTTAAGTCAATCGTCACTTTTTTCGGGTCATGCGCATAATCAAAATGCTCAAACAGATCGTTGCTGCTGGCAAAGAACAGCGGACCACGTACCTCATAGCGTACTGACTCACCATCTTCACTCAGCTGACGTTCAGCATGAATGACATGTGCAATACGGCGGGCAAACAGCAGCATCGCCAGGATCACTCCAGCGAGTACGCCCAGTGCCAGATTTCCTGTCCAGACCGTTACCGCCACTGTCAGCACCATAATCAGCGTCTCTGACCACGGCATACGTTTCAGTGTGTTGGGCTGCAGGCTATGCCAGTTAACGGTTTTCACTGCCACCACCATCATGATACCGGCCAATACTACCATCGGAATTTGCGCCATTATCCGGCTCAGTCCGGTCACCAGCAGCAGCAGCACCAGACCCGCGGCCACGGTTGAAACGCGGCTGCGCGCACGGCCCAGCTCAACGTTGACGATAGTCTGACCTATCATCGCGCATCCGGCGATACCGCCATAAAATCCCGCAAGGATATTTGCCACACCCAGACCCCAGGATTCGCGGCGCTTACTGGACGGGGTATCGGTCAGGTCATCGACCAGTTTGGCGGTCAGCAGCGATTCCATCAGCCCGACAAAGGCGATACTCAGTGCGGTGGGCCAGATAATCTGCAGAGTCTGCAGGTTAAGCGGTACCAGCAGGCTGTTAAAACCGGGCAGGCCAGGACTCATCGGTCCTTCATCGCCCACGTTCGGCATGCGATAGCCCATTAATAGCGCGACGCCCGTCACCACCACAATGGCAACCAGCGGAGAAGGAACACTCTTTAACAGACGCGGTAACAACAGCACGATTGCCAGGGTCGCGGCAAAGAAGATCCACACCAGTGATGACTGGCCCCATACGTGCGGCACCTGAGCAAAGAAAATCAGCACGCCCAGCGCATTCACAAATCCCAGCATCACCGAGCGGGGGATGTAGCGCATCATGCGTGCCAGACCGGCCACGCCAAACAGAATCTGAATCACGCCGCCCATGACTACCGCGGGAAGAATATATTCAACACCGTGCAGATGAACCATCGGTCCGATAACCAGTGCGACAGAACCGGCAGCCGCCGTAACCATCGCCGGGCGTCCGCCGAGTATCGACAGGGTCAGGCAGAGCACGACCGAGGCGATGAGACTCACTTTAGGGTCTACACCGGCAATAACGGAAAAGGAGATCACTTCAGGGATTAATGCCAGCGCGGTAATTACTCCGGCAAGGCATTCGCGGGTCAGCAGCGCAGGCGAACGCAGAACGCGCCCCACACTGATATCGCCCGCCACAACGTCGGTTGCGGCAACATCATTGGTTTGAGTCATAAAGGTCTGCAGGCTCTTTAGTTGTTTTGCTCCCGCGCGAGGGGCGGGAAGATCAGGCTCATGGTGAGGGGCAGATAGTACCGGGCGATTGGCAAAGATGCCAGAAAAAGGGGGGAACTCCCTCCATGGAGTCAGTCTTACAGCGAAAAATCATCCGGGGTCTTGTGGACCACGAGGTCGAGCAGCTGGCGGTAGCTATCCAGCATTTCCCTGTCACTTTCCAGTTCAAGCCGATGAATGAGTTTGGAAATAATGGCTTTATTATTCACTGGCATGCCTGACTGCAAAATTTCTGCAATCAGGATACCCAGCATTTCCATCTCGCTGGCTGGCTTGTTGGCCGCAGGGTTAAAATAATCAGCGATTTCCTGATTGGTCCGGGGAATAATATATTGCATGTGTAAGCCCTTCAGAACAGCCCGATTCCGGTTCGGATGTCAGGACAAAAGCGATCAAAAAAACCACCGCATGGACAGATGCGATGGTACCAGTGCCACAAATTGAGCAAACAAAAATTAACCTCTGAAGGTGGAAATCCACTGACACCTTCAGAGGCGACGCAAATGCATCATTCGTTACAGAGTCGCATACAACTCGTGGCAGTAAACTTATACAATGAATAACTATCTGTAAAATCGAATTCTTTAGCAAAATGTGCCATTCACAACTTATCAAGGAGTTATAAGGATTATTCCGACACAAAAGTTGTACAAATAACCTATACAGATGGCGGGATTGGCGAACCGGGTGGAAAAAGCCGGGAAGCCGTGGCCAGCTTCCCGGGAACAAATTAGCTGAACAACACCAGTTTAGCCGTCAGCTTACGCAGGTTTTTTTTATCGCCGACGATGGCAATGCCCAGCAGCCGCCATTGCACCAGCCAGGCGTGAGGCGGCAAACCCCAGTGCGTCTGGAACAGGCGTGATAACCGGAAGCGATCCACCTGCAGCTGCTGCGCCATCTGCAGCAGGCCGGGATTTCCGCATGATGGGCAATCAGCCAGTCACGCGCCTGCAAAGCCAGCCTGGCATCTTTATCGACGGGCTGAGCGGGCAGTGACCATTGCCGGTGCGAGGTGAGCTGACTGAACATCCGATCCATCGCCGCCTCTTTGATGATCGCGGGATGGTTGTACCACAGTGCATCAAACGCGTGCCAGACAGCATAAGCCAATGGGCGGTCGTCGCGCAGTGTGGTTGCAAAGCGGAGTTCACGCGGCAAGGGGTCATCAGCCTGATTAGGCGTAAGCTGCTGCGCAATCTGTTGCGGTGAAAGATAGAGCATACGATAGGTGAAGCCGCTGTGGTTGATAGCTTCGCCATCATGTAACTCCTCAGGCTCCAGCATAAAAGCCGTGCCGGGACGGCTTTGATGCTGTTTGCGCCGCGAATGAAACTGCTGTACACCTTGCTCGGTCACGCCAATAAGATAGCTGTCGTGCCAGTGGGGATCCCAGGCGTGGCCAGTGAAATGGGCGCGCAATGCCTCAATACCGCTAACGGCGTCACGGCGCAAATCGATCCAGTTTGCTGATGCCTGATTCATGTTATCCGGCTCCTGATTGCGGCCTCTGGACATTCTGACGCGATCCACTAATTTTTAACAGACCGGACGCTTTTCAATCGCGTTTCGCTTTGCGTATAATAACGCCTCCACTCAATTAGATATCTTACTATTAGGCTGCTAACATTTGTCTGAGCATACGCGTACCTTTACCCACTTACTGCATCTGACCGCCCATGCCTGGCGCCTGGCGGTTGATCGTCACCTTAAAGATAGCGGCTTAAGCATGAGCAGCTGGATGGCCATCGGGCTGATTGCCAGTGAGCCGCAGCGCATGACGCAGACCGAACTGGCGCAACTGCTGGGGCTGGAAGATGCCAGTATGGTGCCGCTGGTGGATCGGCTGGTGAAACAGTCGCTGCTGACGCGGGTACAACCGCCAGAAGATCGCCGTAAACGTCACCTGGTGCTGACCGATAAAGGCAATGAAGCCTTCGCCAAAGTGAAAACCGAGGCTGATGCTCTCCGTACTGAAATGCTGGCTGATATTGATCCCGGGGATCTGGCCGTCACCGAGCGCGTCCTGCAACAACTGCTGAGCCGAATGGGAAGCATGTAGCAGTGGCAAAGCGAAATCCCTACGCAGCACGCGAGTGGTTACCGCACGAAAAACCGATGTTGCCGGGTTCGCCCTCGACGCCGCTGCATCCCATGCCAAAGCGTCTGGCATTTGGCCTGATCGGCTTACTGATTTCGCTGACCGGCGCGTTAAGCAACGCACTGGTCACCGCGAACCTGGTTAATCTGCAGGGCACCTTTGGAGCCTGGTCGAATGAGATTGCGTGGTTACCTGCGGTCTACGTGATGGGCAACATCTCTATAAATCTGCTGCTGGTAAAATTCCGACAGCAGTTTGGCCTGCGTGTCTTTACTGAAGCCTTTCTGGTGCTTTATGTACTGGTCGCATTCTTTCATTTATTCGCTAACGACCTGAGCTCGGCGATCATTGTGCGCACCGCCCATGGCATGGTGGCGGCGGCGCTCAGCTCACTGGGCATCTACTATCAGGTTCAGGCCTGGCCCGCAAAACATCGCCTGAAAGCGCTGGTGATTGGCCTGACGGTCTCTCAGCTGGCTATTCCGCTGGCCCGCTTATTTTCGTCAGAATTACTGCAGCTCAACGAGTGGCGTGGCCTTTATCTGTTTGAACTCGGTCTGGCACTGATCGCGCTGGGTGGGGTGCTGCTGGTGAAACTGCCACCAGGCGATCGCATTAAAACCTTTGAAAAGATGGATTTCCTGACCTTCGTTCTGCTGGCGCCTGGCATGGCGCTGCTGTGCGGCGTGCTGACGCTGGGTCGCATTGAATGGTGGTTCACCACGCCGTGGTTGGGAATCTGTACTGCAATTGCCCTGACGCTGATTGTCGCGGCGATTGTTATTGAGCATAACCGGCGTAACCCCCTGATTAACACCCGCTGGCTGAGCAGCGGCATGATGGTGCGGCTTGGCATTGTCATGGTCATGATCCGTATCGTACTGGCGGAACAGAACACCGGCGCGATCGGCTTTTTGCAGCAGATGGGTTTGCAGAACGATCAAATGCGCGGTCTGGCACTGGCGATCATGGCCGGGGTTATCGTGGGCATCGCCGCCAGCGCACTCACCATCAAACCCAATCATCTCAACTGGCCGATTGTCGCCTCGCTGGTGGTGATGATTATCGCCTCGCTGATGGATGCGCAATCCAGTCCGCTGACCCGTGGCCCCGAAATGTATCTGAGCCAGTTTTTGCTGGGCTTCAGCAGCGCCTTTTTCATGGCACCGGCGATGCTGATGGGCATTGGTAGCGTGGTGACCCAGCCAAAAAACCTGGTGAGCTTTGTGGTGCTGTTTGGCATGAGTCAGAACCTGGGTGGACTGATCGGCTCAGCGATCCTTGGCACTTTTCAGGTCTGGCGGGAAAAATATCACTCCAGCCTGCTGGGCGATCAACTCTCACTGCTCGATCCTAACGTTACCGAACGGCTAAGTCAGTACAACGCGCTATTTAATTCACTGGTGGGTGACGACGTTCTGCGCGGTGCGCAGAGCACCACCCAGTTACAGACGGTCGCCACGCTACAGGCTAATGTGCTCGCCTACAACGATACCTATCTGTTAACCGCTGCGCTGGCTCTGGTGACTCTGATGTGGGTCATCTGGCGTTTAACCCGGCGTCGTTATCTTGACTGGCGTCAGGCACAATTTAATCTGCGTGAGCAGCAACAGCTGGCTGCGTTACAGGAATCAACGGAGAAACAATGAGTCAGCAGGATGAGCTTCAGGCGGCAGAACGCGAACGTGCAAACCGTCGACGTATTCTTTCGATAGCCGCTGGCAGCGGTATTGTAGTGATTGGCGTACTGGTTATCCTGTATGCCTGGCAGCTTTGGCCTTTTACCAGCGCAATACAAAGCACCGAGAATGCCTATGTGCGCGGTCAGGTGACCTTTATCAGTCCGCAGGTGAATGGCTATCTCACCTCGGTAAAGGTCATCGATCTGCAGCCGGTGAAGAAAGGGCAGTTGCTGATGACGATTGATGATCGAATCTATCGTCAGCGGGTGCATCAGGCGCAGGCGCAACTGGCGATGAAGCAGGCGGCTCTGAAAAACAATCTGCAGCAGCGGCGCAGCGCAGAAGCGACCATCCAGAGCAATAAAGCGGCGCTGGAAAACGCGAAAGCTCAGGCACTGAAAAGCGGCTTTGATCTCAAACGCGTTGAGAATCTTGCGGCGGATGGATCGCTGTCGGTACGTGAGCGCGACGCCGCCCGCGCAGCAAACGCTCAGGCCCAGGCCCAGGTCCGCCAGGCTGCCGCGCAGATCGCCGTCGCGCAGCAGAACCTGCAAACCGTTATCGTTAATCGCGACGCGCTGGAGGGGGATGTCGAGAGCGCCCGCGCCGCGCTGGAGCTGGCGGAGATCGATCTGGCGAATACCCGGATTACCGCGCCTGATGATGGCCAGCTCGGTCAGCTGTCAGTGCGAACCGGCGCCTATGTCACGGCCGGTACGCGCCTGACCTCGGTAGTGCCCAATCACAAATGGATCATCGCGAACCTGAAAGAGACTCAACTGGCCCATATCCGGCCTGGCCTGCCGGTGACGATTCGGGTCGATGCACTGGATGGCAAACGCTTTAACGGGCAGGTGGAATTTATCTCGCCGGCAGCCGGCTCAGAGTTCAGCGCTATTTCACCTGACAATGCCACGGGTAACTTCGTTAAAATTGCGCAGCGTATTCCGGTTCGGATCCGTATCAACGAGCAGGATATGCAGCAGCTGCGCCCGGGCATGTCGGTTGAAGTCGATATCGATACCGCAGCCCAGGCCGCCGATGAGGGCGCACAATGATGCGTCGCGGCTTACTGGTAAGTGCGCTGATGCTGGCGCTGACCGGCTGCGCCACGCAGGTTGAAAAGGCACCGTCCTCTCTGCCGATCCCCGCCGCCTGGCGCAACAGTGTCGGGCCTGCTGCTGCGCCGGAAGCGGAGTGGTGGCGCGCGTTTCATGATGCGTATCTCAACCGGCTGGTCACACAGGCGCTGCGCAACAATCCTGATATTCTCACCGCGCGTTCCAGAGTGGATCAGTATCGCGCCCAGCTGCGCGCCACGCAGGGTGATGAATTTCCGACCCTCAGCGCCGGCGTAGCGGCGACCCGTGAGCGAACGCTCTCGTCAGTGACGGGCCAGCCCTATGAAACCGATGTTTTTCAGGGGTTGTTACAGGCAAATTACGAGGTTGATCTCTGGGGGGCGCGTAGCAATAGCGTCTCGGCGTCGCAGGCAAGCTTAGCGGCGCAGCAGGCCGCCGCGTCTGCTGCAGAGCTGACCATTGCCAGCTCAGTGGCATCGGGTTATCTCAACCTGTGCGCGCTGGATGAACAGCTGCGGGTCACCGATGCGACGCTGGCGACCCGCAACAATTCACTGAAGCTGGCCCAGCGTCAGTTTGAGAGCGGCTACACCTCAAGGCTGGAGTGGATGCAGGCCGCTTCTGAATATCAGTCGGCGAAAGCACAGATACCGCAGCTGCAGCATCAGATCGCGCAGCAGGAGAATGCGCTGAGCGTCCTGGTGGGCATGAACCCGCGTAGCATTGCCCGTCGTCAGCAGTTTGACCAGATTCTACCGCAGCAGATGCCGTCGCTGCTGCCGTCCGAACTGCTTAATCGCCGCCCGGATATTGTGCAGGCGCAGCGTCAGTTACTGGCCGCAGATGCCAGCCTTGCCTCATCGCGCGCTAAGCTGCTGCCAGGGCTGAACCTCACTGCCACCGGCACCCTGCAGAGTTCGGTGCTGCACCAGCTCGCAGACAATCCATTCCGGCTCTGGAGCGTGGGCGGCAGCATTCTGGCACCGTTGCTGAACCGTGAAGCGCTGACGGCACAGGTTGATGTCTCAATGGCAACGCGCAATCAGGCGCTGTACGGCTATGAAAAAGTGGTGCGCAACGCCTTCTCGGAAGTCAACGATACCCTGGACGCTATCCGACAGCGTGAGGCACAGCTTCAGGAACTGCAAAAGCAGGAAACTTACGTAACCGAGGCGCTGCGCATTGCCCGCAACCGCTATCAAAATGGCTACGCTTCCTATCTGGATGAACTGGATGCGCAGCGAACCCTGTTTTCAACTCAGCTGAATCGGGTGGCCGTTAAAAATAATCTGTTGCTGGCGCAGATCGATCTCTATCGCGCACTGGGCGGTGGCTGGGCTCCCGCCTCCACACAATGACTGCCCGGGCCGATCCAGCCGCAGTAAGAGTTTCTGCGGCCGGGATCGGCCTCTGCGCAGACGCCGCGACTGCGCATTTTACCTCGCGTTAATCCCTCAAATAACCACCCAAAACCTATACATACTTCTGCTTACCTGTCTTTACATTCGATGGTATCATGCGCGGGTTTTGAACCAGCCAGCCGGAAAAATGCACGTAATGTTAAGCTGGTGTTGGATGATTTTTACGTTTAACTCACTGATAAAAAAGATCAAAGAAGGGACTCGTTATGATCAAAAAAACAATTTTTTCGCTGGCTGTGGTCGCTGCATGATTAACCGGCTGCGCATGCACGCCGCCGATTCATAACGTGAATCAGGCCCTCACTCAGCATGACAGTGATAATCAGATGAAACTGGCGATCATTGAGGCGGGTATTGGCCGGAAACAGCTGATGACACCCGTTTCGCCTGGTGTAATCAATGGTCGTCTGGCCCAGCGTGATGTTGTGCCGACCATCCGCATTACTTACACCAGACAGAATTACCGCATTGAGTCTGTCGGCAGTGAAAACCTGAGAGCGGGACAGGGTGTGATCCTCAATAACGACAACGACTGGATGGCCAATCTCGATCAGGATATTCAGTTGCGGCTGTCGGCCCTGGCCGCCCGGTGATCGGCGTGCTGTTGCAATAATGGGTCGACAGGCTCGCTAAGCATAAAGTTCTGCGGCAGCCGGCCGACAAATCAGATGAGCTGCTATTGATGAATCCTTGAGTAAACCTCTACCGTGAGAACCTGATTAGGGTTCGGCAGGTTTTCCGGTACGCACTTTTTTTGCAGAAGGCAGGAGTGACGATCCAATGAACGCCGACTCCACACGTATGATGAAAAGAGTGTTGAGATGAAACTCGCTTACTCACTGGTCGACTGGCAGGCACTGGCTCCGGGTTTAAGCGCGCCAGAAGCCTGGCAGGACTGGGCGCAACAGAGCAGGGCCATCGACCCCTTAGCGGCGATGGCAAAGCCGCAATACTTACCGATGATGACGTCGCGTCGTCTGAGCGGCGGCAGCCGTGCGGCGGTAGAGTGTGGGCTGGCGCTTCTGGCACGGCAGAAGGCAGACGCTATCGTGTTTACCAGCCGTCACGGTGAACTGGAGCGTAATCTGCGTATTCTTAATACCCTTGCAGATCAACAGTCAATGTCACCTACAGACTTTGCCATGTCAGTTCACAATTCGGCGGTTGGCAGCCTGACCATTGCGGCAAAAGCGCCGCTGGTCTCGACCTCCATTGCGGCAGGCATGGACTCTTTTCAGCAGGGATTGATTGAAGTCAGCGCTCTGCATCAGGCGGGTTATCAGCAGGTGCTGCTGGTCGACTTCGACGGCATCGTGCCGGACTATTATCTGCCGTGGCTGGCGGATCAGCGCGTGAATTTTCCTTATGCGGTGGCACTGCTGCTGCGTGCGGGCGAACAACTGTATTGCACTGGCTGTAAAGGCGAAGAGAAGAGGGCAGAAACGCTGTTACCGCAGAGCCTGCGTTTTCTGCAGCAATGGCTGGCGGCTTCGCCCACCTTCAGCCTGGCAGGCGAACGCCTGACATGGCACTGGGAGAGAAGTCATGGCTGATTGCTCACAACCCGCTCAGCACTCAGGCAGCCGCCTTAACTACTGCTGGCGACTGGTGATGACGGCCGTCAATTTTACGCTGTTTGGGCTGGGCGGACTGCTGCTGTCACTGATTGGCTTCAACCTGCTACTCCTGATCCAGCGCGATTCTCTGCGCCGCCGGCTGCTGGCCCGACGCGCTATCGCCTTTAGCTTCCGCTGCTTTCTGCGTTTCTGCCGGATGACCGGCGTTTACGACTACCGCATTGAAGGCGCAGAGCTGTTGCAACAGGATCGCGGATGCCTGATTGTCGCTAATCATCCGTCACTGATCGACTACGTGATGATCGCGTCGGTACTGCCAGAGATGGATTGTCTGGTAAAGGCCGATCTGCAAAAAAATCCCTTTATACGTGGGGTGATTCGCGCCGCCGATTATCTGATCAACAGTGAAGCGGAGACGCTGCTGCCGGACAGTCAGCAGAGACTGGCGCGCGGCGACAATATCCTGATTTTTCCGGAAGGCACCCGTACCCGTTACGGTCAGCCGCTGACTCTGCAGCGCGGAGCCGCCAATATTGCGGTGCGCGCCGGATGCGATCTGCGCGTGGTTCACATCACCTGCAGCCAGCGTATGCTTGATAAACAGAGCCGCTGGTATCAGATTCCGCCGGTTAAACCGCTGTTTACCGTGCGAGTAAAGTCACGAATCGACAGTCAGTCGTTTTGTGAAAGCAATCCCGATGCGCAGCCACTGGCCGCGCGTCGCCTGACCCGCCACTTAGAGCAGGCGCTGGTCCCCCAGAACAGGTAAGACGAAAACCGGTATGGATTCATTAATTAACGATATCAAACAGATGATTATCGACACGCTGAACCTTGAAGATCTCAGCCCTGATGATATTGAGACTGACGCTGCCCTGTTTGGCGACGGGCTGGGGCTGGACTCAATTGATGCACTGGAACTTGGCCTGGCAGTGAAAAATCGCTACCGCGTGACGCTCTCTGCGGAAAGTGAAACCCTGCGTGCCCACTTCTTCTCTGTCGCGACGCTGGCCGCGTTCGTCAACCAACAGCGCGGCTGAAAGCGGAGACAATCTTATGATGAACAAAGAAGAGATTTATCAGGAAGTGACTTCGCTGCTCACCAGCCTGTTTGAAATTGCGCCCGAGGATATCCACCCCGAGGCGCGTCTGTATGAAGATCTCGAGCTCGACAGCATTGATGCTGTCGATATGGTCGTGCACCTGCAAAAACGCACCGGCCGTAAAATCAAACCGGAAACCTTCCGCGCGGTCCGAACTGTGCAGGATGTCGTGGATGCGGTGGAACAACTGATGCGCGAAGACGCCTGATCCGTCGTGCCTGCTGCTACGCTTCGCCTGCTCAATCTGCTTACGCTGCTGGCCTGGCCCTTGCTGGTCTGGCTGGCACTGACCCAGCCGCGCTGGCAGGGACTCTTCTGGCTGCTGGCGCTGCTGTTTGGCCTGCGCTGGCTGCAACTGCGTCGTCAGCAGAACGCGCTGGGCGCGGTCATGGGCTGGCTGGCGCTGCTCGGCGCGCTGCTCTGTATCAGCAGCCAGCTGTTACGCGCTCAGCATCTGTTGCTGTGGTATCCGGTGGCGGTCAATCTGGCGATGCTGCTGGTGTTCGGTGCTTCACTCTGGAGCGCGATGCCGCTGGTGGAGCGTATTGCCCGGCTGCGTGAGCCAGAACTTCCTGCCGCCGCAGTGCCTTACACCCGTCGCGTAACGCAGATCTGGTGCCTGTTTTTTATCGGCAATGGCAGCATGGCGTTCTATACCTGTCTGCAGGGCGATCTGCGGCTCTGGACGCTGTGGAACGGTGGCATCAGCTACCTGTTGATCGGCGTGCTGATGGGCGCTGAGTGGCTGGTTCGTCAGCGTGTGAGGCGAAAAGCATGAGCGTGGCCGAGTGGCTGACAGGCGCCGATCGTGAAGTCGCCTGGCGAGGCGATCAACCCTTGATGCTCGGCGCGATGCGTCGTCAGGTGCAGGCACTTAGCCTGCGCTTAGCGGCACAGCCGGGCACGCACTGGGGGCTCTGTTTTGACGACAGTTATCGTTTCTGTGTGGCGCTGCTGGCCTGCTGGTATGCCAGTAAAACGCCGGTGATGCCGGGTCATAGCCGCGCCGCGCTACTGAATGAGATGCAGGAGCAGCTTGATGGGGTGCTGTGCGACATGCCGCTGGCGGTCAGCCTGCCGCTGCTGACGTGGGATGAGGCAGAAGCCCAGGGCCAGCTGCCACCACTGCCTGCGAGCTCAGCGCTGATACTCTTTACCTCGGGGTCCACCGGCACACCGCGTCAGGTAATGAAGTCACTGACGGTGATGGAGCAGGAGAGCCGCTGGCTCAGCGCTCTATGGGGCGAACAGCTGCAAGGCTGCCGGGTGATTGCCTCCGTCAGCCATCAGCATCTTTACGGTTTATCGTTCCGACTTTTCCTGCCAATGACGCTCAGGCTGCCGTTTTCCGCTCAGCCGCTGTTCTACGGCGAGCAACTGGCCCAGCTCCCGCGCGACTGTCGCTATGCTTTTATCAGCAGCCCGGCTTTTTTATCGCGGCTGGACAGTACGCTTGACGCGCCCGGCTGTGAACTGATTGTCTCTGCCGGTGGCACCCTGCGCGGGCCGGATGCAGAACAGGTCTGGCAGCGCTTTGGCTGCCCGGTCAGTGAAATCTACGGTAGCACCGAAACCGGCATTCTGGCCTGGCGTCAGTGCGATCGGGCCGATGCCCCGTGGCGAAGTTTTTCTGGCGTCAGGCTTGAGCAGGTGACGCCCGAACGCTGGCAGGTCTGGTCGCCGCTGATTGCGGGTGATAACGGCCTTGCGCTGGACGACCGCCTGAATATGCAGCCCGATGGCGGATTTCAGCTGGCAGGACGTCACGATCGCATCGTGAAAATTGGAGACAAGCGCATCTCATTAAGTGAGATAGAGCGCCGACTGACCGATCTGCCGGAAATTGACGATGCCGTGGCGCTGGTGGTCACGCGTCATGATCGTCAGGCAATTGGCGTCGTGCTGTCGCTCACCAGCACGCTGGATGAAGCGGCTCTGCACCAGCACAGACAGCAATGGAAACGCCAGCTGCAGTGCTGGCTGGAACCGCTGGCGATGCCGCGCTACTGGCGGATTGTTGCCACCATTCCGGTTACCCCCCAAAGTAAACGCGCCTGGCCGCAAATAGAGGAACTTTTTCATGTTGCCGATTGAACGAAGCCGGGAGTTGCAGGCTGACAGCGCCACGCTGATTCTGCAGGTTGAAGCCGGACTGTTCTGGTTCCAGGGCCACTTTCAGACGCTGCCTATTCTGCCTGGCGTGGCTCAACTGGACTGGGTGATGCACTACAGCGTGTCACTGCTCGCGCCGGGTAAGCAGTTTGCCGCCATTGAAAACATCAAATTTCAGCAGCCGGTGCTACCTGACTCACTTCTGCAACTGCGTCTTGACTGGGATGCTGAAAAGTCGCGCCTGAGTTTCCGTTACAGCCTGCTCAGTCACGACGGCGAGCAGAGCGCCAGCATCGGGAAGATCGCGCTGTGCTAACCCTGCCGTTTACGCCTTGCGTAGTGATCCCGTGTTACAACCATGGTGCGATGATGGCATCGGTACTGGCCCGGCTGGCACCGTTCAATCTGCCGGTTATCGTCGTGGATGATGGCAGCGACACGGCGACTCAGCTTCAGCTGGCGACGCTGTACGCCCCAGAGCTCACTGTGCTGCGACTCGACAGCAATCAGGGTAAAGGTGCGGCGGTGATTCATGGTCTGCGCGCTGCGGCGGCACGCGGATTCACCCATGCCGTGCAGCTTGATGCGGACGGTCAGCATCAGGCGGAAGATCTGCCGCTGATGCTGGCGAAAGCTGAGCGCTATCCCGACGCGCTGATCTCCGGACAGCCGATTTATGACGATTCGATCCCTAAATCACGTCTTTACGGTCGCTATATCACGCACTTCTGGGTCTGGATTGAAACGCTGTCGCTGTCGATCCGCGACAGCATGTGCGGTTTTCGTGTCTATCCGCTGGCCCCCACGCTGGCGCTGTGCGATCGCCGTGCCATCGGTCAGCGCATGGATTTCGATACTGAGATCATGGTGCGGCTTTACTGGCAGGGCATACGCAGTCGCTTTATCCCGACCCGCGTCACCTATCCCGCCAGCGGGCTGTCGCACTTCGATGCGCTCTACGACAATCTGCGCATCTCCTGGATGCATACCCGTCTGTTCTTCGGCATGCTGCCGCGGATCCCGCGTCTGCTGGCGATGCGTAACGCGCCAGCACACTGGTCTGTGGAAACGGAGCGGCGCGGACAGTGGGGATTACGTTTTATGCTGGCGGTGTATCGCTATGGCGGGCGGCTGCCCTTTATGCTGCTGCTCTGGCCGGTCGTCGCGGTCTACTGGCTGAGCGGTCAGCGCGCGCGAAGCGCTTCACGGCAATGGCTGGCGCAGGTCACCGTCGCCGCACAGCAGCGGCAGGTTGCATTACCGCCGCGGCTTAACAGCTACCGCCATTTTCTGCGCTTCGCCGGGGCGATGCTGGATAAAGTCGCCAGCTGGCGCGGGGATTTGCATTGGGGACGGGATATCGATTTCGCGCCGGGCGCAGAAGCGATAATCCGCGCACCCACACCCCAGGGCAAGCTGATCCTGGCCTCCCATCTTGGCGACATTGAAGCCTGTCGCGCGATGGCGCAGCAGGTCAGCGGACTGGTGATTAATGCACTGGTGTTTACCGACAATGCCCGGCGCTTTCGGGCGGTACTGGAAACTATCGCCCCGCAGGCGGGGGTCAATCTGATGCCGGTCAGTGATATCGGGCCGGAGACAGCAATCCTGCTGCAACAGAAGCTGGATGCGGGCGAATGGGTGGCGATTGTCGGGGATCGTACGGCGGTCAATCCGCAACGCGGCGGCGAGCGTCGGGTCATCTGGAGCGATTTTCTGGGTCGGGCAGCACCGTTTCCACAGGGGCCGTTTGTGCTGGCAGCTGCGTTACGCTGTCCGGTGCTGCTCATGTTTGCCCTGCGGCAACAGGGTAAACTGCTTATCCACTGTGAGCCGTTTGCCGATCCGCTGCTGCTGCCCCGTGCACAACGTCAGCAGGCGCTGCAACAGGCGGTCGATCGCTATGCGCAACGGCTGGCGCATTATGCGCTGCTGGCCCCGCTGGACTGGTTCAACTTTTTCGATTTCTGGACGTTGCCTGATCACCAGGCGCACCACAAGGAGTCTGACCATGACTGAACATCATGCTGAAGTCGTGCTGACCGTTTCGTTCCACGACTGTGATCCCATGGGTGTGGTCTGGCACGGTAACTATTTCCGCTTCTTCGAAGTGGCACGCGAAGCCCTGCTGCGCAGCATCAATTACAGTTATGCCGAGATGGCTGCCAGTGGCTACGTCTGGCCGGTGGTCGATACCCGGGTTAAATATCGCCATCCCCTGCGCTGTGAAGAGACGATTCGCGTCAGTGCCCGAATTACAGAATATGAGAACCGCCTGCGCATCGACTATGAGGTGCGAAACGCGGCCGATCAGATCACCACTAAAGCGCATACGCTGCAGGTTGCGGTTGAGCAGGAGAGTCAGGCGCTGTGCTTTGTTTCGCCCGATATTTTACTGGAACGTTTAGGAGTAAAAGGATGCTGAAAATAGTGCTTACCGGCCTGCTATTGTGGGCCAGTGCGGCCAGCGCAGTCACACTGGATCAGCTGCAGCAGCGTTTTGCCAGCCAGCCAGTGATCCGGGCCGACTTTACCCAGACGCGCACCATTTCAGGTATGCGTCAGCCGCTGGTGTCGCACGGTCAAATGCTGATCGCCCGTGAGCAGGGGTTATGGTGGCATCAGCAGACGCCGTTTGTGATGACACTGCTGCTGGATGATAAGCGCATGGTGCAAAGCCTTAACGGCCAGAAGCCCCAGGTGATCACCGCTGACAGCAATCCGCAGATGTTCCAGTTCAATCATTTGCTGCGGGCGCTGTTCCAGGCTGACCAGAAGGTCCTTAACGAAAATTTCAGCGTGGCCTTCAGCGATCGTGGCAACGGCGCCTGGACGCTGGACCTGACGCCCAAAGCTGCGCCGCTCAACAAAATCTTCAACCGTATCTCGCTGGCGGGTAATACCTTCCTGGACAGCATCAACCTGGATGATAAGCAGGGCGATAAAACCGAGATTCAGCTCAGTAACACCCGCATTGAACCGCCGCAGTTAAGCGACGAGGAGCATGCACGTTTTGCCGGGCCGTAACGATCGGCTGCTGGCGATCCTGTGGCTGGCCATCTGTCTGCTGCTGGCGGCGGCGCTCGCTTTTCTGTTGCCGCGCAGCCAGCTCAACAGCAGCGTGCTGGCTTTGCTGCCGCAACAGAATCTGGGCGCAGCACCGCCTGCGCTACAGCAGGCTTTTATGCAGCGGCTGGATCGCCAGATGGTGTGGCTGGTTTCACCCGGTGAGCAGGACGATCCGCAGGTCGCTGCCTGGTGGCTGGCGCAGTTGCGTGCGCTGCCTGACCTGAAGCTTGTGCAGGGCGATCTTGATGCACAGCAGCAGCAGCAGTGGGGCCGTTTCGCCTGGCAACACCGCAATGGTCTGCTTGATGAGTCGACACGCAGCCGCTTGCAGAACGGGGGTGAGGCGCAGGCAGACTGGCTGCTGGCGCAGCTTTTTTCAGCTTTCTCGGGCGTCAGCAGCAGAGAGTTGCAGGGCGATCCTTTGATGCTGGTGCGCGGTTCACAGCTGGCGCTGGCTCAGAATGCCGGACGTATGACGCTGCATGATGGCTGGCTGACCGTAAAAGACGAGCAGGGTAAGCAGTGGTATTTTCTGCATGGCGAACTGGCGAACAATGCTTTCAGTATGCAGCAGAGCCATGCGCTGGTGACCCGGCTTAGCGCGCTGGAGCAGCAGCTTAAAAGCCGCTGGCCGCAGGCGAAACTGCTGACGCGGGGTACTGTCCTGTTCAGCGACAACGCCAGCCAGCGTGCGCAGCACGATGTTAAAACCCTGGGGAGTGTAACGCTGGGTGGCGTCGTCCTGCTGGTGCTGCTGGTCTTCCGATCACTGCGTCCATTGCTGCTGACGGTGACGTCTGTGGCGGTAGGCGCGATGGCAGGCACAGTGGTGACGCTGCTTTGCTTCGGTGAGCTGCATCTGATGACGCTGGTGATGAGTCTGAGTATTGTCGGCATCTCGGCGGATTACACGCTCTATTATCTCACTGAGCGTATGGTTCACGGCGAACAGCAGTCACCGTGGCAGAGCCTGCGCAAAGTCCGCGGTACGCTGCTACTGGCGCTTGCGACCACCGCGATTGCCTGGCTGCTGATGCTGCTCGCGCCCTTTCCCGGACTGCGTCAGCTGGCGGTGTTTGCCGCCAGCGGATTAACCGCATCCTGTCTGACGGTAATTCTGATCACGCCGTGGCTGGTACGTGGATTACCGGTGCGCCCGGTGCCGCTGATGGTGCCGCTGGCGCGCTGGCTTGCCGCCTGGCGTCGCCAGCGCGGGTTGCGTGTCGGATTACCTGTATTGATGGCCATCTTCGCCCTGACCGGAATCGCTCAGTTAAAGGTAGATGATGACATCGCGCATCTGCAAAGTGCCCCCGCACAGCTGCTTGAACAGGATCGCCAGCTCGCTACTCTGACCGGCCAGCGTGCCGATCAGACCTGGTTTGTGGTCTGGGGCGATGATGCTCAGCAGACGCTGCAGCGGCTGGAAAAACTGGCACCGGATCTCCATCAGGCACAGCAGCAGGGCTGGCTGCAACATTATCGTCTGCTGCCGCTGAAGTCGCTGGCGCAGCAACAGCAGGATCTGCAGCTGCTGAAACAGGCCGTTCCGACGATTACGGCCCGCCTGCAGCAGGCGGGAATTGCCCTTGCCGCGCCGGATCTGACGCCAATGCCGGTAACACCCGATGCCTGGCTGTCGGGTCCGCTGAGTGAGGGCTGGCGTCTGCTGTGGCTGACGCTGCCGGACGGGCAGAGCGGTGTTCTGATCCCCACCAGCGGCGTAAAAAATAGCGCCGCACTCGCAGAGCTGGCTAAGCAGCATCCTGGCGTCAGCTGGATCGATCGCAAGGCGAGTTACGATGCGCTGTTCAGTTTCTGGCGTACCCTGCTCGGCGGATTACTGGCACTGGCGCTGCTGCTGATCACCCTGAGTTTTGTACTGCGCCTGGGATTAAAGGCGGGCTTACGCAGCGCGCTGCCGTCGGTGCTGTCGCTGGCGATGGCGCTGGCAACGCTGGGCTGGATCGGCGCATCGCTGAACCTGTTTGCGCTGCTGGCGCTGATTCTGGTGCTGGGGATCGGCATTAACTACACGCTCTTTTTCTGCAATCCACAGGGTACACCAATGACTTCGTTGCTGGCGGTATCGCTGGCGATGATCACCACCTTACTGACGCTGGGCATGCTGGTATTCAGCAGCACCAGCGCGATTGCCAGTTTTGGCACCGTATTATGCAGCGGCATCTTCAGCGCTTTCCTGCTGTCACCGCTGGCGATGCGACCCACCCGATCAAGGAGTAAACGATGATCCGCGCCGCCTGTATTCTGCTGACGGCTCTGCTGCTCAGCGCCTGTGCCGGACCGGCACCCGACAGCAGCCGTCCCACCGCCTGGCTGAAACCGGGCGTGAAGGTGACGCTGCCGCCGCCAGGCATCCGTCCCGCCTTTCAACAGCAGCAGTTGCTGACCGGCCAGGTTAAAGGTCAGAGTCAGTCACTGCTGGTGCTGCTCAGTGCTGATGAACAGCAAATTGATCTGGCGGGGCTCTCTTCAGTGGGTATTCGACTCTTCAGTCTGCGCTATGATGCCAGCGGTATTCATACCCAGCAGTTGATGCCGCTGCCACAGATGCCGCCCGCGAGTCAGGTTCTGGCAGACATCATGCTCAGCTACTGGCCGCTGGATGCCTGGCAAAAACAGCTGCCGCCAGGCTGGAAGCTGCAGGATAAGGGATTAAAGCGACGGCTGATCGATGCCGATAACCAGCTGGTAACGGAGATTAATTATCTGCAACGGGGTAATCAGCGCCAGCCAGTCAGCATTCGGCAGCATGCCTTTGGCTATCAGATCCGCATTCAACATCTGGACGCCTCATGATTTATATCTCTGCTATCGGCATGCTGAATGCCCTGGGAAATGACAGCCAGCAGATCGCGGCCAGCCTGAAAAAAGGTGAGGCACCCGGTATGCAGTTGCGTCATGGCTGGCTGAGCGGTGATCGCGCCTGTTGGCTTGGCAGAGTTGAAGGTGAGCTGCCAGCGATTCCTGCTGTCCTTAGCGCGCATAACACCCGAAACAACCAGCTGCTGCTGGCCGCGCTGATACAAATCCGTCCGACGCTTGACGCGGCGATTGCACGCTATGGCGCCAGCAGAGTGGCAATTGTACTGGGGACCAGCACCTCGGGGGTGGATGAGGGGGATCAGCAGATTTGCGGCGGCCAGCCCGATTATCACTACCAGATGCAGGAGCTTGGCGATCCGTCACGTTTTCTGGCGCACTACCTGCAGCTCGATGGCCCGGCCTATACCATTTCTACCGCCTGCTCTTCCAGCGCCCGCGCCATTATCAGTGGTGAGCGGCTGATCGCGGCAGGGCTGGCGGATGTCGCGCTGGTGGGCGGTGCAGACTCGCTGAGTCGGATGCCGATCAACGGTTTCGACAGTCTGGAATCGCTCTCTGAGCGTCGCTGCGCGCCGTTCAGCCGCGAGCGTGACGGCATCTCGATTGGCGAAGGAGCCGCGCTGATGCTGCTGACGCGGGAACCGCAGCCGCTGGCGCTGTTGGGTGCGGGTGAATCCTCCGACGCCTGGCACATGTCTGCGCCTCATCCGCAGGGCGAAGGCGCTGAACGGGCGATGCGAATGGCGCTGCAACAGGCGAATCTGTTGCCGCAGCAGGTGGGTTATATCAATCTGCATGGCACAGCCACGCCGCTGAACGATCAGATGGAAGCCGCCGTGATTCATCGTCTGTTTGGCAATGCGGTGCCATGCAGCTCAACCAAACATCTGACCGGCCATACGCTCGGCGCGGCGGGCGTGTGCGAAGCTGCGCTCAGCGCGTTGATCCTGCAGAACAATCTGCCGCTGCCTGCGCAGGATTTTAGCGCGGCGGCGCAGGATGAGACGCTGCCGGATTGCGGATTGCTGTTACAGCCACAGGCGCTGCAACGGCCGGTCATCGCCTCTAATTCATTCGCCTTTGGTGGCAACAACACCTGCCTGATTCTGGGACGCCTTGATGGACATTAATTCTCCCGCGGCACTCTGGCTGCCGCATGCTGCACCGATGCTACTGCTTGATCAGCTGATTGCCGTTGATGAAGAGCACGTTCACTGTCAGGTATCGACCTGTGCCGATGGCGTACTGGCGCCGTTTCTGACCCCACAGGGCGAACTGCCTGCCTGGTTTGGCGTCGAGATGATGGCTCAAACCGTAGGCGTCTGGTCGGGCTGGCATGCAAAGCAGGGTGGCGCAACCCTTGTCCCGCCCGGCATGCTGCTGGGTGGACGCGGCTGGCGGGCAGATCAACCGTACTTTCCCGCGAACGTCACGCTGGATATCAGAATGACGTTGCTGATGCGCGATGACCGTATGGGCAGCTTTGAGGGCGATATTTGTTACGGCCCGCAACGGCTTGCCAGCGGTCGTCTCAACACCTGGCAACCCAATGAAACAGAGTTAAAGCAATTAATGTCACAAGGAAATCAGCCATGACAAGGTCGGTATTAGTCACGGGCGCCAGTAAAGGCATTGGCCGCGCGATTGCGCTGCGTCTCGCCCAGGATGGCTATCAGGTTATCGTTCATTTTAACCGCGACCGCGCGGGGGCTGAGCAGTGCCTGCAGCAGATCGAATCTGCAGGCGGCAGTGGTCGTGTGCTGGGATTTGATGTGGCTGACCGGGCAGCCACCCGTGCCGCGCTGGAAGCGGATATAGCGCAACACGGGGCCTACTATGGCGTGGTGAGCAATGCTGGTATCACCCGTGATGCAGCGTTTCCCGCCCTGACGGATGAGGAGTGGGACAACGTGATCCACACCAATCTCGACAGTTTTTACAACGTTATCCAGCCCTGCGTGATGCCGATGATCGGCCTGCGCCGCGGTGGTCGCATTATTACCCTCTCTTCGGTCTCCGGGATGATGGGCAATCGCGGTCAGGTCAACTACAGCGCGGCGAAAGCGGGCATTATCGGGGCCACCAAGGCGCTGGCGATTGAACTGGCTAAACGCAAAATCACCGTTAACTGCATCGCGCCCGGTCTGATTGATACCGGCATGGAGGGGCTCGAACCTCAGGTGATTGAAGAAGCGATGAAGATCGTGCCGATGAAGCGCATGGGCACGGCCGACGAAGTCGCCGGACTGGCGAGCTATCTGATGTCCGATATCGCCGGTTACGTAACGCGTCAGGTGATTTCAATTAATGGAGGCATGCTGTGATCCAGCGGGTAGTCGTAACCGGTATGGGCGGCGTAACGGCCTTTGGTGAATCCTGGGCTGAGGTTTCGGCGCGTATTCGTGCCGGGCGCAACGCGGTACGCTTTATGCCGGAGTGGCAGATCTATGACGGACTGCATACCCTGCTCGGCGCGCCCGTGGATAACTTTGAACTGCCTGCGCATTATACCCGCAAGCGTATCCGCGCCATGGGCCGCGTTTCGCTGCTGGCAACGCGTGCCACCGAACTGGCGCTGACCCAGGCAGGGCTGATTGACCATCCGGTGCTGACCTGCGGAGAGACGGGCATCGCCTACGGCTCCTCAACCGGCAGCACCGGGCCGGTCAGCGAGTTCGCCACCATGCTGACCGAAAAGCACACCAACAATATTACCGGCACGACGTACGTGCAGATGATGCCGCATACCACCGCCGTGAATGCCGGGCTCTTTTTCGGCCTGCGCGGCCGGGTGATCCCGACCTCCAGCGCCTGTACGTCAGGCAGCCAGGCTATTGGCTATGCCTGGGAAGCGATTCGTCATGGATATCAGACGGTGATGGTGGCGGGTGGTGCGGAGGAGCTTTGTCCGTCGGAAGCGGCAGTGTTTGACACCCTGTTTGCCACCAGCCAGCGTAATGACGCACCGCACACCACGCCTGCACCCTTTGATCAGCAGCGCGATGGCCTGGTGATTGGCGAAGGTGCCGGCACGTTGATCCTGGAGTCGCTGGACCATGCCCTGGCGCGCGGCGCCACGATTTACGCGGAGCTCACCGGTTTCCATACAAACTGCGATGCCGCCCATATCACGCAGCCGCAGCGGGAAACCATGCAGATCTGCATTGAGCGGGCATTGCAGAGCGCCGGTATTACCGCATCAGAAGTCGGTTATGTGAATGCGCACGGCACGGCCACTGAGCGGGGTGATATGGCAGAAAGTCTGGCGACGGCAGCGGTGTTTGGCGAGTCAACGCCGATCTCCTCTCTGAAATCCTATTTTGGCCATACGCTGGGTGCCTGCGGGGCGCTGGAAGCCTGGATGAGCATTGAGATGATGCGGGAAGGGTGGTTTGCGCCCACGCTTAACCTGACGCAACCGGCCGCTGATGGCGGTCAGCTGGATTACATCATGGGTGAGCCGCGAGAGATTGAAACCGACTATATCCAGAGCAACAATTTTGCCTTTGGTGGCATTAACACATCTCTGATCTTCAGACGCTGGCGCGGCGTCTGATATCCGGTCCGTGCGGTACTGACACGGGCCAGTTTATTTTCCGAACGAAAAAACCGGACGATAAACAACCTTTCATTTACACTGTCACTCACCGCATTACGCCCTGCGGCCCTATTTTCCACAGGATAGTTATGTCTTTGCCCTTGCCACCCGACGATCACGATGAGCCAATTCGCCAGTCACTTGACGATGCGCACTTTGCGATAGTGGTGCTTGCGGTGACCTCGGTAACGCTTATAATCTTTGTCCTGATAGTTACGCTCTGGATGAGCTGACACGCCCAGGGATTCGTCGGATGGCATAAGGAGAAGACGATGGACTCCGGAGATGACAAATTAATCGCAATTATCGGTTTGCTGGCGGCCTGCCTGATCGGGGTCACTTTCCTGTTTACCATGGTCTGGCTGACCGACGTTCGTCATCCTGCCGATCCCTCTCTTGATGTTCGCTCCTGTTACCCGAAGAACCATCCTTCTCAGCATGCCTGATTATGCGTTACGAGTGGTGAACTTAATCTGCTGACTGCGCAGAACCAGCGCCAGCGCTTCATGCAGCTTGCGGTTGCCATTAGGATCAGCTAATCCCAGCAGCGGACCGGGTGAACGCCGGTCGTCAGCCCAGGCGGGATACTCCACCACCGGATAGAGCGAAATGCCCTCCACTGCAATGCCGTGATCCAGCGCTACCGCCACGTTTTCACTGATCTCCTGCAGCCAGGGGGCGCGCGCGTCACCCTCTGCGCCGGTTTCGGCAATTAACATCGGGCGCTGGTAGCGTTGCCAGCACTGCGCCAGCAAAATGTGCAGTGGAGTTCGTGCCGGATCCTCCAGTGACATCGGCTGGTCGGGGAAAAACCAGTGGTTATCGGGATAGTAGTTCAGGCCCAGGATATCCAGGCAATCTTCACTGCCGCCTAACTCTTTATCAACGCGACCGGCCAGCATATCCCAGGCCTCGAACTGCGCCTGATGCTGCGCATCCGCGTAAGGTTTGCTGTCTGGATTATCGGGATGATGGGCAATCTGTACCAGCGGATCGGTCAGAACAAAACGTGCTTCCGGATAGACTTCGCGAATGGCGTGAATCGCTGCCAGCGAGGCACGGACCAGCTGTCGCTTCAGTTCTTTACCGCGATTAGCGGCATGGGGATTGAACCAGGCCACATCGGCTCCAGCCCATGACCAGAATGAAATTTGATTTACCGGCGTAAAGAAGGGGCGTTCGATGCCCTGATCGCGCATCAGTTGTGCCATCGCACGGGCGAAACGACTAAAATGCTCAACGAATTCGGCTTTCCAGATATTAAGATGATCGGGATAACCAAAGTGCGCCAGCTCCCAGATGATCTCCATCTGCTGACGCTGTGAAGCTTCTATCATCGGCAGAAAACTTTGCCAGTCATACTGGCCGGGGATCTTTTCAATCAGATGCCAGCGTGCACCGTCACGGGCGGTGAGCAGATGCTGTTCAGTCAGGGCAGCATAATCTTTTTCCAGCAGCATATCGTGGCCACTGCTGAAAACCATATCGAGCCGTTTACCCGGTGTACGGCAGGCGGTGGAGCAGGGAAAACTGCCCTGAAAAAAGCTGCGAAACAGGCTGGGATGGTAGCGCTGGCGGGCATCTGTAAGGGATTGATGAGACATATTCCTCTCCTGCCGGGTTAATGCCGGTCACAGATCGTCCGGTTAAGTCTAGACTAAAAAACGCCCATAACTGCCCACGCATTCGGAACAGAGGTATGGTGTCAGAGGGCGGGCCGGGGAATAATAAAAAATAACTGCATTTTACAGGGAATTGTCATGACCGAAGCGTTTGAGCTCTCCCAGTCATCGGAACGTACCAGCTGGCTGGAAACGCAGCTGGAGCCAGAGTGTCAGCGTCATCCGGGAATGAGCGGTGTCCATCAGCTGAGCGACGGGCTGGATGCCTTTGCCGCACGCTATCTGCTGATGCAAAAAGCGGAACGTTCACTCGATATTCAGTACTACATCTGGCAAAACGATCTGTCGGGACGGTTGCTGTTCAGCGCGGTGCTGGAGGCGGCCCGTCGTGGCGTGAAAGTGCGGCTGCTGCTGGATGACAACAATACGCCGGGCCTGGACGATACGCTCGCCCAGCTTAATCGCCATCCCAACATTGAAGTGCGGCTGTTTAATCCCTTCTCGTTTCGTACCCTGCGCGCACTGGGATATCTCACTGACTTTACCCGTCTGAATCGCCGCATGCACAACAAGAGCTTTACCGTGGACGGTGTCACGACTGTGGTCGGCGGGCGTAATATCGGCGACGAATATTTCGGCACCGGCAATGAACCGTTGTTTGCCGATCTGGACGTGATGGCGATAGGCCCGGTGGTGAAAGAAGTCGCAGAGGATTTTGAGCGTTACTGGCGCAGTAAGCCGGTATCAAAGCTGCAGCAGGTGCTGGATGAAGAGGAATCCGAAGAGGACAGTGTGAGCCTGCCAGCAGAATGGCGTCACAGTGAACCGGTACAGCGTTACCTTCAGCGGCTGGAAAATTCGTCACTGCTACAGGAGCTGGAAGAGGGCACGCTGGACCTGACCTGGGCGAAAGCGCGACTGCTCAGTGATGATCCGCGTAAAGGACTGGGTAAAGCACGCGCCAGAAGCCTGCTGCCGCAGCGGATGATGGAGGTGATTGGTACGCCGCAGGAGCAGTTCGACATCATCTCTGCCTATTTTGTGCCGACACGCGCTGGCGTCGCTCAGTTGCTGGCGCTGAAGCGCAAAGGGGTAAAAATTGCCATTCTGACCAACTCGCTGGCGGCCAACGATGTCTCAATTGTCCATGCCGGCTATGCTAAGTGGCGCAAAAAACTGCTGCGTCACGGCATCGCGCTCTATGAACTTAAACCACAGGCGGGCGTGCCTGATGCCCCGCACGACCGGGGATTAACCGGTAACTCGGGCTCCAGCCTGCATGCCAAAACCTTTTCGGTAGATCAACAGACGCTGTTTATCGGTTCGTTTAACTTCGATCCGCGTTCTGCCGTGTTGAATACCGAGATGGGGCTGGTCATTGAGAGTGCGGCGCTGGCCGCAGAGACGCATCAGCGTTTCAGCCACTCGATGCGCGATCGGGCATGGACGCTGCGGCTGGATAAGTGGGGAAGGGTTAACTGGCTGGAGTATCCGGATGAGCCGCAGCAGATTGTGCATAAACACGAACCGGGTTGCTCGTGGTGGCAACGTCTTCAGGTAAGGCTGGTGTGGCGACTGCCGATTGAGTGGCTGCTGTAAACCGGACCTTGCCTGGGTACAGGCGCTGGCTCAGGAAACATACGCCCTCCGCAAAGACGCAAAACCCGCCATCCCTGGCTCGCTCAGCGCGGGCGATTACGCACCTCATCTCTGAGGTGCGCCCGTTGCCGGGCCAACGCGTTGCGTTGTTCAAAAACGCTCCCGACGTTTTGTCCCTGGCCCGCTATGCTTTGCTACGTGTGTATGCTCCCATCGCTTTAAACGCTTAAGCGGTCTGTGAGACACATCATTTATAGCCTGAGCTCACTGATGGCCTGAGATCAGTGATTGCCTGTCATTGTGCTTGTTTACGCTCAAATTTCCCCGAGAACAGGAAGCGCAGCAGCGGGATGCGCAGGTGAATCTCATACAGCAGAAACGCGATGCCAAACACCATCAGCAGGCCCACAAAGAAGCCCAGCGTGTTGTTTTCAATCCGTGGTGTGACATAAATACCATACAAGAGCGTCAGCGGATGGTGCACCAGATAGATAAACAGCGACGCATTCACCAGATACATGATGCGTGGCGAATGCGAATTCAGCAGCTTATGACCAAAGCAGAAGCAGACGTTCAGCATGCAGAGACCCATCAGCGTGGTGATAATCGCATCCAGCTCATATAACCAGCCATCGCCGCTGCTGAGACGCTGATTTGTGCAGTAGGCAACAAACATCACCACCGCGCCGATCCACATCACCGGATTAAACCGCACAAACAACTGCTTTAGCGGCGGATGTTTCCATGCCAGCGCCCCCAGCATAAAGAACGGCAGATAGAAAAGCGTTTGCATAACCACAATGCTGAATAAGCCATCCATCAGCCAGGCTGGCTGGAATATAAACACCAGACGGCGGAACACACACCACACCAGCGCCCATGTCAGTACACCCGCGGTCAACGCTCCCCAGCCCACCCGCGTATAATCAATGGTGCGGTGCTGATCGCGCAACCAGCGGAACGTGACCATGCCGAGCGTGGTCAGCATCACCAGCACCACCAGGAACCACAGGTGTGAAATCAGCTCCCACATCAGGTTATTGAATTTCTGGTACGGCGTGAATCGCGGCCAGTCAGCCAGCTTATCTGTCCAGGCCTTCAGCATGAAAAATTGCGGCAGCGTGAGCAGCGGAACGGCGGTGAGTAGCGGGATCCCCACACGCTCCAGACGCACTTTCAGGAAGCGACGTGGCTGATAGCGCAGATACAACATGTAGGAGAAGTATCCTGAAATGACAAAAAACACCTGCATACGAAATGCATGAATAAAGTCATTCAGCAGCGTCAGCCATAACGAGGCCTCATGACTGTTGACGGCCCATTTTTGCGCGGAGTAAATGAGGGAAACATGAAAAGGTACCCCCAGTAACATCAGATACGCGCGTATGGAATCAAGAAAGTATTCACGTTCAGGTTTTACAGTACTCATAAAGTTCCAGTTCGTTAGTACGTATGGCCGGTTTCACCCTGAAACCGGATTATGTTCTGTGAAAAGTCTACCTGGGATAAACCAGGTATACTATCAGTGGAATCCGTAGTGTCTAATTGTCCTAAAAGTAGCGTTAACCCAGACGAAATGCGGGAACAATGTTGCGCATAAGCTGTCGGAAAACCGAATAATCCTTTAAGATAAACGGGTTTGATTTAAGCACACGAAAGGGGGGGATGTGCCGACTAAAGAAAAAAATAAAGCCGGACTGATGAAGGTACGCTGGATTGGTACTGCAGTTCTGCTGGCGTTGTACGCCAATAACAGTTGGGCGTTTAACATCGATGATGTAGCCAAACAAGCCAAAGCGTTGGCAGGGAAAAGCTTTGAAGCGCCTAAAAGCAATTTACCCTCTCAATTTCGTGAAATGAAATTTGCTGATTATCAGCAGATCCAGTTTAACCACGATAAAGCGTATTGGGGCAAACTGCGCACGCCATTCAAGCTGGAGTTCTATCATCAGGGCATGTATTTCGATACCCCGGTGCAGATCAACGAAGTGACGGGCAGCGCGGTACGCGAGATTAAATACAACCCCGACTATTTTAATTTCGGTAACGTAAAACATGACGCAGAAGCGGTAAAAAACCTCGGATTTGCGGGTTTCAAAGTGCTTTACCCACTCAACAACAAGGGTAAAAACGATGAGATCGCCAGCTTCCTGGGTGCAAGCTACTTCCGTGTGATCGGTGCTGGCCAGGTTTATGGCCTGTCGGCGCGTGGCCTTGCCATCGATACGGCGTTGCCATCCGGTGAAGAGTTCCCGCGTTTCAAAGAATTCTGGATTCAGCGTCCTAAACCGCAGGACAAGCAGCTGGTGATCTACGCACTGCTTGATTCGCCGCGTGCGGCGGGCGCGTATCGCTTTGTGCTGCATCCGGGTGAAGCGTCAACGGTTGATGTGCAGTCTAAAGTTTACCTGCGTGATAACGTCGGCAAACTGGGGATCGCACCACTGACCAGTATGTTCCTGTTTGGTCAGAACCAGCCGTCGACGGTGAACAACTTCCGTCCGGCACTGCACGACTCTGATGGACTCTCTATCCATAATGGCAACGGAGAGTGGATTTGGCGTCCGCTGAATAACCCGCGTCATCTGGCGGTGAGCACGTTCACCATTGAGAATCCGAAAGGTTTTGGTCTGCTGCAACGTGGGCGTGACTTTGACAACTACCAGGATCTGGACGACCGCTATGACCTGCGTCCAAGCGGCTGGGTTGAGCCAATCGGCGACTGGGGTAAAGGCCGGGTTGAACTGGTTGAAATCCCGACGGCAGATGAAACCAACGACAACATCGTTGCTTTCTGGACGCCAGAGACGCTGCCAGAGCCTGGTAAAGAGATGAACTTCAAATATCGTCTGCACTTCTCGCGCGACGAAAACCAGCTGCACTCCGATGATACCGCCTGGGTCAAAAATACCCTGCGTTCAGCGGGTGACGTGAAGCAATCTAATCTGGTGCGTCAGCCGGATGGCACCGTGGCTTTCACCATCGACTTCGTGGGTAAAGACATGAGTAAGATGGCGGAAAACAGTCAGGTGGCACCTCAGGTCAGCGTCGGTAAAAATGCTGATGTGGTTGAGCAGAGCGTACGTTATAACCCGGTCACCAAAGGCTGGCGTCTGGTGTTGCGTCTGCGTGTGAAAGATGCCAAACAGTCCACGGAAATGCGTGCGGCCCTGGTAAGCGGCGACAAGACATTGACGGAAACCTGGAGCTATCAGTTACCTGCCAATGAATAAATCGACTTTTACACCTCAACGTTATGTGGAATCTCTGCCGCTGGATGCGGCAGGGAAGGCACGCCTGAGCGTCTCCTTGCAGAATGCCGGCGAGTTCCACTTCATCCATGATGCGCTGGGAAGGGATGTCGCAGCCAGTGATCGTCCGGATGATGCGCCGTTAAAATCGGTCTCATCGCGGGTTGAAATGGCCTGGCCTGATTCATTGGCCGACGGTCAGCAGCTGGGCAAAGATTATCTCGACCGCACCACGCTGAAAGCGATGCCGAAGGTCAAACGCTCACTGATGTTCCCGGAAGCGTGGCGGACCAACCCGGTCGCCCGTGCCTGGGACTCACTGCGTGGACACAAATCGGTTCCGCGTTATGCCAATGCGGAAGAGCGTCGTGCCGAAGAGAAGTGGCGTCATGTCGGTTCAATTCGTCGCTACATCCTGCTGATCCTGACCATATTTCAGACGGTGGTCGCCACCTGGTACATGAAGAGTATTCTGCCTTATCAGGGCTGGACGCTTCTGGATCCGATGGAGATGATCAATCAGAACTGGCAGCAGTCAGTGATGCAGATTCTGCCTTACTTATTGCAGACCGGTATCCTGTTCCTGTTCGCCATACTCTTCTGCTGGGTCTCTGCTGGCTTCTGGACAGCACTGATGGGCTTCCTGCAGCTGCTGATTGGACGTGACAAATACAGTATCTCTTATTCAACGGTCGGAGATGAGCCGCTAAATCCGGAACATCGTACTGCGCTGATTATGCCGATCTGTAATGAAGACGTTGAGCGTGTTTACGCCGGTCTGCGTGCGACATGGGAATCCGTGGTTCGCACCGGTAACGCTGAACACTTTGACGTTTACATCCTCAGCGACAGTTACGATGCGGATATCGCCATTGCCGAGCAGAAAGCCTGGATGGAACTGGTGCGGGATGTTGGCGGCGCAGGCAAGATTTTCTATCGCCGTCGTCGTCGTCGTGTGAAGCGTAAAAGCGGCAACATCGATGACTTCTGCCGTCGCTGGGGCAGCAACTATAGCTACATGGTCGTGCTGGATGCGGATAGCGTCATGAGCGGTGAGTGTCTCACCGGTCTGGTACGCATGATGGATGCTAACCCGAATGCCGGGATCATCCAGTCGTCGCCGAAAGCATCGGGTATGGATACGCTGTATGCGCGCTGTCAGCAATTTGCCACCCGTGTATACGGTCCGCTCTTTACGGCCGGTCTTCACTTCTGGCAACTGGGCGAGTCTCACTACTGGGGTCACAACGCCATTATTCGCGTAAAACCCTTTATTGAGCACTGTGCACTGGCTCCGTTACCGGGCGAGGGCTCTTTTGCCGGTTCGATCATGTCGCATGACTTTGTGGAAGCTGCGCTGATGCGTCGTGCTGGCTGGGGCGTCTGGATTGCCTATGACCTGCCGGGATCCTATGAAGAGCTGCCACCGAACCTGCTGGATGAGCTGAAGCGTGACCGCCGCTGGTGTCACGGTAACCTGATGAACTTCCGCCTGTTCCTGGTAAAAGGGATGCACCCGGTCCACCGTGCGGTATTCCTGACCGGTGTGATGTCCTACCTGTCTGCTCCGCTGTGGTTTATGTTCCTGGCGCTTTCAACTGCCTTGCAGGTGGTGCATACGCTGATGGAACCGACCTACTTCCTGCAGCCACGGCAGCTGTTCCCGGTCTGGCCGCAGTGGCGTCCCGAGCTGGCAATAGCGTTGTTCTCGACCACCATGGTGCTGTTGTTCCTGCCGAAGATGCTGAGTGTGGTGTTGATCTGGTTCAAAGGGTCAAAAGCCTACGGAGGTCCTCTGCGCCTGCTGGCTTCACTGGTGCTGGAAACGCTGTTCTCAGTGCTGCTGGCGCCGGTACGTATGCTGTTCCATACGGTGTTTGTTGTCAGTGCCTTCCTCGGCTGGGAAGTGGTGTGGAACTCTCCGCAACGTGATGACGATGCGACGCCGTGGAGCGAGGCATTTAAACGTCACGGTTCGCAGATGGCATTGGGTCTGGTGTGGGCAACGGGTATGGGACTGCTGGATCTTAACTTCCTGTGGTGGCTGGCCCCGATTGTCTTCTCGCTGATTCTGTCTCCGTTTGTTTCTGTGATGTCGAGCCGCTCAACACTGGGTCTTAAGAGCAAGAAAGCCAAATTGTTCCTGATCCCGGAAGAGTACTCGCCGCCGCAGGAGCTGGTGGATACCGATCGTTATGTGCTGCTAAACCGCGAACGTGCGCTGGAAAATGGCTTTATGCATGCCCTGTTCCATCCTGCGTTTAACGCACTCGCAACGGCACTGGCGACATCGCGCCATAAGCAGAGTCAGCTGCTGGACTATGCACGTGACCGTCGTGTGGATCAGGCACTGAGCGATGCACCGGATAAACTGGGCCGCGAGCAGCGACTGCAGTTAATCAGCGATCCGGTGGTACTGGCCCGTGTTCATACCCGACTGTGGGAAAATGCGGATAAGTATCATCAGTGGGTAGAGAGTTATCAGAAACTTAACCTCAACCCTAACGCGCTGGCAAAAAACGCGTAATCTGAAAAGCGGCAGCGATGCCGCTTTTTTTATGGGATTAAAACAGCGATACGCTGATAAATTGTTTGCTGGCAGTCACCGTGAGCAGCGCGTGACGTTTTCAATGGCAGTTCATAGCGGGTATCAGTGGTGAAAGCATTTTTAAAGGCAGGCGTTGTTGTAGCTGCGGTGCTTTGCTTAAGCGGATGTGGCAGTATCATCAGTCGCACCCTGCCGGGACAGGGACACGGCAATCAGTATTATCCCGGCGTACAGTGGGATGTACGCGACAGCGGCTGGCGAGTCTTAACGATCCTCGATTTGCCACTGTCGCTGGTGGTTGACACCCTGTTGTTACCGGTGGATGCCAGTCACGGTCCTTACGAATAACTGCGATCGGAGTCGCTGTTATCATCTTCCCACTCTTGCGCGGCGGCTTCACCCTCTTCGGTGTCCAGCGGCGGCTCAAGCTGGAATTCGCCGTCATCCCATTCGTGCAGGGTATTTTCTGCTAACCACTCCTGGCGCAGTTCAACTTCGTCAAAGTCAGCATCAAAGATGGCCTGTGCGGCGTCACCGCTGCGGAAGGGCAGGCATTCCCCCGCTTCACCTTCATCGGTCAGGAACTCAGCCTGCCACATAATATCGCCATCCTGCATGACATACTTTTGCAGGCCAAACTGACTGATCGATGCTTCTTCTTCATCCACCTCAGGATTGTTAGCGAGGTACTCTTCACGTGCAGCATCAATCGCTTCCTCTAACGTACTGTACATGCTCATCAATCTTCTCCTTACCGGGTTCATTAACTGCAGATTCATTTGATTTCAGTGAAGGATAGACGAAATTCAGGGGAGGGAAAGGGCGGGTCAGTGCAACTGGCGGGAAATAAACCATTTCCCGCCAGTCAGGGTCAGATCATCTTTTGTGGAAAGTGCAGAACGGGTTGAACAGAGTCATGAATCACCGGCGCTGAGTAGCGGATACAGCATTTTATACAGGGCTTAACTTTCTTAAAATTAATTCTGGCGATGGAAAGCGCCTGGCTCAGGTTATATAAAGTGCCAATGAAGATGACTTCATCTTTATCTGGCATTCGCTTACACCCTTTACGATGAAGGAAATGATAATTTTCCTGATCGGTACCAATTGTGACGTAATAGTAGAGACCTTTGTTCATATAATATGTCCCGATAGAGGTTTGCTGTGTTGTCTTTTTATAATTTTTGTCAGAGCGGTTAAAGATCTGACTGTCACGAAAGAAACTACCGATTAGCTTTAACTTCTTCAAATGCCATAACGGTCTATCAGGCTGTTAAAAAAATGTAAAAAGGAATATAGGTCAAATTAACAAGGCAAAAGCTTGTAATATAAGTTAATTTTAATCGATCCATTAGCCAGAATACATCGTTAAGCCTGGCTAAATAGGATTAGGCCTGGTTTGAAAGTTAATTAGCACCAGATATTATTAAATACAGTACGCTGAAAATTAATGACTAAAAGAAAATCAGGCAGAATAGCGCCTGTTAGTAAGGTTTTTGATTATAAAATCGAATTTTAAATAGATAAATAAACTATTTTGAACTTCATGGTTGATTAATTAACGGTCCTGAAAATTCGATGAAACGATGATCCCGCCACGAGCGACTGATTTATTCAGCAGAGCATAGAGTAAGAAAAGCGCTAAATGCCAGAAAGACATTTAGCGCGAAAGGATTAATAACGGGAGGGTTCGCCTTCGGGGCGGGTTTTAAAGCGACGATGAAGCCACATATACTGTTCCGGTGCCAGCAACACGCCTTCTTCAACCACTTTGTTCATTCTGGCAGCGGTGACAATATCGCTCTCCAGCGTAAATTCGTCGCTGATGTCAGGCAGTATCATCAGTTCATAACCACGACCACCAGGCAGACGACGCGGCACAAAGGGAATAACCGCCGGTTTACCAGTACGAATCAGCAAATGGGTGCCCACCGTGGTTGCCGCTTTTTCCACAGCAAAGAAGGGCGCAAAAACGCTGCTGCGTGGGCCATAATCATGGTCGGGTGCGTACCAGATAATGTCGCCGTTTTTCAGCGCGCGAATCATTCCTTTAAGATCTTTGCGGTCAATCATACTTTTATTTGAACGCATCCGGCCTTTAACCTGCAGCCAGTCGATCAATTTGTTGTCATTAGGGCGATAGACGCCAATGCCTGGATTATGGATACCAAACATGCGCGCCCCAATTTCCAGTGTCAGAAAGTGCATGCCAATAAGCAGGACACCACGCTGACTATCCCGCGCCTGCTGAATATGCTCCAGACCTGAAGGCTTATGCCATTTATTGATGCGCCAGTCAGGCCAGAACCATGCCATACCGGTCTCGATCAATCCCATGCCAACCGATTCGAAATTGTGTTTTACCATCGCTTCACGTTCATTGATCGGCATTTCCGGAAAACATAATTCCAGATTACGTCGGGCGACACTGACGCGGTGCTTCATAAAACGCATCCCGATACGACCAATATTGCAGCCGAGAACATAAAGCAGGGGATAGGGAAGTAGCACCAAAAGATAAAGAAAAGCGACACCCACCCAGGTCAACCAATAGCGCGGGTGAAGCAGTTCTCGTGAAAACTGAGGCAACTGGGTCATATGAAGGTTAATTTTCCTGCGTCGCGCACCGTGCGGTGCTGATATCTCATTAATTTCTGCCATTGTGCCAGTTTTTATCGGGCGTATAAATATCACTGACGGAACAGGCTACTGCAGGCGGATGTAAACTCTCCAGATATTGGCGGAAAAAACAGCACAAGATGATCGGTTCTTACACTGGCCTTTGCATCCTGCTGAAATCAGGTATCATGTGCCCGCTAAAATTCTCCTATTGATAACAGGAAAGAACACCATGCCAGTGTTACATAACCTCGTTTCCAATAAAGAGCTGAAGGCGCGCATGCTGGCTGAAACTGAGCCGCGCACCACTGTCTCTTTTTACAAATATTTCCAGATTGCCGATCCAAAAGCATTCCGTGATGCGCTCTACGTTGGCCTGACAGCACTCAAGGTGTTTGGCCGCGTCTATGTCGCGCACGAAGGTATTAATGCGCAGATCAGCGTGCCCGCCAGTCAATATGAAAAGATGAAAGCGTGGCTCTATAGCTTTGATCCGGCGCTGAATAATCTGCGTATGAATATTGCCCTGGACGATGATGGAAAATCGTTCTGGGTGCTGCGTCTGAAAGTGCGTGATCGCATTGTTGCAGACGGTATTGAAGACAGCAGTTTCGATGCCAGCAATGTGGGTCAGTATCTTAAAGCAGCAGACGTTAACGCGATGCTGGACGATCCTGACGCGCTGTTCGTGGATATGCGAAACCACTACGAATATGAAGTGGGGCGTTTTGATAATGCGCTGGAAGTGCCTGCTGACACCTTCCGCGATCAATTGCCGATGGCGGTTGATATGCTGCAGGATCAGAAAGACAAAAAGATCGTAATGTACTGCACCGGCGGGATCCGCTGTGAAAAAGCCAGCGCCTGGATGCGGCACAACGGCTTTGAGGATGTCTATCACATTGAAGGCGGGATCATCGAGTATGCCCGCCGCGCGCGTGAGCAGGGGTTACCGGTACGCTTCAAAGGCAAAAACTTTGTCTTTGATGAGCGGATGGGTGAACGTATTTCTGACGACGTGCTGTCGAACTGTCATCAGTGCGGCGAACCCTGTGATACCCACGTCAATTGCGTCAATGACGGCTGTCATCTGCTGTTTATTCAGTGCAAAAGCTGCGCAGAGAAGTTTGAGAACTGCTGCAGCCCAATCTGTCAGGAAGAAGCAAAACTCTCTCCGGAAGAGCAGCGCGCTCGCCGGGCGGGACGTGAGAATGGCAATAAGATCTTTAACAAGTCACGTGGCCTGTTAAATATGACTATTCCTTCGCCAGTGAAGAAATAAACGTGGCCGCCTGAAGTGAGCTTCAGGCGGCGTGTTGTTTTACTGACGTACACCTTCAACTGAGATCATCAGCTGCACCTTCTGCGAAGCGGGCCCCAGATCTTTAGTGATGTTGAAATCTTTCAGTGCAATTTCCCCTTCGGCCTCAAAGCCAGCGCGGTAACCGCCCCACGGATCTTTACCTTCACCCAGCATTTTCGCCTCCAGCGTCACCGGTTTCGTCACGCCATTCAGCGTCAGATTGCCGGTAATCTTCAGCTCATCACCCTCTTTTTTTACCTCTGTGGATGTAAACGTGGCCTGCGGGTTTTTACTGGTGTTCAGGAAGTCAGCGCTGCGCAGGTGCTTGTCACGTTCAGCGTGATTGGTATCGACGCTGCTGGTGTTAATCGTGACGTCGACTTTGTCTGCTGCAGGGTTCTTCTCATCAAAAGTGAAGCTGCCATCGAAATCTTTAAAGGTGCCGTAGAGCCAGCTGTAACCCAGATGCTGAATACGGAACTGAATAAACGCGTGCTGGCCCTCTTTATCGATTTTATAGTCTGCAGCATTGGCGGTCATCGAACTGAGCAGCAGGCTGGCACCGGTCATCGCCAGCAGAGTCTTTTTGAACATATTATTTATCCTTTTCAGAGGGAGAAGGGATGCGTAAACCTGACATCCGTTTTAGGGTGATATCACGATCGATAAAATGATGTTTTAACGCAGCCAGACCATGCAGTACCGAGAGGATCACAACCGTCCAGGCCAGCCAGAGGTGAATGTCGCCCGCCAGGTCAGCCTGCGCGCCTGCACCGCTGAACAGCGCAGGCAGGGTAAACCAGCTAAATACAGATATCGGTTTGCCATCGGCGGTTGAGATCAGATAGCCACTGATTAAAATGGTCAGCAGCAGGGTGTACAGCAAAAGGTGCGCAACCATTGAACTGATACGCACCAGCGGGGAATAACTGCTCAGCGGTTTTGGCGGCGGCGAAATAACACGCCACACCAGACGAACAATCAACGCCAGCAGCAGCATCACGCCAATGCTTTTATGAATTTCCGGCGCGTCGTGATACCAGCTATCGTAGTAGCCCAGGCCGACCATCCATAACCCCAGCGCAAACATGGCATAAATCGCCAGCGCCATACACCAGTGCAGCAGCACGGCAATCAGTCCAAACTGATGAGATGAATTGCGTAATAACATGATGTCGTTTCAAAAAAGAAATAATATGAAATAAGAATCTACATTATGAAATATAAAAGCAATTGCCCTTACGTTTCTATAAATTTTATTTTTTAATATGAAATGGCTGAATAAAAGGAGGTGAAGATGCGCAATATTTCTGAATGAGTTATTTGTGGCAAAGGGCTCGTCAACGAATAAGGCGGCGAATTAACCTGAAGTGCGGAATAAAACCGTGTCATTATGTCAGCAAAATTCAGTTTACGTCAGTTAATGTCAATGGGTGGCGCCCACTTGATGCCACCCATTTTCAGCGTCAGAAGCGCGAAAGGCGGAAAGGGGTCAGATCAAATGAGAACGGTTTTTTCTGAGCAAATTCTGCAGCCAGTTCACCTAATACACTGGCAAATTTAAACCCGTGTCCGCTGAGTCCGGTAATCAATAAACGGTCAGGTTCACCTGGCAGCGTATCAATAATAAAGTCCTCATCCGGGCTGAAATCGTAGCTGCAGGCTTCACCATGCAGACAGACACCCACGCCGGGTAAAAACTGACGCAGGAAACTAAAGGCTTCACTGCCATCGGCCGCGACCGCACCAAAAGGTTTACGATCCTCTGGCTGCTGCATCGGCTGTCCGCCATCATGACGCCCCACCTTCAACGCGTTATTATCCGCCGGGAAGCCATAGAACTGGCTGCCATTCGTCATTTCTACCGTAAAGCCGGGAAACTTATTGTTTTCGCTGTAGCGACCATCAGCCTGATACCAGGCAAACACTTTTCGGGTGGGGGCCACTGGCAGGTCAGGAACTAATTTACCGACCCAGGTGCCGGCACTGACCAGCATTTTGCGACCCCGATAGATACCGTCCAGGGTGGTGACCTGCTGCAGATCGCCATCACGTCCCAGCTCGGTGACCGGACAGTTAAACAGCTGTGCACAGCCCGCCTGCTCCGCCAGCTGAATCCAGCTGCGAACCGCCTGTTCGCACTTCAGATAGCCGGAGTCCGGCTCAAAGACGCCCAGATAACCCTCAGGCACGTTAATTTGCGGCCAGCGCTTTCGCACGTCATCGGGCTGCATTACCTCAATGTTGAGTTGCCAGCGAGCGGCGCTGTCGATGACGTTCTGAATAAAAGGTGACTGAATTGGCGCAAGGTTAAGTACGCCGCTGCGATGCATAATGCGCTCACCGGCGCGCTGTTCCAGTTCATCCCACAGCGTCTGCGCTCGCAGGACCAGGGGAACGTAGCGTTCGCCTTCGCCATAAGCGTGACGGATCAATCGACTTTCGCCGTGATGCGTGCCCTGATTGTGGGGAGGATGTGCACTGTCGATCATCAGCACCGATAAACCCGCCTGGGTAGCATAGTAGCCTGCCGCCGCGCCCACTGAGCCGCTGCCGACGACGATAAGATCATAAATCATGATAACTGTGCTCTAAGAGTAAGATAATCAAAAGAATACCAGAAACAGAAACGAAAAAGGCACCCCTGAGGGCGCCTCTTTGATGCGGCAGAGATTAATGCTTATTGAGGAGTCGTTCTATCTGCTCGGCTGATTCTATCTTGGCGATGCCCGCTTCGAGTATCGAGATAAACTGCCTTGCCACATCCGTTGTCAGCCAGTAAGTAGGGCCAACATCCGCTTCTTCTTCTTTTTGATCCTGCGACGACAGCGAGTGCAGGCGGATCATCATGGCGTCATAGCTATCAACGGTACTGATATCCCAGCCCACCAGCGGATGAGTCTGAATAACGTCTTTTCTTCTGTCCATTATAACCTCCTTATTACTCGTTAAACGAAGTGCATGGTGAGGTTCAATGCGGCTTTTTTATTCCAATAGCGAAACTATTATAACAGTAAACCAGGGAATCATGACTTTAAAAAGGCCGTGAGTCAGCTTCTCACAGAATATTTGCGTTTGAAAGGCGCGGAGGAAAAAATAAAATGCCTGGCAGGCAGGCAGGCAGGCAGGCAGGCAGGCAGGCAGGCAGGCAGGCAGGCAGGCAGGCAGGCAGGCAGGCAGGCAGGCAGGCAGGCAGGCAGGCAGGCATTTTAATCACTATTCATTGGGCAGGCAAAAAGTGGCTTCAGCCACGTGAGCCTGCTTAAAGTGTCGGGCTTTCTGGCACGATGCCGCCGCCGCGTTTCTGCAGTGTTTCTGCCAGACGGGCAAAGTGCTGCTGAAGCTGTTCATCATGGTTTTGATTTTGGGCTTCCAGCGACAGATTGTGCACCAGCAGCTGACTGGCGCGATCGTCAAGACAGAAAATCAGACTGGAAAAGGCATTTTCCAGCACCGTCAAACGACGCTGTTGATCACCAATCAGTGCTAACAACTCACCAAAGGTCATCGCCTCTTCCGGTTTATCAGTAGTCATGGTGCGCACCTCCTGTTATGCGTGACGAGCGCAAGGATAGGGTATTGATCATTAAGAGTCTAGATGCAGAGAGGGGGAAGTGCGAGAGGGAAGAAAAGATAAAAAAACCGGGTGGCGACACCCGGAAAAAAAGCACAGTGGCGGTTAATCAGTAATGAACCAGTCATCAGCACTTTCCCACGTCTGCTGCAGGATTTCGCTGATCTGGTCGCGCGTCTCTTTTCCACCGCCCAGCACGCTGAGATTATTGGCACTGGCGTAACGTACCTTGACGTGATTGGTCGAGTCAGGGAACTGTTCATCAATGCGGCGCGATAATTCATCGCTTAACGCTTCAATCGCGCCAGCAGGAAGAGGTCGGGTATTGGATACGGTAATTTCAACGCGCATAATAGCCTCCGGTTAAGATGCTGTATATATTTACAGTATCGACGAGCCGGAGGCAAGTAAAATTATGCGATGCGCCAGTTCAGTGTTTCACCCGCCAGGAACGGCACCAGAGCGTGGCTGCCGAGCGCGATTGATTCAGGCACCTGCCAGGGCTCACGCACCAGCGTAATCGTCCCTTCATTCAGCGGCAGGCCGTAGAAACGCGGCCCATTCTCAGAACAGAACGCTTCGAAATGTTCCAGCGCGTTCAGCTCTTCGAAAACGGTGGCGTAAGCGGGCAATGACGTTGGCGCATTAAACACGCCAGCGCAGCCGCAGCTGGCTTCTTTGAGATGGCGCAGATGCGGCGCAGTGTCAGTGCCGAGGAAGAATCGTGGGTTTCCGCTTGCTACCACCTTACGCAGCGCTTCCTGATGCACGTTGCGCTTAAGGATCGGCAGGCAGTAGAGGTGCGGACGAATACCGCCCACCAGCATATGGTTGCGGTTAAACATCAGATGCTGCGGGGTAATGGTTGCGCCCAGCGTCTCATCGGCGGCGGCGACATAGTCAGCGGCGTCCTGCGTGGTAATGTGCTCCATCACCACCTTCAATGCCGGAAACTGGCTGCGCAGCGGCACCATTACGGTTTCGATAAACCGGGCTTCACGGTCAAAAATATCAACGTGTGCATCGGTAACTTCACCGTGGATCAGCAGCGGCATACCGAGCTTCTGCATACGCTCCAGCACGCGGGCAATCGACGCGATGTTGGTGACGCCATGGCTGGAGTTGGTGGTGGCGTGCGCAGGATAGAGCTTGGCCGCGGTGAACAACCCCGAGGTAAAACCGCGCTCCAGCTCATCAGGATCCAGTGAGTCGGTCAGATAGCAGGTCATCAGCGGCGTAAAAGCGTGCCCGGCGGGCAGCGCCGCCAGGATACGATCGCGGTACGCTTCACCTGCCGCCACGCTGGTTACCGGCGGCACCAGGTTCGGCATGACAATGGCACGACCATTCACCGCGCTGGTATAGGGCAGGACCGTGTTGAGCATCTCATCATCACGCAGATGAATATGCCAGTCGTCAGGGCGACGCAGGGTAAGTTGCTGAGGTTGTGCTGTCATCAGTGAAGCTCCGGCAGAAGGGAAACAAAAGGCATGTTTTGGCCGGGGTCTAAGCATAAGGATTCAGGCAACCGTTTGCACCTGCTTTTTATGTCGATAAAGAAAATCCGCGCCATAAGGCGCGGAGATCGGGATTACTGTGTGAACGGAATGACCAGTTCTCCCGGTTTCACTTCCAGTCCTTTGGCAAATTTCTTCGCCAGCGACTCGCCTTTACTGCGGTCAGCACTCAGTACATAAGCAGGATTTTGATCAAAATAGCTTTTGAGTGACTGATTCAGGTATGGCGTCAGCGTTTTCATAATTGACGCCATTTTTTCCGGGGCAACCTGCGTATCGACAATCTCCAGATCGCGAAGATAGATGGCGCCCTGCTGCGGCTCATAAACCGGCTGAGCACGCATCTTCAATTGCATATCGGCCTGCTGAGGACCAAACAGTGAGGTGACGTTAATTTTTGCATTGCCGGAAAGTGTCACCTTTCCTGGCTCTTCGCGCCCAATCTGACTGGTCAGGTTGTTCAGCACAATATGCGCGTTAACCAGTCCGGATACGCCAATGTCTTTCTCATAGTTGTTGTGCTTCTGCAGCGCCTGATTCACTTCCTGTTCGCTGATGGTGTATTGGGTCAGTTGATTACATCCGCTCACCAGCAGCGCAATCAACAGGGCCGTCAGCCCGAAAAATGCCTTTTTCATCGATCTTTATCCTGAATATCAGAGCCAGTAAACAGGCTATAGCCTGCCTGAATGCGGGGCGGGTGTCATCAGGAAAGGGATGAGAAACGCCGCAGCGTCTCTCATCGCGGCAGGGTTAGTGGGATATTGAAGAGAGAAGATTTACCTGGGTCTGTTTAGCCATATTATCGCGGTAGTCAGCGACCCGTGCTGGCCAGTCGATACCCGCCACCAGCGTCAGTGAGCGCAGCAGTGGAAAGAGATTAAAATCATCTTCTGACAGCTCGCCGTTCACCGCATTGGGCTGTTCGATTAATTTGTCCAGCTTGCGCAGATCCTGGCTGACATTTTTAATCAGCCCGGCCGAGTGACTTTTCAGCGCGTCAAAATCACCGATGCTTGCCTGCTTTTTGGTGCGGAAATAGTCACGCGCCTCCGGGGTAGCGAATTCGGCAAACGCCGACTCAGCAATGCGCGGCAGTAGCAGTTTGTTGACATAGCTATTCATATGACGCAGCCAGTCAGCGATTGCCGGATTCAGCGCGCCGGTAATCAGCGGCTCGCGATCCTGCTGATCGACATAATGCACAATATCCATACTCTCAGGCATCGCGCTGCCATCCTGCTTCTGCAGAATCGGCGCCATTTTCTGCCCAATCAGCCGGTTCGGCGTCTCCTCGTCGTCGTTTAGCATCACCACCAGCTCAACCGGTTTGTTCTTCAGGCCAAAAATCATTCGCGCTTTAACGCAGAAAGGACAGTGGTCATAGATATAGAGCTTCATCCTGATCTCCCGGGTTTCAGAGGGTTATTGTTAAACAGAACGAATCAATTCTTTCTGTTTTCGGGCGTGTGAAAAGTATGGAAGAGATTACTCAACAGGGCAAACTCACCTGGCAGAGGCATCACAGGAACCGCCGCTTAAACCAGCCATTCTGATGAATGAAAGCGGTGATAACAGAGCAAAATCAACCTCTTTATGGCGAAAAAGCTGTAACGTTTTACCGCAGCCCAGGCGACGGTTATAGTGAAAGCCGGTTAATGACGGCTCATCTTCATCAGCCATTGATTTCAGGAGTCAGGATGTTTGGCTATCGTTCTGCCGCGCCCAGGGTGCGATTAACCACCGATAGACTGGTGGTCCGTCTGGTTCACGAACGTGATGCCTGGCGAATGGCAGATTACTATTCGGAAAATCGCCAGTTTTTAAAACCCTGGGAACCGGTGCGCGATGACAGCCACTGCTATCCCTCAGGGTGGCAGGCAAGGCTCGGACTGATTTCGGACATGCATAAGCAGGGCTCCGCCTTCTATTTTATTCTCATGGACAGCGATGAAACCGAGGTGCGGGGCGTGGCGAATTTCAGCAACGTGCTGCGCGGATCGTTTCATGCCTGTTACCTTGGCTATTCACTGGGTGAAAAGTGGCAGGGACAAGGGCTGATGTTTGAGGCGTTGCAGGCGGCTATCCGCTATATGCAGCGCCAGCAGCATATTCATCGCATCATGGCGAACTACATGCCGCACAACCAGCGCAGCGGCGATCTTCTGGCGCGACTGGGTTTTGAGAAAGAGGGATACGCGAAAGATTATCTGCTAATTGATGGGCGCTGGCAGGATCACGTGCTGACAGCGTTAACTCTGCGGGAATGGACGCCTGACCGGCGTGGATAATGATGAGGATGCGAGCATGAAGATGGTTTTATCGGCGCAGGCGTTGCGCGTACTGGGCTGTCTGCTGGAGAAGCAGGTCACCACGCCGGAGCAGTATCCGCTGTCACTGAATGGTGTTGTGGTTGCCTGTAATCAGAAATCGAATCGCGATCCGGTCATGGAGCTAAGCGAAAGCGAGGTTCAGAATCAGCTCGATCTGCTGGAAAAACGGCATCTGATCACCGCCAGCAGCGCCGCCGGGCAACGGGTAGTGAAATATGAGCAGCGTTTCTGTAACTCTGCGTTTGGTGCGCTGAAGCTCAACAGCGCGGAAGTCGCCCTGCTGACGCTGCTGCTGCTGCGCGGGCCACAAACACCTGGCGAACTGCGTACCCGCAGCGGTCGTCTGCATGAGTTCAGTGACGTCAGCGAGGTCGAGCAGACGCTGGAAGGCCTGATGCAGCGTGACGACAGTGCACAGGTGATGCGCCTGGCGCGAGAGCCGGGTAAGCGTGAAAGCCGCTTTATGCATCTGCTGAGTGATGAGAGCGATCAGCCGCAGGCCGCTGACGCGCCGGAAGAGCAGGGCGACCTGGCGACGCGCATTACCCTGCTGGAGCAGCAGGTCGCGGCGCTTCAGGCCCAACTCACCCAACTGCTGCAAACGGAGCGCTGAAATGACACTACGTATTGGTGTGTTGGGATTAGGCGGTATCGCGCAGAAAGCCTGGTTGCCTGTGCTTTCTGCAGCAACAGACTGGACGCTGGTGGGCGCATTCTCCCCGAATCAGGCCAAAGCCCGCCCAATCTGCGACAGTTATCGCATCTCAAATTTTGGTTCGTTAAATGATTTAGCGGCTGCCTGCGACGCGGTCTTTGTCCACAGCAGCACCGCTACGCATTACGACGTGGTCAGGGCACTGCTGCTGGCCGGAAAAGATGTCTGTGTGGACAAGCCGCTGGCTGAAACTCTGGAGCAGGCTGAGTCGCTGGTGGCGCTGGCGGAAAAACGTCAGCGTAAACTGATGGTGGCGTTTAACCGTCGATTCGCGCCGCGCTATCAGCAGCTGCGGGCGAAGATGACCGACGCTGCCTCTCTGCGGATTGAAAAGCATCGCAGCGATAGCGTCGGGCCACAGGATCTTCGCTTTACCCTGCTCGACGATTACCTGCATGTGGTGGACACCGCACTCTGGCTGGGCGGCAAACCGTTTCGCCAGGTTCAGGGACGTATCGACACCAACGAACAGGGACAGATGCTCTATGCTGAGCACCATTTCAGTGTTGAAGGATTAACGATCTCCACCAGCATGCACCGCCGCGCAGGCAGTCAGCGCGAGCGGGTCAGTGCGGTATGTGACGGTAAATGCATCGACATCAGCGAGATGCGCGACTGGCACGAAGAGCAGAGTGATGGCCTGATAATTACGCAGCCACCCGCCTGGCAGAGCCATCTTGCTCAGCGCGGTTTCAGCGGCGCGGCGCACCATTTCATTGACTGTGTACAAAATCAGACGAAGCCTGAAACCAGCGGTGAACAGGCGCTGATGGCGCAGCGTGTCGTAGAAAAACTGTGGCGCGAGGCCACCCGCGAATAACGCCTTGTAACACTCCGTGCTGGTCATTTCCCTCTGTGGCAGTAGACTGTCGCCGGGCATCCTCAGGTGCCCGCGCTAATTCTCCTTTTTTGCTGATTCTTTTCAGGATGCGCCGTCAATTATGAATTTGTTGAAATCGCTGGCAGCGGTCAGTTCTATGACCCTGTTTTCCCGCGTACTGGGCTTTGCCCGTGATGCCATTGTGGCGCGGGTGTTTGGCGCCGGAATGGCGACCGATGCGTTCTTTGTTGCGTTTAAACTGCCCAATCTGCTGCGGCGTATTTTTGCTGAAGGTGCATTTTCTCAGGCTTTCGTGCCGATTCTGGCTGAATACAAAAGTAAGCAGGGCGAAGAGGCGACCAGACTCTTCCTGGCTTACGTCTCGGGCCTGCTGACGCTGGCGCTGGCGCTGGTCACCGTGGCGGGCATGATCGCTGCGCCCTGGGTCATCATGGTCACGGCGCCCGGCTTTGCTGACAGTCCCGATAAGTTCGCGCTGACCAGCTCGCTGCTGCGGGTAACCTTCCCCTACATTATGCTGATTTCGCTGGCGTCGCTGGCGGGTGCGGTACTCAACACCTGGAACCGTTTCTCGGTGCCAGCCTTTGCGCCGACTCTGCTGAACGTGAGTATGATTGGTTTTGCGCTGTTTGCTGCGCCGCATTTCCATCCACCGGTGATGGCGCTGGCCTGGGCCGTGGTGGCTGGCGGCGTACTGCAACTTGGCTATCAGCTGCCGCACCTGAAGAAGCTGGGGATGCTGGTGCTTCCCCGCCTGAATCTGCGTGATGCGGGTGTCTGGCGGGTTATGCGTCAAATGGGGCCTGCCATTCTGGGCGTTTCTGTCAGCCAGATTTCCCTGATCATCAATACCATTTTCGCCTCGTTCCTGGTCTCAGGTTCAGTCTCCTGGATGTACTATGCTGATCGTCTGATGGAGTTTCCCTCTGGTGTGCTCGGCGTGGCGTTGGGCACTATTCTGCTGCCATCGCTGGCTAAAAGTTTTGCCAGTGGCAACCATGATGAATATTCCCGACTAATGGACTGGGGTCTGCGCCTGTGCTTCCTGCTGGCCCTGCCCAGCGCCGTAGCCCTGGGTATGCTCTCCGGCCCGCTGACCGTGGCACTGTTTCAGTACGGTAAATTTACCGCTTTTGATGCATTGATGACGCAGCGTGCCCTGATTGCTTACTCTGTCGGCCTGATGGGACTGATTGTGGTTAAAGTGCTGGCACCGGGCTTCTATTCCCGTCAGGACATCAAAACGCCGGTTAAAATCGCGATTATTACTCTGATCATGACGCAGGTAATGAACCTGGCGTTTATTGGTCCGTTGAAACATGCCGGTCTGTCACTGTCGATTGGTCTGGCAGCCTGTCTCAATGCGTCGCTGCTTTACTGGCAGTTGCGTAAGAAGAATATCTTTAACCCGCAGCCAGGCTGGAGCAGCTTCCTGATCCGCCTGCTGGTCGCGGTGGTGGTCATGGCTGGTGCACTGTTCGCCATGCTGCAGTGGATGCCCGCATGGGAGCAGGGCCCGATGCTGTGGCGACTGCTGCGTCTGGCGGCGGTCTGTGCAGTTGGCGGCGGGGCCTATTTCCTGGCGCTGGGGCTGCTGGGCTTCCGGTTGCGCGACTATGCTCGGCGCACGACTGTGTAAGGTTTGCAGCCATGAGAAATTCAATGTGCAGGGAACGGGGGCATAGGAGGAAAGCGTCCCGCGCCATGGACAAAAACGCCGGGAGCGTTTTTGAACAACGCGAAGCGTTGGCCCGGCAACGGGCGCACCTCAGGGATGAGGTGCGTAATCGCGTGGGCCGAGCGTGTCATGGATGACAGCTTTTGTGTCTTTCCGATCTGACCCGGTTCCCTGTACAGGCACAATCTCAAAGCGAATCGTGATAAAGAAAATAACGCACCAATAAAAAAATCCCGCACCTGGCGGGATTTTTTACGCTACTTTTCGACTCAGGCTTTACGGCTTAACGTCGCCTGGCCTTTACCCATCCCATCCGGGCCATAAAAGGCCTGCGTCTGATGCGGCTTCAGCACTTCAAGTGCATTTTCGGTGTAACGAATCTGATGTTGCAGCAGCAGGCCATTGTGGACATTGGCATCCTGCAGACGACGGGAATGCTGCTGGATCGTATCCCAGCGGCGAGCCATGTCGTTCTGACCACGATAAGGTGCTGATGTCGCCTGACTCTGTTCAGCGGCGCGACGCATCTCATCCAGATAGTTGAGCGTACTGAGCAGCGCGCTTTTATCTTCGGTGATACGCTGCAGCAGGTTGCTGTTAATGCTGCCCGCTGCCAGCTGCTGCTGCTCTTCTTCCAGCACGGCTGACAGCGATGCCAGCACGTCCTGCATCTTATCTAATGTGGTCTGCAAATTACTCATGGGAATTAGTTACCCTCTAAATACGCCTTGGTGTCGGCAATCAGCGCATCGGCGATTTTGCCGGTATCCATCTTCAGTTCGCCATTACGAATGGCGGTTTTCAGTTGTTCAACGCGCTCGACGTTAATATCTTTGCTGCTCGGCTGCATCAATTGCGCCTGCGCGCTGCTCAGGCTGACCTGGGCTGCTGCAGGGGTCGTGGCGGCTGCCACCGGGCTGGCGCTCTGGCGCACTTTGCTGTTACCGGACTCACTGCTATCGCGGCTCTGTACGGTGCTGGCGGGTTTCAGCGGTTGCGTTCTGTCAATGCTCATATTCGGGCTCCTGTACGGTCAGGGGGAAGTCTGCCACCTGAATCATAATAGCGTTATCGCTTTGTTGATTCTTCTATCGGCAGCACTTAGGGCTTCTTTAACACTTTACAGCGTTATAAGAATATTCCCATCCTCCCGGACCTTACCGCTGACAACCTGGCCATTTCCCATACGGACACGGACCGACTGCGAACGGGCGGCATTGTTCAGCGCCTTGCCCTCACCGCTGGCGTCAAATCCATCACCGCTGGCAATCACCATCACATTCTGACCCGCCTTAACCCGCCACGGCTGACGCAGCGTGGACGGATTAATCGGCTGTCCGGGCTGGATATCGCGCAGCACCACAGCATCGGCGACCGAGTCCGCATTCAGCAGGGCGCGGGCGGGCAGGGTGTCCAGGCGGCCGGTCTGCAGCGTGAAATCGCTCTCGCTAACGCTACTGCCCTGACTCAGCAGCCGGTTCGCCACCAGATAAGAGCCGGTGACCTGGACCTGTACCTGGATATAACGGCGATTCTCACCGCAATTTGCCGCCACGCTCATATTGCCCCACAACCGGCTGTTGCCGGGCAGCGTGAACTGTGGCGCCTCACAGGCTGGCCACTGTTCTTTCGGCGTGCGAACCACTACGACCATGCCAGCAGCATGCTGGGCGTCACGCGCTTTAAAAAATTGATTCAGTTGTGCATTGAGATCCCCGGCAGAAGCTGGCAGGGCAATCACGACCAGCAGACTGGTCAGCAGGGTCAGATATCGACGCATTGTGCATTTCCTCACTGATGATGGCGACGAGTGTAACCTTTAAGAAAAATCCTCAATTGTCAAAATAGCGGCCATTTAAGTCGCTATTCAGACGATGACGTCTTGCTTTTTCAAATTAAGCTGCGAGCTCGAAATTCTCATACGCGGAGGAAACATGCTCGACAAACTGGATGCGGCGCTGAAATTTGGTACGGAGGCCCTCAACCTGCGTGCTCAACGTCAGGAGATCCTGGCGTCAAATATTGCCAACGCCGATACCCCTGGATATCAGGCCCGGGATATCGACTTTGCAAGCGAGCTGAGTCGGGTGATGTCCAATGGTCGTGCGGAAGGCAGCAGCATGGCGCTAAAAGTCACGTCAGCCCGGCACATTGAAGCACAGACAAACGGCGCACCATCGATGGATATGCTTTATCGCATTCCCGATCAGCCTTCTGCCGACGGCAACACCGTAGATATGGACCGTGAGCGTACGCAGTTCGCGGATAACAGCCTGAAATATCAAACCGACCTCACCCTCATCAGTAGCCAGATCAAAGGCATGATGAGCGTGTTACAAGGGCAATAATTATGGCCTTGCTGAATATTTTTGACATTGCCGGCTCAGCGATGACCGCGCAATCACAGCGATTAAACGTCAGTGCCAGTAACCTGGCGAACGCCGACAGCGTCACCGGCCCAGATGGTAAGCCTTATGTTGCTAAGCAGGTGGTCTTCCAGACCGATGCGGCACCCGGCTCCGCCACCGGCGGTGTGAAAGTGGCAAAGGTCGTGGATGATCCCACACCCGCGAAGCTGGTGTATGACCCGGGCAATCCCATGGCTGATGCCAAAGGCTACGTGAAGATGCCGAACGTGGATGTGGTTTCTGAAAGCGTCAACACCATGTCGGCGTCACGCAGTTACCAGGCCAACGTTGAAGTGCTCAACACCGTGAAGTCGATGATGATGAAAACCCTGACCCTTGGGCAATAACGGAGAAAATTTATGGCTATCGCGGTAGGCGTTAACGACAAGCTGGACCCCACGGTTCTTAGCTCTTCTAACACCAGTGGCACGGGCAACAATGCACAGGATCTGCAGAACCAGTTCCTGACCATGCTGGTGACGCAGTTAAAGAACCAGGATCCTACGAATCCTATGGATAACAGCCAGCTCACCACGCAGCTGGCACAGATCAATACCCTGAGCGGCATTGAAAAACTGAATACCACGCTGGGATCGATCTCCGGCCAGATCAACACCAGCCAGTCACTGCAGAGCTCCACGCTGATTGGGCATGGCGTAATGGTCAATGGCGGACAGATTCTGGTCGGCAAAGGCACCACGACGCCATTTGGCGTTGAACTGGCCTCTGCCTCAACCGGCGCAACCGCCACCATTACAGATGCCAATGGCTCGGTAATCAACACCGTCGATCTGGGCGCGCTGAGCGCGGGCGTGCACACCTTCTCGTGGGACGGCAAGCTCACCGATGGCTCCGTTGCGCCAGATGGTAAATACAGCGTTGCGATTGCCGCAAGCAATGGCAACACACAACTGGTGGCACAACCGCTTAACTACGCCTACGTCAATGGGGTGAGTACAGCGAACAACACCACAAAACTGGATCTCGGCACCATGGGCTCCGCCACCCTTGACGACGTACGTCAGATTCTCTGATTAACCTGTAGACAGGAAACAAACACATGTCATTTTCCCAAGCGGTCAGCGGCCTTGGTGCTGCTTCAAGTAACCTTGATGTCATCGGTAACAACATTGCTAACTCCGCCACTGCGGGCTTTAAATCGAGCACCATCGCGTTTGCCGATATGTTTGCCGGTTCTAACGTCGGCCTCGGCACCAAAGTCGCTGCGGTAATCCAGAACTTTAACGATGGCGCGACCACCACCACCAGCCGTGGCCTGGACGTTGCGCTGAGCGGTAACGGTTTCTTCCGTATGACCGACAGCAGCGGCGGCGTCTTCTATTCACGCAATGGCCAGTTAACGCTGGATGCCAACCGTAACCTGGTCAACACCCAGGGTCTGAACGTGACCGGCTATCCGGCCAGCGGTTCACCGGCTACCATCCAGGCAGGTGCTAACCCGGTTGCACTGCGTATTCCTACTGAGCAGATGCCCGCCCGTGCGACTACCACTGCCGGTCTGGTTGCCAACCTGAACTCAACGGATACCACGCCATCCGTGCCTACCTTCTCGACGGCGAACGCGGACAGCTACAACAAGAAAACCACGGCCACCGTGTTTGACTCGCAGGGTAATGACCACGCGCTCGACATGTATTTCGCGAAAGACACCGCCAGCAACAGCTGGACCGTGCGCACCATTGATGCCAATACCGGCCTTTCAGCGGGCGATTTCAGAATGGCGTTTGACACCAGCGGTAAGCTGACCAGCGTCTCTAAACTGAATGCAAACGGTACGGTAGCGAGCACCACCACCGATGGCACTGTTGGCCTGACGCTTAACGTGGGCGGTGCCAATGGCGCGGTCGCCAATCAGCCCATCACTATGAGCATGCTGGGCAGCCTGCAGCAGAACACCGGCGCCACCAACTTTGGCAGCCCGACCCAGGATGGTTATGCCCCTGGCGATCTGACCAGCTACGCGATCAATAATGACGGCACCATCACTGGCAGCTACTCAAACCAGAAAACCCAGCTGCTGGGTCAGATCGTCCTGTCAAGCTTCTCGAACCCGGAAGGTCTGCAGTCGAAAGGCGATAACGTCTGGCAGGCGTCAAGCGCATCCGGTCAGGCAGCCATTGGTCTGGCTAACACCGGCACCTTTGGTTCACTGACCGCCGGCGCACTGGAATCTTCCAACGTCGACATGAGTAAAGAGCTGGTGAACATGATCGTGGCGCAGCGTAACTATCAGGCGAATGCGCAGACCATCAAAACTCAGGACCAGATTCTCAACACGCTGGTTAACTTACGTTAATTCGCTAACAGGATTGCCATATGGATCACGCGATATATACCGCGATGGGCGCGGCCAGCCAGACGCTGGATCAGCAGGCGGTGACCGCCAGCAACCTCGCCAACGCCTCTACACCGGGTTTTCGTGCGCAGCTGAATGCGCTGCGCGCAGTACCGGTGAGTGGCTGGTCGCTGCCGACCCGCACGCTGGTCGCCGCCTCTACACCCGGCGCCGACATGAGTCAGGGCGCGATGGATTACACTGAGCGTCCGCTCGATGTGGCGGTGCAGCAGGATGGCTGGCTGGCGGTACGCACCGCTGACGGCAGCGAAGCCTACACGCGTAACGGCAATATGCAAATCAGTCCGACCGGTACGCTGACGGTTCAGGGCAATCCTGTGATGGGCGATGGCGGTCCGATTGTGATCCCGCAGGGTACGGAAATCACCATTGCTGCTGACGGTTCGATCACCGGGCTGAATGCCGGTGATTCCCCGAACGCCACGGTCCAGCTGGGCAAGCTGAAGCTGGTCAGGGCAACCGGGCAGGAGCTGCAGCGCAGTGATGACGGCATGTTCCGTCCTACTGCGTCGACGCAGGCGACCCGCGGAGCCGCGTTACAGGCGGATCCCACCATGCAGGTTATGCCTGGCGTACTGGAAGGCAGCAACGTCAAACCGGTAGAAACCATGGTCGATATGATCGCCAACGCCCGACGTTTTGAGATGCAGATGAAAGTCATCACCAACGTCGACGAAAATGAACAAAAAGCCAACCAGCTCCTGAGCATGGGCTGAGGCACGAGGATAACAACATGATTCGTTCTTTATGGATCGCTAAGACCGGTCTTGATGCGCAGCAGATGAACATGGACGTCATTGCCAACAACCTGGCAAACGTCAGCACCAACGGCTTTAAGCGTTCACGTGCCGTGTTCGAAGACCTGATGTACCAGACCATGCGCCAGCCGGGCACCCAGTCATCAGAACAGACGACGCTGCCATCGGGTTTGCAGATTGGTACCGGTGTCCGTCCGGTGACGACGGAGCGTCTGCATACTCAGGGCAACCTGTCGCAGACCAGCAACTCGAAAGATATCGCCATTAATGGCCAGGGTTATTTCCAGATTCAGATGCCGGATGGCACCTCGGCTTATACCCGTGACGGCGCGTTTCAGGTTGATCAGAACGGCCAGCTGGTGACCAACTCCGGCTTCCCGGTGCAGCCAGGCATTACCATTCCCGCTAACGCCACCAGCATTACGGTGTCGCGTGACGGTGTGGTCAGCGTGACGCAGCAGGGCCAGGCTCAGGCCGCGCAGGTCGGTCAGTTAACCCTGAGCACCTTTATGAATGATGCTGGTCTCGATAGCGTGGGTGAAAACCTCTACAAAGAAACACAGGCATCGGGCGCACCGACAGACAGCACCCCAGGCCAGAACGGCGCGGGTCTGCTCTATCAGGGCTACACCGAAACCTCAAACGTTAACGTAGCGGAAGAGCTGGTCACCATGATCCAGACGCAGCGTGCCTACGAAATCAACAGCAAGGCGATCAGCACTTCCGATCAGATGCTGGCGAAATTAACGCAGCTTTAATCCCGAACAGGGCCAGCCCGTGCTGGCCTGAATGACAGACATTAATAAGGTCGTGACACCGTGGCGAAGCAACAGATTCTCAAGCCTGGACATTGGTTAGTCGCCTCGTTGCTGCTAACTCTTAACGGATGTGCTCTGGTCCCGCGTACCCCGCTGGTCGAAGGTGCAACCACAGCGCAACCCATGCCGTCCGCGCCACCGGTGGTCAACGGCTCCATATTCCAGGGCGTCGCGCCGCTTAACTACGGCTATCAGCCGCTGTTTGAAGATCGTCGTCCGCGCAACATCGGCGATACCCTGACCATTACGCTGCAGGAAAACGTCAGCGCCAGCAAAAGCTCCTCGGCCAGTGCCAGCCGCGATGGCAGCAACAGCCTGGGTATAACCGGGGTGCCGACTGGTCTGGCCGGTCTGGTCGGTGCAGGTGGCGAAAAAGCCAATCTCAGCGCCGAAGGCAAAAACGATTTCGCAGGTAAAGGCGGCGCATCTGCCAATAACACCTTTACCGGCACCATTACCGTCACCGTGGATCAGGTGTTGTCAAACGGCAACCTGCACGTGGTGGGCGAAAAACAGATCGCCATTAATCAGGGCACGGAGTTCATTCGCTTCTCGGGCGTGGTCAATCCACGCACCATCAGCGCCAGTAACGCCGTGTTATCTACCGCTGTCGCCGATGCACGTATTGAGTACGTCGGAAATGGTTATATCAATGAGGCGCAGACCATGGGCTGGTTCCAGCGTTTCTTCCTGAACATCTCGCCGATGTAAGAGGTTTCAATGAAAAAGTTAACGCTGTTACGCGCCGGGCTGGCGCTGCTGCTGGGCGTCAGCCTGCTGGCCAAAGCCGATTTGATTCGTGATTTAACCACGGTACAGGGCGTGCGTGACAACCAGCTGCTGGGCTACGGCCTGGTGGTGGGTCTGGATGGCACGGGTGACCAGACCACCCAGACGCCATTTACTACGCAGACAGTGAGCAACATGCTGTCACAGCTGGGTATTACCGTGCCTGCCGGCACCAACATGCAGCTGAAAAACGTGGCGGCCGTCATGGTCACCGCCAAACTGCCTTCGTTTGCCCGTCAGGGACAGACGCTGGATGTGGTGGTCTCCTCGCTGGGTAACGCCAAAAGCCTGCGTGGTGGCACGCTGTTAATGACGCCGATGAAAGGGGTTGATAACCAGGTTTACGCGCTGGCGCAGGGTAATATTCTGGTCGGCGGTGCCGGTGCATCAGCAGGCGGCAGCAGTGTTCAGGTTAACCAGCTGAACGGTGGACGTATCACCGGCGGGGCAACCGTAGAGCGTGAACTGCAGAGCAACTTTGGTACGCAGAACACCATCAACCTGCAGCTTAACAGCGAAGATTTCTCAATGGCACAGCGTATTGCTGATGCAATCAACGCCCGTGGCGGTTACGGCGCGGCACAGCCGCTGGATGCCCGTACTGTGCAGATCCGCGTGTCACCTAATAATGGTGCGCAGGTGCGCCTGCTGGCTGAGATCCAGAACATTAATGTGTCGATTCCGGTAGAAGATGCCAAAGTGATCATCAACTCCCGTACCGGCTCAGTCGTTATGAACCGTGAAGTGACGCTGAATCAGTGTGCGGTAGCCCAGGGCAACCTGTCGGTGACGGTTAACCAGCAACAGAACGTGAGTCAGCCTGATACACCGTTGGCCGGTGGTCAGACGGTCGCGACGACGCAGACGCAGATCGATCTGCGCCAGACCGGCGGTGCGCTGCAACGTGTTAACGCCAGCGCCAACCTGAATAACGTGGTGCGTGCACTGAATGCGCTGGGTGCGTCACCAATCGAACTGATGTCGATTCTGCAGTCGATGCAGAGTGCCGGCTGTCTGCGTGCCAAACTGGAAATTATCTGATGGCTGACATGCAATCTCTGACAAGTTCGGCTTTTGACAGCCGCTCCCTGAATGAACTGAAACGCCAGGCCAGCAACGATCCGAAAGCACATGCGTTGCAGGTCGCGCGTCAGGTCGAAGGGATGTTTGTACAAATGATGCTGAAGAGTATGCGCGAGGCGTTGCCGCAGGACGGGATTATGGGCAACGAACAGACCAAACTTTTCACCTCAATGTATGATCAGCAGATTGCACAGGAGATGGGTAAGCGCGGCCTTGGCCTGGCGGAAACCATCGTCAAACAGATGCAGCCTGCCACCGCGCCGGATGAAAAAGCCGGTACGGTGCCGATGAAGCTGGATAACAGCTTTATTCTCAGCACCAGCGGGGCAAAACCCATGGCCGCGGAGCAGCTGGAGCAGATTGTGCGTAAGGCGATGCCGCGTCTGCCGCCGGTTGCGTCACCCACAGGCCTGCCCAGCGACAGCCGCGAGTTCATCGCTCAGCTGACGCAACCGGCGCAGGCTGCCAGTCAGCAGAGTGGCATTCCGCATCACCTGATTCTGGCGCAGGCTGCGCTGGAGTCGGGCTGGGGCCAGCGTCAGATCCTGACCCGCGACGGCAAACCGAGCTACAACGTGTTCGGGATTAAAGCCAGCGGCGACTGGAAAGGTGACACCACCGATATCATGACTACCGAATATGAGCAGGGTGAAGCGAAGAAAGTCCGTGCCAGCTTCCGTGTTTATAACTCCTACTTCGAGGCGCTGACAGACTACGTCAAACTTCTCACCAAAAACCCACGCTATGCGGCGGTGACCAATGCCACATCTGCAGAGCAGGGCGCGCAGGCATTACAGGCGGCAGGATATGCCACCGATCCGAAATATGCGCAAAAGCTGGTGGGAATGATTCAGCAATTCAAAAGTATGGGCGACAAAGTCGTCAAAGCGTACAGCCAGGATATGGGTGACCTGTTCTGATCATTGCGCCTCAAGTTTCACTTAAGCAAGCCGATAACATCCCTATAGCCAGATGCGTTTTCGCCTGCTGGCGCCCACTTTGATGTCTGCCAGCCCGGTTAACGGGGAACGTAAGGAACCGAGATGTCCAGCATAATTAACTCCGCGATGAGCGGACTGAGTGCCGCGCAGGCCGCTCTGAGCACCACCAGTAACAATATTTCCAATTACACCGTAGCTGGCTATTCACGTCAGACCACGGTCCTGGCGCAGGCAAACAGTACCCTGCAGGGCAACAGCTATTATGGTAACGGCGTGAATATCACCGGTGTACAACGTGAATATGATGCATTTATTGCCACGCAGTTACGCGGTTCCAGCGCGAACTACAGCGCGGTAAGCACCCAGCACAGCCAGATTTCAAACATTGACGATCTGCTGTCGACTTCGACGACCAGCCTGTCAACCTCGCTGCAGGGCTTCTTTACTAACCTGCAGAACGTGGTCAGCAATGCCAACGATCCGTCAGCACGTCAGTCAATGCTCAGCAATGCACAGGGTCTGGTCAGCCAGTTCCAGACCTCGGCGCAATACCTGAACAATATGCAGAACAGCGTCAATGCAGACGTCGGTTCCAGCATCAAGCAGGTCAACACCATTACCAGCCAGATCGCCGATCTGAACAAGCAGATTGGCAAACTGAGTACCGCTAACGGTGCCGCTCCTAACGATCTGCTTGATAAGCGTGATCAGCTGGTGAATACCCTGAATAACGTAGTTGGCGTCACAGTGTCGCAGCAGGATGGCGGCTACACGGTCTCCATGGCGAATGGCCTGACGCTGGTAAACGGCGACAAATCTCACGATCTGGTGGCGATGCCTTCCAGCAGCGATCCGACACGCACTACTATCGGCTATGTCGATAAACAGGCGGGCAACGTCGAGATTCCGGAAAAGCTGATCACCACCGGCTCGCTGGGCGGTCTGCTGGCATTCCGTAGTCAGGATTTGGATCTGGCGCAGAACCAGCTGGGTCAGTTAGCAGCTGCGTTTACGACCAGCTTTAACGATGTTCACAAGCAGGGCTTCGACAGTAACGGCGATCAGGGCGTTGATTTCTTTAATATCGGCAGCCCGCTGGTGGTAAGCAACAGTAAAAACAGCACCGCCGCCTCCGTTACCGCTGAGTGGACCGATACCAGCGCGCTGAAAGCGACCAACTATAACGTCAGCTTTGACGGTACTAACTGGAGCGCCACCCGTGCCTCTGACAGCACCGCTGTGACCATTGCACAGGTTAAAGACGCCAGCGGCAACACCACGCTGAGCTTTGATGGTTTGAAGCTGACCGTTCCCGGCACGCCTGCACCGGCTGCTAAAGACAGTTTTCTGGTGAAGCCGGTCCAGAACGTGATCAACGACATGTCCGTCGCGATCACCAATGAATCTGAGGTCGCTGCTGCCGGTGCCGTTGGCGGTGAGAGTGATAACCGCAATGCGCAAAAACTGCTGAGTCTGCAGGATGCGAAGCTGGTCGGTGGCAACGCCACGCTGTCGCAGGCTTACGCGGCTATCGTCAGTAGCGTGGGTAACAAAACCAGTTCACTGCAGACCACCAGCGATACACAGAAAAGCGTGGTCAGTCAGCTGACCCAACGTCAGCAATCGGTCTCAGGCGTAAACCTTGATGAGGAGTACGCCAACCTGACTAAATATCAGCAATATTACATGGCTAATGCGCAGGTGCTGCAGACCGCCAGCACCGTGTTTAATGCATTGATCAATATTCGCTAAGGGCAGGAGATAACATGCGAATCAGTACAAATATGATTTTTGAGCAGCAGGTGCGTGGCATCACTGACTCACAGGCCTCCTGGCTGAAATCAGGCGAGGAGCTCTCCAGCGGCCGCCGTGTGAATAATCCTTCGGACGATCCCATTGCGGCGTCACGTGCTGTGGTGTTGTCACAAACCCAGCAGCAGGGCAAGCAATATGCGCTGGCGCGCACCTTTGCCGATCAGGGCCTGTCTCTGGAAGAGAATACGCTGAAAGGTGTCACCGATGGGATCATTGCGGCGCAGGGGCTGATCGTTAACGGTTCAACCGGTACCCTGAGCGACAGTGACCGCGGATCGATTGCCACTCAGCTGGAGGGCATTCGCGCTCAGTTACTGAACCAGGCAAACAGCCAGGATGCCAATGGCCGCTATATTTTTGCCGGTTATAAAACCGACAGCGCGCCGTTTGTTGACACGGCAGGCACCGGCGTCAGCTACACAGGCGGTACCGAGGCAATCACCCAGAAGGTCGACACCAGCCGAACCATGACCGTAGGGCATACCGGTGACAGTATCTTTATGTCGATTTCCGGTAACGCTAAAAAAGAGCCGGATGGCAGCGCCAGCGAAACCAATGTGTTTACGATGCTGGACAGTGCCATTGCTGCATTGAAAGTGCCGCAGGATGATGCAGACGCTGCAACCAAACAGACCTTCCAGGATGCGATGGATAAAACCAACCGTGGCCTGGGTAACTCGCTGAATAATGTTTTAACGGTACGTTCTGAGATTGGTACTCAGCTTTCAGAGCTCGATACACTGAATGCACAGGGCGATGACCGCAGTGTGATCTATAACTCGCAGATGAGTGACCTGGTTAACGTAGATTTAACCGAGGCGGCGTCCAGCTATACCATGAAGCAGACAGCCCTTCAGGCGTCGTACAAGACCTTTACTGATATGTCCAAGATGTCACTGTTCCAGATGAATTCGTAGTCTGACCTGAAATTTTAGGCGTACTTTAACCGGATGCGCTTACTTTTCCCCACTCTCCCGTTAAAGGAGGGTGGGATTTTTTTTGCCTGCGATTCGGTTGATGGCGGGCGGGAACATTAGCTTTTAAACCAGGTTCTGTGACAGCGGAAAATAATTCGCATGGTTATCCTGCTTTCACGTATTCACCGCACGGACTCCGGAATCACCCACCACAGCCCAATAGCCCAACAGCCCAACAGCCTACCTGCCGAAATGCCGGAGTAAACCTTCGTTGTTGCCTGAAGAGACCCCTGCAGAGACTGTTTATCCGTAATCCGGCTGGCGGGCAGAATTGCAGCCATAAAAAAACCCCGGCTTTAAGGCCGGGGTTCGGTTCACAACAGCTTATGCGTTACGGCTTGGTTGCCGGTGCAGTGGCCTGATGGGTGGCGCTATGCGCTCCTGCAGAACCGCGACCGTCGAACTCATACGGTGCACGCACCCAATCACTGTGCGGAGCCGGTTCTGACTGCCAGACTGGCGCAGGCGCTTTGGTCATTGGCGCAGAAGCAAAATGCTTCCAGCGTGTACCGTCGTTCGGTACAGCTGCAGCTGCTGGCACAGATGCGTCGGCAGGCAATGACACTGCAGGTTCGGTCGCCTTCACAGGTTCCGCTGGCGCGATATCACGTGCAGCAACCGGAGCATGAGGTTCACGAACCGGTGCTGTTTCAGCCTCTGCTGCGACTGGCGCATTCAGCACTTCTTCAACCTCGGCTGCGATCTCTTCACTGACATCAGTGGCTGACTGCTCAGTAACGTCCGCAGGCTGTTCAACCTCTGATGATTGTGCAACCTCTGCAGGCTGTACCGTCTCAACAGCAGGTGTCATAACCGGCGCTTCAGTGACGGGTTCAGCAGGCACGGCTTCAGCCGCGACAGCGTCTGCTTTCACTTCATCGGCAGCTGGAACCACAGAAGGCTGTTCGTCAACCGGGGCGTCAATAGCACGGGTATCATCAGTGTTGACGACCGGCACTGGCGTTTCTGCCTGCGGCTCAGCATGCTGCACTGGCGCGTCCTGCACACCCGATTCCACAGCGGCAGCCACGGGCAGGGCATGGGTAGCCACTGCTGTTTCTTCCGCGCTGTACGCGGGTGTCTGGTGTGTCACATTCTGCACCTGCTCTTCGCTGGCCTGGCTCACCGGATAGCGAATCCAGACTTTACCAGAGGCCATCTCGGGAGACGCTGCTGCTGCGGCCAGAGGCATGGCTGACTGCGTCGGGTAACGCTCATCACGGTAACGACGACGACGCTGTCCGCTCACACGCAGATGGCGTGGCGAACGACGTGAGCGACGTGGCATATTGGCGTTATCACGGTTGTCGCTGTCATCCTGTTCGTCACTCTGCTGGGCCTGGAACTCAGGCTGCGGCTGTGCAACTTCAGCTGGCTGAGGCTGACGCACTTCGGCAGGCTGGACAAAGTCGCTGGCTTCGGCTGGCATAGGTTGACGATTATCATCAACACGCACCTTCTGGTTCAGCTGACGCGGCTTACGACGCGGCATAACCTGTACGCGCTCATCATCCTGCACCTCGGTCGCGTCCGGGGCTTCTGCGACCACTGCTGGCTGCTCAGCTACTTTGGCGGCTTCTTCACCGGCGCGTTTCTCTTCCTGACGACGACGCTGACGTTCAGCGCGCTGTTCACGGCGCTGTTGCTGCTGCTCATCACGCTGCTGGCGCGCTTCTTCGCTCAATGCCGGACGCTCTTCGCGTACTTCACCTGACTGAGACTCACGCTTGTTGCGGCGGTTGTTATTATTGCCCTCGCGCGGCTCACGATTTTCACGTGGCTCGCGGCTTTCGCGCGGTTCACGGCTCTCACGCGGTTCACGACTTTCGCGAGGCTCACGGCCCTCACGCGACTGTGCGTTATCCCCGTTACGCGGCGTACGCTCACGACGATTGTTATTGCGACGGTTGTTATTGTTGCTGCGTCGTTCGCCACGACCGTTGTTGTTTTCCTGCTCACCTTCAGGCGCTTTTTGCGGTTCAGCAACCTCAGCGGTCACAGGTTTAGCAGCAGGGGCTTCCTCGCTGGCAAACATTTTTTTCAGGCCGCCAAGCAGACGCCCGAAGAAACCGGTGCTGGCCGTCGCAGGTGCAGCCACCGCAGGTTTAGCTTTTGCCGCTGGCTGAGCTTCAGCACGCTGCGCTTCCGGCTCAACTTCTACCGGAGCCGGCGGTGCATCAGGCATCACAAACGCGGCCAGAGCAGGCTGCTCAGGACGACGACGCTCTGCATGCTCTTCTTCCGACGGCATCGCCATTTCGGCTTCGTGCAGCTTCGGCAGATGATAGCTCAGGGTCTGGGTCTCTTCGCCTTTACGTACGCGCAGCACGGAGTAGTGCGGGGTCTGCATCTTGTCATCAGGAACGATGATTGCCCGCACGCCGCCCTGGCGTTTTTCAATCGCGTTGACCGCTTCACGTTTTTCGTTCAGCAGGTAGGAGGCAACCTGAACCGGAACAATAGCGTGAACTTCTTTGGTGTTGTCTTTCAGTGCTTCTTCTTCAATCAGACGCAGAATCGACAAAGCAAGTGACTCGTTATCACGGATGGTGCCGGTGCCGCTACAGCGTGGGCAAACGTGATGACTGGATTCACCTAATGATGGGCTCAGGCGCTGACGGGACATCTCCAGCAGGCCGAAACGCGAAATGTGGCTGATCTGAATACGGGCGCGGTCCTGACGAACAGCTTCGCGAAGACGGTTTTCAACTGCGCGCTGATGGCGTACCGGCGTCATATCGATATAGTCGATAACGATCAGGCCGCCCAGGTCACGCAGGCGCAGCTGACGGGCGATCTCGTCAGCGGCTTCAAGGTTAGTGTTGAACGCCGTCTCTTCGATGTCACCGCCGCGCGTTGCGCGTGCTGAGTTGATATCGATCGCGGTCAGCGCTTCAGTGCTGTCGATGACAATCGAGCCACCGGAAGGCAGGCGGACTTCACGCTGGAAAGCGGATTCGATTTGCGACTCAATCTGATAATGGCTGAACAGCGGGATTTCACCGGTGTAGAGCTTAATTTTGCTGCTGAAGTCCGGACGGCCCAGCGCAGCAATATGCTGACGTGCCAGTTCCAGAACTTTAGGATTATCGATAAGGATTTCACCGATGTCCTGACGCAGATAGTCGCGGAAAGCGCGGACAATCACGTTACTCTCCTGATGGATCAGGAACGGAGCAGGACGGTTTTCAGCGGCTTTCTTGATCGCTTCCCAATGCTTAAGACGGAAGCTTAAATCCCACTGCAGCGATTCGGCCGATTTGCCGACGCCGGCGGTGCGGACAATCAGTCCCATGCCTTCCGGCAGGTCAAGCGCCGACAGCGCTTCTTTTAATTCGGTACGGTCGTCACCTTCGATGCGGCGAGAGATACCGCCTGCACGTGGGTTATTCGGCATCAGGACCAGGTAGCTGCCCGCCAGAGAGATAAAGGTGGTCAGCGCAGCGCCTTTGTTGCCGCGTTCTTCTTTATCAATCTGAACAATAACTTCCTGCCCTTCACGCAGTACGTCTTTAATATTCGGACGACCATGCGCGTTATAGCTGGAGGGGAAGTATTCGCGGGAGATTTCTTTTAACGGGAGGAAACCGTGACGCTCTGCGCCGTAATCGACAAACGCAGCTTCAAGGCTGGGTTCAATGCGCGTGATTTTACCTTTGTAGATGTTGGCTTTTTTCTGTTCGTGTCCAGGACTTTCAATATCCAGATCGTACAGACGCTGACCGTCAACCAGGGCAACGCGCAACTCCTCCTGCTGAGTTGCGTTTATTAACATTCTTTTCATCGTGACTTACTCGTTATTCTTTCATGAGTGATTACAGCTGCGGGCATAATTACCCTGGACGAGTATCAACCGATGGCCCCGTGACTTAGTGCAATGTCGTCAACCTCACGGCTGTCGACCGCGCGAGGGGCGCAAATAACGTCGGTGGCCTGTTTTTCATAAGGGAAAACAGCACCAGATAGTGGAAATGCCTGAGAGAATAAAGAAAACCCGTGCATCCCATACTGCTGTCCAGGCCGCAACCCGCAGCCCGCTAAGTGCCTGATTTCGCATTACGTCTTACGCCATTGCTGCGTGTCTGCTCAATCCGGCAAAATGACAATTTCGCTCGGTTTCTGCCCTGAAATGCATCAGTTAGGAAACTCAGGCATTATTCCATTGCTAACCTTCATATAGCAAGGCGACTTTAGCCAGCTTGTGAAGTTTCTTTACATTTAACGCGTTAATGTGTCCGACAATGCAGCGCTTTGCTGAAAAAGCCAGCAGAGAGGCGACTTGCCGTCACACCAACTCCTGAGTTAAGCACAGAAAAAGGGGTGGCGCTATCAGGGGACACTATTTAGAATCGCCGCCATGAAAACAGAGAATCCCGGCGTACATTTTGTCGCCATCACGGCTGAAAATGCCGGACAACGCATTGATAACTTTTTGCGCACCCAGCTTAAGGGTGTGCCAAAGAGCATGATTTATCGCATCGTACGCAAAGGCGAGGTGCGGGTGAATAAAAAGCGCGTTAAGCCAGAGTACAAGCTGGAGGAGGGCGATGAGGTACGCATTCCGCCTGTTCGGGTAGCGGAACGCGATGAAGACGCTGTTTCCCCTAAACTGGCAAAGGTTGCCTCACTGGCTGATGCCATCCTGTTTGAGGATGAGTCGCTGCTGGTAATGAATAAGCCTTCCGGTACCGCCGTGCATGGGGGCAGCGGACTTAGCTTTGGCGTCATTGAAGGGTTACGCGCCCTGCGACCTGAAGCGCGCTTTCTGGAATTAGTGCATCGCCTCGATCGCGATACCTCAGGTATTCTGCTGGTTGCTAAAAAGCGCTCGGCGCTGCGTTCTCTGCATGAGCAACTGCGTGAAAAGGGCATGCAGAAAGATTACCTGGCTCTGGTGCGCGGTAACTGGCCCTCACATCTGAAGGTGGTTCAGGCACCGCTGCTGAAAAACATCCTGCAGAGCGGAGAGCGTGTTGTGCGCGTCAGCAGTGAAGGCAAGGCGTCGGAAACCCGCTTTAAAGTGGAAGAGCGGTTCGACTTTGCCACCCTGGTAAAAGCGAGTCCGGTCACCGGACGCACACATCAGATTCGCGTTCATACACTGCATGCCGGGCATCCCATCGCCTTTGACGATCGTTACGGCGAACGTGACTTTGACAGTCAGCTGGCCTCAACCGGATTAAAACGGCTGTTCCTGCACGCAGCGGCGCTGACCTTTACCCATCCTGGCACGGGCGAAGTAATGCGGGTCGAAGCGCCACTCGATGATGGGCTGAAGCAATGCCTGAATAAACTGCGTCAGATGAAGGCGTAACGGCTCTCCGGTATCAGTCCGTTAAAGGATTGATACCGGCCTGCTGCAACATCTCATTCAGCGCAATCAGCGGCAGCCCAATCAGCGTATTGGGATCGCGGCCCTCCAGTCGATCAAACAGACAAATTCCCAGCCCTTCACTTTTAAAACTGCCGGCACACTGCAGCGGCTGTTCTTTTTCCACGTATCCAGCGATTTCGGCGTCGGTTAAGGTGCGGAAATGCACCACAAAGGGCTCACAGCACTGCAGCAGTCTGCCACTGCCCGGATGAAAAAGGGCCAGACCGGTATAGAAGGTAATGGCTTTACCGCTGGCGGCACGCAGTTGCGCGCATGCATTCTCCGCCGTGTGAGGCTTTCCGGTGATCGTGCCATCCAGCACGCAGACCTGATCCGAGCCGATGATCCAGTGGCTGGGCCAGGTTTTTGCCAGCGCCTGCGCTTTTGCCACGGCCAGGCGTGTTACCAGCGCTTCGGCGGTTTCACCTGGCACGGGGGACTCATCAACCTCCGGCACGGCGGTCATAAATGGCAAGCCAAGCTTATGCAGTAAAGCCTGCCGGAAGGGCGACGTTGAAGCTAAAAGAATCGATGGTGTCATTTTTTTTCAATAGTGATAGCGAATTGGTGGCAGTCATTTTAAACTGTGCGCCGCACTGGATGCGAATAGTGGTTGAAAGATGCTGTTTAACGGCCTTTTTCTTTGACTCTATGACATTACAAAGTTAATATGCGCGCCCTATGCAAAAGGTAAAATTACCCCTAACGCTGGACCCTGTCCGCACCGCTCAGAAGCGCCTTGATTATCAGGGTGTCTACACATCTGTACAGGTGGAGCGTGTGGCCGAGTCGGTCGTTAGTGTGGACAGTGATGTGGATTGTGCCATGTCGTTTGCGGTTGATAACCAGCGTCTGGCGGTACTGACGGGTACTGCTGAAGTACAGGTGACGTTGCGTTGTCAGCGCTGCAACCAGACCTTTCCCCATCACGTAAAAGTGAGTTACTGCTTCAGCCCTGTCTCTTCTGAAGAGCAGGCCGAAGCATTACCGGAAGCGTACGAGCCGGTCGATGTCAACGAGTTTGGTGAGATCGATTTGCTGGCGGTTGTCGAGGATGAACTGATTCTCGCGCTGCCGGTCGTTCCGGTGCACGATTCTGAACACTGTGAAGTGTCCGAGGCGGACATGGTCTTTGGTAAACTGCCTGCAGAGGCGGAGAAACCAAATCCATTTGCCGTATTAGCCAGTTTAAAGCGTAAGTAATAGGAGTAAGGTCCATGGCCGTACAACAGAATAAACCCACCCGTTCTAAGCGTGGTATGCGTCGTTCGCACGATGCGCTGACCACTGCTGCTCTGTCAGTAGATAAAGTTTCTGGCGAAACTCATCTGCGTCACCACATCACTGCGGATGGTTACTACCGCGGTCGCAAGGTTATCGTTAAGTAAGTTTCTTGCTTAGCAAGGCGATACCTTGACACGTTTGACCCTGGCGATTGATGCCATGGGCGGGGACTTCGGTCCCTGCGTGACAGTGCCTGCAGCATTGCAGGCACTGGCCTCTCATTCGGAACTTTTCCTTCTTCTGGTCGGCAATCCCGACACCCTCATGCCATTGCTTGCCAAAGCGGATTCCTCCCTGACGGGGCGTTTGCAGGTTATCCCTGCCGAATCGGTTATTGCAAGTGATGCGCGGCCTGCTCAGGCCATCCGGAACAGTCGCGGCAGTTCAATGCGTGTCGCGCTGGAGATGGTCAAAGAGGGACGTGCACAGGCCTGTATCAGCGCCGGTAATACCGGTGCACTGATGGGGCTATCAACACTCTTATTAAAACCGCTGGACGGTATCAAACGCCCGGCGCTGATGTCCGTTTTACCGCACCAGCAGCAGGGTAAAACGGTGGTACTGGATTTGGGCGCGAATGTTGACTCAGACAGTGCCATGCTGGTGCAGTTTGCTGTGATGGGGTCGGTAATGGCTGAGCATGTGCTTGGTATTTCACGGCCCCGTGTCGCGTTGCTCAATATTGGTCATGAAGAGACTAAAGGGCTGGAAACTATTCGCGATGCCGCAGTAGTACTGCGAGAATCACCGCAAATCAACTATATTGGTTACCTCGAAGGCAATGACCTGCTTACCGGTAAAACGGATGTGATGGTCTGTGACGGTTTTGTCGGAAACGTCACGCTGAAGACAATGGAAGGCGTGGTAAGAATGTTTCTTTCTCTGCTGAAGTCATCAGGGGAAGGTAAAAAACGGTCATGGTGGCTGACGTTGCTGGGACGCTTAATCCAGAAACGCCTGGCGAAGCGCTTCGGGCAACTCAACCCTGACCAGTACAATGGCGCTTGTCTGTTAGGATTGCGCGGAACAGTGATCAAGAGTCACGGCGCAGCAAATCAACACGCTTTCGCCGTGGCGATAGAACAGGCAGAGCAGGCGGTGAGGCAGCAAATTCCCGAGCGAATTGCTGCGCGCCTTGATGCTGTATTAGCCAGGAGTGACAAAGCCTAGATGTATACCAAAATTATCGGTACGGGCAGTTATCTGCCCAGCCAGGTTCGCACCAATGCCGATCTGGAAAAAATGGTGGAGACGTCGGACGAGTGGATTGTGACCCGTACGGGCATCCGTGAGCGCCGCATTGCTGCGCCTGACGAAACCGTCGCCACCATGGGATTCAGTGCGGCGCAACGCGCCCTTGAAATGGCCGGCGTTGACGCGAACGAGATTGGGCTGATTATTGTCGCCACAACCTCTTCCAGCCACGCCTTCCCAAGCTCCGCCTGCATGATCCAGCAAATGCTGGAGATCAAAGACTGTGCGGCATTTGACCTTGCTGCCGCCTGTGCAGGTTTTACCTATGCGCTGAGCGTGGCCGATCAATACATTAAAAATGGCGCGGTTAAACACGCTCTGGTGATTGGTGCTGATGTTCTGGCGCGCGCGCTGGATCCTGAAGATCGCGGTACCATCATCCTGTTCGGTGATGGCGCTGGTGCGGTCGTGCTGGGTCAGAGCGAAGAGCAGGGGATTATCTCAACTCATCTTCATGCTGATGGTCGCTATGCCCAGTTGCTGACGCTGCCTTATCAGGATCGCGCTCATCAGGATCAGCCTGCTTATGTCACAATGGCAGGCAACGAAGTCTTCAAAGTCGCGGTTACCGAGCTGGCTCACATCGTTGACGAAACGCTTCAGGCCAATAATCTCGATCGCGAAATGCTGGACTGGCTGGTGCCGCATCAGGCTAATCTGCGCATCATCAGCGCCACCGCGAAAAAACTCGGTATGACCATGGATAAAGTAGTCGTTACACTGGATCGTCACGGCAATACCTCTGCCGCATCGGTGCCAAGTGCACTGGATGAAGCGGTTCGTGATGGCCGCATCAAACCCGGACACCTTATTTTGCTGGAAGCCTTTGGTGGTGGATTCACCTGGGGTTCTGCGCTGGTTCGCTTTTGATTGACAGGAACGAAAGATGACGCAAATTGCATTTGTTTTTCCAGGTCAGGGTTCACAGACCGTGGGCATGCTGACTGAATTAGCCGCGACCTATCCGCTGGTTGAAGAGACCTTTCGTGAAGCCTCGGACGCGCTGGGATATGATCTGTGGCAGTTAGTGAGTCAGGGTCCGGCTGAAGAGCTGAATAAAACCTGGCAGACTCAGCCTGCATTGCTTGCCGCCTCGGTGGCTATCTATCGTGTCTGGCAGCAGCAGGGCGGTCAACAGCCAGTCCTGATGGCCGGTCACAGCCTGGGTGAATACTCTGCGCTGGTTTGCGCCGGTGTGCTCAGCTTTGCTGATGCCGTGAAGCTGGTTGAGCTGCGCGGCAAACTGATGCAGGAAGCCGTGCCAGAAGGCACTGGCGCGATGCAGGCGATTATTGGCCTGGATGACGCAGCTATTCGCAAAGCCTGCGAGGAGAGCGCGCAGGGACAGGTGGTTTCACCGGTTAACTTCAATTCGCCGGGCCAGGTGGTCATTGCGGGTAACAAAGAAGCCGTTGAGCGTGCAGGTGCTGCCTGTAAAGCCGCGGGCGCTAAACGTGCCCTGCCACTGCCCGTCAGCGTGCCTTCCCACTGCGCACTGATGAAGCCCGCAGCGGATAAACTGGCGGTCGCGCTGGAAAACATTACGTTTGCTGCGCCTGCGGTGCCAGTGATTAATAACGTCGATGTGAAAGCAGAAACCGATGCTGCGGCAATCCGGCATGCGCTGGTTCGTCAGCTTTACAGCCCGGTTCGCTGGACTGAGAGTGTGGAAGCGATGGCAGAACAGGGCGTTACGCAACTCCTGGAGATGGGTCCAGGTAAAGTCCTGACCGGTCTGACGAAACGTATTGTCGATAGTCTGACAGCGGCTGCCGTTAACGATACAGCATCCCTGACAGCTGCACTCGGTAAGGAATAAGAGGAAAATCATGAGCTTTGAAGGTAAAGTTGCGCTGGTTACCGGCGCGAGTCGCGGCATTGGTCGTGCGATTGCAGAAACCCTGGCGGCACGTGGTGCTAAAGTTGTGGGTACTGCAACCAGCCAGAATGGCGCCGACGCCATCAGTGCTTACCTTGGCGACAAGGGTAAAGGCCTGTTACTGAATGTGACAGATGCTGACTCCATCAGCAGCGTTTTAGAGAATATTCGCGCGGAATTTGGCGAAGTGGATATTTTAGTCAATAATGCAGGCATTACGCGTGATAATCTCCTCATGCGCATGAAGGACGATGAGTGGGAGGATATCTTAGATACTAACCTCACATCGGTATTCCGCCTTTCTAAGGCGGTCCTGCGTGCCATGATGAAAAAGCGCGTGGGCCGTATCATCACCATTGGTTCCGTTGTTGGAACCATGGGTAATGCGGGCCAGGCAAACTACGCGGCAGCTAAAGCGGGTTTGATTGGTTTTAGCAAATCACTGGCGCGCGAAATCGCGTCACGTGGCATTACCGTCAACGTCGTGGCTCCAGGCTTTATTGAGACTGACATGACGCGGGCACTGAACGAAGATCAACGTTCCGGTATTTTGGCGGAAGTCCCTGCGGGTCGCTTAGGCGATGCACAGGAAATCGCCAATGCTGTCGCATTTTTAGCCTCTGACGAAGCAGCCTACATCACAGGTGAAACGCTGCACGTCAATGGCGGAATGTACATGGTCTGATAAATCACGAAATCATTTGCTTTATTTGCGGTTAAAACCGCAAAATAACGCAAAATCGTGGTTCGACCAGCCGGGATTTTGTTGCATCTTTTTCACCATTTTATACACTACGAAAACCATCGCGAAAGCGAGTTTTGATAGGAAATTAAATAGTATGAGCGATATCGAACAACGCGTTAAGAAAATCATCAGTGAGCAGCTGGGTGTGAAAGAGGAAGAAGTCACCAACTCTGCATCTTTCGTAGAAGACCTGGGTGCCGATTCTCTTGATACCGTTGAGCTGGTGATGGCTCTGGAAGAAGAGTTTGATACTGAGATTCCAGACGAAGAAGCTGAGAAAATCACTACCGTTCAGGCAGCGATCGACTATATCAATAGCCATAAAGGCTAATGAATATCTTCAGGCGGTCGCTCGACCGCCTGATTTTTTTGTTTGTCCCACATAGTTCCCTATTTCCCCTCCCTGGAGGACGAACGTGTCTAAGCGTCGTGTAGTTGTGACTGGTCTTGGCATGTTGTCTCCTGTCGGCAATACCGTAGAGTCTACCTGGAGTGCTCTCCTTGCCGGTCAGAGCGGCATTACCCTGATCGACCATTTTGATACCAGTGCTTATGCAACGCGTTTTGCAGGTCTGGTAAGAGGTTTTAATTGTGATGACTACATCTCGCGCAAAGATCAGCGCAAGATGGATGCCTTCATCCAGTACGGCATTGTAGCCGGTATGCAGGCCATGCAGGACAGTGGTCTGGTTGTCACCGACGAAAATGCAGGCCGTGTTGGCGCGGCAATTGGCTCCGGCATCGGTGGTTTAGGTCTGATTGAAGAGAATCATACTTCACTGGTCAACGGCGGTCCGCGCAAAATCAGCCCATTCTTTGTGCCTTCAACCATCGTTAACATGGTGGCGGGGCATCTCAGCATCATGTATGGCCTGAAAGGTCCAAGCATCTCTATCGCGACAGCCTGTACCTCTGGTGTGCACAACATCGGTCATGCTGCACGTATCATCGCTTATAACGATGCTGACGTGATGCTGGCGGGTGGCGCAGAGAAAGCCAGTACGCCATTAGGCGTGGGTGGTTTTGGTGCAGCACGTGCCCTCTCAACCCGAAACGAAAACCCGCAAGCGGCCAGCCGCCCGTGGGATAAAGATCGCGACGGTTTTGTGCTGGGTGACGGTGCCGGCATTGTGGTACTCGAAGAGTACGAGCATGCGAAGAAGCGTGGCGCAAAAATCTACGCTGAAATCGTAGGTTTTGGTATGAGCAGCGATGCCTACCACATGACTTCACCACCAGAAGATGGTTCAGGTGCCGCGGCGGCCATGATCAATGCGCTGCGCGATGCCCAAATGACGCCAGAGCAGATTGGCTATGTCAACGCGCACGGTACGTCCACGCCAGCGGGTGATAAAGCGGAAGCGCAGGCGGTGAAATCGGTCTTCGGGGCAGCGGCCAGCAGTGTGATGGTCAGCTCAACCAAATCAATGACCGGGCACTTGCTGGGTGCCGCAGGCGCTGTTGAAGCGATTTACTCGATTCTGGCACTGCGCGACCAGGCTGTTCCTCCGACTATCAATCTCGACAATCCGGATGAGGGCTGCGATCTTGACTTCGTACCTCACACCGCGCGTCAGGTTTCTGGTCTGGAATACACGCTGTGTAACTCTTTCGGATTCGGCGGAACCAACGGTTCATTGATTTTCCGTAAAGTGTAATCGTTGCTGATTGCTAAAAAGGCCCGCGATGCGGGCCTTTTTTTATCCTGCAAAATGCGGTGAAATCAGAGGTCACGCTCAGGAGAGAACGATGTGGATTAACGGGTTCAGACAATCGACAGTGGCCGCCAGCGACCGCGCACTGCAGTTCGGCGATGGCTGTTTTACTACCGCCGCCGTGCGTCAGGGTAAAATTGTGATGCTGGAAAGCCATATTCAGCGCCTTAAAGATTGCTGTGAGCGGTTATGGATCGCTGGCGTCGACTGGCATCAGCTTGAGACCGAGATGAAGCAGGCCGCTTATGAACAAACCCAGGCGGTGCTGAAAGTGATTATCAGCGCGGGCAGCGGCGGGCGGGGTTACAGCCGTCGCGGCTGTGGCGAACCTGTGCGAATCGTCTCTCTGGCCGCCTGGCCACAACACTACACCGATATACAGCAGCGTGGTGCCCGACTCCGGCTTAGTCCGATTCGTCTGGCGCGAAACCCGCAATTTGCCGGTATCAAGCACCTGAACCGCGTGGAGCAGGTGATGATCCGGGCTCATCTTGACCAGACAGACGCCGACGAGGCGCTGGTGCTTGACACTGAAGGTTGGGTGGTGGAATGCTGTGCGGCCAATTTATTCTGGCGTCAGGGCACGCAGATTTTCACGCCCGATCTCTCGGCATCGGGTGTCGATGGCATTATGCGGCGGAGTCTTATGGCGCAACTTGCTGCCGCAGGTCAGGCTTGCCAGATAGTGAAAAGCGAACCGGCGCAACTGCTGGCCGCCGATGAAGTGGTGATATGTAACGCGCTGATGCCGGTTCTGCCGGTCCGACAGATAGAAGCGGTGCAGTTTACTGAGCGCTCGCTGTTTAAGCAGCTGCTGGCAAGCTGTGAACAAATAATGGATGCATCATGATTCGAAGTAAAAAGATTCTCGTCAGCCTGCTGGCAATCGTCGTTCTCGCAGCGGTGCTGAGTTACTGGCAGGTTAAGCAGTTTGCTGCCACCCCATTGACGCTGAAACAGGAAACGATTTATACGCTGCCTGCCGGCACGGGGCGGGTTGCGCTTGAAGCGCAGCTGGAAGAGCAGAAAATTATTCCCCACAGTATCTGGTTTGGTGCGCTGCTGCGTCTGGAGCCGGAACTGGCGACCTTTAAGGCGGGCACTTATCGCCTTGAGCCAACCATGACCGTACGCTCGCTGTTACAGCTGCTGGCCAGCGGCAAAGAGGCGCAATTCCCGGTGCGGTTCGTCGAAGGTCAGCGGCTCAAAGAATGGCTGAGTGAACTGCGTAAAGCGCCCTACATCCGGCACACCCTGAAAGACGATCAGTTCGCCACCCTGGCCAGCGCACTCAAGGTGGAGCCTGAACAATTGGAAGGCAACTTCTTCCCGGATACCTATCTCTACACGGCGAACACCACCGATATGGCGCTGTTGCAGCGGGCGCATGATCGGATGAAAAAGACCATTGATGCGGTGTGGCAGGGACGGGCGGACAATCTGCCCTATAAAACGCCACAGGATATGGTGACGATGGCCTCCATCATTGAGAAAGAGACCGGTGTCAGCGAAGAGCGCGCACGTGTCGCCTCGGTGTTTATTAATCGCCTGCGCACGGGAATGCGGTTGCAGACCGATCCCACCGTCATCTATGGCATGGGTGACAGTTATAACGGCACGCTGACCCGCAAAGATCTTGAAACCGCCAGCGCGTACAATACTTACACGATTAACGGGCTGCCGCCTGGCCCGATTGCCATGCCGGGCAAAGCATCGCTGCAGGCAGCAGCGCATCCTGAAAAAACGAACTATCTCTACTTCGTTGCAGACGGGAAGGGTGGACATACGTTCACCACCAACCTTGCCAGCCATAACAAAGCGGTGCAGATTTACCGGCAGACACTGAAGGAAAAAAATGAACAGTAAGTTTATCGTCATTGAAGGCCTGGAAGGCGCCGGAAAGACCACTGCGCGTGATGCTATTGTTGCCACGCTGCGCGCCCGGGGCATCAACGATCTGGTCTTTACCCGTGAACCGGGCGGCACGCCGCTGGCAGAACAGCTGCGGACACTGGTCAAGCAGGGGATTGAGGGTGAGCAGGTTACGGATAAAGCAGAGCTGCTGATGCTCTATGCAGCGCGCGTTCAGCTGGTGGAGACCGTCATCAAACCTGCGCTGGCTCGCGGTGCCTGGGTGATTGGCGATCGACACGATCTCTCTTCTCAGGCTTACCAGGGCGGCGGTCGGGGACTCGACAGTGAACTGATGCAGACGCTGCGTGATGCTGTCTTAGGCGATTTCCGTCCCGACCTGACGCTCTATCTGGATGTGACACCTGATATTGGTCTCCAGCGTGCCCGTGCACGTGGCGAGCTGGATCGTATTGAGCAGGAGTCATTGCGCTTCTTTGAGCGCACCCGCGCGCGCTATCTGACGCTGGCAGCAGACGATCCCACCATTCTTACCATTGATGCCACTCAGTCGCTGGAAGAAGTGACCGCGTCACTTAAAGCGACGCTGGATAGCTGGCTGGCGGAGCAGGCGTGATGAACTGGTATCCGTGGCTGAATCAGCCTTACCGTCAGGTGATCAGTCAGCACCAGGAAAATCGCGCGCACCATGCGCTGATGATCCAGGCGATGGCGGGCATGGGCGATGAGGCACTGGTCTGGGGAATGAGCCGCTGGCTGATGTGCCAGCAGCGGGATGGTCTGAAAAGTTGCGGAGAGTGCCACGGTTGTCAGCTGATGCAGGCCAACACCCATCCTGACTGGTATCGACTTGAGGCAGAGAAGGGCAAAAGTACCCTGGGCATTGATGCGGTGCGTCAGGTGACGGAAAAGATGTATCACTTTGGTCAGCAGGGCGGCGCGAAAGTGGTCTGGCTGCCAGATGCTGCGCAGCTTTCGGAAGCCGCAGCTAACGCACTGCTGAAAACCCTTGAAGAGCCGCCTGCCAACAGCTGGTTCTTCCTCAGCAGCCGTGACCCCTCACGCCTTTTGGCCACGCTGCGCAGCCGCTGCATGACGCTTCATCTGACACCGCCGGACGAAGGACAAAGTCTGCTCTGGCTGAAGAAGCAATCCTCCCACGATGAACAGATGCTGCTGGCAGCGTTGCGCCTGGGCGCGGGCGCACCCGGAGCGGCACTGAGCCTGCTGGAAACCGGACCGTGGCAAGCCCGTCAGAAGCTTTGTGACGCGCTGCCCGCTGCGTTACAGCAGGACATCCTGCAACTGCTGCCTGCACTGAACGCGGACGACGCGGCCGCACGTATCGGCTGGCTGCTCTCGTTATTGCTGGATGCCATGAAATGGCAGCAAAATGCGGGACAATGGCTGAGTAATATTGATCGACAGGATGTGGTGCAGCTCCTGGCCGGTTACTTTTCCGCCAGTGCGCTCAACAGCAGCACCCAGGCATGGATGCGCTGTCGTGAGCAGTTACTGCATGTGGCGTCAGTCAATCGCGAATTATTGCTGACCGATCAGCTCCTGAGCTGGGCGGACCTACAGAAGCCCGCGCTGGTCGGCTAAACCTACCTGAGAGTAATTATGTTTATTGTTGATTCCCATTGCCATCTTGATGGCCTGGATTATGAAAAGAACCACCGTGACCTTGATGATGTGATCGCTAAAGCAGCAGCGCGTGACGTGAAATTTATGCTGGCTATTGCCACCACGCTGCCGGGTTTTCACACCCTGAAAAGTCTGGTTGGCGATCGAAAAAACATTGCCCTCTCCTGCGGCGTGCATCCGCTGAATCAGGAAGAGGCCTATGACGTTGAGGAGTTTCGCCGGCTCTCTGCCGATCCTCAGGTCGTGGCACTGGGTGAAACCGGGCTGGATTATCACTATCAGCCAGAGACCAAAGATCAGCAGCAGCGCTCATTCCGGGAACATATCCGTACCGGCATCGCGCTGAATAAACCGATTATTGTTCATACCCGGGATGCACGCGAAGATACGCTGGCGATTTTGCGTGAAGAGCAGGTCGAGCGTTGTGGCGGCGTGCTGCATTGCTTCACCGAGGATCAGCCCACCGCCGCAAAGCTGCTGGATATGGGCTTTTACATCTCATTTTCCGGTATTGTCACCTTCCGCAATGCTGAACAGTTACGCGAAGCTGCGCGTTATGTGCCGCTGGACAGGATGCTGGTGGAAACGGATTCACCTTATCTGGCACCCGTGCCGTATCGCGGTAAAGAGAATCAGCCCGCTTATACGCGCGATGTTGCCGAATATCTGGCCGTATTAAAAGGCGTGGATATGGAAACGCTGGCCGCTGCCACCACTCAAAACTTTTCAACGCTGTTTCATATCCCCATGAGTAAGCTGGGCGGCTAACCGTCTTTTATTTCACTCTCTGTAATTAATCTGCAACCTGCTTATATGACCCTGTCTATTCAGCCAGGGTCAGCTTTTTATCGTCGATTACTCGTGCGGATCAGTCAGAAATTTCGTAAAGTGCGCGGCTCTGTTTGTTGAAACGTGATAGCCGTCAAAGTAACAATTCGGGATTTATTTTACCCTTCGTAATAAATCAAAAGGCGGTCACCGCCAGCCCGGCAAAGAACCCTCCCTCTTTGCCACGCGCTCTGCGCAAATATGCACTCATACTCAGGAGCTTCACGCTATGTTCAAAAATGCTTTTGCCAACCTTCAAAAGGTCGGTAAATCGCTGATGCTGCCGGTATCGGTTCTGCCGATTGCCGGTATTTTGTTAGGGGTCGGTTCAGCCAATTTCAGCTGGTTACCAGCAGTGGTTTCCCATGTAATGGCAGAAGCGGGTGGATCGGTGTTCGCCAACATGCCACTGATTTTTGCTATCGGCGTGGCGCTGGGCTTTACTAACAACGACGGCGTTTCGGCACTGGCCGCCGTTGTCGCGTATGGCATCATGGTGAAAACCATGGCGGTCGTTGCACCGCTGGTGCTGCATCTGCCAGCGGCAGAGATCGAGGCGAAACACCTCGCCGATACCGGGGTGCTGGGCGGTATCATCGCCGGTTCCATCGCCGCTTACATGTTCAACCGCTTCTACCGCATCAAGCTGCCAGAATATCTGGGCTTCTTTGCCGGTAAACGCTTTGTGCCGATTATCTCTGGCCTGGCGGCGATTGTGCTGGGTGTGCTGCTCTCCTTTATCTGGCCACCCGTCGGTGCTGCGATTCAGGAGTTCTCACAGTGGGCGGCCTATCAGAACCCGGTTGTTGCCTTTGGTATCTACGGCGTTGTTGAGCGCGCGCTGGTGCCATTTGGTCTGCATCACATCTGGAACGTACCTTTCCAGATGCAGATTGGTGAATATACCAATGCGGCAGGTCAGGTATTCCACGGCGACATCCCACGTTACATGGCAGGTGACCCGACCGCAGGTAAACTCTCAGGTGGCTTCCTGTTCAAAATGTACGGTCTGCCAGCAGCCGCGATTGCTATCTGGCATTCAGCGAAACCTGAAAACCGTGCCAAAGTTGGCGGCATCATGATCTCTGCTGCGCTGACCTCATTCCTGACCGGTATCACCGAACCGATTGAATTCTCATTCATGTTCGTGGCGCCGATTCTGTATGTGATCCATGCGCTGCTGGCAGGTCTGGCCTTCCCAATCTGTATCCTGCTCGGAATGCGTGATGGCACCAGCTTCTCACACGGTCTGATCGACTTCATCGTGCTGAGCGGCAACAGCAGCAAAATCTGGTTGTTCCCGATTATCGGCATCATCTACGGCCTGGTTTACTACACCGTATTCCGCGTCCTGATTGCGAAACTGGATCTGAAAACGCCTGGCCGTGAAGAGAGCAGCAGCAGCGAGCAGTCTACCGCGACCGGAACGGAGATGGCGGGCAAACTGGTAGCTGCGTTTGGTGGTAAAGAGAACATCACCAACCTGGATGCCTGTATCACCCGTTTACGTGTCAGCGTTGCTGATGTAGCGAAAGTGGATCAGTCTGAGCTGAAAAACCTCGGCGCTCGTGGCGTGGTGGTTGCGGGTTCCGGTGTACAGGCAATTTTCGGAACCAAATCCGATAACCTGAAAACCGATATGGATGATTACATCCGCAGCATGTAATCATTAAGAGATGAAAAAGCCCCGCTAAGCGGGGCTTTTTTTTGGCCAGGACTCAGAGGTAAACACGCAGATACTCAGTCAGACAGAGCAGGGCCATCGCCTGACCGTACGGCATGGAGGTCAGGGGAACCGTGCGGTAGTAGTCCAGGTCACTGCCCATTGCAGTACCAAAAGAGACCTGCTTCAGCTCGCCATCTTCATCAATATTGGCAATTACTCCGTGCAGCGCTTTTTCTGCCACCTCTCGATACGCAGCGGGCAGATAACGCTTGCGCACCGCTTTCAGGATGCCATAGGCAAACCCGGCGGTGGCAGACGCTTCCGGATAGCTGTGCGGATCATCGAGCAGGGTGTGCCACAATCCGCTGCTGTGCTGACAGGCCTTCAACGCGTTGACCTGGCTCTCCAGCACCTGCTGCAGAAAGCGACGGGTCGCGTGATGTTCAGGCCAGTTCATCATCTCCAGGAAGTCGGGAATGACAATCGTCACCCAGCTGTTGCCGCGCGCCCAGCGCGCATTGGCGAAGTTATGGCGGCCATCAAAGTTCCAGCCGTGAAACCATAAGCCGGTTTCGCGATCCATCAGATACTGGGTATGCAGCAGAAACTGATAGCTCGCTTCTTCAACCCACTCATCGCGCTTCAGCAACTGACCAATTTTAGCCAGCGCCATTACGCTCATCATCAGCGTATCGTCCCAGAGCTGCTGGGTGTTCTCATTGTTATAGACAATATGCTGCAAGCCGCCCTGTTCAGTACGCGGCATTTCATACATGACCCATTCTGCCCAGCGCTCCAGCACCGGCACCCAGGCCAGGTTTCTGGTCTCTTCATAACGATAAGCCAGCGTCAGAAAGGGGCACACGGTATTCACGTTTTTGGTCGGCGTGCCTTCCGCCAGACGCTGCGTAAACCATCTGTCAATGATGGCCAGCGTCTGCGCGTCACCGGTCTGCTGATAGTAGTGCAGCATGCCGTACAGGCCGATGCCGTGTGTCCATTCCCAACCCGCCCAGCCTTTAGTATCAATCACCCGGCCATCGTCCAGCCGTAATAAAAATTCGCCTGTTTCATCCGTGATATTGACCAGATTCTGAGTCAGTTTCTGAATCAGCTGAACCAGTTCGCTGCGTGGCAGCAGATACTCAGGCTGGCACAATAAGTTGCTGTGTTTAACGGGAAATACAGTCATGGTCTATTCCTGTCGTTTTAAGGTGGTGTTTAAAGAAGGGGTTAATACGGGATGTGCGGTAAGTTTTTGCGGCGCGGGCTTGTTGCGATTAAGGAAGCCAATGTTGTTATTACCCCACAGATTCTCGTAAGGCATGCCTGCCAGCGTTTCGACAATGCTCCGTGCTTCCGGGGTGAGACTTTCCGGCACGATACGGCCTGCCTCGCGCATCTTCAGCGTCTCCTGGCGCAGCACGGTGTGCGTCTGCAAATTCAGTTTAAAACGCAGTGAGACAATAAAGCCGCAGGTCAGCACGGCCACCGTGCCGATGCTGAGAATCGCCAGAATAGTGTGGCTGACGCCCGGCGCCTGCGTGGCCTGGCCAGATACAAAGCCGGAGAGCTGCAGCACGATGCCCACCAGCATGACGGCACCCGCCTGGGACGCTTTACGCGTCAGGGTCATGATGCCGGCAAATATCCCTTCACGGCGCTGACCGGTGATCACCTCATCCACATCGGCGATATAGGTGTAGGTGTTCCACGGCACATAGTTGATGCCGCCACGCCCCAGGCCTGCGACGGCAGAGATCACCAGCAGCAGAGACATGTTGTCGTTCATTCCGGTATACCAAAGACCGGCATAGGAGAGCGCGGCGAGGCCAAAGAGTATGGCGACCAGACGATAGGCAGGGGCCGGTCCCATACGGATACAGAGCGGGATCATCACCATCACAGCAATAAACTGCAAGACTGCCATTGTGCCCATCAGGCTGGAGGCAACCTGTGCACTCTGCATCAGCACAAACACCACGTACCATGTAAAGACGGCGTTAAACACATCCTGAGCAATATAGCCGCCGAGATACATGCCAAGGTGTTGCCGGAAGATACGGATACGTAAGGTTGAGGCCAGTTCGACATAGAGCCGTTTAAGACTCTGCATCAGCGTCAGCTGCTGCTTTTCCTGCTCCGCACGGCGTGATTCGGCAGAAAAGTCATCGGGGTGACGTTCCCAGGTAAAGCACCACACCAGCGTCAGTACCAGCGCGCAAATTACTGAGAACACCAGGCTGGCATAGAAAAAGGAGAGGGGATTTTCTTTGCCCAGCATGCTCAGCAAAATACCGGGTAAGAATGCGGCCAGTATCGCTGATAATTGTGCCAGACCAATTCGCGCCCCGGAAAAGCGGGTCTTCTGTTTAAAGTCGTCGGTCATTTCCGGCACCAGCGTTTCATAAGGCACCAGAATCATGGTGTAGACGATATCAAACAGCAGGTAAGTGCAGAGATACCACCAGAAACTCATGTCGCTAACCCACATCAGGCTATAACTGAAGACACAGGGTATGCCGAGCAGGATAAAGAATTTCCGGCGGCCAAAACGTTTGCCCAGCCAGGTTGAACCGAAGTTGTCGGTAAGGAAGCCCATCAGCGGGCTGACCACGGCGTCCAGCACGCGAGCGGCGGCGAAAATCAGCGTGGCCTGAATGGGGGTTAATCCACAAAAGGTCGTGTAAAAATAGAGTAACCAGGCGGCAGTCAGCGCCGTTGTGCCTGCTCCGAGAAAATCGCCAGATCCATAGGCCAGATAGTGGCCAGGACCAATTTTACGTGAGCGCATGTGTGAGGCTCCTTAATGTTATGGGGCAATTTGACCGGGTGACGCCAGACATCTCCCCCGGACTGATTAGCAAAGTAGAGCTGACGCGGCGGTTAAACCTTCGCAATCTGGCAACCAAAAGCGTTGAAGTGGCAATCAGGCAAAGAAAAGGGGGGCATAATTCTAATTTATAAAACAGCGTTTCATTTTTATGTGATGGCGGCTGCTTTATGGGTATTCATACTGGGGTTTCAGGCAGGGGAGTGAGGGGGTGCTGCAAAGGCACGCGAACAATGCAAGAAAAGTGGTACTGAGGTTGAAAGAAAACAAATTTCTCCCGCATACTGATTGATTACGACTCAGGCTAAAGGAATTGCACCATGGCTGAAGAAACTATTTTTAGTAAAATTATCCGCCGCGAAATCCCCGCTGATGTGGTTTACCAGGACGAGCTGGTCACGGCCTTCCGTGATATTTCGCCTAAAGCACCGACGCATATTTTAATCGTGCCGAATGTGCTGATCCCCACGGTCAACGAGGTGGAAGCCGCGCACGAGCACGCGCTGGGACGCATGTTTACCACCGCGGCGAAAATCGCCCGCCAGGAAGGTATCGACCAAAATGGTTATCGTCTGATTGTGAACTGCAATCAACATGGTGGTCAGGAGGTTTATCACATTCATATGCATCTGCTGGGCGGCGAACCGCTGGGTCCGATGCTCTCTAACTGATAACGGAAACGTGCTATGCGATCCTGGCTGACTGGCCTGCCGATCCTGCTCTGCCTGACGGCTTGCAGCAGTGATAAACCGATGATCAATACGTCACAGTCACTGGTGATGGAGTCCTCTGTGCTGTCGGCAGGGATTATTACCGATGAGCCGACGCTGGATGAGAACGATGGACTCAAACGTGCCACCAGCGTGCTCTATAATCAGCGCGAAACACCGGTCGTTGTGCACTACCGTTATTACTGGTATGACGACAAAGGGCTGGAAATCACCCCGCAGGAACCGGCGCAGACCGTCACCGTTCCGGCGCAGGGCAGCATAGTCGCCGCCTCGCAAATGGGTAACCTGACTGCCAGTAAGGTTCGTCTTTATCTCTATCTTTAAGGATTTTCATCGTGATACGCAGTTTTAATCGTACCGGAACGCTTCTGATGGCGCTCATTCTGACCGGCTGTGTTGTGAAACAGCAGCAGCAGCCTGCACCGGTTGAACCGACCCAGCCCGCTGAGCCAACCCAGCCCGTTCCGCAACCTGAACCGGTACCGCAACCGCAGCCTGTGCCGCAGCCGCCAAAACTGGTGACTATCAACTGGGATGCCACCGTTCAGCCGCTGGTGGCGCAGATGTTACAGGCCGCCAGCGCCGAGCCTGGCAGCGTGCTGCTGGTCGATCGGATCAAAAACAGCACCAATGGCTCGCTGCAAAGCGACAAAGCCACGGCAGCAATCCAGAATGCGCTGAATAATAACGGTAAATTCACCCTCGTCTCTGCAGATCAACTGGCACAGGCCAAGCAGACGCTGGGATTATCGCCGGATGACAGCCTGAACTCGCGCAGTAAAGCCATTGGCCTGGCGCGTAACCTCAACGCACAGTATGTGCTCTACAGTAACGCGCGTGGCGATGTTAAAACACCGACCCTGCAGATGCAGCTGATGCTGGTTCAGACCGGCGAGATCATCTGGTCCGGCAACGGCATTGCTCAGAATTAATCCGGCATTCCAGCGGATCATTGAACAGGTCACGGGCGAACCAGACAAAGCATTGATTATGCCGCTGGCCGGTCTGACCGGACACAGCCAGAAGATTGTCAGCCCGTCCGGCACCTTTATCGTTCGGGCGACACCGCAACCGGCTATTCCCTTTGTGGACCGGCAGCGAGAATTCCGACTGTTACGAAAGTTGAGAACCACGGGGCTGGCGCCGCAGCCCGTAGCGTCACATCGTCAGGGAATTATCCTGACCTGGTGCGCGGGCGAGGCGCTGGATGCACAACGCTTCGGCGAGCAACGTCCGCAGATCGTGGCCCTTCTGAAGCAACTGCACCAGCAGCCGCTGACCGGCTATCAACTGTCGATGTTATCGCTACTGTGGGATTACTGGCAGCTTACACCTCAGCGGCATCATCGCTGGCTGCGAGCGCTCAGGCGCCTGACGCAGCAGGGTGAGCCCCGGCCGCTGAGGCTGGCACCGCTGCACATGGATCTGCATGCCGGTAATGTCATACAAGGTCCCGAAGGCCTGCGTCTGATTGACTGGGAATATGCCGCCGATGGCGACGTGGCGCTGGAACTGGCGGCCGTCTGTGCCAGCGATCCGCAGCACGATGCCGAATGGCTGGCAGAGTATGCAGCGGCGATGCAGCTGCCGCTTCCCGCGCTGGTGCAGCAGGTCAGACGCTGGCAACCCTGGCTGCGCTTGCTGATGGCCAGCTGGTATCAGCTGCGTGCCAGTCAGAGTGAAAACGAAACATTACACCAGCTGGCCCGACAGAGCTGGGAACAGATTTAATCGCGTTATGCAGCTGCATAACGCCACAGGATTCAGGTTATGAGAACACATTTACCCGGCCCGCTGATGCTTGACGTTGAGGGCTATGAACTGGATGGCGAAGAGCGCGACATCCTGAAGCATCCGCTGGTCGGCGGCTTAATTTTATTTGCCCGAAATTATCACGACCCGGCTCAGCTGGCAGAGCTGGTGCGGCAGATCCGCGCGGCCTCTCACTCCCGGCTGGTGGTTGCGGTGGACCAGGAGGGCGGTCGCGTTCAGCGTTTCCGTGACGGCTTTACTCAACTGCCCGCGATGCAATCCTTCGCCGCGCTTCACGATGCAGACACCGCAGGTGAGATGGCGCAGCAGGCGGGCTGGCAGATGGCGGCCGAAATGATCGCGATGGATATCGATATCAGCTTTGCGCCGGTGCTCGACATTGGTCATATCAGCGCTGCCATCGGCGACCGCTCTTTCCACGCCAATCCGGCCATTGCTCTTGCTGTTGCCCGCCGCTTTATTGCGGGGATGCACGAGGCAGGCATGAAGACCACAGGTAAACATTTCCCGGGGCATGGTGCGGTCAGCGCCGATTCGCATAAAGAGACGCCACGGGATCCGCGCGACGAAAAAACGCTGCGTGAGCATGACATGGCGATCTTCAGCAAGCTGATCACCGAGCAGGCGCTGGATGCCATCATGCCTGCTCACGTCATCTACACCGACGTTGATCCGCTGCCCGCCAGCGGCTCGCCATACTGGCTGAAAACCGTGTTGCGCGAGCAACTGGGCTTTAATGGTGTGATTTTCTCCGACGATCTGTCGATGGAGGGCGCCGCCGTGATGGGAAGCTATTCTGAGCGGGCGCAGCAGTCCCTTTCTGCCGGTTGTGACATGATTCTGGTCTGCAATCAGCGCCAGGGAGTCATCAGTGTGCTGGATAACCTGATCCCGGTCGGGTCAGAGCGCGTGACGCAGCTGTATCATCAGGGCAGGTTTACCCGCGGTGAGCTGCAGGCTACGCATCGCTGGAAAACCAATGCCCAGCAACTGAGTGCGCTTCAGGAACGCTGGCTGGCTCACAAGGCGTCGTGGTAAGCAGTGACTGCCCGGCGCTATCTCAACCCTGAGGATTATCATGATCATTTATCTGCACGGTTTTGATTCCAACAGTCCGGGCAATCACGAAAAGGTGCTGCAACTGCAATTTATCGATCCTGACGTCAGGTTGATCAGTTACAGCACCCGCCATCCTAAACATGATATGCAGTTTCTGCTGAAAGAGACCGATAAGATGCTGACGCTGTCCGACGATGACCGCCCTCTGATTTGCGGTGTCGGGCTGGGCGGCTTCTGGTCAGAGCGCATCGGGTTTTTGTGCGGCATCCGCCAGGCGATCTTCAATCCCAACCTCTTTCCGCAGGAGAATATGGAAGGGAAGATCGACCGTCCCGAGGAGTATCAGGATATCGCCACCAAATGCGTCAGCGATTTTCGCGAGCGCAATCGTGACCGCTGTCTGACCTTCCTCTCCCGTCATGATGAGGCGCTGGACAGCCAGCGCATCGCCGACCAGCTGCATCCGTTTTATGACATCGTCTGGGATGAGACAGAAGGGCACAAATTCAAAAACATATCCCCACACCTTCAGCGGATAAAATCTTTTAAAACATCAGGTTAAACATGTCAGGCACCGCAAGGTGCCTGTTTTCGTTACGTAATTATCTGAGTTTTATTTCTCCGCTTTGATGTATATCAATATTCTTATGTTCTCCTCTTCCCGCCATGCTATTCTGGCCGCAGATTGCGATTTTAACTTCGCCAACCCTATGTTTCTTAAGGTTTAATTTAACCTTTGGTTAACTTTTGGTTCACAATTTGAGGGGGTCTTTGTTGACTACGTCTGTTAAGAGAATTGTTATTGTCGGCGGGGGAGCGGGCGGCCTGGAAATGGCGACGCAATTGGGCCATAAACTGGGTCGTAAAAAGAAAGCCGAAATTATCCTGGTTGATCGTAACCATAGCCATTTGTGGAAGCCGCTGCTGCACGAAGTGGCCACGGGTTCGATGGATGAAGGCATTGACGCACTGAGCTATCTGGCCCATGCCCGCAACCACGGTTTTGAGTTCCAGTTGGGTTCGCTCACCGATATCGATCGCAGCCGCAAAGTGATCCGCCTGGCCGAAGTGCTGAACGCACAGGGCGAAGTGCTGGTGCCACAGCGTGAAGTGGCCTACGACCAGCTGGTCATGGCGCTGGGCAGCACCTCCAATGATTTCGGAACGCCGGGTGTCAAAGATCACTGCATCTTCCTGGATAATCCACATCAGGCGCGTCGTTTCCACAACGAAATGCTCAACCTGTTCCTGAAATTCTCTGCCAGCGAAGGCAAGGTCGAGAAAGTGAACATCGCTATCGTGGGCGGCGGCGCAACAGGCGTTGAGCTGTCAGCGGAGCTGCACAACGCGGTGAAACAGCTGCACAGCTACGGCTTCAAAGGCCTCGGACGCGAAGCGCTGAACGTGACGCTGGTGGAGGCGGGCGAACGTATTCTGCCTGCACTCCCACCGCGCATCTCTGCTGCTGCGCACCAGGAGCTGACCAAACTGGGCGTGCGCGTTCTGACGCAGACCATGGTCACCAGCGCTGAGCGTAATGGCCTGAATACCAAAGGCGGCGAGTTTATCGAAGCCGACCTGATGGTCTGGGCAGCAGGGATCAAAGCGCCTGACTTCCTGAAAGAGATTGGCGGACTGGAAACCAACCGTATCAACCAGCTGGTGGTGAAAGAGACCTTGCAGACCACGCTGGACGATGACATTTACGCCATTGGCGACTGTGCCTCCTGCGCCCTGCCGGGCGGCGGTTTTGTTCCGCCACGTGCCCAGTCGGCGCACCAGATGGCCTCACGCGCGATGGAAAACATCCTGGCGCAGCGTCACGGTAAACCGCTGAAAGCCTATGTCTATAAAGACCATGGCTCGCTGGTGTCGCTTTCCCGCTTCAGTACGGTCGGCAGCCTGATGGGTAACCTGATGCGTGGCTCGATGATGGTGGAAGGGCGTATTGCACGCTTTGTCTACATCTCACTCTACCGTATGCACCAGGTCGCGCTGCACGGCTACTTTAAAACTGGCCTGATGATGCTGGTGGGCAGCATTAACCGGGTGATCCGTCCCCGGCTTAAGCTGCACTAAGCAAGCGTAATCAGTCTGGTCAAGGCTAAGCCTCCTCGATATTGAGGGGGCTTTTTTTTTGCGCCAGACTGGTGGGGAGTCGCGGCTGGCGGACAGCCGTGCAACGGTTTATTCGTCGCGCTGGAGCCCCGTTCAGTCAGCTATGCCGCGCGAACCCTGAGGCGTCAGCGTGAATGGGATATCACCAGTCTGACTGGTTTACAGCCGCTTATTGTTCCTGCGAATCGGCTCACTGTATCGAATCTGACAGGGTTCATGTGTCAATATGATCAGGGCGTAGCGCCAATATTGGTCATCTCTTAATGTATTGAATTTGAAGTGATTAAAGTAAATTCTGGTGTCGATTACTTCTGGCTTACATCTCATCAGAACTCTCCTAAAAACTGGCCCTGATAGCAAAGTGACCAATTTCCTCCATTTATCTGATGTTGCATTTTCGGTCCATCTGTAAAACTTCATCTCAACAAACACGGCGCGTCGCGCACGCCGGTTATACCTCAGTTAACGAGGATGCTTTAACAGCAGGATTGCGCGGTAACACTTTTCAGGAGGAACTTCCTGTGAATAAATCAATGTTAGCGGGTATCGGTATTGGTGTAGCAGCAGCGCTGGGTGTTGCAGCCGTAGCAGGCATGAATGTGTTTGATCGCGGTCCTCAATACGCTCAGGTACTCTCTGCAACACCAATCAAAGAGAGCATCAAACAGCCACGTCAGGAGTGCCGGAACGTCACACTGACCCACCGTCGGGCCGTACAGGATGAAAACCGTCTTGCTGGCTCTGTATTAGGTGCAGTGGCAGGTGGGGTGCTGGGTCACCAGTTTGGTGGCGGTCGCGGCAGGGATGTAGCGACAGTAGCGGGTGCGGTAGCGGGCGGTTATGCCGGTAATCAGGTCCAGGGTGGACTGCAGGATCGGGATACCTACACCACAACCGAACAGCGCTGCAAAACAGTTTATGATAAACAAGAGAAAAAACTGGGATATGACGTGACCTATAAAATAGGCGATCAGCAGGGTAAAATCCGCATGGAAAATGACCCCGGCACGCGTATTCCTCTGGATCGCAATGGTCAGCTGGTTCTCAACGGCGATCAGGCGTAATTGGGCAAAGCTTTGCTGCACTCGCGGCCACACAGCACGACGTAATAGTGAAATAATGAAAAAGGCGCATCGTATGATGCGCCTTTTTTTATCGCCATTTCCCGCGCTTTACCGATTAGCTCAGTAGTGCGCGGGCAGAGGTGTTACGCCTGATGCTCAGCCAGTTGTGAAACAAAGCCCTGCACCCACTCCATCCGTATTTTCCTTTCCGACAGCTCGCGGGTAAACCGCAGGCGTGTCGGGCCATCCAGCTTCCACTGCTGTGGCTCTTTCTGCAACAGGCCGATCAGCCATGCTGGATCCACATTGTTCTTCGGCGCAAAATCGAAATAACCGCCTTTGTCGCTGGCTTCGATCTTACGCAGACCGACAGCACGGGCCTTCAGACGGATAATCGCCACGTCCAGCAGATTTCGGGCTGGATCGGGCAGCAGGCCAAATCGGTCGATCATCTCCACTTTCAGCTCCTGTAATTCCTCTTCAACCTCTGCGCTGGCGATGCGCTTATAGAGCGAAAGACGGGTGCTGACATCCGGGATAAACGTCTCTGGCAGCAGGGCGGGCATCCGCAGCTCTACCTCTGTCTGATTACTGGTGAGATCTTCCAGTGACGGCTCGCGACCCGCTTTTAGCGCGTCGACCGCATTCTCCAGCAGTTCCATATAGAGTGTGAAGCCCAGCGTCTCCATCTGTCCGCTCTGCTCATCACCCAGTAGCTCGCCGGCACCGCGAATCTCCAGGTCGTGCGTAGCCAGCGCAAAACCGGCTCCCAGATCTTCCAGAGAGGCGATCGCTTCCAGTCGCTTATGTGCATCGGCGGTCATCGATTTTGGATGCGGCGTTAACAGCCAGGCATAAGCCTGATGATGCGAACGGCCAACGCGACCACGCAGCTGATGCAGCTGTGCCAGACCAAAGTGATCGGCCCGCTCAATGATGATGGTATTGGCAGTCGGAATGTCGATACCGGTTTCGATAATGGTGGTACAGACCAGCACGTTAAAACGCTGATGATGGAAATCGTTCATCACCCGTTCCAGATCGCGCTCACGCATCTGGCCATGACCAATCGCCACACGCGCTTCCGGCACCAGTTCGCTGAGACGCTGCGCCGCTTTCTCAATATTTTCAACGTCGTTGTAAAGATAGTAGACCTGTCCGCCACGCAGAACTTCACGCAGGATCGCTTCACGGATCACCAGATCGTCAAATTCACGCACAAAGGTTTTTACCGCTAAACGGCGGGCAGGCGGTGTGGCGATAATCGAGAGATCGCGCATGCCGCTCATGGCCATATTCAGCGTACGCGGGATCGGCGTGGCGGTCAGGGTCAGAATGTCCACATCGGCACGCATCGCCTTGATGCGCTCTTTGTGACGCACCCCGAAGCGGTGCTCTTCATCAACAATCAGCAGGCCGAGATCGTGCCATTTGAGATCGCTCATCAGCAGCTTATGGGTGCCGATTAAAATGTCGATCTTGCCGTCACTGGCCTGTTCCAGCACCTGTGCCTGCTCTTTGGCGGTACGGAAACGGGAGAGCATCTCAATGCGGACCGGCCAGTTGGCGAAGCGATCGCGGAAGTTATCGTAGTGCTGCTGTGCCAGCAGGGTGGTCGGCACCAGCACGGCCACCTGTTTATGGTTCTCAATCGCCAGAAACGCCGCGCGCATTGCCACTTCGGTTTTACCGAAGCCGACGTCGCCGCACACCAGGCGGTCCATGGCCAGCGGCTGGCACATATCACTCAGCACCGCATTGATTGCCTGCGCCTGGTCCGGTGTGGTTTCAAAGGGGAAGCTTTCGCAGAACAGCTGATACTGTTCACGATTATGCTTAAAGGCAAAGCCGGATTTGGCGGCGCGCTGGGCATAGATATCCAGCAGTTCCGCCGCCACATCACGCACTTTCTCAGCCGCTTTCTGCCGGGCGCGTGACCAGGCATCGCTGCCCAGTTTATGCAGTGGGGCGTTATCGTCCGCGCCACCCGCGTAGCGACTGATCAGGTGCAGGGACGAAACCGGCACATAGAGTTTGGCGTCATTGGCGTAGGAGAGCATCAGGTATTCCGCCTGAATACCACCCGCTTCCAGCGTCGTCAGGCCGATATAGCGCCCCACACCGTGCTCCAGATGCACCACCGGCTGGCCGGGGCTCAGCTCCGCCAGGTTACGGATCAGAATGTCCGGATTGATAGTGCGACGGGTATCCTGACGGCGACGGCTGACGCGTTCGCCCAGCAGATCGCTTTCGCAAATCAGTGCCCGGTTACCCTGGGTATCAATGAAACCGCGCTCGCTGGCGCCAATCATCAGACTGAAACGATCGTCGACAGTTTCATCGAAACGATGTACCGGCTGAGGGCGCAGTTTAATCCGGGCCAGCAGTTCCTGCAGGGTCTCGCGGCGGCCTTCGCTTTCAACCGAGAAGACGACAGCACCGCTGAAGGTTTCAATAAACTGACGCAGATGGTCGAGCGGCGCTTTCGCCTGCGCCTGAACGGCAAGGTCGGGCAGCGGGGTGTAACCGAGGTTAGTATTCGCCGCTTTGTCGGGCAGCACTTCATTGGTCATCTGAATGCGCGGCCAGGCTTTAAGCTCACCCATCAGGGCATCGGGACGCAGCCACAGGGTAACCGGCTCCAGCAGCGGACGCATCGGATCAACGCGGCGATTCTCATAACGCACCTCAGCATCCTGCCAGAAGCGGCGGGCGCTGCCTTCCAGATCGCCACAGTTCACAATCAGGGTGTTATCTGGCAGATAGCTGAACAGACTCGGTAATGGCTGTTCAAAAAAGAGCGGCTGCCAGTATTCAATGCCCGCAGGCAGCGTGCCTTTACTTACCTGCTGATAGACATGCTCCGACTCGCGGCGCACATCAAAAATTTCGCGCCAGCGGCTGCGAAACAGCTCAATAGCCGCTTTGTCGCTGGGAAACTCATGGGCCGGCAACAGGTTAATTTCCGGGACGGCTTCCAGCGTACGCTGACTGTCGACGTCGAACAGGCGCAGGCTATCAATCTCATCATCGAAAAAGTCGATGCGATAAGGCTGATCGCTGCCCATCGGGAACAGGTCGAGCAGGGCGCCGCGCGTGGCGTATTCACCGTGCTCCATCACCTGATCGACATGGCGATAACCGGCCTGCTCAAGCTGGTCGCGTAGCCGGTCGCGTGACAGTTTTTGTCCCTGCTTCATCACCAGCGCATGGCCGTGCAGGAAACTGTGCGGGCAGACGCGCTGCATCAGGGTGTTGACCGGCATGATCAGCATACCGCGCTGCATCACCGGCAGCTGGTAGAGTGTCGACAGGCGCGCGGAGATAATATCCTGATGCGGCGAGAAGCTGTCGTAGGGGAGTGTCTCCCAGTCAGCGAGGTGCGTCACCGGCAGATCGGTAAACTGACGGATCTCATCCAGCAGACGCAGGGCGGTTTGGGTATCGGGGGTAATCATCAATACCGGACCCGCATGGTGTTCGGTAATGCTGGCACACTCCACCGCGTGCGCTGCGCCTATAATCTGGCCAAGCTGACGGTGATCGCCGGATTTAACGGGCAGGGTATAACGAGTCTGTTCGGGCATGGGATCTCGGGGTTGCTCCATTTTTCCAGGACGTAATCATTCCATATTATGTCAGGGGGATCACCTTTGCGGCACAATTTTCCTGCCGCGCCGCGCTGAATCCAGGGATTGGTCAGCCATTACCTGGCGTCAGCGGTAATGCAGCGGATAGAGAGAGAATAGACGGAGTCTGGCGAGGCAACATAAAAAACCGCCGTCGCTATGCAGCGACGGGGTTAAGCGGGCATTTTATTTTATGGATTGCTGTGTGTAATGCATGCGTGGGCGGTCGATATTTGCCCAGGATAGTTCCTGCTCAGGATGGTAGCTGAGGTTGCCGTCGTCCCACTTTACGTAGTAGCCGGCGGGTGCGTTTCCCTGCTCAAAGACATTGATAATTTCGCCTCTGATCTCCCCGGATTTATGTTTGACGATACTGCCTTTGGGAAATTTCAACATGGTCGCTACCTCTACCGCTGTGCGATAAATTCACCCCTTATCCTGTACTGATTATAGTCTACACCCCACCTGCGCTGAATAATCAGCCAATAAGCGGCGGCTTTATCGGCTATTCCGCGGCTTTGGGGCAAGAGATGACGCATCCGGATGCAACTTTGCTGCCGACTCAGAGGGTTAGAGGTTTCATAAAGCCAGCCGCTCCTTTATCATCCCACTACCTATTTTCAGGCAACGGCTTACTGGATTCCATGTATCAACCTGTCGCGCTATTTATCGGTCTGCGTTACATGCGCGGACGAGCATCGGATCGCTTCGGTCGCTTTGTCTCCTGGCTCTCAACGATTGGCATTACGCTTGGCGTGCTGGCGATGGTCACCGTGTTATCGGTGATGAACGGTTTTGAGCGTGAACTCGAAGGCAATATTCTTGGGCTGATGCCGCAGGCGCTGATTACCAGCGACAAAGGCAGTCTCAATCCCCAACAGCAACCCGCCGCCTCGCTGAATCTGCAGGGCGTTAACCGCATCGCGCCGCTGACCACCGCCAATGTGGTGCTGCAAAGCCCGCGCAGCGTCTCCGTTGGCGTAATGCTGGGCATTAATCCGGATGAAAAAGATCCGCTGACGCCGTTCCTGGTGAATACCCAGCAGAGCGTGCTGCAGCCCGGACAGTACAATGTCATTCTCGGCGAACAGCTGGCATCACAACTTGGCGTAAAACGTGGCGATCAGCTGCGTTTGATGGTGCCGTCTGTCAGCCAGTTCACGCCAATGGGGCGGGTGCCGAGTCAGCGTCTGTTTACGGTAGCGGGCACCTATGCTGCCAATAGCGAAGTCGACGGGTATCAGATTCTGGTCAATCTGCAGGATGCGTCGCGCGTCATGCGTTATCCGGCCGGGAATATTACTGGCTGGCGACTGTGGCTGGATAAACCGCTATCAGTCGACAGTCTGAGTCAGCAGACATTGCCTGCGGGCCTTATCTGGAAAGACTGGCGTGAGCGCAAAGGCGATCTTTTCCAGGCAGTGCGCATGGAGAAAAACATGATGGGCCTGCTGCTGAGCCTGATCATCGCCGTCGCAGCCTTTAACATCATCACGTCATTAGGCCTGCTGATCATGGAGAAGCAGGGCGAAGTGGCGATCCTCCAGACCCAGGGCCTGACACGCCGGCAAATCGTGGCGGTGTTTATGGTTCAGGGTGCCAGCGCCGGGATTATCGGCACGCTGCTCGGCACGCTGCTCGGCGTCCTGCTCGCCAGCCAGCTCAACAACTTAATGCCGGTAATTGGCCTGTTCCTTGATGGGGCCGCGTTGCCGGTTGATATTAATGTGTGGCAGGTGGTCACTATCGCCCTCAGCGCGATGATTGTGGCGCTGTTGTCTACGCTCTATCCTTCGTGGCGCGCTGCCGCCGTTCAACCTGCTGAGGCTTTACGTTATGAGTAACACTCCTTTGTTGCAGTGCCGCGACCTGTGCAAACGCTATCAGGAAGGCAGCGTGCAGACCGATGTGCTGCGCAATGTGGCTTTCAGCCTCCAGCCCGGTGAACTGACGGCTATCGTTGGCAGCTCAGGCTCCGGTAAAAGTACGCTGCTGCACCTGCTGGGCGGTCTGGATGCGCCGACCTCGGGTGACGTGGTGTTTGATGGTCAGTCACTGAATGCCATGTCCTCATCAGCCAAAGCCGAACTGCGTAACCGCGAGCTGGGCTTTATCTATCAGTTCCACCATCTGTTGCCGGACTTCAGTGCGCTGGAGAACGTGGCGATGCCACTGCTCATTGGCAAAACTGCGAAAGCGGAAGCGCAGGATCGCGCCCGTGAGATGCTGGCGGCAGTCGGTCTGGACCATCGCGCCACGCACCGGCCTTCTGAACTGTCAGGCGGCGAACGCCAGCGCGTGGCGATTGCCCGTGCGCTGGTCAACCGTCCTCGTCTGGTGATGGCGGATGAGCCAACCGGCAACCTGGATGCGCGCAACGCTGACGCTATTTTTGAACTGCTGGGCGAACTGAACGTGCGTCAGGGCACCGCGTTTCTGGTGGTCACGCACGATCTGATGCTGGCAAAACGCATGATGCGACAGATGGAGATGCGTGACGGTCAGTTAAGCGAGCAGCTTACTATGGCAGGAGCGCTGTAATGGGCTCGTCGTTATCCCTGTTGCTGGGCCTGCGCTTTAGCCGCGGCCGCCGTCGTGGCGGCATGGTCTCGCTGATTTCGGTGATCTCTACTATCGGGATTGCGCTGGGCGTGGCGGTGCTGATTATCGGTCTGAGCGCCATGAACGGTTTTGAGCGTGAGCTGAACAATCGCATTCTGGCGGTGGTGCCGCACGGTGAGATCGAGGCGGTCAATCAGCCGTTTCAGCACTGGCAGTCGATGATTGCCCCGATTGAAAAGGTGCCCGGCATTGCAGCGGCAGCGCCCTACGTGAACTTCACTGGCCTGATTGAGAGCGGTGCCCGGCTGGAAGCGCTGCAGGTTAAAGGCGTTGATCCCGCACAAGAGCTGCGTCTCAGCGCACTGCCACAGTTTGTCGCCAATAACGCCTGGTCCACTTTTGCCGCCGGTAAGCAGCAAATCATTCTGGGCGGCGGCATCGCGAAATCGCTGAATGTGAAGCAGGGCGACTGGATCACCATTATGATCCCCAATAACGATGGTGATAACAAACTGCTGCAGCCAAAACGTATCCGGCTTCAGGTCAGCGGTATCCTGCAATTGAGCGGCATGCTCGATCACAGTCTGGCGCTGGTGCCGCTGGCCGATGCGCAGCACTATCTGGAGATGGGTGACAGCGTGTCGGGCATCGCCCTGAAGATGACCGACCCCTTCCAGGCGGTCAAACTGGTGCGCGATGCGGGTGAGGCGACCCGCTCTTACGTCTACATCAAGAGCTGGATTGGCACTTACGGCTATATGTATCGCGACATTCAGATGATCCGCGCGATCATGTATCTGGCGATGGTGCTGGTGATTGGCGTTGCCTGTTTTAACATCGTTTCCACGCTGGTAATGGCGGTAAAAGACAAAAGCAGTGACATTGCAGTGCTGCGCACACTCGGCGCTAAAGATCGGCTGATCCGCGCCATCTTTATCTGGTACGGTTTGCTGGCGGGTCTGCTGGGCAGCGTCAGCGGCGTGGTCGTGGGCGTGCTGGTGGCGCTTAACCTGACCTCGCTGGTGCGCGGACTGGAGTCGATTACCGGCCATCATCTGCTGGCGGGGGATATTTACTTCATTGATTTCCTGCCGTCGGAATTGCACTGGATTGATGTGTTCTCAGTACTGATTACGGCGATTCTGCTGAGCCTGCTGGCGAGCTGGTATCCCGCCAGACGTGCCAGCCGCATTGACCCGGCTCGGGTATTAAGCGGTCAGTGAAAAAATGCGGCGCGAGAGGTTTTCGCGCCGCATCTGTTTAAGACCTTTGCTGTTGGGTTGTGCCCTCAGCAACCGTTACTATCGGGTGATGTTGACCCGGAATCTGTTTAGAGCGGCTCACCGCAGCCGCTACGCCAGGAGATTTTATGCGTACACCACGTCGCCGCATACGACTTGCCCGCCTGAAGAAAACCCGGAGAAAAGTGCATCAGCGCTTTCGCCAGCGCATTTTTGAGCGCGATCGTCAGGCCGAACTTGCCGCCCATCCTCAGCCGCATGTTGTGGTGCTGACCGGCGCAGGCATTTCAGCGGAGTCCGGCATCCGGACCTTCCGCGCGGCTGACGGCCTGTGGGAAGAGCACCACGTGGAAGATGTTGCAACGCCTGAAGGCTTCAGGCGCGATCCTGCGCTGGTGCAGCGCTTCTATAATGCGCGCCGCCAGCAGTTACAGGAGGCGGAGATTCAGCCCAATGCCGCTCATCTGGCGCTGGCAGAACTGGAGCAGGTATTAGGCGACAATTTCCTGCTGGTCACGCAAAACATCGACAATCTGCATGAGCGAGCCGGAAACAGTCGGGTGCTGCACATGCACGGTGAGCTGTTAAAAGTGCGCTGTGTCACCAGCGGTCAGGTGATTGAGTGGACCGGTGATATCACGCCGGACGATCGCTGCACCTGTTGCCAGTTCCCCTCTGCACTGCGGCCGCATGTGGTGTGGTTTGGCGAAATGCCGTTGGGCATGGAGCAGATTTATCAGGCGCTGGAACAGGCGGACTACTTTATTGCTATCGGCACTTCAGGCCACGTTTATCCGGCCGCAGGTTTTGTCCATGAAGCCAAAATCCAGGGCGCGCATACCGTTGAGCTGAATCTGGAACCGAGCCAGGTGGGCAACGAATTTGCCGAGCGGCACTATGGTCTGGCGAGCGAAGTGGTGCCGGAGTTTGTGCATAAGCTGCTGCGCGGGCTTTATAAGTAAGCGGGGCGGCTATAACCGCACCCGAGGTTACAGGCAAAATCTGGCCCGATTAGCGGTGAGATCCAGCCTGCACCGGGAACACGGTCAGATCGGAAAGCCGCAAAACCGTCATCCATAACTGCCTGGCCCGCACGATGACGCACCTCATCCCTGAGGTGCGCCCGTAAACAGGCCGACGCTTACGTTATTCAAAACGCGCCCGGATTTTTGTCCCAGCCACGGGACGCTTTTCTCCTCTGACCCTGTAACCGTTGTGTTGAGTCTGCACGCTGCGGTGATTTTCTCGCCGGGTCAAACCGCCTCTTTGTTATTAACATTGCGAGGTTTACTGCAACAATCTTGTAATAAGGCGTTTATTTCGGGCTTATTGCTTTCCCAAAGGTTATCGACAGCGCTAACCTGTCTCCAGATGATTTTACGCAACGTTATAACCGCCGGGTCTGTGAATAATATCGGACGGCACTTTTAAAGGATGGGCTATGGAACAGTTACTTGAGCGCTTTTTAAGTTATGTGGCAGTTGAGACGCAGGCTAAGCCGCAGGCTCGTCAGGTCCCCAGCAGTGAAGGGCAGTGGACGCTGGCGCGTCAGCTTCAGGAAGAGCTGCTGGCGCTGGGTTTTGTCGATGTCACCCTAAGCGATCACTGCTGCGTCATGGGCACACTGCCCGCCAATGTCGACTGGCCGACGCCGGTCATCGGTTTTATCTCACACATGGATACATCGCCTGACTTTACGGCAAAACATGTGAACCCCCAGATTATCGAAAATTATCGCGGCGGAGACATTGCCCTGGGTAATGGCAACGAGATTCTCTCGCCGGTGATGTTCCCGGTGCTGCACAAGCTGATTGGACACACGCTCGTTACCACCGATGGCAAAACCCTGCTGGGTGCGGACGATAAAGCGGGTATTGCCGAGATCATGACGGCGATGGCGCACCTGGCAAAAAGCGACACGCCGCACGGTGCGATCCGCGTCGCCTTTACGCCCGATGAAGAGATTGGTCGTGGCACCTCACATTTTGATGTGGACGCGTTCGCGGCTGACTGGGCCTACACCATTGATGGCAGCGATCTGGGCGAGTTCGAGTATGAGAACTTCAATGCCGCCTCCGCCACCGTCAAAATTGTCGGTAATAACGTGCACCCGGGCTCCGCAAAAGGCGTGATGGTCAATGCGCTGGAGCTGGCAAATCAGTTCCATGCTGCCGTTCCGGCCAGTGAAAAACCGCAATATACCGACGGCTATGAGGGCTTCTATCATCTGCATCAGATCAAAGGCAGTGTAGAACACGCTGAGATGCTCTATATCATTCGTGACTTCGAAACAGAGAGTTTTGAACAGCGTAAACAGACGCTGCTGCAGATTGCAGCGGAGATTAACAAAACGTTGCACCCGGACTGCTCCGTCACGGTTGAGATCACTAACAGCTATCGCAACATGCGTGAAAAGGTCGAGCCGTTCCCGCACATTATCGACCTGGCTTTACAGGCGATGCGTGACTGTGACATTGAACCGGTGGTGAAACCGATTCGCGGTGGTACAGATGGCTCGTCACTGTCGTGGAAAGGGTTGCCTTGCCCGAATATTTTTACCGGCGGCTATAACTATCACGGCAAGCATGAATTCGCCTCGCTGAATATCATGGCGAAGTCGGTGGAAGTGATTGTGCGTCTGTCAGAGCTGGCAGCGCAGAAGAAGAGTTAAATAAAAAGGCTCTCTGCCACAAGGGTCAGAGAGCCTGATTCAGCAGCAGCGCCCGATAGCGCTGTGTTGATTATTCGTCGTCGCCAAAGAACCAGTAACCGGCATTCACCAGACCGGCGATCTGCGCCAGTACGGCGGGATCATCCAGCGCATCACCCAGATCGTCGAGTGTGATGCGATAGTGATTCGCCAGCACTGCCATCACATCGGGGCGTGAACACTCAACCCGCTCGCCGTTGATATAAACCGAGTCGCCAAGGGTCAGAACACGCAGGCCACCTAACCGACTCAGGGTATCACCCTGTTGCAGCGCATCATAAATTTCGTCAGGCTGATAAGGCGGTTCCGGCGGCGCGACGTCGAGTTCGTGACGCGACTGCGAAATAAATTCGCCAAACCACTGCTCAAAATGCTCTGGCTGATTGACCACATCCAGCATCAGCTGACGAACGCCTTCAATCTCCTGCGGCAGGATCTGTGATGGACAGTCGCGAGAAGGCACATCCGGATCGCTAAAGCGCAGGCTGCCCAGCTCATTGGCCAGCGCGTAATCAGCAAAGCCGCTAATTAACTCCCGGCCGCTTGGAGCGCGGAAACCCACGGAGTAGTTCAGGGCGTTTTCCAGTGAGTAACCTTCGTGCGGGAATCCTGGCGGGATGTAGAGAATATCGCCCGGCTCCATTTCTTCATCAATGATGGCATCGAACGGTTCAACCTGCAGCAGATCCGGGTGCGGGCAGTGCTGCTTCATCGGCACTTTCTCACCAACGCGCCAGCGACGGCGACCGGTACCCTGAATGATAAATACATCATACTGATCGAAATGCGGGCCGACACCGCCGCCAGGCACGGCAAAAGATACCATCAGGTCATCGATGCGCCAGTCAGGCAGGAAACGGAAAGGGCGCATCAGCGCGGCAGAAGGCTCATGCCAGTGATTGACCGCCTGGACCAGCAGCGACCAGTTGTTCTCTCCCAGATGATCGTAGCTCTCGAACGGGCCGTGGCTGACCTGCCATTTGCCATCCTGATGACTGACGAGGCGGCTGTCCACCTCGTTTTCCATCGCCAGACCAGCAAGTTCATCCGGTGAAAGAGGATCGACAAAGTTTTTAAAACCACGCTTCAGCACTACCGGGCGTTTCTGCCAGTAGCGCTGAATAAAATCGGGCCAGTTAATATCGAGCTGATAGTCCATAAAAGGGTTCCGCTTAGGGCTGTAAATGCCAGCAAGTATAACAGCCCTGAGGGTTTTCTACTCGCGGCGATGTTCGACTTCCTGGCGCTGAAAGACTACTTCCATTCGTGTTCCGCCAAGTGCGCTGCTGGAGGCAATCACGTTGCCTTCATACTGCTCCAGAATGTCGCGCACCACCGCCAGACCCAGCCCCTGACCGGGACGCAGGGTATCGGCGCGCTGACCCCGGACGAAGACTAAATCACGCTTGCTTTCAGGAATGCCCGGACCATCATCGTCGATATAGAGATGCAGTGCATTTTCGCTCTGATAAGCGCTGACTTCGATAAACTCCAGGCAGTACTTGCAGGCGTTATCCAGCACGTTGCCCAGCACTTCCATAAAATCATTCTGGTCGCCCACAAAGGTCAGCTCCGGGGATATATCCAGCGAAATCGCCACACCCTTGCGCTGATAGACTTTATTCAGCGCCGAACAGAGGCTGTCGAGCAAACCGGACACGGAATGGATGTCGCGCTGCAAGGGGTTGTGGTCGGCCTGCATACTGGCGCGATGCAGATAATATCCGACCTGCTGCGAGATACGGCTGATCTGCTCCAGCATGACCGGCTCAGCCTGCTCTATTGTCAGCTCTTTGCCGTTTCGCAGCGACCGCAGGGTGCTCTGTAAGACGGCCAGCGGGGTTTTCAGGCTGTGGGTCAGATCCGAAAGCGTGGTGCGATAGCGGGTATAACGCTGCCGCTCATTCGTCAGTAACAGATTGAGGTTGCGCACCAGACTGCGCAGCTCCTGCGGTGGATTATCCGCCAGATTCTCGCGCTGACTGGTCTCCAGTTCACGCACCTGCTGTGTCAGCGCGCCAATCGGTCGCAGACTCCAGTGCGCCGCCAGCCACAACAGCGGAATAATCAGTATCAGGTTGGCCGCCAGCACATAGCTGAACCATGACCAGACCACATCAGAATGCTGCAGCTCCTGCGGGATCGAATCGACGACCACGATGGTGAGCGCAGGGAGATTGGTGGTGGCATCGTAACGGTTAACGGCAACTGAGTGGGTAAAGGTGTCGTTGCTGTCCGTGTCCCAGTCGTTGAGCCGCTGCTTAGCATTCACGTTATTGCCCATCGCCACCATGCTGGTGCGGTTGCTGGTATCAATCTCGTAAAAGTCGGGCTTCAGCAGCCATTCACGACGGATTTTTTTGCGGATCTCAGGCACATCGCGTTGCTGCCACAGCAGCTTACCGTGCTCATCGTAAATGAACACCAGTGTCGGGAAATTGAGTGTCATCCGTTCCGGCTGGGCGATGGTGAGCGTGTTGTCATGCCATTGCGCCAGCGTAAAGAACAGATTGCTCTCGCCGCGCATGACGCGGTAGGTGTTTTTATCGAAACTCACCACATAGCCAATCACGGCGACCATGCCGTAAGAGAGCGAGAGGAAGAGAACTATTGCTGCAGACGCCAGCAGAAAGCGGGCGCGCAGCGAGATAGGGCGATAACGGTTAAACCAGGACATGGTCAGAGATCAAAGCGGTAACCCTGGCCACGGACAGTGGCGATGACGTCGGTTGGGTGCAACGCCAGAATTTTTTTGCGCAGACGCCCCATCAGAACATCGATGGTGTGGCTTTCACGCAGTTCAGCGTCAGGATAAAGCTGCAGCATCAGCGAGTCTTTACTGACCACTTTGCCCGCGTTACGGATCAGCGTCTCGACAATGGTGTATTCAAAGGCGGTAAGCTTCACCGGCTCTTCATTGACCGTGAGTTCACGGCGCGAGAGATCCACCTGAAACGGTGCCATATCGATGATCTGCGACGCATGCCCACTGTTACGGCGCATCAGCGCCTGCAGACGTGCCGCGACCTCTTCAATGTGAAACGGCTTGGTGACGTAGTCATCCGCTCCGGCTTCCAGCGCTTCCACTTTCGCCTGCCAGCCTTCGCGGGCGGTTAGCACCAGAATCGGCTGACGCACGGCATCACTGCGCCAGCGGCGAATCAGCGACATGCCATCTTCATCCGGCAGGCCGAGATCGACCAGTGCGATATCGGGCAGATGTTCGCGAAGAAAATAGTCGGCTTCTTTGGCGTCTTCGGCGGCATCGACCTGATGGCCCATGTCACGTAACTGGACGGCGAGATGATGGCGCAGCAGGGCATTGTCTTCAACAACCAGAACACGCATAGAAATTCCTTACACTCTGTTTGAGTCAACCTGCAGAAAGTATACGCGAAATGTATTAAACAAGATGTTAACGCAGACCGGACGGGGCCGGTCTGCGGCGGGTATTATTTCAGATCGTCAACCATCTGAATAGCGCGGCCAATATAGTTTGCTGGCGTCATCTGCTTAAGACGGACTTTTTCTTCTTCTGGCAACGCCAGACTGTCGATAAACGCCTGCATACCGGCGGCATCCACGCGTTTACCACGCGTCAGCTCTTTCAACTTCTCATAAGGTTTTTCAATACCGTAACGGCGCATCACCGTCTGAATCGGTTCTGCCAGCACTTCCCAGTTGTGGTCCAGCTCATCCAGCAGGCGGTCACGGTTCACTTCCAGCTTCGAGATGCCTTTCAGGGTGGCCTGATAGGCGATCAGCGCATAACCGACGCCCACACCGAGGTTACGCAGCACGGTGGAGTCGGTCAGATCGCGCTGCCAGCGTGAAACCGGCAGCTTGCTGGCCAGATGCTGCATTACGGCATTCGCCAGACCCAGATTGCCTTCCGAGTTTTCGAAGTCGATAGGGTTCACTTTATGCGGCATGGTGGATGAACCAATCTCGCCCGCAATGGTTTTCTGTTTAAAATGGTTCAGTGCCACATAGCCCCAGATATCGCGATCGAAATCGATCAGGATGGTGTTAAAGCGGGCGATACAGTCGAACATCTCAGCGATATAGTCGTGCGGCTCAATCTGCGTGGTGTAGGGGTTCCACGTGATCCCCAGCGAGGTGACAAAGTTCTCGCTCAGTTCATGCCAGTCCACTTCCGGATAGGCGGCAATGTGGGCATTGTAGTTACCGACCGCGCCGTTGATTTTGCCCAGCACCTCGATCTGCTTCAGCTGACGTAACTGACGCTCCAGACGGTAAGCCACGTTAGCCATCTCTTTACCCATGGTCGACGGCGTGGCTGGCTGGCCGTGGGTGCGGGAGAGCAGCGGGATATCACGGTATTCGCTGGCAAGGCCTTTGACAGCGCTGATCAGCTGCTGCCAGTAGGGCAGGATGACGTCACGACGGGCGGTTTCCAGCATCAGCGCGTGCGACAGATTGTTAATATCTTCTGAAGTGCAGGCGAAGTGGATGAATTCAGAAACGGCGTGCAGGGCAGGCAGATCGGCGACTTTCTCTTTCAGGAAATACTCTACCGCTTTCACATCGTGGTTAGTGGTGCGCTCGATAGCTTTAATGCGTGCCGCATCATCTTCAGAAAAACCGGCGACAATCGCATCAAGGAAAGCGTTTGCGTCGGCATCAAATGCAGGAACTTCCTTGATCTCTGCGGTCCCGGCCAGTTTTTGTAACCAGCGAACTTCAACCTCAACGCGGAATTTCAGCAAACCGTATTCGCTGAAAATCGCACGCAGCGGGCTGACTTTATCGCCGTAACGACCATCGACAGGTGAAACGGCGGTCAGAGAGGATAATTCCATCAGTGCAACTCCTGAATCATTTAGCGTGTTTTGCCGCACCGACTTAGTAAGTCAGTGGCAGCCGGGATAAGAGGGTTTTTGCTTCACGCAGCAAACGCTGACGCGAGAACATCAGTTGCAGTCGGCCACCACCGACCTGCTGCCACAAGACAGCCGCACGGATACCGGCTAACAGCGTGGCGCGCACTTTACTCTGCACCTGCGTATTCTGAAGCACCGCAGGCGAACCGGTAACCTGAATACGTGGGCCAAGCGGGCTGATCACATCTACATAGATGGCCGCCATCGCGCTCAGTATGGTGTCGGACTCAAGTTCATAATGCGCCAGCTGGCGATCCAGCTGAGTAATGCGCTGTGCCAGTGTGGCCATGGCGGATTTACTGGCGCTAAGCTTGCGCTCCAGCACCATCATGCTCAGGGTATAACGCGTCAGTTCTGCGCCTGCACCCTGGCGACTGCTGCTGTTCAGCACCGCCATCAGGGTTTCGAGCCCGAGGCGCAGGTTGGCTTCATTGTTGCCAAACACCGCCAGCGTGGAGCCAGGATTAAGGTCCAGCACGCTGCGCAGCGACACGGTCAGCGCCTCTGGCTGGCAGTGACCCTGCTGAGCCAGCTGCTGCACCAGATGGGCGGACTGACAGATGCCCGCCAGCGCCAGCGTAATTTCCTGATAATTTTTCGCCACGGTTACTCCTGTTTACGCGTCATCAACGCGGGCTGTTCCCGCTTACTCCGCCACTAACGGCAGGCGCTGTTCGATAATACCGCCACCGAGGCAAACGTCACCAAGGTAAAACACCGCAGACTGACCCGGCGTGACCGCAGCGACGGGTTCATCGAAACGCACTTCAATGCGATCGTCGCCGTGTGGAATAATCTCACAGGGAATATCGGTCTGACGATAGCGGGTTTTCACAGTGCAGCGAAGCGGGGCTGTAATCGGCTGGCGATCAACCCAGTGCAGCTGCTGTGCAATCAGGCCTACGGACATCAGCCGCGGATGATCGCCGCCCTGGGCGACAATCAGGCGGTTACGTGCCACATCTTTGTCGACAACATACCAGGGATCATCTTTGCTCTCTTTCAGGCCGCCAATCCCCAGGCCTTTACGCTGTCCCAGAGTATGGTACATCAGCCCCTGATGTTCACCGACAATCTGGCCTTCCGTGGTTTCAATCTCGCCAGGCTGAGCGGGGAGATAGCGCGCCAGGAAGTCGCGGAATTTGCGTTCGCCGATAAAGCAGATGCCGGTCGAATCTTTCTTCTTCGCGGTGATCAGGTCCAGCTGTTCGGCAATGCGGCGCACTTCCGGTTTTTCCAGCTCGCCGACCGGGAACAGACTCTGGGCGATCTGCTGGTGGCTCAGCGTATAGAGGAAATAGCTCTGGTCTTTGTTGCCATCCAGACCGCGTAACAGCTGGCTCTGGCCGTCCACGTCATGGCGGCGCACGTAGTGACCTGTGGCGATGAAATCTGCGCCCAGGTCCTCTGCGGCGAACTCCAGGAACGCTTTGAATTTGATCTCTTTGTTGCAGAGAATATCGGGGTTAGGCGTGCGGCCCGCTTTGTACTCTTCGAGGAAATGCTCAAAGACGTTATCCCAGTATTCAGCCGCAAAGTTAACTTTGTGCAGCTTCATACCCAGCTTGTCGCAGACCGCTTGCGCATCCGCCAGATCGTCCGCGGCGGTACAATACTCCTCGCCATCGTCCTCCTCCCAGTTCTTCATGAACAGGCCTTCAACCTGGTAACCCTGCTGCTGCAGTAACCAGGCGGAAACGGAAGAATCGACGCCGCCGGACATACCGACGATCACTTTTTTCTGGCTGTTGTCAGACATGACACGCTCGCATTACGATAAAAAAACAGGCGGCGCATTCTATCATGCAGAAGGCAGGCGCGCACCCTCGTGAAACGGCCACTGGAACGGGCTGACAAGATGTAGCGGGTAGCGCGTGCCCTGTTGCCACAGCCGTACGCTTTCCGCAACCAGCGGCGAACGCAGGTTGGAGGCAGTGAGAATCTGCGCTGGCGGCAGCCACCAGCAACAATCGATGTCGCTGTCCTGCGGCTGGGTTGGTGCTTTCTCCGCCAGATCGACGCCAAATAAAAAACGCACAAAAGGCGTACTGTCGGGCGCGATCCACTGGTTTATTCCGATGAAATAGTGCATCGAAGCGGCGATGCCGGTCTCTTCATAGAGTTCACGTTCGGCAGCTTCCAGCAGCGTTTCATCCGCTTCGAGATGTCCGGCTGGCTGGTTCCAGGTGGCACGACCGTTAATCGTCTCTTCTACCACCAGCAGTTCACCTTCAGCCTGAACCAGACAGGCGACAGTAACATGAGGTTTAAACATCTCTTCTCCGCAATTGTTAACCTGAGGTTATAAAAGATAGAAGCTCAAGGTGCAATATTGCTGAGTTCGCGCCATGCACCGGGAGCCAGATCGTCGAGTGAATACTGTCCCATCGCGTAGCGAATTAACCGTAAGGTGGGGAAACCAATATGGGCTGTCATCCGGCGTACCTGACGATTACGGCCTTCATACAGTGTGACTTTCAGCCACTGCGTCGGGATATTTTTACGTTCGCGGATCGGCGGCTGACGTGGCCAAAGCCACTGAGGCTCAGGCACTTTCTCTATGCCAGCGGGCAGGGTCATGCCATCTTTAAGATTAACCCCATCCCGCAGCGGCTGCAGATCCGCCTCCTGTGGCTCGCCTTCTACCTGCACATAATAGACCTTGCCGGTCCGTTTACCGGGCTGCGTCAGCGCGGCCTGCAGCGCGCCGTCGTTGGTCAGCACCATCAAACCTTCACTGTCGCGATCGAGGCGGCCTGCGGCATAGACTTCTGCGACGCTGACAAAATCTTTCAGGGTGCGGCGACCTGCTTCATCGGTGAATTGTGGCAGCACGTCGAACGGTTTGTTAAACAAAATCACACGGCGCGGCATCGCAGGGCGAGCAGGGGGGCGTCGCGCATCACGCGTCGGGCGGCTGAATCGTTTATCCTGGTGAATTCGTTGAGTTGTTTTTCGCATGGGCTTTGCAGTCAGAGACAATCGGCGCATTATAACGTGAAATTGCGGTGATTGGCGTGGCCGAAATATTCAAGTAGTATTGACGCGCATCTTACAAATCATTAACAAACGCCCAGGAGAGGTTAATGGAAAGCAAAGTAGTTGTTCCGGCGGAAGGTCAGAAAATCACCCTGAATCAGGGCAAGCTTACCGTGCCAAACAATCCAGTCATTCCTTACATTGAGGGTGACGGTATCGGTGTTGATGTTTCCCCGGTCATGCTGAAAGTGGTCGACGCGGCGGTGAAGAAAGCCTACAACGGCGAGCGTAAAATCTCCTGGATGGAGATTTACACCGGTGAGAAGTCAGTTGAACTCTACGGCCAGGACGTCTGGCTGCCACAGGAAACGCTCGACTTAATCAAAGAATATCGCGTGGCCATCAAAGGCCCACTGACCACCCCGGTCGGCGGCGGTATTCGTTCACTGAACGTGGCACTGCGTCAGGAGCTTGACCTCTACGTCTGCCTGCGTCCTGTACGTTACTACAAAGGCACGCCAAGCCCGGTTAAACGCCCTGAAGAGACCGACATGGTGATCTTCCGTGAAAACTCCGAAGATATCTATGCGGGTATCGAGTGGAAAGCGGGCTCTGCCGAAGCGGACAAAGTGATCAAGTTCCTGCGCGAAGAGATGGGCGTGAAGAAAATTCGCTTCCCTGAGCAGTGCGGTATCGGCGTTAAGCCGTGTTCAGAAGCGGGTACCAAACGTCTGGTACGCGCGGCAGTAGAATACACCATCACCAACGATCGTGATTCACTGACCCTGGTTCACAAAGGCAACATCATGAAGTTCACCGAAGGCTCTTTCAAAGACTGGGGATACCAGTTAGTGAAAGAAGAGTTCGGCGGCGAACTGATCGACGGCGGCCCGTGGATGAAGTTTAAGAACCCGAACACCGGCAAAGAGATCATCGTTAAAGATGTGATTGCTGATGCGTTCCTGCAACAGATCCTGCTGCGTCCGGCAGAATATGATGTTATCGCCTGTATGAACCTGAACGGTGACTACATCTCTGACGCCCTGGCGGCGCAGGTTGGCGGTATCGGTATCGCCCCAGGCGCGAACATCGGTGACGAATGTGCACTGTTCGAAGCAACCCACGGTACAGCACCTAAGTATGCTGGTCAGGATAAAGTGAACCCAGGTTCAGTCATTCTGTCAGCGGAAATGATGCTGCGTCACATGGAGTGGTTCGAAGCGGCCGACCTGATTGTTAAAGGTGTTGAAGGCGCTATTGCTAACAAGACCGTGACTTACGATTTCGAACGCCTGATGGATGGCGCTAAACTGCTGAAATGTTCAGAGTTTGGTGACGCGATCATCGAAAATATGTAATCCGCATTACGTAACATACAGCCAACACGAATGTAAAAATCGTGTTGGCTTTTTATTTCACGCCTTCTTTCCCCAAAACTTCCCCAAAACTCTTCCCCAAAACTGTTCATAAAATCACCTTCACACAGCAACCACAATCCAGTCTTTACCGCGATCATCGTTATAGCGATCAGTCATTTTCTGGGTCTTATGGCCGAGTAACTTTTGAGTGTCCACACCCTGTTCACGATATAGACGTTCCGATAGCGAACGCTGCTCATGAAACGTTGGCGCAGCGCCTTCAGCCCACGTTATACCGCAGTGTTTCCGAGCTTTTTTGAATGTGGTGGTAATTGAGCTGGCAGACACTTTATCCCCCCGGACGGCCTGCGAGGTTGAGTGACGGAAATGGACCAGATATTTACTCACAACAGCGTCCCGGCATTGGGCGATAACCTCCCTGAGTGAGATCTCAATGGCCATGCACCTCAAGCTCAGAGGGATGGCTACACGGCAGCCGGTTTTCTCCTGGGTAACATGCAGCATGTCGTCCCAGATGTCCGAAAACTTCATATTAGAAATATCCCCAATCCGCTGGCCGGTGACAAGAGCCAAAAGCATTGCGCTCTGGAGATAGGGCGGGTGATCTTCTGCAGCGCTGAATATGGCCTGCCACTCGTCCAGTGACAAACGCTGACGTACGACCCGGTTGCGTGGCTGTTTAGTGGCCTGTGCAGGGTTGTAGCCGGGGGGAACGTGCCCAGCGTGCTGGGCCTCTTTGAACACATCGATGATCGCCATCCTTACTACCTGCGCCATTCGGTTATGGCCTTCGGCTTTAACAGCATCGACTATCTCCGCGACCTGTAATGCGCCAACATCCTTTAAAAACATCATCCCGCAATGCTGACGTAATAAATCGACAGGCTTCTTTTTTTGCTTCACGGAATTTAGTTTTATCTCGCCTGAAACAAGACGCTCTTGCTGTATTTCAAGATAACGATCAAGCCACGTTGTGACGGTGATAAATTCCCGCGACTCCCGCATTTTTGCGATCTTCTCATTAACGCTGAGGATCTGACGGGTGCGCTGTTCTGCAATAATGGCGTTGGCTTCATTTGCGACTTGTTTCGCTTCATCAGCATTAGTGCCCAGGCTGTGAAATTTTCCAGTGATAGGGTGCTTATATTGCCAATACACACGACCAGTACGTTTATCCAGTTTTGAATAAAGGTTGGGGATAGTAATGTTATGGGTGCGCGGTCTTGCAGCCATCCTCGATAATCCTTCTCAATTTTGGGTTTGCTGTCGGTGCTAATTTCGGTGCTGCGAGAATCCCGGTAAATCGCGCTTCACGATCAATCATCCATTTCCGGCCAACCTTTACTGCTGGTGGGGCCATCATTCTGCCTTTGGCATACGCCTTCAAAGTGCGTGCGCTTGGCGCTTCTTCCCCAAACTCATCTTTAGCCCAATCTTCAAGGCTAACCATTCTGGACATAATCAAACCTCATGACCGGCCAACCTCATTTCAGGTTGACCGAGAAAATTTTATTCTCAAAAATCAGCAATTCTTAACGTTAGAAATGCCAGTGCATTTATAGGCATGCATGCATGCAAGTCCTCACCCTGCACTATGCTTACTGCAGGAGGTACAACATGTGTGGACGATTTGCGCAGTACAGCAGCAGAGATGAGTATTTCGAAGCCCTCGGCGTTAAGCCTGATGAAGTCATCTATGACCCTGAGCCGATAGGGCGCTTTAACGTGGCACCAGGCACAAACGTTTTGCTGCTTAACGAACGTGATGATGAATTGCACCTCGACCCTGTTTACTGGGGTTATGGCCCTGAATGGTGGAACAAACAACCGCTGATTAACGCGCGCGGAGAAACTGCTGCTACTGGTCGCATGTTCAAACCACTCTGGAATCACGGACGCGCTATCGTGCCTGCGGATGGTTGGTTCGAGTGGAAGAAAGAGGGAAACAAGAAGCAACCTTACTTCATTCACCATAAGAAAAAGCAGGCGCTGTTCTTTGCTTCCATTGGTAAAGCGCCATTCAGTAAAGATCACGGCCATGAGGGTTTCGTCATTGTCACTTCTGCAAGTAACCAAGGCATGGTTGATATCCATGACAGACGTCCGCTGGTACTCACAGCCGACGCTGTGCGTGAGTGGCTCAGTGTTGAAACCAGCCCGGAACGTGCTCAGGAGATCGCGCATGACGCAGCAGTCCCTGAAAAGGACTTCAGCTGGCATCCCGTAGCTAAGGCGGTTGGTAATATCCATAATCAAGGTTCCGAGCTGGTGGATGAAATCGATGATCCGTTGGTGTAATACTCACTACCCTTTCCGGCACGGAGTTGGGCGGCGAACTGCTTAGCCTTTTCGCCGACAAAGGTGTCATCGTGAGCGCAGTTGTTCTCCCAGTGTTTTGCAAATAGCTCAACATTCTCAGCCCACATAGAGTTGAGATAGGTATCGGTGGATGGATGCTTCAGGGCCTGCATTGCGTCGTATAGCAGTGAATGTGCTGGATTCAGTGAATTCTGTACGGCGTGATAACACGCCGCACTGTATTGACCAATCAGGCGCTCAATTATTTCTCCACGAACTGCATTCTCAGCCATCAACGCGTCACGCTCTGCATTAAGAGCAGCGTAGCGTTCATAACTTACATAACGACCGGCTTTGTGCTCTAACATTCCCCGCAAACCATTATGGGAATAACGTTTAACTGCACTCATTTGTATCTCCCTAACCCATACATTCCATGTAAATCCCGCTGGCAATCAGTCTGGCGCGTCGTTTAGCTGCAGCACGGAGGCGCTGGATAGTCTCCTCTGAGCGGTCATTACTCTGGTTGATAACCATTGGCGGCAATGCCTGCCGGGCAACCCGGCGTGGACGTCTGGTCAGCGTGTAGGTGCGGTCAATAGCATTGCCACCCAGGCTAACCGGGTTAGATGCCTCAACCTGCAACGTCTCACCGCCACGTCTAAGCGTGCTGTTGATCAGGCGGTTGAACTCACGCAGGGTGATACCAAAGCGTGCCGCCAGCTCACGACCTGTCGCCGGACCCTTTGAGAGTTGCCAAGCAAGTTTCTCGCTGAATCCGGCGTTCGGGCCGTTGCTACGGCGATATTGGGCCACCTTCTTCATAGCTGTGGCTCCTGCTGAGCAGGGCGGCAACATACATGTGAGCGTGTTGGGGTCAGTCTGGTGCGCGCTGTGCGTTTCAGCTTGAGCTGCGAAACCAGTCTCGGTGTGTAATCGCCTGGGGTGTTACAGATGAGGCGTGGTTGGGGGTATTCGTCGAAAATTTCAGTAATCAGGTCGTCAATGTCCTGGATCATAATCATTTCCTCGATTATGGCTGGTGGGCTACTGCAATAGCCCCAGCCGTTTCTCCACATTAAAAAAGCATTACAGGGCATCCTTTATTTCATCAAAGCGAGTGATTTCCTGTAGAAAGGAAGTTTACCCATCAAAACATCCAAGTCAACTCATAAAGTTTTAATATCAAAACTTATGAGAGCAGGAGAGGACAAAAGGCCCGTTATAGCGGGCGGTTGATAATCAGAGGGAGTTGAGGATGTGAATTTATGGCAGTTTGGTCTGAACGGAAACACCTGTAGCAATAACATGGTCGAGCGATTCAAGCTCAATCGTTTTATAGCCGGGTTTTATGGGGGCAAGGTAAGCACTTGGCCCATCAATAACCAATTTCTTGATTACTGTTGATTCACCAACGCGAGCTAAAACTATCTTGCCTGATTGAGGTTTAACATCGGGGTCAAAAATTATGGTGGAGCCTTCAGGAATGCTGATGGAGCCATCCCCGGTCATTGAGTCATTATCCATTTTTACAGAAAATGCACGGGGGGAAACATCGTCTGTCACATTAGTCCAATCAGGAAAATCATTATCTTGGTTCATGAGGTTTCTCCAGTCCCCCGCCTGCGCCAGCGAGATTAGAGGGATCCTCTGAAGTGGCCTTTGATCCACCTCACCTGACTTAGCCCTTTGTGAATATGCCCCGCCATTTATTAACCAACTTTCAGTAACGTTTAGTATTTTAGCTAGTTTGGGAATATGTGTTGCAGAAGGGTTATTGTTTCCGTTAACCCACTGGCTAACAGTGCCCTTTGATACCCCGGTTGCAGCAACCAGATCCCTGCTTCGCAAGTTCAAGTCTCTCATTCGCTTATTTATACGGTCACTAACTGATTCAATCATGTGTTTGGTTTCTTAAACTGGAAAGTTTTTTATTATTGACGCTTTTAAGTTTTGTTGTTTAAACTGAATTCGTTTAAGGAGGGACTATGCGTAAAACAACAGTTATTAAGCATTTCAGGGGAACTGTTGCGACAGCTACAGCCCTAAACGTTTCAAAATCAACCGTAAGTTTGTGGGGGGATGTAATCCCTTGGAAGTATGCATTATTGATTGCCGCAGCTACGGCAGGCTCTGTGCCGTTTAACTGGAAAGATTATCCAGAACTTACTCCAGTCTTCAAACCACAGCAGAGGGCATCAAAGCGTGGGTAAGGAACCGAAATGGAAAGCTGAGAGACAGCCAGCATGGCTGATTAAAGCCATCAGGAAAACTGTTGCCGGTCTGGCTGGTGGATATTCCGAGGCCGCTGAGATTCTGGATGTTACCGAGGACGCTGTTCATAACAGGCTGCGCAGCGGTGGCGATCAGTTGTTTCCAATTGGCTGGTCTCTGGTTTTGCAGCAGGCAGCAGGCAGTCATCACATTGCAAACGCCATAGCCAAAACATCTGGTGGTGTATTCGTGCCATTGCCAGACGTTGAGCTGGTGGATTACGGCGATATCAATCAGCGACTGCTGGAGGCTATCGAGCAGATCACCCGCTACTCACAGCAAGTCAGAGCAGCCATTGAGGATGGAGTGGTGGAACCGCATGAGCGTGAGGTGATTGACGAGGAATTACACCGTGCCATTACCAAATTACAGGAGCACACCACGCTCGTTTACAGGGTTTTTTGTGCCCCAGAAAAGTGAGAACGCCGGGTTGCAGCCCAGCGTTCTCGGCGACTACATCAATTAGTGTGGAGAAATAATCGCGTGAATAATTTAAACAGATCCCCGGATTTTCCGCAATTCCGTTGCCTGCCCATGACGGGCGGGACCAGCCATCAGCCATTCCGTTATGCGCTCAATTTACCTGATGGCCATCATGCAGTTAACCACAGTTTCGTTGAGTGGGCTGTGGGTGAGCAACTTAAGAAATTAAGCAAATCAGGGGGCTAAATGCCCCAGCAGACAAATGAAATTATTCAGCCGTGGGTTGCGCGCTATGCCGATCCACGCGGTGTGATTGTTGAAACCATTGGCGTTGATGTAGCGAATAACAGGGTGCTGTTCAAGCGTCCAGGCTATCCGCACGTCTGCGTCCAGCCCCGCAATCTATGGGGCCAGAAGTTCAGGAGAGTTGGATGAGCGTTAAATTGTCTGCATACGTCTGGGACGGTTGCGCGGCTTCGGGTATGAAAATCACCAGCGTGGCCATAATGGCACGCCTGGCTGATTTCTCCAGCGATGAGGGCATCTGCTGGCCCTCAATCGCCACCATAGCCCGGCAGATTGGGGCTGGTCCCAGCACTGTACGCACCTCAATTCGCAAGCTGGAAGTCGATGGCTGGTTGAACAGTACGCCACGGCGTAAGGGCAACCGCAACACCTCGAACATGTATCAGCTAAACGTCAGGAAACTGCGTGAAGCCGCTGCTGTTCACCAGCCAGAATCTGATGCGTCAGAATCTGACACATCAAAATCTGATGCACCAAATTTTGATGCGTCACATTTTCACCCGTCAAAATCCGACCATAAAACGGGTTTTCACCCCCCAGAATCTGGCGACGATCCGTCAGTAAGATCAAAACATGATCCATTAGATAAAAACCTCTCTTGTCCGGACGCTTCGCGGCCAGACGACTCGCCTGTGAATAACCCTGATCAATTCCTGGCTCGCTTTCCCGACGCGGTGGTTTACAGCGAAAAGAAACGCCACTGGGGCAGCCATGAGGATTTGAAGTGCGCCGAATGGATTTGGGGGCAGATTACTCGCCTATACGAACAGGCCGCCGAGACTGATGGTGAACTGGCAAAACCCAAAGAGCCGAACTGGGCAGCGTGGGCTAACGACGTGCGCCTGATGTGCTCACAGGACCAGCGCACTCACTACCAGATTTGCAAGATGTTCAAACGCGTGCAGGGTGACCCGTTCTGGTGCCGGAACATCCTCAGTCCGTCAAAACTCCGCGACAAATGGGATGAGCTGGTACTAAGGCTCGGCCCGGTTCAGCGGTCAATCACAGACATTTCACCAGTTGATTACGCCATCCCAGAAGGGTTTCGCGGTTGTTAAGGGATTTCAAAAATGACTACGCTATCGAAAATTTACGACAACAAATCTAAAACTGAAACGAACATCACTACCCGCAAAACCTACTTGCTGGGCGTTGATGAACTCTATGTCGAGATTGGTTACAACATCCGGAAAATCGATCAGACCCACGTCGAGGAATTCCGCAATGCCTACATCGCTGGTGAGCATGTGCCTCCGCTCGCTGTACAGGTAACAGAGCAGGGCATAAAAATCATCGATGGCCACCACCGTTACTACGGGGCCAAACTGGCACAGGAGGCCGGTTATGACATCCGTCTGGAATGCAAAGATTTCGTGGGCAGTGAGGCTGACCGCATCGCCTTCATGGTCACATCAAGTCAGGGACGCGCACTGGAACCATTGGAGCGCGCAGCTGCATATCAGCGTCTGATTAATCAGGGCTGGGAACCGGCGCAGATTTCTAAAAAGGTTAAACGGTCGATCACTGACGTTGAAAATCACCTGGCGCTGCTGACGTCTGGTGATGAGCAGATCGCATTGGTTAAAAACAAAGAGGTTGCCGCCACTACGGCAGTCGCGCTGGTTCGTGAGCATGGAGCATTAGCTGGCATGGTAGCGAAGACGGAGCTAGCAAAGGCAAAAGCTACGAGCAAGAAAAAACTGACCAAATCCGCTGCCATGCCACAGGTCAGCACCAAACATGCTCGCTATCTGGTAGAGCTACTAACCAAACACTGCCAAGCAGAAGAGGGAGAGAAGGGCGCATGCGTCATCCTGACGTTTGAAACTGACCTGCAGGTGGCCGAGGTGATGGATATCATTCAGGCCGCAAAAGAATATTGAGGCATCACGAAATAAGAAATAAATGACAACCGCACCATCTTAGTCAAGAAAGCTTAGGATGATGGCTTACGTTGCTAAAGAAATAAGCTTTTAACAAAAGTCGTTAATGGCAACTACAAAGTGTATATAGTGTAGTTGCCATATTTCGAATTTAAAATTTATTATTCTTTGTCTTCATCTTCAAAGAAAACCCAGTCGTCATCATCATCGCCATCCGCATCATCTTCTATGTCATCAGGGATCTCGTTGAAATATCTTCCTAAGGTTTCATTATAAAGAGCCGTTAATTGTTCTCTATATCTTAATGGAAGGTTTTCATCATCTAAAACAGTAGAGATTCGCTCGAGCATTTCTGAGGGCAAATGTATGTGTTTAAGGTGATTGATATAAGTCATGATGTTCTTATAATATCTATCACTATTACGTGTGTCTATCGAGGTATTGAATGAATGAAGCTGCCTATAAAAGTTGTTTTTATGGGTTTTATTTTTATATGACAAATGGATTTTAGTCGACTTCTCAGATGCTCGCTCTAGTTCTTTAATTAACTCAGGAGAGGTTTCTTTACCATCCAGATGGCTGTTTGCAGCAATCAAAAACGAAGCAGATGAATATAAGAGTAGCTGAGAACCTTTTCCTTTTTCAGATAGCTCTGTTTTTAGTGATTCCAACGGCCCTCTGGTCCGACCCCCAGTTTCAAACCACCAGTCTTTTTTATTGTCATTGGTAACTAATATTACAGCTTTAGGTTCATATTCAGATGAATAATTAAGGATTTCATTCCAGATGAACCAATCACCAAATTTTCTTTTATAAATGATGTTATTGTAAGAAAATGTTTCTTCTTTTTTTGTTTTTGCATCTTCAAAACCTGGGGGGATTTGATTACTGTAGCGAATCTCACCTAATTTTTCTAATGCAAGAATATTTTCTTGGTTAGGCGCTTTACCTATGCGATTTCCTGCTAATTCACTGATGCGATCCCTTACTGTGTCATGGTTTTTTAAAAAGTCTGCCTCATGGATTCTAGTGTTTATCTGTTCTTCAACAAATTTGTCTACCGTACTCTGAAGGTGCGAGCTTAATTCGCTTACTTTGTCTCTTAAGCTATCGTATCTTCGTATGGTTGCGGCATGTTTTTTGTCAAAATTATTAATGTCAGATGCCTCTAATATTCGAGAGGCAATATGATCGCTAGAATGTTTGAGTTCCATAACATGATCTTTTATGGCGGTTAGTCTGTTTCGCTGATATTCAAGGCAGACATGATATGGAAGCCATACTCGATCCTGTATTTTTTCCCATTGACTAAAAAATGCAGCTCGAGTCTCACTTTCACAACGATAAAGAAGAAGTAGAGCATTTGTATCAAAAACAAATACACTTTTATTACTTCTCCATAATTTTTTTGTTTCAGCTTCGGTAGCTCCATAAAAACCACCAAACAAATCTTTCATATCCGTTCCACCATAAAGATGACATAAAATATAAATGTAAGCTTTTTTTTAACTAATGTTAAGTTTTTCTTTACTAAAAGGGTGAAAATAGTGACTTTTTGACTTAAAAGAGTGTTTTTATGACCAAGAGACACTTAAAGCATCAGTTTACCTAATTGTCTCTGTTTAAGAGGTGTGCTTTCTTTCTGAGCTTTTAATATGCCAAAAATGCAATAACAAAATTAAAAGTGACTTTCTAAAATATCTGAATAGATTAATTTAATTTTTTTTTGATATCATGAGTATGTGCATAAATCTCATAAGGTGCTGAACATGATTGTTCGGGCATGAGATTAAATCACTTAATTGTCAATGATGCTGCTTTGCAGAGCACATCATGATGAATTGCACCGGGATGTAAGGTCGCATAGCCAGATTGTAATGCTATCTCGGTTCTACGATTACCCATCGTAGTTGGCATTTTAGGTTCAGTTAAAAATTAATAGTGTGGAGGGATTATGCGTGACATGTCACAGCTTTTGGATTTATGGGGCGCCTGGGCAGCCAGCGATAATAGTGGTGTTGACTGGCAGCCTATAGCTGCAGGTTTCAAAGGATTACTACCTCATGGCAAAAAAACCAGGATGCAATGTTGCGATGATGAAGGGATAAAAATTGATGGATGCGTAGCAAAGTTACGTAAATACAAACCTAAAGAATATGAGTTATTGATCGCTCATTACGTGATAGGCATATCTTTACGCTGCATCGCTAGGAAAAGAAAGTGCTCAGATGGAACTATTAGAAAAGATTTAGAAACAGCTACTGGTTTTATTGAAGGCTGCTTATGCATGCTTGATTCGCATTTATCTTAACTGCTATAAGGCGGTTCAAAACCGCCTTACTGTTTTAAGAATACTTTAATGTTTTCGCGTATAATAATCAGGCAATATAGCATCAGGAAAACAGTTAGAATAGCAAGCCAAACACAAAACAAACTAGCATAAAAATTAGTCGACAAACCTATAGTGAATTGCGAGATGGCTGTGATAATGGAAAGCCAAATCGCAAGGTTAATGAATGCAGATAAATTATCCAGTGGTTTGAAAAGCTCGGATTCATTAACCTGCTCCTTCGTTATACCACGCGCGGCTGCGAAAGTTTCTTTGTAATCAGCAGTCCCGAACACTTTCTCTTTTAGGTTTACTATTACAAAAGTATGTAAACTAAGAAGGAAGGATCCTACTGATATAAAACCTGAAAAAAGATACCCCCTCAGGTTCTTATGATGAAACTCAAAAAAACGAGTATTTAATTCAGGCGAATGACGATACAAACAAATAAGTGCACCAAGAGTCAGAAAAGATAAAGCTATCAGTACCACGTACTGATAGCGAATTCTTAATGATCCAAGCCAATTAATTAAAAACATTCCTGTTTTTTCCATTGATGATTTGATCTTTTATTATACCTACTACATCATTCGAAGTGTAGTTGTCATTTGTCAAACCATCAACTTTATCAGCAATAAAATCGAAATCATATTGTTCAAAAAAAGTCGGGCAATTGACTACATCTATAAGCCTTTCGTTATCTAAATAGTCTATTGCAACAACCTTAGCTTTTAAAATGTTTGAAGTGTTTTTGTAAGCGTCAGAAATGAGTTGTCCTAAGGTGCTTGTTTTCGTTCTCGCAGCGTTTTCGATAGAGAAATTAACATCTATGTTATTAGTCAAGGTCTCAATGGCTTTCATTGGTTTCTCTATGAAATCCAAATGAGAGAATCTGAAAGACGCGGACTTAATTTTTTTGAATTGAGCTAGAATGTTTTCTATATTGTCTTTAGTTGTAAGGATCTTAAAGTTTGGCCTTTGTTTGTATTTCTTGTTGATGGCTATAACCGCTTTTTGTTTAGGTTTTTCTCCTAGCAAACTAATTTCATCAGTATTTTTCTTTCGAATATATTCGTTACTAATAGTTTGAAAATTTGAAAATAAAGAGCTAATTGAACATGACGAATGATGATAGAGGTATAAACCTTTAAGTGTTGACTTTTTGAGGCAAAAGAAATTGAATGAAACAAGTTTCTCATTACTTTTCAAGTCTTCAACTTTCAGTTTGAACTTACCTCCACTGATGGTGGACTTGCAGCTTTTCTTCTGATTCCTGTAAGTCAAAACCATGCCTACGTAGAACTCTGAGTCTTCTGTCAAAAGTATTTGTCTAGAGTAATCCAGATACGAGTGCACCCGCGCAGATGAATCTATGAAAGACTTCAATATTTCAGAGATATTAATGTGTGGATTCAAGTTTTCAATGTGGAAACCAATGCTTTTTACTTTCATATCAATCCTTTAGTGACAAAGTAAATTTCTAATACTTCTTTTTTTGAATCATACCGAAAAAAAACGTGCAGATCACTAACGCGTACGCAAAAATCCTTGTAATGTGATAAGAGTGGGTTCCACGCATTGCTGCTTACCATCCTAAGAATGGGTATAAGCGCTTGCGCTAAATCGCGTTAAATCTTTCCAATTGAGGTGAGTTTTTATATCCATTAATCCGAAGTTGAGTATTAACCCTCTTATTCCTTCATCTATAATTTTACGTTAAAATAGATAATATTTTTAGCTAACACTTTGATGTATAAGTGTTATGCACTCGATAGGTTGTCAGAGGATACTTACGAACCGAATGTTATTTTGGCTATGAAATAGAGTGACTTTTGAGTGATAAAAAGAATAACCATGCCCGGCATTGAGTTAATCAATGCCGATTGTTTGCGTGTGCTGAAAACCATGCCAGACGATTCAGTTGACCTGATTGTTAGCGACCCGCCGTATTTCAAAGTAAAACCGGTGGGATGGGACAATCAGTGGAAAGGGGATGAAGATTATTTACGGTGGCTGGATTGCTGCCTGGCGGAGTTCTGGCGGGTGTTAAAACCTAACGGGAGCATCTATCTATTTTCAGGGCATCGACTCGCATCTGACGTTGAAATCATGATGCGTAACCGATTTAACATCCTCAACCACATCATCTGGGCTAAGCCTGATGGACGCTGGAAGGGCTGCCACAAAGAAAGTCTGAGATCATACTTCCCCTCAACTGAACGCATACTATTTGCAGAGCATTATCAGGGGCCGTACAAACCAGACGCCTATACTCGAAAATGCGTTGAGCTGAAACAGCAGGTACTAAAGCCACTGATTGATTATTTCTGTAATGCCCGGTCAGAATTGGGTGTAACCGCTGCCCAGATTGTTGCGGCAACTGGTAAGAAGAACATGGTCTCGCACTGGTTCGGCACCAGTCAGTGGCAGCTACCCAGCGAGGCAGATTACCTGAAGTTGCAGGCGCTGTTTACTGAGATAGCCATCGCACGGCATAAATCAGGAACGTTAGCCACACTGTATCACCAGCTGGTGGACAACCATCACTCCCTGAACCGTAAATATCTGGAGCTGCAGGAGGAATACAAATCCCTGCGCAGGTATTTCGGCGTCACTGTAGCGGTTCCTTATACAGATGTATGGACACACAAACCGGTTCAGTTTTACCCAGGCAAACACCCATGCGAAAAACCCGCTGAAATGCTGGAGCAAATTATCAATGCCAGCAGCAGGCCGGGTGATGTGCTCGCTGATTTCTTCATGGGGTCAGGGTCAACGATAAAGGCGGCAATAAAGCTGGGCCGTTCTGCAATTGGCGTTGAGCTGGAAGAGGAACGGTTCAGGCAGACGGTTAGCGAACTGAATCAGCTAATCGATTAAATCAGAATTTATTAATCATTAAGAGGGACCGCTAATGGCTGAGCCATTAAGCACCGGCGCTACGGCAACCGTAGCTGGCTGGGGCATTGTCACGTCTGCGCTGGTGGGTTTTATCACCTCTGTAGATTACTCAATCGCGTTTGGAGCGTTTGCTGGGTCGATGTGTTTTATCGTCACCGCCAGCAATCTGACGCGAAAGCAGATATTCGGTTATTTCCTGTTTGGCTATGCCGCTGGAGTATTTGGGGCCGGATTTGTAGCGGACAAAGTAGAGAGCTATTTCGATTATCGGGAAAAACCACTTGATGCCCTGGCGGCTGTCGTTATTTCCGCTGCTGCGGTGCAAGGCTATTTCTGGCTAAAAAATGGTGGCGTTTCAAAACTACCATTCGTTAAAAAATGGCTGGGGGAGAAATCATGATTGGTAGCGATTTCCTGACAGTGATTGATGTCGTTATTTGCGCGGCTATTGCTTTACGCCTGATGGCATTCAGCAAAACAGGGCGAACACATAAGCGTGGTATTTCATGGATAGCCGCAGGGCTGATTCTGTTCTATGGCAATTTCACATTGCTCTGGCTGTTTGGACAGTACCACGCCAGCGGCTGGCCGGTTGTTATTACAAACGCGCTGATATGCGCGGCTGTATTTGCGGCGCGTGGAAATGTTGCGCGTCTTGTTTCATATCCAACACAGGGAAATACAAGAAATGACGGGCAATAAAATTCCACGCGGCATTCGCAATAACAATCCTGGCAATATCCGCTGGGGTGATGAGTGGAAAGGTCTGGTACCTGAAGCCCAGCGTACAGATAAATCATTCTGTCAGTTTGCGTCCCCTGAATTCGGCATCCGGGCAATGATCATCATTCTTCGCAATTACCAGAGCAAATACGGCCTGAAAACAATTACGGGCATCATCAAACGCTGGGCACCGCCGAACGAGAATGACACTCAGGCATACATCCTCAGTGTGGTGAAGGCCACGGGGGCTGATGCTGATAAGCCGATTGACCTGACAGACAGCCGTAAGCTATTCCCGCTTTTGCAGGCAATCATCAGGCATGAGAATGGCACGCAGCCATACAAATATGATGTTTTTATTCGGGCGCGCGATCTCGTCTGACAGCAGGAGGTCGCATGGCCGCTTTCCAGTTTATCAAAAATTATTCACACCTATTCGTCATCGGTCTTATCTGCCTGGCGCTCTGGATGCTGAACGCCCGAAGCTCACAGCTTGAGGCAACTAATCAGCGGCTGGAGAAGTTAGCCAACAGCAAAGACGATCAGATTAACGATCTGCGCTCCAAGAACGATGGCCTGGCATCAAGCGTCACGGAGCTGGTAACAGCCGTTAAGCAGCAAAACGATGTGATGAGTCAGGTTGCAGAGCAGCGTGCCGTAACAGCCCAGCAGAACCGGAAACTACAGAATGAAATTAAGCGTTACCTTGCGGCGGAAAAGTGTGCTGTTGTTCCTGTCCCACTTGATGCTGCTGACAGGCTGCGCGACGCAGCAAAAGCCGCTGGTGGAGTACCGGACAGTAAAACAGCCACAGCTAAGCCTTCCGGCTGAACTGACTATCCAGATTGACGTGCCAGCGCCATCACAGGATATGACGTTCGGTGACAGCGTGAGCCTCAACGCTGAGTTATATGGCGCTCTGGGACAATGCAACATTGACCGGGCGGCGCTCAGGTCGCTAGAGCAAAAAAAATGATAAGAACACGGCTTTACTTAGTAATAATCTTTTTTGCACCCTTGGAAAAAAGTCGTCTTTTCTTATAGTATGAATCCATACATAGAGGCAGTTAAAACTGAAGCGCGGAATTATGGCTGATTTAGCTTATATCAATCCTGACATCATCACCTGGGCGCAGAGCCGAGCTCGCGTTTCTGATGAGGATTTGTCTCGCGCTACAGGGGCCAAAATTGAAAAAGTGCTAAGTTGGATTCAAGGTATTGATAAGCCAACTTTTTCTCAGGCTCAGAAAGTGGCAGGTCGTCTCTATATTCCATTTGCTTATCTTTTTTTACCAGCGCCACCTCAAGAGCTAATTCCTTTGCCTGATTTACGCACCATCAGAAATGTAGGTATGCGTGATAACATCAGTGTGAATCTTAAAGATACTATTTTTACTGTTTTAAGAAGGCAGGATTGGTATAGGGATTATTTACAGGAGCAAGGAGCTTCCCCACTGGATTTTGTAGGTTCTCTGGAGTTGCAAAATGACCCCGCTGATGTCGCAGTCAGGATTAAAAATCACCTTGGTTTAGATAAAATTGATCCTGCAGGTATGAACTGGGAAGTATACCAGCGCACAATTGTCAACTCTGCAGAAAATGCAGGAATTCTTGTAATGAGAAGCGGTATCGTTGATAACAATACACATAGGCCGTTAGATATCAATGAGTTCCGTGGTTTTGCCATCAGCGATCCATTAGCCCCTGTTATTTTCATTAATTTGAAGGATGCACCTGCAGCTCGTCTGTTTACCTTGATCCATGAATTAGCTCATTTATGGATTGGGCAGAGCGGTATATCTTCTGCAAGTGCCAACGAAGAACTGCTGGTAGAAAGGTTCTGCAATCAAGTGGCGGGTGAGTTCTTAGCTCCTCGGAACAGTGTTCTAGGATTATGGGACGAAACTAAAGAGTTGGGCGTGAATATCGCTAATATTGCTAGGCATTTTCACGTAAGTCGGTATGTTATAATTCGAAGAGCATATGATCTTAATTTGGTCACATATGACGATTACCAAGATTACTATCGTACCTTAATGCGAGACTTTGATGAGGCAGAGGGAGGCGGTGGTAATTTCTATGCCAGTGCGCAGAATAAGAATAGCGCTAGATTTAGCAGGGCTTTACTAGACGAGGCTTTAAGCGGCAGAGTTTTGTTGCGAGATGCTGGCAAACTATTGGGTGTAGCCCCTGCGAAACTTAAAAAATTTGCAACGGAAATTGGTGCCTAATGTATCTGATTGATGCGAACGTTTTTATAGAAGCTAAAAATAAATACTACCATATGGCTTTTTGTCCGGCCTTTTGGGACTGGTTACTACATGGTTGCCAAGGCGGTAGGCTTTTTAGTATTCAAAACATATATCAAGAGCTCATCAATGGTAATGATGAGCTCAGGACGTGGGCTCAGGCCAATCGTCAGTTTTTTCTACCTGTGAGTGATAATGCTACGCAACAAAACCTTGCTTCAGTGGTTGCTCATGTTGCAGAACAACAGGTTCTAGCACGCATGAACCCAGGTGCTATGGATGAATTTCTTAGAGGAGCTGACACTTGGTTAATAGCCAAGGCCATGACAAGTGGGGCGACAATAGTTACGCATGAGAGACTTAACTTTGATTGCAAGCGTAAGTTTCTCATTCCTAACATTTGTAACCACTTTGGAGTGGCTTACATAGATACCTTTGCTTTGCTGCATACATTGAATGCATCATTTATCATGGCTGCATAATTTAAGGTCAAAAAATATATTCATGAAACCGCCTTCGGGCGGTTTTATTTTGTGCTGAGTACTGTACTCACTGCATTCACTTTCCAGCATGAACGCAAAGCATCACTTACTTGTGGATGGCCCTAACATTTTCTGGTTAAAATCTTCTGGCCACACTCTTGTGGTCAACAACAGTCAAAGGGCATTGAATGTCAGATTTTGATGAAGACGATAACGAAGAGCTTGTCACGTGTGACGCTTGTGGTGAGCAGTATCCTGCGGATAGTTATTGCGCAAGATGCGATGAGTTCAATCCACCTGCTGGCACAGATTGTGAATTTTGTGACAAGCCTGCAACCAGCTATGTTCAAGATCATCCGGTGTGTGATGATCATTTTGATGATGCGTACCCTATTGATTGAATTGCAGCGATAAGATCTTACAAGCCGCCTCCTGGCGGCTTTTTTATTGGAGCAACCAATGATTGTTACACCCGATGCCACTGTCATTGGTGGCACCAATACGCCGGGAATATCAGTACCTAGCGCTATCGTGATTGGCGGTCAGGCTAAACAGCCAGCCGACACGATATTCATTCAGAACGACAGCGACAAAACACCCACATCCCCGTGGTTCGTTACGCAGATAGATAGCACGCATTATACGATGCTGAACGCGACCGCCCCTAAAGGCTGGCAATACCTCGGCGCGTTTTTAGTCAGCGGTGAGACCGGCGCTCAAATCGGGCGCGCAGACGGCGCGGTCTGGACGATATCTAACCCCAGCATGGTGCAGCATATCAGCACATCTGCTGGTGGTCAGGCGGCTGTCAGTATCCTCACTGCAGGAACCTGCGTTCTGACGGTCACGCTACGTGACATGGTTTCAACATTAGTGATAACCGCCGTCTAACTTCCAACCCAATCAATGAGAGGAAGCTATGTCTGAGTCATTAACTGTAACGCGCACGCCCGTCCAGATTACAGATGGCAGTAACAGCGCGCACATAACTATTGAGGCTGGATACGTTGAATATGCGGACAGGGCAGATAGTCCCGCATGGCACAGACCTGATCGCAAGGTCGTTGATGTCAGCTGTCCGTGGGTGTTATGGATGCGTGCAACGCGCGGACCAGAGGCTGAAATAGTCATTACACGTCGCACTGAATAATTCTGATGGCAACCCTCAATGATCTTACCCGCCAGATAGAGTCGATAAAAAAACAAATACCGTTCGCCACAGCCAGGGCAATGACAAGTGTCGCAAGGCAAATCAGTAATGCCCAGAAAACTGCCATGCTGAGGACGCTGGATAATCCCACGCCATTCACGGTGAATTCTGTCAGGGCTGCGGGAGCATCAAAAAATAATCTGGTAGCGCGCGTTTACGTCATGGATACCGCTGCTGCCTACCTCACCCCGTTTGAGACTGGAGGTGTGCACCACCTCAGCAGCAGTGCGCTGCTCAATCCCAAAAATATACGGCTTAATAAGTATGGGAACCTGCCTCGCGCCAAGCTGGCGCAACTGAAGGGCAAAACCAATACCTTTATTGGTGACGTTAAGGGAGTGAACGGTGTGTGGCAGCGTAAAAACTCCAAGGTCCCAAAAAGCAGACGTTTGATGGCTCGCGGTACTGACGGCGAGATGAAGCAGGTTGGCTGGAAGAAGCGTAAGCGGTCTAAGAACGGAGCAAGACAACCTCGACATAAAACCCGGCCGCCGAAGCTGCTACTGCGATTCGGTGAGGCCATGCCGGTTCAGCCTGTCCTGGGCTATATGGATCGAGCCAACACGATGGCCAAAGCATTGCTGCCGGGAGAAATTCAAAAAGCGCTGGCCGATGCCATGCGGACAGCTCGGTAGGGGGCAGGACAGGGCACAAATTTTTTGGGTCCTTCCTGCGACCTTTTTGTTGCACGGGCATTGCGCGCCGCACGGTTTTACCAGCTATGAATTTTTGATTTTGTGTCCCAATGTCCCAATGCATAGTTATGCAATTCCGCGCTAACTCATCTTTTCTTATAGAAAATTTCTGGCCGCATAATTTTTTTGTGTCCCAGTCAATGTCCCACTTTATGGGACATGCCCCATTTTATGTCCCATTCGGAGGATTTCATATGTCAGAGATGAGCATGAGCGCCTACGCTGCGCACGCTGGCGTGGACAGGAAAACAGTCACCATAGTCAGGCCCGACCGGCTTTACCTCACAGTGACGCTGAATAGCCCGGACGGCAGCTCGCATCAATATAAATTTAACTGGTTATGGAGAGATAATAATGCCGTATCAGCGACCTATACTCAGTGAGCTGCGCAGCCGGAACCGGCAGTTCATTACCTCGGAGCTGGAAAATCCATCCGAGTTACTGAGATTTTCCAATCTGCGGATTATTGCAGATATGGACGCCGGTATGAGCCATCTGCATTTTGACTATCTGGACTGGATAGCGCGTCAGAGCAACCCATTCACCGCAGAAGACGAGTGGCTTGCTGCGTGGGGGGCACTAAAAAACGTCTACAGGAAAGACGCGACGGCGGCGACAGGACCCGAGGTGATGTTCTCCGGCGTGCCAGGGCGCACTATCGCAGCCGGAACCGTTCTGAACCGGACCGGTGGCATGCAATATACGCTGGGTGCTGCAGTTACGATTTCTGCCGCTGGAAGTGGCAGCGGCAGCATTACCGCTGTTCTGCCGCTCAGCGGAAGTGCACTCACTCCGGCAGACGGCAATGCTCAGGCAGGCACCCTGCTGGCAATCGATGGTGCCATCGAGGGCGTAGTCAGCACTGCGACAGCGGTGCAGGCTATTACAGGCGGCGCTGATATGGAATCACAGGAGGGATTCCGCAGCCGCATCCTGCAGGCGTATCAGTCATCCGCAGAGGGTGGTAGCGAGGATGACTACAAACGCTGGGCGCTGGAGGTGTCCGGTGTTACCCGTGCCTGGGTAGTGCCACGTTTATTGGGGGCGGGCAGCATTGGGCTTTACTTCATGTGCGATGGGACAGACCGAGCGAATCATGGATTCCCGGTTGGTGTTGACGGTGTCGCAACCAATGAAAAATACCTTTATGGCAAAGCGCAGGGCGATCAGCTTCGCGTAGCAAATCACATTTTCTCAAAACGTCCGGCCACCACACTGGTCTGGGTATGTTCACCCATAAATCGAACCGTTGATCTTGATATTGGCGGCATTCCTGACACTGATGCCGATACCGTCGCGGCCATTCAGAGCGCTGTTGATGAGGTGTTTTTCGACAACGGCGAGCCGGGCGGAAAAATTTTTATTTCCGATCTGAATCTGGCCATCGGCGCTATCAGTGCCACACGTGGTTTTGTTCTGAATGAACCCTCCGGCATTTTCATTCAGATGAGTGCTGGGGAGCTGCCGGTTCGCGGTAATATTACTTTCAGCCGGGGCGCATCATGAGCCGCTACAGCACAGATGATTACGCGCGCGCTCTGGGCTTGTTATTACCCCAGGGTAAAGCCTGGAAACATCCCCCTGGCTCAGTACAGGCGCGCGTACTGAGGGGGCTGGCAAAATCATATCAGGCTAGTGACACGGCGGCACTTTCGCTTCTTAGAAATGCATTCCCGGCCACGGCAGGTTCACTTCTGACAGACTGGGAGCAAGCACTGGGGCTGCCGGACGATTGCGCCATCAGTGAGATGGGCACGATAGCGCGGCGACGCCTGGCTGTCGTAACAAAACTGACAGGTTCGGGTGGTCTGTCAATCGATGCGCTCATACAGGCGGTCGCAACGTCCGGATATGTTATTACGGTCACTGAGTACCGACGCGCACGCTGCGGCTTGTCTGCCTGTGGCGACCCGATTAATGGCGATGACTGGCCTCTGGTTCTGCAGGTTAATGTGCCTGAAACGACCATATTGCGCGCGCGTTGTGGGCAGGCTCACTGCGGCGATCCGCTCAGGACATGGGGTAATAAAACGCTTGAGTGCATTCTTAAACGGCTTGTAGCGCCCGATCTTATTCTACGAATCAACTACATACCTGCCTGATTAAAACCTTTTTCTCAACTTTATATTCACTTCATTGTGAGGGACTTCTTATGCAAAAAATTGGTGATATCACCGATACAGCCGATGGTAATGGCGAATTTACAGATGGCAACGTTGCGGGGAATGTTCAGCCCACAGAGCTGATGGCCGCATGGTTTAACAGTGTTCAGAGAGAAATAATTGCGGTCCTGGCGGCAGCGGGAATAGTTCCGGATAAAACCAATGATAAGCAATTGTCTGAGGCTATTCAGGCGATTCTTTCAAAGGGAATTTCCGGAAGCGGTTATTTGATTTCTGAGAATAACCTGAGCGATCTGAAAAACGCGTCCGAGGCGCTCGGTCACCTTGGACTGGATAATGTAGGTAACTGGCAAGCTGTCCAGGCAAATGGCGGCAAGCATAGTTCCGGCAATCATCATCTGTATATTGACTGGGACGGGAAAAAATTACATTACACCGTTGACGATACTGACGTTGGAGAAGCATTCACCACACAAAACCCGCCTACAGCCGCGCAAACTGGCGCATATCCCATGACCGGGGGCTATCTCAATGAGGAGGTTAGCGCGACCGTTATCTCTAATCTTAAAGACGGTAGCGCCGGTCAGGCTCTTTACGCTCCTATGTGGCGCTCGTGTCTGAAGAATCGCGGCGGAGATATGGACTTCAAAGACGGCGCATCGGCTTGTTTCCGTCTGGTAGAGGTTATCAGTAATTATGCATTTGCTGAAATACTGGTTGATGGCTTTGGCATCGTCAGATCGTTTGAATTTCGTAATGATGGAACGATACATGCTCCGAGTTCGGTATATGCAGGGCAGGGATTCATTGCGCCGGATGGCAATTTATATGGCCCCGCCTGGGGAGGTTACGCGAATAATTGGATATTGGCTCAAATTAATGCGCTCAATGTCGCAATAAATAATCAGTTAAATAATATGAACGCTGACCGCAATAACTGTGTAAGGGCGACAGCACGCGGAGGCAGGCAGCATAAAGTTGGCGGCGATTGGGTGGGGGACTGGGAAGCTCCAGCCGGATGCCGCGTGACTGGGTTTAATACTAATGAAGGTGGTGACGGTCGCAAAATGGGAATCTACTATCGTGCCGATTATTACTACACCAATGCTAGCGGATGGGTGCAGGCAGGAGATATTGCATAATGAATGAGTTTAAAAACGTCAAAAACTATAAAACTGAGCCATTGGATGGAAACGGACCTTATATGGCTGCGTATTTCTGCGACGAGCTGGGGCGCGATTGGTATGAGACCCGTCAGGGCTGGGTGGGAGCAGTAGCTGTAGATGCCAATGGGCTGGTTTGTTCCGTTGCACGCTCACAAATGCAGGTTCAATTGTTTACGATGGTGGAGGGTCAAACGTTATATGAGGTTGACCCTGATACCATTCCAGCTGATCCGCTGGGAAAATATAATTATGTAAACGGGGTGTTTACAGTTAGAGATTTAACGGAGGAGTAATCATATCTGACGGCTATCTTCACTGAGCTTAAACTTTTCAGCCAGTCGGTGCAGGGCAACGATAGACATGAACTCCTGACTGATTTCAAAGAAATCATCCCAGTGAGCGCTAAGAAAAAGTGCGATCACCTCAGTTTCTTCTTCATTAAGTTCCATCTTAATACCTTTCATTTACCTTTATATAACAATGCGAATGAATGTGCCTGGAACCATACCATAACATATGTTTCGGTAGCTTAATTAACATGGGGCATATTTATAATTCATTTACTTTCAGATAGTTGAGGTAATCGATCTGTTTAACCGATCAATCTTTCGTTATTGATCGGTTAAAACAGTTATGACCAGATTGAAACTGAGATTATTTTAAGTGCTGTTAGATGGAGCTAATATTATGAAGAGGAGAACAGCGTGGACGTTAATATTATTTGGATGTGTGATAGCGTGGACGATAATAATATTTTTAGTGGTGAAGTTTTATAAAAGCTTCTGGTTCTACTTTTGATATGCCAACACCAGCCCGGCTAATGCCGGGTTTTTTGTGTTTAAAATACTTTTATGGAATGCGTCTCGCATACCTGAAACACTGTCCTGTATATTCAGGCCGACGGATTTAAAATGACGCCTCTTACAAGTTAGGAGGCACTATGGAACAGGAATTCGAGGCGCAGGCCTATGACGCAGCATGCAGGATAATGGGCGAGGCTGTGTGGCAGCTGGTGGCCGCAGGGGAACCGGTAACGCAGGATGCCATTGCTGACAAGATTGTGCTGCTCTCAGCGCGTCATGATGAGTTGGCGGCCAGCATTGCACGGTCAGTGTTGTTACAGGCATAAAAAATCCCCGGCGACGGGCAAGCAGTTAACCTTGAAAGCTAGCAGTGTCCGCTTTGTGCCATTAGCGGACGTCCAAGCCGCAATCCATTCGTTCCTATGGTTACGTAATGAAACAGATGACGAATGGTGTTTTTTTTACGTAAGGTAAATGCTGATTCCGCAGCTAAATAAAGGAAGTAAGCATGGGAAGATTTCAGGGTAAACGTATACTGATCACGGGCGGCACCAGTGGCATCGGGCTGGCAGGGGCTCAGCGTATTGTTACTGAAGGTGGCAACGTAGCCATTACAGGGCTTAATGAAGAAAGGCTTGAACGTGCACGCAGCTTGCTTCCTGCGACATCACTTATTTTAAAAAGCGATGCTGCAAGCGAAGTTGACATAAACGGACTGGGGGAAGCTATCAGAGGCTGGGGTTCACTTGATGGATTATGGCTTAATGCCGGCTTTGCAGAGGTAGGCTCTCCGGAATCTGTAACGGCAGATTCTTTCAATCATATGATGAATGCTAATGTGCGCGGTCCGATGCTACAGCTGGCAGCTCTCTCCAAATCACTTAATTCAGGGGCGTCCGTCCTGGTGACATCATCCTCATCTGTATATGAAGGAGCGGCGATGACAAGCCTGTATGCAGCGACGAAAGGCGCCGTTATCGCTATGGTCAAAAGCTGGGCATCTGCGTTTGCTGAACGCGGTATCCGCGCCAACACTTTGGTACCAGGTCCGATTGAAACTAACTTCAGGCACTTTATGCCAGAAGAGTCTCGTCAGCAGTTTGAAGATTTTGTGGTAAGCCAGGTTCCTTTGGGTCGTGCAGGAACAGCAGAAGAGGCCGCTGCAGTTGCACTTTTCCTCCTGTCCGATGACGCATCCTATGTTACCGGCAGCCAGTATGCTGTAGATGGCGGTCTGGCACATTACTGACCGCTTCCCAAAGTCACGAAATTAATCGAATAACGTCCGCTTCTCGCTCTTAGCGGACGTCACAAATGCTAGGTTAGTTAGGACTTATTTCTAGACGTATATGACCCGCTTGGATTGGATACTTACTCCTTCATTGAAGGAAATGCATTAACCGAATCATTAAATTGGGAGTATTACCACCAATTGCATCGGATTGTTATGAGTGAACACTATAATCGTTTTTTTCTGCTATTTCCCACGCGGAAGCAAACTCAGTTGGCGTTGGTGGAATGATATCAAACCAGTCAAAATTAAATACTTTTTCTCTCTGTTTATGTAAATCACCTGTCGTATCAAACCCATCTCCAGGTAATCCTGTCTCAGAATTTACAACCAATACACTTAATGGTGGTAATTTGTTTTGAGCACAAAAATGAAGAATATGACCTAGTTGACGATCCATCGTACCTGCGCCTTTATAACCAAGAATATCAGCAATCTCTCCATATGTAGTTATCTTACGCTCATAAGAGAATCCGATAAGAATTTGCCATATTTGTAATGCTCTATTCTCAAGGGTGTTTTTTTCAGAAAAATATTGGACCATAGATTCCTCTTCAAAGTTACGATACACACAACAGGGCATACTAAATTAGCGCAACGTTTTGTGTGTGCCCTGCAACTACAGGGAGAGCATACTGCTTGCGGTAGTTCTTCCCTCAGTAAAATATCATGCTCAAGGTTGTAAGCCATCCCCCAATTTTCAGTAGCGCAGGGTTGTAGAGTGGAAATATCTGTCAAAGACAGTAATTTGCTCATAAGGGACAACCATACTCAAATCTCTCACATTTCAGGAGATTTGAGTATGAATACGTAACCGTGGAACAAAGACCGTATCATCGGCCAAAAAAGACCTCTTCAGATCTCTCATATCTGGGGGATTAGTATCCGTCTTGAACTGGAAGGAAAAGTACGCGATTTAGCTCTGTTTAACATGGCTCTGGACAGTAAACTTCGGAGCTGTGTCTGGTTAAGCTAAAAGTTTATGATGTGGCCTATGGGCACTCTGTTTCGGGCAGAGCGACTGTGCTGCAGCAAAAAACGGGCAGCCCTGTTTAGTTTGAACTGACGAAGGGAACCAGAGCGGCTTTATCCGCATGGATCAAAATGGCTCATTTACGTAGTAGCGACTATCTTTTTCAGTCCCGCATTAGTTCTTCAAGACACATTTCAACCAGACTGACCTGCTCCATGTTGATTCACACAGACTGCTGTTATCAATGTCCGCTTTTCGCTCTTAGCGGACCTGTGCAGCATAGTAAAAAGAGCCGCAGCGTCGGGGCAAACTTTAACCGCGCCAGTCTCAGCGGGCTGCGGGTGTAATTTGAGATTAGTTACCCGCAATCGAAGCCGCCAGTCTAAAAATTCAGCACTCTCAGTGACTTTACAATGTTGCTCCCCGTTTCGGCTTGATCAAATCCACTGATCGATATTACTGTTTATCCATACAGTATTCATCAGAGGAGGATTTATCATGCCGCGAGATTACGAAATCATGATTGCTTTTCGGCAGGCAATAAAGCGCGATGCTGCCGGTCGCTATACCATCAGCACACTCGACTTCATCAGAGAACTCGACCGCATGAACTGGCATTACACGCTAAGGGCGGCGAATAAGTGGATAGAGACACATACGACTACGTTCCGAGATATCTCACCTACAGACGGTGATGAGCGCGTGTTTCAGGTGTTCAATCCTAATGGCGGCATGTGATGTTCGCCTTAGTTGATGTGAACTCGTTCTATGCGAGCTGCGAAACGATCTTTCGTCCTGACTTACGCGGCAAACCAGTGGTCGTCCTGTCGAATAACGATGGGTGTGTCATTGCACGTTCCGCAGAAGCCAAAAAGTTACAGGTGCCGATGGGAGCGCCTTACTTCAAGCTTAAAGACGAATTCAGAAAGCATGGCGTCCATATTTTCAGTTCGAACTATGCACTTTATGCTGACATGTCGAACAGGGTAATGACCACGCTTGAGGGTATGGCCCCAGCAGTGGAAATTTATTCAATCGACGAAGCGTTTATGAATCTCGGCGGCATGAGCCGTATTGAACCACTGGAGGACTTCGGACGCCGGGTTAGGGCGCGTATCAAGCAAGAAACACATCTCATCGTAGGTGTTGGCATTGCGCCAACCAAGACCTTGGCAAAGTTGGCAAATCACGCTGCAAAAAAGTGGTCAAAGACAGGCGGCGTACTAGACCTGTCGAATATTGAACGTCAAAAGAAACTGATGGCGCTGGTGCCGGTTGAAGATGTCTGGGGTGTTGGCCGTCGCATAAGCAAGAAGCTGAATGCCATGGGCGTTATTACCGCGAAAGATCTGTCTGAGCAAAGCACTTACATCATCCGTAAGCATTTTAACGTGGTGCTGGAGCGTACAGTAAGAGAGTTGCGCGGGGAGCCATGCCTGGAGCTCGAAGAATTTGCACCAGTAAAACAGCAGATAGTGTGCTCACGTTCATTCAGTTCACGCATCACTGAATATATTTACATGCGTCAGGCTATTTGCTCTTTCGCAGAGCGGGCAGCCGAAAAGCTGAGAAAAGAAAGGCAGTTCTGTAAGCAGATAGCAGTTTTTGTCCGAACCAGCCCGCACGCAGAGGGTGAAATCTTTTATGGCAATCAGGCCTCGCGAAAGTTGCTTACCCCTTCTAACGATACTCGCGACATCATCCGGGTTGCTATGGACGCACTTGATGACATATGGGTAGACGGACACCGTTATATGAAAGCAGGTGTGATGTTAGGCGACTTTTTCAGCCAGGGTGTGTCTCAGCTCAATCTATTTGATGAGTACCGGCCACAGCCTAATAGCGAAGCTCTGATGCGAGTGATCGATGGGCTAAATCAGAGCGGGAAGGCCAATTTATTTTTTGCCGGGCAGGGGATTGAAAGGTCATGGACCATGAAGCGAGAAATGCTTTCACCAGCTTACACGACCCGTTTTGCAGACCTGCCAGTCGCAAAATGAGCGTAGCTGTTTTTAACCTGTTACCACTGCCAATCTGAGATTGTAATGAGTGAAATTCATACAGAGTTGCGATAAAAGTCTTCCCCAAAACTCAGTGCAACCTATTGGATTTCGTAGCATTTATTTTCGTTAACAAAGGACATGAAAAGCACTTTTTTCTTGGTTTTTAATCAATTAAATCAGTTGGATAACCTTGTTTTGCAAAGATAATGCTGCGTCACATGGAGTGGTTCGAAGCGGCTGACCTGATTGTTAAAGGTGTTGAAGGCGCTATCGCTAACAAAACCGTGACTTACGATTTCGAACGCCTGATGGATGGCGCTAAACTGCTGAAATGTTCAGAGTTTGGTGACGCGATCATCGAAAATATGTAATGTCTGCCTGAGCCAGCATAGCGTTCAACGCTGTGCTGGTTTTTTTGTTTCTGCTTTCACCCCTCGCGCTTTCTTCCGCATCATTTTTAGTCATAACAGATTCAGCAGACGCACGCTTTAAAGACGCAGAAAACCCAACGACATTTATTGCTTTCGCACCGCATGCTGCAGGTGTCTTTTCAGGTAAGTGTGTGGATGAATCATTTATCGCTGCGTATCACGGTAATATTTCTATACGTACCTCTGCCTGATTACACGGTAAAAGAAACACCGCGATCGTCAATCTTCCCTCCAGCATCATCTGAATAATGATTAATGAAATAGCGTACTCAGAGAAAAGTTTTCAGAACGTTAAATAGTTAATGACGCTGAATATCTTTCGCCTGTTTTCTGCTCAGGTTTTGCCGGCGTTATAAGTGGGTAATTAATTCATAGTCATGAAGTCATGTCTGAAAAAATTCATTGCGTGTTTGTCGGCATTGAGTTTTGAAGTGTTATTTACTTTTTCAATCAACAGTCCGGCTAATGAATCAGTCAGAGAACGGGATTTTAAAATGGCCAATGTCTTTCCAGAATATCGTGACTATTGAACCAACCTCAATCTGCGCTGACTAATTTGCTGACTTGTGCCGTTACGTTAACGCGTTCAGAACGTTGAATGGGCAAGTCTTACTTTAATTCAGCCAGTACGGCGTAGCCTGTGCGCAGAGGATGTCAGATATGCGGGTTTTAATTATTTGTCGGGATAATATTGGCGACACGTTACTGACCACGCCGCTCATTAGTGCGCTGGCGCAATCTGGCCAGCATCAGGTCGATGTGCTGACCAACAATTACGCTGCGCCCGTGTTGCAGCATAATCCCGATATCCGGCAGCTCTTCTTTTACACCAAGCTGCATCACCGCGAGGCAGGGCAGAGCCGGCTGGCTTGTGTTTTACAGCGACTGAAGCTGATGCTGACCCTGAAAAAGCAACGTTATGACGCTGTGATTCTGGCAAAAAGCCGCTGGGATCAGCACGGTATGAAGTGGGTTAAAACGGTGCGGCCCACCAGAGTGATTGCTTTAGGTGAACAGTCGCATCCGCTAATTACCGATCTGTTGCCCCCGCCGGGCAAGTCTCCGTGTCATATCAGCGAAACCCTGTTCAGTCTGGGGCGGCCCTTCAGTCTCAGCGCCATAGCGCCGGGCAAACTGACGCTGTTGCCGGATACGGCAATTGCCGCCAGCCTGCGTGATACCTGTGCGATTGATTCCACTGTGCCGGTCTATGCCTTACAGATCAGCGCCCGTAAGCCGAGCCAGCAGTGGGAAGCCACCCGATTTGCCGAACTGGCTGAAAAGATTGCAACGCGGCATGCCTGTCAGATTATGCTGCTGTGGTCACCCGGCAGTCGCGATAATCCGCGTCATCCAGGTGATGACGAAAAAGCGCATGAAATTATGGCGCTCTGCCCGCACCTGCCGATCAAGGCGGTGTCAACCACCAGCCTGCCGCAGCTGATTGCAGCCATGTCGTTGTGTCAGGGGCTGGTGAGCAGTGATGGTGGGGCAATGCACATTGGTGCCGCGCTGGGATTACCGGTGGTGGCGCTGTTTGGCGACAGCGATCCGGCGTGCTGGCATCCGTGGCAGGTTAACTATCAGGTTCTGCAACCAGCGTCACGTGAGGTCAACGCGCTGAGCAGTCGCGAAGTTTATGACGCCTTCGTCCAGACCATTATTCCCTAATCATTTTCAGGCCAGTGTCCCTGTCTGGCCGCTTCACACAGCATGGCAACGGTTAATGGACAATATGTGCCTGCGCTGAACCTCCGGTCAGGCAGGAAGCGCCGCGGGGCAGAGGCCGGAAAATAGCGCGCTTCATTGTAGTGCTCTGCGCTGACGCCAAAAGTGCTAAAGAAATCGCTCATCAGAAGGGCAAACTCTACCTCATTCAGCGGTAATTGCTGCAGATGAAAATTTCTCCGATCCACTTTCCGGAACCAGCCCAGCGCGGTTGGCTGATTGTGATACTCAATCAGCGCAACAATGGCTTGAGAAAAATCGTTCATTAACCCACCAGCTTAGCCACGGCCTGCCCGACCTCTTCGACCCTGATATTTGCCATCGGATGCTGTGACGCCGTTTTATCCGGACGATGAATGATAATGTGGCGATCGCTGTCCTGGCAGGGGCCGGTATAGCGAGGATTGGCGGTTGAGAACAGGCTAACCGTTGGCGTCTGCGCTGCTACGGCGATGTGCAGTGGACCGGTATCACCGGTGACCAGCAGGTCCAGTGTGCGAATCAGGTTAATCAACCCACTGAGATTAGTTTTCCCTGCCATGGATGTAACATTCTTACGGTAGTCCAGCGGCAGGCTTTCGATAAATTTCCGCTCCAGCGGCTGTTCAGCGGCGGTACCCGTAATGATAATCTCAGTGTCGGGCCAGCGTTCCAGCAGGGTCATTGCCAGCTGCTGGAAAGAGGCCAGCGGCCAGCGGCGAATATCTTTCGATGCGCCCAACTGAAAACCAATACGGCGATGGTTAGCTTTAGGGGGCAGGCTGCTATTCGTCTCGGGCAGATGCATCCGGGTCTGCTCGGTCTCTGCACCCAGGGCTTCAATCAGTTTCAGCTTACGCTTGATGGTATGGTCGTCAAAATAGCCTGAATAGTGATTCAGATATTTATTTAACACAGGCGACTCGCTGCCATAATGGTCGCGCACAATGACCTTACTGCCCGTCAGTACTGAACTCATAATATCGTAGGGGAAATGGGCGTGTAATATGACTGAGAGGTCAGGTTTGTGGCGACGCAGTTTGAAAAACAGCGGCAGGAAATTCGCAATTTTGTTATCCCATATATAGATCCTGTCAAACCAATCATAACGGCTGACAAGGTCTTTATTTTTCTTGCTTGAGACCAGAACAAATTTGCTCTCAGGATAGTGCTTTTTCAGGCTACAGATAGCCGGGGTGTTCATCAGGAAATCCCCCAGCGCTGTCGTGGAGTAGATCACCACCGTATCGGGCGTCAGCGTCTTAAGGTCCTGAGGTTTTTTTCTGGTAGAAAAGCGAGAATAAAGCGTTAAAAGTCGGTCTATCAGATAAATCTTTTTTTTCTTCACGTCAGAATTCTCTTGAACTTAATAATGTTATTAAAATGAAAATATTATGGAGTGTTAGAGATTGACGCTACAGATAAAGTTCATTAATACGGAATGTTTTTCTGAGCCGTTGAATTTTCGTTTGAACTTTGGCCGATTTTTTTACTTAAATAAAAATGCAATTTAATTATTTGTGATCAAATTGAAATTTTCTGGGAAGTTTTATTAATGAATTAGGCAGGTTTTAATTTCAGGCTGGACTACTAGCAGATTAATCATTAGCGAAGATATTTTATGTGACTGAGGAATAATACAACGCCATGAATGAACCCCGGCATAGGTGCCGGGGCTGGGAATTATGACTGAGGCTGCCCCACGGGTCCGGCGCCCAGCGTACCGCCCGGTGAAGACTGACCGCTTGGCGCATGAGGACGGCCATCCGCTTTAATCGCGTCGCTCCTCTGTGAGCAGCCTGCCAGAGAGGTAAACGTCGCTGCAACCAGCAGCAGAGCAGAAAGTGTTTTCATAAGGTCACCTTGATGTTGTCAGAAACAGAACGTAACTCAACGCTGAGTCTCCCGGCACGCTGACCTGAAAAGGCTTATCTTTCAGATATATCTCAGCTGGCGAGACGCGTCGGAGCAAAAAAAACGGAAGCGCGCGGCTTCCGTTCTGTTGGCGTTCAGCGGGTTTACTTGCGGCCCAGCAGGAAGCCGATAAATACGCCAACGCCTGCAGCAACGGCCAGACCGGCGACAGGATTAGACTGAACCTGATCGCGGATAGTTTCAGCAGCGTCGCGGGCAGCATAGGTTGCCTGGTTGGTGTAACGGCGTGCTGCGCCTTTAGCCTGATGCTCAGATGAACCGGTTGCTGCACCCCATTGTTCCTGAACTGCGCCAGCGGCTTCTTTTACTTTATCTTCGATTTTTCCTGACATTTATTGCTCCTTGGTTATGAGTGAGACCCTCAAAGCGTAGCAAAGATAGTGAATTCTGCTCTTCCAGCGGGAGATTTAGGGCTAAGAAATCATTTCTGGCTGTTAATGGCGTGGTGTTTGCGGGCCAGCCATTTCCTGTCTGGCCTTTGAAAAGGCGGCACAGGCAGCCACAGCCGGAGGAGAAGCGATGAAACGTGATACACTGAATGATGATGACTATGAAGAAGTCTGCCGGGTGATTGGCGATGCGGTGATTGTGCTGATGGAGCGCGGTCATGACACCCGCCGTGGCGAAATCTATGACCTGCTAAAACGTACGCGCCAGCAGCGCGCCCATAGTGAACGGGATGAACAGCGGAGGCTGGATCATGCCATCCGGCTGGTCAAACCCGACGTATAGCGGGGGAGCGCCGCGCTACTGCAGCAGCACGCCCTGAATCAGGCTGGCCTCAACAAGGGTGACCTGATCTATTTTCAGCGCCTGCATAAACCCTTCCACCAGTAACAGATTGCTGACATCGGTGGCGCGGTAGTCACCCGACAGTTCACTGTCGCCTTTCCAGACCTGTTGCTGCGAAAGCTGCTGTAATTCCGTCAGCGTATAGCGATGGGGTTTTCCCGGTAACTGATTGCGGATCGAAAAACCGTGTACGCCTCCAATGCCAATGACCCGACGACCCGCCACATCCTGTTTAATCTGCGGGCTGACTTCATTCGTCGCGTAAAACTGCACAAAGCGCAGCACCGACGGCCGCCAGGAGCCAATCGGGTTAGGGGAGCTGACCTGCGGGCTATTCTTCAGCACCGTCAGAATAAAGTTTTTTAACGTTACCGAGGCCAGCTTACCCTGATAGATATCGGCTACCAGCTTGCCGGACTGCTGTCGCCAGGCGGTCATCTGCATCGACCCGCCGCCAATATCCCAGACCAGTAACTGCTCATCACGGATTGCCGGATCGTTAAGCGCGGCTTTAGCGGAAAGGAAACCGAGTTTCGCTTCCTGCTCTTGCGAGATGATGTTGATTTCCGCACCGGTCTGACGCTGCAACTGTTCAATGACTGCCTGACCGTTACTGGCGTTGCGGAACACCGCCGTGGCGACGCCGCTGATTCGCTGTGGATGAAAGCGCTTTGCGTGCGCAACAAGCTGCTGCAGTGCGGCTATGCCTTCCTGTGTTATCGCCGGATTGAGCTGGTTATCTGCTGAATGCGCTAATGCATCGTTCCAGGCCACGGCGCGCTGATCCTGATACAGCACTTTTTCAATGCGTAGCTGGCAGACGTTGACGCGTGCAACCGCAACTTTCGTGGTGCCAGAACCGATATCCAGGCCGGCGCGAATTTGCTGGCAACGATCGGCCTGGGCAGCGGCGGCAAAAAACAGCGAGCAGACGAGTGTAAAAGCAGACAGCGCAGCAGAACGCATAGCGACTCCGGAAGCAAAGGGGATCAGCGTGAACGAGCGGCAACGCAGGCCGGATAGACGCTCACCAGAAAATGACGAAGATGATCAAAACACCATTCGGCGTCATCCGCCTCAGGACAATAGAACTGAATAGTGATTTTTTCGTAATCGCGCTGACGCTGGCGCAGCGGTGACCAGCTCCAGTCGAGTACAGAACGGGCATAATTGACCAGGCTCTCTGCGGGCATCTGATGCTGCTTCTCCTGCCCGGCCAGATAACGGTAGAAGCTCGCCTCCAGCTGCAATGCCTCCTCGTGCCCGTGTTGCGGAAGATCGGGTCGAAAGGCCACATCGATAAAACCGCAGATAGCATCAGCCTGCTGCTGCCAGTCACAAGCCAGCGTCATAAACAGCCCTTCCTGCAGATTGATCTCTTCGACCAGCCGCCGAAGATTTACTGAGCGGTTCAGCACCGCGATCTCCTCAAGCCGACCGGTTTCCAGCGTCAAATCAAAACCACACGGATTCACTGAGCCATCTGCGTTGCGGGTGGCGGGGAAGGGGAAGTCAATATAACCGTTGTTATCCAGACGCTTTTCCATCAGAGGGACCTGCTGCTTGACGTTTCCTGACAATAAACGATCTGGCAGCAGGATTCATCCCCTATGGACAGGTCCAGGTGATTTGGGTGTCCTGATAAGGATTAATCAGGCGGAACTGCTTATCTGACAAGCGTTGCGCATAGTAGCCTTCAGGCGTAATGGCGGAGGGAACATATTTAAATCGATCCAGCGACTGCAGCGGACCACTCTTCACGCTGACATTCTCACGGGTCACCGTGAAGCTGTTAACAAGGTCAAAAATCACGCCCTGAGTTTCCCCCATCGACTGACCATAAATTGTCGAGACCTCACCTGGGCACTCCACACCTTTCGGGCCAGATGAACATCCAGTCATCATCGTGATGAGGATAAACATGCTTAGTCGCATCATGATTTTCTACCTGCTTCAATCCCTGGGCGTTTTATGACACCGCGTCTTTCCTGCGGCGCCACTAATGACTTAATCATAGCAGTTTCCACTACGCTTTCTGTTTGAGATTTGTTTAATCGTTAAGCAACAGGAATGTAAAGGGGTGACTTTGCTTATCAATAAACGTTATTCTTGGCTCCTTTGCGCACCACTTAGGCAAATCCAGGGATAAATGATGAAAGAAGAAGAAGCAAGTCTAATGATTATTCGCCATGCAGTTGACCAGCTTGAAGCCGATAAGAAGCAACAAGTGATCGCCTGCTCAGCGGATATTCGTGCAGCAATGCAGGCTTACGATAGCGAGAATGCGGGGCTGGCGCTGATGTTAGTGGCGGCCGAGGTGGCGGCTGAATAATCCTTATCCGGCCAGTATGGCTGCCTGTCTGACTGGCCGGATTACTTTATCTTTTCTCAACTTTCAGCTTTTTTCGCACACCGATTCCATTTTTTAATGGTCTTAGTGTCAATGCCTCACTACCCACCTGCGATCGTTAATATGTTAAGCTAAAAATTCTTAGTAAAATCAGCGGAGACACAGCATGAAGGCAGCGTTAATTGCCCTGGGCCTGCTGGCCTGTCACATTGCACCCGCCTGGAGCGAAACCGAATTTCAGCTTAACTGCCCTGGCAGGGCGACCATGACCGTTTCACGTGCTGAATATGGTTTAACCACCCTGATGTGGCCAGAAAATCATTTCCAGATTGCGGCCGGTCAGCAGCGTACCCGTCTGGAAGCGGGCGATAAGGTGGCGATTACCCGATTTCGCAACGGCGATCAGCTGATTGTAAACCAGCGCACTCAAGCCAGTTTCTTTGTCTATCACGACAGCGATAAACTGCTGCCCTGCAGCCGCACCGAAAAACGCGATGTGGATGCGCTGAGCCTGGAGCGCTATGACGATCGTCAGCGTTCCGACAGTTAACCGCCCTGGAGCCACTATGCAACCTGAGATTACCGATAACGTCACCGCGCAGGACCTGGATGAAGTCAGACTGGGTCTGACTGCGTTCAACAGCAAATATATTAATACTGATGAGATCAGGTCGATCGGCGTGTTTATTCGTGATGACCAGGGCAGAAAGCTGGCCGGGCTGACCGGATCAACCGCCGGAAACTGGCTGCGGATTGATATGCTGTGGGTGAGTGAGGCGCTACGCGGGCAGGGGGCGGGCAGCAAGCTGATGCAGGCGGCAGAGCAGGAGGCGCGGGATCGCGGCTGTCGTTTTGCGCAGGTGGATACCGCCAGTTTTCAGGCGCGACCGTTTTATGAAAAGCTCGGCTATACGCTGCGCTTCAGTCTGGATAACTATCCACGGCATCACCAGCGCCACTATCTGACGAAAGCCCTGTAATCAAAACAAGGGTTGCTGACGCAAATCCAGCGGATTCTGTTCAGCCTCATCAATCGCCGCCAGCCAGCTCTGCAGCGTGACCTTTTTCCAGGAGAGATGTCCACGCGTAGTGCTCATCAGCACCACGTCAGGACGCAGCGATCGATAAAACTCCAGCGTTTGACTCAGCTCAGCCAGATTACTGTCCGGCACCAGCACCGTGACCCACTGATCATGAGAACGTGTCACGGTGTCGCCGACAAACAGATAGGTCAGCCCCAGCGGCGAGGTATAGAGATAACTGCAACTGCCTGGTGTGTGTCCTGGCGTTGACAGTAATTGAACATCCCCGAAGTGCGTCTCGTGCTGTGAAAAGGTGTCGTCAGGTTCAGCAAAACGGCTTATCGCTCCCAGCGAACGGCTATGGCAGTAAAGCGCGCTACTAAAGCGTTGCTGAATCACCGCCGCGCCGGGCGCAGATTCGTGCCAGTGGGTCAGATAGTGGCGGATGACGCCGCCGCTATCGGCGATGACTTCATGATCAAGCGGGTTTTCTACACGGCCAATCAGCAGATTGCCGCGCGGGTGACGCAGCATAAAGCCATGCATCATCAGGTCGTTAACGGCATCTTCCACCGGAAATTCCGGGGTCGAGATCCACAAATCGTCATACAACGGCTTCAATGTCGATCTCCTGAAACGTACTTTATTCCCGCAGGACGGGGTGGCCGGTTGCCTGTAAATGGGCGTGGCCCTGACTGACCGCTAATCGTGCGCGGGTACCCAGCGGCAGTGTGACGGTGTCAGCAGCATGACCAAAATCTAATCCACTGATCACTGGCAAACCACTGATGTCACGCACGTGTTGCCAGACGGTCTCGAAATTAAACCCATTGTCATACTCTGACAGAGCCGTGCTGGTGAAGCTGCCTGTGACGATCGCCCGCTGGCGCGCCAGAATGCCGCTCTGCTGCAACTGAATGAGCATGCGCTCAATGCGGAACGGATGTTCATTCACATCTTCGATCACCAGAATGCCGTTCTCAATCTGTGGCATCCACGGCGTGCCAATCAGTGAGCAGAGCATCGCCAGATTTCCGCCCCACAGCGTACCCTGCCATTCGCCCTGATCTGGCGTTTCACTCTGCCATTTCACCTCTACTGTAGGCGATGTTAGTGCCTGCCAGAAGTGGTGGAGGGTAAATTCAGATAAGGTCGCGGCGCCGAAATTACCCGCCAGCATGGGGGCGCTGAAGGTAATCAGGCCGACCTGCGCCAGTAACGCCAGCTGAATCACGGTGAAGTCGCTGTGGCCACACAGCGCTACTGGCTGATTCATCAGACGGCGCTGCAGGCCGATGTAGTCGATGAATTCCAGTAACCGGCTGGCCCCATAACCGCCTCGCACTGCCAGCACGATATCGGGCAGGGTGCTCAGGCTGGCAAGCTGATTGATATCCGCCAGGCGTTCTGCATCTGTTCCCGCAAAGCGCTGAAAACGGCGGGTGATCACCTGTTCGTTCTCTATCTGATGGCCCGCCGCACGCAGGCGCGCAATAGCCTGCTGCGCCGCAGGTTGGTTGTGACAGTAACCGGAGGGGGAGATAAGACGAACTGAACGTGAAATCATCATACTTTCCTGCTGTTGGCGGCTGACTAACGGCGATGATGGCGAAAAGCCTCGCTGAAGTCACGGTACGCGCCGCATTTTAGTGCATTTAGGATAAACGGTAATTTTGCTCTCAGGCTGCCTGGGTATGATAGCATTCGCCACAACAGCTACGAGACGAAAAATTGCTGAAAATCCGACACCTTATACTCCCGGCGTTACTCCTGACCGGCTGTGCCAGCGAGCCACCGCATCAGGTCGTTAAGCAACGCAACACGCCATTAACTCAGGCACCCCCGTCCAGCGTCAATGGGACCTGGGCAATGTTTACCGAAGATGCCGCCAGTCATTATGGCGTTGATGAGAAGTTGATCAGCGCCATTATCAGTGTCGAGTCGGGAGGAAATCCGGGCGTGGTGAGCCGTTCTAATGCGGTGGGTCTCATGCAGATTAAAGCGTCAACTGCCGGGCGCGAGGTCTATCGCACACTGGGCCGTCGTGGTCAGCCATCGAATGCTGAGTTGCGCGATCCGGCCAAAAATATTGATATCGGCACCGCCTACATCCGTATTCTGCAGAATTCAGCACTGTCAGGCATTCGTGATCCGCTGACACTGCGTTATGCCACCATCGTCTCTTATGCCAACGGTGCAGGGGTGTTGCTGAGGACGTTTTCCAGCGATCGCGATCGGGCCATTGCGATGATTAATTCCATGTCCCCGGATGAGTTTTATCAGCACGTACAGAAAAAGCATCCGGCGGCGCAGGCACCGCGCTATCTCTGGAAAGTGACCACAGCCTACCGCACAATCTGATGGCGTGTGATTACTCCTGCGGCGTGAGCAGTAGTCGCGCCGTGGGATAATCGATAATCAGCACCTTAATGTAACCTCCCAGCAACGCTCCCCGAATCGCCTGCGCTTTTTCCCGTCCGCCTGCCAGCCCCACGACCTGCGGGCACTGTTTAACCTGCGCCAGTTCCATCCCAATCACCGGATCTTCCTCGGCTTTCAGCACCGGCTGTCCACAGGCATCAAAGTAGTGCAGGCAGATATCGCCTACCGCGCCGCGCGCTGCCAGCGTCTGCAGCATGTTGCCATCGTAGTAGTTGCCGGAGTTGCGCAGCAGTGCTGACGGCTCCAGGTCGCCAATACCGACAATCGCCAGGTCTACCTGATCAAATTTACTCAGGACTTCGGCGACCTCTGCGTTGGCTGATAGTCGCTGACGATCGGTGACCGAATGCTCAATTGACTGCGACGGCAACAGCCAGGCGGGACAGTTCAGCAGCGCCGCCAGATTCTGCGTCAGAATGGTGGCCTGCACGTTGCCGTTAGCCCCAACGCCGCCCAGCAGCTGAATCACCCCTTTACAGGCGCTGTTAAGCGGATGCAGCGCATCTACCATCGCCCGGATAGTACCGCTCCATGACGAAATGCCAATCAGTTCATCATTACGCAGCCGGGTCTCCAGATAGTGAGCAGCCGCCGATCCAATCGCCTGTTTAATCTGTAGCGATGACGCCTGCTCGGGCACATCCACCACAATCGCCTGTGGCAGGTTATAGGTCTGTTCAATGGCCTTTTCCAGCTCCGGATAGACGTTGGCCGGTGGCACCACACTGATCTTGACCACACCTTCTTTCACGCTGCGATTAAGTATGCGTGAGACAAACGACTGCGATAAGGTCAGTGACTGCGCAATGTCGGACTGCTTCATCCCTTCGACATAGTAAAGCGTGGCAATCTTCACCATCAGTCGTTGTTCATCCTGTTTTGCCATCGGTTTTCCCTCTCTGAATCTGCCCGGTATTGTTAACCAGGATGATCAAAATCACAACGCAGGCTAATTTGTGATCGTTTTCGCTTTTTAAAGATCGCGCATTGGACGGCGTGTCTGCGCAGGCGCATAGTCATTATGCATATAAAATCGCATGTGAATATATATTCAAGCGGAGAATAATAATGACTCGTCCTCTGATTAAACTGACCCTGCTGGCTTCAATGATCGCTTTTTCTGCAACGGCGCTGGCGGCGGAGCAAGGCCTGCTGGCGATTATCACCCCATCCCATGACAACCCTTTCTTTAAAGCCGAGGCGGAAGGCGCTCTGGCCAAAGCCAAAGAGCTGGGTTACGCCACGCTGGTGGCGTCGCATGACGATGATGTTAATAAGCAAAACCAGCTGATTGAGACCGCAATTGCACGAAAAGCCAAAGCGATCATTCTGGACAACGCCGGTGCGGACGCCACCGTCGGACCGGTGCAGAAAGCCAAAGATGCCGGCATCCCGGTTTTCCTGATTGACCGTGAAATTAATAAAACCGGCATCGCCGTGGCGCAGATCGTCTCCAATAACTATCAGGGCGCGCAGCTGGGTGCAGAGAAATTTGCCAAATTGCTGGGCGGCAAAGGGGACTACATTGAACTGCTCGGCAAGGAGTCTGATACCAATGCGGGCGTGCGGTCGCAGGGTTATCACGATGTACTGGATGATTATACCGACATGAAAATGGTGGCGCAGCAGAGCGCCAACTGGAGTCAGACCGAAGCCTTCAGCCGCATGGAAACCCTGCTGCAAAAACACCCCAACATCGTGGGTGTGATCTCTGGCAACGACACCATGGCACTGGGCGCAGAAGCGGCGCTGAAAGCCGCGGGAAAAACATCGGTGATCGTGGTGGGCTTCGACGGCAGTGACTACACCCGCGATTCCATCCTCAACAAAGGCAATATCAAAGCGACGGTGCTGCAGCCGGGCTGGGATCAGGCGCAGATGGCGGTCTCGCAGGCGGATTACTACCTGAAGAACGGCAAAGCGCAGAAGCAGGAGAAGCAGCTGATGGACTGCGTGCTGATTGACGAAAGCAACGCCGCGAAGCTGAAAAACTTCAACCTGGCGAAATAACCATGAAACGTATACTGGCGGTATTGATCGGGATGGCGCTGCTCAGCGCCTGTACCGTGGTGGATCTGGATGCGGACGGTAACCCGATCATGCCGAAAGATCCGCACGCGAAGCCCAGCTATACCACCCAGACGCCGCAGCAGATTGCGGAGGAAACCTGGCAGCCGCGTGTTATGGCCACTGCGAACAGCCACGCGCTGAGCTGGGCCGACATGGAAGCGAAAAGTCAGACGGTGAAATCTGGCGGCCGCGAAAGTGTCTTTGTGCGGGCCAGCGGGACGGCCAGCGCTTTTGATGAGAGTAACCCGCGTGAACGCACGCTGACGCTGATGATTAATGGTAAGCCGGTGGCGATCAGCGTTGGCCCGGTATTGCGCAGCAACGCTATCCGGGATGCCGCCGGTTTCCGTTTCGAAGAATTTACTAATCAGGTGCAGTACGCCCAGCTCACCCGGGCACTCAACCGTCATGCAGTGAAGCAGTTGCCGCCACTGGATGCCAGTTGGGTCAACCAGCCAGTGCAGGCGCTGCTGGCCGTAAGCATCGGGCAGAACAGCGTTGAAGAGGTGGTGGCGATTGAGCTGAAGCGGGGGACGCCCTGATGGAAGATGACATTATTCTGAGGGCTGAACAGATCTCCATGCTGTTTCCCGGCACGCTGGCGCTGGATCGCGTCGATTACCGGGTCTGGCGTGGCAAAGTGAATGTGATTATCGGGGAAAACGGCGCGGGCAAATCGACGCTGATGAAGATTCTGGCGGGCGTGCAGCAGCCTACCGCCGGGTCGCTGTTTCTGAATGGTGAGCCGCTGACGCTGAGCAGCACCCGCGATGCCGCCCGGCACGGCATCGGCATGGTGCATCAGGAGCTGAATCTGTTTGAAAACCTTACCGTGGCGGAGAACCTGTTTCTGGGCCGGGAGATCCAGCGTGGCCTGGCGCCGATCAATGAGGCGGAGCAGGCACGGCGCACCGCCGCACTGATGGCGCGTCTTGACCAGCCTATCCCGCCCGGTGAGCGGGTCGGCAATCTCAAAGTGGGTCAGCAGCAACTGGTGGAGATCGCTAAAGCGCTGGCGGAAGACGCGGACATTCTGATTCTTGACGAGCCCACCTCGGCGCTGAGTAAAACCGAAGTTGAGATCCTCTTCCGGGTCATCCGCGACCTGACGCAGCAGGGCGTTACCCTCATTTATATTTCTCATCGGCTGGAAGAGCTGATGGCAATTGGCGACGTGATTACGATTCTGCGCGACGGACGCTTTCAGGCAGAAGCGCCGGTCAGCACCATCGATGTGCCGTGGATCGTTCGCGAGATGCTCGGCAGTGAGCCGGTGACCACCTTCCTGCCGGACGAGCGTGAGTTTGGCGCGCCGGTTCTTGAGGCGCAGCACATCACCTGCGTCAGCCCCAACGGCAATACCCTGGTTGATGACGTCAGTTTTCAGGTGCGGGCCGGGGAGATTGTCGGGATCTACGGCCTGATGGGGGCGGGTCGCACGGAGCTGTTTGAGTGTCTGCTCGGCAGCCAGCGTCACTATCTGGGCAAGCTGTGGCTCGACAGTAAACCGCTGCCTACGCGCCTGCCCACTGCCGACCGCATCCGCATGGGGATGAGTCTGGTGCCGGAAGATCGCAAACGCGCCGGGATTTTCCCGGTCTCGTCAGTTGCCAGTAATCTCACCATCGCCAGCCTGTGGCGGCGATTGTCGCACCGCTTTGCCATTGCGCACCGGGCGGAGCAGCAGGCAGTGACTCAGACGGTCGGTAATCTGGCAATCAAAATCTCCTCGCCGGACGTTGCTATCAGCGCACTGAGTGGTGGCAACCAGCAGAAAGTGGTGATTGGCCGCGCGCTGCTGACGAATCCGCGTCTGCTGCTGCTGGATGAGCCGAGTCGCGGCATTGATGTCGGGGCTAAAGCGGAGGTGTTTCGCATGATGGTGGCGCTGTCGCAGCAGGGTATTGCGGTGCTGTTCTCCACCTCAGACCTGAAAGAGATTATGGCGGTAGCCGATCGCATCCTGGTGATGTCGGGCGGCAAACTTACGGCTGACCTTCCGCGAGACCAGGCGGAAGAGGCAGCGCTGGTGAAAGCAAGTGCGCAGGGGTTCTGAGCATGAAAAGCAATAACAGCGTCGCGCTGAACACACTTCCGGCGAAAGCGTTTAGTTCACGCGAAAGCATTCTGCTGCTGCTTCTGAAGCTGCGTACTTTTATTGCGCTGATTCTGATTGTCGGCTTCTTCGCCATCACCGTGCCGGACTTTCTTGCCACCGGCAGTCTGGTGATCATGGTGAAACACATCGCCATCAACGCCTTTCTGGCGCTGGGTATCACCTTTGTCATTATCACTGCCGGCATTGACCTGTCGATTGGGGCGACGCTGGGGCTGTGCGGCATGATCGCGGGCTGGCTGATCACCAAAGGGATTGTGCTGCCGATGTTTGGCATCGCCATCTTCCCCAGCGTCTGGGTAATCGTGCCGGTCGTGCTGTTGATCGGTGCGCTTATTGGCGCAGGCAACGGCTGGATCATTACCCGCTACAACGTCGCACCTTTCATCTGCACCCTTGGCACCATGTACATCCTGCGCGGTGCGGCGATGCTGACCTCCGGTGGCGAAACCTTTCCCGGTTTGCAGGGTAATCCGCTATTGGGTAATACCGGCTTCGATCGAATCGGGGCCGGCACCTTTCTCGGGCTGCCTTATGCCATCTGGATGATGGTGGTGCTGGCGCTGGTGATCGCCTATGTCGCTCGTCGCCTGCCGTTTGGCCGTCAGGTTTATGCCATCGGCGACAACGAGCGCGCCGCTGAACTCTCAGGCGTGAAAACCCGTCAGGTGAAGATTCTGGTTTATACCCTGTCGGGATTCTGCGCAGCGATTGCCGGCATTGTGGTCTCATCACAACTGGTCGCCAGCCATCCGGCAAACGGCACAGCGTTTGAGATGAACGCCATTGCGGCTGTGGTACTGGGCGGCACCTCACTGGCGGGCGGACGTGGCACGATTGTCGGGACGCTGATCGGTGCGTTCGTCATCGGCTTTCTGGCGGATGGTCTGATCATGATGGGCGTCAGCGAATTCTGGCAGATGGTGATCAAAGGCATCGTCATCATCATCGCGGTCATCATCGACCAGACTCAGAGCCGGATGCAGCAGAAGGCGGCGGTCGTGGCGCAGAAAGCATTAATTGAGGAGGGGGCACCGGCTAAATCCTGACTGGTTTATCGCCGTCCGGGCAGGGTGCACCGCTAAGCGATTCTGCATAAGCGGCAGCAGTCAGCCCGGAGTGACGGGCAGTGTGGTGAACAGAGGACAAGACCTTTATCAGCCACACACTTTTTTAGGCACAAAATTTTTTAACTGGCGTGAATATATATTCATAACCGATTTAAAATTCAGAGGTAGTGTATGAATCCTTTCAATCTTCCGGTCGAAGACCTTGAGCGCCGGGCGCGGGCTATCCGTCGGCGCATCATCCAGCTTAACGCAGGCAGCCCGGCAGGCGGTCATACCGGCGCTGACCTGTCGCAGGTGGAGATCCTCACTGCGCTCTACTTTCGCATTCTGAACTGCGCACCGGATCGCACGGATGATAATCAGCGTGACATCTACATCCAGTCGAAAGGGCACGCGGTGGGCGGCTACTACTGCGTGCTGGCGGAAGCGGGCTACTTCCCGACCGGCTGGCTGGCGACCTATCAGCACGCGGACTCGCATCTGCCCGGCCATCCGGTCCGGCAGAAAACGCCGGGCGTCGAGCTCAATACTGGCGCGCTGGGCCATGGCCTGCCTGTGGCGGTCGGCATCGCTATCGCAGCGAAAAAAGATAACAGTTCGCGCCGCATCTTTGTGGTCACCGGCGATGGTGAGCTGGCGGAAGGCAGTAACTGGGAAGCGGCACTGGTCGCGGCGCATTACGGCCTCGATAACCTGATCATCATCAATGACAAGAACAAGCTGCAACTGGCGGGTGCGACCCGCGACATCATGAACACCGATCCGCTGCCGGAAAAATGGCGCGCCTTTGGACTGGAAGTCACCGAATGCAACGGCAATGCGATGGCATCAGTGGTCGACACCATTGAAAACCTGCCGAAGAACGGCAAACCGCAGGTGATTGTGGCGCATACCGAAAAAGGCTTTGGCGTCTCCTTTATCCAGAGCAAGGCGGAATGGCATCACCGGGTGCCGAAAGGCGAAGAGATCGCACTGGCACTGGAGGAGCTCAAAGATGAGTAATGCACAACATTTAGCAAGCGTCATGGTGACGGCCTTTATCGACGCGGTGAATCGCGGCGTGGATCTGGTTCCTGTGGTGGCCGACTCAACCTCAACCGCCAAAATTGCCCCCTTTATTAAGGCATTTCCCGACCGGCTGATTAATGTCGGCATCGCCGAGCAGACGCTGGTGGGAACAGCGGCAGGTCTGGCACTGGGCGGCAAAGTCGCGGTGACCTGTAACGCCGCGCCGTTTCTGGTGTCACGTGCCAATGAGCAGGTGAAAGTCGACGTCTGCTACAACAACACCAACGTCAAACTGTTCGGGCTGAATGCCGGGGCCAGTTATGGCCCGTTAGCCAGCACCCATCACAGCATTGATGACATCGCGGTGATGCGCGGATTCGGCAATATTGAGATCTATGCGCCTTCCTGCCCGCTGGAGTGCCGCCAGATCATCGATTACGCCCTTGAGCATGTCGGGCCGGTCTATATCCGTCTGGATGGCAAAGATCTGCCGCAGCTGCACGATGAAAATTATCAGTTCAGACCAGGCGCGATCGATGTGCTGCGGGAAGGCAGTGACATCGCGCTGGTGGCGATGGGCTCAACGGTTCACGAGGTGGTTCACGCCGCCGAGCAACTGACTGAACAGGGCATTTCAGCCGGTGTGATCGCGGTTCCATCGATTCGACCCTGTGATACCCAACAGCTGCGCAACCTGCTAAATCACTATCCAGCGGTGATTACCGTGGAAGAGCACAACGTCAATGGCGGCGTCGGCAGCCTTGTGGCTGAGGTGCTGGCGGAAGGCGGTTGTGGCATCCCGCTGTTGCGGCTTGGCATTGCGGATGGGGAATATGCGATTGCAGGCGATCGCGCCTCCACCCGCGCCCATCACGGCATTGATGCCCGCAGCGTGGTCAACAGTGCAGCGCGCATCTGCGCAGGAGCATAAACATGGTGGGACCTCTGATTCTGGCGATTGACGAAGGCACCACCAATGCCAAGGCGATTGCGGTGGATCGCGACGGCCGTGTGGTGGCACGCGGTAGCCAGAGTTTAACCCTGCAACACCCGCAGCCCGGTCTGGCTGAGCAGGATCCTGTGGCAATCTGGCAGGCGGTAAAACAGGCCATCGCCCATTGTCTGGCGTCGTGTGCAGGTGCGCCTGTCGCGGCGGTGGCGATCAGTAATCAGCGTGAGTCGGTGATGATCTGGCAGCGGCGTGATGGTCAGCCGCTGACACCGCTGGTGAGCTGGCAGGATCGACGCTCCGAGTCATTCTGTCGCGACCTTCGTCAGGCGGGTAAAGCGCCTCGCATCACCGGCCTGACCGGGCTGGCTGTTGATCCGATGTTTCCGGCCGCCAAGCTGACCGGGATGCTGGCCACCATTCCCGAGGGCGCGGCGCGGGCGGCTGCCGGCGAGCTTTGCATCGGCACGGTCGACAGCTGGCTCACCTGGCAGCTCAGCGCGGGCGAAGTCTTTATCACCGATCACGCCAACGCCTCCCGCACGCAGCTCTACAGTCTGCACCTCAACGACTGGGACGACGAGCTGCTGACGCTGTTTCAGTTGCCGCGCGCCGCACTGCCGCGCATCACCTCTTCAGCCAGTGAACAGGGCGTGGTGGCGGTAAATGACATTCCCGGTCTGGCGGCAGGCACGCCGATTCTGGCGCGTATTGGTGATTCCCATGCCGCGCTGCAGGCGCAACGCCGCGGCGAGTCTGAAGTGGTGAAAGCCACATACGGCACCGGCTCTTCATTGATGATGTCCATGGCAACGCCGCTGCTGACGGAAAATGGCCTCAGCACCACGGTGGCCTGGCATGACGGCACGCTGCGTTATGCGTTTGAAGGCAACATCACGCACACCGGTTCCGGTGCCGCCTGGCTGGGTAAACTGCTCGGCGTACAGGATCCACGTGAGCTGACCGCGATGGCGCAACGCTGCGACGACAATCAGGGCATCTATTTTGTCCCTGCGCTCTCGGGTCTGGGCGCGCCCTGGTGGGATCTTCAGGCACGCGGCATGGTGTGCGGACTGACGGATGCCGCGACACCTGACGTGCTGGCGCGGGTGGCACTCGAGTCGATCGTCTGGCAAATCGCCGATGTCTTTTTCGCGATGGAGCAGGCCAGCGGACAGCAGCTTCCGGCGCTCTGTGTCGATGGCAGCGCCACTGAAAATAGCTGGCTGATGCAGTTACAGGCCGATGTGTTGCAGCGGCCGCTGCAGCGGGTCCCGACTGCTGAGGTCTCCGCGCTGGGCGCGGCACTGCTGGCAGGCAAAGTGCTGGGGTGGTGGCAGCAGGGCAGTGATATGCAGGCTTTACAGGGCGGCAGCGTCATCCTGCCGCGTGAAGAGAACGCGCAGCGTATGCAGGAAAATTATAAAGGCTGGATCGATGCCGTTGCACGCTGTCGTTATCAGCCACATTAATCCTTATCCGGAGCAGAGCCATGTCAACACTTCCTCAGCAGTTAACCTTCGGTGTCATTATTGGCAACCGGGGTTTTTTTCCCAGCTATCTGGTGGGCGAGGCGCGCCAGCAGGCGGTCGCGCTGTTTGAAAAAATGAAAATCAATACGGTCATGCTGGATGAAACCCAGACCAACCTGGGCGGCGTAGAGACGCGGCAGGAGGCAAAAATCTGCGCTGCACTGTTTCGCGAGCACCGCGAAAAAATTCACGGCATTGTGGTGCTGCTGCCTAACTTTGGTGATGAAAAAGCGATTGCAGAAGCGCTGCGTCTGGCTGGCCTGAATGTGCCAGTGCTGGTGCAGGCGGAAGAGGATAATCTCGATAAAATGGGGCTGGCGACCCGTCGCGACAGCTTCTGCGGCAAAATTTCGCTCTGCAATAACCTGCGGCAATATGGTATTCCGTTTACCCTGACCCGCCAGCACGTCTGCGCCCTGAGCGGTGAGGTCTTCAGGCAGGATCTGCAGCGGTTTAGCCAGCTCTGTCGTGTCGTGAATGCCATGCGTCGGGTGCGCGTCGGGGCGATTGGTGCGCGGCCCGCCGGATTTAACACCGTGCGTTATAGCGAAAAGCTGCTGGAGAAGATGGGCATCGCGGTGGAAACCCTGGATTTATCGGAGATTTTTACGCGTACCAACCGGCTGCGCGATGATGATATCCGCGTAGCAGAGAAGCGTGAAATCCTGGAGGCTAACGCTGATGCGCGCGGCATTCCGGGTGACAAACTGGTGACCATGGCCAAACTGTTTGTGGTGATCAGCGAATGGATCAGTGACAACGATATTGATACCACCGCTATTCAGTGCTGGACCTCACTGCAGGAGAATCTGGGGATTAACGTCTGCTCAATCATGAGCGTGATGTCGGGCCAGCTGATGCCCAGCGCCTGCGAAGTGGATGTGATGGGCGCGCTGTCGATGTACGCGCTCGCCAGCTGTTCGCTGAGTCCTGCCTCACTGGCGGACTGGAACAACAACTTTGGCGATGAACGGGACAAATGCGTGCTGTTTCACTGTGGTAACTTCGCCAGTGCCAGCCTGGAGTCACCGACGATGGGCACGGCCGATATCATCGGCACCACGGTGGGCAAAGAGAACACCTGCGGTGCAGTGCATGGCCGGATGAAGCAGGGTGATCTGACCTACTTCCGTCTTTCAACCGACGATTTTAGCGGCGAAATCAAAGCCTATGTCGGTGAGGGAATGTCGGTCACCGATCCGCTGGACACGGTGGGCTGTCGTGCGGTGATTCAGGTGCCGCAGCTGGAAACATTGCTGGCGTGGATCTGCCGTAATGGCTTTGAGCATCACGTGGCGATGAATCACTCAGCGACGGCAGATGTGCTGCAGGAAGCGTTTAGTGAGTATCTCGGTGTAAGTTGTTACCGGCATGAGTAAACGGTGAGACTGAATTGCAGAACGCCATAGGGGAAGGTGGGACAGCCGATGCGCTTACGGTTCTGGCCGCACCGGTATCCCTGCCCGCCATCCCAATACAGGAGGGCGGGCCTGGGTTTAGCGCGCCATCCTGCGCACCTCGCCATCTTCATTTTCCACCGCAACCAGATCCACCGGAGGCAGATTGCCGCCGCTGAACTCCACCTGACGAATCGGGAAGGCGAAGCGGATGTTACGCGCTTCAAGAGCCGCCATCAGCTGCAGGTTAATTTCCTGCTGAATATCCATGTATTTGTTGTAATCCGCATCCAGCACAAAATAGACCACTTCAAAGGTCAGCTTTGAGTCTTCAAAGGCCAGGAAGTGGGCGCGGTCAAAACGGGTCGTCTCAATGTCCTGGATGATCTCTTTAACCAGCGGGCTGATCGCCCGAACCTGATCAGAGGGCGTGGCATAGCTGATACCAAACTTAAAGACGATGCGGCGCTGCTGCATGCGTTTGTAGTTATGGATGGTCTGCTGCAACAGAATAGTGTTTGAGCAAACAATCTGCTCACCGCTCAGGCTGCGCAGACGCGTGGTTTTCAGGCCAATATGTTCAATAGTGCCCGCAATATCACCAAACACAATAAAGTCGCCGTGCTCAAACGGCTTGTCAAAGCCTATCGCCAGCGACGCAAACACATCACTCAGCACGGTCTGAATTGCCAGCGCAATCGCGATACCGCCAACGCCAAGGCTGGCAACCAGTGCTGTAATGTTGATGCCGATGTTCGACAGAATGGCAAGGAACATCATGATCCAGACCACCACCCGCAGCAGAATGCCCAGGATCACCGTCGTCACCGGATTACGCACATGAATCGGATCGCGCAGCAGGCTTTTCAGCCACAGCCGGATGCCGCAGTCTATCCATAGCGCGAGCTGCACAATCAGCGCCAGGAACCAGCCGTGCGCAATGGTCACGCTCCATGAAGCAGGCAGGTCGACAAACTTCAGGGCAATCAGCAGCGAAAAGATCAGCAGCAGTGTCTGGCTGGTGCTGCGCAATATCTCCACCAGAATCGCAGTGGCGCGGACGTGACGATGTTCGCTATAGAGGGCAATCCGGTTGGAGATAAAGCGAATCAGGGTACGTAATACCCAGTAAATCACCAGGGTAGAGACGATAACGATAGCGCTGTTGAGCCAGAGTTCCTGATTAAAAAAGAGGGCGTGAAAACGACGTGAAGAGAGCCAGTTTTCCATTGGGGAGGGTCTCCTTGCTGGGTTCCGGTTTAAAAGAAAACAAGCAGGAAGCATAGCCTGGATGCGGCCCACCTGCGTGGCGCATCCATAAAGCAGTTACTGGAATCGGGTCGATTTATCGCGCGCCAGGCGCTCAAGGGCAAAGATAATCTGCTGAAGCTGTCGCTCCTGTGCCGGATTCAGCGTGGCAAAACGAAAGCTCAGGCGGGGTGTAATCAGGGTTTCATTTTTGCGGTTCACGACACAGCGTTCGCCAATACTCAACAGCTTCACCGGCACTTCAAAAATGCCATATTCGCCCAGCTCAACCCGGAACTGATTGAAGCTGTCGCCATTCTGCAAGCCTTCCGGCAGCGGTTCATCCACCAGCACACCGATACCGCCCAGAGAGAGATCCTGTAATCGCAGACGCGTTTTACTGCCATCCGGCCACAGGGTGTGGCACCAGAACTGCGGCTCCATCGGTGCGCAGACCCGAAAAAATTCCCGTCGCTGAATCTGCCACAGCAGGTCCGGCAGCGGTGAGCTGAAAGCGGGTAAGCCTTCAAACTCAATTTTTTCCAGTGAGGTGAGGCTGAACTCCACTTTTGCACCAAAGGTTTCAGCGGTGATACTGAGATCATCGCTGGTTAGTGCGTACTCGTTATCCAGGTTATTACTGCCGAGGTCAAACACCACGCGATCTTTATCGGCAGTCAGCATCCGGCTGATAAACTGCCCGCGCGGGAAGCGCACCAGTAAGGGCGTCTGCAATCGCAGCAAATCTTTCATAACGCCCAGAACCGCCAGCGTGCCACGTTTTAAATATTGTTCCTGGTCGGCTTCTTTCACGTCCTGCTCCACAAGGGGTTACTGTATTTACACTCTTTTTTTGCCTCGTCACGGTTATCGGCGCGGCTGGAAAAAGCTTTAATTTGCTCGTCATCAATAATAACTGTGAGCGGACGAGCAATTTTCGAAATGCTGGCTATACTTATCGCGGTAAACCGCTTGATAAATCAGGCGTTCACGATTTAATCATAAAAAGGAAGGAGCAACAGATGGGTATTATTTCCTGGATCGTCTTTGGCTTGATCGCGGGTATTCTGGCGAAGTGGATTATGCCGGGTAAAGACGGTGGCGGTTTCATTCTGACTGTTGTACTGGGTATTATCGGTGCAGTAGTGGGTGGCTGGATCAGTACGCTGTTTGGCTTCGGCCGCGTCGATGGGTTTAACTTCGGCAGTTTTGTGGTCGCAGTGATCGGTGCCATCGTGGTGCTGTTCGTGTACCGCAAAGTACGCAGTTAACCGTAACAGTTTTAACAGAAAAGGGGACGAAGCGATTCGTCCCCTTTTTTTATCTTTTACTCTGCTATCAGAAGTCGTAACCGACAGTCGCCATCACGCTGCGCTCCGCGCCCCAGTAGCAATAGCCTGTGCCGTAACAGCCCGCTACATAGGTGCGGTCGGTCAGGTTATTGGCATTGACCTGAACCCATGCGCCTTTCAGGCTGCTGTTCCAGACACCCAGATCGGCCCGCACTGATGCATCAAACAGCGTCACCGACGGCACGCGCGTGGTATTTTCATTGTCCGCCCACTGTTTGCCGATGTAACGCACGCCCGCGCCCGCACTCAGACCGTAATCAAACTGATAGTGACCCCAGAGTGCAGCCATGCTGTTAGGGGTGACATACGGCGTATGGCCGCTGTTGCCATCCACCGAATCTTTGAAGCGCAGATGGTTCAGCGTATAGCTCGCCACGGTGCTCAGACGCGGGGTTAACTGATTACGTGCTTCCAGCTCAATACCCTGTGAATGGACTTTGCCCGATGGCGTAAAGGTGCCGTCTTTAACATTACGGTTTGCCACATCCTTCTGCGTCAGGTCATAAACCGCCATGCTGTAAAGATCGCGGGTGCCCACCGGCTGATATTTCACCCCGGCTTCATACTGCTCTGAGGTGGTCGGCTTCAGCAGGTTATTGTTGGGATCGGTAAGCGCAGTCGGGGTAATCGCCTGGCTCCAGCTGACATAAGGCGAAATGCCGTTGTCGAAAGCATAGAGCAGCGCCGCGCGTCCGCTAATGTGATCATCCTGACGACGATCGCTGCCGCTGTTTTGTGCGACGATGCGATCGTAACGGCCGGAGAGATCGAGATGCCAGCGATCCAGCTTCATCTCATCCTGCAGATAGAGGCCGGTCTGGTAGTAACGGCGGGTGCTATCTGCCCAGGTCTGCTCAGGCATATCGCCCACCTGATCGCCGGTCACGGCATTCAGCTGGTTAGCCGGACCGCCAGCCTCACTGATCTCATTTTTGTAACGATGATATTCGGCACCCAGCGTGACGCGGTGCTCCAGTTCGCCGGTGTTGAACTCCGCCTGTAAGCGGTTATCCGTGGACCAGGCGGAGAGTGACGAGCGCTCGCCAGAGTAGTAGCGATTCAGCAGATCGGGATTATTTTCATCCCAGCCAATCTGATAAACCTGATCGAGATCGACATTCGAGTGGCTGTAACTGCCGGTTGATGAGAACGACCAGACGTCGTTAAAGCGATGGGCGAAATCGAAGCTGTAGATCTGCTCGTGGCGTTTGAACTGATCAAGATCGCTGTTGCCCTCATAGAAGCCGTTGCTCAACTTATAGCCGTTGTGTTCGGTAAGGCTGCCGTCACCCGGCACGGAACCGTGATAACCGCCTGACGGATCTTTTTGCAGGTAGGCTTTCAGAATCAGATGGGTATCTTCATCAGGTTGCCACATCAGCTGCGGCATCAGCGCATATTTCTCTTCACGGGTATGATCGTACTGGGTATCGCTGTTGCGGGTTACGCCGGTCAGGCGAAACGCCCACTGGTCATTAATGGCATTGGTGTAGTCAAACATCGTGCCGGTGGTCGCGTTGCTGCCCGCCTGCACTTGAATGTGACCCTCCTCCGCGAACTGAGGACGTTTAGTCACCATGTTCACCAGTCCGCCCGGCACTGTCTGGCCATAGAGCGCGGAAGAGGGGCCTTTGATCACATCGATGCGTTCCAGGAAAGCATTATCCACCTGCAATATGTTGAAACTGCCGCCGTCACTCATCAGCCGCATCCCGTCGAGGAAGGTGTTATCGACATCGCCACCGTGGAAGCCGCGCAGGGCAATGGTGTCGTAACGGGTAGCGGCCCCGCCGAAGTTAGTAAAGACGCCTGAGCTGTAACCCAGCGCCTGATTCAGGGTCAGTGCGCCCTGATCCTGCATCTGCTGACGGGTGACTACGGATATTGATTGCGGCGTGGTGATCAATGGACGATCGCTCTTGGTTGCGCCCTGGCTGGTGGTCGCCAGATAGCCCTGGGTGGGCGTGGTCGAATCCTCCAGCGGTTGGGCAGTCACAACCATATCAGCAGCAAAACTCAGAGCAGGCGCAGTCAGCGCCAGGGTGCAGAGGTGAACATAACCTTTCAGCGACAATGACAGTTTCATCAAAATTCCTTTCTTGGCAAAGGGTCAGGCGGGTGAATAAAATTATTGATAGGCAATCTCATTATCATAATGAGAACTATTACCTTTTGTAAATTTGCTGCAATTTTGCCTGTAGATGAAAGAAGGTCAAGTAAAATTCGCTGAAAGGGAGTGCGGATACCTCCGGCGGGGCCAGAGGTATCCAGAGTGACTTAGTTTTGTGAGGCAGACGCCTGAGGAATATCGTGGGCGCTGTTACAGGTTTTATCTTTCGGGCAATACTTATCGAGCAGTTTCAGCGTGACGCCGTTTGTCCAGCCGAAGCCGTCCTGCAGCGGATATTCACCGCCACCGCCGCCGCCAAGATTTTTGCCGTCAACGACATATTTTTCTACCAGTTTATGCTCACGGTCATAGGTGTTCTGGACGTTTTGCAGGAAGCGTAAGCCGACCTCTTTTGCGAGTTTCGGCTGGTTATAGTGCTCAAGACCTTCCACGGCAACCCACTGCAGCGGGGCCCAGCCATTCGGTGCGTCCCACTGCTGACCGTTGTTTACGGTGGTAGTTACCAGACCACCAGGCTTCAGCAGCTGTTTTTCTACCGCGCTGGCGGTGCTTTCAGCCTGCCTGTCACTGGCTACCTGAAGATAGAGCGGGAACAGGGCAGCAGCCGTTAACTGCGGATGGACCTGTTTTTTCTGCCAGTCATAGTCGGCGTACCAGTTCTGTTTGCTGTCCCACAGATAGCGGTTGATTGCTGCCTGACGCTTCTCTGCGCGATCGGCAAACTGCTTTGCCAGATCGCTCTGCTTATTCATCTGGTAGCCTTTTGACAGCGTCTGCTCCAGGTGGAACATCAGGCTGTTAAGGTCAACGGGCGCCAGCTGTGTGGTGCGGATTGTCGACAGATTATGCGCATCGGTGAACCAGCGGGAACTGAAATCCCAGCCCGACGCGGCACCGGAACGCAGCTCGCGGTAGAGCTCGGCTTTATTGCGCTGCGGCGCTTTCTGCGCGGTGGCAATATCATCCATCCAGGATTCAGTACGTGGCACGTCGCGCGCATCCCAGTAGCGATTGAGCAACGTACCATCCGCCAGTTTAATCACCCGCTTGCTGGCGGCACCGGCCGCGACTTTATCGCTGTCGGCCATCCAGTAGTCATACTCTTTCTGCAATTGCGGCAGGTAGCGGGTATAGGCTTTGCCGTCATCATGCGTGGCCAGCAACTCGACCATCATGCTGAAGAACGGTGGCTGTGAACGGCTAAGGTAGTAGCTGCGGTTGCCGTTGGGAATGTGGCCATAGCGGTCAAGCAGCGAGGCGAAGTTATCCGTCATATCCTGGACTTTATCCCAGTGTCCGCTCTCGGCCAGCCCCAGCATGGTGAAGTAGCTGTCCCAGTAATAAACTTCGCGGAAACGCCCGCCAGGCACCACGTAGGGTTTTGGCAATGGCAGCAGCGAGTCGTACTGACCCACGCTGCTGGTGGTGCGGGTCAGTACTGGCCACAGGCCATCAATGTGCTCACGCAGGTTTTGTCCCGCGGGCGGGACATATTTGTCGCCCGCAGCGGGCAACGTAAAGTTGGTATCCACAAAACGTTTCAGGTCGAAATTGCGCTGTTTCTTCTGCATCTGCCAGTCGGCAAGAATCGAGGCGGGATCGAATTTCGGTACGGCATCAGCAAAGGTCTTTTGATCGGGATAGAACTTCGCCTGTTGCACGGCGTTAAACAGCGGCCCTAAACGAACGTCCGGCGGCTGCGGCTGATTGTTCAGCATGCGGCTGTTATCGTCGGCATGGGTGGTGAAAGCGGGAACGCTCAGCAGCAACGTGAGCAGAAAGGGCGCATAACGCTGACGCCGTGGGTTGGCGTTTACCTCAATTTTTGTCATCGGTTTTTCTCCTTGTCCGAAATGCGGCCGCGCGTAACGCATTGACCACAGGACCAACTTTAGACCTTATCTGTCTATTTAACCCTGACGCGAGCCGGAAATGTGAAGCCACGGGAATTATTTTTATGGAAAAAACCGCTTTTTCACGCCGGTTTTTTCTTGCTCTCACCCCACTTTTCCCCGACGCTGAAAGAAAAAAGGAGAGCAGGATGGAGATCATCTGGTATCACCCGTCGCAGTCTGCAGCGGCCTGGATTAACGGTTTACAACAACGCCTGCCTCAGGCGCGGGTTCGCGCCTGGCAGCCAGGCGACAACGGTCCGGCTGATTATGCGCTGGTCCGCTCCCCGCCCGCAGAGATGCTGCAGGGACGCGCCACACTGCGCGGCGTTTTTGCACTGGGCGCAGGTGTTGACGAAATTCTTAAGCAGCTGCAGCAGCATCCTGAGATGCTGCCCGACAGCGTGCCGCTGTACCGGCTGGAAGATACCGGGATGGCGCGTCAGATGCAGGAGTACGCGGTGCATAGCGTGCTGAGCTGGTTCCGTCGTTTTGACGACTACCGTCTTCAGCAGCAGCAACAGTGCTGGCAGCCGCTGCCCGCTTACACGCGTGAAGCGTTTACCATCGGCATCCTGGGCGCCGGCGTACTGGGACAAAGCGTGGCGGAGAGCCTGAAACCCTGGGGATTTCCGCTGCGTGTCTGGAGCCGCTCACCGAAAAAAATTGATGGCGTAACCAGCTTTGCCGGACGCGATGCGTTGCCTGCGTTTCTGCAGGAGACGCGGGTGATCATCAACCTGCTGCCGAGCACACACGAGACAATCAATCTCATCGATCAGCACTTTTTACAGCAGCTGCCGCACGGCGCGTTCTTCCTTAACATCGCACGCGGCGCGCAGGTGGTGGAAGAGGATCTGCTGGCTGCGCTCAACAGCGGTCAGCTGAAAGCGGCAGCACTGGATGTCTTTCAGGTGGAACCGCTGCCCGAAGCACATCCGCTATGGTCCCATCCGCGTGTCACGATCACACCCCATAATGCGGCGGTAACCTTAATCGACGAAGCTATCGACTACATCGCCCGTGCCATCAATCAGGATCAGGCAGGCGAGCCGCCGCAGGGCAGGGTGGATCGTCAGCGCGGCTATTAATGAAACGGCCCCGTCAGGGGCATTCAGCAGGAGAAGAGGATGTATCCGGTAGATCTGCATATGCACACCATCGCCAGCACGCATGCTTACAGCACGCTGCATGACTACGTGACTCAGGCGAAGCAAACCGGCCTGAAACTGTTTGCCATCACCGATCACGGCCCTGACATGGCCGACGCGCCGCACTACTGGCACTTTATTAATATGCGCGTCTGGCCGCGTGTCATTGACGGCGTAGGGATTCTGCGCGGCATCGAAGCCAATATTAAAAACCAGCAGGGCGAGATCGACTGTTCCGGCCCGATGCTCGATGCGCTGGATTTGATCGTCGCCGGTTTTCACGAGCCAGTTTATGCGCCGCGCGACAGAAAACATCACACTGACGCGATGATCGCCGCCATGGCAGGTGGGCTGGTTCATATCATCAGCCATCCGGGCAACCCGAAATTCCCGGTCGATATTCCGGCGATCGCCGAGGCCGCAGCGCACTATGACGTGGCGCTGGAGCTGAATAACTCCTCCTTTACGCACTCGCGTCCAGGCAGTGAACCGAACTGCCGGGCTATCGCCGCCGCCGTGCGTGATGCCGGAGGACGGCTGGCATTTGGCTCCGATTCCCACACGGCGTTTACGCTCGGAAATTTTGAACACTGCCTGCGAATTGCCCGCGAGGTGGATTTTCCCGAGGATCGGGTGTTAAATGTCACGCCGCGTCGCCTGCTCGACTTTCTGGAAATGCGTAGCGGCAAATCTATTGCTGAACTGGCTGACTTTTAATTTATTACTTCGGGGACTACATGCCGCCAGACTTTCTGCACCAGGTGTAAGCTGTGGGTCTGAAATATCTTATTTGCGGTTGAGTTCCCGAGTTGAACCGACTGTAAAAGGTACATATATAGCTAATGGTACAGTCGGGGATGACCTTAAGTTGCGAAACGAACGTGAAAACGAATGGTTTTATCAGGTGGTCAAATCATTAATCAGCAATGCAGAACCATTACGCAGATTAGTCACTACCGTAATTACCGAGTTTTACTGGAAACTTGATGCTCAAGGTAAGGAGGCTGTTCGCAATCAATTGGCCTATGGAGCCGGAAAGATAGGAGGCGATCAGGATCTGGATTATATCAGTAGCCACCCTCAGACCTTTCAAAGGATCAGTAATGAAATTTGTAAAAAGGCTGGGTAAACTTTCGGCACATGTAATTGAAGGGACGATTACAGTCGTGATGAGCTTCGTTGCTCTCGCTTCACTCTTTGTGTTCGATAGCCTGGCGTTGAAACTATGCTGTTTCTTCGGGGCTGTATTACTGGGATATGGGGCCGCTTACTTTCTGGGTAAAGTCAGAGGTGAGCATAAGGTATGAAAGTTACAGTAAATTCTCTCATCGACTCTTTTATATTACGGACAGCAAAGATTGAGACTATGTGCTTTACCAACGCGGCAGGAACATGTAATCGATACGCTGAACATGATGAAGTTTCTGAATTTATGCAGCAATATCATTATTGAAATTGAGGGGTATGCCTGTTCATGAAGATCAGGTTTTAAAATTTAATGGAAGATATTTTGATAAAATGAAAAAAATTATTCGCTGGTTTTACGCCTGGGTGAGTCAATCTTTCTTTGGGCTGATACCACCAGTTGTGGGTGTGGTTGGCGCTATTTTATTTATAAACGTTTTTCCTGACTATGGTTTGCTGTTCGCTTTACTGTGGTTTGTCTTAATCATCTATATTAGCGTAAAATATTTTCGTTTTTATTAGTAAGAAATTTTCTCTGCTGAACTGGCCGTTTTTTAAGATATTTTAGACATTTTGACTTTTTGCCTGGCTGAGATTGTTGAGTTTAAGATTGGGTTTCTGAAACAATAGACCAGCGACGTTGTTAAGACCATTGAAGTCGATGGACGGCTGGCATTTGGCTCTGGTTTCCCTACTGTTTCCAGGGCTCGGTCCTCTCTACAAGCACCTGCGCATTGCCCGCGAGGTGGATTTTCCTGAGGATCGGGTGTTAAATGTCACGCCGCGTCGCCTGCTCGACTTTCTGGAAATGCGTAGCGGCAAATCTATTGCTGAACTGGCTGACTTTTAATTTATTTTGCCTCAAGGAAATCTGACTCATGAATGAGTTTTCCATTCTGTGCCGTGTGATTGGCTCACTGTTTAATCGTCAGCCGCAGGACCCGCTGCTGGTGCCGCTGTTCACACTGCTGCGTGAAGGCAAACTGCAGTCGCAGTGGCCGCTGGAGCAGGATGAGCTGCTGACGCGTCTGCAACAGAACAGCGATCCGCAGGCGCTGGCTGCTGATTACAATACGCTGTTCGTTGGCAGCGAATGTAATGTCCCGCCTTACGCGTCACAGTGGCCCGAAGGCAAAGCTGAAGCGGACGTGCGTGCATTTCTGACCTCACGCGGAATGCCGCTGAGCGATGCGCCTGCTGACCATTTTGGTGTACTGCTGCTGGCCGCGTCATGGCTGGAAGATCAGTCCGCGGAAGATGAGAGCGCAGCGCAACTGGCGCTGTTTGAAGAGTATCTGCTGCCGTGGTGCGGTACGTTCCTGGGTAAAGTGGAAGCGCACGCGACCACTGCGTTCTACCGCACCCTCGCGATGCTGAGCCGCGAAGCGATTCAGGCGATGTACAACGAATTGCTGGATAGCAGCGAAGAAACGCCCGACGCCTGATTCACCAGGTCGCCGGGTGCGTACCCGGCGCGGAGCCAGATGTCGCGAACATCTGCGGGGTGCCGGGGAGCCAGGCTGCTGCCCGCAGCCTTACCCCCAATCCCCACGGCGTTAATTCGTAACAGGGCAGGTTATCTTTAACCTGTGGCTCAATGCCAGCGCCTGCGCACTGCCCGAGTGGGTGCTGCTGCAATAGCCATGCGGTGCGCGCCAGTGACAGCCGAACCTGGCTGCCGTGACCATCTGTAACGCGTCGCCTCAATCCCTCCAGCACCGCCGCCGCCAGCAGATAGCCAGTGGCATGATCCAGTGCCTGAACTGGCAGCGGAACCGGTTTGTCGCTCTGCTGCCACTGCATACCCCGTTCAGCAATGCCACATCCCATCTGCACCAGACTGTCAAACCCCCGGCGGTTGCGCCACGGTCCCTGCCAGCCCCACGCATTAAGCCCGGCAAGGACAAGGCCAGGTGAGAGCGCCTGAAGGGTCTCTGCGTCAAACCCAAGCCGTTCAAGCGCATCCGCCCGATAGCCATGCACCAGCACGTCTGCCTCGCGCAGCAGGCGGATAAACTGCTCGCGATCGGCAGTCTGAGTCAGGTTGAGCACCGCACGGCGCTTGCCACAGCTCAGCTCCTCATCCAGTGTCGGCTCCTGCCAGCCCGGCGGATCGATGCGCAGCACGCTGGCCCCCAGGCTGGCAAGAAATCGGGTAGCGACCGGCCCGGCAATAATCCGCGTCAGATCCAGAACTTTTATACCCATTAACGGACGTGCCTCGGCCATCGGCCAGTCGGGCAGAGGAGCCGGCTGGGTGGTCTGCCAGCTAAACAGCGGCTCGCGCTGCACTGCCTGACCCTGCGGGTGCTGCTGCCAGGCAGCGGCGCTTCGCATCTCTGCGGCACAGCCACCGGCATCAATAATCGCCTGCTCCAGTTCGCTGGCCTGCCACTGCTGGACCTGCATCGCCAGCGCCGCGCGATCGGCGTGCGCGCCCAGCACCTGCTCCATCGCCAGCCGGTGATGTGCGGCATTGGTATGCAGGCGGATCCAGCCATCGCGGCTGCGATAGTCACCGGCAAACGCATCCCACATCGCGGGTGCAGCACGGTTCAGCGGATAAAAACTCTGCTGAAACCAGCGCGATGCCAGGCGCACATTAACGGCGACGGGCGGAGAGCAATAGTCAGGGCGGGAGGCGGCGATGAGCGCGGCGGTGGCCTGAGTTGCCAGACCAATGCTGGTGGCCGCCAGTTCACTGACGGCAAAAGCAGAAGAGAAGGTGGCGCGATCAACGAAAGCGGGAAGAGGCAAGGCGTCGGCGTCGCCCCGCAATCCCTGCTGCATCTGCTGCCACAAAGAAGCGGCAAGCTTTAAGTCCATGTTGTGCTCCCTGAGAAAGGTCATTTCTCAAGCATAGCACGCCGGATTAACGCCGCCGCAGGCGCGGGAAGCGGGCATGCATCCGCAGGTTACGCAGGTTAATCACCGCGATGGCCGTGCCGAGGATCACCAGTGAAGCACCGATAATCTTAAAGCTGTTCAGGCTGTCACCGAGTACCACAATCCCCATCAGCACGGATAAAACCGGCGTCAGCAGCGAGTAGGGCATGATCAGATTGACGTTATATTTCTTTAGCAGCATATACCACAGCGTATACGCCACAATCGATGAGGCGATGGCGCTGTAGAGAATCGCGAACCAGCCGTGCCAGCCTGCATGCTGCAGGGCATAGAGCTGGTTCGACTCCATCACAAAGCTGGACGCGCCTGTGATTGGAATCGCCAGAAACGCAATCCATCCGGTCATGGTTAAGGGCTTTATCGGCGGTGACTTCTTCACAATCAGATTACTGACGGCCCAGCCGGTGGCGCTGCACAGCAGCAGACAAAGCACCCACCAGGACGGAATCGTCGGGCTGCCGGAGAGCACGACCACGCCGCTCAGCGAGATCATAATGCCCATCAACTGCACCAGCTTCAGCTTCTCTTTCAACACCACCATTGCCAGCAGCATCGCAATGGGCGTACCTAACTGCACCACAATCGCACCGGTGCCGGCATCGGTGTAGCGCAGGCCCACAAACAGCAGCGAGAAGTGCATAAAGCCGAACGTAAACGCCAGCAGCAACAGCCAGGGCAACTGCTGACGGTTAATCCGACAAAACGGCACCAGCACGATGGCCACGACCACAAATCTCATAAACGTCAGAAACAGAGGCGGCAGCTCCAGCAGGCCCCATTTCACGGCAACGTTGTTGAAGGCCCAGATTGAAACCACCATCAGAATCAGAAAAAAATGCCGCACAGCCACGATAATATCCTTTTGATGATTTTTGCTTAGCCCGCTAATGATGGCACGAACTGCGGCATTCCAGCCAATCGCAGCAACAAATTTTCTGCAATTGCCGCGCAGCCGCTGAGACTTTTGCGTGCGATGCTGGCAGACTGATTTGAAACGACTTCTTAAGGAACCGATTCGGTATGACACCTGTGTCCGCGTTACCCCTTGCGTTAATTCAGCTTGAAGTCCCACCCGCAAACGTCGTCTCAGAGATTGGTGAACAGCCACGCTGGTTTATTGATGCGCTGGATTTGCAACCTGATGCGTACCTGATTGTCCGGCCCCATCTGGGCGAGGCATTACCCGATTTCGATCAGATATCCGGGGCGATCCTCAGCGGTTCCTGGGCGATGGTCACCGATCACGCTGAGTGGAGCGAACGCAGTGCCGCATGGATTCGGGCAGCGATTGATCATGATCTGCCGCTGCTGGGCGTCTGCTATGGTCATCAGCTGATGGCCTATGCGCTGGGCGGCGAAGTGGCAGATAACCCCAATGGATGGGAGCGTGGTCTGTTACCGATTCGCTGCTCAGCTCAGGCGCAGCGCGATCCGCTGCTGCAAAACCTGCCACAGGATTTCAGCGTCTGGCTATCGCATCGTCAGTCGGTTATCAGCGCGCCGCCTCAGGCGCAGGTGCTGGCCGCGTCTGCACGCGATGGCTGCCAGATTGTGCGCTATACACCGCAGGCGCTCTCAGTGCAGTTTCATCCCGAATTTTCACGGCACATCATGAACGTCTGTACGCCGCAGGGCTGCGCAGAGGATGGGGCAAACGAGATTGAAGGGAAAGACTGGGCGCGCGAGTTGCTGGTGACGTTCTGGCAACAGACGCGCCCGGCAATGGGGCGTGCTCAGGGCGCGTAGTGACGCGTACAGCGATAGACCCAGGCGGGTGGCACGTTTTTCAGCACCCGCTGGCGCTCCCAGGTGAAGTAGCGCGACAAGTCAGGCTGGGTCAGCGAGGTGTACTGGAACTGTACAAACACGCCCTTGGGGCCGAGGGCGTTATAAACCGCGCGCAGAATGGCTTCACGCAGCTCAGGCGGAAGTGACAGCAGCGGCAGGCCAGAGAAAATCACGTCATATTCCCCGCTCAGGTACTCCGCAGAACAGGTCCGTACTGTCATGCGTGGATCATCCATCGCAACAAGTTTGTCTGCCAGCGTGTTACTGATCTCAAAAGCATCCAGCGTGGCATCAGGTGACATCTGCTCCAGTATCCAGCGCGTCAGCACCCCATCACCCGCGCCGAGTTCGGCAACACGTAATGTTTCAGGCCATTCGACTGATGCGATCATGGCGCGGCACAACGCCTCAGATGAGGGCGTAATGCTGCCCATCTTGCGTGGGTTGCGGATAAACTGATGCACGAAATTGGCTTTAGCGCGCATCAGGGTAATAGCTGAAGCCAGCATGTTCATCTCCAGAATGAATTTGTCCTCAGGTTGACCCTCTTTGTGCCGCAGAAGTTTCTCTTTGAACAGCCGTTTGGGTAAAAGTCGGAATTATCTAAAGACGAAGCGGAAACGCCTATTCCTTCGGGGCGGTCACAGTTTCCGGATAACAGACCTGACAGGCTCTCAATGATGCTTCATGTTAATAATAAGTTTCATCATTGTTACATCAGTCACCTGTCAGGAGAATGACCATGCGTTACGCCGCCCCCGGAGAACAGGGTTCTCTGATCACATTACAAAAGAATTATGGCAACTTCATTAATGGTGAATTCGTCGCGCCGGTGAACGGCAACTACTTCACCAATACTTCGCCAGTGAACGGCTCTGCGGCCGGTGAATTTCCCCGCTCAGATGCCGCCGATGTTGATAACGCCGTCGCCGCTGCGGCTGCGGCGGCTGACGCCTGGGGAAAGACATCGCCACAACAACGTTCTCTGCTGTTACTGAAGATCGCCGATCGGCTGGAACAGCATCTGGAGACCATGGCGGTCTATGAAACCTGGGACAATGGGAAACCGGTACGCGAAACGCTGGCGGCGGATATGCCGCTGGCGGTCGATCACTTCCGCTACTTTGCCGGTTGTGTGCGGGCGCAGGAAGGCAGTGCGGCAGAGATTGATGAGTTCACCGCTGCCTACCATTTCCACGAGCCGCTGGGCGTGGTGGCGCAAATTATCCCCTGGAACTTCCCGTTGTTAATGGCGGCCTGGAAACTGGCGCCGGCGCTGGGCGCAGGTAACTGCGTTGTACTCAAACCGGCAGAACAGACGCCGCTGTCGATCACCGTTTTTGTCGATCTGATTAAAGACCTGCTGCCGCCAGGCGTGCTGAACGTGGTGCACGGCTTTGGTAAAGAGGCAGGCGAAGCGCTGGCTTCTCACTCCGGCATTGCTAAGGTGGCCTTTACCGGCTCTACCGCGACCGGGGGTCACATTCTGGAACTGGCAGCGAAAAGCCTGATTCCCTCAACGGTCGAACTGGGGGGCAAATCACCCAACATCTTCTTTGAAGACATCATGCAGGCGGAAGAGAGCTTTATTGAGAAAGCCGCTGAAGGCGTGGTGCTGGGCTTCCTGAATCAGGGCGAAATCTGTACCTGTCCGTCACGTGCACTGGTGCAGGAGTCCATCTACGAACCGTTTATGGCCGCCGTAATGAAGCGGGTAAAAACCATTAAACGGGGCGATCCGCTGGACACCGAGACCATGGTCGGCGCGCAGGCGTCACAGCAGCAGTTTGATAAAATTCTCTCTTACCTTGAGGTTGCCCGTCAGGAGGGAGCTGAAGTGCTGGTGGGTGGGGGTGTTGAGAAGCTGGATGATGAACTTAACAGCGGTTACTACATTCAGCCCACCCTGCTGAAAGGCAACAACAGCATGCGGGTTTTCCAGGAGGAGATCTTTGGACCGGTGATCGGCATCACCACTTTTAAGGATGAGGCGGAAGCGGTCAGCATCGCTAACGACTCTATTTATGGGCTGGGTGCGGGCGTCTGGACGCGAGATATCAACCGTGCTTATCGGGTGGGCAGGGCGATTAAAGCCGGTCGCGTCTGGACTAACTGCTACCATCTCTATCCGGCACACGCCGCGTTTGGTGGGTATAAAAAATCGGGTATTGGTCGCGAGACGCACAAAATGATGCTGGACCACTATCAGCAGACCAAAAACCTGCTGGTCAGTTACAGCATCGAGCCGCTGGGCTTCTTCTGATCGACCTCACCAAATAATTTTTCCGTTTGTTACCGTTAAACCACGCTGAGGCGTGGTTTTTTTATGTCCCGATTTTGTAACCTGCTGACACACTTAAACTTATCAGCGGTCAGATTTTTGTAAAGAACACTTAATCAGTCCTGGCTGCGCACAGAGTGTGGCCGTGTAGCGTTTCGCTTATCTGCCTTAATTCCTTTCCCTTCTTCACTCACGGCAACGCTGTCATTCAATCAATTAACTCATTGATAAATTGTCTCTTTACAGATAAATCCTGCCGCTTTAACGGCACTTCAGTGAAGGATGCCTTTTCTCACCACGCTTCCGTCACCCGCAATCAGCGCCACTTTTTACATGAGTTACTTTAATGATGCTTCAGGGGTGAAAACACTAATTTGTAAAAATACTTTATATTTTTGCATGTTGTTAAGATTTGTCCTAAGTGGGTGCTTAAAAGCTCGACATATTTGGCTTAACTTATTTAGTTAATTATTTCTTAAGTAAATTCTAATGAAATAGGCCCGTTGAAATTTTGTCAATCTTCTGTAAACTCGCAGCTTATATTTACACATGGATCGTAATTTCGGACCCACGGGCAGGGACTACCTGGCTCGTGCGGTAGCTATGAAATTTTATAATGATAATAAATACATGAAATTTAAGCATTTAATTCATGTGTTAACAGGAGTGTTAAGTCATTTTATTTCGTAAGCGAATAGCGTTATGTATGTAAATCGTATTCAGTTTGTCGGTTTTACGACCAGGGATGGCATTAGTAAAACTTGGGTTTTGCCTGCCTGCTAAAATTTGCCGGGAAAAAATTGATCATGTTTCTGATCGTTTATTGCCAGGTCAGATTCTTCTCCATTCCCGCTCATACCTTCGCTGATGGTTTTTCATACTTAACTTTAACTGATCGTTTTTTGTAAGGTTACGCAACAGTTTTGCGCCGTTCGTTTAAGAATGATCATTCTGAATGGCCCTGATTGCGCTTCTTTCAAGCCCTGTTTCTAAATTTTCAACACTCACAACCGGCCTTTGGCCTCTCTCCAGGATATGAATGGAACACAACATGAAAAAAATGGCGAAGCTCCACATTGCACTAGGCCTGATGTTTGTTTTCTCTCTCGCGGGTTGTAAAACACCGCCGAAAATGACCGATGACACACTGGTCACCAGCACGGTGGACGGCGTAGCACTCAGCCACCGTTATGCCGTAAAACCCCCCGCGCAGTTCAGCCCGATTAACGAGACTTACCGCGCGCTCTATCCTGGCTCGGTGATGAGCCAGCCAGGCTACGGTGGCAAGGTGGTGGAGACGCTGAAAACCGGTGAAAGCTATACCGTGATTGGTCAGGTGGAGAACAACTGGCTGGCGCTGGGTGAACCGGCCCAGGCTGCAGAAGCGAAACCGGATAGCGGCACGGCTACCGTGAAAGATGCACCGCAATCTGCCACGCCGCAGGCGACAGTTACGTTGACGGGCTATGTGCCGTTTCGCGCCGTGGTGAAAAGCGATCTCTACGATCAGACAGTTAAAGCCGATCAGCCTAAACGTCGTGCGCGCAGTAGCAGCAAGAAGAAAACCTGTGTCGCGGTGAATGGTGACAGCACTGCCTGTCAGAACAGCACCAACGGAACCTGGATCATTAACTAATCGCAAAAAGCAGGGAGGGCTTGATGATGAGAACAACTCAACTGCGTGGTGGGCTGATAGTGCTGCTGGCGTTGCTGCTGGCGGCCTGTAGCAGCAGTAAGCAGCCTGTGGCTTATTACAACCTGGACGTGCAAGGACAGAATCAGCTCAATGGCGGTGCGCCGCTGAAAGTCCGGGTGTTGTTACTGAGCTCCGATGCGGAGTTCATGTCAGCAGACTTCTTCTCCCTGCAAAACCAGTCCGCCACCGTACTGGGCAGCGCACAACTCAATACCCAGCAGTTCTTCCTGACACCCGAGCAGCGCAGTAAAACGCTGCGCATCAAGAGCCTGCCGGAGACACGCTTCATCGGCATCATGGCGGAATATCAGGCGCTGGACGGCAAAGTCTGGCGCCTGTCGCTGCCGGTGCCTGAAGATGCGTCGCCCTCATTCTGGGCGTTCTGGAAACGTAACGATGGCGAGCTGAATGCGCGCATTGTGGCGGGGATTAATGGCCTTCGCGTGGAAAAACAGTGATGCCTATGAACAGAGCCGAAAAAGTGGTCTGGACCGAGGGGATGTTCCTGCGTCCCCATCATTTCCAGCAGTCAGAAAATTATCTTCTCAGCACCCTGCGTGAGTGGGGCCAGTCACAGCGCGCTTATACCTGGGGCTTTTACGATCTGGAGTTTGATGAAGCGTTGCTGCGTCAGGGAAAACTGGCGCTGAGCGCCGCCAGCGGCTGCCTGCCGGATGGCACATTTTTCTCCTTCAGCCAGCCACAGCATGGCCCGGCACCGCTGGACCTTCCGGCCTCTGTTGACCGCAGCAAGGTCGTGCTGGCGATACCGGCCCGACGCAATGGCCGCGAAGCCGTCGCTTTTCAGGAGTCGCAGGACTCTCTGGCGCGCTACCTTGCCTGGGAAGCGGACGTGGAAGATGACAACGCACAGGCCGTGGGCAGCGCCACAGTGCAATTCGGCAAGCTGCGCCTGCGTCTGATGCTGGAGCAGGATCTCACCGCCGAGTGGACTGCGATGGGCGTGGCGCAGGTGATTGAAAAACGCAGCGACAATCACATCCGGCTCGACAGCGACTACATCCCGCCGATGCTGGGCCTGAACAGCAGTCGTCCACTGCAAAACATGTTTAACGACCTGTACGGGCTGATCCAGCAGCGCAGTCAGCAACTGAGTCAGCGAGCGCCGGGCACCGGCCGCTTCAACAGCGCTGATATGGTCGATTTTATGCTGCTGGCGCTGCTCAATCGTCAGCTTGGCCTGCACAGCCATCTGCAACATCTGCCGTTACTGCATCCTGAAACGCTCTATAGCCACTGGCTGCAACTGGCGGCGGAACTCAGCACCTGGACGCCCGCCCGCGCACCTGATGCGCTGCCGCTTTATGACCATGACGATCTTCACAGCTGCTTTAGCCGTCTGTCGCTGCTGTTGCGGCAGGGACTGTCGCAGGTCATGGAAGAGAGCGCGATTCAGCTGCCGCTGACCCAGCGCTCGCACGGCCTTAACGTCGCCACTGTACCGGAAAGCAGCATGGTGCATGAGTTTGGCTTTGTGCTGGCAGTAAAAGCCAGCGTGCCGGCTGATACCCTAAAAACCCATTTCCCGGCGCAGATGAAAGTCGCGCCGGTCAGTAAAATCCGCGATCTGGTGCAGCTGCAACTACCGGGCCTGGCACTTCGGGCGATGCCTGGCGCGCCGCCGCAGATCCCGTGGCATGCCGGATACAGCTATTTCGAACTGGATAAGAACAGCGAGCTATGGAAAGAGATGGAGCGCTCGGGCGCTTTTGCGCTGCATCTTGCCGGTGAGTTTCCGGGCCTGAACATGGAGTTCTGGGCCATCCGCAGTCAGTCAGAATAATAAACTGAGCACGCAGCATGATGCAGGAACAACAAAAATCACACAGCGATCTTGCGCCCGATGCCAGCCACCAGAATGTGCTGGTCGCGGCGGCTAACCCCCTGATTAACGCGATTCCACAGATCCGCCATTCGGTATCGCATGACGATCCGGCGCAACTGCGCCAGCAACTGATTGACCAGATTCGCCGCTTCGAGCTGAGCTGCCAGCAGTCCGGTCTCGGCTACGAAGTGATCATCGGCGCGCGTTACTGCCTTTGTACCGCGCTGGATGAGGCGGCGGCGCTGACCCCGTGGGGCAGCCGCGGCGTCTGGACCAGCAACGGCTTACTGGTGACGTTTCACAACGAAACCTGGGGTGGCGAGAAGTTTTTCCAGCTACTGGCCAAGCTGTCGCAGAACCCAAGACGCCACATTCTGATGCTGGAGCTGATCTACTTCTGCCTGCTGCTGGGGTTCGAAGGCCGCTACCGGGTGCTGGACAATGGCCGTTCGCAGCTGGAGACCATCAAACAGCGTCTGCTGCAGATGATCAGAAGCGTGCGCGGCAATTACGCGACGGCGCTGTCACCGCATCCCACCGATCAGCCGGTGCTGCGCAAGCTGTGGCGACCGATGATCCCGCTCTGGGCCTGCGCCGCAGTCGCCGGGCTGGCGGCCTGTCTGTTCTATATCGTGCTCAACTGGCGTCTGGGCGATTACACCTCGCCGGTTCTGGCCCGCATCTATCAGACGACGTTACCGGAAGTGAAGATCGGCAACCCTGCGCCGCCACCGCCCGCCACGCTCGACCTGCGCGGTTTCCTGAAACCGGAAATTGATGCCGGGCTGGTGGCGGTTCGTGATGAAGCGGATCGCAGCGTAGTGACTCTGAAAGGGGATGGGTTGTTTGCTTCGGCGGCCACCGACGTGCGCGGACGCTATGTCGACGTGATCCAGCGCATTGCCGCCGCCATGAACAACGTCAGTGGCCAGATTCAGGTGATTGGTTACAGCGATAACGTACCGATCCGCAGTGCGCGCTTCGGCTCCAACTTTGAGCTTTCGCTGGCACGCGCGCGGTCGGTACAGTCCCTGCTGCAACAGCAACTGGCAGATCCATCACGGGTGAAAGCGGAAGGACGCGGCGAAAGCAATCCGCTGGTGCCAAACAACAGCGCAGAAAATCGCGCACGTAACCGTCGCGTTGAAATCACACTGCTGGTGGCGCCGGATGCGACGCATGCCGAACTCAACGGCCTGGCGAGAGGGAACTGATCCATGCTGAATATTCTGTTTGCGGTGCTGACCAGCCGCCTCGCGTGGGGCTTCGTCGGCATCACCGCGCTCTCATTCATTATCTGGGTCATTGGCCCGGTCTTCTCAATCGTTGATTCGCGGCCGCTTGAACCAGAGCAGAACCGGATGATCAGTATCGCACTGCTCTATCTGGTCTGGGGTCTGGGGCAGGCGATCCCACGGCTTTACAATTACTGGCTCAACCGCAAGCTGATGTCGAGTCTGGAAACCGGCAAAAGCGATGCGCCGGAAGCAGATCGTCAGCGTCTGACCAGTGAAGAGCAGGTGCTGGCAGGGCGCTTCTCTGAAGCCACAGAGATGCTGAGAAAGGCGCATTTTCAGCGCCACAGCAGCAAGGGTACGCCGTTCTGGGCGCAGCGCTTTGGCCGCCAGTATCTCTATCAGCTGCCGTGGTACATGATCATCGGCGCACCCGGTGCCGGTAAAACCACCGCGCTGGTCAACTCCGGCCTGCAGTTTCCGCTGGCGGACAAGTTCGGCAAGTCGGCGCTGCGCGGCATCGGCGGCACCCGCAACTGCGACTGGTGGTTCACCAATGATGCAGTCCTTCTCGATACCGCCGGGCGCTACAGCACCCAGGAGAGTCAGCAGGATAGCGATGCCAGCGAATGGCATCATTTCCTCGACCTGCTGCGTAAATATCGCGGACGTCAGCCAATTAACGGTGTCATCGTCACCCTGAGCGTATCCGATCTGCTGAGCCAGTCGCCCGAGGCACTGCGCAACCAGGCGCTGGCGCTGCGTCAGCGTCTGATGGAGCTGCACGATCGTCTCGGCATCCGTTTCCCGGTCTATGTGCTGGTCACCAAAGCTGACCTGCTTAAAGGCTTCCGCAGCTACTTCGGCTCGCTGGACAAAGCCCAGCGCGAACAAATCTGGGGGTTCACTTTTCCGTGGGCGAAGGCATCTGCCGCCGATTTTGAGCTGAACAGCCAGTTCCAGCAGGAGTATTCACTGCTGCAACAGCGACTTGATGCCGGACTGGCCGACCGTCTGCTGATGGAGAGTGACGCCCAGGCCCGGGCGGAAAGTTATCTCTTCCCACAGGAGTTTGCGGCGTTACGTCCATTACTGGCAGACGCACTTGATACGCTGTTTGCCCGCTCCGATTTTGAAACCCAGTTCGCGCCACGCGGCATCTATTTTGCCAGCGGCACCCAGGAAGGACTGCCGTTTGACCGGGTGATGGGCGAGCTGAACCGCGCGCTGAATCTGCCAGGCCAGCAGGCGGGCGAATCAGGCAGATGGGATCAGGTTGATAAAGACGCGCCAATTCCGCAGAACAAAGGCCAGAGCTTCTTCCTGAAAGGAGTGCTGGAAAATGTGATTTTCCAGGAGTCGGGCCTGGCGGGCAGTAATCGCTGGTGGGAACTGCGCAACCGCGCCGGATTGTGGTCGGGGTATCTGGCGCTGCTGGTGCTGCTACTGGTGGCGGGCGGACTGTGGCTTACCAGTTACAGCAAGAACAAAACTTACCTGCAGGAAATGGCTGCTAAAGGGCCACAGGTTGAGCAACTGGGCAATCAGCTTCAGCAGCAGGTCAACGGCGATCTCTTTGCGCTGGTGCCCTATCTCAACACCCTGTTGCACCTGCCAGAAAGCGCCGACTTCTCGCTGGAGTCTCCACCGCTGACGCGCCGCATGGGGCTTTATCGCGGCACCGAGGTCAGCGATGCAACCCGCGCGCTTTACGACAAAGCACTGAAACAGCTGCTGTTGCCGCAGGTGGCACAGAACATCACCCGCTGGCTGCGTAATGACACTGGCAGCGATGCGGACTACAGCTATGAAGCGCTGAAGGCGTATCAGATGCTCTATCAGCCGAAGCACTACGATGGCAAATTCCTGCAAGCCTGGCTGATGCTGAATCTCTCACGTGAGCTGCCGCAGAACGTCACGCAGCAGCAGGTAAAACAGCTGGCGTGGCATCTGCAACAGCTGCTGGAAACGCAGATCCACTCGTCGCCCTACGCGAAGGATGACGCACTGGTAAAGCGCGAGCAGGAAATGATTAATCAGATGCCGCTGTCACAGCGGGTTTATGGACGCCTGAAGCGCCTGCTGCAACGGGATGACAGCCTGCAACCGGTCACGCTGGCGTCGCTGGGCGGGCCTCAGAGCGAGCTGGTGTTTTCCCGCAAAAGCGGTAAATCGGTTAATGACGGGGTGTCCGGTCTCTATACACCGGACGGTTACTGGCAGCATGTCGATAAGCAGATTGCCCCGGTAACGCAGGCACTTTATCAGGACGATCTCTGGGTACTGGGCGGTGCTGCGCCGCAACAGAAAAGTGAGCAGACCGATCTCGCGGTGCGTCAGCTCTATGTGCAGGACTATATCCGCCAGTGGGAGCAGTTTCTGAGTGATATCCAGCTCAACAGCAGCGCCGACCTTTCGCAACGTATCAACACCGCGCGTCTGCTGTCAGGCAATCACTCGCCGCTGCGCCAGCTGGTCATCAATCTCAGCAATCTGCTGACGCTGAACCGGGCGCAACCCGATGAGAAAACCGCGCAGGCAGCAAAACCGTCGGATAACAGCGCCACCCGTACTCTGGAAGCGCTGTTTACGTCACCTGAAGCGAGCGCTGCGCGTGGACAGGCGGCAACGCAGGTCTCTCCGGAACAGGCCGTTGCTGTGCACTTTGCGCCGATCCTTGAGCTGGCACAGCCGCTGCAGCAGGGCAGCAAGGTGCTGGCGGTGGATGACTTCCTGCACCAGATTGACGACCTTTATCGCTACCTCACGGCGGTGCAGGATGCCGCCAACAGCGGAATGCCGCCACCGGCCAGCGATGCGATCAGTCGTCTTCAAGCCAGTGCCGGAAGACTTCCCGGTTCGCTACAGAATATGGTCTCCAGCATGGCGGTCGGCGCCAGCAGTGATGCACAGCGCCGCGACATGGATAACGTCCGTAAACGTATCACGATGGAGGTGGGCAGTTTCTGTCGTCAGGCGATCGCCGGTCGTTATCCGCTGGTGCGCTCCGCGCGCAGTGAAGTGACACCTGACGACCTGGCCCGGATGTTTGCGCCTGGCAGCGGCATGATGGACAGCTTCTTCCGCGACAACCTGGCCAGCAAAGTCGACACCACCAACGCATCGTGGCGCTTTACGCCAGGTATTGACGGCAAAACGCTGCCGGGTGGCGAAGCGCTGCTTCGTCCTTTCCAGCAGGCGCAGTCAATTCGTGATGCGTTCTTTGCCAACGGCGCAACCACGCCAGGCTTCCGCGTCACGCTACGCACCGTAAAAATGGACAATGACATCCTCAACCTGACGCTGGATGTGGATGGTCAGCAATTGCGTTACAGCCACGGGCCGCAGGCCGTGCAGATGGTCAGCTGGCCCGGCCCTGGCGGCACCAGCCAGGTGCGGATGCAGCTGGGCCTGACCAACGGCACCACGTCGACGCTGGTCACCAGCGGCCCCTGGGCGCTCAATCGTTTCTTTGACCGCGCCCGGGTTACTGCTGCAGGCGGCCTGACCCGTGAAGCCACGTTCAGCGTGGAGGGCCATCAGGTCACGCTGTCGTTCACCCCTGGCAGCATTCGTAACCCGTTCCAGCTTCCCGGCTTTAGCTGCCCCTGAAACAGGACCCGACAATGACTCATTACGCTGCACCCTGCTGGTACGGCAAATTGCCCAGCGCAGGTGACTTTGTGAAGCGCCGCTTTCCTGACGTGCTCTATCGCCAATGGTCCAGCTGGTTTCAGGTGGGCCTGCATCACTGGCAGAGCAGCCAGGAGAGTGAAAACGCCCCGTCGCGCCCGTTCCTTAACGCGCCGGTCTGGAATTTTGTGGTGCCGCCGATGCTGGGCAGTCAGCTGATCCAGATGGGCTGCCTGATCGCCGCACGGGACAGCGTAGGGCGTAACTATCCGCTCTGCGCGCTGCGCCACTTCACCCCCGCCGAGTGGTCTCCCGCGCTGCTGGCCCGCTCCGGCGAGTGGTATCAGCAGGTGGGCAATACGCTGCTGCGGGTGGTGCAGGGTGGCGGATCGCCGGAACAACTGGATCAGGCGCTGATCAGCATTCCGCAGCCGCAACCGCCGCAGGAAGCGGGCGAGTCATCAGATATTCTCAACGTCATCGGGCATGGCGACACGCCCTCGACGCTGAACTGGGCGCTGCCGGGCGAGAACTTCGACCCGCAGTTTTACACCAGTTTCTGGTGGACCAATCAAAGCGACGGCTTCCCGCTTTATACCCAGGTCCACAGCGGTAACTTCACCGCTCAGCTCTTTTCATTGCTGTTTGATCCGGCCGGTGGGGCAAAGCCGGGACGAAACGGACTTTATCCCCCGATGTTTGAATCCTGAGGCGACACGCATGACGATGAATACAGAGGCCTTGCTGGCTCCGGTCAGTGAAGAGAATCCCGGCGGCGATAACCTGGAGTACGACGCCGATTTTCAGGCGATGGAGCAGGCCAGTGCCGGCAAAGCGGAACAGCAGTTCGGCGATACCATCATTCCCGCGGAACCCGCCGACTGGAACAAAGTTGAGAAGCTGGCAATAGCCTTACTGGGCCGCAGCAAAGATTTGCGGGTGATGCTGGCGCTGACGCATGCCTGGACGGAGCTGAAAGGGTTGCCGGGCTATGCGCAGGGTCTGAAGCTGATTGAACAGGCGCTGCTGCTTTACTGGGAGCCGCTGTGGCCTCGTCTGGAAGAGTACGGCGAACAGGATCCCTTCTACCGTATCAATGCTCTGGCGTTGCTGGGTGACAAGACCTCCCTGAGCGGCGCGGTGCGTCAGTGCTGGCTGCTGCGCTATCCGTCCGACGGCATCTCGCTGCGCGATGCTGCCGCCCTGTGTGACGGCAGCAAAACCGAAGTGGCGGATTATCCCGGCGGCCTGCCGCGTCTGATCGACGAACTGGCACGCGGCGACCAGCCCGGCATTGAGGCGGTACTGCAGATTCATGAGCGGCTGCAGACCATCTGCGAAACCATCGCCGAACGGCTGGGCGAGGCGGCAGTGCCTGAACTGATACAGATGCGCCGACAGATTGCACTGATCGCCGAACGCTGCCAGGCCACGGACCTCAGCCAGCTGATTCCCACCGCAGCGGCGGAACAGACCGCAGAAGCCGCTGCACCGGCGGCTGTCGCAGCGGCCCCGCGCGCTGCAGCGGACTGGCGCACGGTACAGATCAGTTCCCGCGCCGACGCGCAGCTGATGCTGGAGAAAGTGAAACTGTACTTCACCCAGCATGAGCCGAGTCATCCGGCCCCGCTGATGATTGATCGGGTACAGCGCTTAATCGAGCGCGACTTTCTGGAGATCATCCGCGAACTGGCACCCGATGGCGTTCATCAGCTGGAAACCATTTTCGGACGTCGCGACTAAGCAGGCGTGACCCACTCACACAGCGGGACCTGCGCGCCTGCTGTGACACATTATCCGCGCATCATTGATGGAGAAAACCATGGCAACAAGCAAATCCAGTGGGCAGAAGTTCATTGCCCGCAATCGCGCGCCTCGCGTCCAGATTGAATATGACGTGGAAATTTATGGCGCGGAACGCAAAATCCAGCTGCCGTTTGTGATGGGCGTGCTGGCGGATCTGGTGGGTAAACCGCTGGAGCCGCAGCCGGGCATCGACGAACGGAAATTCCTGGAGATCGACATCGACAACTTCGATGAGCGCATGAAAGCGCTGAAGCCGCGCGCCGCGTTCCAGGTGGACAACACCCTGAATGGCGAAGGCAAGCTGAACATCGATCTCACCTTTGACAGCATGGATGACTTTTCGCCGGATGCGGTGGCTCGTAACGTCGAGCCACTGAGCAAGCTGCTGGAAGCGCGTACCCAGCTGGCGAACCTGCTGACCTATATGGACGGCAAAAACGGTGCGGAAGAGCTGATTGGTAAGGTGCTGCAGGATCCTACGCTGTTGCAGGCCCTGACCCATCTGCCAAAGCAGGATGAGGCCACTGAAGGTAAGGAGCCGCAGGCATGACGCAGACTTCACAACAACCGCAGTCGCAGGGCGCAGCCAGTTTCAGTCAGGATGAGTTCAGTGCGCTGCTGAATAAAGAGTTCCGGCCAAAAAGCGATCAGGCGCGCGCGGCGGTCGAAAGCGCGGTGAAAACTCTGGCGCAGCAGGCGCTGGAAAACACCGTCACCGTCTCCAGCGATGCGTATCGGACCATTCAGGCGCTGATTGCGGAGATCGACGAAAAGCTGTCGCAGCAGGTAAACCAGATTATTCACCACCCGGAGTTTCAGTCGCTGGAAAGCGCCTGGCGCGGCCTGAGCTATCTGGTGAACAATACCGAAACTGACGAGATGCTGAAAATCCGCTTTATGAGCATCTCCAAGCAGGAGCTGGGTCGTACTCTGAAGCGTTACAAGGGTGCCGGCTGGGATCAAAGCCCGCTGTTCAAGAAGATTTATGAGCAGGAGTATGGTCAGTTCGGCGGCGAGCCGTTTGGCTGCCTGGTGGGTGACTACTACTTCGATCATAGCCCGCAGGATGTTGAGCTGCTGGGTGAGATGGCACGTATCGGTTCGGCCGCGCACTGTCCGTTCATTACCGGTACCGCGCCGGAAGTGATGCAGATGGAGTCCTGGCAGGAGCTGGCGAACCCACGCGATCTGACCAAGATCTTCCAGAACACCGAATATGCTGCCTGGCGCAGCCTGCGTGAATCGGAAGATGCACGCTATCTGGGTCTGGTGATGCCGCGTTTCCTGGCGCGTCTGCCTTATGGCATTCGTACCAACCCGGTCGACAGCTTCGACTTCGAAGAGCAGACCGACGGTTCCGATCACGGCAACTACACCTGGAGCAATGCCGCCTACGCCATGGCCGCCAACATCAACCGCTCATTTAAAGAGTATGGCTGGTGTACGGCGATCCGCGGCGTGGAGTCGGGCGGTGCAGTGGAAAACCTGCCGTGCCACACCTTCCCGAGCGATGACGGCGGCGTGGACATGAAGTGCCCGACCGAAATCGCTATCAGCGATCGTCGCGAAGCCGAACTGGCGAAAAACGGCTTTATGCCGCTGGTGCATCGCAAAAACTCTGACTTCGCCGCCTTTATCGGTGCGCAGTCACTGCAGAAGCCGATGGAGTATCACGACGCCGATGCCACCGCCAATGCCCGTCTGGCGGCGCGTCTGCCTTACCTGTTCGCCTGCTGTCGCTTCGCGCATTACCTGAAGTGCATTGTGCGTGACAAGATCGGCTCTTTCCGCGAGCGCGACGAGATGGAACGCTGGCTGAACGACTGGGTGATGAACTACGTCGATGGCGATCCGGCTAACTCCTCGCAGGAGACCAAGTCCCGCAAGCCGCTGGCCGCTGCCGAGGTGAATGTGGAAGAGCAGGAAGATAACCCAGGCTATTACGCTGCGAAGTTCTTCCTGCGTCCGCACTATCAGCTGGAAGGCCTGACCGTTTCGCTGCGTCTGGTTTCTAAGCTGCCGTCACTGAAGAATGACAATGCTTAAACGTTGAGTCGCAAGGTTTTCAGGCGCGAAAGGGGTTTGCGCCTGATGCCTGACAGAAAGTTTGCTGAAATGAGTGTCAGGGAGGATGACAGCATGGTTAAAAAGCTAGTCCTGTATTTATTACATCTCCTGCTGAAATTTATTTCTGGCCTGATTTTATTCAGCTGTACAGGTTATTTCATTTTCTTCTGTGACTGGAATGTCACGATAATGATGAAAATAATTAACGGTATTCTGATTACTCTTTCAGTCACTGTTTCGTTAGGTTTTTACTGGGCAGGAGATAAGCTAAGAAGAATTTATTAAGTGCTTCTCTGCTTTCTGAATACAAGGTGAAAACCTCGATTCCGCATTATGAAAAGATGAATATATATTGCCCGGCTTAATGTCTGGTAATTCGGTATCTGAAATATCGTTTATGACGATATTTCAGAAGCAAGGCAAAGGTAAAATATGGACTGTTTTATTCAGCCCCATGCTTTTCTTTTTGCCATATCCTTGCTTTTTTGAAAGCAATAATCTCAACCAATAAAGAGTGAAAGATAATGGCTATTGATATGTTTATGAAGGTTGACGGTGTTACTGGCGAGTCGAAAGACTCAAACCACACTGGCTGGACCGATATTACCTCTTTCTCATGGGGTGCCTCTCAGCCAGGCAACATGTCTGTTGGCGGCGGCGGCGGTGCCGGTAAGGTTAACTTTAACGACCTGCACGTGAATGCATTAATCGATAAGTCAACTACGGCGCTGCTGAAGAACTGCGCAAGCGGTAAGCATCTCGCTAAAGTTGAACTCTCTATCTGTAAAGCGGGCGGCTCTCAGGTTGAGTATGCACGCATCACCCTGGAAGACGTTCTGGTGACCGCTGTGAATTACAATGGCTCCGACAACGGCGATACCCTCGGAATGACTTACTCCTTCCAGGCATCCAAAGTGAAGCAGCAGTACTGGGAGCAGAGCGCTTCCGGCGGCAAAGGCGCAGAGAGCAGCGCAGGCTGGGACATCAAAGGCAACAAAGAAGCGTAATAAACGACGCCTCCGAAAAGGGGGCGTATCTTCATTAAAATTAATGAATTAATGCAGTGGTTATACGTTTTGCTCATTTAATTGCAAAAGGAGGTTGTTTATGGCTGAAAAAAATTCAATTGAGCCGGGATTTTGTGTTGTTCAGCGTCCGGGAAGACTGACTGAGCAGGCAATGTGGCTTTATGGCACGCGCAATATGTCTGCCGCGAACTATTTTTTGCAATTAAATGCTGATGTTGCATGGGCTAAACCAGGCCAGATTTTAATCGTTGCTGACCCTGACGGTAACAATCATCCTGCAGCCATGCGCACTCTGGAAGAGGCTAAATCCAGAACCAATAATAGTGTCACTCATCTGACGGTTGATGAGGCTGATTTCTTTAACCGCCATTATGCCTCTATTGCTGCAATTACCAACTTTATGGATAAAGCCTCAGGTATCATAGGTGACGCAGGCGAGAAGTATTTTAATGAAATTGGCAATAAACTTACCGCCATTGAAAATGCCTATCGTAATCAATATCTGACATCTGGAACATTGTTCGGTCAGCAGTTTTTTGTTGAGCGGAAGCGGTTGTTTGGTGAGCTTGAAGTGTTACTGAATCGTTTATCCCGATTTGTGCTGAATTTGCGCCCCTACGAGAAGATAAAACATGCATTAAACCTTTCCAGTTCCTCTATCATCCATGATTGGCAAACGGCAGGCACAACAGCAATACGTGGTTATTCGACCTATGTAGATAGTGCAGCCAAAGCAGCAAAATTCATGAAAATGGGTGGGTGGGTTTCGATAGGATTTAGTGCTGTAAATACGACTAATGAGGTTTATCACAGTTGTACCAAAGAAAGAGAAAATGAATGCTCTAAAGTGGCGGTGAAAGAGTATTCTAAGTTTGCAGCAAGCACGACTGCAGCTATCTTAGGTGGTGCGGCGTCTGCAACACTTGCAACATCTGCCTGTGTGGCACTGGGTGTTGCAACCGGAGGCATTGGTGCGTTAGCTTGTGGAATAGTTGGTTCCACAGTGGGTGGTTATGGCTCTGCTAAGCTGGGTGAAAAAGGGGCGGGTATTTTGATGGATAAGATTTTATGATTTGGTATGATTTTTTTATGTATGGCAGCTTAATTTTATCTGTTTTAGTTATTTCGCTGCATGTTTATACTGCGTGGTTCTTTAGAGTTAATCAAAAAGCTTATCAGGATTTTATCAATCTTTATCAAAGTACAGGGTTGCAACTAGACTTGACCACTAAAGTTGCAAACCATTTGGGATTCTATGCTAATTATCAGAAAGTAGCATTTTTCATGAATCTCAGAAAGGGGCGGAAAATGCGTTTTTCTAAGTCTGAAAATGTCAGTATTCAGGCCTATGAATTTGTGCAGCAACAACCCAGAGAGAAAATGGTGTGGATGGAAAAAACGCTCCACCTTTACCAGTTTACATTTTTCCTGACCGTTGGCTGGGCTGTTTTTATGGCAGTTTTCGTTTATGTATTTAACTGAGGTTAGGGATAAGACTGCAGCAATGCCCGAGGGCGTGTGACACTCTGACGGCAATATCTGCTCTGATACCTGTCACTTCCTGGGTGGTGCAGAAAATGGTAGTTTTGTTCCTGATGTTGCCTCCCTGTGGATACTGAAATGAAAAAGTTACTGATTTTACTGGCTCTGACGTCATCTCCTGCGGCGCTGGCGATAACGCCTCCTGCCCCTGACTCGTTTAAACAACCGCAGATTTTCAGCAACTGGCTTCTCAACCGTTGCGCAGGTAGAGCTACCACTGACAAGGCTTTCACTGATGATGCCTTTAAAAGCGCGTCAGCCTGGTTAGAGATAAGCCATCTTCCCGTTGAAGCATTCAGCGAGGGCGATAAGTTAATCAATGACTATCTGAAGATGAACCTTACAGGCTCGGTTTCAGGAAATTTCAATATGATGAAATGCACGCTACTTGCGCAAAGCCAGGATGCTGAATCTCTCTATAATAAATATAAAAAATAATTTCTTTTTTGTGGAAAGCTCTAGGGGTTCAGTAACGCTAAATATCATAAATGAATTTTCATAGAAGATGTTTTTAGTTAAATGTAATCGCGTATTACAGCTGAAGCTCAGCATGATAGTGACTCGTAAATGGAATCAACATATGATAAAGAAAATAATCCATATTATTATCATGGTGCTTATTGGTTTGCCTTCATTGTCTTTAGCAAAATCAGTTTCACACTTTGAAGGAAAAATATTCAAGGCGGATATCACCTATAGTTGTGAGGAAGGTAATCTTACCTGTGATAACGTTTCGCTCAAGTCCAGAAAAGTAAAAGATAATTCTTCAATTGTCCTTAAAGGCGAGACCATCAATACAAATTGCCCTGATGTCTGCGACTTCAGGGGATATCGCTTTACGAATGGAAAGTACGAGTATTCTTTTTATCCCAGTCAGAAGGGCGATAACCTCTGGGATTATATCGTGACATTCAAGGGGAATGTTATTGCTCAGGATGTTGGCGTGATGAAATAAACCGCTTATAAAGTGCTGCATAATGAGCCTGCCCATTTGCTCAGGCATGGGTAAGTTATTACAGGTAAAGATTTTAATGAGAACATGTTTTTCTATATTGCTGTCTATCACGGTTATGTATGTTTCGCCCGTCCACGCAATGAGTGATTGTTCAAAAGGGAATAACGACCAGGAAGTTTACAATTGCGCCCGGAAAAACAGAAGCCAGACTGAGATTGATTTAAATAAAGAATATAAACTGGCTAAAGCCAGAGTTGAAACTCTTTTTGAAGGTGATAATAAAGCGCTTAGTCAATATATGAGTACATTAACTGACGCTCAACGAGCGTGGCTACAGTACCGGGATAATGACTGTAAACTGGCTTCTTATGTTGCAGATAAAGGAAGTGATTTAAGTAACGCTAATTTTAATATGTGCACTTCTGAGCTTAACGAGCAAAGAGTCATAAAGCTTAAGTTGATTCCCTATCATTGATCGTTAAGAGTGCTGAGATAATTATGAAAAGAATAAGTAAACTGATTTTGATCGGTGTGTCCCTTTCCGTAAGTGCTTCAGCGATCGCTGATGAGACCTGTGCAAAACAGCCTTCAGACGGCACGCTGTTTCAGTGTACTGTTCAGCAGAAGACGCTGGCGGAAGATGACCTGAACAAAGCGTATCATACGGCTAAAAGGCGGATTGTACAGATGTACGGCACACAGAAAAAACTGGCTGATGACTATGTCGCAACGCTGGTAGATACCCAGCGCAACTGGCTGAAGTATCGTGATGGACAGTGCAGGCTGGAGGCCTTTGCGGCTGAAGAAGGCAGCAATGCGAGTGCGGTGGCGACTAATCTCTGTGTTATCCGCATCGATAAAGAGCGTTTTGCTCTTCTGAAACAACTGCCTTACTGATGATTTTCCTTGCTCAGGCTTTACAAGTCGGGCACGACATTCTCTTTAACTATCGCGCATGGCGTTACGCTTTAATCCCGTTTTTTTCAATGCCTGTAAATGATTCTGAATAAATGCTATTTAAGCAAGAGAGTCTCTGGTGCTCATAATAAGATTATCTTTGAATTTATTTTAATTATTACCCTGTTCGTTAGTTAAAAATTAACCTTTAACGCAATGTTATCGGCTTAACTAAATATGATGGCTTTTCTGTTTATAAGTCTTAATTAACCGCCAGCTATTTAAGAAAACCAATTCTAAAATCTCCCGCTCCCTATACCCCGCGCCTTTCCCTGAGAGGTGCGCGGTATAGATGCCGAACCGCTAACCGCAGGAATCCGTTATGCGCTTTACGATAATAACGACTAAACCGGGCCAACAGCCGCCTCAGACTCATTGTGATTTCTTCCCGCCCGGCGGCACCATTGGTCGCGGCGTGGATAACAATCTGGTGCTGCCAGATGATGACCGGACGCTCTCCCGCCTGCAGGCGATTGTGCACATCACCGCGAACGGCGAATGTCGCCTGACCAACCGTGGCAATGTGACACGTGTGCTGCTGAACGATATTCCACTGGAGCGTGGTCGGCAGGTTGAACTGCAGGATGGAGACATTCTCGGCATTGATGATTATCAGCTGCTGGTCAGCGACCTCAACGGTGATCATCAGCCGCAGATGGAAAGGGCCGCTCCTCGTCCTGAACCCGTGCAGCCCGCTGCACCTGTTCGCGAACCTGCAGCCGAAAAAGACAGCACCACCGCTGCCATTCCCAGCGAAATCTGGGACAGCCTGGCGAAAGAGTTTTCGATTTCAGACGATCTCTCTAAACGCAAAGCGGTGCCCGAGATACCGGATGCCCATCCGCTGACCACGCCTGCTGCGGCTGACCGGAATCCGGAAGATCCGCTGGCGCAACTGATCAACGATGCGCCGCTGGATTATGGTCAGCAGCCTAAAAGCAGCAGCCTGTTTGATGACGGCGATGCGCTCTTCGCACAGCAGAGCATTTTTGACGATCGGACGCCGAGCACGCTGTCGGCTCAGCAGCATAACGCGCCAAAGCAGGCTGAAGCGCCCGCCGCTGAACTGGATCCGCTTAGTCTGTTTGACGGCGAGAGCCAGACTGATGTGCGCAACCATGACGATCCATTAGGACTGATGATGGGCAATGCGGTGCCGCTGGCACAGCCTGAGCTGCCGACAGCGAAACCGTCCACGTCGCCGGTATCGCCTCAGCAAGAGGCAAAACCTGAGCCGGTTACTGCACGCGCACCTGAGCAGGTCTCCGTCAGCCTGAACGAAATGGAAAACTCACCGCTGTTCAGCGGTATCGACTTACCGGTTGATGACCAGCCTCAGAGCCAGGTGCACAGCGAAGCCCCACGCCAGGCGGATGACGCGGAGTCCAGCCAGCCAGACGCGGTGAATCCGCAGAACGACTACGGTGGGATCACGCTGCCCACGCCGCAGGCAGTACAGCGCACGCCATCGCCAACGCCAAAAGGGCGACTGCGCATCGATCCGGTTGCTTCCGGTCATCATCATGCCGCTGCAGTTCCTCCCTCAACACCGAGCCAGAGCAGCGGCGACGCCCTCAAGGGCGAACTGCTGGATGCGCTGCTGGAAGGCATGGGCCTGCGTGACCTGCAGCCGACGCCACAGTTTGATCGCGAACAGATGCTGCAGTTTGGTCAGATGCTCAGCATGTTCTCACAGGGCACGGTGGCACTGCTGTCGTCGCGTTCGATCCTCAAGCGCGGCGTCAAAGCCGACATGACGGTGATCCTTGATGATGCCAACAACCCTTTCAAGCTGCTGCCGTCGGGTAAAACCGTATTAATGCAGATGTTCGGCAGCCGGATGCCGGGCTTTATGCCGCCGCGTCAGGCGGTGCGTGATGCGCTGATCGATCTGCAGGCGCACCAGCTGGGCATGATCGCCGGTATCCGCGCCATTATCGCCTCAATGCTGCAATCCTTTAACCCGGAGCAGCTGGAAGAAGAGGCTCGTCAGGCAGGTTCAGTGTCACGTATTGGTCTGCCGGGCAGCCGCAAAGCAGCACTGTGGGAGCATTTTGTTGAGCGCTACGGCGAGACAGCGGGCGAGATCGAAGACGACTTTCATACCCTGTTTGGCGAAGCGTTTCTGCACGCCTATGACCTGGAAGTCAATCAGTACAAAGACTCACAAACCCACACGGATGACGCATGAATATCACTATTGCCTCGACGTCCAATCAGGGCGATCGCGCCAGTAATCAGGATCAGATCGGTGATGTCATCGGTACGCGTTCAGCCTGCTTTGTCGTCTGCGACGGTGTAGCCGGGTTTCCCGGCGGTGACAGGGCGGCCGCCATCGCCCGCAGCAGCCTGCTACAGGCCTTTGATGGCGATGCGCACCTCAATGCGCAGTCGATTCGCAACTACGTTAATCACGCGAACCACGCCATCCGGCAGCAGCAGAAAGCCAGCAGCGAACACAGCCGGATGGGGACCACGCTGGTCAGCCTGTTCATTGACCGCGACTACCATCTTGCCTGCTGGGCCCATGCAGGCGATAGCCGCCTCTATCTGTTTCGTCGCGGCTATCTCTATCTTGTCACCACCGACCACAGCCTGGTGCAGCAGATGAAAGATGCCGGACATCGCACCGAAGGCATCAACAGCAACCTGCTCTATTTTGCGCTGGGGATGGGTGATGAGCAGCGTGACGCCAGTTACAGCGACGTGGTCGAAATCGAAGATGGCGATGCCTTTTTACTATGCACCGATGGTTTCTGGCATGGCGTTTCGCTGGAGCAGATGCAGCAGTCACTGCACATGGTGAACACACCGGAAGAGTGGCTGACGCTGATGCAGCAAATCATCAAAAACGATCAGTCGGATCAGGGGCAGCAGGATAATTTCAGCGCGCTGGCCGTCTGGATTGGATCGCCCCAGGACACCACCTTGCTGCACTCGCTCTCTGAAGCGGCGCAGTTCTTCCCTCTGCGAGATTGAGAACGCCAACATGAAATATGGATTACTGGGTCTGGCTGCGCTGGTGCTCAGCACGCAGGCTTATGCTGAAAACTATCGCATCGTACAGTCCCCGGCACAGAAACTGGATGTCTGGATTGATGACGTCAAAAACAATCAGCTGTCGAGCTGGTGTAACAGCACCATTAACCTGCGCATCGTGACGATGGGTGAGAAAAACCCGACTGTTTTAAAAGAGTTCTTGCCACGGGTAGCCGGACTGATGGCCACGCAGTGTAAACCGCTGCAGCAACTGCACTGGCAGCTGACCGATCCAGAGGGCAGTGAGATCGCCACCGGCAGTGCCGCTCGTGCGCAGCAGTGGAAAACCGTGGTGACGCCAGCGGCACCGCAGCAGCAACAGCAACAGCCAACCACGGCGGCCGTGCCTGTTGACGCTCTGCGCAATGCCGCCCAGGCGGATACCTCGCCGTGGCTGCAATTCAGTCTGCTGGATGGCTGCCATTTCCGCACCTGGTGGCAGCATCCGGCGCAGGGTAGCGCGCTGTTTGTTCCCGCAAAACAGGGGCTGGTCTGCGGTTCTGACGGCTGGCTCAGCGGGCAAAGCCGCCTGACTCAGCAAGGTAACGGTGCATCTGCGGCAATCGGCGTGACCTTCCTGCAGGGTTTCCCGGTGACGGGCCTGAGCAATCAGTCATCCACGGCCGAACTCCACATCACCACGGTCAATAGCGAGCGTATGGTGCTGAGCAACGAAAAATCCCCTGACAGCTGGCTGGTTCTGCCGTTCAGTAACCGTTTTAACGGCTGGCAGGCGGTGCGTCAGGTGGTGGTGCAGATGCCCGCCAGCGAAGCGGCTGATGAGAGTGCGGTTCAGGCGCGTCTGCAGGAAGTTCGCAAAGTCTGGTCACCGTGGGTCAGTGGGGATGGCACGCTCAGCGTGCAGCTGGTGGAAAAACTGCATCCTGAACTGAAAGATCCCGCCGCTGCGGTCTATCGCACCCTTAACTGACGCAAAAGGAGTTTGCATGGAATCCTTACAACACCTTCTGGCTAACGCCACGCTCGGCGAAACACTGGCTGACGTCACCCGCCAGATTCAGGCGAATCCGGCAAATGCCGATCTGCGGGCTGCCTTTGTGCAATTGCTTTGCCTGTCAGGTAACTGGTCGCGCGCGCAGACGCAGTTGCAATCCTGGCTGGCGTTAAGTCCGCAGGCGCAACCAACCGTCAATCTGTTGCAGCAGGCGATCGCCGGTGAACTGCAGCGTGACGCGGTACTGCGCGGTGAGGCCGATCCGGTACTGCCGGGCAGCGCCTGGCACTGGTGCGACACACTGCTGGCCGCCTTACAGGCCGACACCGCGGGTGATGTCGCGCGCGGCACTGCACTGCGGGCTGAGGCACTCGACCTCGCCGACGCCAATCCCGGCACCGCCACCCAACAGGATCAGCCAACCGCATTCAGCTGGCTGATGGATGGCGACAGCCGTTTCGGTCCGGTGTGTGAAGTGATCAATCAGGGGCGTTACTACTGGATCCCGTTTGCCGCCATTCGTGAGATGCAGTTCCAGGCGCCTGCCAGCGTCACCGATCTGGTGTGGCGTCACACACGCGTGCAGCTGGTGGATGGCAGCGAGCAGGTGTGTCAGATTCCGGCGCGCTATCCGCTGCTGGCGGGTGCAGACGAGCGTTTTCTGCGTGCCAGCGTCACCGAATGGAAGCCACTTGGCGATGATACGGATCAGTTCATTGGCCAGGGACAAAAAATGTGGCTCAGCGACAGCGCGGAATTCTCGCTGCTGAGCCTGCAGCAGGTCACGTTCGACAATACAGAGTCTGCCGATGAGTCATGATTCAGGCGCGCACAATGATGGCTATGCCCAGCTGCACGGCGGCTTTCGCGCGCGCAAAAAGCGCGATGCGTTGACCGCCCGCGACAAGCTGCAATCCTCATTGCTGGATCGCCTGACCGACAACGCGCCGGACAAGCAGCAGGAGGCGGAGAACAGCATGCTGATCAGCCACAGCACGCTGCGTCGCCACGTCCTGCGCGATCTGCAGTGGCTGTTCAACACCATTAATAACGAAGCGCAGCAGGATCTCAGTGGTTTCGATCAGGTGCAGCGCTCGGTCTGGAATTTCGGCGTTGCGCCGCTGGCCGGGCAGAACGTCTCCGATATTGAATGGCAGGATATGCAGCGCAAAATGACCAACGCCATTCTGCACTTCGAGCCGCGTATTCTGCCGCAGGGGCTGCAGGTGCGCTGCGTCAGCGATCTCGGCTCGCTCAGCCTGCACAACGTGCTGTCGATTGAGATCAAAGGGCGGCTCTGGTGTGTGCCTTATCCACTGGCGTTTCTGTTCCGCACTCAGGTTGATCTGGAGAGCGGCCATTTCGAACTTCAGGATGCAGGATAACCATGGACAGCAATCTGCTCGACTACTACAACCGTGAACTGGCCTACCTGCGCGAGATGGGGGCAGAGTTTGCGACGCGCTACCCGAAAGTGGCGGGACGTCTTGGCATGCATGGCATTGACGTGGCGGACCCCTATGTGGAACGGCTGATGGAAGGGTTTGCCTTCCTGACGTCGCGCGTGCAGCTGAAGATGGATGCGGAGTTTCCGCGCTTCTCACAGCGTCTGCTGGAGATGATTGCGCCATCTTATCTCTCGCCAACGCCCTCCATGGCGATTGCGCAGCTGACGCCGGACAGCCGCAAAGGTGATATCACTCAGGGTTTCCGGGTGCCGCGTGGCACCATGATGGAGAGCCAGAACCTGAAAAAAACCGGGGTGACCTGCAGCTACTCCACCGCACACGATGTGGTGCTGCATCCGCTGCGCATCACTGAAGCCAGCCTCGGCGGCGTGCCAGGTGATCTGCCTTCTGGCGAGCTGAAACTCACGGGCCTGGGCGCGGCAAGTGCGCTGCGCATCCGTATCACCTGTGAAGGGATCTCCTCGCTGAGTCAGCTCAACGTCGAGGACCTGATGCTGTTCCTCAGCGGCCCGGATATTCAGGCGCTGAAGCTGCTTGAGCTGCTGATGCAGCATCGGGTAGGTATCGTGCTGCAGTCGGTAGAGAAACGGCCACAGCGTCAGGTGCTGACAGATGACGCCCTGCAGCAGGAGGGTTTTGCGCCAGAGCAGGCGCTGCTGCCCGACGACCTGCGCAACTTCGACGGCTATCGTCTGTTGCAGGAATATTTCGCTTTTCCGGCACGCTTTCAGTTTATCAGCCTGAGTCAGCTCGGCCCGTTTTTGCGCCGCTGCGACAACGCCACAGCGTTCGACATCATCATCCTGCTCGACAAAGCGGACAGCGCGCTGGAAAGCGTGGTCGATCACAGCCATCTGGCGCTGCACTGCACGCCGGTCATTAACCTCTTCCCGAAAACCGCCGAGCGTCTGAAGGTCAGCGACAGTCAGCATGAATATCATCTGGTAGTGGATAACATCCGGCCGCTGGATTATGAGGTGCATTCGGTGCAGCGGCTGTTTGCCACCGTAGAGGGCAAGCGGGAAGAGCAGGTATTCCGCCCGTTCTGGAGCACCTTCAGCGGCGATCAGGGTGACTATGGCGCCTACTTCTCGCTGCGCCGCGAACAGCGCACCCTGTCAGAGCAGGCACAACGTTATGGCACGCGCACCGGCTACATCGGTTCAGAAGTGTTTCTGTCGCTGGTGGATGAGCATCATGCGCCGTGGCGCGACGACGTGCGCTATCTCTCTGCCGAGGTGATGTGTACCAGCCGCGATCTGCCGCTGATGCTGCAGCAGGATCAGGGCAACTTCGTGATGCCGGATTCCATTCCGGTGTCGGAGCTGAAGCTGTGCAAAGGACCGACACCGCCGCGTCCGGCGCTGGCAGAAGGCCTTTCGGCCTGGCGGCTGATCAGCCATCTGCAGATGAACTATCTCAGTCTGATGGACAGCAGCGACGGGGAAGGTGCGGCGGCGCTGCGCCAGTTGCTGAGCCTCTACGCTAATCTCGCCGAAGCGCCGGTTGCCCGCCAGATTGACGGCATTCGTCACTGTACGCTCAGCGCGGTAAACCGCCGTGTGCCTGAGCCAGGGCCGGTGGTGTTTGCGCGCGGTGTCAGCATCACGCTGGAAGTGGATGAGCAGGCGTTTTCGGGTGCCAGCCCATGGCTGTTTGGCAGCGTACTGGAGCGGGTTTGTGGCCGGCTGGTGGCGCTGAACAGCTTCACAGAATTCACCCTGAACAGCCAGCAGCGCGGGGAAGTGGGCTACTGGCCACCGCGCATGGGCAGGAAAGCGCTGATATGAGTGGCGAAAAAGTCATTACGCTGCCGCGTCTGACCCGACTGCCGGATGATTTCTGGCAGAAAGTCATGGCCGCGCCGTGGCGCTACGATCTGTTTCAGCTGCTGCGACGGCTGGACGCGCAGGGCGGTCAGCGCTATCCGCTGGGCCGTGCGCCGCTGCCGAAGTTCGAATCGGTACGCATCGGTCAGACGCCGTCACTGGCGTTTGCACCGGCCACCGTCGCCAGTGCCACCCCGCGTGAGGGTTCGGAGCGTCATGAGCTGTCGATCTACAGCTTTGGCCTGTTTGGCCCCAACGGCCCGCTGCCAACCCATCTGACCGAATATGTGCATGAACGCATCGTGCATCATCAGGATCACAGCCTGTCGGCGTTTGCTGACCTGTTTCACCACCGCGCCACGCTGCTGTTCTATCGTGCCTGGGCGGATGCGCAGCCGACCGTGTCGCTGGATCGTCCCGACGACAGTCGCTTCCTGAACTATCTCGCCTGTCTGGCGGGCATCGGTTTGCCGGCCCAGCAGCAGGCCAGCTCGCTGAGTCTCCATGCCCGACTGATGCTGGTGGGCCATCTCAGCCGTCACGGTCATGATGCGGAAGGGCTGGTGCGCATTCTGCGCCACTACTTTGGCGTACCGGTCCGGCTCACGCAGAACCTGCCGCACTGGCTGACGCTGGACAGCCGCGATCAGGCCCGACTGGGCGCGGGACGTCACATGCCCCGGCTGGGCGCCTCCGCGTTTCTCGGTGTGGCGGTACGTGATGTGCAGCACCGTTTTCGCCTGCACCTGGGCCCGCTCAACGCCGCGCAGTATGCCCATTTTCTGCCGGATGCGCCCGGCGCGCAGGAAGTGCGCGACTGGGTGCGTCACTACCTTGGCATCGAAATGCAATGGGATCTCAGTCTGATCCTGGCCGCTGACGAGGTGCAGGGTGTGGCGCTGGGCGGCACTGCCCGACTCGGCTACACCAGCTGGCTGGGGCAGATGCCGCAGCCGCACGATCGCGAAGATTTCATGTTTGAGGTTGAGGCTGCTTCACGCTAGCCCAGCCGCTTTCCCTGTTACACAGCCTGCGTCTTTCATTGAAGAGAGCCCCCTATGTCAGAAATCAGCCGTGCCGTGCTATTCGGCAAACTGGATACGCTGTTATTTTCCTCGCTGGAAAGCGCCACCGCCTTTTGCAAACTGCGCGGCAATCCCTATGTCGAACTGGTGCACTGGCTGCATCAACTGATGCAGCAGCAGGATGGCGACTTACAGCAGGTCATCACACATTTTTCACTGGATGAAAAGGCCCTGACTCAGGACATCGTTGCCGCGCTGGATCGCCTGCCTCGCGGTGCCAGTGCGGTCTCCGACCTCTCTGAGCATATCGACAGCGCCGTTGAGCGGGCGTGGGTTTATGCCTCGCTGAAATATGGCGCGACCCGCATTCGCGGCGGTCATCTGCTGATTGGTATGCTGAAAACCTTCAACCTGGCCAGCGTACTGAAAGGCATCTCCGGCCAGTTCAGCCGGGTTAATGCCGATGCGCTGCTGGCGGATTTCGACACGCTGCTCAGCAACAGCAAAGAAGCGCAGCAGGCGATGAGCGCGCCGGCAGATGCTGCTGGTACAGCGCCTGCGGCCAGTGGCAGTTCGCTGGAGCAGTATGGACAGGATCTGACCGCGCGCGCCCGTGAAGGCCGCATCGATCCGGTAACCGGGCGTGACGATGAGATCCGCCAGATGGTCGATATCCTGATGCGTCGTCGTCAGAACAACCCGTTGTTGACCGGTGAAGCGGGCGTCGGCAAAACCGCGGTGGTCGAAGGCCTCGCGCTGCGTATTGCCGCGGGGGATGTGCCTGCGCCGCTGCGCGATGTGCAGCTCTGGCTGCTGGATATTGGCCTGCTGCAGGCGGGTGCCGGGATGAAAGGGGAGTTCGAAGCGCGACTGCAGGCGCTGATCAATGAGGTGCAGTCCAGCCCGACGCCGATCGTGCTGTTTGTCGATGAGATCCACACTCTGGTTGGCGCGGGTGGTCAGCAGGGCACCGGCGATGCCGCCAACCTGCTGAAACCGGCGCTGGCGCGCGGCCAGCTTCGCACCATCGGCGCGACCACCTGGGCCGAATACAAAAAGTATATTGAGAAAGATCCGGCGCTGACCCGCCGCTTCCAGACCGTGCAGGTGCAGGAGCCGGATGAAGCCAAAGCGATTCTGATGCTGCGCAGCACCGTCAGCGCGCTGGAGAAACACCATCGCGTGCTGTTGCTGGATGATGCAGTCACTGCGGCAGTGAAACTATCCCATCGCTACATTCCGGCGCGTCAGCTGCCCGATAAAGCGGTGGCGCTGCTGGATACTGCCTGCGCCCGCGTGGCGGTGAGTCAGGGCGCGCAGCCTGCGGCGCTGGAAGATTGTCTGCATCGTCTGGCCGCGCTGGAGATTGAAGCGGAGATCATTGAACGTGAAATCCGCGTCGGCCTTGGCGATGTGACCCGCCAGCAGGCGATTGCCGCAGAGCGCACCGCCCTGGAAACTGAACGTGATGCACTGCAACAGCGCTGGCTGCAGGAGCGTGAACTGGTTGAGACGCTGATTGCGCTGCGCGCCCGCTGTGTAACCGAAGAGGATCCGGCGCTGCGTGAACAGCGTGATGCAACGCAGCAGCAACTCACGGCGCTGCAGGGCGACTCGCCGCTGCTGTTTGCCGCCGTGGATGCAGGCGTGGTGGCTGCCGTGGTCTCGGACTGGACCGGTATTCCACTGGGCCGGATGGTGAAGAATGAGATCGACGCCGTCCTGAATCTGGCTGACACCCTGAACCAGCGCGTCATCGGCCAGCGTCACGGTCTGGATCTGATCGCCAAACGGGTTCGCACTACGCGCGCCCGCCTGGATAACCCCAACAAGCCCGCAGGCGTCTTTATGCTGTGCGGCCCGTCCGGTGTCGGTAAAACCGAGACCGCGCTGGCGCTGGCCGAGTCGCTGTATGGCGGTGAGCAGAACATTATCACCATCAACATGAGTGAGTTTCAGGAGGCGCACACTGTCTCGACGCTGAAAGGTGCTCCGCCGGGCTACGTCGGCTACGGCGAAGGCGGCGTGCTGACCGAAGCCGTTCGCCGTCGTCCCTACAGCGTGGTGCTGCTGGATGAGATTGAGAAAGCCCATCCGGATGTGCATGAGCTGTTCTTCCAGGTGTTTGATAAGGGCTGGATGGAGGATGGCGAAGGTCGCCACATCGATTTCCGCAACACCATCATCATTCTGACCTCGAACGTCGGCACGCAGTTGATCAGCGCGATGTGTGCTGATCCTGAACTGATGCCCGATCCGGATGCCCTGAGCACCGCGCTGCGTAAACCGCTGCTGGAGGTGTTCCCGCCTGCGCTGCTGGGCCGTCTGCTGGTGGTGCCGTATTACCCGCTCAGCGATGAAATGCTGGCGGAGATTGTGCGGCTGCAGCTGGCGCGCATTGTGCGTCGTCTGGCCGACAACCATGGGATTGAGGCGCAGATCGACGAGTCGGTGGTGAGCCAGATCGTCCAGCGCTGTACCGAGGTGGAGTCGGGCGGTCGCATGGTGGATGCCATCCTCACTAACACGCTGTTGCCGCAGATGAGCCAGATATTGCTGAGTGCGCACGCCCGCGATGAACGCTATCGCCGCGTCGAAGTGCGTTGTGAGCAGGGCGAATTTGTCTGCCAGTTCGCTGTTTAAAGCTTAGTTATCAGAGAGTTTTCGAATATGTCGGAACATGATCAACCCCTGAATGTCCCCAACGCGCTGCCGCTGGGTTACCGCTTTAATGAGTTTGAAATCAAAGAGGTTATCGGCGGTGGTGGCTTTGGTATCGTCTATCGCGCCTGGGATCACCAGCTGGAACGTGATATCGCCATCAAAGAGTTTATGCCCGCGTCACTGGCGGTGCGCAGCGATGACCTTAATCTGGTACTGCGCAGCGAACGTTTCAGCAAAACTTTTCACGCCGGACTGAACAGCTTTATTCAGGAGGCGCGTCTGCTGGCGCGCTTTAACCATCCGAACCTGCTGCACGTGCTGCGTTTCTGGGTGCAGAACGACACTGCCTACATGGGCACGGTGTTCTACAGCGGCACCACGCTCTCAAACTTCCGCGAACGCAATCCGCAGTCGGTAGATGAAACCTGGATCCGTCGCATGCTGCCGCCGCTGCTGGGCGCGATTAAAACCATCCATGAAGCGGGTTACCTGCATCGTGATATCTCGCTGGATAACATCCAGATTCAGAGCAGCGGCGAGCCGATCCTGCTGGACTTCGGGTCGGCGCGCAAAACCATCGGCAACCTGTCGGATGAGAGCGAGACCATGCTGCGTCCCGGCTATGCGCCGATTGAGCAATACAGCGACAACGACGAGAGCGAGCAGGGCGCGTGGACCGATATCTACGCGCTGGGCGCGGTGCTGCATACGCTGATTACCGGTGCACCGCCACCGGTCAGCGTGGTGCGGAGCATCGAAGATAATTATCAGCCGCTGGTGCAGCGTCGTCTGGCGGGGTTCTCCACAGCGCTGCTCAGTGCCGTGGATCGTGCTCTGGCGCTGAAGCCGGAAGATCGCCCGCAGAGCATTGATGATTTTGCTGTGCTGATGGCGCTGCCGGAACGTGAACCGGAACCGCTGCTCAGCGCAAAAATGAGCGGGCCAGGTACGATGCTGGTGCCGATCACAGAAGAAGAGGAGGAGGTCAAACCCGCCTCGCCGCTGAAAACGCTGCTGGGACACCGGTTTGCTCTGCCAGGCCTGGTGGCTGCGGGTGTGCTGGTCGGCCTGTGCGCCGGTCTGCTGATGTCACGCGGTAATGAGTCATCGCCGGCTGAGGTCGCGCAAAACAGCGCGCCTGCCGTCACCGTCGCGCCGGTTAACCAGCCGGTGGCTGCGCCACCGACGCAGGCTGAGACCCCGGCAGAGAAGGTTGTCAGCGCGCCGGCGCAGACCTCTGAACCTGTACAGACCGCCGCACGTGAACCCGATCCTCAACCGGCACCGCCACCCGCCCCGGTCGCCCAGGTTTATATCCGTCTGCAGCAGGGCGAACGCGTTCAGGTGAACGGTCAACCGCAGGCGCTGGTCCCGGCGGTGAATGGCTTCGCGACGCTGCAGCTGGCCCCAGGTAATTACACCTTTGCCATTAGCGGCCAGAGTGGCACTCGCCAGCAGACGCTGAACATCAGCGAAGAAGGCGTCTGGTTGCTCGATCCACACAGTTAATAGTCAGGGATTACTTATGTTCTCACGCATTACTGCACAGCTGCCGGCGGACGGCCTGCTGTTCCACACGCTCACGGGCACCGAGACGCTGTCCCGTCCCTTTGTGCTCACCGCCGAACTGCTGGCCACCGACGCGCGCATCGACCGTCACGCCCTGCTGGGCAAGCCGGTGACGTTTACGCTGCCGACCGACGGCCTGATGAACGCGCTGAGCCCGCGCTACCTCAACGGCAAAATCACCCGGGTGGCGGTGCGCAGCCAGGAGCTGAGCGGCACCCGCTACGCGGTCTACCAGCTGACGGTTGAGCCGGACCTGTGGCCGATGCAGCGCGACCGCAACCTGCGCATCTTCCAGAGCCAGACGGTGCCGCAGATTGTGCAGACGCTGCTGAAGGAGTACGCGGTTAACGTAGAGACGCGCCTGGCGGGCAACTACCGGGTGTGGGAGTACTGCGTGCAGTATCAGGAGAGCAGCCCGGACTTCATCAGCCGCCTGATGGAGCTGGAGGATTTACTACTTCTTCCGCCACGAGGCGGACAAACATACGCTGGTGCTGTGCGACGCGCCGGACCAGCATCAGGCGTTTCCGGGCTATGAGACCATCGCCTATCACGTCACCCCGTCGGGCGGCGTGGTGACGGAAGAGGGCATCAGCCAGTGGTCGCTGGCGGAGAGCGTGACGCCGGGCATCTACAGCACCGACGACTACGACTTCCGCAAGCCGAACGCGTGGATGCTGCAGGCGCGGCAGAACCCGGCGTCGCCGGTGCCGGGGTCGGTGGACGTCTACGACTGGCCGGGCCACTTTGTCGACCACAGCCACGGCGAGTCCTACGCGCGCATCCGTCAGGAGGTGTGGCAGGCCGAGCACCACAGCGTCAGCGGGTCGGGCACCGCCACCGGCATCGCGCCGGGCTTCACCTTCGCCATCATCAACGCGCCGCACTTCAGCGACAACGGCGAATATCTGGTGACCTCGGCGACCTATGACTTCGCCGAGAACAGTTACGCCAGCGGCGACACCGGCGAGAGCCGGCACAATATCAGCTTCACGGTGCTGCCGTCGTCGGTGACGTACCGCACGCCGCCGGAGACGCCGTGGCCAAAAACGCACGGTCCGCAGACGGCGAAGGTGGTGGGGCCGAAAGGCGAGTCGATCTGGACCGACCGCTACGGCCGGGTGAAGGTGAAGTTTCACTGGGACCGTCTGGCAAAGGGCGACGACACCAGCTCCTGCTGGGTGCGCGTCTCCAGCGCCTGGGCGGGTCAGGGGTTCGGCGGGGTGCAGATCCCGCGGGTCAACGACGAGGTGGTGGTGGACTTCATCAACGGCGATCCGGACCGTCCGCTGATCATCGGCCGGGTGTATAACGAGGCGAGCATGCCGCCGTGGGCGCTGCCGGCAGCAGCGACGCAGATGGGCTTTTTAAGCCGGTCGAAGGATGGCACGGCGGATACGGCGAACGCGCTGAGGTTTGAGGATAAGGCGGGTGAGGAACACCTGTGGATTCAGGCACAGAAGAACATGGATACGCATGTTAAAAATGATGAATCACACAGTGTTGGTGGCTCACAAACCGTCAGCATTAATCGAGACTACAAAGGTAAGGTGGCCGGTGCGCATGAGCAGGCAACACAGCTTTCACATACGGAGGTAATTGGTGGTGGTTTTTTACAACTAGTGCAGGGAGGCATTGTGCAAGCTTCTGATACCGGAATACGTCTGGTGGCTGGTCAATCCATTCTGGAATTAGGCGCTAACGGTCAGGTCAATCTGCAATGTATAAATTTCACAGTGAACGCGTCCGGGCAGGGTGAAATTAATACCGGCGGTACGCTGGATTTAAATATTAGTAAACCTGCCGCTGCTTCTGATACAGAGCCCACATCAGCACAAATTCAGAATGCTGTAAAAGCGGCATTTAATCAGGGAAGTAAAGAATAATGGAAATTAAATCATTTGCTCTTTCAGAGGGCACCCTCAACTTGTCTGATGCCTGGCAGGATCACAGCATCAATGTTCTGAAATTTCCTGCCAGTGATGCAACTTTAGTCATCACCCGCGCATGGGATATCTCACCTGAAGAAGAAAATGACTATTTCTCCCAGCAGCTGGCCAGGATTAAGCAGCGAATGAAGAAGGTTGTAATGGGTGAGCAGGTGACAAGCACTATTGCGGGCCAGTCTGCAAAAGAGGTCAAACTCTCTTTCGAGAACCAGCATGTCATGATGTATGAACAGCTAGCGATCGTGCGAATGGAAGATCATCTCCTTGTACTGACCTTTAGCCGAACGACCCCTTTTGATGCAGATACAGATGCGCTCTGGAACTCAGTCAAAGCGGGTATGCAACTGGGAGTCTGACGATGACGGATTTTATTGCAGCCCGTATCGACGACCCCCTGGTGCATAGCTCGGCGCTTGCCGATTTTGTGGGAGGCCTGGTAGAAGGTGCCATCGTTGCAGGAGTGATGCTGGCAGCGGGTACAGGAATTGGTGCGGTGATTGGCGGTGCAGCGATTGCCGGGCTGATTTTCAGCGGAAAACTTGAGGAAATCGGCGACGCTGCAGGCAAATTTGTCGACAGCGTAATTGATCCCGGACCGCCTGATGCGATCATCATCAGTGGGTCTGACGATGTGTTGATAATGGGGAAAAAGGCAGCGCGCGCAGCCGGCACTGTGGATCGTGGCTATCTTAATATGCCAGTTGCCCAAGATGAAGGCATTGACTGGGCGGGGATCGGTATGCTTGCGCTTACTGGCGTAGCAATGGCAATGAAAACAACACTGAATCCCGGTGCTGCGCTTATGTCAGTGGCTGAGAAGGCTAGCCACATTACGTCTGATGACATTAAAGATTGGGGAAAAAGCGTCTGGACCAGCCTGACTCAGCCTGTGGTGGAAAGTGCAAACCCTTATGCGGCACCCATGCCGCAGGATAAAGTCGCATGTGCTAAAGGCCATATGGTCACCAGCAGTAATTTTATCGCGCAGGGTTCAAAAAAAGTGTTAATCAATAACCAGCCTGCTGCGCGTAATGGTGACAAAAGCACTTGTGAAGCAGTTATTAAAATTAGCGAAAATCCCCGTGTACGCATCGGCGGCGATACCATTACAGTGCGTGACATCCACAGCGGTAAAAACATGCTGGCGTATATGGCTGGTAATTTACTGGGCGGGGCCCTGGCAGGGGTACTGCCACAGCTGATCAAGTTTGGTTACAGCCGTCTAATTCTGCGCGGCCTTGCTAAAGAAATCATTTGCCCGCTCGGCGGCATCGTCGCAACCGAAGCCGCTGCTCAGGCAGTCATTAAAGCCAGTAGTACGGCATTTCCTGTCAATATTGCTACTGGCGCTAAAATCCTTGCACAGGATGAAGACCTCGATTTTGTGCTACCGGATCGCATACCACTCAGATGGCAGCGTATTTACCACAGTCGCAACTTAGCAGCCGGGATATTAGGTACTGGCTGGATGCTGCCTTTTGAAACCCGCTTGTATCGTTTGCCGGATAATCAACTGATGTTTCGTGATATGACTGGCCGTGAGTTGGGCATGGGCAAGGTCAATACAGGAGACGTCATTGATTTTCAGGAAGAAGGTCTGAAACTGTTCTGTAGCCCGAACGGTGCGATGGTGATACAGCATCATGACGGCGAACACCAGCTTTACGAACCGGATCCCTTAAATATGGGCGAATGGCGCCTGCATCGTCTCTACGATCGCCATGAAAATGCTCAATATTTTGAATGGAATAAGCAGGGGCAGTTGGTACGCATCTTTAGTGATAATGAAGCACTTGATGTCGAGCTTGAGTATCAGGAGTGGGGACGGCTTAGCGCAGTATATCAGGTTTGTGGAAATACGCGCCGCTGCATGGTGTCTTACCGTTACAACGAGCAGAACCAGCTGATCATGGTGAGCGATGCGGACAACATCGTTTTGCGCCAGTATGGCTGGGATCGGGCTAGTGACATGCTGGCATGGCACAGTTTTTCAACCGGCCTGAAAGTTCAGTATCAGTGGCAACCCGCTCTGGACAGCAGGCACTGGCGAGTTTCTTCCTACCAGGTGCTGGATGAACAGGCAAGCGTGCTGGAAAACTGGCGTATTAATACTGACGAAAAAGAACGCATCGCCTATGTGAGTAACGATGAAGGTGTATCCAGTCAGCATCGCTGGGATATGTTGTACCGTATAACGGCTTATACCGATGAACATGGCGGTAGCTGGGCATTCAACTGGGCTGGGACCAGTGAACAGCTAAATGAGATGGTACAGCCCGACGGAGCCCGCTGGGAGTACGCTTTTGATGCGCGTGGAAATCTGACGATGGAGCGCGATCCGCTGGAGCGCACCACGCTTAAAACCTGGCATCCGTTATATGCGCTCCCGTTGAAAGAGGTGTTACCGAACGGTGCAGTATGGCAATACGAGTATAATCTAGCCGGTGATGTTGTGTCTCTGACCGATCCGGAAGGTGCAACCACGCTTTTTAAATGGAATGAACAGGGAGATCTGGTTGAGCGCATAGATGCTCATTGTAACCGGCACTGTTTCTGGTGGGACAGTCGTGGCCAACTAATCCGCGAAGAAGACTGTTCCGGTTACCCTGCTCGCCGTCAGTATGATGATACAGGAAGGCTGGTAAGCATCACGGATGCGCTGGGCAATACACAGCGATTTGCATGGAGTCCGGCGGGGCGACTTGAAATTTTAACGCGTCCGGACGGACGTGAAACCCGATTCGAATACAATAAAGCCGGCTTACTATGCGGGCAAAGTATTGAAGGTATTCTGGCGCATAAAGTTACTTTAAATTCCCGTGGTCAGGTCATTGAGGCAGTTGATCCGGCGGGCCAGAAAACACAGTTTCGTTTCAATCGGGCTGGGCGACTGACAACATTAATTAACAGCAACATGCAGGAGTGGCATTTTAGCTATAGTTCGACTGGATTATTGCAGCAGCAGCAGGATTATGCAGGACGGAAGACCGAGTATCATTACAATGCGCTCCAGCAGGTAGAGTCGCTTATCCGCTATCCGGACAGCAGCAGCGAAATGCCGCCTCAAGTCACGAACTATGAATATGATGCGCTGGGGCGAATGACGGCGCGTGAAACATGTGAGCATCGGACCGAGTTCCGGCACAGTGCCCTGGCATTAGAGATTTGTCGCGCGCCATATCAGGAATGGCGTCAGGCTGCTATTGAGATGCGTGACCCGGAACATGCTGAATATCAGATATTTACCTATAATAAACTGGGCAGATTGATCAGCGAAAAAAATCATTCAGGGGAGTACTGTCATCAATATGATGCACTGAATAATCTGAGTGCAACGTCATACCCGGATGGACAGAAAATCGACTTTCTTCGTTACGGCAGTGGACATCTTCTGGAGATTCAACTCTCCTTCAACGCGAAAAAGTTGTCCCTGGCAGGATATCAGCGAGACCGTCTGCACCGGGAAACGAATCGCACGCAGGGCGTGCTAACGCAGGAGACATATTATGACGTGGCGGGACGGATTTCCCATCGGCGCTGTCTGGACAACCCGCGTAAAACGCTGATTGCAGAAAGACGTTACCAGTGGGATCAGGCCGATCAGATTATCCGTCAGATTTATACAGATGGCACACCGTCGTCGCCGCAGGAGAAATACCGACAGTTGCTATGGGGATACGATGCAGCTGGCAGGGTGACGCAAAGCATAATGCCGGGCTGTGATGAACAGTTTTTGTATGACGCTGCAGACAATCAGACAACACAGGATTTGCATCCGGTACGGAATAACATGCTGAGGCGTCTGGATGGTGTGCGCTGGGAATATGATGGCTTTGGTCGTATGACGGAGCGGCATGATAGCCACCGGGGTATTGTGCAGCGTTTTTTTTATGACAGTGAGCATCGTATCAGTGATGTTCAGATTGAGGGTGATATTGAATTCAGCCGCGCGCAATACTTGTACGATGCGCTGGGACGCCGTACGGAAAAACGCGTCTGGCGGCACCGTCAGGAGCAGCCGGAATGCACAAAATTTGCCTGGCTGGGCATGCAACTGGTTGGTGAAAGCAGCACTCACAGGCCAGACACAGGCGTACGCTATGTTTATGCAGAAAACAGCTACGAACCGCTGGCACGTATTGACAGCACAGGCGCGCATAGTGATATTTACTGGTACCACACCGAGATAAACGGCCTGCCGGACAGGCTGACTGATGAGGAAGGCAAAAGCGTCTGGCGCGGCAACTTCTCTGTCTGGGGGCGCACCCTGTCAGAACAGTGTAATGCGAGCTGGGGCGTGCCGCAGAACCTTCGTTTTCAGGGACAGTACCTTGACCGTGAAACCGGGCTGCACTATAACACGCTAAGATATTATGACCCGCGCGGCGGTCGCTATACGCAGCCGGACCCGATAGGGTTAAAGGGTGGATTGAATACTTACACCTATGTTAATGATCCAATGGTTTGGGTGGATCCATTAGGCTTGATTCCTTGGGAAAAAGGCACGTTTAACTCCTGGTTTAATGGCGCATCAGTTCAGGATATTATCGATAATAAATCAGCTGTTGAGAGTGCTCTTCGAAGTCCCGGTGGTATGCATGAAATGTTCCCTGTATCGATAGCATCTAAAGCGAAAGAGTTAGGGTTTAGCGCAGAAGAGCTTAAAGCAATGACAGTTCCGACTAGCGAAATTACATTTATTAATGTCACTGATAGAAATGGAATGCCTGTCCCAAATGGTCCTCATCATGGAAGTAAAGCAGGGCGGCATTTCCATAACAAACTTATCAGTGATTTAAAAAGTGCTGAAACTAAGATGCAAGCCATAGACATTATAGAAACACACCATTCGATCCACATGAAACGAACAGGATGCTTTTGATGAATACTAATTACGACGCGGATATTGTACATCTTTGGATAGGAAGTAATTATGATTCCGAAAAAGACTATTTGAAATATTTTGAGCTTGATTACTCAACTGAAGGGGATTTTGAGGATCCCTCCTATAAAGTTTGTGCATTTTGTCAGTATCTTGGCACAAAGTGGTACGATGAAGACTTTATAGGAATAATACCAAGAGAAGAAAAAGATGTTCCTCTTAATGAGATACTTGAGCAAGCAGCAGTTGATCTAAGTGAGATGGAAAAAATAAGAAATACATGCGCCAACTTGGGAATTGATAAAGCAAACGCCATTTTATGGTATTCAAATCTTGACGTTGATAATTTTCCTGCTATAGGTAGTGATTTTAAAGGATTAAAATATATTGGTTGCTTCAAAGGTGATTGATTTAACACTTTAAAAGTGATCTAACCTAGTTTCTTGGTATCTACCGGAGGCGGCTATTATGCTCATTCCGGTTTTTTATTCATAATTTCAACTCTCTGCTATTTTCTTAGAGATGCTCATATCCTTCAGTGAAAATTAACGATAATTTATATTTTATTATCTATTTTGACGAGTCTACTATTTTTATCGTGAGCTGGTCGCGAGGTTCAAGAATGCTTTCAAGTGGAACTATTTACTATTTAAATGAAGATGAAATTGTTTATTACAAGAAGAAATCCTTGGAGGTAAATAGCGATGCCTCTATTAAGCTATATCAGTATTATGCATTTTCAAATTTCATCAAGCCTGACATGATAAAATGGTTGAAAATATCTGCCTTACAAGGAAATGAGGTTGCCAGGTACAATTATGCGGTTTATTTGATAAATAAAGGAGATATGATTGAAGCTTCGAGATTGATCGATGAGATTCAATCTTCTGGTGATGCTGCATCAGCTAATGAATTGAGAGAAAAGATTAGGTGAGTACATTTATGGGTATTTTATTAATCAATTTATAATTCTCTATGTTGCTTTTTAAAATTTCTCCAACTTAAGGATAAATTTCACTGGGGTTATGATTAGGCTGGTAACTTAGCTCAGCTTTCTAAATTAATAGATCATCCGCAAGCGAGTCCTCAGGCATTAAATTTTCATTCTTCTATTTAAAGCCGCATTTTATCCGCATATTTGACCGCCCTGACTCAATCATCAAACTAATACGGAAACAACCAGCGTCAGATTTTCTTTATTATTAAGATTAACGGGTGAAGTTTATTTGTAACTTATCATAAATTCCGTGAGTGATTTTATTATTAGCAGTGTAGGATGTTCGGATAATGTTGAGGGAGGTGGCCTTAGCAATATTGCTATAATTAGCGGCTACATAACGATTCTGGCTGCTAATTGATTTTTAAAAATGGATGGCAACAACATGGAAATTTTAGCATTTTTATTCTTCTGGTCAGTGACGGTGTATTTTATCTGGAGCAGTAAGATTTCCTATGGAAAAGAAACGCTGGCTGGTATAGGGAAAGCTTTTGTTGGGATTTTTATCGCCATTATCGCTATTGGATTCGTGCTTAAAGGACTGGCAGCTATAATCCCGGGTTTTACCAGGGACGCCGCAGGGGACTTAATGGAGGCGTTAGGTGCATCATTATTTTTTATATGGGGTATGAAATTTATACTTGTCGGATTCTGCAATATGTTTGGCACTGTTATGGATTTTCACAAGAAATATAATGCAGACAATTACAGGCGGTTTTCACCGGCTATCAGTAAGCTGGCACCAGGGCTGTTCATTTTTTCAAAGGTCATTCTTTCTCTTGGAACTATAGTGATTTATTACGGCATCTGGCTGGCGAATTAAACTAAGAAGGGAAACAGGCTGTTAATATTAACAAGGAATATACTTTTCTTTTACGTCGGGCTTCTCCAGGGAAGCGATCTAACAGCGCTTCCGAAAATGCCTTTATACCCTGGCCAGAGAAGAAATCCTGCATTACCGTTGCGCTGCCAGGCAGCTTCCAGCCAAGGGACTGGAACCAGTTGCCTCCCTGATATCGGTTTAACTCACATCTGACGCTAATTAACCACGGATGACTCACCCTGCCTGGAAGTCTGGGCCGCGTATGAAGGCTGCCAGTGTGAGATAAATATGTCTGACTGGCTGTTTAAAAAGCCTGCCATGACGGGCTAAAAGTCCTGTAACACCACGGGAACTAAACCGGGACGGTGTGCTGCCTGTGTAGAGAGTTACAAACGGTAGGTGAAAGCAGCAGCGCGACACGCATTACCTGTCGACCGCGGATGGCTGGGAGCCACTGGTGCACATCGATACTCTGAATGACAGCGCCATGACGTACTGGTACCTAATCTCTAATATAAGCACGGAATCTGATTATGTTCTCACGCATTACTGCACAGCTGCCGGCGGACGGCCTGCTGTTCCATACGCTCACGGGCACCGAGACGCTGTCCCGTCCGTTTGTGCTCACCGCCGAACTGCTGGCCACCGACGCGCGCATCGACCGTCACGCCCTGCTGGGCAAGCCGGTGACGTTTACGCTGCCGACCGACGGCCTGATGAACGCGCTGAGCCCGCGCTACCTCAACGGCAAAATCACCCGGGTGGCGGTGCGCAGCCAGGAGCTGAGCGGCACCCGCTACGCGGTCTACCAGCTGACGGTTGAGCCGGACCTGTGGCCGATGCAGCGCGACCGCAACCTGCGCATCTTCCAGAGCCAGACGGTGCCGCAGATTGTGCAGACGCTGCTGAAGGAGTACGCGGTTAACGTAGAGACGCGCCTGGCGGGCAACTACCGGGTGTGGGAGTACTGCGTGCAGTATCAGGAGAGCAGCCTGGACTTCATCAGCCGCCTGATGGAGCTGGAGGGGATTTACTACTTCTTCCGCCACGAGGCGGACAAACATACGCTGGTGCTGTGCGACGCGCCGGACCAGCATCAGGCGTTTCCGGGCTATGAGACCATCGCCTATCACGTCACCCCGTCGGGCGGCGTGGTGACGGAAGAGGGCATCAGCCAGTGGTCGCTGGCGGAGAGCGTGACGCCGGGCATCTACAGCACCGACGACTACGACTTCCGCAAGCCGAACGCGTGGATGCTGCAGGCGCGGCAGAACCCGGCGTCGCCGGTGCCGGGCTCGGTGGACGTCTACGACTGGCCGGGCCACTTTGTCGACCACAGCCACGGCGAGTCCTACGCGCGCATCCGTCAGGAGGTGTGGCAGGCCGAGCACCACAGCGTCAGCGGGTCGGGCACCGCCACCGGCATCGCGCCGGGCTTCACCTTCGCCATCATCAACGCGCCGCACTTCAGCGACAACGGCGAATATCTGGTGACCTCGGCGACCTATGACTTCGCCGAGAACAGTTACGCCAGCGGCGACACCGGCGAGAGCCGGCACAATATCAGCTTCACGGTGCTGCCGTCGTCGGTGACGTACCGCACGCCGCCGGAGACGCCGTGGCCGAAAACGCACGGTCCGCAGACGGCGAAGGTGGTGGGGCCGAAAGGCGAGTCGATCTGGACCGACCGCTACGGGCGGGTGAAGGTGAAGTTTCACTGGGACCGTCTGGCGAAGGGCGACGACACCAGCTCCTGCTGGGTGCGCGTCTCCAGCGCCTGGGCGGGCCAGGGGTTCGGCGGCGTGCAGATCCCGCGTGTTAACGACGAAGTGGTGGTGGACTTCATCAACGGCGATCCGGACCGTCCGCTGATCATCGGCCGGGTGTACAACGAGGCGAGCATGCCGCCGTGGGCGCTGCCGGCGGCGGCGACGCAGATGGGCTTTTTAAGCCGGTCGAAGGATGGCACGGCGGATACGGCGAACGCGCTGAGGTTTGAGGATAAGGCGGGTGAGGAACACCTGTGGATCCAGGCGCAGAAGAACATGGATACCCATGTTAAAAATGATGAATCACACAGTGTTCTGAACAATAGGACAGTTTCGGTGGGCGCTAATAATGAGACGCGAGTGGATGGTGACCATGCTCTCGGCACTCAGGGAAATAGTAAAACGCTGACAACGGGCAATCGTACTGAACAGGCCTTTGCTTCTTACACCATTGCAGCCGGAGACACTGTAAGGATCGAGTGTGGTCTGAGCGCGATTGAGTTAACTAAAGAAGGTGCGATTAATTTTATTGGTAAAAATTTTAACATTACCGTCGATGGTAATGGAGAGATTAATACCAAAGGTGGTGATTTACATTTAAATCCGGAAGGAGGAAGCGCTGCAATAATTGCACCGGGTAGTGGACATAAAAATAAAATAAAAAGTGAAATTGAAAACTACTTTTCTTCATCAGCAAAAAATACCAAAGGATAAAAATGGCCACCTATACTCTTCAGGAAGCTTCAATTGAACTGCCCGACATATTTAAAGACAGGACAATGAACCTTTTTACGCTCAGCGAAAATAATGCGAGTGAGTTTACGTTCGTAGTGTCTCGCGCATCTGCTTTTCATCACGATACAGTGCAAAAAGTGGCCGCTAGAATTATCAATGAGATGAGTGTCACTGTTCCCGCTTTTGTAAACATAACATCACAACTGATCGAGATAGATAATCTGCCTGCAGTTGAGCTTTTTTATCATTTTGAAAATGATGGCGCTGAGATCTGGCAAAAACAATCGATTGTTTTATTTGATGATGACGCCGGGGGTAAAAAGATTGTTTGTTATATTGGAACATGCCCAGGACGTTTTAATGATTATTATACTAAGCAATATCATGAGATTATTAACAGTATAAAATTTAATTCTCGTGATTCTGATGATGAGCCGGTACCCGTGGCAACTGATGCGTCGGGGATTTTCTTTTCTTTTGATACCGATACTAAAGTGCTTACCGCACATGAAACGGTGACATTACTTTATCAGAATGTTGATTTGAAAAGAGCTCTGAATGGCAGTTATTTGTTCTTTGACTCAGCGGGAAGCCCATTACATATCGCCGCCTTAAATAATGAAGAGCCGTTGCGCTATGCACTATGGACATCACCACACAGAAAAAACTCATCTGTAAGAGATATTCTTGGCATGGCAAAAGCCTTTAAAGGACCAGAAGATCTCGCCAGCGAATCACAAATCCTTGCGTTTCTTCAGAGACATAAGGATGTATAAATCATGGCTGAATTCAATGCTGCCAGAGAGCAGGACGAGATAGCCCACACAGCTTCTAAAGGCTGGATGATCGCCGGGTTAATTGGCGGTGCCATTTTAGGTGCAGCAGCCGTTGTTGTAACCGGTGGAGCGGCTCTGGTTGTCGTATCTGCAGCAGCAGCCGGTGCCTGTGCTGCCGGAGGGGTGGGTGAAGTGCTAGGGAGCATGTCATGGGCTCCGCGGCATAACACAGGCAAACTGTTATCCGGCTCGCCGAATGTTTTCACCAACAGCAGAGCAGCGATACGTGCACATTTGTCCAAAGGCGACTGTGATGAGCACAGCGGCTCATCGCAACGGGTTGCTGAAGGTTCGGACAAAGTTTTTATTAACAACTTTCCTGCCGCCCGCATCGGAGACCGTTTGACCTGCAGTGCGGAGATATCTGGCGGTTCCACCAATGTCTTTATTGGCGGAGGCAAACTTCAGACCGACGATATCAACCCCGAAATCCCTGGCTGGGTAAACTGGGTGATGATGGGAGTGGGCACTGCTGCCGTTGCGGTCCTGGCTTCACCTGCTATAGCCCTGTTAGGATTAGCAGGCGCAATGGGTGGTGGTTACGCTGGCAGCTGGGTCGGTGGCAGACTGTTCGGGGAAGACTCTGACGGACAAAAATGGTCTATGCTGGCAGGCAGTTTTGCCGGTGGGGCATTGGGTGGCAAAGGGGTAATGAAGTTTGATGCCTGGCGTGCTGTCAAAACGGGTGAGAACGTTGAGGTTGTGCCTGAAGTTGTAGCTGAACCTGTTGTTCCGAAAATGTCTTTGTCTGAGGCTGTTGGAAAGGCCCAGGCGGATGAATGGATTGCAGCAGGACGTGCAAACGCATTGAGCAATAATGCGGTGAAGTCTGCAATGCTTACGGATGACCAAGTGGGAGCTTTATATGGCTATACCACGAATGAGGGTTACACAGCATTAAATCCAGCATTAAGAGGTCAAACTCCATTAACTCCAGAATTAGAAGCCTTTGCCGCACATGCTAAGGATGGCCTTTCCAAGCTCCCTCCTAATAAAGGACTTTCATATCGAGGGATAAATTCCCTTCCTGAAGAAATACTTGCTAAAAATCAGCCTGGTAACATTGTTTCAGATGGTGCATTTATGAGTACATCCTCAAATGAACCATTTCAAGGTAACATATTGATTAAAGTCAATGGTGCTTCCGGGCGAGACGTGGCATTTTTATCAGAGTATCCTCTTGAAGCGGAAGTTTTATACCCTCCAGACACACAATTTAAAGTTATCGAAAGAATTGATGATGGCGGGAATATTACATTGACTTATAAGGAGTTTTTATGATTGATCTTAGGGCTGATGATGATGCGCTTTTCATTTATGCCAGACGTTACGCTCATTTAATACCCCAGGCATCACGGCAGTTGATGAACAGAATGTCTTATGAGCAAAAACCTTTACGCGCTAAACCTGAGGACGCTCTCAAGCCAGAATGGGCGAAATCCTTACCTCAGAAAATTACTGATGAACAGGCATTAGATAAATGTCAGGGCGCTTTGATGGGGTTGGCGGTTGGAGACGCTATCGGCACAACGCTAGAATTTATGCCAAGAGATAAAGCTCGCGTTGATGATATGGTTGGCGGGGGACCTTTTTCTCTTAAACCCGGTGAGTGGACTGATGACACCTCGATGGCGCTGTGTCTCGCTGAAACTTATATTGAAAGCCATAAATGTGATATTACATTGTTCCGACAAAAGTTACTTAACTGGTATAAGAATGGGACAAATAGTTCTAATGGCGTATGCTTTGATATAGGTAATACAACGCGCTATGCGCTTGAGCAGTTTGTACTTCATGGACCAACCTGGATGGGGAATACTTCTCCTGAGACTGCAGGAAATGCAGCATTAATCCGCCATGCACCTACTGCTATTTTCAGAAGGAAATCGTTTATTGACGGTTGGCGAGATGCGATATTACAGAGTGAGGCTACACATTGTGCCGCAGAGTCTATAGATAGCTGTCGCTTTTTTAATGTCATGCTTCATTACATCTTAAATGGTTACAGTAAGAGTGAGAGCTTTGCTCCTCATCTTATGGGATCAACATTACGTGTATTGATCATCAATGCCGGTGAATATAAAGAAAAGCATCGGGATCAAATTCGCTCCTCGGGCTATGTTATCGACACCCTTGAGGCCGCATTATGGGCCGTCTGGCATACAGACAATTTTAAAGATGCCATTTTGCTGGCGGCAAATCTTGCTGATGACGCTGATAGTGTGGCAGCAACGGCTGGTCAGTTAGCGGGCGCATTGTATGGACTGTCAGGCATTCCTCAGGAGTGGGTTAATAAAATAGTCGATAAAGACAGAATTCTTGCGCTGGCCGAAAAGCTGTTTCACTTAGCACCTGAAGAGAAAGATTGATGATAAGATCCCATATCTGAAGTATGGGATTTTTTTTATAAATAAAAAGATTGAAGTTGAAGTGGTTTCTAATCACATTCACTAAACTGTAAAGACATTTCGATGAACTTGATCTGAGTAATAATGCATTGTTTGTTATTTATAAATTAAAATTATTCAAAAAAGAATTTTCTCCTTGTGTTTTCTGGTTGACATCCAAAAAACATGTTGACTAAAAAATTATTGCGATGACCATTTTCATAAATGTTTCTCGTTTTTAATCGGGATTTTTGATAAATAATTTCATCCTGAAATCCATTACTTCTAATCAGAAGATGCTTTAAATAAAAAAATCATTTCCCTTCCACTTTTACTGACCCGCTTCATCGTCAGTTCTGTCTGTACGGAAAAAAACATGTTCTCACGCATTACTGCACAGCTGCCGGCGGACGGCCTGCTGTTCCACACGCTCACCGGCACCGAGACGCTGTCCCGTCCCTTTGTGCTCACCGCCGAACTGCTGGCCACCGACGCGCGCATCGACCGCCACGCCCTGCTGGGCAAGCCGGTGACCTTTACGCTGCCGACCGACGGCCTGATGAACGCGCTGGGCCCGCGCTACCTCAACGGCAAAATCACCCGGGTGGCGGTGCGCAGCCAGGAGCTGAGCGGCACCCGCTACGCGGTCTACCAGCTTACGGTGGAGCCGGACCTGTGGCCGATGCGGCGCGACCGCAACCTGCGCATCTTCCAGAGCCAGACGGTGCCGCAGATTGTGCAGACGCTGCTGAAGGAGTATGCGGTTACGTGGAGACGCGCCTGGCGGGCAGCTACCGGGTGTGGGAGTACTGCGTGCAGTATCAGGAGAGCAGCCTGGACTTTATCAGCCGCCTGATGGAGCTGGAGGGGATTTACTACTTCTTCCGCCACGAGGCGGACAGGCACACGCTGGTGCTGTGCGACGCGCCGGACCAGCATCAGGCGTTTCCGGGCTATGAGACCATCGCCTATCACGTTACCCCGTCGGGCGTCGCCGGTGCCGGGCTCGGTGGACGTCTACGACTGGCCAGGTCACTTTGTCGACCACAGCCACGGCGAGTCCTACGCGCGCATCCGTCAGGAGGTGTGGCAGGCCGAGCACCACAGCGTCAGCGGGTCGGGCACCGCCACCGGCATCGCGCCGGGCTTCACCTTCGCCATCATCAACGCGCCGCACTTCAGCGACAACGGCGAGTACCTGGTGACCTCGGCGACCTATGACTTCGCCGAGAACAGTTACGCCAGCGGCGACACCGGCGAGAGCCGTCACAATATCAGCTTCACGGTGCTGCCGTCGTCGGTGACGTACCGCACGCCGCCGGAGACGCCGTGGCCGAAAACGCACGGTCCGCAGACCGCGAAGGTGGTGGGGCCGAAAGGCGAGTCGATCTGGACCGACCGCTACGGCCGGGTAAAGGTGAAGTTTCACTGGGACCGTCTGGCGAAGGGCGACGACACGAGTTCGTGCTGGGTGCGCGTCTCCAGCGCCTGGGCCGGTCAGGGGTTCGGCGGCGTGCAGATCCCGCGTGTTAACGACGAAGTGGTGGTGGACTTTATCAATGGCGATCCGGACCGTCCGCTGATCATCGGCCGGGTGTACAACGAGGCGAGCATGCCGCCGTGGGCGCTGCCGGCGGCGGCGACGCAGATGGGTTTTCTGAGCCGGTCGAAGGACGGCACGGCGGACACGGCGAACGCGCTGAGGTTTGAGGATAAGGCGGGTGAGGAACAGGTCTGGCTGCATGCTGAAAAGAACATGGACACTGAGGTGGAAAACAATGAAACCCACAGCGTCGGCAGCAACCGGACTAAAATTTATAACTAATGCCAGCAAATGCGGAGGTGCTGATGCTCCAGTGAGTAAAACATTTATGGTGAAAGATACTAAGCACGAACGTGTGGATATTGAGATTATTTCTGGTAAAGCATTTTTGGAGTAGATATGTTTAATAACTACCTTAATGATGAAAAGGTTTATTTAGAGTTAGAGTCTTTTTTAAAAAATTTCTTCTTAAATTTTATAAATTGCAAGGAATCAGTTGACTGTCCATATTACAATACTACGTTTTCAAATGGAAAGCCGTTTATGGATGGCAATCCAATATTTTCAGCACGAAAAAAAAATAATGGCACCATCATAAAAGTTGTTTTAGATGAAGATGCTAATTCATTAAGTGAGTTTGATAAAGAGGTCGACGGCTTTCCTATTCATGTCATAGTTGCTAATGCTTCTTCTTTAGACTCTATTAAAGAGAAGATTATCTCTTGGTACGAAAAATATAATTAATATATATCCGTAATTATCAATGCAGCAAATAGAAAATAATTACTAAGCACCAAGATTGACGCACAATATCTTACCGGACGGGCGGGAACTGAAGCAGTTCCACTATGGCAGCGGGCAGCGGGTGCAGGTCAACTTTGGTACCCGTGTCATCAGCGAAAGCGAACGTGGCGTCCTGCACCGTGAAGTGCGCCGCACTCAGGGTGCAATCACCAGTGAATATCGCGTTACTGAATTAGCATGGAATCTACTTATATTCGCACGCATTACCGGACAGCTGCCGGCGCACGGTCTGCTGTTTCATACGCCGAATGACACTGAGGTGCTGTCACGCCCATTTGTGCTTGCCGCTAAGCTGCTCTCCACCGACGCGCGCATCGACCGCCACGCCCTGCTGGGCCACAATTTACATACACATTGTTGAAGCGATAAAGTGATAAGAAGGTGAAAATGCATTTTTTAACTGAAATACCCTTCATTATCGGTATTACTATGACGGTTATGGGTTTGTTAGTGATGTTTTTACTGTTCAAACCAGATAAAAATGAGTTGATAGAAATAAAAAACTGGAAAGCCAGAGATGAGTGGCAGGGTTATATAATAACTACCGAGCCTGTCAGCTGGTCGCAAACAAATACCCAATATGATGACGGTTTTTTTTATAACTTCAATGTGCGGCTTACCCTTTCTGGTAAAGAGACTATATGCACCGGAAAAGGGTTGGTAATTAAAGGTAAGATCCATAAGTTAAAGAAAGGTATTAAAGTCATTGTAAAGTATAGCGACGAAATCCCATCAAAAGTCGCTATACTTGATGTGTTATATGAGTAAGTTATAATAATTCATCCTGCGGAAAATTTTTCTTGCTTGAAGATATGTTAACTATTTTTCATAGAAAACCTTGCTCAGGTTGCATTAAGGATATTTATACAAGTAAGGATATTTATACAAGTAAGGATATTTATACAAGTAATAATGTCGAACACTATGGTAAGCCTATCGCTTCATTTTCCCTATTTCTGAAAGGCATGCCCGCAATCCTTTTGCCTGGCAGGAGCCTTCAAAACTCTACCAATGCGAGTGCCATACATACCGTGCCTGATCAGCTCAACGTACTGATGCTGGTACCCAAAGCTAGTGCCTTTTGCCGAATTATCATCTTACAGGGATGAAAACCATGTTCTCACGCATTACTGCTCAGCTGCCGGCGGACGGCCTGCTGTTCCATACGCTCACCGGCACCGAGACGCTGTCCCGTCCCTTTGTGCTCACCGCCGAACTGCTGGCCACCGACGCGCGTATCGACCGTCACGCCCTGCTGGGCAAGCCGGTGACCTTTACGCTGCCGACCGACGGCCTGATGAACGCGCTGAGCCCGCGCTACCTCAACGGCAAAATCACCCGGGTGGCGGTGCGCAGCCAGGAGCTGAGCGGCACCCGCTACGCGGTCTACCAGCTGACGGTGGAGCCGGACCTGTGGCCGATGCGGCGCGACCGCAACCTGCGCATCTTCCAGAGCCAGACGGTGCCGCAGATTGTGCAGACGCTGCTGAAGGAGTACGCGGTCAGCGTGGAGACGCGCCTGGCGGGCAGCTACCGGGTGTGGGAGTACTGCGTGCAGTATCAGGAGAGCAGCCTGGACTTCATCAGCCGCCTGATGGAGCTGGAGGGGATTTACTACTTCTTCCGCCACGAGGCGGACAGGCATACGCTGGTGCTGTGCGACGCGCCGGACCAGCATCAGGCGTTTCCGGGCTATGAGACCATCGCCTATCACGTCACCCCGTCGGGCGGCGTGGTGACGGAAGAGGGCATCAGCCAGTGGTCGCTGGCGGAGAGCGTGACGCCGGGCATCTACAGCACCGACGACTACGACTTCCGCAAGCCGAACGCGTGGATGCTGCAGGCGCGGCAGAACCCGGCGTCGCCGGTGCCGGGCTCGGTGGACGTCTACGACTGGCCGGGCCACTTTGTCGACCACAGCCACGGCGAGTCCTACGCGCGCATCCGTCAGGAGGTGTGGCAGGCCGAGCACCACAGCGTCAGCGGGTCGGGCACCGCCACCGGCATCGCGCCGGGCTTCACCTTCGCCATCATCAACGCGCCGCACTTCAGCGACAACGGCGAATATCTGGTGACCTCGGCGACCTATGACTTCGCCGAGAACAGTTACGCCAGCGGCGACACCGGCGAGAGCCGGCACAACATCAGCTTCACGGTGCTGCCGTCGTCGGTGACGTACCGCACGCCGCCGGAGACGCCGTGGCCGAAAACGCACGGTCCGCAGACCGCGAAGGTGGTCGGACCGAAAGGCGAGTCCATCTGGACCGACCGCTACGGCCGGGTGAAGGTGAAGTTTCACTGGGACCGTCTGGCGAAGGGCGACGACACCAGCTCCTGCTGGGTGCGCGTCTCCAGCGCCTGGGCGGGCCAGGGATTCGGCGGGGTGCAGATCCCGCGGGTCAACGACGAAGTGGTGGTGGACTTTATCAATGGCGATCCGGACCGTCCGCTGATCATCGGCCGGGTGTACAACGAGGCGAGCATGCCGCCGTGGGCGCTGCCGGCGGCGGCGACGCAGATGGGTTTTCTGAGCCGGTCGAAGGATGGCACGGCGGACACGGCGAACGCGCTGAGGTTTGAGGATAAGGCGGGTGAGGAACACCTGTGGATCCAGGCGCAGAAGAACATGGATACGCATGTTAAAAATGATGAATCACACAGTGTTCTGAACAATAGGACAGTTTCGGTGGGCGCTAATAATGAGACGCGAGTGGATGGTGACCATGCTCTCGGCACTCAGGGAAATAGTAAAACGCTGACAACGGGCAATCGTACTGAACAGGCCTTTGCTTCTTACACCATTGCAGCCGGAGATACCGTAAGAATCGAGTGTGGTCTCAGCGCGATTGAGTTAACTAAAGAAGGTGCGATTAATTTTATTGGTAAAAATTTTAACATTACCGTCGATGGTAATGGAGAGATTAATACCAAAGGTGGTGAGTTACATTTAAATCCGGAAGGAGGAAGCGCTGCAATAATTGCACCGGGTAGTGGACATAAAAATAAAATAAAAAGTGAAATTGAAAACTACTTTTCTTCATCAGCAAAAAATACCAAAGGATAAAAATGGCCACCTATACTCTTCAGGAAGCTTCAATTGAACTGCCCGACATATTTAAAGACAGGACAATGAATCTTTTTACGCTCAGCGAAAATAATGCGAGTGAGTTTACGTTCGTAGTGTCTCGTGCATCTGCTTTTCATGACGATACAGTGCAAAAAGTGGCCGCTAGAATTATCAATGAGATGAGTGTCACTGTTCCCGCTTTTGTAAACGTAACATCACAACTGATCGAGATAGATAATCTGCCTGCAGTTGAGATTTTTTATCATTTTGAAAATGATGGCGCTGAGATCTGGCAAAAACAATCGATTGTTTTATTTGATGATGACGCCGGGGGTAAAAAGATTGTTTGTTATATTGGAACATGCCCAGGACGTTTTAATGATTATTATACTAAGCAATATCATGAGATTATTAACAGTATAAAATTTAATTCTCGTGATTCTGATGATGAGCCGGTACCCGTGGCAACTGATGCGTCGGGGATTTTCTTTTCTTTTGATAACGATACTAAAGTGCTTACCGCACATGAAACGGTGACATTACTTTATCAGAATGTTGATTTGAAAAGAGCTCTGAATGGCAGTTATTTGTTCTTTGACTCAGCGGGAAGCCCATTACATATCGCCGCCTTAAATAATGAAGAGCCGTTGCGCTATGCACTATGGACATCACCACACAGAAAAAACTCATCTGTAAGAGATATTCTTGGCATGGCAAAAGCATTTAAAGGACCAGCAGATCTCGCCAGCGAATCACAAATCCTTGCGTTTCTTCAGAGACATGAGGATGTATAAATCATGGCTGACTTCAATGCTGCCAGAGAGCAGGACGAGATAGCCCACACAGCCTCTAAAGGCTGGATGATCGCCGGGTTAATTGGCGGCGCGATATTAGGTGCAGCAGCCGTTGTTGTTACCGGTGGAGCAGCACTGGTTGTTGTATCCGCAGCAGCAGCCGGTGCCTGTGCTGCCGGAGGTGTGGGTGAAGTGCTTGGCAGCATGTCATGGGCTCCGCGACATAACACAGGCAAACTGTTATCCGGATCGCCGAATGTTTTCACTAACAGCAGAGCAGCGATACGTGCACATTTGTCCAAAGGCGACTGCGATGAGCACAGCGGCTCATCGCAACGGGTTGCTGAAGGTTCGGACAAAGTTTTTATTAACAACTTTCCTGCCGCCCGTATCGGAGACCGTTTGACCTGCAGCGCTGAGATATCTGGCGGTTCAACCAATGTCTTTATTGGCGGAGGCAAACTTCAGACTGACGACATCAACCCCGAAGTCCCCGGCTGGGTAAACTGGGTGATGATGGGAGTAGGCACTGCTGCCGTTGCGGTCCTGGCTTCACCTGCTATAGCCCTGCTAGGATTAGCAGGCGCAATGGGTGGTGGTTACGCTGGCAGCTGGGTCGGTGGCAGACTTTTCGGTGAAGGCTCTGACGGTCAAAAATGGTCTATGCTGGCAGGCAGTTTTGCCGGTGGGGCATTGGGTGGTAAAGGGGGTATGAAGTTTGACGGTTGGCGTGGTCGTAATAATATTAATGCTAACAAACTTCCGTTAAATGATGAAAAAATCGCCGAAATACAAAGTATCGAAAAAACATTTAGGCCAGACCCCGAAACATATTTACCTAAGGATTATATTGATTCTCATGCAAAATCCTTTGAAAATGGCGCATCTAGAATAGTCACTAGAAAAAGTTTTGAAGATTATGGTATTGGTAAACCTGATCCAGGGAGGACGGAATTTGTTCTAACCAAGGAGCGCGCTGGACAAATGATTTCTGAATCAAAAGGAGATGTAGGAGTGATTGCAGATAAATTAGGCATCCCACAGGAACAATTGAAAAACGATAGTCTTGTTTTGATTGAATTTGAACCTACAGAGTTGTACTCTCCAAAAATGCCTACTGGTAATGAATGGGGAGCTAATAAGCAATGGATTCCGGGTGGCAAACTACCACAAGGTGATCTTGAGGCTGTAGTAAAAACCGAAGGAATGGTTAAAGGCAGAGATTATACCGTGACCGATTTATTAACAGGAGAGAAATTATAATGAGTAAAAATAAAATAGCAATGAATCCTTGGGATTTTACTCTGTATGAGTGTGACGATAGCTCATATGTAATGAAGGTTATGTTTAGTGAAGGTGATTACAAAGTTGATGTCGAAAGGTTCTTCATTGTAACTCCATATATTGATATCCGTTCTATCGATAGTGAAATGTTAAAAGATCTATCAAAAAAAATAAGAGAAGCCCCAGAGCAGTACGTAATAAATGAAATTAGCAAGGAGAATTTTGAATTAATATAGTTTTAGTTTTTTCTATTTGGTGAATAAAAAGGTTTGTCTTTAGCTTACTTTATACATTCCGTTTGTAATAAGGTTGGCCTGGTGATTTTTAATTCAAGATCTGCCTTTGCTCTCAAACAAGAAGAGTGCATATTGGGTTTATGATGAAGAAAGAAAAATATACTGCTTTAGACTACATCAATGATGCTATTGATATCACTAATCAAAGAGCGATGGAAAAACCGGATTTTAGAGTTTTTCAGGTTGCTCTGAAACAGCTTATGTACGTAAAAAAAATATTAACTGGTGAAGAAAAAGATAAAAGTGTCCTGCATAGCATGAATCTGGGGAGTTTGGCTTCCAAAGAGTTTGATACAACTGACCCAGAGCTTGCCAAACATCTTTCAAACGCAAATTATATTGCATCTCAAATAGGCGCGGGACTCAAAGTCATTCTTCCTCATCAAATCGATCCTGAATATGAAAAACGGAAAAAAAGATATTTAAAAGTACAGTAGTAGATAAATATTGAGGCTTTAATGTATAAAGGATAACGCAAATAAAATTCCCTGGTGGTAAATCACCAACTGGTGATTATGAAACTGTTATTTCCATGAAAAATTTAGATAAAGAGATAGACTATCAAGTTTATGATTTAAAGAAGGGGCGATTTATTATTGAAGCTAAGATTGTTAAGTCACGTCAAGGTGACTTTAATTTACTGCGTTCGGATAGTAAATGGTTTATAGGTGTTCTTATTCCAAATTTCTATCCAAACTCGCATTTTGACATTAGTAAGGTGTTTGTATTAGATGAAAATGATCTTCTTCATAGAGATGACTTTGACTATCTAATCAGTTTGGCCGGGACTATTCGTAAGGATTGGACCAACTTTTGTGATAGAGAGGTTAAAGATATTAAGGTTGTGAAGTGATTTATTATAAGTGAATAAAAATAATTCCCTCTCACTAGAAAAAGGTTTTTTTAGAGAGTTAATCCTATCACTTTTTATATTAAGTTACTATAGTGTAGGGTTTTGGGTAGACACTGTATTTAAATATAGGGTGATGCCTCTAATTGGTTTAATCTGATGTATAATGCACGCTTTTAAGATTCTCATGGCCAGCGTTAACGTTCATTGCCTCCATTGTCAGTCTGCTCACGTTTACCGCCATGGTCAGAACCCTAAAGGCTATGACAGATTTCGCAGCCGTCACTGCCACCGCGTGTTTCAACTCACTTACGCTTATGAAGCCCGTAAGCCGTGCATTAAAGAACAGATCACTGAAATGGCCTTCATCAATGGTGCCTGGGTTCGTGATACCGCCAGAAAACTGAACATTGGCATTAACACCGTCATCCGGAGTTTAAAAAAATTAGGCCAAAGCGGTTAACCTCTTCACCCGTCGCCCATGCTGATGTGGCGCTTATCTGCGAACTTTATGAGCAGTGTAGCTTTGTTGGCAGTAAAGCCCGGCAGCATTGTTCCTTTTTTTCGTGTGTTTTGATTTTCGCTAACATGCATAATGAAATAATCAAGAAGTAGTTAGTCAGTGAAATAAATGGGGATGTTAAATGTGCATGCATCACGATGGTTTGTAATGTATATTATATTTCCTTATTTTAATTTAAAATTATTTAAAAAATAATTTCCTCTTTGTGTTTCCTGGTTGATATCCAAAATACATATTGACTGAAAAAAATATTATATTGATCATTTTCATAAATGTTTATTTTTTAATCGGGGTTTTGTTTTAAAAAATAATTTCGCCCTGATATCCATTACTTCTAATCAGAAGATGCTTTAAATAAAAAAATCATTTCCCTTCCACTTTTACTGACCCGCGTCATCGTCAGTTCTGTCTGTACGGAAAAAACCATGTTCTCACGCATTACTGCTCAGCTGCCGGCGGACGGCCTGCTGTTCCACACGCTCACGGGCACCGAGACGCTGTCCCGTCCGTTTGTGCTCACCGCCGAACTGCTGGCCACCGACGCGCGCATCGACCGTCACGCCCTGCTGGGCAAGCCGGTCACTTTTACGCTGCCGACCGACGGCCTGATGAACGCGCTGAGCCCGCGCTACCTCAACGGCAAAATCACCCGGGTGGCGGTGCGCAGCCAGGAGCTGAGCGGCACCCGCTACGCGGTCTATCAGCTGACGGTGGAGCCGGACCTGTGGCCGATGCGGCGCGACCGCAACCTGCGCATCTTCCAGAGCCAGACGGTGCCGCAGATTGTGCAGACGCTGCTGAAGGAGTACGCGGTCAGCGTGGAGACGCGCCTGGCGGGCAGCTACCGGGTGTGGGAGTACTGCGTGCAGTATCAGGAGAGCAGCCTGGACTTCATCAGCCGCCTGATGGAGCTGGAGGGGATTTACTACTTCTTCCGCCACGAGGCGGACAGGCACACGCTGGTGCTGTGCGACGCGCCGGACCAGCATCAGGCGTTTCCGGGCTATGAGACCATCGCCTATCACGTTACCCCGTCGGGCGTCGCCGGTGCCGGGCTCGGTGGACGTCTACGACTGGCCAGGTCACTTTGTCGACCACAGCCACGGCGAGTCCTACGCGCGCATCCGTCAGGAGGTGTGGCAGGCCGAGCACCACAGCGTCAGCGGGTCGGGCACCGCCACCGGCATCGCGCCTGGCTTCACCTTCGCCATCATCAACGCGCCGCACTTCAGCGACAACGGCGAGTACCTGGTCACTTCAGCGACCTATGACTTCGCTGAAAATTCCTACGCCAGCGGCGACACCGGCGAGAGCCGTCACAACATCAGCTTCACGGTGCTGCCGTCGTCGGTGACGTACCGCACCCCGCCGGAGACGCCGTGGCCGAAAACGCACGGTCCGCAGACGGCGAAGGTGGTGGGGCCGAAAGGCGAGTCGATCTGGACCGACCGCTACGGCCGGGTGAAGGTGAAGTTTCACTGGGACCGGCTGGCGAAGGGCGACGACACCAGTTCCTGCTGGGTGCGCGTCTCCAGCGCCTGGGCGGGTCAGGGGTTCGGCGGGGTGCAGATCCCGCGGGTCAACGACGAGGTGGTGGTGGACTTCATCAACGGCGATCCGGACCGTCCGCTGATCATCGGCCGGGTGTATAACGAGGCGAGCATGCCGCCGTGGGCGCTGCCGGCGGCGGCGACGCAGATGGGCTTTTTAAGCCGGTCGAAGGATGGCACGGCGGATACGGCGAACGCGCTGAGGTTTGAGGATAAGGCGGGTGAGGAACAGGTCTGGCTGCATGCCGAGAAGAACATGGACACTGAGGTTGAGAACAATGAAACCCACAGCGTCGGCAGCAACCGGACTAAAACCATCGGCGGCAATGAAACAACCGAGGTGAAGAAAAATCGTACAGAAACGGTTGATCAAAATGAAACCATTACCGTTCATCAGAATCGTACTGAAACGGTGGATGGTAATGAAACCATCACTGTACACAGTAATCGCACTGAAACAGTCGATCAGAATGAGAAAGTGCGTATTGGTCAGAATCAGTCGGTAACGATTAATGGCAACCAGACACTGAAAGTGGATAGGGCGAAAGCTGAAACCATTGCACTGGCTTCAATGCTCAATGTCGGTCTGGCTCAGAACACCAATATTGGCGCGGCATACATACTAAACGTTGGTGGCGGCTGGATGACCAATGTCGGCGGAATGCAGGCACACCATGTCGGCATGAAATATTCGCTCAATACCGGACGGGATATGGCATTGACTGCCGGGACTACTGCGGAGTTCAGTGCTGAAGACAAAATCACCCTGGTATGTGGCGAATCGATGATTGTGCTTGAGCATAATGGCACCATCACCATCAGCGCGAACAAGATCAAGCTGGTCGGTGAGAAGGTGATTGATATCGACGGAACACAGATAGACATCAACTGATTATGGAAAATTTTGCTAACTATAGCGCTTTTCCAGCGCTGCTGTTTGAGTCGCTTGACCAACATGATCATGGCTTTAACGTCCTGGTGGCTCGCGTCAGTTACGATCTTGATATCATCACCGGTAAGCTGAACTTGTGTGAAGATCAGGGCGAACTCTTCGAGCAGGATTACTATTACGATGAACCGGGTACCAGCAGTGTGCGTTTTGAAAGCGACCTTGCGCCTTATAAACCCAGACTGGATGTGGTGATCAATGGCACTGCGTGGGCACCCGAAGATAAGCCCGTGCGGCATTTCACTGTAGGCGCTCGAATCGGTGATTTCACCCGTCTGCTAAATGTTTATGGCCCGCGCGAGTGGCGAAAAATGGTTGCCACCTGGCAGCTCACTAACGGGAAGCCTGTTACGCATGTTGATTTACGCTATGAATTTGCTCAGGGAGGCTTTTACCGACTGGAAAAAGGTGAGGAACTGGCATCATCTTTTAATAGTGTTGGCATAGGTTGGTTACCGGCTAAGGCTCAGAAAGAGCTAAAATTTCAGCATCTTCCGGCACCCCAGTTTGAACTACTGCCCAACCCTGTTAAGAATATTGAAGATGAAAATCTGCCTGCCGGTTTTGGTTTCTATGGTAGAGGCTGGCATCCTCGTATTACGTTTGCCGGTACCTATGATGAAGCATGGAAACAGCATCGGCATCCGTTTCTGCCCGCTGATTTTAAGTTTGACTACTGGTGTGGCGCGCATCCCTGGATGCAATTCCCCTTGCCGAAACCTATGACAAGCATTCCCGTCACACTCAAAAATCTGATATCGCATCAGGAAAAGAGTGGGCAGCAGCTCGATTTTTCTGTACCGGTTGAAACACTTTTTGCTTTTGTTACCACGCAGCAGGGCGCCGGGTTGACGTATGATTTGCAACTCGACACGCTGGTTATCGATCTACCCACGCGCAAAGTGCATTGCAGCTATCGCGTGGTATTTTCTGAACAACTGGAACCCGCAATGACCGAGTTACGCTTTATCGCTATGGATGAGCGGAAAGTGATGGTACAACGTGCGCAGCAACAGCTTACCGACAGTCAGGCTGACAGTTTTATCCCCCTACCACCTTCGCTCTTGGCTCTTATCAACAAGGAGCAACGCCATGGCTGATAACTATGCCGCACGTAAAGACGGCGTATATAAAGTTGTCGGTTTAGCACCGGATCTCTGTTTTACCCCCGGTATTCAGCCACCGGTTCCTTATCCGGTAACGGCTACGCTGGCGCCTTCAAAAAGCACTGTCGATAGCGTGAAATTTAATGGTCATCCGGCGTTTGTTTATAAATCAAGCTACGTCCCTACCACTATTGGTGATGCAGCAGGGCGCAATAAAGGTGTGGTGAGTGGAACGGTTGAGGGTGACTGCTGGTCAATAGAGCACAGCCCGGACACCTATATTGGTGGTTATCCCTTAAACCGTGTGCAGGATCTTTTTGCCATGAATGGCAAAGCGCTTGGCGGACGTGGTGGAAACCTGACAAAAAAAGAGACGTGGGAAAGGCGTAAGGCTCTGATAGAAAAAGGGAAGAAAAGTAAGGACCCTAAAGTGGTGCAGGCGGCTTTGCGGCTTGAGCAGAATAATACTGGCATGGAAAAGGCGAGGTTAGCGGACTATGTTTATGAGCCCCGCGATCCCACCAGACCTATGCCTGAAATACCTGAAGGCTGGAAAGATATCAGTGACGACCCTGAGGCGCTGGCAAAATATAACCTTACGCCAAAATCACTAAGAATCGCTAAAGACCCGGGTTTCCGTGCAAGGGTATATGAGCCCGACGAAGCTGTTTTTGGAAAAGATATGTCTGCATCCGTCGTATTTAGAGGTACGCGAATGAGGGAAACCGCTGACTGGAAAAACAATGTTCAGCAGGGCATGGGTGTAGACTCAAATTATTACAAGCAGGCTGTTTCAATAGGCACATCGGTTCGACGCTCCACAGCGCCAATTGATATGACAGGACATTCTCTGGGAGGCGGAATGGCTTCATCAGCTTCACGGGCAAGCGGAAAAACGGGCTGGACATTCAACTCTGCTGGATTGAAATCATCAACCGTTAAAAAGTACAGCGGCGAAGTACCTGTCACTGAAACGGCAGAAAATATCTCTGCTTATCGTGTCAAAGGTGAAATTCTTACTATGATACAGGAGCCTGGATTCTGGGCAGGGGCTGCAGTGATTGGTGGACTAGGACTTACTGGACTGAAAACTCTGGGGCCATGGGGTGCAGTTGCATTTAGTGCGTTAGGAGTGGCGTTGGTAGCGTCTCCTTCTGCAGTTGGCAACAAGCATCCTATGGATGGCGGAGAGGGAAGTGCAATTGATATGCATGGGATGGACCAGGTAAAACACTGTATTGAACTGGAGAAAGATAATGACGAGAAGTTGTTATCTTCAATTTAAGGAGAAAAAATGGTTAAGTCTCTTATAAAAAAAGTAGCCCGCTATGGTGGTCTGATATTTTTAATTTCGATTTCAGGATGTAATGCAATGAGTAAATATCCTCCAGAACAATTTTTCCATGGTACACAATTGAGCCTTGCCCAGGCTATCGCCAGTGAGAATATCGCTGATGTCAGGAAGCTAACCCCTGACACCTCTCTTAATAAGCCAGGTAAGCAGGACATGACATTGCTCTATTTTGCTTTACAGCAAGCAAAAAATAGAAAAAGCCAGCAATTAGAAATCATCAGTCAGCTTGTCAAAGCCGGTGCCGACCCTCTTCAGGATGTGCCTGATATGGGCAGTGTCGCTGAATTAGTCGCCACATCGCCGCACCCGGAGTTTATGGCTGCGTTAATTGATGGTGGCATGGACGTGAATGTTAAAGTCCAGGGGCAACCCTTGCTGCATGATGCCGCTTCAGATGGTACCTTAAAAACTCTGGCGCTGATGGTAAATCGCGGCGCAAATGTTAATGCGACAGACTCGCTGGGAAAATCAACAGTTATGGCTGCGTTGGATGGAATGCAGTTAGATACCGTCGAGTGGTTACTGAATCACGGAGCCAATCCTAATGCGGTTGAAAAAAACACCGGATGGTCATTTATGCGTCAACTTGACGATGTGATCAAACGCAATAATGGTGAGAAAGGTTCTACACAGGACAAGTTAATGGAAATTCATAAGCTTGCTAAACAAAAAGGTGGACGTGCTTAATTTTGATTCCTGCTGATGAAGTTATGGCTGCTTTCGTCAGTGAAAAGACAAGGATGTCATAATGGCTTTAAGGAAAAATCAATAGATTTATTATTATTCAATATCAGTATGCCAGATTACTTAAATATAATAAATCAGTTGCCACTGAGGATGATGCCATTTGTTTTAACTGTGATTGGTTTATTTTCTTGATTGGAAAAGAAAGTTATAAGATTATTCCATGGGCCAGAAGGTTGAGCTGGCATAAGCGATGCTAAAGCCAACATAAGAGAATCTTGTTTAGTTCTGTTAGATAACAAATTAGATTGGCTTAAAAGCAGCGTATAGAAATACTTTTCTATTTTATTGAATGTAGATTGTGAAGGCAGATACAAAAGCTAAGGAGTGGTTTTTATCTTTAGTGCGGGTTCTGATCGCAATTGAAAGGTTATGCAATATTTTTGGTAACGTGATGAAATAAATAATCGCTCCCCAGTATGTAAGGGTCTGCTTATCAGGGTCTTGCCAGAAATGTAGTGGGATAGTTGTATATGGTTGATAAGGCATGATGCCGCTCCACGTATTAAAAATGAAAATGCTGAGGGGTTTAATATTATTCTGAATAAAATTATTAAGCGCCAGGGTATGAGGTTTTTTTAAAGTATGGGTCAGATGATTTATTTTCAGGAGTTAGAAAATAACATTGATATAAAAGCAACTCGCCGGAGGTGAATTTTGGGTTTTATAAGGAAAGTAATCTTATTGCCGTTAATATTTTCTTTGTTAACTTTACAGGCTTGTGATGATATGAAGAAAATCCATCCGGAGGATTACTTTTCAGGAAGCCAGTTACAACTGGCACAGGCAATTGAAGATGGCAATGTTGATGAGGTGGAAAAATTATCAACTCAAACTGATCTTAATAAACCTGGCGAGAAGGATTTGACCCTTTTGTATTATGCCCTCAGTGAAGCTTCAAATAAGGACGTTAACAGACTCAATGTAATGAGTGTTCTGGTAAAGCATGGCGCCGATCCTGTTCAATACGTTGCCGATATGGGTTCTGTGGCAAGTAACACAGCGGGATATTCAGATCCTGCTTTTGTCAAAGCATTAATCAAAGGAGGGATGGATAAAAACGCGAAATTTGACAGCACGCCGATAATATTTTATGCAACTAATGAAAAAGCCTTCCCTACTCTAAAGTATTTTGTTGAAATAGGTGCTGATGTCAATGCGAAAGATAGCTTAGGACAAACAGCAATTTTTGAGGGGATGTATGGTCGACAATATGATCAGGTTGAATACCTTCTTCATCATGGTGCGCATGCAAATGTTACTGATGTGAATAATGTAACTTTTAATCAACTGTTGGATAAAATTATTAGTAATACAAATAAAGATAATACAAAGGCCCTTAATAAGCTAGAAGATATAAGAAAATTAACGCAAAAAAATTAATAGATGTTTGGGCTAAATTGAAAATCAGCATCTTATGAATGCTTGAATTTTCGATTAATGTAGACTGAGATGAACCTGTCATAGTTATACTCAGTGACAGGTTCAGATTGCATAAAGGCCTGCTTATGCAGGTTTTCTCGTGATTTAACAGATGTTCAGAAGTGCTGGCTGGGGTGTCAGAAACATAGTGATAATAAACCTTAACTGCATCACTTTCTGGCGTGATAGCGAGACGGTCCAGTACTGGTATGATTCCTCGTACCTAAATGATGGGGCATGATGATTACTACTCTGACATTGCAATTATTATATGCCTGATTTTAAGTATATGTTCTGGCCTCACTAATTTATTCTGCATCTAAACCCTTTTTGACAAGATTTGACTGCTTCATCTTTTTTCACCTCAATTCATAAATGATTAAACGGTATCAGGTGAAACTATTCACCTGAACTGCATGGCATGCCTCAGATCTTATTCCTGAGTAAACAAGTTTAATAAATAATTCCTTCTTTAACCTGTACAGTTTCGCACGGAGCTCCAATGGCAACCGGAAATACGATTGGTAAATTACAATATGCGCCTGCGCCACAAGGCCATGTGGCGGCGGGCAGTGCCAACCCGCCGAAAAAGAAAAGCTGGTGGAGCAGTTATGGCGACTGGGTGCATACCGGTCTGGACGTGTTAGGCGCAGTTCCTGTTGTCGGCGCGGTAGCTGACGGCGCGAACGCCGCGATTTACACCGCAGAAGGGGATTATGGTAACGCTGCACTTTCAGCCGCTTCGGCGGCAGCTAACTTTGTACCCGGTGGCGGGGCGGCGTTTAAAGCCGGTAAGCTGGCAGCAAAAGCGGGTAAAGCGGTAGAAGCCGCGAAAGTGGGCAAAGGCATTGCAAAAGAAGGGGCTGAACTGGCTGAAAAAGCAGCCGTCAAAGCTGAAACGACCGCTGCTAAAGTCGAAGCTAAAGCCGCTAAAAAAGAAGCTGATGAAGTTATCAGCGCTAAAAAAGCGGGCAGCGAAAAGGGAGGCAGTGACAAAGGGCATGCGCAGAAAAAGACTGAGCCGTGCAAAATTCCGGCAAGGCCTCTGCCGCAGGTGGATATGGCGATTGGTAGTCCGGTTAACCCTGTACTGGGTATCAAACTGCTGTTCGGCCCTGAAGATAATGATTTCTCTTTCCCGGCATCAGTTCCCCTTAACTGGCAGCGCTACTATTTTTCTGATGAAATCGGCAATGGCTGGCTGGGACAGGGCTGGTCACTGCCCATTTCACAGGAAGTACGTAAGAAAGCGGGTCTGCTGGTCTTAATGGATGAACAGGGTCGCGAAATTGAGTTCCCCTATCCGGAAGCGGGCCGCCAGCCTCAGCTTCATCGCTATGAGCAACTCTACCTCTCGCAGCCGCAGCCTGAGGAATTTTGTATTTCGGCCGGGGATGAAAGCCAGCACTGGCACTTCAGTCATAAAGTTGAATCTGACCGCTGGCTGTTGTCTGCCATCAGCGATCGTCATGGCAACCGGCTGACGCTCCGTTATGATATCCGGCATCTGCCGGTGCAGATTGAAGATAGCGCTGGTCGTCGATTTAATATCAACTTCTCTCAGTTTGAATCGGACACGGGGAGTGCTTTTTTCCGTATCACCAGCGTCAGCGTCTGTTATCCGTCTGATCCTCTGAATGCCGAAATTCTGTGCCGCTACGATTATTCACCTCAGGGTGACCTGATTGCCGTGCGTAATGAGCTCAACGAGGTGCTGCGTGAATTCCGTTACCGTAACCATATTATGGTGGCGCATCGTCGTGCGGGCGAAATGGAGTGTTTTTATCATTACGATAAATATTCCCCTGAAGGAAAAGTTCTGGCACATCGTGACAGCCTCGGCGGGGAATGGCGTTTTGAGTATGGCGGTCAGACCACAACGGTTGTTGACGCTCTGGGGCGCGTGACACGTTACGACTTTGACGATAATCAGGAACTTATCGGCTATCGGGATGCGATGGAAGGAACCATTCGTATCAAACGTAATGTCCGCGGTCAGATGACACAACTTACTGATCAGTGTGGCCGATTTACACGCTACCGCTATGATGAACGCGGCAACTGTACGGCCATCATTGAGCCAGATGGTCAGACTACACGTTTTGATTATCACGAACGCTGGAACACGCCGGTTCGTGTGACCAACATGCTGGGCGGCTCGCGTGAATTTATCTACGACACAGCAGGAAACTTAATCCGTTTTTCGGATGAGATAGGACGCATTACAGAATACAACCATGATGACCGTGGCAATCTGGTCAGGGTGCGTGATGCTGCGGCGGGCGTACAAACGTTATGCTGGAACCAGGCCAACTTTCTGATTAGTCATACCGACTGTTCCGGACGCACATCGACCTTTGACTATGACAAATATGGCTGGATGAAGCAGCAGACGGATGCCGCAGGCAACCAGACGCTGTTTTATAACCGATGGAATGGCCTGCCCCAGCGTATTGTGCATGCCGATGGTGGAACGGAAAGCTTTGAGTTTGACCGCTGGAGACGTCTGATTGCCCGGCAGGATCCTCTGGGGCAGGTTACGCGCTGGACGCTGGCTGCTGATGGCTTGCCGCTATCACGCACTGATGCACTCGGCCACAGTATTGGCTACGAATACGATCTGGCCCGTCGCCTGACCGCACTGATTAATGAGAACGGTGCGCGATATACATTCCGCTACGACGCCCGGGATAACCAGGTCGAGGAGCGCGGGTTTGATGGTTGCAAAACGCGTTATGAATATGATGACAGTGGCTGGCTGCTGGTTCGTATTGAAGAAGGCGATGGCAGCGGTCAGGTAATCCACTCGCACTATCAACGGGATCCCGCCGGACGATTGCTGGAAAAGCTGGTGTCGCGCGGTGGAGATGCCACATGGCAACGTACCCGCTATCGTTACGATGCGCTGGGACGCCTCACAGCCGGTGTCAATCACGGCGGACGCTCTGAACTCGAATGGGATGATGCCGGACAACTGCTCGCAGAGCGGACGCTGGTTCGGGGTCACCGTTATGAACTGCGCCACAGCTATGACGAGCTGGGTAACCGGACGCACACTATCTTACCGGATGGGCGGGAACTGAAGCAGCTCTACTACGGCAGCGGGCATCGGGTGCAGGTCAACTTGGGTAACCGTATTATCAGTGAAAGCGAACGTGACGTTATGCACCGTGAAGTGCGCCGTACCCAGGGTGCAATCACAAGTGAATATCTTCACGACGAAATGGGACGGCTGATAAGCCAGCGTGCGGGCCGTGGCGCGCAGTCAGCGGTGGCACGCGAGTATGTCTGGCGTCGCGATGGCCAGCTGACGCAGATTACGGATAAATACACGGGTGATTATCGTTACGAATATGACGCGCTGGGACGGATGACGCGGGCGCGTGATGAGCATTTCGCCTTTGATCCGGCGCACAATCTGCTGAGTGAAACTCAGACGCAGCCATTACAGGATAACTGGCTCAGGGTTTATGAAGATAAACGCTGGACCTATGACGGCTTCGGTAATGTGACGCGCAAACAGAGCGGCCGCCACACAGACCAGCAGTTTATCTGGAACGCTGAACATCAGCTGACCGAATCGGTGAGCATCCGCAACGGGACCGAGCAGCGAACCACCTACGGCTATGATGCGTTTGGACGTCGAAGCTGGAAACGCGATGCTTTTGGTATCACGCGCTTTATCTGGGAAGGCAATCGCCTGCTGAGTGAGGTGAGAGGCTCGCGCCAGCACCTCTGGATTTACGAGGATGACAGCTTTGCTCCGCTGGCGCAGATCAGTCTGCAGCAGGGCGAGACGGAGCATGAAGCGCAGGTTAACTGGTATCATAACGACGTGTCAGGTCTGCCACGAGAGCTGACTGGTGCTGATGGCAGTGTGGTCTGGCGTGCCGTCTATCGTGCCTGGGGCAATACGCTGCGTATAGAGCAGGCAGCCGGAGAGAATGCAGAGCCGGTTTATCAGCCGCTGCGCTATCAGGGTCAGTATTTCGATGCAGAAACAGGTTTGCACTATAACCGCTTTCGCTATTATGATCCGGATGCGGGCAGGTTTGTGAGCCAGGATCCGATAGGGCTTGCTGGTGGGGTTAACCTTTATCAGTATGCGCCGAATCCGCTGAGTTGGGTGGATCCGCTGGGGTTGAATCGGGCGAAATGTAAACCCGAAGCTGTTGAGTTAGATCCCAAAACGATTCGTTTTAGCCAAAGTTCTGTAAATGGTGCTGCTGATTTAACTCATAGTATGAGAAAGAATGGGTGGACTGGAGACCCCATTGATGTTGTTAGAATGAGCGATGGAAAATTAACAACTATTGATAATACCAGAGTACTTGCAGCATCCAGAGCAGGGATAAATGTCAAAGCAAGAATTCATGATGGTTCATCATCTTTGCCAAATGAATTTATTGAACGCTTTACTACTAAAAAAGGAACGCCTTCTTCCTGGGAAGATGCAATACAATTACGAATTGGTAAACAAGCTTCTAAATACAAAAATGGTTATCCTAACGGGTCAAATATAATAGGGTCATTGGACTAATATGGAACAGCTTCTACTTGAAAAAGAACTACCAGTAGGGTTTTCTTATCCTGATGAGTTTAAAAGAATAGTATTACAAGGCTTACTGGATTTTGATCCGTGGCTCATTCTTCAGGGCGAGAGACTGAGAATTCGCTTTAATGGAATAAAAAGCCGTTATCCATCACGTGAATTAATACCTTTTGCAAGAAGAGAGGATAACGATGATGTTGCTTGTTGGGAAGTTAATAAGCCAGGTAAGGTTATAATTATTCATGACTTCGCCAGCGAAGGTTACGAAAATGTCCAGGAAATTGACAGCTTCTGGGACTGGTTAAGAAGCGCTCTTGAAGCTACGATTGAATACGATGGAGAGTAAAGTTTAAAAAGCCGGAAGCGATCTTAACGATCCTTCCGGCTTGTTCTGTTTAGCTGTCCGCTGTCAGAATCAGTCAGTCCTGTACAACCTTTACCGTTTACTTTTGATCGACCTCAAATCTCAACTCAGCCAGCTACTTCCCGGTAATATATCGCGTCTCTTCTGAACATAGCAGACCATTTCCTCATGCGATAAGGCCACGCAGCGAGCTTTGAGGATCAGCAGCATCACGACACCAGAATAACCGGCTCAGGGTTTATGAAGATAAACGCTGGACCTATGACGGCTTCGGTAATGTGACGCGCAAACAGAGTGGCCTCCACACAGATCAGCTCTTTATCTGGAACGCTGAACATCATCTGACCGAATCAGTGAGCACCCGCAACGGGACTGAGCAGCGAACCACCTACGGCTATGATGCGTTTGGACGTCGAAGCTGGAAACGCGATGCGTTTGGCATCACGCGCTTTATCTGGGAAGGCAATCGCCTGCTGAGTGAGGTGAGAGGCTCGCGCCAGCACCTCTGGATGTACGAGGATGACAGCTTTGCGCCGCTGGCGCAGATCAGTCTGCAGCAGGGCGGGACGGAGCATGAAGCGCAGGTTAACTGGTATCACAATGATGTGTCTGGTCTGCTATGCGAGCTGACTGGTGCTGATGGCAGTGTGGTCTGGTGTGCCGTCTATCGTGCCAGGGGCAATACGCTGCGCACAGAGCAGGCAGCCGGAGAGAATGCAGAGCCGGTTTATCAGCCGCTGCGCTATCAGGGTCAGTATTTCGGTGCGGAAACGGGTTTACTCTATAACCGCTTTCGCGATTATGATCCGGATGCGGGCAGGTTTGTGAGCCAGGATCCAATAGGTCTTGCCGGTGGGGTTAACCTTTGAGTTGGGTGGATCCGCTGGGGCTGAGTAAATGTTCTTTAGTTAAAGCTAAAAGCAGAAGTGATGCTTTGAAACGGGCTAAGGAACACGCTCAGGTGCCTAGGGGGAGACGCAATATTAGTATTGATGAACTTAACCCTACGAGCCGGGGTAGAACTTGGGCGAAAATGAAATCTGACGGAGAAAAATCACTGGGAAGAGAAAATCGGTATGGCAAAAATAAATGGTTTGAGCATCCAGACGGACATCCTGATGCTGGGCAGTCTGGTGTGCCCAAACATCATGAGTCAGGTCATATACATTCAGTAAATCCTAAGTGTGAAGAGGTAATATTTACATGGTAGCTAACGAAAGATTAATCAAAATTCCCGTTCCTAATTTTAACGAAATTATTGAAATCAAAAAAGACTCAGAAGCTTTTTGTTTATGCTACCAATTTAATGTTGATGACTACGGGTATGGTCCATATGGTTTTGATACGGATAAAGCTAAAGATTTACTCAAGGTTCTATTTTCTGAAATATATTACTATGACAATCAGGTTAGAGGGTTGGTAAAAAAAACGGTACTCGACTCTGAAGGTCTGTACTTTTTTAAACGTTGGGAGAAGTTAAAGTCTGACTTGGATAGTTATAAGTTGGCGATTAAGAAAAATGAAATTTTAGCTAGGAAAGGTGTTGCTGTAGAGGTCTTGAATGAAAAGCCTGAGTTGTATGACGTTTATGAGAATGGTAAGTTATCATCCCGGGTGCTAAATGATTTAAGCCGCCTGGGGTGCGAATTTTTCATTGTCAATAACTACATGCCACAAGGCGGTAAATGCCTTATCTTCACAGATTCATCATGCTTGAATAAGGTTAAGTCACTCGCTAAAGATCTTGAAATAAAATTCGACTCATTTCCTTCTATAGATTCGTTGAAAGCATGGTAATTTATTATGAATGATGATTGCAATGTTGACAGGCGATATTAATGTAAAAATTGCATTAAAACCCCTCCACAACCTGTTTTTTGGTGAAAGGGATAGTACAGAAAAATCTGGAAGCAATGGTGGTGCAGATGGTGCTATCATCAACGGTTGCGCAACGGTTTTAGTTGGCGGTTAAATAAAGATATGGTTGATTCTAACATGAAATTTATAGCATTTTTATTTTTCTGGATTGTAACGGTTTATTATGTCTGGAACGGAAAGGATTTTTATAATAAAAAAGAATGGGCAGGATTTGGTAAGAAGTTTGTAGGTGTGCTGGTTGGTATTGTAGTACTTGCCTTTGCGCTCAAAGGATTAGTGTTAGCTATTCCCGGGTTTAGTAATGATTTTGCTGGAGATTTAATGGAAGAAATAGGCATTTCTTTTATATTTATTCTTGGCATAAAGTTTATGATTATCATGATTTGCACTTTATTTATTGGGGTTGTGGGTTTTCAAAAAAAATATAATGCTGATAATTATGCCCGAATTTCACCTACTGCCAGTAAGTTAGTGCCTGGCATGCTCATCTTTGCAAAATGCGTGGTTTCTCTTGGCTCTATAGTGATTTATTACGGCATCTGGCTAGCGAATTAAATTAAGAAGGGAAACAGGCTATGAATTTTGAAACGGACTATACTTTCCCCTTACGCCGGGTTTCTCTAAAGAAGAAATCGAACAACGCTTCTGGAAATGCCTTTATACATCGGCCAGAGAAGAAATGCTCATTACTGGGTTGTGCTTCCTTAAAGCCTCAAACCTGCGGAACTGGAGCCGGTTGCGTTCCCTGGTGTCGGTTTAACCAATATCGGTCGCTACTTAACCACGGATGACTCACCTTATCTGGAAGTTTGGGCCGCGTATGAACGCTGCCAGTGGGAGATGAATGCGTCTGACTGGCTGTTTAAAAAACTCGCCATGATGGGCGAAAAAATTCTGCACCGCCGTCTTGTCGGTAAGGCCTCAGAAAACGGTATTTTTGCAGATGTATTGACCCTAAAAACGCACGCTTCCGGTGACGAAGTGATCTCACGATACACTGTTCAAAAAGATTACAATCGGGAGATCGGCGGTGGGAACTACCTCTTATTAAAAGCGTCCTGTGCAGCACGCGACTATCCTTCGCTTGCCAATGAAATCTATTTTACAGTGGTTAACTGGAATCAGCTGCATCGCAGTAACTTGGCCATGGCGGAGTTGCTGACCTCGGTTAACCTGGATGGGGAAAACGCTTTTAAAATACCTGCTTCCTGGCATGCCAGCGTTATTGCTGAGAACAGGCTTATCGTCGATCACACTATAGATGGTGTGAATTACGGGGTCATTAATTTTTGCTTTTATTCCGGTACCGTATGCCATTCCGCAGAGGATGCTTTTGAAAAGTCGACGCAACGTTTCCGGGACCATGAGCATTCGGTCACGCTGGTGGCAAACGAGCTGGAACCCATTCCTAATGATATCAATGCTGCGCTGGGATCATTATCGACCTGTACAGGTGAACTCTACAGCGACGAAGAGAAAATGCGCGCCTTTTATCAGAGTTATATATTCAATTGTTCAGGCTTGTGGTGCTACGTTGAATTGGTAGGGCAGCACAGAAATGATAAAAGTTATCACTTCGAAGCGAACAAACGCTGCGTAGAAATTATTCTGGCGACCCTGAATATCAACGTGAAATAATAGTAATCTTGCCAGTTACACATCTTTAGCTGGCATTCCGCCTCGTAGCAATGAGTATTGAGGCATCTATTTTTAACTCGTCATATGATCCGCTGCAATAATAAAAGACGCTTGTCTGACCCTCTGGTATTGCCTGACCTCGGGCAATACCCGGGTTAATTCACCGATTACCATCTGTCCGGGAAATCATCATGTTCTCACGCATTACTGCACAGCTGCCGGCGGACGGCCTGCTGTTCCATACGCTCACGGGCACCGAGACGCTGTCCCGTCCCTTTATGCTCACCGCCGAACTGCTGGCCACCGACGCGCGCATCGACCGTCACGCCCTGCTGGGCAAGCCGGTGACCTTTACGCTGCCGACCGACGGCCTGATGAACGCGCTGGGCCCGCGCTACCTCAACGGCAAAATCACCCGGGTGGCGGTGCGCAGCCAGGAGCTGAGCGGCACCCGCTACGCGGTCTACCAGCTGACGGTTGAGCCGGACCTGTGGCCGATGCGGCGCGACCGCAACCTGCGCATATTCCAGAGCCAGACGGTGCCGCAGATTGTGCAGACGCTGCTGAAGGAGTACGCGGTCAGCGTGGAGACGCGCCTGGCGGGCAGCTACCGGGTGTGGGAGTACTGCGTGCAGTATCAGGAGAGCAGCCTGGACTTTATCAGCCGCCTGATGGAGCTGGAGGGGATTTACTACTTCTTCCGCCACGAGGCGGACAGGCATACGCTGGTGCTGTGCGACGCGCCGGACCAGCATCAGGCGTTTCCGGGCTATGAGACCATCGCCTATCACGTCACCCCGTCGGGCGGCGTGGTGACGGAGGAGGGCATCAGCCAGTGGTCGCTGGCGGAGAGCGTGACGCCGGGCATCTACAGCACCGACGACTACGACTTCCGCAAACCGAACGCGTGGATGCTGCAGGCGCGGCAGAACCCGGCGTCGCCGGTGCCGGGCTCGGTGGACGTCTACGACTGGCCGGGCCACTTTGTCGACCACAGCCACGGCGAGTCCTACGCGCGCATCCGTCAGGAGGTGGGGCAGGCCGAGCACCACAGCGTCAGCGGGTCGGGCACCGCCACCGGCATCGCGCCGGGCTTCACCTTCGCCATCATCAACGCACCGCACTTCAGCGACAACGGCGAATACCTGGTGACCTCGGCGACCTATGACTTCGCCGAGAACAGTTACGCCAGCGGCGACACCGGCGAGAGCCGGCACAACATCAGCTTCACGGTGCTGCCGTCGTCGGTGACGTACCGCACACCGCCGGAGACGCCGTGGCCGAAAACGCACGGTCCGCAGACCGCGAAGGTGGTGGGGCCGAAAGGCGAGTCCATCTGGACCGACCGCTACGGGCGGGTGAAGGTAAAATTTCACTGGGACCGTCTGGCGAAGGGCGACGACACCAGCTCCTGCTGGGTGCGCGTCTCCAGCGCCTGGGCGGGCCAGGGGTTCGGCGGGGTGCAGATCCCGCGTGTCAACGACGAGGTGGTGGTGGACTTCATCAACGGCGATCCGGACCGTCCGCTGATCATCGGCCGGGTGTACAACGAGGCGAGCATGCCGCCGTGGGCGCTGCCGGCGGCGGCGACGCAGATGGGTTTTCTGAGCCGGTCGAAGGATGGCACGGCGGACACGGCGAACGCGCTGAGGTTTGAGGATAAGGCGGGTGAGGAACACCTGTGGATCCAGGCGCAGAAAAACATGGATACCCATGTTAAAAATGACGCCAGCCATTCCGTCGCCAACAATCACAGCCATTATGCGGGCGGCAATGAGTTGTATCGGGTCGAAACCAATCGCGTCCACGGCGTAAAAGGGGGCGAAGAGCGGCTGACCGGTAAAGGCAAGCTTGATGCGGTAGTCGATACCTATGTTGTGGGTTCGGGCACTAAACTTCGCCTTGAATGCGGAGAGAGCGCTATCGAACTCAATGCGAATGGCCAGATTAATATTGTGGGTAAAGGCTTCAATATTTTCGTGCAGGGCGATGGTCACATCACCACCTCTGGCGGCAAACTGAACCTGAACACAGATGGTGCGAAGCCAGGCACTAGCGCACCGGGCTCCAGTCATAAACAGAACATCAGCCAGGCGGTGGAGAACCTGTTCCCGCCGAAGCAAAAAGGCCAGGCCGCGCCCGCTGCACCAAAGGCTGCGGCGGCACCGGCGAAAGGGGCGGCTGCACCGTTGGCCAATTCTGCTTCTGGCGATAAGAAGAGCAAATATGACTACTCGGTAGATGAAATGGTCAAAAAGCAAAAAGGACTTAAAGCCACGCCAGTGAAATGGGATAAAACCAAAAAAGGCTTTGTAAACGCAACCGAGGATGATATTAAAAAATATGTCGATCCTGCCAACCACATGGAAGGCAAAGACAAATATCAGTTTGTGGATCTTTCCTCCTCAGCCGGGATTAGCAAAGAGGATATGAGCACTTTCCTTAAAGATAAAGGCACGCTGTCCGGTCAGGAACAAACTTACCTGGATGCAGCTAAAAATATAATGTCAATGAGGCATACCTGGCCGCGCATTCCGCGCTGGAGACGGGAAATGGCACCAGTGAGTTAGCTAAAGGTGTCATGGTTAATGGAACCAAAGTTTACAATATGTACGGTATCGGCGCGCTTGATGGCAATGCGGTAAAAACCGGTGCTAACTATGCCTATAAGCAGGGCTGGACAACGCCGGAAAAGGCGATTGACGGCGGCGCTAAATGGATATCTGATAAGTTTGTTGGCTCTGGTCAGAATACTTTGTATAAAATGCGCTGGAATCCGGCCTCGCCGGGTACACATCAGTATGCGACAGATGTTAACTGGGCTACTGCTCAGACAACCAGCATGAAGAAAATGTTCGACAGTTTTCCGAATGCGAATCTTTCTTATGACATACCTGAGTTTAAATAAGGGACTGATAAAAATGATTTTTTCTATGAGAAAGGCAGTGTTGTCGTTTGCGCTGCTGTTCCCTGCCGTTCAGGTAAATCTGGCTACTGCGGCGACAAGCCTCACAGTCCCTGCAGCCTTAACAGCCGCTGACTTTAGCGTGAAAATCAATAATCATCCTTTTACATTAGGTGATAAATGGAGCGATGAAACTCAGAAGCAGGTGGGCGCGCAGATTAGTGAAAACTTTGTTGGCGATGTGCCTGCCGGTGACATCAGCTATAAGTACTACCAGCACAAATATGATGGTTTTGAAATCTACACTGCAAACCTGTTCTGGCAAAAAGAGCAGCGTGATATCGACAGCTATCTTATTGCACAGATCACCATCAACACGCCTGCGATCAAAACAGCAAGAGGCGTAGGACCTGGCGATAGCCAGGATGTGCTGGTTAGTAAATATGGTCAGGGCACAGTGGATGACAGTGATAATCAACACTGGTTATATTATGACGCTGATCACAAACGCATGTCATTTCAGTTAGAGCATAAAAAAGTCAGTCATATTATGATGACGATTAATACGGATGATTGAAAGGGGTTCTGCGTGATATGTTGCGCGGAATTGAATTATGTTATATCTCTGATGTGATCATTATTGTTAAAAATGACAGAGTAGTTATGGTTAAATTTTTACCTTTAATAGTTTTTTCATTGCCTCTGACCGTGCTTGCCAATAACGCATGCCCGATGTTGAGTGATTCTGCCAACGCAAAAGGCGTGCGTTTCGACAATACAGATAATGTCTACAAGGTTGGCGGGTCAGGACGGCTGCAGTTTTATTCTGCGCCTGATAGCCGTTGTGCAGAAAAAGATGTTTTTGTGGTGCCTGGCAATGAATTATATGCTTACGTCGAATATGGAAAGTATTACAGCGTAATGTATGTGGCCAATGACGGAAACCAGGTTAATGGCTGGGTCGAGAAATTCAGATTAGTTGAAACACATACTGGTATCGCACCCAATTATGATGAAAATAAATAGTTAATTCCTCTGCTGTTAATAACATCCCGTTTTTACTTTCCCCATATGGAAATCTATTATGAATTACCAATTCAATGAGGGCGCCTTTGCGCTTTTTCCTGCTGTCTGGCAGGACACCACCATGAATATTCTCCGCGACGAAGCCAGTGGGCTGGCATGGGTTGTAAGCCGTGGTGTTATTTCTGAGGGCAGTGATGCGGAAAAAGAATTCCAGCGTCAGTGGGACACGTTGCGGAGTCAGATGGGTCACATCCAGCAGAGTGAGTTTGTACGCGTGATGGCGGGTGTAGATAACACCTTACACGCAATTGAAGTTGAAACTATGTTTGACCGTAATGGGCAGGCCGTGTGGCAGAAACAGCTGGCTACGCAGGTGCCGGACTCGAACACCTTAATGATTTTTACGCTCTCCGCGATGCGTCCATTCAATGAAGAAGACGGACAGCGCTGGAGTGCTTTTAAACAAAGCCTGACTCTGAACACGCCACGGAAAGCATAACTTATGGATAATCCTGCGGCCCGCGTGGGCGATGAGATCATTCACTCCAGCATTTTTGCTGATATCACCAGCATTGTGGCAGAAGGTGCGGCGTATGCCGTCATTGGTGCCGCAGTGGGTGCTGCTATCGTCTCGGCAGCGCCACTGCTGGGTACAGGGGCGGCAGCGGCGAGTGTCGCTGCCGTGGGTAACAGTTGCCTGCTCAGCGGTATTCTTGGCGGTATACTGGCCAATGCCGTGGGTCTGTCACAGGAGATCAGCAAAGCGGCCGATGGGCTGGGAAACATGATATTCCCGCCGTCACCCGCCGGAGTGATATCCAGCGGTTCAGACAACGTCTACGTAAATGGTCTTTTAGCCGTGCGTGCGGCCGGGATGCTCACGCCCGGTGAGACACCGCCACCGGAACCGCAATCGCCGAAGAGCTTTGCCGACTACGGCGGCATGCTGCTCTCTGCGGTGGGCCAGTTTGGCAGTGCAATGTGGCAACCTACGGTCGCCTCCGCCGATGCGGGTACCTCTCCGCTGGAGCAGGACAAAGTGGCCTGTGAAAAACACAGTGGACCGCAATATCTGGCGCAGGGATCGAAAAGTGTCTTTATCAATGGCCAGCCTGCGGTGCGCGCAAAGGATAAAACCACCTGTGATGCCACCGTGAGTGACGACGTCTCCCCCAATGTCATCATTGGTGGTGAAACGGTCACGGTCAGAGAGATCAAAAGCGGCAAGGTGCCGGGCCTGGCTGTGATGATGATCGGCCTTTCTCTGATCCGTGGTCGCCCCAGTCAGATCCTCAAAAACATGCCCTGCGCGCCGGCCTGTTCGGTCAGGGCTGGGCCACGGTGTTTGACAGTTACCTGACGCTGGAAGGGAATCGGGCGACCTGGTTTGATGACAACGGGCGCGAGCTGAGCTTTGACGTTCCTGGTGAAAAAGAGGTGCTCTACAGCATCAGCGAAGGGTTGATGGTGCGGCGCAATGATTCTGGCGATATCGCCATTGCCGATGACGACGGTGCGGTCTGGCGTCTGTACCGGCGCACGGCTGCTGACCCGCAGGTGCTGCGTCTGGCTTCACTGAGTGATGAGTACGGCAACGCCCTGGAGATGGGGTGGGATGAACAGGCTCGTCTGGTGCGTATTCATGACGCGCCGCTGGCGATTGACGTTACGCTGCACTACGACGACAAACAGCACGCGCGGCGCCCGACATCAGCCAGCCATTTTGATGGCAATCAGCACTGGTCCCTGACGCGCTGGACATACACTGAACAGGGCCAGCTTGCCAGCGTCACTGATGCCGCTGGCGTTGTGTCGCGGCGCTTCCGTTACAACGACGACGGGTTAATGGTCTGGCATCAGCTGCCCGGCGGGCTGGAAAGCGAATATCGCTGGCAGAAGCTGGATCACTGGCGCGTGGTTGAGAACCGCACCAATACCGGTGATGGCTGCCACATGCATTACGACCTTGAGGCGGGCATCACGCGGGTTTCAACCTATGACTGTCAGCAGCGCGAACATCACTGGAATGCTGCGGGCCTCATCACCTGTTTTATCGACGAGCGGGGCGAGAAGTGGCGTTATGAGTGGGATGAAAACGAACTCCTGACGCGCCGCATCGATCCGCTGGGCAACGCGGTGAGTTTCACCTATGACGATCTGGGCAACCGCATTGAAGAGAAAGATGCTGACGGCGGTGTGCAGGCTGTGCAATGGCTGTCCCACCGTTCGCTGCCGACAGTGGTTGCCGGAGCAGACGGTTCCACCACGAAGTACTATTACGATCCCCATCATGGCCTTGAGCGCGTTGTTGATGCGCTCGGGCAAAGCACGCTCTATAAACGGGATGAATTCGGACTGGTTGTCGAGGAGATCGACGCAGCGGGTAACAGCTACCGCCGGGAGTTTAACGATGCCGGCCAGGTTATCCGTGAAACCGACTGTTCAGGATTGACCACGCGCTACCGTTATCATCCCCTGGGATGGCTCAGCTCTGTCATCGCGCCGGATGGTGAAGAAACCCGTTATCACTATGACGCAGCAGGCCGTCCTCTTCAGCTGGAACGCGCAGAAGGATGGGAAGAGCGGTTGCACTGGAGTGAAAGTGGACTGCCGCTGGCCTATGAATCGGCTGATGGCAAGCGCAGTGAATTCCGTTACGACAACGTCGGGCGACTGATCGCCAGCCGCAATGCAGAGGGTGAGACGGTTCAGCGAAGCTGGGACAGCCGTGGCCGATTGACGGCGCTGCAAAACGAGAACGGCGAGCAGTATCAGTTCGAGTGGGGCGCGGATTCTCTGTTGCTGGCTCAGGTCGGGCTGGATGGCGTTGCCACGCGATATGATTATGACGCAGCGGGCCGCACGGTATCACGTACCTTTGCCGCCGGGCACCCTCAGTCCATCACCCATCGCTACCACTGGAGCCGTGCGGGACAACTGCTGGCGCGGACCACGCCGGAAGGCCAGACGCGCTATCACTACAGTGGCGGCGGTCAGCTGGGTAAAGTGTCGCAGCATCTGCCGCTGTCTGACGCGGAGTGGAGCCAGCAGGCCGAGCAGGAGATCACATTTAAATATGATGCGCTGGGCCGCATCGTTGCTGAACAGGGAGAGCAGGGCAAACTGGCGTGGGAGTATGACGCGCTGGGTAACTGCACAGCCTTAACACTGCCGGATGGTCGCAATCTCAGGCAGCTTTATTATGGCAGCGGTCATTTACTGAGCATCGCGTTAGACAACCTGCCGGTCACCGAGTTTACTCGTGACACGCTGCATCGGGAACTGAGCCGGACACAGGGCGGCCTGACCATGCGCAGTGAATATGATCGGTCAGGCAGACTGCGCCGCCGTGACGTGTTCAGGGGAGACGCGCAGCGTCCTGCGCCGCGCGTCTGGTCCCGTCGCCGCGACTTCGATTACGGCAACAACCTGATCCGTGAAGAGCGTGACGATAATCCGTTCAGCCAGACGTTATGGAACTACGATAACGCCGGCCGGCTGTTGTCCCAGGACGGCGCACAGCCGGGCAATGAACAGTGGCGCTGGGATGGCGCAGGCAACCCGCTGGATCGCCATAGTGCCGCGCACGTGATGCATAACCGTGTCACAGAACTGAACGGTATCCGCTGGCAATATGACATTCATGGCCGTACCACTGAGAAGGATGATGGTCAGACCCGCTGGCGATATCGCTACGATGGTGAGCATCGCCTGACGGACGTCATCAGCGAGCCACGGGACCGTAATAAGCCGCGCACTAAGGTGAGTTTTCGCTACGATCCGCTGGGACGCCGCATCAGTAAAACCAGCCAGCCGCTGTTACAGGGAAGACCGTCTGGCAACGCCGTCACGACGCGCTTTGTGTGGGAAGGTTACCGCCTGCTGCAGGAGATCCACGACGGCATTCCGCTGACCTACGTTTACAGCGACAGCCAGAGCTATGAACCGCTGGCCCGTATTGATGGTGTTGAAAGCCCGGAGATTTACTGGTTCCATAATGCGGCCAACGGGATGCCGGAGCTGCTGACCGACAGGGAAGGGCAAAAAGCGTGGGAAGGGATCAACAGCCCGTGGGGCAAGCTGCTGCGCGAGTCCAGCCAGCGGATGCCGGGCTACGATCAGAACCTGCGTATGCAGGGCCAGTACCTGGACCGGGAAACCGGACTGCACTACAATCTGTTTCGTTATTATGACCCGGACAGCGGACGGTTCACCCAGCAGGATCCGATAGGGCTGGCGGGCGGGATCAACCTTTACCAGTATGCGCCGAATGCGTTAGGGTGGGTGGATCCTTGGGGGTTAAGTAGGTGTAGTGTTAAACCAACCAAGCGGTTACCTGAGGCTGAACAAGGACAATATAATTATAGAGGGATACATAAAGGTCATCCTGAATGGGATAATGCTTTGAATGGAAAAGTTGTACCGGGTAATGTGTCTTCTAAAATATCTCCGGAAGAGCATAACTTTGGTGGTGTGTCTGGAAATAGTCCATACACTTCCTGGACTGATGATCCTGCTGTAGCGCGAGGATTTGCCGGAGCAGACGGTGTTGTGCTCAGAGTGAAAACGGGCGCGCCTAAACCAAGTGATGCTTGGTCGTGGGAATATTCTTTTGATGAATGGATGGAACGTGAGATATTAATGAAAGGAGTTCGGTTTGGCGATGTGGAGGTGTTTTTACCATGATTGACTTAAAAGTGTCTAAGCTAATTGATAAGCATTTCCCTGAGGTTTATAAGCATTTATTGAACGAGAACGGTAATAATAAAATTGCTGCTTTTGAATGCAGTAGAGAAAATGAATTGCGTTTGATGAAAGTTCATTATGAGAATGCTAAACGTTCAGGGCTAAATGCGATAGGTTTAGAAAACTTAATTATTGGGTTGAAGGAAAATCATGATGATGTAGTTTTCCTTGTTAACATAAAAAATCGGAGGTATTTTTTCAAATTGTACTTTAACAATAAGTTACAAGACCTATTAGGGTATGTGGTTTTAGAATTAAGAAAAAAAACAGAAGAGGAGTTACGTTGGGGGCGTGAAGTTTTGGGTATTAATAATAAGCATCCTGATATTTGAAATTATTAAATACTGTTTATAATAAGCGATCTTTTCGGGGTTTATCATATCCAATGACTTATATTCATAATATTTTTTCAAGAAAGTAAAAGTCTGAGTAACAAAATCCGCAACATACCTGCAATGTGTCAATGGTATCTACCAGGTTTATGATCTCGTCGAAAACGGTGGTCAAAACGTAGCGTGGCTGGACTCTCAGGATTGGTACGTTGCCACTTCAACGTCTCTTGACCTTATTTCACTTGCCAGTGTGGGCGGTGCATTAAAAGAAGCTCTCGCAACATGGCGAGCGATGAAATCGGTCTCTTCTTTAAAAGCTACGGAGTGGCTCAGGAACTATCCAAGGCAGGACAGGGCGCGGCTTACTGAATTAATCATCAAGGCACAAAACCCGGGTATAACTAATAAAGAGCTCAAAGCCGCCATCCGTGCAGGACTTTATCCAAAACGTTTCCCTGTAGAGCCGGTGCAAAAAGAACTTGTTAAGCAACTCGCACAGGTCGTCACCAGTGCAGCGGCTGTGGCTGGCAGTGCTGTCAGTGGTATCATTGCTGCTCCAGGTAACGTCCCGCGCACCGGACGCTACATCGTGGGAACAATCCAGTCACTGGCGGTAATTTAATGCAATTTTTATCATGGCTTATTGGACGTAATATCACTGAACTCCTGCAACAGGGGCGCGAAATAGATCAGGCAATCGCACGGCAGGATGATTCCATACTTGCCCGATCTACTTCAGAGCTTGAGCGCTATTTTAAGCAGCCTTCTGAGGCGCTGCCCCGGCAAAATGGCTTCCCCGTTGCAATTGTGCTGATGCTGTTACTGGTTGCATTTGCATTTAATCTGCTGACATTTCTGCACGCTTTACCTCCTCTGAGTCCACAGATACACGCGTTGAGTTTTTTTGTTCCCTCAATTGTTGTTATTGGCGCGATACTCACGTCCAGTTACCTGCTTGCGCGAGGCCATACAGCGGGTGTGGCGGGACTGGCTTATGTCTGTGCAATATTGCTTATATCGACTGTTTTACTCCTGAGCTACAGCGTTGTTACTGCTAGCCACTCGGGCCTGTGGCTGATTCTGGCACTCGCTGCTTTAGTGGGTGCTCGCTGGGTACTGAATGGGCAGGGTTTCGTCCTGTTTGCCATTTACTGCCGGACACAACGCCTTGCCAGCGTCGCCCGGCAGCGTCGCATGAAATAACCCATACGGGTCTGTAGTGCTGTTATCGCGGAATATCCATTCCGCGACTCTCGTCATACCATCCACTTTTCTCTCAAACCTTAGGCCTGAAACTAAAAGCCAGATGTAAGTTACTCCCTGGTGAGTATTGATGATGAGAATAGCTCTGCGATATTCAGGTTTCCCTGGCTTGATTTCGATTTAGGTAACAACCTCAACCCTGAAGAGTGCGACGATATCTTTTCAGCAGACATCATGTAACTACGATAATGCAGGTTGTTTGTTGCCTTATAATGACGTGCAGCCAGGTTTTGAGCAGTTGCGACGGGACAATGCAGGCAACCCATTGGATTGCCCCATACGGGTTCAGACATCATGCATAACCGCCGTGAACTATATCCGCTGGAAAAATGATATCCATGGTTATCACACCCGGGAAGGATGACGGTCAGACCCACTGGCACTTCCGTTACGAGGGTGAGCATCGCCTGACGGACGTCATCAGCGAGCCACGGGACCGTAATAAGCCGCGCACTAAGGTGAGTTTTCGATACGATCCGCTTGGGCGTCGTATCAGTAAAACCAGCCAGCAACTATTACAGGGAAGACCGTCTGGCAACGCCGTCACGACGCGCTTCGTGTGGGAAGGCTACCGCCTGCTGCAGGAAATTCACGACGGCACTTTGCTGACCTATGTATACAGCGACAGCCAGAGCTATGAACCGCTGGCCCGTATTGATGGCGTGGAAAGCCTGGAGATTTACTGGTTCCATAATGCGGCCAACGGAATGCCGGAGCTGCTGACTAACAGTAAAAGGACAAAAAGCCTGGGAAGGCATCAACAGCCCGTGGGGCAAGCTGCTGCGCTAGTCCAGCCAGCGGATGCCGGGCTACGATCAGAACCTGCGTATGCAGGGCCAGTACCTGGACCGGGACTAATTTGCTTAAGCAAATTTGAACATCGCTTCAGCGATGGCCCCTGGGGGGTGAGGCACCGCAGGTGCCGAATTAACCGGACTGCACTACAATCTGTTTCGTTATTATGACCCGGACAGCGGACGGTTCACCCAGCAGGACCCGATAGGGCTGGCGGGCGGGATTAACCTTTACCAGTATGCGCCGAATGCGCTGGGGTGGGTGGATCCTTGGGGGTTGATGAAGTGTAAAGACCCTGCGAAAGAAGCAACTAAGTGGCAGGGGCCACATAACGATAACTATCCATTCATAGATGTTTATGAGAATACAGTTATAAAAAAAGGGACGATACTTTATGCGCTTCATCCGAATGGAGATCAGTTACCTGCTTATACTGTGAGTCATCCTACTGTCAGACAATATAAAGGTAATCCACTTGGCTATCATGAGGCTTTGCAGGTTAAATTGGACCCAAAATATCCAATGCGTTCAAAGGTAAGAGCATATTTTGTTACAGAAGATATATATGTAGCCAGAGGACGTGCTGAAGCTAATCCTCAACATGGTAAGGGAGGGGGGCTGCAGTTCTATATTCCGGAAGAAGCCCGACTTAAACTGAAACCTGGGAAAGTAATTGACATATGAAAAAAATGAATTTAGACGAGTCAAATGGAGCTTTACTTATTGATGGAAATGAAATAGATCTTTCCTCTTACAGTGCCTTTACTAATTCTTCATTTTTTAAATGTGCTGATGATTTGACACCTTTTGGGAAATATTATTTTTTTTCAAAAGATGTCCTTTGGCATAATGAACCATTTTTTGTGGAGTTCAGACCATCCGTTTTTTCAATTAAGGGTAGTGTTTTTCTTACCAGCAAAACTGGTGAATTTTTTAAGAATATGAATGATTGGGAAAAAAGAGCAAACTTAAATATTTTAAAGGGAGAAGAGAGTAGATTGTTTGCATGGGTGCTAAATAGATACCCTAGTAATTATAAAGGTACAATAGAAAACCCTCCTTATGGTCATGTTTGGAGTTTTACATGGGGAGAAATAACAGTGCAGTCAGATACAAACGCATTTGAATGCGGGATATACATTAAATGGAGCTTAATTTAAATCTTCATGTCTTGCTTATATTTCAATGTAAAATATTTGTGTAAAATCATCATGATGATGCACTAATATTTGAAGGTTAAACGTGACTCAGAATGGAGTTGTAGCCGCTGGCAATAAGGTTTTCATTACTGCTCCATCTGAAAATATTAATGGTTTTAACCGCTGGTTTTATTGCTACAGATCAGCTCTGTTGTCGCATAAGTAAAACAACCTAAATTTGATTTAGAAAATACCTTCGGGCAGCTACATAATCCCGTGCTTTATGCTAGATGGTTCTCACCTGCTGTAGGAAATCTCCGACGGCTTTCCGCTGACCTACGTTTACAGCGACAGCCAGAGCTATGAGCCGCTGGCGCAAATGGATGGAGTGGAAAGCCCGGAGATTTACTGATTCCATAATGCGGCCAACTGGATGCCGGAGCTGCTGACTGACCGTGAAGGTCAAAAAGCCTGGGAAGGCATCAACAGCCCGTGGGGCAAACTGCTGCGCGAGTCCAGCCAGCGGATGCCAGTTGTTCAGCAGAACCTGCGTATGCAGGGCCAGTACCTGGACTAATTTGCTTAAGCAAATTTGAACATCGCTTCAGCGATGGCCCCTGGGGGGTGAGGCACCGCAGGTGCCGAATTAACCGGACTGCACTACAATCTGTTTCGTTATTATGACCCGGACAGCGGACGGTTCACCCAGCAGGACCCGATAGGGCTGGCGGGCGGGATTAACCTTTACCAGTATGCGCCGAATGCGCTGGGATGGGTGGATCCTTGGGGTTTGAGTAGGTGTAGTCTTAAAGGAAAGTATAAAGAAATTGATAAGGCAGAATTACCTGATTGGATAAGGGATTCTTTCAAAGATGGAGAATATAAAACAGTTTTAACAACTGAGGATGTGACCTTGTATCGCGTTTTTGGTGGTAATGCGAAAATAGATGGCTCATTTGTTGGTACATCTCCGGCGCTGAATAAAATTCAGGCGAAAATAGATGCTGCACTTTTACCGGAATGGAAAAATACCAGACAATTCGAGGCAACTTTAAAAATCCCGAAAGGAACGATTCTTCAGATTGGGAAAGTTGAGAAGCAGATTATGAAATCTGGTGCAGTTCTTGAGGGTGGGGTGGACCAGATACTGCTTCCGCACGGATATCCTGTCAGTTGGATAACTGATGTTAGATTTTTATAATTGAGAAATTAACTATGAACAAGCAACAACTATTGGTTGAAATAGATAAGACATCTTCTTACATAGAAGGAGTTATGAATGGCGAAAATAAAGGGAGGTTAATAGTATTTATTGATGAGTTGAAGTTGCTTAAAGTTAAAGTTATGAATAACAGTATTATGAATAATCCTTTAAGAGGTTTTCCGCGTCGCTATGCTGAGATGTATAACGATTACCTCCATGCAATAACGGATGTAATGAGCAAAATTGAAAAGTCTGTCGATGCATATTTGGATAGCAACTAATTCTTGCTTTAGTATTAATGGCTTTGCCTTAATGAAAAGAGGTGGGCGAATCCTGTGGTTGCGCTTATACCTTTTTATATTGTTGTATACTTAGTAAAATAAGAGAGTGCTTTAACTAAGTTTTATTGGCTTTGTTTCTTTTTACTGACTAGAATGTGATAGTTGTCACTTTATTCTAATTAGATTGGAAATTGTTATTCTTAAATTAAATATAATTATAAATAATCTTACATCCATTGTTTACTACAGTATGATCAGCATCCATGATATGGTGCTGTAAATATCCAACAGATGTATGCTGGTTATAGGGCAATAGAGTTCGATAAAATCGATATTTTACCGGAGAGAGAATGATAGATTTTTTTCCTACAGTGAGGTTTTAGATTTTCTTGAAACATTTTTCCAAAAAAGGATTAAAAATGAAGAGTATCGTGAGGAGATGAACGCTATCATTGATGGTAGTCGTAAAAATAAAACAGTTTCAATACGGGCTATAGATGTTTGTTTTATGAATTATCGTAAGGTTATAGGTGATTTTAGTCTTCCTACAGATGAGGAGATGGAAATCTGGAAGCAGTTATTTAATTTTTGGCAGTGATGCTTGAATTAATTCAAGTGAATGTCGAGTTGTGCTTCGCTTTACAGTGGGTATTTAATTGCCATGTTTAGATGATGATTATTTTTAAAATATTTTCTTTATATGGAATGCAAGTCCTCTATTAGGGCTTTTGAGTCAAAGTTGAGTAATGGAATGGCTGTTTTTTTGTGCAATCAAAAAAGGTAAGCTTGTTATTATATCACCTGCATAATGATATGAAGTTTTGGTGCGGTAACAATGGTTTTTCCATTTCGCATTTCAATATCTAAAAAACTCTCTTTTTACCCTGTTGAGCCTATAAGGAGATAAAATGAACCTGCCAGGAATGAATCCCGAAAATAACTTACCGGGTTATGACATCGCGAGACTAACCGGTTATGGGGCACCTGATTTTGATTTCAAAGCGCTGGGTGCAGCAATGGATTGTACCCGGGAGTTTTATCAGGCTGGCATCATCTATGCAGATGGCGCACAGCGTTATCTTGTCCGGCCTGGTCAGCGTCATCCTAATGGCCAAAGTGGTATCGTCACACATCTTATTGTGACCAAAACGCCTAAGCAAGCCACAGCGTCTGATACGGGCAAGTCACTGAGTGAAGCAGTCAGCGCGACCTCAATGGGCACGGAGATTGCCTCGACCGTTCTTTCCTGTGGTGCCATGATTATCACCGCTGGCGTGGCGGTTATCGGTGCTTCAGCAACGCCGATAACGGCTGGCAGTAGCGGCGTGCTTGTCGCCATTGGTTATGCCGGTGCTGCGGCAACAGGTGTGCAGTGTATTAATGGTATCTACCGGGTTTATGATCTCGTCGAAAACGGTGGTGAAAACGTCGCGTGGCTGGACTCTCAGGAGTGGTACGTTGCCACTTCAACGTCTCTTGACCTTATTTCACTTGCCAGTGTGGGCGGTGCATTAAAAGAAGCCCTGGCAACATGGCGAGCGATGAAATCGGTCTCTTCTTTAAAAGCTACGGAGTGGCTCAGGAACTATCCAAGGCAGGACAGGGCGCGGCTTACTGAATTAATCATCAAGGCACAAAACCCGGGTATAACTAATAAAGAGCTCAAAGCCGCCATCCGTGCAGGACTCTATCCAAAACGTTTCCCTGTAGAGCCGGTGCAAAAAGAACTTGTTCAGCAACTCGCACAGGTCGTCACCAGTGCAGCGGCTGTGGCTGGCAGTGCTGTCAGTGGTATCATTGCTGCTCCAGGTAACGTCCCGCGCACCGGACGCTACATCGTGGGAACAATCCAGTCACTGGCGGTAATTTAATGCAATTTTTATCATGGCTTATTGGACGTAATATCACTGAACTCCTGCAACAGGGGCGCGAAATAGATCAGGCAATCGCACGGCAGGATGATTCCATACTTGCCCGATCTACTTCAGAGCTTGAGCGCTATTTTAAACAGCCTTCGGAGGCGCTGCCCCGGCAAAATGGCTTCCCCGTTGCAATAGTGCTGATGCTGCTGCTGGTTGCATTTGCATTTAATCTGCTGACATTTCTGCACGCGTTACCTCCTCTGAGCCCACAGATACATGCGTTGAGTTTTTTTGTTCCCTCAATTGTTGTTATTGGCGCGATACTCACGGCCAGTTACCTGCTTGCGCGGGGCCATACAACTGGTGTGGCGGGACTGGCTTACGTCTGTGCAATGTTGCTTATATCGACTGTTTTACTCCTGAGCTACAGCGTTGTTACTGCTAGCCACTCGGGCCTGTGGCTGATTCTGGCACTCGCTGCTTTAGTGGGTGCTCGCTGGGTACTGAATGGGCAGGGTTTCGTCCTGTTTGCCATTTACTGCCGGACACAACGCCTTGCCAGCGTCGCCCGGCAGCGTCGCATGAAATAACCCATACGGGTCTGTAGTGCTGTTATCGCGGAATATCCATTCCGCGACTCTCGTCATACCATCCACTTTTCTCTCAAACCTTAGGCCTGAAACTAAAAGCCAGATGTAAGTTACTCCCTGGTGAGTATTGATGATGAGAATAGCTCTGCGATATTCAGGTTTCCCTGGCTTGATTTCGATTTAGGTAACAACCTCAACCCTGAAGAGTGCGACGATATCTTTTCAGCAGACATCATGTAACTACGATAATGCAGGTTGTTTGTTGCCTTATAATGACGTGCAGCCAGGTTTTGAGCAGTTGCGACGGGACAATGCAGGCAACCCATTGGATTGCCCCATACGGGTTCAGACATCATGCATAACCGCCGTGAACTATATCCGCTGGAAAAATGATATCCATGGTTATCACACCCGGGAAGGATGACGGTCAGACCCACTGGCGTTATCGCTACGATAGTGAGCATCGCCTGACGGAAGTGATCAGCGAGCCGCGGGACCGTAAAAAGCCGCGCACAAAGGTGAGTTTCCGTTACGATCCGTTGGGATGTCGCATCAGTAAAACCAGCCAGCAACTGTTACAGGGGAGACCGTCTGGCAATGCCGTAACGATGTGCTTTGTCTGCAAAGGTTACCGCCTGCTGCAGGAAATCCACGACGGTATTCCGCTGACCTATGTACACAACGACAGCCAGAGCTATGGGCCGCTGGTCCGTATTGATGGTGTTGAAAGCCCGGAGATTTACTGGTTCCATAATGCGGCCAACGGAATGCCGTAGCCGCTGACTGACGGTGAAGTGCAAAAAGCTTGGGAAGGCATTAACAGCCCGTGGGGCAAGCTGCTGTGCGAGTCCAGTCAGCAGCTTGCCTGTCGTTCAGCAGAACCTGCGTATGCGGGGCCAGTACCTGGACCGGTACAAATATGCCTGAGCAAATTTGAACATCGCTTCAGCGATGGCCCCAGGGGCCAAATCAACCGGACGGTACGACAATCTGTTTCGTTATTAAGACCCGGACAGCGGACGGTTCACCCAGCAGGATCCGATAGGGCTGTCGGGCGGGATCAACCTCTACCAGTATGCGCCGGATGCGTTAGGGTGGGTGGATCCGTGGGGGGTGATGAAGTGTAAAAACCCTGCGAAAGAAGTAACGAAGTCAAAAGAACAAAAAATCCCGATTATCCAGAAATTGATGTTTACAAGAACAGGAAGCTTTAAAAGGTACAATTCTCTATGCTATTTATCCTATCGCAGACCAAAAACCTGCATATGTAGTGACATTCCCTACTGTTAGACAATACAGAAATAATCCGTTAGGTTATCACTTGGCTTTGATAGTTAAATTAGGTCCACGCTGGCCAATTCGTACAAAATTAAGAGCATTTTATGTAAGCGAGGATATTAATGTTGCCTATGGCAGAGCAGTAGTAAATAAAATTTATGGTGATGGTGGGGGGCTTCAGTTCTTTGTACCAGAGAAATTTAGGTATTTCATAATCCCAGGGAAGATTATTGCTATATGAAAAAGTTAAAATTTGAACCAACTACAGGTACATTAGTCATAGATGAAAAATATTTGGAAATTATAAGTGAAGAGCTTTTTTGTAAAAGCGAGCTTTACAACAGCTTACAAAGTTCAGGTTCTATAAAAAGCCTGATGCCTCATCATTATCTTATCGACTCAATAATTTTCAATAATAAAGAGTTTGAACTTCATATAAGGCCAGTAATTTTTAATTTACCGTTCATGGTTCAACTTGTGGATAAAGGAAATGAATATTATCATTCTTTAAATGATTGGGATAGGCGAGCTGACATTGAAATGTTAAATGAATCAGTAAGAGACTTATCTAAATGGCTTGGCTCATCTCTTGAACTAGGGAGTCCTGATTTTATTAAAGCTGAAGTCGTTAGATGGGGTTTTCCCTGGGGGAACGTGTCAGTTTCATATGAGACAAGGTCATTTAACCATGGTATATATATAACCAGGGATGCAGGGTTATAAAACAAAATTATAATAACAAATAGTTAGGTTGGGTAAGTTAAAGAAAGATGCATATTAAAAAATGCAATATTTTTCTTATAAAAAATCAACTTGTTTACATGTTTACTTTAAAATGCAATCTAAAATGATTCAGTGATTATTAGATAAAATAAAGTAGATTTTAAAAATCAGACTCTGCACTTTTATCAGGATGGAAAAACTACACCATTCTAGGCAGTTTTTAAACTCTGGAAGAACAAATCTTCAGAACGAGCTGTTTGAGAAAAAAATAATGCGATCTGGTGCTGTTCTTGAGAGGGTAGCACGCTAAAAAAAATCTATTCGACTTATGAAATAATGAAACTATTGCCGGTTGATAATGAGTCAGCTATTCTTTGGTTTGTACAGCCGGGTTAAGCAACTCAACATGAGACCTTTTTAATATTGATAAATTAGCTGAAAACAGCTTTTTGAGGGGTTTATGAAAATAGTTAATTATCAGAGTGAAATTAGATTAATTCATGATGGTTTTGAAGATGCTTTGTTGAAGAATGATAAGGAAGTAAAATGTCCTTGCTGTGATAGTATTGTTTATTTTGGGTTGTACAACTCAGAAAGTTTAGATGTGTTTGACGAAAGAAAAAGAACACATATAGTCGGCGGCATTAAAGGACTGAAATTTATTGAAGGCGAAATTAAAGAATATAGATATAAAAATAGCCCACTGAGAGTGCTGAAAACAAAATGCTCAAATGGGCTGCATAACATAGTAGTTGTTTTTACTTACAAGGAAACACAACCTGCCCGATATGCGTCTTATCTTGTAGGTTTGTTTGATGATGAAAGTCTTAATAAATAATATTATGACATTTAGGTGTAGTTAGAATGTTATGGCCTCTTTAAATAATATCAAATATAACGAGAAAAAAGAACCGAGACAAGTTATTAATAAATATGAAAATGGTAAAAGTCAGGTGATATATAAGAGGGGATATAATATTTCTATTCAATAAATCGGTAATGATATATGTTTTTTAACGACTATTGTAATGATGCAGGTAATGATTTTAAGAATTAACATATGTTGACTATTTCAAAGGTACATAACTTATTACTTTAATATTGACGCGCTGAGGTTCGATGATAAGGCGGGTGTCTCTGCTGCGGCTAAGTCGTCCGCTGCACCTGAAGCAAGAAGCCCTGCTCGCAAAGCGCGTCCGTTGCCCGTGAATAAATAAGCTTTCTTTGATAAAGTTTATCCCGCAGAGCTAAGGTTAGTGAAAAAAACAGGCGTCCCGGCCGAAGTTACTATGGCTCAGTTAATCCTTGAGTCAAGCTGGGGGATTTGGTTCCTGTTGTTAAGAAAAGGAATACTGGCAGTAACAATACCTTTGGAATCAAAGTTGTTTGGTTCTGAAACTGTTACTCATGAAATTATCAAGGGTAAAAAAGTAAAGATCGTTTACAGTTTTGCCAATTATAGGTCGGTTGAAGAGAGCATTGAGCAACATGGTCAATTTTTGATGGACAACAAGCGTTGCAGCAGTCTTTTTAAATCTTAAGCTCCTATACAATGGGCGAAGGGGCTTCAAAAGAAAGGCTATGCAACAGATCCAGATTATGCTAAAAAACTTATCGGAATTATGAAAGGTAGAGGTCTTATATGATAAGATTTTAACGGCGTTGATGATTGTTTTTCCCCTGTCAGTTTTAGCTAATGATTTTTGCGAAAAGTTAGATAAGTCAGGTATTACTAATGGGGTTCAGCTTGATAATACCGATAATTTATATAAAGTTGGAGGGAAAGGGCATTTGCTGTTTTATTCAGCGCCTGATGAAAAATGTTTGTTGAAAGGAATTTTTGTTATACCCAATGATCATCTTTATGCTTACGTTGAACTGAATGGATTTTACCGCGTCATGTACCTCTCAAACAACGATGATCAAATTATGGGGTGGGTTAAAAAAAACAGACTGATTGAAACGCACAAGGGCTTAGCTCCTGACTACAATAATCCTGGCTGATTAGTTTTAAACCTGAACGAGGATAGCTAGAAACTGGGCGCGGGCTTACAGGGATCTTGTTATAAACAGACTATCAGTAAAGCCATAGAATTCCTGTTCGCGTCTGAGAATCATTCAAATGGCCTGACCAGACGATATACTAATGAAGCTGCAGAATTGTTAAAGGTTTCAGATGAATACAATGAATTTATTTATTAGGTTATTTTTTTTGGTTTTTGTTACAGGTTGCTCAATAGGTGTTGCAACAGCATCGGATACCCAGACGCTTTATTCTCAGTATAATAATCTGAATAGTGTTTCAAATGTTTTTAATAACCAGAAAGTCGTTTCCAGTTTGAAGTCTGTGCTAGGTAGTGAGTACATTAACTTCAGCCAGAATTTTGATGTTTTTGGCGAGCCTCACAAAACAGAGAGTGGTGGTATATTCGTTGAGGGCTGGTTAAAGGATCTTTATTTAGTGCAGGCTTCAGCATTTGTTATACAGCCTGACGGTAAAGTCTATGCTGCATGGATGTTGCCTGAAGATAATAATATACATTATGTAAGCAATGATCGTGCAAGTAGTAAAATGCAGGAAGATATTGCGAGTTGGGTAAAGCGTTTTGATAAAGAACAATCAGTTACTCGCGCAAAAAACAAAAAAGAAATGCAAAGTAATAGTGAGGGATTTTTCGAGACGGCAAAATTCAAAATAAGAATAACGTCACTCTGCGCTGTGGGTTCGAAGTGTAATGACGTTAGTTATGAGGGTGTAAGAAAATCGGATGGGGCACTTGTCAGATTAAAAGGCAAAGCCATGAAAAGTGATTGTGGTCAAGCATTCTGCCCGGTACTGAGTTATAAATTCCGTAATAATGATGCAACATACATTATCAACAATGTAATGAGTAATCTTACGGTTGTCGTTAATAATAAAATCGTGCTGTCTGAAGGCGGGAAGTGGATGGATATTTCCGAGTAGTTAAATTTTTGCGTGATGGTGTTTCATGTATGCGCACTATTGCACGGGATTATTCACAGCACATGTAAATAAAATATCATTAAAAATAAATATGGTTTGATTAATCTTGCTGCTTTCAGTTGTAGTTATTTATTAGCTTTATATCAACAGCTGGAAGAACAGGGTTAATTAGCATCTGAAATTTCAAGGTTAATTAAATGAAAAAAGTTGGATTTAGCATTGCGGTTTTATTGTCAACATCTTCATTATCCTTGTTTGCTTCTGAACACTTTACCGGCCAGTGGAGTGGGCAGGAAAAAAATGATAATGGGTCGTTATATTCAACGTTAACATTAAAATTAAAACAGAATAATAATAACATAATGGGTAGTTATTGTTATGTTATCAGAGGCGGGAACAAAATAGATTGCCCTGATGATAATGACATCAACATCAAAGGCACTGCAAATGATAAAAATGCTTTGATTGAATTTGATTCTTCATTTGGCGGGGTGAAGGGTAAAGCAAAGTTAGAATTTAAAGATAATAAAGTTTTATGGAAATTAATCAAAGACCCTGAGAATGGCGAGTTTTATGCACCAAAAACTTATACACTCGATAAAGAAGTTAATCAGAGAAATTTAAAATCGAAGATGAAAGTTTTTTCAACATCTGATTTCACTATTACCTTAGTCAATGGTTGCGGAGAGTTTTATACAGTATGTGATAAAATTAAATACTTTGGGCTCAGAAATAAAGATGGGAAGCAAATTACTCTTGAAGGTAAAACCACGCAACCTGTTAATGCAACAAAAGCGGAAGGAATGATTTTCACAAATGGTACCGTAGATTATATTGTGAGCTTTAATCCGCTTGTGCTGAAGGTAATGCAGGGAAATAAAACACTCGCACAGCAGGATGGTAAGTGGGAGTGATGATTTTTATGATTCTCATTTGATATTATTACTTCTTTTCAAATGCTATGAATAACCTTGGTTGATGCTGTGATTTTTCTTGGGGTGGTGATATTTTCTCTCCACCCAACAAATATTTTTGAAATGTAAATATTTAATATTTAGTGATTTTTTTACGCTGCATTAGTGAATAAATGTGACTTATTATGTTAAGCCCCTGGCTCTGATAAAATCCAATGATTATGAATCGTTTTTTCGCCAGTCTTATATTTGTGCCTGTTATCCTGTTTTTATCCTGCATTGCAAGTGCAGAATCCAGCACTGAATCGTCTCTTCCTGCTCTTTACGAGGGCGATTTTTCCGTTCTGCTGAACGATTATGTTTTCACTTCAGGTGACACCTGGAGCAACGAAAATTTCGTACGCGCAGGCAAGGCCCTGAGTTCAGTTCTGGCCGGAAAAGTGGCCATCAATAATCAGCAGTACAACTATCTTCAGCTTAGCTAGGACGGCTTTGAGTCGTTCAGCGCTGCGGCGGCTGGAGATGCCAGCCATACGGTTCTGGCTGAGATCCTTCTGAGAAGTGCCAGCGTGCCAACGGCCCAGAATATTGGGGTAGGTGATAGCACGGAACAGGTTCAACAAGCCTATGGACCAGGAAAAGAGGATAATAGTGATAATCAGCACTGGCTTGTACACACGTCGGGCGGGAAACAATTAATGTTCCAGATTGACCAGGGGGAGTTCAGCTCCGTCATGTTGAAAACAGACCTGGGTGCAGAGCAAAGCGAAATCAGCGCTGACCAGGCTATCATTGCCGCCACGGAAGCGATTCATACCTGGCACCTGACCAGCCTCGATGATAACTGCCTGCGGTACGATCCCGACGATAGCAGTAATAAACGTTTCTTTGTCATCACGGTTCGTGAAGATCATCACGACAGCAGTTGTGGTGGCGATCCTCATATTAAACATCAGCTTTTTGATATTAAAGTTGCGCGTGATAATACATAGCTACTCACTAATGCCGATAACTTTGATGGCGAATTCCATAGCCTGATTCCACCCAGCATAAAAAATTAATAAAACGGACCACCAATATGAATTACAAATTCAATGAGGGCGCCTTTTCGCTTTTTCCTGCTGCCTGGCAGGACACCACCATGAATATTCTCCGCGACGAAGCCAGTGGGCTGGCAGGGGTTGTAAGCCGCGGTGTTATTGCTGAGGACAGTGATGCGGAAAAGAATTGAAGCGTCATTGGGACACGTTGCGGAGTCAGATGTGTTATATCCAGCAGAGTGAATTTGTACGCGTAATGGCGGGTGTGGATAATGTCCCGAGAGCCAGAAAGTAAAATAGCACCCTGGTTTGGTGAGATTGGTTTAGGTGTACAATATCTTTTGCCAGAATCAATGAAGTCTATAATTGATTCCGGACATTTAAAAGAAGTTAAAACAGGAAGGCAATGTGGATAAGAAGTTATTAATCAAAACGTTATCATCTATGGATATTCCAGCGGACAGCTATTCGATTGAATATATATCTAATGAATCTTTATGTTTGATCTATGAAGGGTTGCTTTGGAAGATATTTTATAGTGAAAGAAGTCATCGTACTGACGAAAGATGCTACGCCGATGAAGAATCCGCATGCAAAGCATTTTTGGCGAGATTAAAACACATGCTGGGATGCTAAATAAAATGTTAAAGCCGCAGTGAAATTGATAGGCCAATATTATTCATCTTTTCGTTATGTAATATCTAAGGTCGTCTGCTAAGCGTTCACCTCTTATCCTATATGCGCTGCGCGTCTGGTCCCGTCGCCGCGACTTCGATTATGGCAGCAACCTGATCCGTGAAGAGCGCGACGATAATCCGTTCAGCCAGACATTAAAGAACTACGATAACGCTGGTCGGCTGTTGTCACAGGACGGTGCGCAGCCGGGTTATGAACAGTGGCGCTGGGATGGCGCAGGCAACCAGCTGGATCGTCATACTGCAACGCATGTGGTGCATAACCGTGTCACCGGACTGCACGGTATTCGCTGGCAATATGACATTCATGGCCTTACCACTGAGAGAGATGAAGGGCATACCCGCTGGCACTACCGTTACAATGGTAAGCATCGTCTTACGAAGGTGAGCAGCGAGCCGCGCGACCCTAACAAGACGCTCACTAAGGTGAGTTTTCGCTACGATCCGCTGGGACGCCGCATCAGTAAAACCAGCCAGCCGCTGTTACTGGGAAGACCGTCTGACAACGCCATCACGACGCGCTTTGTGTGGGAAGGCTATCGCCTGCTGCAGGAGATCCACGATGGCACTCCGCTGACCTATGTGTACAGCGATAGCCAGAGCTATGAGCCCCTGGGGCGTATTGATGGGGTGGAAAGCCCGGAGATTTACTGGTTCCATAATGCGGCCAACGGGATGCCGAAGTTGCTGACTGACAGTGAAGGGCAAAAAGCCTGGGAAGGAAATAACAGCCCGTGGGGCAAGCTGCTGCGTGAATCAAGCGAGCGATTTCCGATGGTGGAGCAGAACCTGCGGATGCAGGGCCAGTACCCGGACCGGGACTGACTTTCTTTAGCAAATTTGAACATCGCTTCAGCGATGGCCCCTGGGGTGAGGCACAGCAGGGGCCCAATCAACCGGACTGCACTACAATCTGTTTCGTTATTATGACCCGGACAGCGGACGGTTTACCCAGCAGGATCCGATAGGGCTGGCAGACGGGATCAACCTTTACCAGTATGCGCCGAATGCGCTGAGGTTGGTGGATCCGTGGGGGTTGAATTGTAAAAAATTCAAGGAAAATATAAAGAAATTAAGAAAAGGCCCCTTGCAGAATCACTCGCTGCTATATTTACAAATAGTGATTACGAAACTGTTATTACAACATAATATATTGTCTTATACCGTGTTTATGGAGGACGGGCTGATGTGGGCGGTTCATTCGTCTCAACATCAAGTGCAGGTGGTCGTATTCAACCAAAAATTGATGCTGCGTTGCTACCTGAATCGAAAAATACAAGACTGGTACCTAAGGGTACAATAATGTAGATTGCTTAAGTTGCCCCTCAAGTAACAAAATCTGGTGCAATCTTTAATGGTTAAGCTGAAAAAATAATTCCTCCTCGAGAATGGGAACAGAGTTAGATTTTAAATTTTAAAAAAATTAACACGCCATAGGTTTTAATATGAAAAAGAGTGAAGTTATAAAAATCCTGAATGATACTTTATTATTAATAAAACATGAAACTAACAATTATGGAAAAAATAAGCTTGATGATGTTATTAAAAAGTATGAACTTACAATAAAAAAAATAGTGAATGAAAGTCTTGAGCACAATGACATCCACAACTCAGTAAAAGCTTATTTGGAAATTTATAATGATTACGATAACCCATTGCTTTTTAAAATGTCAGATGCTGAGAAAGCAGTGTCTACATATCTGCGGCCAACGGGATGCCGAAGTTGCTGACTGACAGTGAAGGGCAAAAAGCCTGGGAAGGGATCAACAGCCCGTGGGTCAAGCTGCTGCGTGAATCCAGCGAGCGAGTTCCGGTGGTGGAGCAGAATCTGCGG